>NZ_JAADJS010000002.1:0-1200290 GCF_011065485.1 Rahnella contaminans
GTTTAAGACTAAGACGTTGATAGGCTGGGTGTGTAAGTGCAGCGATGCATTGAGCTAACCAGTACTAATGACCCGAGAGGCTTAACCTTACAACACCAAAGGTGTTTTAGATTGACTCTGTGCGAGACCGAGATTTTTCAGCGTAATGTTCCGAGATTGGTTCGTAGTGCAAGCCTGAGAGAGGGTGAGCGGTATGAATGAAACAGAATTTGCCTGGCGGCAACAGCGCGGTGGTCCCACCTGACCCCATGCCGAACTCAGAAGTGAAACGCCGTAGCGCCGATGGTAGTGTGGGGTCTCCCCATGCGAGAGTAGGGAACTGCCAGGCATCAACTTAGTAAAGTTTGCTATTAAGCAGGCTGTTATAGGAATAAGCGTGCTGATATGGCTCAGTTGGTAGAGCGCACCCTTGGTAAGGGTGAGGTCCCCAGTTCGACTCTGGGTATCAGCACCAGTAATAAGCGTAGAGTTCGGTAAATTACAGAATTTGCCTGGCGGCAACAGCGCGGTGGTCCCACCTGACCCCATGCCGAACTCAGAAGTGAAACGCCGTAGCGCCGATGGTAGTGTGGGGTCTCCCCATGCGAGAGTAGGGAACTGCCAGGCATCAAATAAGTGAAAAGCCCTGTACTGATGTACAGGGCTTTTTGCTATTTAGAATTTGAGACGCGAAATGGCCAAAAAACTGGCCAATAACTCTGATTTTGCAGCTATTAAAGAAAAGGCCATCCTCCCGGATGGCCTTTTTTGCTTTTGTTTGCATAAAAATCAGTGATTAGAACTTTGCGAGATACCAATCCCAGTTTGTGAACGAACAAACTGAGGATAGAAACGCTCTCTCTCTTTTTGCCCCTCAACAGAATTGTCGGTAATTGAGAAGAACCAGGTTCCTGCAAAGGCAACAATCATTGAGAAGAGAGCCGGATATTCGTAAGGGTAGATTGGCTTCGCGTGTCCTAAAATCTGCACCCAAATCGTTGGGCCCAGGATCATCAGTATCACGGCCGTCAGTAACCCCAGCCACCCACCTATCATCGCGCCGCGAGTCGTCAATTTAGCCCAATACATCGACAGAAGAATAATCGGGAAATTACAGCTTGCTGCGATGGAGAATGCCAGACCCACCATGAACGCAATATTCTGTTTTTCAAACAAAATCCCCAAAGCGATGGCCACTATACCGAGAACGATAACGGTAATCTTTGAGACCCTCAGCTCATCGCGCTCCGTTGCCTTACCATCTTTAATGACGCTGGCATACAGGTCATGAGAAACCGCGGATGCACCAGCCAGTGTTAATCCGGCCACGACGGCCAGTATTGTCGCGAAAGCCACTGCCGAGATGAAACCGAGGAAGAAGCTCCCGCCGACCGCATCAGCCAGATGTACCGCTGCCATATTATTACCGCCAAGCAATACGCCGCTGGCATCTTTGAATGCAGGGTTTGAACTGACTAGCACGATAGCGCCAAAACCAATAATGAACGTCAGGATATAGAAGTAACCAATGAAGCCGGTTGCGTAAAATACGCTTTTACGGGCTTCCTTGGCATCATTAACGGTAAAGAACCGCATGAGAATGTGCGGCAAGCCTGCGGTCCCAAACATCAGTGCAAGCCCCAGTGATAACGCCGATATCGGGTCGGAAACCAGTCCTCCCGGGCTCATGATTGCGATACCTTTTGAATGTACCGCGACGGCCTGTGTAAAGAGGGTATTGAAGTTAAAACCAACGGATTTCATGACCATAACAGCCATGAATGTGGCGCCTGCCAGTAACAGGATTGCCTTGATGATTTGTACCCAGGTTGTTGCCAGCATGCCGCCGAACAACACGTAAAGCACCATCAGGATCCCAACCAGGATGACTGCGACATGGTAGTTCAGGCCGAACAGTAGCTGGATAAGCTTACCGGCACCCACCATCTGTGCAATCAGATACAGTGCAACCACAACCAGCGAACCACAGGCCGAGAGCAGGCGAATTGGCTTTTGCTTCAACCGGTATGAGGCGACGTCGGCGAAGGTGTATTTACCCAAATTACGCAGACGTTCAGCAATCAGAAAAAGGATGATTGGCCAGCCGATAAGGAAACCGATGGAATAGATCAGGCCATCGTAACCGGAGGTATAAACCAGCGCGGAGATCCCAAGGAAAGATGCGGCAGACATGAAATCACCGGCAATCGCCATCCCGTTTTGCAGCCCGGTAATTCGGCCGCCAGCCGTATAATAATCCTGACGGGAACGCGTCCGTTTAGCAGCCCAGTAGGTGATATAAAGTGTCGCCCCGACAAACAAGACGAACATCACGATCGCTTCAATATTAAGAGGCTGACGTTTTACCTCGCCTGCAATTCCTTCTGCTGCAAAAGCGCTGAAAGGCAAAGCCAGAGATAACATCAGGAAAAGGAGGGAGCTACGGCGTGCGATCATGGCTTAACCTCACGGATAATATCAGCCGTCAGTTGGTCAAACTCGCTGTTGGCGCGAATGACATAGATGCCAGTGAGGATGAAAGAAATCACGATCAGCCCGACGCCAACCGGAATACCCCGCGTGATTGTGGCACCTTCATACAAGGGCGTCCCCAGCCATTGCGGATCGAACGCAATCAGCAAGATAAAAGCGACATACAGCACCAGCGTGATGCCGGACAGAAGCCAGGCAAAACGGCTGCGCTTTTGCACCAGTTCCCTGAAGCGCGGGTTACTTACAACTCTCTGATAAATTGGATCATTCATCTCAGTGACTCCTGTGAGGCATTGATAGAGTTCACCGCGCCAGGGCGGTGAAAATTATGACGGCACTTTCATTGATTGTTTTTCTTCCAACAATTTTTCGACTACGCCCGGATCCGCAAGCGTTGAGGTATCTCCCAGATTACTGGTGTCACCGGCTGCAATTTTGCGCAGAATGCGACGCATAATTTTGCCGGAACGGGTTTTGGGTAATGAATCCGTCCAGTGAAGAACGTCCGGTGTGGCGATGGACCCTATTTCTTTACGCACCCAGTTGCGTACTTCCGTATAGAGTTCCGGTGAAGGTTCCTCGCCATGATTCAAAGTGATGTAGGCATAAATAGCCTGACCTTTGATGTTATGCGGAATTCCGACAACGGCGGCTTCTGCAATTTTTGGATGTGATACCAGTGCGGATTCAATTTCAGCCGTTCCCAGACGATGGCCGGAGATATTCAGGACGTCATCCACACGGCCTGTGATCCAGTAATAGCCATCTTCGTCACGACGCGCGCCATCACCGCTGAAATACATATTTTTGAAGGTGGAGAAATAGGTTTGCTCAAAGCGATCATGATCGCCAAACAGGGTACGTGCCTGGCCCGGCCAGGAATCGGTAATGACCAGATTGCCTTCGCAAGCGCCCTCCTGCGGGATACCTTCATTATCGACCAGCGCGGGTTGCACACCGAAGAAAGGACGGGTTGCAGAACCCGCTTTTAGCTCCGTCGCGCCCGGCAACGGTGTGATCATGAAACCGCCGGTTTCAGTCTGCCACCAGGTATCGACGATCGGGCATTGGCTGTTACCAATCGTTTTGTAGTACCACTCCCAGGCTTCCGGGTTAATCGGTTCACCCACTGAACCCATGATCCGCAGCGAGGCGCGGCTGGTTCCTTCGACCGCTTTGTCCCCTTCAGCCATCAATGCACGGATGGCGGTTGGCGCCGTATAAAGAATGTTTACTTTGTGCTTATCAATGACCTGGGCCATACGCGCTGGCGTCGGGTAATTTGGCACGCCTTCAAACATCAGGCTGACCGCACCACAAGCCAGCGGGCCGTAAAGCAGATAGCTGTGGCCAGTTACCCAGCCTACGTCGGCAGTACACCAGTAGATGTCGCCGTCGTGGTAATCAAAGGTGTATTTGAAAGTCAGCGCTGCATAAACCAGATATCCGCCAGTGGTATGCAAAACGCCTTTAGGTTTACCGGTGGAGCCGGAGGTATAGAGGATAAACAGAGGATCTTCCGCTTTCATTTCTTCCGCCGGACAATCAGCCGGAACATCTTTTATTGCGTCATGCCACCAGATATCGCGGCCTTCTTTCCATTCACCCTGTTTCCCGGTGCGTTTGAAAATAATGGAGTGTGTCACGCTGGTGACTGCCGGATTTTTCAGGGCATCGTCCACATTCTGTTTAAGCGGGATGGTTCGACCTGCACGCAACCCTTCATCGGCGGTGATCACGATTTTGGCATTGGAATCAATGATGCGGCCGGAAACGGCTTCCGGTGAAAAACCGGCAAAAATGACGGAATGCACTGCGCCGATACGGGCACAGGCCAGCATTGCCACGGCGGCTTCAGGCACCATAGGCATATAGATGGCGACAACATCGCCTTTCCTGACGCCAAATCCTTTTAATACATTAGCAAACTGGCAGACATCCTGGTGAAGCTGTTTATACGTGACGTGCTTATTTTCAGCATTGGGGTCATCGCCTTCCCAAATAAGCGCGGTCTGATCGCCTTTCTCTGCTAAATGCCGGTCGAGACAGTTAGCCGCCAGATTGAGCGTGCCATCTTCAAACCAACGAATATCGATATTTCCCGGTGCAAACGAGGTATTTTTCACCTGAGTAAACGGTTTGATCCAGTCGAGGACTTTTGCCTGTTCTCCCCAAAAGGCTTCGGGGTCTTCAACAGACTGCTGATAATACTGTTGATATTTTTCAGGTGTGATCAGGGCGCGTTCTGCCACAGAGGCAGGAATAGAATGCTTATGAATTTGGCTCATGGTTTTTCTCCTTTATTTTGTTAAATATATGTCAATCAAAAGTTAAGTGTAGTTTGCGTTAGGGCTTTGTTTGCTTTCTGGGGGGCAGATCACGCAAGCGGAGAAAAAACAGCAAGATATCTGCAACAGCAGTGCGGGACAGGCCACAAAAGGCAGCGTGATGTCAGAAAGAACTGAGGTATGAGCCAAAAAGGAAACAGAAACTGTTCTTTCTCAATGAACACAGGGCGGTTTGAGAAGAATGAACGACTGAAAATGATCTGAAGAGAGATCCGGACGGACTTAGCTGAGGGCGTTCTTTTGATCTGAATGCAGAGTTTTCTCACTGATGTCGGAGAAAATGTATCAATAACCCTGAAAACGTAAATTTTAATTAAACGAAAAGTAAATTATTGGTTAACTAAAGCTTAACTTTTTAAATTAACAAGAATGATTTTTATTCAGGCCGGAACATTTAATGTTAATTATTTTAACTTTTAAGTTAATTTCCATTCATAAAGGTGATGTTTAAAGATTAATCTGAGATTAAAACTCTTAATATTTGCAATTGGCAAATTATTATAACGTTAAATTTAAAATATCAGTATATTGATCTGGCAAGAGAGGGGTGCTCTCTTCGGTACAGCGAAAAATATCGCCTGTGTGCGTATTTATCACTTAATAGCTACCGTTAAATCTCAAGGACTTACTATGTTTAACGCTAAGAACAAGACACTGATTATTGCTTTATCTACTTTAATTTCCGCTTCAGCTTTTGCTGATGACGTTACAACACCTCCGACCGGCGCTGACCAGGGTTCCGGCCGTATTCATTTCACCGGTACCGTTATTAATGCGCCTTGCTCTATTGCCGCAGGCGATGAAGACATTAATGTCGATATGGGTCAGGTGGCGAATAAGGTGCTGGCAAGCGGCAATAAATATTCTCAAAACGTTAACTACACCATCCATCTGCAAGACTGCGATTTGACCGCGCAAACTGCCGGCACCGTTGAATATCCGGCGATGTCTAAAGTTGCCGTATCTTTCGCGGGTACTCCGGACAGCAGTGCCACTGAACTGCTGGCGAACACCGGCAGCGCGAAAGGTGCAGGCATCCGTCTCATCGACGCTAACGGGGATTTGCTGAAAGTTGGCGATACCTCAAAAGACATTAATCTGGTAACAGGTAATAACGAGCTGGTATTTGCTGCGCGCGTTGAAGCCAACACCCAGCCAGTGTCCACCGGTACTATCGTTTCTCAGGCGACTTACGCCCTGAACTACAAATAAAGATTGCTGTTATTAAGGGGAGTTATCTCCCCTTTATTTTCCGGGTGCATCGGGGTTCCGTGCTGGATTTATAAAAAATAAAAAGTGATTTTATTATGTTGTTTGCGATGGACAGAACATCGACAGGAATGAGAATAACAACAGGGGTTATTATTTTCTTGTCAGGATGCTTTATTTCATTCAAAAGTTTGGCGGTAGAATTTAACGTTAACTTTATTGATTCTGCCGATCGCAATAATGTAGACCTTTCACGTTTTCAGGTGGCGAATTATATCGCGCCCGGTGAATATCTGCTGGATGTCGTGCTCAATGGCCGCACGCTGGGCGATCAAAGCCTGATTAAATATATCCCTACTGAAGATAATAAAAACAGCCGTCTGTGTGTGCCGCCTTCACTGGTGGATAAATTCGATCTGACCAAAGCCGCCCAGGAGCAGCTGACACTCTGGCATCACGGCGAATGCACTTCTCTGGATCGTCAAAAAGAAATCACCGCACGTTACGATCAGGAAAAACAGACGCTGAATATCAGTATCCCGCAGGCGTGGTTGACGTTTCACGATGAAAACTGGGTTCCGCCTGCCCAGTGGGACAACGGCGTGAATGGCGTATTACTTGATTACAACCTGCTGGGCAGCAAATACATGCCCCAGCAGGGCAACAGCTCGACCAGTTTTAGCAGCTACGGTACGACCGGATTTAACCTGGGTGCGTGGCGTGCCCGCGCTGATTATCAGTATTCCGCCGCCAGGACGTCAGGATCGCCTGACAGCGATAAATTCACCTGGACGCAAACCTATCTGTTCCGTGCATTGCCTTCCATCGGCGCGCGTCTGACCGGCGGGCAGACCTATTTCAGCTCAGATATTTTCGATTCCTTCCGCTTTATCGGCGTTTCCGTCAACAGTGATCAGAGGATGTTGCCGCCTTCGCTGCGTGGTTATGCGCCTCAGGTAACGGGTATCGCCAAAACCAACGCCAAAGTCAGTATCAGCCAGAACGGCCGGGTAATTTATCAGACCAACGTTTCTCCCGGGCCGTTTGTCGTGCAGGACCTGACGGAAGCCGTGCAGGGTGCGCTGGACGTTAAAATTGAAGAAGAAAACGGCAGCGTAACGACATATCAGGTTACCACGGCGACGATCCCGTTTCTGACCCGAAAAGGTCAGGTGCGGTTCAAGACGGCGATGGGGAAACCGACCACCGGCAGCAGCAATCACGTTTTGCAGCCGGGTTTTTACAGCGGAGAAATGTCGTGGGGCGCGCTTAATGATTTCTCAGTCTATGGCGGGCTGATTGCCACCACCGGGAACTATCAGGCTCAGGCACTCGGCGTCGGGCAGAATTTGCAAAAGCTGGGCGCGGTGTCTTTCGATGTCACGCGTTCTTCCGCTACGGTTCCTGTGGCGGGTAAGCAAACGGGTTTCAGCTATCGCGCCAACTATTCTAAACGCTTCGATTCCACCGGAAGCCAGATCACTTTTGCCGGTTATCGTTTCTCGGAAAAAACCTTCATGTCGTTCAACCAGTATCTCGACAAGGTGAACGGCGACGGGTATTCCCGCGACGATAAACAAACTTATACGGTAACCGCCAACCAGTTTCTGCCGTGGCCGGCGATCACGTTGTATCTCTCGGCGACACATAAGGTGTACTGGAACGAAAATCCCAGCAATAACTACAGCGTTTCCGTCAGCAAGATATTTGATATCGGGCGGTTCACCGGGATTTCCGGAACGTTGTCGGCCAGCAAGCTGAGATACCGCGATACCGATGAAAACCAGATGTTCCTGTCATTCAGTTTGCCGTTGTCTTCCGGGCAGCAGATCAGCTATGACGCTCAACAGGATTCCCAGGGTGGATTTTCGCAAACCGCCTCTTATTACAACAGCCAGGATCCGAACAACAGCTGGCGCGTAGGAGCCGGCGGAAGCAGCCCTGACCTGCAAAAAGGCGACGGCGTTTTCCGTGCTAACTACCAGCACATGTCTCCCTACGGTCAGTTAGGCGTGAACGGCAGCGTAAAAAATAACGATTACCGCTCGGTAAACGCCAATTGGTACGGCTCTTTTACGGCCACCGCAGCCGGAGCCGCATTGCACCAGAGCAGCTCTGGCAGCGAGCCGCGCATGATGGTGTCGGCCGGAGTGAAGGGTATTCCGATCAGCGAAGGCGCGTCGGTAACGAATGATTACGGCATCGCCGTCGTGAACGGCGTCTCCAGCTATCAGACTTCTGATATCCGCGTCGACGTCAATCATCTGCCTGATGATGTAGAAGTTTACAGCTCGGTTGTCAGCAAAACCCTGACAGAAGGAGCAATAGGTTTCCGCAAAATCCGCGCGATTAAAGGCGAGCGCCTGATGGCCGTCATTCGTCTCGCTGACGGCAGCTATCCGCCATTGGGGTCGTCGGTGACGGATAACAGTTCCGGATTTGAAGCCGGTCTGATTGGTGATGGTGGTCTGGCGTATCTGGCGGGCGTCTCCGGCGAGAAATCGCTGACGGTACGCTGGGGCGGCGATCAGAAATGCCGGATACAGGTACCTTCGCAGCCCGTGACCCGTTCCGGCCAGGTGCTATTACCGTGTAGCTGAAAATTAACAAAGTGAATCAGGAAAGGAAGAGTCCGATGAAGAAGCAGATTTTACACACAGGCATGGCGTTACTGATGATGGCCAGCGTGGCTTGTCCGGCCATTGCAGCCATTAACCTTGACCGGACGCGTATCATTTTTAATGCCAATGACAAATCGGTCAGCGTCATGCTGGAGAACCAGAGCAAGGACTTGCCTTATCTGGCGCAGGTCTGGCTGGAGAATGCGCAGGGCGAAAAAATCACATCTCCGCTGGTGGCGCTGCCGCCAATGCAGCGGATTGATGCGGGCCAGAAAAGCCAGATCCGCGTACTTCAGTTACCGGAAACCGCCGCACTGCCGAAAGATCGCGAATCGTTATTTTATTTCAATGTGCGTGAAGTCCCGCCAAAAAGCGAAATGGCCAACGTGATGCAGGTTGCGATTCAGAGCCGCGTGAAGCTTTTCTTCCGGCCCACCGAACTGCGCAAATTGCTGAAAGGGAACTGGCAGGAACAGCTTCAGGTCAGCCGCCTTTCGGACGGGTTGAAACTGACCAACCCGACACCGTTCTATATCACCGTCGGCTATCTGGGTAAGGATAATAAAGGCAACGTGCCGGGGTTTGACAGCGTGATGCTGGCCCCGTTTGCGACAGAATCCCTGACCGGCGGCCAGTATGTCAGCAACCGGTACAGCCTGGGATATATGGACGACTACGGGGGTTTACAGGTGAACGAGTACCAGTGTCAGACGCCTCAGTGTCAGCTCATCAGCAAAGAAGGCAAACGCTAAGCTGTGTGTACGCCAGTATTTGAACCTGTTCATCTCCTCGATAAGGGATTGTTATGCCTGATATTTACCGGTTATTCGCTGGCAGGATGATATTGATTATTTTATTGCTCTGTTTTTCCCGCAGCGCGCTGGCGTTAGATTGCGTGGAAAAAGGAACGGGGATCGTCGATAAACCTGCGATCCCGGTCGGGCAGCTGGCGATACCGTCGAATGTGCCGGTTGGCACCAAAATCTGGGAATCCAATGACATTAACGTCACCGCATATTGCGATAATGTTCTGGGTTCAATCATTGATGTGGTTCATTTCTACTTCAACCCGAAATCCCAGTCGATTGGTGAGGGCTTACTGCTGGGCGTGAGCTATAACGGGCAGGATCTCGAGCAGAATGAACAGCGTCTCAGCACTAACAGTACGCCCATCAAAAAAGGCCAGAACGTTACGGTAAACGTCACTTTCCGCCTGTATATCAAGGTCAGCGGGAACGCGCCTTCCAGCGGTCATTATCAGGGGGCTGATCAGTTCACGGTATTCCAGCTTGATGGCAGCCGGGGCATCAACAAATCGCCGGGCGCTAAAAACCTGAAATATAACCTCTCCGGCTTACAGGGGATTCGTTTCCTGGCCTGTGGCTCCGATTTGAAGGTCTATCCGGAATCTCAGATTGTAGATTTCGGCCCGATCCAGAGCACCATTTTGTCCCGTTCTTCCGGTATTTCTCTGCCGTTTGCCATTAAAGCCGTTAAGCAGGGATGCCTGGATAATTTCTCCCTGCAGGCCGAGTTTTCCACGGCCAGTCCGTTGCTCGATAATACGGCCATAGATTTGTCGAATGGTGCCAAATTAATGCTCTACAACGATAAAGAACAGGCAATTACGTTCAATCGTTATGATGATTTTGCAGAACTCAATAACGTGAATGAAGTGACGAAAAACTTCACGGCGAAAGTGAGTGCGATCCCAGGGAGAGCACTTTCTCTCGGGCAATTTGATGCATCAGTGATCGTCAAGATTAACTACTACTGACCGCGTCTGAAAGAGAGGGAGAACGACATGCTAAGAACGGCTAAACTACGGGCTCAGGCGCTTGAAGAACCGGTATATTCTACCCAGGCTCCGGAACTCATTGCTGAGACAGAAATTCATGCGTTGTTGCAAACCTTACGCGAAGATGCCGGATTAAATAAAACTGAGCTGGCCCGACGCCTCGGGATCACACCTCCGGCCATCACTCGCCTGGAAAAGCGTCCGGCACAGGCCAGTTTCAGTACGCTGGCCCGTTACGCTCAAGCCTGCGGATTTCAACTCTATCTGTATTATAAATAGACAAAAGCAGTGACGACCGGGTCTCACAGACTCTTACTGAAGATGCACAGCGTAAACGGTGACTGATTGTTTTCGATGAGCAGGGCGTTATCGTCGAACTTCTTTAAGACCAGCGTATCTGTGTGGCCCGTCAGAAAAAAACTGTTCATCAGTAAAAGTGAGGAAATACGCCAGTCAAAATCATCCACGCTATCGATATTGATCTGACTGCTGGTCATCGAGTAGGTATCCGTGGCCTTACTTTCATGGATATAATCATAATAGATATTGCGCAGCAGCGTTTTTTTCTCAATGACGACATTTTCATTGTTATACAAATATCCTGTCCCGCTCAGAGAAATCAAAATTTTATTCTTGCTCAGAAAACTAAAGTACAGCGATGCTACCATCCTGGCTTTCTGATTATCATATTGTGCTTCTATGATCATGTTTCCCCGGCAAGGGATGTTAACCGGAAATGCCTCTTTGTCTTTTCTTAAAAAAATCTCGCAAAAAACAATGATCAGTAAAACAATAATGGGCAATAAGAATAAAAGAAGGATCTTCTTTACTGAAGGTAAGCTTTTATTATAATTTGTCATTCGTGGTCCTGTCATTTGTATAATAACTTATGCAAATGTTCATCTTATGATTATCATCGGTATTACATTGCGTCATGAAATCGCGCACAGAACCCGTATTTATCGGGAGGGAAAATCGCTCACTTTGAAATATGAATATTTGACCGGGCTTGCAGGAAATATTGTTTTTTCGCAGGAAAATTTCGGCCAGACGCGCGAATTCCTCCTTTCGTGACGGAGTGACGGGCGCGGTTGAATACAGTTCGCAGACACCTATTCTCGCAATCTGCAAATGCGCCATCGGGTCACTCAGATTACGGTGAAGGATGAAAATCCCCCAGGCCGTAATCACTGTTGTGACTAAAATACTCATAAAAACAGAGTGTTTTGTTTCCCATCGGTAGTGCTCCGGTGTCACGGTTTCGGGCTGAACTGGCTCAGTCACCACCTCTGTGGAAGGCTGTTCTTCAGCGATGGGAAGAATGATTTCCGGTATTTCGATAACACTTCTGGACTCTTCCGTATTTTCTTTGGGAGATGCGATTTGCTCAAAATTCACCGCAATGGCGATCTCTTTCCTGATGTAAAAACCAACTTTGGGAACGGTGACAATGAATTCATCGGAATAACCCAGCATAGAAATCACTTTACGTAATTTGCTGATGCAGTGATTGAGGTTATTATTACTGGCAGTCAGTCCATAGTCATCCCATACTTTTTTAAAAAATGTTTCACGAGGAACAACAATGCCATGTTGCTCAATCAGCAATAATAAAATTCTCCGCGCAGGATTGGATACAGCGACCTTACTCTCAGCGTCGCTCAGCAAAGAAAGTGAGTTATCCTCTGGATTGAATACTATTTCATTTTCAATCAGATAAATCATTTGCATCCTCAGTCTCCCTGTTAAACATATCCTGTCTTACATTTGCATTCAGATAATTAGTACAGTGCTACCCTATCAGAATTTTACCCTGATATACCGTCGTTAAGGGGCAGTCAGTATAAACCGTACTATTTAAAAGTCAGATTGTTGTCAGAAATATTTACATGCTGGCAATGTATGGCCTTAACGGAGGGAGAAGAAAAAGGAAGGCTTGAGCCGGAAAGATATAAATCACGTACGGAATTTTAGTAGTATGTGATTTATAAGGTCATCAGGACAGGTACTGGCCGGCAATGTGAATCTGCTGCCGGTCAAAGTCGACAGCGATATCTACACCCAGCGGCAGGGTGAGCATCGGGTGAGTATGGCAACAGTCAAAGCCGTCGACTAACGGGATATCCTGGCCGTTAAGGATTTCCAGCAATACATCTGCGGGCTGTCTGCCGGTTCCGGCGTCATCGAATAATTCGTGCTTCCCGAGCACTATCGCACTGACGCGGTCGAAAACGCCATTGAGCTTAAGCATGGAGAATGAACGTTCGACGGTGGCGATATCTTTCAGGCTGTCTTCGATAAATAAAATGTCGCCCTGACGGATTTCGGGCATATAAGGACTTCCCCAGATCCCCGAAAGGGTATTCAGATTGCCGCCGATGACGCGCCCTTCAATACGCCCTTTGCCCAGAAAACGGCAGGTATTGGCATACAAATGCTTAGCCCGAACCGGAGCAATATCATTCCAGTTAAGCTCTTCATCCGTCCAGTGTGAGGGCAAAGAATAACGATATGGCGCGTCATGACGGTTCATCAAAACGTCAGCAAAAGACGCATAAGTCTCATCAACCAGCGGGGGAAATTCGCCGAAAGAGGCAACGAGCGCAGGGCCGTAAAAAGTTATCAGTCCGGTCTGTGCGTAAATGCCTGCCAGCAGCGCGGTGGTATCTGAATAACCAATAATGATTTTCGGGTCAGCGAGCAGTGCGTCGTAATCGAGGTAAGGCAGCAGGGAGTTAGTGTTATTGCCCCCGATGGTGGACATCACACAGCGCACCTGCGGATCACGAAACAGCTGGTTTAATTCTTCAGCCCGCCGGGCAACGGATCCTGAACGGTAATGGTCTGACTCGCCGGTCAGCAACCCCGGTTTGAGCACAAAACCTTTTTCCCGCAAGTAGTCTTTCCCGCGCGCAAAGCGGTTTGGTGCCGTGGTGGTAACCGGTGAGGAGGCGGAGAAGAAACCAATAGTGTCACCGGTTTTCAATGCTGGCGGGAAAAGCGGAGTTCCGGACGAAGGCATTTCTATATCCTATAAATTTGCTCAATGTTCAACCTGCAATGTATCAGCTCAGTTGCAGGTTGAACATGACAAATCAAAGGATTAATGCTGCGTAATGACGTCTTCTGACGGGCTTTTTTTACCAAAAAGTTCATTCACTTTATTCTGGCGTACCAGTATCGCCATTGCGACCACGCCGACGATCGCCAGACCGCTCGACAGGATAAAAGCAGACTGATAACCGCCGCCGTACTGGATTAAAAAGCCGGTGATGCTGGGAGATAAAATCCCGGCCAGATTAGCCAGCAGATGCACAAATCCCCCCGCGGTTCCGATGCGATGCGCCGGCACGATATCCTGCAATAGCGACCAGCATGCCTGCGGGGTCATATACGCGAAGATACTGGCGACAGTGATCAGGGCGACGGCACCGGCCGTATTGCGGGTGTAAGCGGTCATCAGCACGCAACCTGCGGCGATGATCAGGCCGGTGAAAATGACGGCTTTGCGTGAAAAAAGGAAGTTGCCGGTCCGGCGGTATAGCATGTCCGCCACAATGCCGCCGCCAATGAAACCTGCGGTTGCGCCAAGCCACGGGAGAATGCCGATAATGCTCATGCTCCTGATATCCAGATGCTGGAAATCCGTGAGGTAGCTCGGCAGCCATGACAGGAAAAAATACTGAATATAGTTGAAGCAGAAAAACGCGGCGGCCACGCCTAATACCGGTTTGGAAAAAACGTAATACCACAGGGTATGCACATCTTTTTCTTTCATCCCTGAAGTGACCGGTGTCGCCGGACGGTCGCTGGCAATCAGCGTTCTCTCGGCCTCTGAAACGCGCGGATGCTGTTCCGGTTTATCGCGGAAAAGAATCATCCAGGCTGCCAGCCACACGAAGCCCAGCGCGGCAATCACCACAAAGGCAATACGCCAGCCGAAGTGCAATCCGACCAGTCCGACAATCGGTGCAGCAATTGCTGCGCCCAGCGGTTGCCCGGCGTTGGTAAACCCGACCGCACGCCCGACTTCTTTACGCGGGAACCAGTTGGAGATGGATTTGTTAGTGGTGGTGCCCATCGGCCCTTCACCGATACCAAACATTACCCGCACGACCAGCAAATGCCCGAAACCTGTCACCAGCGCCGTAGCACCGCAGAATACCGACCAGAAAGCTGCCGCCAGCCCGAACACTTTGCGTGGCCCGAATCTGTCAGCGCTCCAGCCCCCGATGAAACAAAACAGGCAGTAACCAATGAAGAAGGCGCTGAACAGAATCCCCATCTGCGCATCGTCAATGTGCAAATCGCCTTTGATCAGCGGTGCCATGACCGAAAGCGCGGCGCGATCGAGGTAATTCAGCATGCCCGCAAAGAACAGCAGCAGGGCGATAATGACGCGGTAATTGGATTTACGCATGAGCCGCCTCCGTCATCAGGGAAAGAGTTTGTGAGCTGACGAGATATTTCTGAATGACGGCGGGAGAAGGCTCAAAACCCAGACCCGGCGCATCAGGTAAAACCATACGTGGCGTGAAGTCCAGCTGCGGATAAAGTTCTTCCTGCCACTGAATGAAAGGCACCTCCAGACTGACACTTTCATCAAGCAAGGCCACCAGTTGCGCGGTCGCCATCAGGCCGGCGCCATAATAGAAGCAGTGCGGAACAACCCGGACAGAATATTGTTTTGCCAACGAGAAGACTTTCAACATGGCGGTGATACCGCCAACTTTGCTGACGCTCGGCTGTGCGATGTCAATCGCGTCGCGTTCGAAATGCTCGACAAAACCCTGTACGCCCGCCGCATTTTCGCCAGCGGCAATTCGTGTGCCTTGTGTTCTGACCTGCGCCAGACCAGCCAGATCATCCGGCGGCCAGACGGGTTCTTCCAGCCATCCCAGATTCAGAGAGCGTAACTTCTGCGCCTGCGCGGTGGCATCTTTAACACTCCACGGGCAATTCACATCGACCATCAGTTCAGCATCTTGCGGCAATACTTCCCGCGCGGCGGCAATGGCAGCGTATTCGGTTTCATGCAGTTTGATGGCGCGGAATCCGGCGTCATAAGTGCTCAGCACTTTTTCTGCCACGCGTTGCGGGTCATTCCCGTAACTCACCAGACTGGCATAAACCCCGATTTTATGGCGCCTCGCCCCAAGCAATTGCCAAAGCGGCTGGTTTCTGGCTTTTGCCAGCAAATCCCACAGCGCGATATCCACTGCCGACAGCGCAAACATCACCGGCCCCGTGCGGCCAAAGGCGTGGAAATTGATTTCTGCCTGTTGCATCAGCGAGGCAATTTCGTCAGGGCTTTGCGGACAGGTTTGCCCGAGGAAAAATCTGCCCACCAGACCGTTCAGCGCCGTTTCCGTCATCGGGTTTGAAAGATGACCAAAACCTTCGCCCCAGCCGTGTAAACCGGTATCCGTGGTGATTTTGACCAGCAGCGTTTCCATACGGGTTAATGTCGGTGACGCCGCGTTGTAAGCGTCAGTGTTTTTCTCTTGTGATTTTTCCCTGCCGCTGCTGAAAGGAATAGCAACGCGCAATACCTCAATGTGGGTTATTTGCATCAGACAATCCTGTTTGTAGGGCTTTGAGTAAATTTTTTAGCCTAAGGAAACAGTCTAAAACGAGGAAATATGCCCGTTAACGGACGTTGGCCTAACTTTTAAACAGGATTGAACGGGAGTTTTGTGCAAATGAATGAAGGGGTGAGAAGTGAGTCACGAAAGGGAGAGGGCAGGATTTTTTTGGCCGAGGCCAGAAAGCAAAAAACCAGCCGTTAGGCTGGTTTCTTTAAATATGGTGCCCGGACTCGGAATCGAACCAAGGACACAGGGATTTTCAATCCCTTGCTCTACCGACTGAGCTATCCGGGCAACGGGGCGCATTAAACCGTATTGGGCATGTGCCGTCAACGGCTTTGTCATGTAAAACACATAAAAGACGTTCGTTTGCTGACTTTTCATTCAAAAATGGCGAAATGGCCTGTCTGCGGTCATAGAAAGTCAGGAAAGTGCGCCATGTTCACGGCAGCGGGCGACATTCAAAACATCTTCTGCCAGACGTCGCGCCACTTCCACATCGATGAGCTGACGTTTCACCAGCAACTTGCTCAGACAACCTTCAAGGATCAGTTCCATCTGCTGCGCCACCATTTCGGCGTCATCGGAACCCATTTCCTGGAGCAAAGACAGCGTGTAGTCGTAGGACGCCCGCTTCTGATTTTCGGCCAGTTGATGAATAGGCGCGCCGCTCTCAGGGAAAAATGTACAGGCCGCGATAAAGAGGCATCCCGGGTAACGCTGCTGGCGCACCTGTTCATCGAGCACTTTATACCGAGCCAGCAATTTCTGCGGCGGGGTGAGCGTTTCATCCAGCATCAGCTGACGCCGCCAGATCTCAATTTGTTCTCCGTGATAGCGCAGGCTGTCATAGAGCAGGGCTTCGGCGTCGGGCCAGAAGCGGCGAAGTTCATTGAGCGGAACGTCGACGAGTTCAGCGACGTTTTCCAGTGACAATGTTGCAAGGCCACGTTGTTCCAAGAGATTTAGGGTTTGATCGAGAACCTGTTCACGTAGCACGTTTGCCTCCTCACAATTCGCGTACTTCAAAATGTAGTGTCGTTTAAGGGCGGGCTTTCTGCAAATGCGTACTGAACTCAGTGGCATCCATAAAACCGGTGACCCGCGACTGCGGCAATTCATGGCCGTCGGGGCCAAAGAATAAAATCGTGGGCAAGCCCAGCACTTCAAGATGCTCTAACAACGCCTTCTGCTCCGCCGAGTTTTGCGTCACATCGGCCTGAAGCAACATAGTATCGGCCAGCTCATTCTGCACCTCTGGCGCGGAAAACGTATATTTTTCGAACTCTTTACACGCCACGCACCAGTCCGCGTACAAATCCAGCATGACGCGTTTGCCCTGCGCGCCCTGCAAGGCGGCATTCAGTTCATCAACGTTATGTATTTTCTGGAAGTTCAGCGCGTGCTGTGGCGCGGACTGACTGCTGGCGGGCGCAAAGGCCCAGTCCTGCAACGGACGGCTGACGATAAGCGCAGCGGCGAGGAAAATCAGTTGCAGAACACGCACGATACCGCGCTGACTTTTCAGGCTCAGCAGTAACGCCCAGCCGAAGAATGCGATGCCGAGCAGGCTCCACAGGCGTAATCCCCAGGTATCGCCAATCACACGCTCAAGTAAAAACACCGGCAGCGCGAGAATGACAAAACCGAAGCCTTCTTTGACGTAATGCATCCACGGGCCGCTGCGTGGCAGCAGTTTATTCCCAAACAGGGTGACGATAATCAGTGGGATCCCCATCCCCAGCGCGTACAGATAGAGCGTGCCGGCACCGGCCAGCAAGTTTCCGCTCTGGGCGATATACAACAAAATGGCGCTCAGTGGCGCGGTGGTGCAGGGGGAACAAATCAGGCCTGCCAGCGCACCCATAATAAAGACGCCCGGCAGCGAACCGCCTTTTTGTTCATTACTCCACAACGCCAGCCGGGTCTGAACGGAGGACGGAAGTTGCAGGCTGAAAGCCCCAAACATCGATAACGCCAGCGCGATAAACATCACGGATAAAACGATCAGCACCCACGGGCTTTGCAATGCGGCCTGGAACTGCAAGCCCGCGGCGGCGACCACCATTCCAAGGAGAGTGTACGTCAGCGCCATGCCCTGTACGTACAGCAGCGACAGCAGGAAAATTCGCTTCATGCTGTGCGGACGCTGGCGCCCGAGAATAATGCCGGAAATCAGGGGATACATCGGCAGCACGCACGGCGTGAACGCGATGCCAATACCAATCAGTAACGCCCAAAGCGGCGAAAACGGCAGCGGCGTGGAGACTTTTGCTGGCGTGGCCTCGACCGGCGGAAGGGCGGATCCTGCGACGCCTGAGCTGGCTTTAACCGGCTCTGAAACTTCACTGAGCGGCACTTCACGGGTTTCCGGCGGATAGCAGAAACCAGCGGCGGCACATCCCTGATAAGTTACGCGGACGGTTGCATCGGCGCTGGCTTGCTGTAACGGCACCGTAAGGCGCAGCGCGTTTTCGAATATTTCACTGTCACCGAAAAATTCATCGTGATGTTCACGGCCCTTCGGCAAGATAAACGCTGCCAGCCGGGCATTCTTCGGTTCAATCTCAATTTTGCTGCGATATAAGTAGTAACCGTCGCGGATCTGCCAGTTCAGCTTGAGATCGTGCCCTTGTTGCTGAAAATCAAAGCTGAAAGCCTGATCAACAGGAACAAATTGCGTGGCTGCCGGTTTATCAAACAACGAGGCGTGCGCCTGCAAAGGCAAGATAAACAGGCTGCACAGCAGAAAGAAAATTCGAAGAATGCGGTGATCCATGCGGAGTAAAGTTCTCTTTGTCGCGGCAGTTAAACGGCCACTGGGTGATTCGACAGAAGATGCGGACGGCTTCATGCCGCAGCGCGTTAATGAAATGTGAGTATACCCCGTGCGAACGCGACGCAGAAAGCCCTGCAGGTACTTTACAAAAGAGTGAAGCGGAAGAACGCAGGAAAGGTGGGGGCCGTAGCCCCCGGAAAAACTGTCAGAGAATAATACTGCCGGCGGCGAAGCCGAAAAGAACCGACAAAAATACGCCGATCGTGCCCGGTATAAAGAACGGATGGTTAAAGACGAACCGGCCAATTCGGGTGGTGCCTGTGTCATCCATCTGCACGGCGGCAACCAGCGTCGGGTACGTCGGCAAAATGAACAGCCCGGAGACTGCCGCGAAAGAACCCACCGCCGTCAGCGGGGAAACGCTCAGCGCCAGCGCCATTGGTAAGAGTGCTTTGGTCGTCGCGGCCTGCGAATACAGCAGGGCCGAACTGAAGAAGAAAATCACCGCCAGCAGCCAAGGATGTGCCTGAATAATGGTGCCTGCGGTTTCCTTAATCCAACCCAGATTCGCCTGTACAAACGTGTCTCCGAGCCAGGCAACGCCGAGGATACAAATGCAGGCGCTCATGCCGGATTTGAACGTGCTGGAGGTCAGAATTGAGTCGGTTTCGATGCGGCACAGCAGGGTGATTAATGTCGCCACGCTGAGCATAATAATCAGAATCGCGCTGTTGGTGGTCATCACCGGTTGAGCAACCCAGCCAAGGCTCGGGCTGTTAATCACGGCGTAGCCAACCACAGAAAAAACGCCCAGCAGGAAAAGTAAAACGGAAAGCTTCGCGCCACGTTTTATTTCCACTTTTTTATCGCCACGCAGCTCAATCAGGCCTTCTTCATAGCGTTTGAGATAAACCGGATCGTTGGAGAGTTTCGAGTCAAAACACCAGCTGATAATCAGCGACATCACAATCACTGCCGCCAGCGTCGAAGGAATCATCACCATCAGCAGATGCAAATAACTGACGCCGTGGCTTTCCATCGTCGACGCCATATACACCACCGCGGCGGAAATGGGCGAGGCGGTGATAGCGATCTGCGCGGCCACTACGGCCGTAGAAAGCGGACGGCAAGGTTTGATCCCCTGCTCTTTTGCCACTTCAGAAATTACCGGGAGCGCAGAAAGTGAAATGTTGCCGGTACCGGCCATGATCGTGAGGAAATACGTGACGATCGGGGCCAGAAGGGTGATGTGTTTCGGGTTTCGGCGCAGCAGTTTCTCGGTTTGCTGCACCAGATAATCCATCCCGCCCGCGACCTGCATGGTCGAAATGGCGGCAATCACGGCCATGATGATTGAGATAACGTCAAAAGGAATCGAGCCCGGTTTCACGCCGATTAAAGCGAGCACCAGAACACCCAATCCGCCCGCGAAACCAATTCCGATGCCACCCAGACGGGCACCGAGAAAAATTGCGGCGAGTACAATAATAAGTTCGATGATTAACATGGCTGTCCGTCCATATATCCAGCAATCCTTAAGGAATTGAAAAATAATTGTTATGTAATTGTTGTTTGCAACTCAGTAAAAAGGCCCGCTGTTCCGCAGAACAACGAGCCTTTAAAAGGTCAGAAATGGAGTCTGTTACTGTTCATTTTCATCGGTATAGCGCTTCGCTTTGTAAGCCGGGTGCTTCAGGTTTTCGATAGAGAAAATGTCGTCCAGCTCGGCTTCCGTCAGCAAACCGCGTTCAAGCACGACTTCCCGGACGCTCTTGCCGGTTTCCGCACAAATCTTACCGACGATATCGCCATTGTGGTGGCCGATGAACGGGTTCAGATACGTCACGATACCAATGGAGTTGAAGACGTAGAATTCGCACACTTCTTTGTTTGCCGTAATGCCGTTGATGCATTTTTCCAGCAGGTTGTAGCAGGCGTTAGTCAGGATGTGCACGGATTCAAACATGGCCTGGCCGATCACAGGCTCCATGACGTTCAGCTGCAACTGACCCGCTTCGGCGGCCATCGTGACGCACATGTCGTTGCCGATGACTTTGAAGCAAACCTGATTCACTACTTCCGGGATCACCGGGTTAACTTTGGCAGGCATGATGGAAGAACCGGCCTGCAATTCTGGCAGGTTGATCTCATTGAGCCCGGCGCGAGGCCCGGAAGAGAGCAGGCGCAGGTCGTTACAGATTTTGGAAAGCTTAACCGCCAGACGCTTCAGGGAGCTGTGAACCATCACGTAAGCGCCGCAGTCTGATGTTGCTTCAATCAGGTCTTCAGCCGGAACGCACGCCAGATTGCTGACTTCCGCCAGTTTCTGCACGGCCAGCTGCTGATATCCTTCCGGCGTATTCAGGCGCGTACCAATCGCCGTTGCCCCGAGGTTTACTTCCAGCAGTAATTCACCGGTGCGGATCAGGTTACGGGTTTCTTCTTTAAGCAGTACGTTGAATGCATGGAATTCCTGGCCGAGCGTCATCGGTACCGCGTCCTGCAACTGCGTGCGGCCCATTTTGATGACGTTTTCAAATTCGACCGCTTTGCGCTCAAAGCCATCACCCAACTGAGAAATCGCATCAACCAGTTTCAGCAAAGAGGCGTAAACCGCGATACGGAAACCGGTCGGGTAGGCATCATTGGTGGACTGGCATTTATTAAGGTGATCGTTGGGATTAAGGAACTGGTAATCGCCTTTCTGGTGACCCATCAGTTCCAGACCGATGTTCGCCAGCACTTCATTCGTGTTCATATTTACCGAGGTTCCCGCGCCGCCCTGATAGACGTCGATAGGGAACTGGTCCATGCATTTACCTTTATCAAGCACTTCGTCGCACGCCTGAATGATGATGTCCGCGATATGGCGTGGAATGGTACGCAGCTCTTTGTTTGCCAGAGCCGCCGCTTTCTTCACCATCACCATGCCACGAACAAACTCAGGCACATCGCTGATCTTGGTGTTGCTGATATAGAAGTTTTCAATCGCCCGCAGGGTATGAATGCCGTAATAAGCTTCTGCCGGTACTTCGCGCGTGCCCAGCAGGTCTTCCTCGATACGAATGGTGTTTGACATGAGAACCTTCTCTTCGGTACTGAATGCGTTATGCGATGTTTAAAATTATGTTACTAGCCGTGGTAAATTTAAAACGATCAACCGTTGTTTCCACAACGAAGGCGATCATATGCTGCTTCAGGCGAATTGCACGTACTAAGATCACTATCCTGCCCTATGATTGTGCAAGTTTTTAGTATCTGTGAGAATTCTCACAATTCATTTACCTGCTCAATTAAATCAGGTCTGGTGCTTGAAATCACCGGGACACAGCACCATCTCATTGTAGTCAGCCTGCATTTCTTTGATGGCAAACATCAGAAACAGGCACTTATTCAGGGTTTCGAACGGTTCTGAAAAAGAACTTCGGGGCCAAATCACAAGGAGAATGCGGTGCGCTGGTTACCGTTACTACTGTTATTCCTGCTGGCTTATATTGAAATCACCTTATTTATCAAGGTGGCTGCGGTTGTTGGCGTCGCCACGACATTATTGCTGGTGGTATTCACCTCCTGCGTAGGTGTTTCTCTGGTCAAAAATCAGGGAATGAAAACGTTCATGCAGCTTCAGCAGAAGCTCGCTGTAGGTGAAAGCCCGGCGGCTGAAATGGTGAAAAGTGTTTCACTGGTGATTGCCGGTTTCCTGTTATTGGTTCCGGGATTCTTTACCGATTTCCTCGGCTTGCTGCTCCTGCTGCCGCCGATTCAGAAACGACTGACGCTCAAGCTGATGCCGCACCTGAATATTGTTCGCTCTGGCGGTAACTGGGGGAGCAGTGCGCCCACCGGAAATACCTTTGAAGGCGAGTTCCAGCGGACTGATGAAACACCGGAACGCCTGGTTTCACCGAAAAAAGATGACGACACAGAGCACCGCGATCGCTAATCTCTGTGGCCTTGATTGTTAATACATTGTTGGGAAGTAGTTTTCAGGCGGGGTTTAGATGGCCTGAAAGCCAAAAGAAAAAGCGAAATTTTTTCTCTTCTTCCCCTTGAATGGGGGTGTATCGCCCCCATTAAACAAACCACGAGGCCAGGCAGGCATTTGTCAGGCATTCAACCCTAAAAATAGATATGGACCCGCTCACAGGAGAGTTATCAATGAAAATTCGTCCATTGCATGACCGCGTTATCGTCAAGCGTAAAGAAGTAGAATCTAAATCCGCTGGCGGCATCGTTCTGACTGGCTCAGCTGCTGGTAAATCTACCCGTGGCGAAATCCTGGCTGTCGGCCATGGTCGCATTCTGGAAAACGGTGAAGTTAAAGCGCTGGACGTTAAAGTTGGCGACATCGTCATCTTCAACGACGGCTACGGCGTGAAAGCTGAAAAAATCGACAATGAAGAAGTGTTGATTATGTCTGAGAGCGACATCCTGGCAATCGTAGAAGCCTGATCTTCCTCCGACCCACTTTTTTCTGAACTGAACGAATTGAAGGGAAATTAACAATGGCAGCTAAAGAAGTAAAATTCGGTAACGACGCCCGTGTGAAAATGCTGCGTGGCGTAAACATCCTTGCTGATGCAGTAAAAGTGACCCTGGGCCCTAAAGGCCGCAACGTGGTTTTGGACAAATCTTTCGGTGCTCCAACCATCACTAAAGACGGCGTGTCCGTTGCACGTGAAATCGAACTGGAAGACAAGTTCGAAAACATGGGCGCACAGATGGTGAAAGAAGTGGCGTCCAAAGCGAACGATGCAGCGGGTGATGGTACGACTACCGCAACCGTATTGGCACAAGCCATCATCACTGAAGGCCTGAAAGCTGTTGCCGCTGGTATGAACCCGATGGATCTGAAACGCGGGATCGACAAAGCGGTCATCCACGCTGTTGAAGAACTGAAAAAACTGTCTGTACCTTGCTCTGACTCTAAAGCGATCGCACAAGTTGGTACTATCTCTGCTAACTCCGATGAAACCGTCGGTAAACTGATCGCTGAAGCGATGGAAAAAGTCGGCAAAGAAGGCGTCATCACTGTTGAAGAAGGCACTGGCTTGCAGGACGAGCTGGACGTTGTTGAAGGTATGCAGTTCGATCGCGGTTACCTGTCTCCGTACTTCATCAACAAGCCAGAAACCGGTTCAATCGAACTGGAAAGCCCGTTCATCCTGCTGGCTGACAAAAAGATTTCTAACATTCGCGAAATGCTGCCAGTACTGGAAGCCGTTGCTAAAGCCGGTAAACCACTGCTGATCATTGCTGAAGACGTTGAAGGCGAAGCCCTGGCGACTCTGGTGGTGAACACCATGCGCGGCATCGTGAAAGTGGCTGCGGTTAAAGCACCTGGCTTCGGCGACCGTCGTAAAGCTATGTTGCAGGACATCGCAACCCTGACTGGCGGTACCGTAATCTCTGAAGAGATTGGCCTGGAGCTGGAAAAAGCGACTCTGGAAGACATGGGTCAGGCTAAACGCGTTGTGATCAACAAAGACACCACCATCATCATCGATGGCGTTGGCGAAGAAGCAACCATTCAGGGCCGTGTATCTCAGATCCGTCAGCAGATCGAAGAAGCAACTTCTGATTACGACCGTGAAAAACTGCAAGAGCGTGTGGCTAAACTGGCAGGCGGCGTAGCTGTTCTGAAAGTTGGCGCAGCGACTGAAGTTGAAATGAAAGAGAAAAAAGCCCGCGTTGAAGATGCGCTGCACGCAACCCGTGCTGCTGTAGAAGAAGGCGTGGTTGCTGGTGGTGGTGTTGCGCTGGTTCGCGTTGCCCACACTCTGGCTAACCTGACCGGCGACAACGATGACCAGAACGTGGGTATCCGCGTTGCTCTGCGCGCAATGGAAGCTCCACTTCGTCAGATCGTTGTGAACGCAGGTGAAGAAGCTTCTGTTATCGCAAACACTGTTAAAGCAGGTGAAGGTAGCTTCGGTTACAACGCTTACACCGAACAATACGGCGACATGATCGCAATGGGTATCCTGGATCCAACTAAAGTGACCCGTTCTGCTCTGCAGTACGCCTCTTCTGTAGCTGGCCTGATGATCACCACTGAGTGCATGATCACCGACCTGCCTAAAGACGATAAAGTCGATATGGGCGGCGCTGGCGGTATGGGTGGCATGGGCGGTATGGGCGGCATGATGTAATCATCATCCCCCTGCGTTCATCCGCAGGTACGGCAAATCAGCGGCAATTTTGTTGTCTGAGTTAACGTACTGAAGAAACCCGGTCTGAAAAGGCCGGGTTTTTTTATTTGACCATTTTTTATCGTGTTCAGTAAGATAAGTCTCAATGTCTTCCGGGTTTAACGTGTAGACTCATTTCTGCGTGGTTTTCGGATTTATACCGATAGCGCAGAACCTTGGGTATGCGTGGCAACGGATGCCTAAGAGAGCCAGGTGTTTTCTGATAGGCTTTATGTGATTACAAAAACAAATGGGGAAAGTGATGCGGATTAAAATGTTACTGGGCCTGTCAGCTATCGCGCTGCTTGCCGGGTGCAGTACCACTCATCAACTGGATGCAGCGGGACAGCAGGTGAAATTCACGGACGACAAACCAGGCGCAAATTGTCAGCTCCTCGGTGAAGTCACTGGTGCCCAAAGCAACTGGTTCTCCGGTACCGGCGGCGATGGCAGCTCAATGCGTGGTGCGGCCAACGACCTGCGCAACAAGGCAGCAGCGATGGGCGGCAATACCATTTATGGTGCTAACAGCCCGTCTCAAAATTTCCTGTCCAGCTTTGCACCGGTTGACAGCAAAATGGTCGGCCAGGTTTATAAGTGCCCATAGTCGGGCCGTTTACGCTTTAGCTGCGTGAACCTGCACAGAAATACGAAAGGGATGCCCGATGGCATCCCTTTTTGCATTTCGGCATTCGCGTTTACGACTGTTTAAGGCGTAAATCCAAAATGGTTTTACTCGGTTCGCCGCCAATCTCGCGGGTCAGTTTCGGCACCATATAACCGGAAACTTTGCTCATCAGCCCTTTCATAATGATGCGCGCTTCATCGTCGCTCACCATGAAATGCGCCGCGCCCTGAACTTTATCCAGCACGTGGATGTAGTAAGGCAAAATTCCCGCATCAAACAGCGCATTACTGAGCGCAGCAAGCACATCGGCAGAGTCATTTACATCACGCAACAGCACGCTCTGATTGAGCAGCGTGACCCCATGACGTTTCAGTTTCGCCATGCTGGCGCGCAACGCGTCATCGATTTCATTGGCGTGATTGATGTGCGTCACCATCAGCACCTGCAAACGCGACTGTTCAAGGCGCTGGCAGAGCGTGTCCGTGATGCGCGCAGGGATCACCACCGGTAAACGGGTATGGATACGCAGGCGTTTGATGTGCGCGATCCCTTCCAGCTCACCGATCAACCAGTCGAGTTCGTGATCTTTCGCCATCAGCGGATCGCCGCCGGAGAAAATAATTTCATCGAGTTCGGGCTGTGTACGGATATAATCCAGCGCCTGAACCCAGTTGGCCTTATTCCCCTGGTTGTCCTGATACGGGAAATGGCGGCGGAAGCAGTAGCGGCAATTCACCGCACAGCCGCCTTTCACCAGCAACAAGGCGCGATTGCTATACTTGTGCAACAGACCCGGAACAACGCTGCGTTGTTCATCAAGCGGGTCGGTGGTAAAGCCCGGCGCGGCGATAAACTCTTCGCGTGCGGTCAATACCTGAAGCAACAAAGGATCCCGCGGATCGCCGTGCTGCATACGTGCCACAAAGGCGCGGGGCACGCGAAGCGGGAACAAACGACGGGCTTCATGGCCACTTTGCAGATCTGCATTGTCGTTAAGTGCCAGAAGAGTAAGCAGTTCATTCGGGTCAGTGATAACATCGCCGAGTTGATACAACCAATCTTCTCTAAATGGCGTGTTTAGGGTTACAATGTTTGCCATTTTTTGGCTAATACCAGTTTAAAATTAGAGGGCCATCATGGCGACTTATTCTAGCAACGATTTCCGTCCGGGTCTTAAAATCATGTTCGAAGGCGAGCCTTTCGCAATCGAAGACAGCGTGTTCGTAAAACCAGGCAAAGGCCAGGCTTTTGCACGTGTGAAAATGCGCCGTCTTCTGACCGGTTCCCGTGTAGAAAAAACCTTCAAATCTACTGACTCTTGCGAAGGTGCAGACGTTGTAGATACCAACATGACTTACCTGTACAACGACGGTGAGTTCTACCACTTCATGCACCCTGAGACTTTCGAGCAGCACGGTGTTGAAGCTAAAACCGTTTCTGAAGCCTCTAAATGGCTGCAAGATAACGCTGAATGTATCGTGACTCTGTGGGACGGTCGTCCTATCGCTGTCCAGCCACCGAACTTCATCGAAGCAGAAGTTGTTGATACCGATCCAGGCCTGAAAGGTGATACCGCAGGTACCGGCGGCAAGCCAGCAACGCTGAGCACCGGCGCAGTGGTTAAAGTGCCTTTATTCGTGCAGATTGGCGAAATCGTCCGTTGTGACACCCGCTCTGGCGAATACGTTTCCCGCGTTAAATAAGTTTCTTATTACGCTGGATGAAAGCTGCCACAGGGTAATGCCTGTCGCAGCTTTCCGGCTCAACCTGTTGAATGGGATTGTGTTTTCCATGTTGAAGAAGATGATGTTTATCGTGGTTTCAGTGATGTTGCTGGCTTCGTTATCCGGCTGCAACACGGTTCACGGTTTTGGTGAAGACATCCAGCATCTGGGTGGCGCGATTTCCAAAGCAGGCTGATTCCTTCAGCCTCGTTTTACCAACTGTCCTAAAATCCTGTCTTTTCCCTTCCGTATTCAGAAAATTAACTACACTTAGTGAGTCTTACTTTACATTCTCTTATAGGAAGGAATTTTATATGTTGAAGAAAAGTATCCTCGCAATCCTGTCTGTTCTTGTTCTGTCTTCTGCGTTAACTGCCTGCAATACCACGCGTGGCGTGGGTGAAGATGTCTCTGCCGGCGGCCAGGCAATTCAGAAAAGCGCTCAGTAACGGGCGTGTGAGTTGAAGTAAGCTGAAGTCTGCCTGCACATTGATGCAGGCAGTGTTGTTTCTGAAGGGGGAAAACTTACGGCTGTTTGACCCACACCAGCTTGCTGGTATCAAAGCCGTAGCCTTGCGCGGTTTTCAGCAGTTGCTGTTTTACGCTGTCATCCAGCGTCGGGGTTCGTGAGAGGATCCACAGATAGCTTTTATCCGGCCCGCAAACCAGCGCATAGCGGTAATCTTTATCCAGCTCGATGACGTTATAGCCGCCATAGAACGGGCCAAAGAACGAAACTTTAAGCGCCGCACGTGACGTTGAACCGGTGAAATACCCTTTGCCTTCACTTTCCTGCCATTTGTTTTTCTCAGTATTAAAGCCACGGTTAATAACTTTCACACCGCCATCATCCCGCAAGCTGTAATTGGCCGTCACGTGTTCAAGCCCGCTTTCAAAGCTATGATCCAGCCTTGCCACTTCATACCAGGTTCCCAGATAGCGGTTAAGCTCGAAATTACTGACGACTTTGACGTCTTTGGGTGGCGTCACGCTGCAAGCGACCGATAAAAGTGCCGTAACAATCACACCGAGTTTTGACCAGATACGCATAAATGTTCCTTCCTGAGGTAATCACCTAAGTGTAGGTAACAATTGAGGAAAAGAGAAAAGGGAAGGCAGGAAAAAATCAGCGGTCACGGAAATGACCGCTGAAAAAGGGGATCTTGTCAGATCAGAGGCGGATCAACACGATAAGTGTGACAACGCTTAAGATCATTGCCAGACCGTAGAACACCCATTTACCGGCAGGAACGTGGATTTTCAGGTCGTGCATGGCATGATGGATCCTGTGCAGACCGCACCACAACGGCAGGACGATCATCAGCAGCAGAAACAGGCGACCAATCCAGCTTTGTGCAAATGCCAGTACGCGCGGATAGCTCAGCGCGTCACCGGGGAAAAACCCCAGCGGCAGCAGGAAGCACACCAGCAGAATCATCACCGGCGCAAAAATCGCACTCCACATGCCGCCTGCGCCAAACAGCCCCCAGAACACCGGCTCATCTGAACGTTTAGGAAGAGTATTTTTCATGTCGCCTCCTCAAAGAAACAGCGCGATGGCGAGGATCACCAGCGTCACAACGGCAGTTACGCACCAGAAACCGGTAATCACCGGCTCCGGCCCCATTTTCTTGCCTCTCACAATGACGATGGAGGCTTTCGGTGCCAGTTCAAACCAGGTTTTGGTGTGAAGCAGCGCAGCCAGTAAAGCAATCAGGTTGATCAGCATGACCACCGGGTTTTGCAGGAAATGTACAAATCCTGCCCAGCTTTCCGGCCCGTTACGTAAGGCGAAAATACCGGCCAGCAGCAAGATACTGAACCAGACTGCCGGAACGGACGTGCCTTCACGCAGCATATAGAAACGATAGAAAGGTGAAAGTTGCCACCAGCTGGCGGGCATTTCGCGCACGTAAGGTTTACGTTTGCTGCCCGGGGTCTGAGTTCGAGTCGTCATATTTTCCTCCCTCATTGCGGTCTCAGCCTCGCTATCATGAAGTCTTTCGAACTTTCAACTTTACCCTGCTGAATAGCGGCGGCCGGGTCGACGTGTTTCGGACAGACTTCAGAACAGTAACCGACAAACGTACAGCTCCAGACGCCGTTCTGGCCGTTAAGCTGCGGCATACGCTGGGCTTTGCCGTGATCCCGGTTGTCCAGGTTGTAGCGGTGCGCCAGCGTAATGGCGGCCGGGCCGATGAATTCCGGATTCAGACCGAATTGCGGGCAGGCGGCGTAACATAAACCGCAGTTGATGCAGCCGGAGAACTGATGATATTTCTCCATCTGTGCAGGCGTTTGTTTGCCCGGGCCTTCCGCTACGGTACGGGTATTGCCAATGATGTACGGCTTAATGGATTCGAGGCTTTCTATAAAGTGGGTCATATCGACCACTAAATCGCGCTCGATCGGGAAGTTTGCCAGCGCCTCCACCTGCATTCCGTCCGGATATTCGCGCAGGAACGTTTTGCAGGCCAGTTTTGGCACACGGTTGACCATCATGCCGCAGGAGCCGCAAATGGCCATACGGCACGACCAGCGGTAGGAAAGATCGGCGGCGATATGGTCTTTGATATAGCCCAGCGCGTCGAGCAGCGACGTTGTTTCGTCGAAAGGCACGTCATACACAACCGGATGCGGCGCGTGGTCCGTCTCCGGGTTATAGCGCATGATTTCAACCTTCAGGCTTCGCATTTTAGCCACGTGATTGCTCCTTATCTTTTTTATCGTGATTCTCAGCTTCCCCGCCATACATACGTTTTGCCGGTGGCAATGTGGTGATCTTCACATCGCCATATTCAAGACGTGGCGCGGAATCTGGCTGATAAAAGGCCAGCGTATGCTTAAGGAAATTGACGTCATCGCGTTCGGTACAGCCTTCATCCAGACGCTGATGTGCGCCGCGGGATTCCCGACGATGCAGGGCCGAATGCGCCATACATTCGGCCACTTCCAGTCCGTGTCCCAGCTCGATGGTGTACAGCAAATCGGTGTTGAAAACGCTGGAAGTATCTTTGATTTTGACGCGTTTGAAGCGCTCTTTCAGCTCGGTCAGCTTGTCGATGGTTTTCTGCATCAGCTCGGTGGTGCGGTAAATCCCGCAACCTTCTTCCATCGCCAGACCCATTTCGTCGCGGATGGCCGCCCAGCTTTCATCGCCTTCCTGCTTCATCAGCGCGTCAACGCGATTTTCGATATCACGAACTTGCGCGTCGAGAGCTTCGGTATTGCCGTAGTCTTTGGCTTCGGCGGCGCGTTCTGCTGCTTTTTCGCCGGCCATGCGGCCAAATACCACCAGCTCTGCCAGTGAGTTGGAGCCCAGACGGTTTGCGCCGTGCAGGCCAACCGATGAACATTCACCGACGGCAAACAGACCTTTGATGCGGGTTTCGCACTGCGCATCCGTTTCGATTCCACCCATCGTGTAGTGCGCGGTAGGGCGTACAGGGATTGGATCGGTAATCGGATCCACGCCGACGTAAGCTTTGGACAGTTCACAGATAAACGGCAAACGCTCGCGCAGCTTTTTCTCGCCGAGATGACGTAAATCCAGATACACCACATCGCCACGCGGAGTGGAAATGGTGCGTCCGGCGCGCCATTCGTGCCAGAACGCCTGCGAGACTTTGTCGCGCGGGCCAAGTTCCATGTATTTGTTTTTCGGTTCGCCGAGCGGGGTTTCCGGCCCCATGCCGTAATCCTGCAAATAACGGTAACCGTCTTTATTGACCAGAATACCGCCTTCACCACGACAGCCTTCTGTCATCAGAATGCCGGATCCGGGCAGGCCGGTCGGGTGATATTGCACGAACTCCATATCACGCAGCGGAATGCCATGACGGAACGCCATACCCATACCGTCGCCGGTGACAATCCCGCCGTTGGTGTTGTAACGGTAAACGCGGCCTGCGCCGCCGGTTGCCATCACGACTGCGTTAGCGCGGATTTGTACGCGGGTGCCTTCCATCATATTGATGGCGACGACGCCGCGAACCTGGCCGTCATCGACCAGAATATCGAGAACGAAATGCTCGTCGAATCGTTTGATTTGCGGGTATTTCAGCGAGGTCTGGAACAGGGTATGCAGCATGTGGAAGCCGGTTTTATCCGCGGCAAACCAGGTGCGTTCGATCTTCATCCCGCCAAAACGCCGGACGTTGACTGAACCATCTTCCTTACGGCTCCACGGGCAGCCCCAGAGTTCAAGCTGCGCCATTTCAGTCGGACATTGATGAACGAAATGGTCCACTACGTCCTGCTCACACAGCCAGTCGCCTCCGGAAACGGTATCCTGGAAGTGAAAATCAAAGCTGTCGTGATCTTGCGTCACTGCGGCAGAACCGCCTTCGGCGGCCACCGTGTGGCTGCGCATAGGGTACACTTTCGAAATCAACGCGATATTCAGGTTGGGATTGGCTTCCGCTGCGGCTATTGCTGCGCGTAAACCCGCCCCACCTGCACCTATAATTGCAATGTCGGCGTTAAAGGTTTGCACTGCATTCCTCCACTATCATCAATGAGATCGGGTTTGAAACACCCGCGAAAAAGGTTTTGAATCTGAGGCTTAACCACCGCTGATGACATACAGGCGCTGTCCCAGAGGCTAATATTCTTATTATTTGTAAGGAAATTATTATACCTAATGAGGAGTAGTGGTAATTTGATGTGAATGCAGGTTTAGGCTTTCTCTGTATATTGCTTCGCAAAATGAGGTATTTGTTTGCCCTGAGGGTTGCAGGTAGACTGCATGACTTTTCTGAATTCGGAGTAAATCACCATGAGCGAAACGGCAAGCTGGCAACCCAGTGCTCCTGTCGCCAATTTGTTGAAGCGTGCGGCCATTCTCGCTGAGATTCGACGTTTCTTTTCCGATCGCGGCGTGCTGGAAGTGGAAACGCCGGCCATGAGCCAGGCCACGGTGACCGACATCCATCTGGTGCCTTTTGACACGCGTTTTGTCGGGCCGGGTGCGGCTGATGGCATGACTTTGTATCTGATGACCAGCCCGGAATATCACATGAAACGTCTGCTGGCTGCGGGCAGCGGGCCGATTTACCAGATGGGGCGCAGCTTCCGTAACGAAGAAGCCGGTATCCATCACAACCCTGAATTCACCATGCTGGAATGGTATCGTCCGCGTTATGACATGTACCGCCTGATGAATGAAGTGGACGATCTGCTGCAACAGGTGCTCGATTGCGATACGGCAGAAACCCTGTCCTATCAGCAGGCGTTTACGCGCCATCTGGGCGTGGATCCGTTGTCTGCGGATAAAACCGAACTGCGTGAAGTTGCCGCGAAGCTGGATTTATCAAATATCGCGGATACCGAAGAAGACCGCGACACCTTATTGCAGTTACTGTTTACGATGGGTGTCGAACCGCATATTGGCCGCGACAAGCCGACTTTTGTGTATCACTTCCCGGCGACGCAGGCATCTCTGGCGGAAATCAGCACCGAAGATCACCGCGTTGCTGAGCGTTTTGAGGTGTATTACAAAGGCATCGAACTGGCGAACGGTTTCCGCGAACTGACCGATGGTCGCGAACAGCGCCAGCGTTTCGAGCAGGATAACCGTAAACGCGCCGCGCGCGGTTTACCTCAGCATCCTATCGATAACAATCTGCTGGATGCTCTGGAACATGGCATGCCGGAATGCTCCGGTGTGGCGCTGGGCGTTGATCGTCTGATTATGATTGCGCTGGGCGCGGGCAGCCTGAGCGAAGTGCTGGCTTTCCCGGTCACACGCGCCTGAGTCTGTTTTCCCCAATCCTGGCCCTCGGGTCAGGATTATCTTTCTTTCTCGCCATGCCTCCTTTCCCTGCCCTGTGATTGTGCAATAACATTAAAATTGCTCCTTTAGTGAAACAAAAGTACCTAAATCGCGTAACACTGATTTTAAAGTTTCAGGGATGACACCCCGGCGCGAACCCGCAATCCTGCTGGCTCCTCAACGATTTAACGCAAATTTTCTCTCCGCTGGCCTGATTTATGCATTACAGGATAACTACTCAATCAGCTCTGGGATCCCGTTATGTCTGAATCTGGCGACAAAGAACTTCTTTATGGTCTGGAGGCGCGTATTGCACCGGCACCGGCATTTTTCACGGCCATCCAGCATGTCCTCGCGAGCGTGGTGGGGATTATTACTCCGCCGCTGATTATCGGTTCGGTGCTCGGGCTGAATGCGTATCTCCCTTATCTCATCAGTATGTCGCTGCTGGCTTCCGGCATCGGGACGTTCATTCAGGCGCGCCGGTTTATGTCGGTGGGCGCGGGGATGATTTGCCTGCAAGGCACCAGTTTTGCATTTCTGGGTGTGATTCTGTCCGGAGGAATGCTGGTGAAAAGCCGCGGGGGCTCGCCTGAAGACATCATGGCGATGATTTTTGGCGTGAACTTTGTCGCGGCGTTTATTCCGCTTCTGGTCAGCCGGTTTATCGGGCAGATGCGCCGCGTGTTTACCCCGCTGGTCAGCGGAACGGTCATTGCCCTGATTGGCATCAGCCTGATTAAAGTCAGTATTACAGACTGGGCGGGCGGGCACGGTGCGGCGAATTTCGGTGCGCCGGTCAATCTGGCGCTGGGCGCGCTGACGCTGCTGGTGATCGTCGTATGTAACCGCATTAATGTACGCTGGCTGCGCCTTTCATCGATAGTATTAGGGATTATTGTCGGGTGCATCGCGGCTGCCCTGACCGGACATTTGCCGCTTAAACCGTTGCAGGGCGACGGGTTTGCGCTGCCGCAGTTGTTCCGTTTTGGTTTCAAGTTTGACTGGATCATCTTCGTGCCAATCGCGCTGGTGTCGTTTATCAGTATTCTGGAAGCGGTCGGCGATTTGACGGCGAACTGTATGTTGTCGCAGCAGCCAATTGAAGGGGAAAGTTTCCGCAAGCGCCTGAAGGGCGGGATCCTGGCCGATGGCGTCAGCTGCATTATTGCTGCGGCGTTTTCTTCCTTCCCGAATACCACTTTTGCGCAGAACAACGGCGTGATCCAGATGACCGGCGTCGCCAGCCGTTATGTCGGGATGTACATCGGAGGCGTTCTGGTGTTGCTCGGGCTGTTCCCGTTTATCGGCGAAGTCTTGCAGCAAATCCCTGCGCCGGTGCTGGGTGGCGCGACGCTGGTGATGTTTGGCAGCGTGGTCGCCGCGGGCATTCGTATCATGACGCAGTCGCCTGTTGGCCGCCGCGAAATGTTAATTATCGCGATTTCCTTTGGCATCGGTCTGGGCATTGAAGCGGTGCCCGATGTTCTGGCGCAGTTCCCGCCGATTGTGGGGAATATCTTCGGCCACGCAGTCACCAGCGGTGGCGTGATCGCCATCCTGCTGAATCTGCTGATGCCTGCAGAGCGCGCTATTGCCGTGGCAGAAGAGGTGAAAGTTCACTAACGTTCCCCGCGCGCGCGTGAGCCCCTGGATCAGCAGACAGGGCATAACTGAGCTGACTCACTTTTGAATTCATGAAGAGGAAGTCAGTTATGTCTTTGCAACGCACCTGGATTAAAAATCCGCTGGCGGTATTTACCGCCAATGAACTCGATGCCCGCGGCGGTATCGTCGTCGAAGGCTCCACGATCGCCGAAGTTCTGGCATGCGGCCAGTTACCCTCACAGCCGGTTGATCAGATTGCCGATGCCACCGGCTGTGTACTTATGCCCGGCCTCATCAACACCCATCATCATTTTTATCAGACGCTGACCCGGGCCTGGGCGCCCGTGGTTAACGTGCCGCTGTTTCCGTGGTTGCAAAAACTGTATCCGGTCTGGGCGCGTTTGCAGCCTGAAGCGCTGGGGCTCGCCAGCCGGGTGGCGATGGCCGAACTGTTGCTTTCCGGCTGTACCACCACGACTGACCACCATTATCTGTTCCCGCAGGGAATGGAAGAGGCGATTGATGTGCAGGTTGAGGTCGTCCGCGAACTGGGGATGCGTGCTCTTCTGACGCGCGGCTCGATGAGCCTCGGAGAAGAGCAGGGAGGTTTACCGCCGGAGCAGACGGTGCAATCGGGAGATACAATTTTGCGCGACAGCCAGCGGCTGATTGACCGTTATCACCAGCGTGGCGACGGGGCGTGGATGCAGATTGCGCTGGCGCCGTGCTCGCCGTTTTCCGTGACCACGGACATCATGCGCGAAAGCGCCGCTATGGCGCAGCGCGAAGACGTCCGGCTGCACACTCATCTGGCGGAAACGCTGGATGAAGAAGCGTTCTGCCTGAAAATGTTCGGGCTGCGCACGGTGGATTATCTGGAAAGCGTCGGCTGGCTGAATGACCGGACGTGGCTGGCGCACGGCATTCATTTCAATGCGGACGAAATTCAGCGGCTTGGCGCTGCCGGAACCGGGATCTGTCATTGCCCGGTGTCGAATATGCGCCTGGCGTCCGGCATGTGTCCGACGCGCGACCTTGAAGCGGCAGGCGTCCCCATCGGTTTGGGCGTGGACGGTTCGGCGTCTAACGATGCATCGAATCTGATGTACGAAGCGCGTCAGGCGCTTTACCTGCAACGTCTTAAATATGGCGCGGAATACGTCACGCCGGAAAGAGTTTTAGGCTGGGCAACGCGTGGTTCGGCGAAGCTTATCGGGCGTGATGATATCGGGCAAATCGCGGTCGGGAAGCAGGCGGATCTGGCGCTTTTCCGGCTGGATGAATTACGTTTCAGCGGCAGCCATGATCCGGTTTCCGCGCTGCTGTTGTGCGGGGCAGAACGGGCTGATCGCGTGATGGTTGGCGGAAAATGGCGGGTGATTGACGGACAGATTGTCGGGATGGATATCAAATCGCTGATTTGTCAGCACCGTAAAGCAGCGGCGGCGCTGATCGCAGATCTGTAAAACAATGGATTCAGGGGCAGAGAAAATCTGCCCCGCTTATTTTTTAAAACCGGTATTACAAATCGCCCGGCGAACGCGAGCTGTTACCGCTGCGACCACTGCCGCTGCTGCTGGTAAACGTCGCATTATTGCCATTCTGCGCACGGTGCAGCGTCTCCATACGGACCTGGAACGGAGGGAACGGCAGCGTGATGCCGTGCTCGCGGAATCCGGCCAGAATCAGCTGATGGATTTCGTGGCGAAGCGGCATACGGTGCGCCATTTCGGCGGCATGCATACGCAGCTCGAAGATCTGAATACCCTGTTGTAAATCCACCAGGTACGCTTCCGGCGCAGGCATATCCAGCACCAGTGAACAACGGTGTGCGGCGTTAAGCAGGATTTGAGTCACTTCTTCACTGTTGGCCTCTGAAGGCGCCGGGACGGTCAGTACGACACGCGTGACGGAATCGGAAAGCGACCAGTTGATGAACTGCTCGGTGATAAAGGCCTTGTTCGGCACGATAATTTCTTTGCGGTCCCAGTCGGCAATCGTCGTGGCGCGCGTATTGATTTTCGTGATGCTGCCGGTCAGGTTGCGGATGGTGACGGTATCGCCGATACGGATCGGTTTTTCGAACAGAATGATCAGGCCGGAAATGAAGTTGGCAAAAATTTCCTGCAAACCAAAGCCCAGCCCGACACCCAGCGCGGCAACCAGCCATTGCAGTTTTGCCCATTCGATCCCGATAAGTGAAAAGCCCACCAGCCCGCCAATCAGCAGCAGAACGTATTTGGTGATAGTCAGCACGGCGTAACCGGTGCCCGGCGTCAGCTCCAGATGTTGCAGCAGTGCCAGTTCCAGCAGGGCGGGTAAATTACGCACCAGCTGTGTGGTAATAATCAGCACCAGAATGGCGATCAACACGGATCCGAGCGTGATCGGCTGCATGCTTTCCACGCCCTGAACGGTCGAGGAAACCTGCCAGAGATGAATATTTTCCAGGAAAGAGAACGCGGAATGGATTTCCGACCACAGGAAGATCACCGAGATCAGCGCGATCAACGTCAGCAGGGATCGCACCAGCCGTAATGACTGCGCAGAGATCGCATCCAGATCGACCACCGGTTCTTCGATTTCCACCGTGCCTTCGTTACTGCTGCTGGTCTGATGTCCCTCTTCTTCACCGCGAGCGCGCTGGTTCAGCATTTCTGCACGGCGCTGTTTTGCACGCTCAAAAGCAATACGGCGGCGCTGAATGAGCATCCAGCGGCGGATAATGTGATAAATCACCAGCAGAACAAACCAGATGGCAACCGAGGTTTCCAGACGCGCCAGCAGAGCCTGTGATGTGGCCAGGAAGCCCATCAGCGAGGCCAGCGCGGCCACAACGGGTGCGCCCAGTAACATCCACCACAGCGTATTATTGAGGACGTTTTCGCTGTTGCCGTGTTTATCGTGGTACAGCGGAATGCCCGCGCGTTTCAGGCTGTGCGTCACCAGCGCAACCACCAGACAAAGAATAACGAAACACAGGCGACCCAGCGTATTGGAGAACTCGCGGTCATTGAGATTATCGAAGGTAATCAGCGCCATAATCAGCGGCACCAGTACCCAGATTGACAGGGCGTAATAGCGTAATGCCCGCGAAACGGCGCGCTGAGGCCAGCCAAAGTGCGCGACAAACAGCCCCTGAGGATGAGCAAGCGCGGCGCTGACCATAAACGCCCAGAGGATCGGCAGCGTTGCCGTCACGCCATCACCAATGGCGACCGCAATCGGATAAGGCCACGCACTTTGCAGCCCGAAGCCCAGCGCCGCCCACAGTACGGGCAACGGCATTGCGACCAGAATTGACCAGAACACCGTGCGCATCGTCAGTGAGAAATGGTCTTGGGTGACTTTTCCGACCTTGCTGCTGGCACGCGCCAGAAACGCGTAATAGTGTTTGCGTGAGCTGATACTGACAATCACCAGGATCAGCGCGCCAAACAGTGGCAGCAGCGTTTCTTTGCTGGTGATCATCATCATCGACGCGCCGCCCAGCTGGCTCAGGGAATCGAGCGACACCAGACGTTTCAGGTCATGTGCGACCTGCACCGGATAGGAAAAACCAATCGGGCTGACGTCGGCGACCCAGAACAGATAACGGTGCGCGGCGTCATGTACGTCATTCAGCGCTTCCACCAGCTGGCTGTTGGCGACTTTCAGTTTGGTCAGTTCAAGAATTTGCGTATCGCATCCGGAGAGCAGCGAATTGAGTAAATCACGCTGAGTCCGCAGCTGGGCATCAAGAATTTTTTGCTGCGCCGCCGTCAGCGGTTTGCCGTCGTCCTGACGTCCCTGACGGTAAATTGCCTGCTTATCCAGTAAATCTTCATAGTGCAGACGCTGAACGCGCAGCTGCGCCATATCGCGGTCAAGCTGTTGCGGTTTAGGCATATCCGGCAGACGGGAAACCTGCGCCCGGAGCGTTTCGCCCAGCAGATTCGACGCGCCCAGCCACTGCGCCTGTTCGCGGATAGTGTTAATCGCCTGGCGAACCTGTTGCGTCTGCGCGGCAGCCTGACGCTGCTGCGAGGAAATCAGATCCATGCGCTGCGCCTGCTGGTTCAGCGCCAGCGACAGCTCGCGGTTTGACTGCAACTGCTGGCTGATGGAATGCGGAAGCTCACCGCTTTGTTCAGCTAACTGCTCGGTTTTTTCCAGTGCCTGTTCAGCTTCGCGCTGGCGCTGGTTGTTGAGCATGTTGCGTAAAGCCTGCAATTGCTGATCGAGAAAATCGGCGCGTTTTTTGTAGAGATCGGCGCGAAGTCGTGACAGTTCCTGCCGGTTATTGGCAGAAAGCTGCGCCAGCTCCAGTTCATCAACCTTGGCTTTGCGTGCCGCCGATTCAGCCTGAAGCGCGCTGAGCTGAGCCTGCGCCAGGGGTGAAGATGGCGCCGCCGCCGTGGCCGCCTGCATGCGCTGCTCAATATCGCTGAGCGCATTCCGGGCTTCAGTTTGTTGTTGGGGGATCTGGCTGACCGAATCGCTGATATCGCGGAAACGATCCTGCTCCTGACGCAGCTGGCGGGTTTCTTCCAGCTGCTGGCTGCTGACCTGCAAAATCTGCTGCTCAAGCTGCGCGGCAGGAATGCTGTCATCAACGGCAGGCGGCTTTTCGGGCTGATTTTGCAGCTCGAGGCGCAGCGCCTGAGTCAGTTTCGGAAAATCATCGATGACCGTCTGATATTGCGTAGTGCGCCCGACCGAAACATTCATCTCATTCAGCCAGTTGAGCGCACTTTGCAGCGCCTCAACCACCTGCGTCTGATTGGCCATTTCTTTATTGGCTTCCGCCTGTTTCAGCTCTTGTTTGAGCTGATCTTCGGTCGGGGTTGCTGTCGCCACCAGAGGCAGAGCCAGCAATAAACTCATCAGCAGGGCGGGGATCAGGCGCACTTGGTCAATTCCTTTTCGGTGGTTTAACGCGTACTCAGTAGTCTTTAGGCGCTTGTGGTTCAGCTGTGGCCACACCTGCCGGCGTTTCTGCGATGACAGGTGCTTCCGGAGTGACAATTACTTCTGGTACCACAGGTTCAGCCGTTGCTGATGTCTGTGTACGCAGCGCTTCAGCAAACGGTTCGCCCATGCGTGTGACGGTGCCGTTGCTCAGTTGCGGCATAAAGCGGATCTGGTTTGCAGCAAACAGATTGATCACGGTTGAGCCCAGTTTGAAACGTCCCATTTCCTGGCCTTTTTCCAGCGCAATCGCGCCTTCTTCGCCAGCGGCCGGGTATGTCCAGCGTTTGATAATGCCTTCGCGTGGCGGCGTGACGCAGCCTGCCCACACGGTTTCAATGCTGCCCACGATGGTCGCGCCGACCAGAATCTGCACCATCGGGCCAAATTCAGTATCAAATACGCAGATGACGCGTTCGTTACGGGCAAACAGGTTCGGGACGTTGGCCGCCGTCAGCGGGTTTACGGAGAACAAATCGCCGGGCACGTAAATCATTTCGCGCAGCACGCCGCCGCACGGCATATGCACGCGGTGGTAGTCGCGCGGCGCCAGATAAATCGTGGCGAACTGGCCTTCTTTGAATTTTTCAGCCAGCAGATAATTTCCGGCCAGCAACGCCTCGAGGCTGTAGAAATGGCCTTTTGCCTGGAACAGTTTGCCATCGGTAATCGCACCTAACTGGCTGACTGCGCCATCGGCGGGCAGGCAAAGCATATCCAGACCGCTGACCACCGGACGCGCGCCATCACGCAGCGGACGGACAAAGAATTCATTGAAGGTGGCGTACGATTTGAGATCCGGGTTCTGCGCTTCTTTCATGTCTACGCTGTAGAAACGGGCGAAAGCTTTGATGACCCAATGCGTGAGCGTGGCCGCGCGTTTATCTGCGCCCCAGCCTGCCAGACGGGTTAATCCTTGTTTAGGAAGTAAATATTGGAGTTTGATTTTGATACTGTCCAGCACGGGAAAACCTCTTGGATGGTATGAATGACCGGTTTTATCCGGCCATTTTGCAGGAGGCCGTCTTTTTGACGGCCGCACAGTGTTTTAAGGTGGAGGATTGTAACGGGGTGAAATCATCGGTTCAACTTCCGTTAACTTCACCCGCTTGCCCTTAACCTTTTAGCTCAATGGCTTAACATTAAAGCGCGTCGAAGTTTTTACGCGTTTTTACGTCTTCCATACTTTCCAGAATGCGATGGTAGTTGTCGAAACGCTCTTCCGCGATTTCGCCGCGATCGACCGCATCACGGATTGCACAGCCCGGATCGCTGCCGTGTTTGCAGTCGCGGAATTTGCAATAGCCGAGGAAAGGGCGGAATTCGACAAAGCCTTGTGTGATTTGCTCTGGCGCGAGATGCCAAAGACCAAATTCACGCACGCCAGGGGAATCGATAACATCGCCGCCGCGCTGGAAGTGGTAAAGGCGGGCTGCGGTCGTCGTGTGCTGGCCCAGACCGGAGTTATCGGAGACTTCGTTCACCACGATCTGTTTTTCTTCCGGCGGAAGCAGAGCATTCAGAAGGCTGGATTTCCCCACGCCGGACTGACCGGCAAAGATACTGATGCGGTCCGTCAGCGCGGTTTCAAACGCCGGCATGCCTTCACCGGTCTGGCTTGAAACTTCAAGCACGCGGTAATTAATCTTGCGGTAGATGTCCATCATGCCTTCGACGAATTTACGGCCTTCGTCATCAAGCAGGTCAATTTTGTTGAGCACAATCAGCGGCTCAACTTCTACGGTTTCGCAGGCCACCAGATAGCGGTCGATAATGTTCAGGGACAGCTCTGGCAGGATGGCGGAAACAATGACGATCTGGTCGATGTTGGCGGCGATCGGTTTCACGCCGTCGTAGAAATCAGGACGCGTCAGGACGGACGTGCGCTCATGTACCGCCTCAACGATACCTTTAACGCTGTCGTTTTCGCCTTTGCGCCAGACGACGCGGTCACCGGTGACCAGTGATCGGATGGTACGGCGGATGTTGCAACGGTGCTGGCTGCCGTCGGCCGCTTCAACGTCCGCATGCATCCCGAAACGGCTGATGACGATGCCGTCCTGCGGTTCGCCGTGCAGAGAATCGTCCAGCTCTTTCCGTTTGTCGGTCTGTGTCAGACGACGCTGGTGGTTAGTCTGAACGCGACGTTGTTGCCCTTTAGACAGTTTTGACTTAGTCACTGCGCCTCACTTGACTGGCTTTAATCGCTCGGTGCGACCAAAACGTCTATGATACCAGCTATATCTCTTTCATTGTAATAGGACGCATCATGGCTGCAAATGACTCGAATTTGATTTGGATCGACCTTGAGATGACCGGTCTGGATCCTGAGCGAGACCGTATTATTGAAATTGCGACGCTGGTCACCGACGCGCATCTGAACATTCTGGCTGAAGGCCCGGTGATGGCAGTTCATCAGTCTGACGCACAACTGGCGCTAATGGACGACTGGAATGTCCGTACGCACACCGGTAGTGGTCTGGTCGATCGTGTGAAAGCCAGTCCGTTTGACGATAATGCCGCGCAGCAAAAGACGATTGAGTTCCTGCGCGAGTGGGTACCGGAAGGTAAATCGCCAATTTGTGGCAACAGCGTCGGGCAGGATCGTCGTTTCCTGTTTAAGTACATGCCGGAGCTTGAAACCTACTTCCACTACCGTTATCTGGATGTCAGCACCCTGAAAGAACTGGCGCGCCGCTGGAAACCGGAAGTGCTGAGCGGCTTTAAGAAGCAAAACACGCATCAGGCATTGGATGATATTCGTGAATCCGTGGCTGAACTGGCGTATTACCGCGATCATTTTATTAATCTCTAAAATACCTGAAATCTTTTTTACTGCGGTGCGAAGCACGAAATCACCGTGTTTCGCTTCTTAAATCGCCGGTTTGCTGTTTTAATCAGCACTTGAACAAAAAAAACGTTTTTTTGCTTTCAGGGGCTTGCGGCTAAAAGGATTTCTCGTATAATGCGCACCCCGTACCGATGAAGAATTTCGTTGAGTGCGCAGAGCGGGAATAGCTCAGTTGGTAGAGCACGACCTTGCCAAGGTCGGGGTCGCGAGTTCGAGTCTCGTTTCCCGCTCCAAATTTTTAAGTGTTTGTTTTAAGTGTTTTAGATTTATCATGTAGATGTAAAACATGCAGTGCCATGCGACGCGGGAATAGCTCAGTTGGTAGAGCACGACCTTGCCAAGGTCGGGGTCGCGAGTTCGAGTCTCGTTTCCCGCTCCAAAAATTTCAAAAGCTGTAAATTTACAGCGGATGCAATCAGCATCTCAATGCGGGAATAGCTCAGTTGGTAGAGCACGACCTTGCCAAGGTCGGGGTCGCGAGTTCGAGTCTCGTTTCCCGCTCCAATTTTCTTCTTCGGTTTACTTTCATTTCTCAGCAGCGTTTTCGTGCATATTTCGTGCGTGATTCAGACGATCATTACACGGTTTGTAGTAATTTTTTAAACAGACTTATCCACAGGTTTAGCTGTTTTTTTACACTGTCCGTTTTTTGTGCTGCACATATTGCCAATTCATAATCACTTGATTTTATTAAAAATAAATTTATAACAAAACGTTATGACGATCACTTGCTCTTTTTTTTGCAATTGATTGGCAAAGCATTTTTATTTTTATGCACAGAAAATATAGCTTATCTGGTAATGTGATTTGGGATTTGTTATGCATCCCTTGGCAAACCTTTTTCAACAGCACGTATCAGCCGTTTCTGCTGCGAAGTTTGCACTTCAATACGATGTTCATTTCTTCTTTCGGTTTGTTGCCGGATTGCCCATTCAATATGTTCATCCAGCAGCGGATTTTCACCTGCGCGTGAATTCAGCGCGTCCAGCACCTGTTCCGACCAGGGCGCATTGCCCAGGGCCACCGAAATATTCCGCAGCCAGCGCAAATGACCGATACGGCGGATAGGCGAGCCTTCGGTGATGCGCAGAAACTTCTCTTCCGTCCAGCCAAATAATGCGATCAGCTCCGGCGAATGCAACGCCGCACGCGGGCTGAAATCCTCTTCATCCGTCAGTTGTGAATAACGGTTCCACGGACAAATCAGCTGGCAATCGTCACAACCATAGATGCGGTTACCCATCATGGGCCGGAATTCTTCGGGTATCGCGCCTTCCAGTTCAATCGTCAGGTAAGAAATGCAGCGACGCGCATCCACGGTATAAGGCGCGATAATGGCGCCAGTCGGGCAGGTAGTGATGCAGGCCACGCATTTGCCGCACTTTTCTTCCTGTGACTGATCAACCGGCAACGGCAGGTCAATCAGCAGTTCGCCGAGAAAGAACCAGGAGCCGGATTCACGGTTGAGGATAAGTGAGTGTTTACCTACCCAGCCAAGACCGGCTTTGGCCGCCAGCGGGCGCTCCATCACCGGGGCGGAATCGACAAAAGGACGGAAAGTCACGGTCTGGTCAGCATGTTCAGTGCAATACGCCTGAATCATATCGCCGAGCTTTTTCAGCCGCTGGCGCAACACTTTGTGATAATCACGGCCGAGCGCATACCGGCTGACATAGCCGAGCAGCGGATTATTCAGGGTTTTGGCGAAGGCGGCTTTGGCGGGCAAATAGTTCATGCGCACGCTGATCACCCGCAATGTGCCGGGCAAAAGCTCGTGAGGGCGTGCGCGCAACAGGCCATGGCGTGCCATCCATTCCATCTCGCCATGATATTGTTTATCAAGCCAGTCCTGGAGTTTGGGCTCTTCTGCGGATAAGTCTGTATCGCAGATGCCGACCTGCTGGAAGCCTAGCGATTGGCCCCATTGCTTGATATGTTGAGCCAGTTGAACGAGATCGAGAGGGAGTGTCATGACGAACCAACGTGAAAAACGAAACGAGGCGAGTTTACCACATTCCGTGTTTTCTGCTGACTGGCTGCGAAAAGCTGAGCGCCAGGCGGCGCAGGAAACAGGGATTTCTCTGTTTACCCTGATGCAGCGCGCGGCCAAAGCGGCTTTTTTGATGGCTCAGCGCCAATTTCCTGACGCGCGGCACTGGCTGATATTTTGCGGGCACGGCAATAATGGCGGCGATGGTTATGAAGTTGCCCGTCTGGCTAAGCAGGCTGGAATTCGGGTGACGCTGCTGGCGGTCGACAGCCACAAGCCGCTGCCTGATGAAGCAGAATCAGCGCGTCTGGGCTGGGAGAAAGCGGGCGGAGAAAGCGGCGCTGCTGATACGCAATGGCCGCAGGATATTGATCTCATAATCGATGGTTTGCTGGGCACCGGCCTGACGTCTGCACCGCGCGCGCCCTACGACGGGCTCATCGAAAACATTAACGCGACGCCGGTTCCGGTTCTTTCTTTAGATATCCCTTCGGGTCTGGATGCCCAAACCGGGCAGGCCGCCGGACAGGCGGTTCACGCCACGCACACGCTCAGCTTTATTGCCCTGAAACCCGGCTTACTGACCGGCCAGGCGCGAGATTACGTCGGGAAATTGCATTGCGATCCGCTCGGGCTGCAAAGCTGGCTGGGCGGACATCTTCCGCACCTGCAACGGCTGGACGCAACGCAGCTGGCGCAATGGTTGCATCCGCGTCGTCCCTGTTCGCACAAAGGCGATCATGGACGTTTGCTGGTGGTTGGTGGCGACACAGGTTTTGCCGGTGCCATCCGCATGGCGTCTGAAGCCGCGCTGCGTAGCGGTGCAGGTCTGGTGCGAGTACTTACTCACATTGAAAACGCCGGGCCCTTGCTGACGGCAAGACCTGAACTGATGGTGCAGGAGCTCACGGCGAAATCACTGGAAGAAGGCCTGAAATGGGCAGACGTTCTGGTCATCGGTCCGGGGCTTGGACAACGCGACTGGGGCCGGCAGGCGGTAGAGCAGGCTGAAAAATCGGATAAACCGGCGTTATGGGACGCCGATGCGCTTAACCTGCTGGCAATCAATCCCGGGAAACGGCAAAATCGCGTACTGACACCGCATCCCGGCGAAGCAGCTCGTTTACTCGGGTGCAGTGTGGAGGATATTGAGAGTGATCGCTTACTTTCTGCCAGAAAACTTACTGAACGCTACGGCGGTGTGGTCGTCCTGAAAGGCGCAGGCACGCTGATCGCCAGTGAACGCGGCGGGCTCGCCGTTGCCGACGTCGGTAATGCCGGAATGGCATCGGGCGGCATGGGCGACGTACTTTCTGGTATTATCGGCGGATTACTGGCTCAAAAACTCGATGTATATGATGCGGCCTGCGCGGGCACAGTAGTTCATGGCGCAGCTGCGGACGAAATCGCCCACCGGCAGGGAACGCGCGGTATGCTGGCGACTGACCTTTTAGCGGTGATTCCCCCGTTAGTTAATCCAGACCTGAAGAAACAGATATCTGAATGAATCAACTTAATATCTCTTTACCCGACGAAGCAGCGACGCTGCAATTAGGTGCTTCACTGGCGAAAGCCTGCGAAGGCTCTGCGGTTATCCATCTTTATGGTGATCTGGGCGCCGGTAAAACGACCTTTAGCCGGGGTTTTCTTCAGGCATTAGGGCATCAGGGCAACGTGAAAAGCCCGACCTATACGCTGGTTGAGCCTTATCAGCTGAGCAATATCGCTGTTTATCATTTTGATTTATATCGCCTTGCCGATCCGGAGGAACTGGAATTTATGGGGATCCGTGATTATTTCGCGCAGGATTCCATTTGTCTGGTGGAATGGCCGCAGAAAGGCGCAGGTGTTTTACCCGAGCCGGATATTGAACTGACGCTGGACTATTCATCGCAGGAGCAGCCTCTGGCGCGCACGGCGAAACTGGTCGCAGTGTCGCAAGCCGGTGTTACGTTATTGCATCGTGTTCAACAGCAAGGATGACCGCGCGATGAACTTACGCTTCACCTCTCTTTTCCATTCAGCCGCAATACTTTTGTCGACGCTGCTGCTTTTTGTTGTTTTGATTCCGTCCGCCGCACTGGCGGCTGGCATGAAAAACATCAATGTTTCCAATGGCGCAATGCAGTCGACGGTGACGATTACCTTTGACGGCTCGCCGGATTATTCTTTTTTTCCGCTGCATAACCCCGAACGCGTTGTCATGGATATCCGTCAGGATGGCGTGATGAAAGGGTTGCCGCTGACATTTAACGGCCAGAATCTGGTGACCCGCGTGCGCGCGAGTACGCCGCCGAATGCGCAAAGTCAGCGTCTGGTTTTTGAACTGAATCAGAAAGTCAGAACCAACGCGACGAAACAAAAAGACGGCAGCCAGTACACCGTTGTGCTGACCATGAATGCATCGGCCGCACCGCGCCGCAATGCGCCGGTTTCCAAGGTCACCAATACGCCGTCGCCGAATGCTACCGTCACGCCAGACGCCTCGCAAAAATCGAATCCGTTTACCAATGATCAGACGAAAGTTATCGCTACCACCGTCGCGCCGGACAACTCACGTTCTTCCACTGTTTCCACCAGCGACAGTAAAATTATTGTCGCGATCGACGCCGGTCACGGCGGGCAGGATCCGGGCGCTATTGGCGGCGGCGGCCTGAAAGAAAAAAATGTCACTATCGCTATTGCCCGCAAGCTTCAGACATTGCTCAGCGCCGACCCGATGTTCAAACCGGTGCTGACCCGCGACGGCGACTATTTCATTTCCGTTATGGGGCGTTCTGACGTGGCGCGTAAGAAAAACGCCAACGTCCTGGTCTCCATTCACGCCGATGCGGCGCCAAGCCGCAGTGCGCGCGGGGCGTCGGTGTGGGTTCTGTCTAACCGTCGCGCGAACAGCGAAATGGGTAACTGGCTGGAACAACACGAGAAACAATCAGAATTACTCGGCGGTGCAGGCGATGTACTGGCGAATACTGCGTCTGACCCTTACCTGAGCCAGGCGGTTCTGGATTTACAGTTCGGCCATTCCCAGCGCGTGGGTTATGACGTGGCGACCCGCGTTTTACGGGAACTTCGCTCGGTCGGCTCGCTACACAAAGCCAAACCGGAACACGCCAGTTTAGGCGTACTCCGTTCTCCGGATATCCCGTCTCTGCTGGTAGAAACCGGCTTTATCAGTAACTCAACCGAGGAGCGGCTGCTGGGCAGCAGCGCGTACCAGGATAAAATTGCACGAGCCATTCACATTGGCCTGCGTAATTATTTCCAGTCGCATCCGATACAAAACGGCCCAAAGGTCGAAAACCGTCCGCTGCTGGCATCAGCATCGGCGGCAAGTGATAGCGCAGCGGGAAGCGATACATCAGCCAGTTCTTCCGTCAGTCAGCCCGGCCCGATTGAAGCCACTGCGGCTTCCGGCGGGGCAACGCAAATCCACAAAGTCACCCGTGGTGAGACGCTGACCGGCATTGCCAGTAGCTACGGAACGACCAACGCGGCGCTGCGTGACCTGAACAAATTGAAAAAAGATGGCGTCTGGGTCGGCCAGAGATTGAAAGTGCCAGCTGGTACCCGCACTTCTACAGCATCGTCATCGCGCGCTTCTGCTACGACGGCCAAAGCAACGAAGAAACCGGCAAAACATACGGTGAAACGCGGCGACACGCTTTCTGCGATAGCGAGCAAATACGGTGTCAGCATGAATGACATCAAAACGGCGAATCACATGAAGTCTGGCGAGGTGCAGCTCGGCCAAACCTTAACGATTCCACAGTCATAACGGCGGTTTATAGCCGCCAGCCACAGGAGCCGATATGCCGATCAAGGTATTGCCGCCGCAGCTTGCTAATCAGATAGCGGCCGGTGAAGTTGTCGAAAGACCGGCTTCCGTGGTGAAAGAACTGGTGGAAAACAGTCTGGATGCTGGTGCGACGCGCATTGATATTGATATCGATCGTGGCGGCGCCAAACTCATCCGTATTCGTGATAACGGCTGCGGGATTGGTAAAGACGATCTGGCTCTTGCGCTGGCGCGTCACGCCACCAGTAAAATCACCTGCCTCGACGATCTGGAGGCCATTCTCAGCCTCGGTTTTCGCGGCGAAGCGCTGGCCAGTATCAGCTCGGTATCACGCCTGATCCTGACTTCACGCACCGCAGAACAACAGGAAGCCTGGCAGGCGTACGCCGAAGGCCGCGACATGGCGGTAACCGTCAAACCGGCCGCGCATCCGCAGGGTTCTACCGTTGAAGTGCTGGATCTGTTTTACAACACGCCAGCCCGGCGCAAATTTATGCGCACCGAAAAGACCGAATTTACCCATATCGATGAAGTCGTCCGTCGCATTGCGCTGGCGCGCTTTGACGTTTCCGTCAATCTCAGCCACAACGGCAAACTGATCCGGCAGTACCGCGCCGTGAAAGATCCGTCGCAGTCTTCCCGCCGCCTGGCCAGTATTTGCAGCCCGACGTTCGTTGAACATGCGCTGGAAGTTGAATGGAGCCACGGCGATCTGGCGATCCGCGGCTGGGTTGCTGACCCCGCGGGTTCGCGCAGCCTGACTGACATGCAATATTGCTACGTGAATAACCGTATGATGAAAGATCGTCTGATTAATCATGCGATCCGCCAGGCGTATCAGGATCAGTTAAAAGACGATCAGCAGCCTGCGTATGTGTTGTACCTGGATGTCGATCCGCATCAGGTGGATGTGAATGTGCATCCGGCCAAGCATGAAGTGCGTTTCCATCAGTCGCGGCTGGTGCATGATTTCATCTATCAGGCTGTCATGTCTGTTTTACAACAGGCAGGCAATCCGGTGCTTGAAGAACCGCAGTTGCAGGCAGAAGCACCGCGCTGGCAGCCGGAAAACCGGCAGGCGGCAGGGGGAAATCATTTCTCACAGCCCGCAGATAAAAAGCCGGCTCAGACCCTACGGGAAAATGTTTTTCCTGAAACTGCCCGAAGCAGCGCGCCGCGCGAACCGACATTCCGGAGTTCTGAACCGGCATACAACCGCAATGAAGCAAAGCCCTATCAGCAGCTTTTGCAGCCTGCCGCCGGGGATTTCTCTTTGCAGGAACCGGTTCCGGTCGTGGCACAACCCGCTAAGCCTGCGCCATCCGCCGCTCGTACACTGGCTGAACCGGCACTTGAAGCGCACAGCCAGAGTTTCGGGCGCGTACTGACGGTCTGTTCGGCGGAATATGCGTTGCTGGAACGCGGAAAGCAGCTGGTGCTTTTATCGTTGCCGGTGGCCGATCGTTGGCTGAAGTGGGCGCAACTGACACCGCCGGAAGAAGGGCTTCGCCCGCAGCCTTTGCTGATCCCGCTAAAGCTGACGTTGAGTAAAGAAGAAATCGCCGCGCTGGCGAGATATCAGACGCTATTACAGCATTTTGGTTTAGAAATGCTCAGCGAGTCACAGCGTGTGACGGTTCGCGCGGTACCTTTACCATTACGCCAACAAAATTTACAAAAGTTGATACCTGATCTGTTAGGTTACCTTGCTGTTCAGCAGGAGGTGACTTCTGATGCGGTAGCTATGTGGTTTGCCCGCCACTGTGGCTGCGAACACGAGGTCTGGTCAGTTTCACAAGCCATACAATTACTCACGGACGTTGAGCGGCTTTGCCCACATTTGGTTAAAGCGCCTCCCTCCGGACTTCTGCAACCTCTTGATTTACAGTCCGCGCTGGCGGCTTTTAAGCATGACTGATTCTGAAAAACACACCGCTCCCCCGGCGATCTTTATTATGGGGCCGACCGCATCCGGTAAAACCGCACTGGCGATGTCGCTGATGAAACATCTGCCTGTTGAGTTAATCAGTGTGGATTCCGCACTGATCTACCGTGGCATGGATATCGGCACCGCGAAACCGACGGCGGAAGAACTGGCGCAAGCACCACATCGTCTGATTGATATTCTCGACCCGACCCGCGCATATTCTGCCGCTGACTTTCGTGCGGATGCTTTACGCGAAATGGCAGAAATAACCTCGCGCAATAAGATCCCGTTATTGGTGGGTGGGACTATGCTTTATTTCAAGGCATTGCTCGAAGGACTTTCACCGTTGCCGCCCGCCGATCCGGCTGTGCGCGAACGCATTGAAAAACAGGCCGCAGAGCTGGGTTGGGAAGCACTTCATAGCCAGCTGAGCGAAATTGATTCCGTCGCGGCTATGCGAATTCATCCGAATGATCCGCAGAGACTGTCCAGAGCACTGGAAGTTTTTTATATTTCGGGTAAAACTTTAACGGAACTGACTAAAATTTCGGGTGAAACGTTACCCTATCGCGTTCATCAGTTTGCGATTGCCCCGACCCGCCGTGAAACATTACATGCGCGGATCGAGGAACGTTTTAGTCAGATGTTGTCCAATGGTTTTGAAGACGAAGTCAGAACGCTGATAGCTCGGGGCGATTTGCATACCGATTTGCCTTCTATTCGCTGTGTAGGCTATCGCCAGATGTGGTCATATTTGTCTGGTGAATTCGATTACGATGAAATGGTTTATCGTGGTGTTTGCGCGACACGACAACTGGCCAAGCGTCAGATGACCTGGTTGCGGGGTTGGGAGGGTGTCGAATGGCTCGATTCTGAGAAGCCAGAAGAGGCCTTAAACCGTGTAATTCAGGTTGTTAGTGCATAGGTTGGGTGATTGTGTACAATTGATGAGTACTCAGCGCGCAAATTTTTTATGTGATTTATTTTCGAGCCGATAGGCTCAAAGTTACAAACAACAAACTAATAAGGAAAAGATAGAATGGCTAAGGGGCAATCTTTGCAAGATCCGTTCCTGAACGCATTGCGTCGTGAACGTGTTCCGGTTTCTATTTACTTGGTGAATGGTATTAAGCTGCAAGGCCAGATTGAGTCTTTTGACCAGTTTGTCATTCTGTTAAAAAATACGGTAAGCCAGATGGTGTATAAACACGCTATCTCCACCGTAGTGCCTTCCCGCCCGGTGTCACACCATAGCAATAATCCAGGTTCGGGCAGCACCAACAATTATCACCAAGGTAGTACTCCGTCTGCGCAACAGCCGCAGCAGGAAAACGATGACGCTGAATAAAGCGCAACGTTGGTCAACCACGAAGGGGTTCATAAGTATTCCGATTATGCTTATGCACCCCCGGCTGGCGAATTTTTCCCAAATGAGAGGTCGCAAGCTTGTTTGACCGTTATGAAGCCGGTGAGCAGGCCGTACTGGTTCATATCTATTTCTCGCAAGACAAAGACACGGAAGACCTGAGCGAATTTGAATCGCTGGTTTCTTCTGCAGGTGTAGAGGCGTTGCAAGTCGTCACCGGGAGCCGCAAGGCACCGCACCCTAAATACTTTGTCGGTGAAGGAAAGGCCCAAGAAATCGCAGATGCCGTCAAAGCAACGGGCGCGTCTGTCATCCTGTTCGATCACGCTTTGTCCCCCGGCCAGGAACGAAACCTGGAAGCCTTATGCGAATGTCGCGTTGTCGACCGCACCGGTTTGATTTTAGATATTTTTGCCCAGCGGGCACGAACTCACGAAGGTAAGTTACAAGTAGAACTGGCGCAATTACGCCACATTGCTACCCGACTGGTTCGCGGCTGGACACACCTTGAGCGTCAGGGCGGCGGCATTGGTGCACGTGGCCCGGGTGAAACCCAGCTCGAAACGGACCGCCGTTTACTGCGGGACCGGATTACTTTAATTCTCAGCCGTCTTGAAAAAGTGGCTAAGCAGCGTGAACAGGGTCGCCGTTCGCGCGTTCGTGCGGATATTCCGACGGTGTCTTTGGTGGGGTATACCAACGCCGGAAAATCTACACTCTTTAACCGTATCACTCAGGCCGATGTTTACGTGGCCAATCAGTTGTTTGCTACGCTGGATCCTACGCTGCGCCGCATTATGGTGGCAGATGTCGGGGAAACAGTGTTGGCAGACACCGTAGGGTTTATTCGTCACCTGCCCCATGATTTAGTTGCCGCCTTTAAGGCAACGTTGCAGGAAACCCGACAGGCATCTCTGTTATTACATGTGATTGATGCAGCGGACATCCGTGTTCAGGAAAATATTGACGCGGTTAATACGGTGCTGGCAGAGATTGAAGCAGATGAAATTCCTGCGCTGTTAGTGATGAACAAAATAGATATGTTGGATGATTTTGTCCCGCGTATTGACCGCAACGAGGAGAATTTGCCGGTCAGGGTCTGGCTCTCAGCCGTGACAGGTGAAGGTATTCCGTTGCTCTTTCAGGCGTTAACGGAGCGGTTATCTGGCGAAATTGCGCAGCATGAATTGTGCCTGCCGCCGGAAGCTGGCCGCCTTCGTAGCCGTTTTTACCAGCTTCAGGCCATTGAAAAAGAATGGATTGAAGAGGATGGCAGTATCGGTCTGATGGTGCGAATGCCCATTGTTGACTGGCGTCGCCTCTGCAAACAAGAGCAGGAACTGGAAAGCTATGTCCGCAACCAGAGCCTGTCTGATTTAGCCTGAAGAACACCAATCATAGAATAATGGAGCTATAACATGGCGTGGAATCAGCCCGGTAATAACGGACAGGACCGCGACCCCTGGGGCAGCAGCAATAATAGCGGCAACTCTGGTGGAAATTCTGGTGGAAATAATGACAACAAAGGCGGCCGCAATCAGGGGCCACCTGACCTGGACGATATCTTTCGTAAACTCAGCAAGAAGCTGGGTGGATTCGGTGGAAAAGGTTCAGGCAACAACAATAACAACAATGGCGCGCCAACCGGTTCTGGTCACGGGATGAGTGGTACCCGCATTGCGGGCATCGCGGTTGCCGCGGTGGTTGTGATTTGGGCGGCGACGGGCTTCTATACCATTAAAGAAGCTGAGCGTGGTGTGGTCACCCGTTTTGGTAAGTTCAGCCATCTGGTTGAGCCGGGCCTGAACTGGAAACCGACCTTCATCGATCAGGTTCGCGCAGTGAACGTCGAGTCGGTACGTGAACTGGCCGCGTCTGGTGTGATGCTGACTTCTGACGAGAACGTGGTACGCGTCGAAATGAACGTGCAGTATCGCGTGACAAACCCTGAAGCTTACCTTTTCAGCGTTGCCAACCCTGACGACAGCCTGAGCCAGGCAACGGACAGCGCATTGCGTGGCGTTATCGGCAAATACACGATGGATAAAATCCTGACTGAAGGCCGTACCACGGTGCGTAGCGACACTCAGCGTGTACTGGAAGAAACCATTCGTCCGTACAAAATGGGTATTACTATTCAGGACGTCAACTTCCAGACCGCGCGTCCGCCGGAAGAAGTGAAAGCTTCCTTCGATAACGCGATTGCCGCCCGTGAAAGAGAGCAGCAGTCTATTCGTGAAGCAGAAGCTTACGCGAACCAGATCCAGCCTCTGGCAAACGGTGAAGCACAGCGATTGCTGGAAGACGCGAAAGCGTATAAAGACCGTACCGTTCTGGAAGCGCAGGGTGAAGTGGCCCGGTTCTCCAAACTGTTACCAGAATATAAAGCCGCACCGGAAATTACCCGCGAGCGTCTTTATATCGAAACCATGGAAAAAGTCCTCAGTCACACCCGTAAAGTTCTGGTGAGTGACAAAGGAAATAACCTGATGGTATTGCCACTGGATCAGATGCTGCGCGGAAATAACGCGGCAGCGAACGACACCAGCAAAAATGATGACGCAGGTTTGTTACCTTCTGTGCCGGGCTTGACCAGCAGTAATGGCAAAAGCAGTGCCGATAACAGCAGTTCCCGTTCGTCTGGCAGTGTCATGGACCAGCGCCGTGCTAATGCACAGCGTGACGATACACTTCGCGTAGGGAGAGAATAACAATGCGTAAGTCATTTTTACTTATCGTCGTTGTGGTGCTGGTGGCGCTTTATGCTTCACTGTTTGTGGTTCAGGAAGGTCAGCGCGGTATCGTGCTGCGTTTCGGCAAAGTCCTGCGCGACAGCGATAACAAGCCTCTGGTGTATGCACCGGGTCTGCATTTCAAGGTTCCGTTTGTGGAATCTATCAAAATGCTTGACGCGCGTATCCAGACCATGGACAACCAGGCTGACCGATTCGTGACCAGCGAGAAGAAAGACCTGATCGTCGATTCCTATCTGAAATGGCGTATCAGCGATTTCAGCCGTTACTATCTGGCAACGGGCGGCGGGGACGTCTCTCAGGCCGAAGTTCTGCTGAAACGTAAATTTAGTGACCGTTTGCGCTCTGAAATTGGTCGTCTGGATGTGAAAGACATCGTGACCGATTCCCGCGGTCGTCTGACGCTGGATGTGCGTGACGCGCTGAACACCGGTAGCGCAGGTGATGAGCCGGAAGCGACAACCGAAGCTGATGATGCGATCGCGTCTGCGGCGAAACGTGTTGAGCAGGAAACCAAAGGCAAACAGCCTGCGGTGAACCCGAACAGCATGGCGGCGCTGGGTATTGAAGTGGTTGACGTTCGTCTGAAACAAATCAACTTGCCGGAAGAAGTGTCCAGCGCGATTTTCGACCGTATGCGCGCAGAGCGTAATGCGGTGGCATTGCGCCATATTTCTCAGGGTAAAGAAGAGGCGACTAAGATTCAGGCAGCGGCGGATTACGAAAGAACCCGTACAGTGGCTGAAGCAGAACGTACTGCCCGTATCACCCGCGGTGAAGGCGATGCCGAAGCGGCGAAACTGTTTGCTGATGCATTCAGCCAGGATCCGGACTTCTACGCATTCATCCGTAGCCTGCGTGCTTATGAGGCCAGCTTCAAGAGCGGTAACGATGTCATGGTGTTAAGCCCTGACAGCGACTTCTTCCGCTTTATGAAGTCACCTGACCAGCTAAAAAACAAATAATTGCTGATGCAATTTCCAAAAGGCCCTTCGCGGGCCTTTTGTCATTTCTGAAACTCCTTTTCCTGTTGAAGGGAATCACTGAGACACATTCACCATGAATTCGACAATCTGGCTGGCGCTGGCCTTAGTTTTGGTTCTGGAAGGCCTGGGGCCGATGCTTTATCCAAAATCGTGGAGAAAAATGATCCTCACTCTGGCGAATCTTCCGGACTCCGTTTTACGTCGTTTTGGCGGGGGTCTTGTGGTCGCAGGCTTCGTAATTTACTACATGTTGCGTGGTCGTCTGGGTGGTTGAGGTTTTGTTACGTTCAGCGTGTCACGTCCTGTTGAGACCGGTAGCACGCAATTAAAATTTTTCCCGCAAACGTGTGCTAAAAGTACTGGAAAGCACAGAATGAGATGTTAGAATCCTTTTTTAAGCAACCTGGTGATTCTTGAGATGGGTAAGAACGTCGTCGTACTCGGCACACAATGGGGTGATGAAGGGAAAGGCAAGGTCGTAGACCTGCTTACTGAACGGGCTAAATATGTTGTGCGCTATCAGGGCGGTCACAACGCCGGTCACACTCTGGTTATCAACGGTGAAAAAACCGTTCTTCATTTAATTCCGTCTGGCATTCTGCGTGAGAACGTGATCAGCATCATCGGCAACGGTGTTGTTCTGGCACCTGACGCTTTAATGAAAGAAATGGGCGAACTTGAAGCTCGTGGCATCCCTGTACGCGAACGTCTGTTACTGTCTGAAGCTTGCCCGCTGATCCTGCCTTACCATGTCGCACTGGACATGGCGCGCGAAAAAGCGCGTGGCGATAAAGCTATCGGCACGACCGGTCGCGGCATCGGCCCGGCTTATGAAGATAAAGTTGCCCGTCGCGGTCTGCGCGTTGGCGATCTCTTCAACAAAGAAACTTTCGCTATCAAGCTGAAAGAAATCATCGATTATCATAACTTCCAGCTGGTTAACTACTACAAAGTAGAAGCCGTTGATTTCCAGAAAACGTTGGATGATGTCATGGCTATCGCCGACATCCTGACGGCTATGGTTGTTGACGTGTCTGAGCTGCTGGATGGCGCGCGTAAGCGTGGCGATCTGATCATGTTCGAAGGCGCACAAGGTACGCTCCTGGACATCGACCACGGGACTTATCCGTACGTAACCTCTTCCAACACCACCGCTGGCGGCGTTGCTACCGGTTCAGGCATTGGTCCGCGTTACGTCGATTACGTTCTGGGTATCGTAAAAGCTTATTCCACCCGCGTGGGGGCAGGTCCGTTCCCGACTGAACTGTTCGACGAAACCGGCGAATTCCTGCGTAAGCAAGGTAACGAATTTGGTGCGACCACCGGTCGTAGCCGTCGTTGCGGCTGGCTGGATATCGTTGCCGTACGTCGTTCTGTGCAGATCAACTCCCTGTCTGGTTTCTGTCTGACCAAACTGGACGTGCTGGATGGTCTGAAAGAAGTGAAGCTGTGTGTCGGTTACCGCATGCCTGATGGCCGCGAAATGACCACCACCCCGCTGGCTGCAGAAGGCTGGGAAGGCATCGAGCCAATCTACGAAATCATGCCAGGCTGGACCGAAACCACCTTTGGCGTGAAAGAAGTCGAAAATCTGCCGCAGGCAGCGCTGAACTACATCAAGCGTATCGAAGAGCTGACTGAAGTTCCGGTTGATATCATTTCGACTGGTCCGGATCGTAGCGAAACCATGATCCTGCGCGACCCGTTTGACGCATAACAGCCTGAGCTGATTGTGTAAAAACGTCATAACCGGGCAAATTTGCCCGGTTTATTTTTTTCTGACCTTCCACGCTTGTTTACTTCCCGCGAAGCATCCACTATCTAAATGATTAGCTGCAAAGTTCGCGGCTGGTTTATCATCAAAGTGTCATAATAAACAATCATCTTCACCCTGTTGTCATTGCTGACGTGGAAAGACCGGGTAAACAACTACCCAGAGGTATGTGTGCAGTTAACGAGTTTTACTGATTATGGTCTGAGAGCGTTGATTTATATGGCATCCCTGCCAGGCGATCAGATGACCAACATTTCGCAGGTCACCGAAGTTTATGGTGTATCGCGCAACCACATGGTGAAAATCATTAATCAGTTGAGCCGTGCGGGCCTGGTCACCGCTGTCCGTGGAAAAAACGGGGGCATTAAACTGGGGAAACCCGCGGAAACAATCCGCATTGGCGATGTGGTTCGCGAACTCGAGCCGCTTTCACTGGTTAACTGTGACAGTGATTTTTGCCATATCACGCCCGCTTGCCGGCTAAAACAAGTCCTGCACACTGCTGTAGAACATTTTCTTGATGAGCTGAATCAGTACACTCTGGCCGATATGGTCAAAGATAACTCAACGCTCTACAAATTATTGCTTGTTGAATGAAAGACTTTCAACAAACTGCTGATGACAACGGAGGAACCGCTATGTCACAAGATCCATTCCTGGAACGAGAAGCAGAAAAATACGAATCACCTATTCCCAGCCGTGAATTTATTCTGGAACATCTCGCGAAACGTGAAACCCCGGCCAGCCGGGAAGAAATCGGTAATGAACTGAATCTGTCCGGAGAAGAAGCGCTCGAAGCGCTGCGTCGTCGTCTGCGCGCGATGGAGCGTGACGGACAGCTGGTCTTCACCCGCCGCCAGTGCTATGCGCTACCGGAGCGTCTGGACCTGCTGAAAGGTACGGTTATTGGCCATCGCGATGGTTACGGTTTCCTGCGTCTTGAAGGCGTTAAGAAAGACGACGTATACCTTTCTGCTGAACAAATGAAAATGTGCATCCACGGCGACGTAGTACTGGCACAACCGGTTGGCACCGACCGTAAAGGCCGCCGCGAAGCGCGTATCGTGCGCGTTCTGGTGCCGAAAACCAGCCAGATCGTGGGCCGTTACTTTACTGACGCCGGTGCCGGTTTTGTGGTGCCTGACGACAGTCGTCTGAGTTTTGACATTCTGATCCCGGCCGACGCCATTAACGGCGCGCGCATGGGTTATATGGTGGTGGTCGAGCTGACACAACGTCCGACGCGCCGCACTAAAGCGGTCGGTAAAATCGTTGAAGTCCTCGGCGATAAAATGGGCACCAGCATGGCGGTGGATATCGCGCTGCGTACTCACGAGATCCCGCACGTCTGGCCACCACAGGTTCTGAAACAGGTCGAAGACCTGAGTGAGCAGGTGCCGGAAGAAGCCAAAAAAGGGCGGGTGGATTTACGGAGCCTGCCGCTGGTCACCATTGATGGTGAAGATGCGCGCGACTTCGATGATGCCGTGTATTGCGAGAAAAAACGCGGTGGCGGCTGGCGCCTGTGGGTGGCTATCGCTGACGTGAGTTATTACGTCCGTCACGGCACGGCGCTGGACGACGAAGCACGCAGCCGCGCCACTTCAGTCTACTTCCCGTCGCAGGTTGTCCCGATGCTGCCGGAAGTGCTGTCCAACGGCCTGTGTTCCCTGAACCCTCAGGTAGACCGACTGTGTATGGTCTGTGAGATGACGATCTCCGCGCAGGGCAAGCTGACCAGCTCTAAATTCTACGAAGCGGTGATGAGCTCCCATGCACGTCTGACGTACAACAAAGTCTGGCGCATCATTGAAGGCGATCCTGAGCTGCGTGAGCAGTACAGCCCGCTGGTTAAGCATCTGCTTGAACTGCATACCATGTACAAAGTGTTGGATCAGGCACGTGCGGAACGGGGTGGTATCGCATTCGAAACTGAAGAAGCCAAATTCATTTTTAACGCCGAGCGCCGCATCGAACGTGTCGAACCGACCGTGCGTAACGACGCCCACAAGCTGATTGAAGAGTGCATGATCCTGGCGAATATCGCTGCCGCACGTTTTGTTGAAAAACATAACGAACCTGCGTTGTTCCGTGTACATGACCGTCCAAGCGATGATCATATTTCCGCGCTGCGAAGCGTGCTGGGTGAACTGGGTCTGGTCATGGGCGGCGGTCTGAAGCCTGAGCCGAAAGATTATGCGCAGATCATGGATGAACTGGCGGATCGTCCTGACCGCGAAATGCTGCAGACTATGCTGCTGCGTTCGATGAAACAGGCGATTTATGACCCGGAAAACCGTGGTCACTTTGGTCTGGCGTTGCAGTCCTACGGGCACTTCACGTCACCAATCCGTCGTTATCCGGATCTGGCCCTGCACCGTGCGATAAAATACCTGCTGGCGAAAGAGCACGGCACGCTGAAAGAGCGCTGGACGCCAACCGGCGGCTGGCACAGCGATTACGAAGATATGTTGCAGCTCGGTGAGCATTGTTCGATGGCAGAACGTCGTGCGGATGAAGCGACGCGTAACGTGGCTGACTGGCTGAAATGTGACTTCATGCAGGATCACGTCGGCGAAGTCTTCACCGGCATTATCGCCAGCGTGACCGGTTTCGGTTTCTTCGTGCGCCTTAACGATTTGTTCATCGACGGTCTGGTGCATGTGTCCTCGCTCGACAACGATTATTACCGGTACGACAACATCGGTCAGCGTCTGGTCGGCGAATCTTCCGGCGCAGTTTACCGCCTGGGCGATACTGTTGAAATCCGCGTTGAAGCCGTGCATATGGACGAACGTAAAATCGATTTCGCACTGGTTTCCAGCACCCGTAAAGCGCGTGGTGAAGGCAAAACCGCACGTGACCGCGCCAAAAAAGGCGGTGAGCGTTCCATGCGTTCCACTGCGCCTGCCAATGCGGGGCGTCGTCGCACCGGTAAGAAAAACGTGAACTTTGAGCCGGACAGCGCCTTCCGTAAAGATGACGCGAAACCGGCCAAACCGAAGAAAGAGAAAGCGGTCGGCGCAGTCGGTAAAGACGGCAAGCCGAAGAAAGCCAAAAAGCCTTCTGATAAAACGGCAAAAATTGCGGCGGCCACCAAAGCCAAGCGCGCGAAGAAAAAGTCGACTGACAGCTAATCCTTTCCGGCGATTCTTCTATGGTAGAATCGCCTGTAACCTTATTAAATTGCGGACAGCTTGCTGTCCGCAAGTCTATTTTAAAGAGCATCATGAGCGAAATTATCTACGGTATCCATTCCGTTAAAGCCTTACTCGACAACGATCCGCAACGCTTTCTGGAAGTTTTTATTCTGAAAGGCCGCGACGATAAACGCCTGAAACCGCTGATCGACGAACTGGAAGCCAGCGGGATCGTGATCCAGGTGGCGAGCCGCCAGTGGCTGGATGAAAAATCCGAAGGCGCAGTGCATCAGGGCATTATCGCGCGCGTGCGCGAAGGCCGTCAGTATCAGGAAAATGACTTGCCGGCATTGCTGGAAAGCCTCGATTGCCCGTTCCTGTTGGTGCTGGACGGCGTCACTGACCCGCATAACCTCGGTGCTTGCCTGCGTACCGCGGATGCGGCCGGTGTTCACGCGGTGATCGTGCCTCGTGACCGTTCTGCCAAACTGAATGCGACCGCCAAAAAAGTTGCCAGCGGCGCGGCTGAAAACGTGCCGCTGATCAACGTGACCAATCTGGCGCGCACCTTGCGTGTATTGCAGGAACACAATGTCTGGATCGTCGGCACTGCCGGTGAAGCCGATCATGACCTGTTCCAGAGCAAAATGACCGGCCCGATGGCGCTGGTGATGGGCGCAGAAGGTGAAGGTATGCGCCGTCTGACCCGCGAACATTGCGACGAACTGATCAGCATCCCGATGGCGGGCAGCGTGTCTTCACTGAACGTTTCAGTTGCAACCGGTGTTTGTCTGTTCGAAGCGGTACGTCAGCGTGGCCTGAAGAAAAGCTGATTACTGCTTTCTTTGTTGCTGATGAAACGGGAGCCTCAGGGCTCCCGTTTGCATTTCTGCCTTTGTGATCTGCCCGCCTGTTAATTCCCCGATTTTTACCATACTTACGCAATGTCCTTTGAACAGGGAGCAGGCGATGAACTGGGAAACACACCGGGTTTTTAATCAGCCCAAACCACTGAGTAACAGCAATTTATTCCTTTCCGACACTCCGCTTCGCGAGGCGGTTTCCCGTCAGCAGGCTGGCTGGGATGCTGATGTACTGGCGTCGCTCGGGCAACAGTTAGGTTCTGCCGAATCGCTGGAGCTCGGAAGGCTGGCGAATACTCATCCGCCAGAACTTTTACGTTATGATCCTTGCGGTGAACGCCTCGACGATGTGCGTTTTCATCCGGCCTGGCACTTGCTGATGCAGGGGCTGATTGCCAACCGCGTGCATAATTTGCCGTGGCAGGAGGATGCACGCATCGGCTCGGCGGTCGCCCGTGCAGCGCGCTTTATTCTTCACGGCCAGGTTGAAGCGGGAACGTTATGCCCGGTGACCATGACCTTTGGGGCGATCCCTTTACTGCAAAAAACGCTGCCAGCGGAATTCAGCGGCTGGCTTAAACCCCTGTTATCCGATCGCTATGATCCGCATCTGCAATCCGGCGACCAGAAGAAAGGCGTGCTGATCGGCATGGGCATGACGGAAAAGCAGGGCGGATCCGATGTGCTCAGTAACACCACACGGGCGACAGCGCTGGAAGGGCGTGGCAGCGGAAAGCCTTATCATCTGGTCGGTCATAAATGGTTTTTCTCCGTACCGCAAAGCGATGCGCATCTGGTACTGGCGCAGACTGACGGCGGGCTGTCCTGCTTCTTCCTGCCCCGAATTCTGCCCGATGGAACCCGCAATGCGGTCCGCATTGAGCGCCTGAAAGACAAACTGGGCAACCGGTCGAACGCCAGCAGCGAAGTGGAGTTTCAGAATGCCACCGGCTGGCTGCTGGGCGAAGAGGGCGAAGGCATCCGACATATCCTGAAAATGGGCGGCCATACGCGCTTTGACTGTGCGCTGGGCAGCCACGCCATGATGCGCCGGGCGTTGTCGGTTGCGCTGTATCACGCCTTCCAGCGGCAGGTTTTTGGAAAGCCCCTCATCGAACAACCGCTGATGCGTCAGACGCTGAGCCGCATGGCGCTGATGCTGGAAGGTCAGACGATGGTGCTGATGCGACTGGCGGCGGCGTCCGGCGCACAGGATACTCCTGCGGAAATCTTACTGTGCCGGTTGCTGACACCCGCCGCTAAGTTTGAAGTATGCCGTCAGGGGATGCCTTTTGTTGCTGAGGCGATGGAAGCGCTGGGCGGTCTGGGTTATTGCGAAGACAGCGAGTTACCGCGTTTGTACCGTGAAATGCCGGTCAACAGCATCTGGGAAGGGTCGGGGAATGTGATGTGTCTGGATGTTCTGCGCACGCTCAAAAAATTACCCGCCAGCGGAGAAATGCTGCAACAGGTCTTGTATCAGGTGCGCGGCCAAAACCGCATATTTGACCGGGCATCCCGCCAGTTTTTACAGCGCCTGCGCTCATCGGAAGAAGCGCATGGCCGCTGGCTGACAAGTCAGTTGTTTAACCTGATGACAGCAACTCAGATGCTGGAATTTGCTTCGCCACCGGTGGCGGACGCCTGGTGCAGAATGGTGCTCGATCCGCGCGGTGAAACGCTGTTGCCGGAACGTTTGTGCCAGCTGTTGCTCAACCGCGCGATCGGCGCTGAATAATCAGCGGTAGAGTGTGGCCTGCGAATACCAGCGGCCGGGAATAATGGTTTCGCTGTTAAACATGATGACGTAAAAGTGCGCCCCCGCCGCATCGGCGCGGCGCTGAACTTCTGCTTCTGCATCCATCGGGCTGCCAATCACATCGACGGTGATGCTGCCAATTTTGGTGAGAGTGGAGGTCTGCGCACGGGTAATTTCCTGCGCTTTAGCTGTTATGGCAGGCGGCGCAACCGGCGTGGTTTGCATCAGATTACTGCAACCGCTCAGCGCAACCAGTAACAGCAGCGCAGCGGAGATTCGGAGGGATTTCATTGTGATATCCGGTAAAAGGGCGATGCCTGAAGTGTAGTCCTTACACCGGTCTGCTGGCGAGTCTGCGCGGCGTTTATTGCCGCGCATTTCACGTCTTACCGTTCGGAAATTTTAAAGACGCTCACCAGTTGTGAGAGATGACGCCCTTGTTCGCTGAGCGCCGCCGCGGTTTGCTGTGAGTTTTCCACCAGCGTGGCATTTTCCTGCGTCGCTTTACCAATCTGCATGATGGCAATGTTCACCTGCGAAATGCCGGAAGACTGCTCGTGCGAAGCCACATCGATATCGCTCATCAGCACTTTCACCTGGCGGATCCCTTGCAAGATATTGCTCATATTCGCCTGTGTTTTTGCCGCGCTCTGATGGCCATCTTCCACTTTACTCAGGGAATCGGCCACCAGCATTTCGATTTCTTTCACCGCATTCGAACTGCGCTGTGCCAGTGCCCGCACTTCCGAGGCGACAACGGCGAAGCCACGACCATGCTCACCCGCTCTGGCGGCTTCTACAGCGGCGTTCAGCGCCAGAATATTGGTCTGGAAGGCGATGCCTTCAATCACCGTGGTGATATCCGCAATGCGCGTTGAGGCATGTCTGATGGCTTCCATGCTTTCGACGGACTGATTCACCGCATCTGCGCCGACCGTGGCGGCTTTATCGGTTTGTTGCACCAGTTGTGTTGCCTGTGAGGCGTTGTCTGCGGTGTTCTGCACGGTGGCGGTAATTTGCTCCATGCTGGCGGACGTTTCTTCCAGACTGCTGGCCTGCGTGCCGATCTGCTGATTAATCTGCTGGCTGTCGTGCGCCAGCCCCTGCGTGTTGAGCATGACTTCGGACGAAACCTGCCGTACCTCACCGACAATCTTCTCCAGACCATGACCGATGCCGTCGATGGCGTGCATCAGCGCGCCGATTTCGTCCACACGCTGCGTTTGTGCCCGGGCGCGCAGATCGCCGCTGGCATATTGCTGGGCGATATGGACCACGTCACTGAGCGGGCGGCTGACCAGTTTGCGCGTCAGCCAGATGAAAAATGCGGCAAAGCACGCCAGCGCCAGCAGGCTTATCAGCAGGAAGTGATTACGGGTGCTGTTCACCTGCTCCATCAGGCTGTCTTTATCCGTGCTGCCGACCACGACCCAGTGCCATGCCGGAACACTGGCATACACCATGAATTGCTGGTGCTGGCTGGCAGTGTCTGTGTACTCGCGCTGGCCTTTTGGCTGCGCCATCACCTGTTGCAGTTCGCCTTCAGGCCAGGCCGGTGTTTTGCCTTCATCAGTGGAATGCACCAGATATTTACCGAGATCTTTACCGGGCGCGCTATTGAGCACAAAGAAATACCCATGGTCACCAATGCGTTTGGAAAGAATTTTTTCCCGCATGTTTGCATATTCTTTGGTGATATCTACCCCGACAAACAGGATGCCAATCACGCTGCCTTGCGCGTCGCGAACCGGCTGATATTTGGTGATGTATTTTTTGCCGAATAGCGTCGCCAGACCGCTAAAAGATTGTCCTGCCATAATTTGTGCGTAAGCGGGGCTGGTATTGTCGAGCAAAGTGCCGATGGCGCGGTTGCCGTCCTGCTTTTTCAGCGAAGTGGTCACGCGGATAAAATCATCGCCACGGCGGGCGAAAACCGTAGAGATCGCGCCGGTGCGTGCCAGAAAATCATCGGGTATACGCGTATCAAGATTCAGGGGATTGCCGCCTGCTTTAATGACAGGGGCAGACTCACTGCCGATCATCACCGGGCTGGCGGTATCCAGCTCGAAATTCTCAGGCAGAAAATGGCTGAACAGGCGCGTGTAGCTGTCCACTTCGGCATTCAGGCTGGCGTTATACATCTCAATCATGTCAACGACGCCGGTCACCTGTTCTGAAATGGCGTTAACGGCCAGTGCATTAACCTGTCTGCCCGCAGAGTGTGTCAGTGACAAAGTGAAAATAATAAACAGGGTGCCGACCAGCAGCGAAGCGATACTGGCCAGTTTTGCGCCTATGCTCCAGCGGCGAAATGAGCGTTTTGATGCCGTTTTCATGGTGTTTTTCCGTTTGCTTCTGATAGCGCACTAACGGCGGCAAACGGGAAAGGATTAACGTTCAAATGTAACCGGTTATTTCATAAAAAATTGATCTGAATCAATGAAATAATTCTCGATGTGTGAATTTTCATTTTATGAAAATAGCTGATTTTCCTTTCACTTCAGTAAATGGTTATAAATCATACGAAAAAGGTTGTGGTCGGCTGGCTGCAGGCCGGTAAAATGAAAACCAGACTGAAGCCAAATTCATTTGCCAGAAAGCGTAAAGGGAGTATCCGATGGTTGAGATGTACGAAGAAAATATTGACGGGATCCAGGTTGTTCACGCCGTTCCTGCCGGGCAATATCAGCAGCAGCTCCCGACGATATTTTTCTATCACGGTTTTACCTCTTCGAAAGAAATTTACTCCTATTTTGGTTACACGCTGGCGAAGGCCGGTTTTCGCGTTATTTTACCCGACGCCCGCCTGCATGGCGCACGCGCGGACGGGGATGAAGCCCGGCTGCTGGCGAATTTTTGGAGCATTTTGCAGGGTAACGTCGAAGAGTTACCGGTCCTGAAAGATCACTTCGTCGGCAAAGGTCTGGCTGATTCTGAAAGATTGGGCGTCGGCGGCGTGTCGATGGGCGGAATGACGACGATGGCCGCGCTGGTAAAATTCCCGTGGGTAAAAGTGGCGGCTAATTTGATGGGTTCCGGTTATTTTTCAAAATTATCGCACCATCTTTTTCCGGCTTACGACACGCAAGACACCGCGCAACGCGACGCGTTTGAACGTGAATTTGCACCGTTACTCAGCCTTGATTTCAGCGGGAAAGCGGCTTTAATTGCCGGTAAGCCGTTGTTTGTCTGGCATGGTGAACAGGATGATGTCGTCCCGTTCGGCGAAAGTCAGCGCCTGCGGCAGGAACTCGCCGAGAATAGCGCGGATGCAAACCTGACGTTTATTTCAGAAGCGGATGCGAAGCATAAAGTGTCGGTGAATGCGCTGGCGAAAACTACGGCATTCTTCGCCGCAAAGCTGTAGAGAAATTAATCTGCCTTTCTCCTTGAGTTTCCCACAGGCTGTACATATAATTGCGCGTCATTTTTTCGACCGCACAACAAACACGTTCCTTGCTTCCATGGGCCGCGGTTGACCCTGACAGGAGGCTGAATAATCCGTAAGGAGCAATTCGATGCGTCATTACGAAATCGTTTTTATGGTTCACCCTGACCAAAGCGAACAGGTTCCGGGCATGATCGAGCGTTACAGTGCAGTAATCACTAACGCTGCTGGTCAGATTCACCGTCTGGAAGACTGGGGCCGCCGTCAACTGGCTTACCCGATCAACAAACTGCACAAAGCTCACTACGTTCTGCTGAACGTTGAAGCTCCGCAGGAAGCGATCGATGAGCTGGAAACTAACTTCCGCTTCAACGACGCCGTTATCCGTAGCATGGTTATGCGTACTAAACACGCGGTAACTGAAGCATCTCCAATGGTTAAAGCAAAAGACGAGCGTCGTGATCGCCGTGAAGACTTTGCTGAAGCTAACGATGATGCTGAAGCTGGGGATTCTGAAGAGTAATTGCCGTGACGGCGAATCGTCTGGTGTTGTCAGGCACTGTGTGCAAGACCCCCATTCGTAAAGTCAGTCCTTCGGGCATTCCTCACTGCCAGTTTGTGCTTGAGCACCGCTCGCAGCAGCAGGAAGCCGGATTTAGCCGACAAGCATGGTGCAGAATGCCCATCGTTGTCAGCGGACAAGCGTCACAAGCATTAACTCACAGCATAACGGTCGGCACGCAACTCACTGTTTCCGGATTCATTAGTTGCCATCAAGGGCGCAATGGACTGAATAAAGTGGTGTTACATGCCGAGCAGATTGATTTGATAGATTCTGGAGACTAGCCTAATGGCACGTTATTTCCGTCGTCGCAAGTTCTGCCGTTTCACCGCGGAAGGCGTTGTAGAGATTGATTACAAAGACATCGCTACGCTGAAAAACTACATTACCGAAAGCGGTAAAATTGTCCCGAGCCGTATTACCGGTACTCGTGCAAAATACCAGCGTCAGCTCGCTCGTTGCATCAAGCGCGCACGCTACCTTTCTCTGTTGCCATACACTGATCGTCATCAGTAATCGGCAACTGTCAATTAACGACTCTGAGAGGATAAGGTAATGCAAGTTATTCTGCTTGATAAAGTAGCAAACCTGGGCAGCCTGGGTGATCAAGTTAACGTTAAAGCGGGCTACGCTCGTAACTTCCTGGTACCACAGGGCAAAGCTGTTCCTGCTACCAAGAAAAACGTTGAGTTCTTCGAAGCACGTCGTGCAGAACTGGAAGCCAAACTGGCTGACGTTCTGAACGCTGCTGAAGCTCGCGCAACTAAAATCAACGAACTGGGTTCAGTAACCATCGCGTCTAAATCAGGCGACGAAGGCAAACTGTTCGGCTCTATCGGTACTCGCGATATCGCTGATGCAGTAACTGCTGCTGGTGTTGAAGTTGCTAAAAGCGAAGTTCGTTTGCCGAATGGCGTTCTGCGTACCACTGGTGAACACGAAGTTGAGTTCCAGGTACACAGCGACGTATTCGCTAAACTGAACGTAGTTGTGGTTGCTGAAGCGTAATACGCTGCAGTTAACCTGTAAAACGCCGGCCTTGTGCCGGCGTTTTGCTTTTCTGCGTCCGGCAAAATACGCTAGTCTGAAAAGGCATTCATGGAGCGATTCGATGGCAGACATTACTCTTCAGCGCGTTTACGATTTCCACGGTCCGGCACAACAACATTGCTATCTGACGGATCGTTTATGGCCGCGTGGTATCAGCAAAGAAAGATTGCAGGGCGTCGTCTGGCTCAAAGAGGTAGCACCGAAAACTGAGCTACGTCAGTGGTTTCATCATCACACCGATCAGTGGGATGCGTTCACCGCACGTTATCGTCAGCAGCTAGAAGTCAGTGAGCACTGGAAGGGATTACTGGAGATAGTGCAGCAAGGCCATTCGCTGACCCTGCTGTTTGGCAGCAAAGACGTACACCATAATCAGGCCGTCGTGCTGCGCGAGTTTCTACTGGAAAAACTGCATAAAAAGCTCAATGCTTAACCGCCGCGCTGGAAACTGCCGTCCGGCTGGCGCGTAAACGTCACCGTCACATTCTGATCCGTCGTCACCTGTAATGCGGTGACCACGCCCTGCGCATCACGCTGAATCTTCACCTGCTGACCCGTTTTGAGCGTGCTCAGCGGCTTGTCAGCACCTTCAACGCGCGCCATCGCGAACACATCATTCACGGCCATATTATTATCGCGGAACAGCTGAGCCAGCGTTTGCCCTGACTGAACCTGATAATTGCGCCAGGTGCCGGTGCTGTCGTTCACCTGCGGCTGTACCGGGTCCGGTTCAGCCATTTGCGTGGTCCGGCCCTGATCGTTACGCAAATCGGCCTGCATCGGAATGCTGGTCGGCTGCTGCGGTTGTGAAGGCGCGTAGGTATTTTCCGGCGTATAAGGCCAGAGCAGTGCCAGAAGGATCACCAGTACACTGATAATCATGCCACGGCGGTGCGCATATGGCAGGGGCGACATCCAGTGGAAATCGTCGCTCATATGCCAGATTTTGCTGAGCAGCGTTTTGCTTTTCGTCACCGCAGAAGAAGCGCGACCGGTTTGCCCGACGTTTTCTTCCTCTTCGTTTTCAGTTTGCGCTGTCGTGTCTTGCATCGGCCTTTTCATAATGGCAATCCAGGATCTCAACATGGGTTGATAAATACGGACGGCTTTCCTTCTCCTGGGCGGGATTCTGCCCATGACAACCTCTCTTTTTCACTGTCACAATTTCGACTGCCTGTTGCTGCCTAGTATAGCTGTTTAACTGCTTGATGCGGAAAGGGGCAAAGCATAAATATCACTCAAACGATGTGTTAAATAGCGGCAAATACGAAAAATTTATCGAAAAGTGGAAGGAACTGCGTCAGGCGTCAAGTTGCCTCACAGAGAATTTTACCCAAAAGCGTTGCGCTGCTATGCTGCGCGTTCGACATTTTTAAGAGCTAAGGAAAATTCATGACTACCCCTTCATTTGACAGCGTAGAAGCGCAGGCAAGTTACGGCATCGGCCTGCAGGTCGGTCAACAGTTGCAGGAATCAGGTTTGCAAGGCTTAGAGCCTGACGCACTGCTGGCAGGCTTACGTGACGCGCTGGAAGGGAATACGCCAGCCGTTCCTGTTGATGTGGTTCACCGCGCACTGCGTGAAGTCCACGAACGTGCTGATGCTGTTCGTCGTGAACGTCAGGAAGCCTTGGCTGTTCAGGGCCAGGAATTCCTGGCTGCAAATGCACAGCGCGAAGGCGTGAGCAGCACCGAATCTGGTCTGCAATTCTCTGTTATCACTCAGGGTGAAGGCACTATCCCGGGCCGTCAGGACCGCGTACGTGTTCATTACACCGGTAAACTGATCGACGGCACTGTGTTCGACAGCTCCGTACAACGTGGTGAGCCGGCTGAATTCCCGGTTAACGGCGTGATTGCTGGCTGGATTGAGGCACTGACTCTGATGCCAGTGGGTTCTAAATGGGAACTGTACATCCCTCATAACCTGGCTTACGGCGAACGTGGTGCGGGTGCTTCCATCCCTCCATACAGCGCGCTGGTCTTCGAAGTTGAGCTGTTAGAAATTCTGTAATTCCGCGCGGAAACCAGAAACCAAAAGGGCGCATTTGCGCCCTTTTTTCATCTTTGTCTTTTAGGGCGTGTCACTTACGGATAGCGAAATTACTCGCCGCGTAATGCCCGCGGGAACAGCAGATTATTTTCCAGATGGATATGTTCCATCAGGTCGGTAATGAACTCATTAATCCCGGCATACAGCGCACGCCAGGTGACACAGGCGCCTTCCGGCGGCGTCACGTTATTGGTCAGTCGTTTGATCTCTTCCAGAATAACGCCCGCATCATCATGTTCACGTTCCATCACTGAAATCGGACCGGCGGCTTGACGTCCCATTCCGCTGCGGATCATCGGGAACAGGATCTGTTCTTCTTTCATCATATGTTGGGTCAGTTCGTCGAGGATTAGTTGCAGCTGGATCGCCAGACCGTGCGGGCAGGGCAGTTTGTCACCGTGAACGCGTTCGACTTTATCCGCCATCAGTACCAGTTCCGGCAACTCCTGACGGTGACGATCGTGATAAAGCGGAATAATGAAATCGATGATCTCTGCCAGCGGCGCGGTTTTCCAGTCCGTCGAAGTGTCCGGTTGCTGTGCAATTTCAGCAAGTTGCTGTTCTATCGCATCAATATCCAGCTCTTTTTTGGTTATGGCGCGCAGAAGCGTTTGTTTGCCACCACAGCAGAAATCTAAATCATACTGACGAAAAAGACGGGTTGCGCGCGGAATGGCAACTGCCAGAGCGCCAAGAGGTTGGTCGCGATAGTCCATGATGAAGCCTCATTAAATGAATTAATTTATAACATGCATTATAAATGCATCTTTAAGGCAAGGCTATAGCTCAAAAGAAGTACAGAAAGAAAAAACGCCCCCGGAGGAGCGTTGAGTGAAGGGCTATTTTTGCAAATCGACCTGATAAACCTCGAAGCCAATATCGTCCGTGCCTTTGGCGGTGACCGGATATTGCGCGTGAGATTTGATGAAGGCTGCGGCTTTGTCGCCCGGCGATGTCTCGAAGCGGATATCCAGCGGCTGCGGCGCTTTAATCGTTGCCAGCTTCCAGTTGTTGTCCGCCGTTGGCGTAACGGCACCGTGCTTTTTGGTTTCTGCGCCGATGTATGCAGCCACTACAGAACGGTTCTCATCCGGCGAAGCGAAGGCAATATGTTTATCGCCGGTGCCCGCAAATTTTCCGCCGTAGGCACGGTAGTTGTTTGTGGCAACCAGGAATGTCGCTTTCAGATTGATAGGCTTACCGTTAAACGTCAGGTTTTTAATGCGCTCAGCATCTTTGTTGATGAGCGTACATTCGCCGTCATATTTCGCCGGCTGGCTGACATCAATCTGATAATTCACGCCATCGATCACGTCGAAGTTATAGGTACGGAATCCGTCCCAGTTGATCAGCGACTGCGGTTTAGTGCTGTTCACGTCAATCTGATTAAACTGACCCGCAGAGCATTCCAGCCAGTCTTTCACTTCCTGACCGGTGACTTTCATCACCACCAGCGTATTCGGATACAGGTATAAATCAGCCGCATTACGGAAGGTCAGCTCACCTTTTTCCACTTCAACATAGCTGGCCGGATCGTTTTTACGCCCGCCCACTTTGAACGGTGCTGCAGCGGATAATACCGGCAGATTCGCTAAATCCGGATCACCCTGAATGAAATGCTCGGTATAGGCCTTCTGCGCATTATTGACGATTTGCACGGTCGGGTCATCCTGAACCAGGGCCAGATAGCTGTACATGTTGTCATTAGATTTGCCGATCGGCTTGCTGACAAATTCGCGTGTGGCATCGTGAGAATGCGCGAGGACTTTCACCAGCTCCTGATCTTCAGCGGCCAGCGATTTCTTCTGCACCTTATCATAAATCGGGCGCGCTTCGGCCTTCGCGGTTTCAACTTTCCAGCCGTTGCCGTCGTTATTTAAAACCATATCCACCACACCCAGATGGTCGCCCCACATGCCCGGCATCACCGCAGGAATGCCATTCAGCGTCCCCTGTTTGATGTCAGCGCCTTTGATATTGGCAAACTCTTCGCTGGGGAAAACAGCATGCGCGTGACCGAACATAATGGCGTCGATGCCTTTCACCTGGCTCAGGTAATACACCGAGTTCTCGGCCATCGTTTTATACGGATCGCCCGACAGGCCGGAGTGGGGGATGGCGACAATGATGTCTGCGCCCTGTTTACGCATCTCCGGGATCCACTTTTTCGCGGTTTCGGTGATATCGGCGACCGTCACTTTGCCTTGCAAATTAGCCTTGTCCCAGACCATGATTTGCGGAGGTACGAAACCGATATAACCGATGCGCAGATTATGCGTTTTGCCGTCGCGGTCTTTGACTGCGTTATCGGTTATCAGGAAAGGTGTGAACAGTGGTTTTCCGGTTTTATCATCAATCACATTGGCATTCACGTACGGGAATTTCGCCCCGGCCAGCGCTTTTTTCAGGTAATCCAGACCATAGTTGAATTCGTGATTCCCCAGGTTACCGACCGCGTAATCCAGCGTGTTCATGGCCAGATAAACGGGATGAACATCGCCCTGTTTCAGCCCTTTTGATGCCATGTAGTCGCCCAGCGGGCTGCCCTGAATGATGTCGCCATTATCGACTAACACAGAGTTGGTCACTTCGTTACGCGCCGCGTGGATCAGGCTGGCGGTGCGCACCAGCCCGAATTTGTCCGTCGGTTTATCTTTGTAGTAATCGAAGTCCATCATGTTGCTGTGCAGATCCGTGGTTTCCATGATGCGCAGATCCACCTGTGCCGCGCCCGCAGATGTTGCGATCACCGTAGCCAACAGGGATAACGTCAGATGACGCTTATTCATTGCCTTGCCTCCAGAGAACGGGCGACGCCCGGAAAAGAAAAACCGGATATGTATCTCAAAATTTGCTGAGACTGTAACCAGTTGCCATAAATAAATGTGAGTTGTAACAACTTTATGACGTCTTTAAACCGTCATTACGCTGGCCCGGTAACATTACGGGATGGCTATTCACGGTAAAAAAAACTAGGCTTGAGAAATGAGAATCAAAGCATTGAGGTAAAAGATGTTAGAACAAATTTGTCAGTTAGCGCGCGAGGCGGGCGACGCCATTATGGCGGTCTATGACGGCGAGCAGCCGCTCGATGCGCGTCATAAAAAAGACGATTCACCGGTCACGGCGGCCGATATTGCGGCGCATAACGTGATTAAGGCCGGTTTGCAAAAGCTGGATCCGCAAACGCCGATGTTGTCGGAAGAGGATCCGCAAAGCTGGAGCGAGCGTCAGACATGGACGCGCTACTGGCTGGTCGATCCGCTGGATGGCACCAAAGAATTCCTGAAGCGTAACGGTGAATTCACTGTGAATATCGCGCTGATCGAAGACGGTGTTCCGGTGCTGGGCGTGGTGTATGTGCCGGTAACCCGAGTGATGTACAGCGCAGCCGAAGGCAAGGCGTGGAAGGAAGACCAGGGCGAGCGCCGGCATATTCAGGTGCTCGAAGCGCATCCGCCGCTGGTGGTTGTGAGTCGCTCACATTTCAGTAATGACCCGGAATTGCAGGATTATCTGGCGCAGCTGGGCGAACATCAGACCGTGGCTATCGGCTCATCGCTGAAATTCTGTCTGGTGGCCGAAGGTTCTGCGCAGCTTTATCCACGCTTCGGGCCGACCAATATCTGGGATACTGGCGCCGGACACGCCGTGGCGCTGGCCGCCGGTGCGCAGGTGCATGACTGGAAAGGGCAGACGCTGACGTATACGCCGCGTGAGTCTTTCCTGAATCCGGGCTTCCGGGTTTCTCTCTTCTGATACAAAAACTCCGGTTTCACGCCGGGGTTTTCTTCATTACTCTTTCACCAGCTGATCTACCAGCGTAATCACCTGCTGCACTTCCTGCGACGTCAGTTGCCCGTCTTTGGCAAATTTGATCACGCCATTTTTATCCAGCACGACGACCGCCGAACTTTCCGGTTGCAGTTCCCATGCTTTTTTCACTGCTCCGTTGCTGTCGACAATCACCTGTGACCACGGGAATTCACGCTTGCCGCTTTCAATGCTTTTACGCACGAACAGGCCTGTGCCGATGATTGCGTCGTCAGTGTTAACGATAGTGGTGGTCTGGTAACGATCGTGCGGCAAATTTGCGGCGCGGATGGCGGTGATCAGCGGTTCATTGAGCGCTTTGGCGCTGCTTCTGCCCGCCATGTGCTGCACGATGCGGACTTTGCCCGGCAATTTCGCGCTGTTCCATTTGCTATAGCTGAACTGGTCATTGACGTCACTAAGCTCGCCTTTATTGTCTACGCCGACAGGAGCCACGCGCTGGCCGACGGTAAAATTATGAGCGGAAGCAAAAAGCGAAAATGTCATAAAAGTGATCACAAAAAGACTTCTTAAAAGCATAGATTCTCCGGGGCGCAAATGAACAGTCCACTCCATCATAGGATCGCCCAAGTGGTCTGTCCTGTTGGGTTGTTAAATTTGTGTTGCAGGTTACAAAATTGCCACATAAAGCAGGGTTATACTGCCATTTAGCGTCAAGACTTAGGACAATACTGAAAAGCAATGTAAAAGCAGTTAAATACACTGGCAATACCTGACTGCCCTGCTATGTTATAGGTCTCTTCACTGCAATCGACCTTTTTCTGCCCCAGTATCTGTCGCCTTGCGACGTGGCTGGTGCATGCAGTGATTTAACGGAGAAAAGTAGAAAAATGAGAATCTTCCAGCGTTACAATCCGATGAAAGTCGCAAAGTACGTCAAGACACTGTTTCGTGGGCGTTTGTATATTAAAGACGTCGGCGCGTTCGAGTTTGACCAAGGCAAAATCCTGTTGCCAAAGGTCCGGGATAAGCGCCATTTCAGCGTGATGTCTGAAGTTAACCGCCAGGTGACGCACCTGCAGGCGGAAATGGGCTGACAGCCCTGCGCGTTGTCGCTGCCGCCTTTTGCGAGCAGCTTGCGCAAACAATAACGGCCCCTTTTGGGGCCGTTTGTCTTTCCGGAAAACAAAGAACGGATGGCGTTACGCCTGTGCCTTCTTCTCGTCTTTAATTTCCTGCGGTGTTTTTGGCAGCAAAGGAGCAGCAGGCTGATCGATAATCCGGGTCACCAGCAGCTGATCAATTTTGTAGCTGTCGATATCCACGACTTCAAATTTATAACCAGCGAATTTCACGAAATCCGTACGCTTTGGAATTTTACGCAGCATGAACATCATGAAGCCGCCAATGGTTTCATAGTTGCCGGACTGCGGGAATTCTTCGATATGCAGCACGCGCATGACATCTTCAATTGGCGTACCGCCTTCAATCAGCCATGAATGCTCGTCACGGGCCACAATCTGCTCTTCCATGCCCTGACCGACAAGGTCGCCCATCAGCGTCGTCATCACGTCATTGAGCGTGATAATACCCACGACCAGCGCGTATTCGTTGAGGATCACCGCGAAATCTTCGCCTGCCGCTTTGAAGCTTTCCAGCGCTTCGGAAAGCGTCAGGGTATCCGGCACAATCAGCGCATTACGGATTTGCACGCCGCTGCTCAGCATCAGGCTCTGATTGCCCAGCACGCGGTTCAGTAAATCTTTGGAATCGACATAGCCCACGACCTGATCGATATGACCATCGCAAACCAGGAATTTGGAATGTGGATGCGTGGCGATTTTCTCTTTAATACTTTCTTCGCTTTCGCGAAGGTCAAAATAGATCACGCTTTCACGCGAGGTCATGGACGACGGAACGGTACGCGATTCGAGTTCAAACACGTTTTCAATCAACTCATGTTCCTGTTTACGCAGCACGCCAGCCAGAGCACCGGCTTCAAACACGGCATAAATGTCGTCTGTCGTAATATCGTCATTACGAACCATCGGCAGTTTGAACAAACGGAAAATCATGTTTGCCATGCCGTTAAAGAACCAGACCATCGGGCGGCAAATCATCAGACAGAAACGCATCGGGTTGACTATACGGACGGCAACCGACTCAGGTGAAATCATACCGATGCGCTTCGGCGTAAGGTCAGCAAACAGAATAAACAGGCTGGTGACCAGTGCGAATGAGCAGATGAAACTGATTTGATCCGCCAGTTCAGGCGACATAAAGCGAACAAAGAAAGTCTGGAAAGCGGGGGAGAACGCGGCATCACCGACGATACCACCGAGGATGGCGACGGCATTCAGGCCAATCTGAACCACCGTAAAGAACAGGCCAGGGGTTTCCTGTAATTTCATTACGCGTGCGGCATTGACGTCTCCTTCGTCTGCCAACTGTTTAAGTTTGATTTTGCGGGAAGCTGCCAGCGATATCTCTGACAGCGAGAAAAATGCACTGATCGCGATGAGTAAAAGAATCAGTAAAATACTGTTTAACATAATCTATCCGTTTAACACCGGGGTAAGCCGGCAGGGAAAGGCTCTCATTATTTTTGTTGCTTAAAAGAACATCTTTTTAAATGAAGCCGTAAAAAGCAGTTCATAAGAAAAAAGCGTAAGGATGAAAAACAAAGATAATTGCCAGAAATAGTTTTAAAGGGCCACATTTGTGACCCGCATAGTATAGCAGCAGCACTGAGACTGCCGCCAGCGCTTAAAAATCCCGCATTATTGCGGCGGTAAACAGACGCCGATGCCGCCTAATCCGCAATAGCCTTCCGGGTTTTTATACAGATATTGCTGATGATCGTCTTCTGCATAATAGAACGGCAGGGCTTCAGCAATTTCTGTGGTGATGGTGCGCTTATCGTTCGCTTCATCCATCGCCTGCTGGAAACTCGCCAGGCTGGCCAGCGCCTGATCCTGCTGGTCTGCGCTCAGCACATACAAGGCAGAGCGATATTGTGTCCCGATATCGCCGCCCTGACGCATCCCCTGAGCCGGATCGTGATTCTCCCAGAAGATTTGCAGCAACTTCGCGTAGCTGATAACTGCCGGATCAAACACCACGCGGACGACTTCGGCGTGGCCAGTCTGGCCGGTACATACTTCGCGGTAAGTCGGGTTCGGTGTGAAACCGCCGCTGTAACCGGAGGCTGTGCTGTAAACCCCATTCTGCTGCCAGAATAAACGCTCAACGCCCCAGAAGCAGCCCATCGCAAAGATGGCGACTTCCATATTATCAGGCACATGCGTCATTGAATGGCCGTTTACTGCGTGAATCGTTGCAACCGGCATCGGGGTTGTACGGCCAGGTAACGCATCCTCATGACTGACGGGTTGCGCTTTATCGGAAAGTTGCACCACGGAAAACTCCAGTTGTTGCTTTAATGAACAAGGTTTGTAACTAAAGGTCTTAGTGAATATCAGTGACCAACAGGCCACTCTTAGTTGTATCTGATTGCGTCTTTGCACACAATACGGGGAACGTTGCTTCGTCGTTGAACATTTTCAGGGTATTAGCACTAAAATGCTGTCATCTGACTTTGGAAAGATGAATCTGCCAGAAACGAACAGATACGCCCCGGCGGGTAACGAATTTTTTAACAGGACAGCAAAATTAGCAGGAGTGCGTGTGCCACGATATCGTGAACTGGGTTTGTTATGTGTACTGCTGGCCCCCTCACTCTCCATGGCAGCGAAAGTGCGTTTGCAGCTGGAAGGCCTGGATGGCGATTTGGAAAGGAACGTTCGCGTTCGCTTATCTTCAATTCAAAGTGATGAAGTCGGGGCTAACGGGCGGTTTCGCGCGCGTGTCAGCGCCGCCATTGAGCAGGGGTTGCGGCCATTAGGCTATTATTCGCCAACAATCGATTTCGATTACCGCGAAACCCCTCCGCCGGGCCGCCCGGTATTGATTGCCAAAGTGACGCCGGGTACGCCGGTAAAAATCGCTGGCACGAATGTCGTTATTGAAGGTCAGGCGGCCAAAGATGATGAGTTTGAGAAACTGAAGAAAGAGCAGGTTCCTGCGGTAGGCACCATTCTGAACCACGGCACCTACGACAGTTTTAAAAGTTCTCTGACCGGCGAGGCCGTGCGCAAAGGGTACTTCGATGCCAATATGCGCAAAAGCCAGCTGGGCGTGATTGAAGATGAACACAAAGCGTTCTGGGATATCCAGTTCGACAGCGGTGACCGCTATCGCTTTGGCGGCGTTCATTATCAGGGCTCGCAAATCCGCGATGAATATTTGCAAAATCTGGTGCCATTTAAGCAGGGTGATTATTACACGTCTGCGCAACTGGCTGAGCTTAACCGCCGCCTGTCCGCCACGGGATGGTTTAACTCGGTCGTTGTGTCACCAGATTTTACTGATGCCAAAGCCACAAAAACGCTGCCGCTGAATGCGCTGGTGTCACCGCGTACCGAAAATACGATCGAAACCGGTGTCGGTTTTTCCACGGATATCGGTCCGCGTCTGACGGCTAACTGGAAAAAACCGTGGGTTAACGATCGCGGTCAGAGCTTTGAAACTTCCACGACGCTCTCCGGCCCTGAACAATCGCTGGATCTCAGCTATAAAATTCCGCTGCTGAAATCGCCGCTCGAACAGTATTACCTGGTTCAGGGCGGCTTCAAACGTGAAGACCTGAACGACACCAACTCCGATTCCACCACGGTGAATCTGGCCCGTTACTGGGATTTGTCCAGCGGCTGGCAGCACGCTGTTAACCTGCGCTGGAGCCTCGACCACTTTACCCAAGGCAGCGTCACTAACACGACGATGCTGATTTATCCGGGTGTGAGCCTGAACCGTACGCGTCAGCGCGGCGGACTGATGCCGACCTGGGGCGATTCCCAACGTTATTCTCTGGATGTCTCGGATACGACCTGGGGCTCGGACGTCGATTTCGCCGTGATTCAGGCGCAGAACGTCTGGATCCGCACGCTGGCTGAAAAACATCGTTTCGTATTCCGCGGCAATCTGGGCTGGATTGAAACCAATGACTTCGAGCGCGTGCCGCCGTCCCTGCGATTCTTTGCCGGTGGTGACCGCAGCATTCGTGGTTACAAATACAAATCCATTTCCCCGCGCGATGATGACGGCAAACTGACGGGTGCCTCCTACCTGGGCACCGGTTCGGTGGAATATCAGTACAACGTGACCGGAAAATGGTGGGGTGCGGTGTTTGTAGATTCCGGCGAAGCGGTGAACGACATCACGCAAAATGATTTTAAAACCGGTGCGGGCGTAGGCGTGCGCTGGGCTTCACCGATCGGCCCGGTGAAATTAGACGTTGCCGCCCCCGTTGGCGACAAAGATGAGCATGGATTGCAGTTCTACATCGGTTTAGGTCCGGAATTATGAGTGTATTTAAGAAAATCTGCCTGGGTTTCCTGATCTTCCTGCTGCTGATCATCAGTCTGGTGGCGTTTTTAGTCGGTACGCAAACCGGTCTGCATCTGATGATCAATGGCGCGAACCGCTTCGTGCCGGGGCTGAATATCGCCAGCACCGAAGGCGGATGGCGCGATCTGACCCTTAAAGGTGTGCATTACGAAATGCCGGGCGTTGACGTGAAAGCGGGAGAATTCCATCTTTCGCTCGATTTTTCGTGCCTGAAAAACAGCGCGCTGTGCGTTAACGCGCTCCGCGTGAAGGACGTCAATGTGGTGGTGAACACCAAAGAAATGACACCGGCGGCGGAGCAACCTCAGCCAGAAAACAGCGAGCCGCTGACCAATCTCAGCACGCCCTATCCGATTACGCTGCGCGTGCTGACGCTGGATAATATCAACGTGACGCTCGATGACCGGGCGATTTCTCTGGCGTCATTCCGCACCGGCGCGCACTGGGAAGGTCGGGCGATTCAGCTGATGCCAACGCATATCGGCGGGTTGCTGATTGCCTTGCCGAAAACGCCGGTCAATCCGTTACCGGAAGTTGTTCAGGCGGCGCAGGACAAAGCGGTCGAAAAGGCTACCGGAAAACCGGCAGAACCGGCCGTTATGGTGCCTGAAAAACCACTGGGTGAGACTTTACAGGAGCTTTTTGCCAAACCGCTGCTGCCTGAATTACCGGATTTCCGTCTGCCGGTCGATCTCGATATTCAGCAAATTCTCGGTGAAAACCTGCGTCTGACCGGTGACACCGATGTGCTCATCACCCGTTTCGAACTGAAAGCCAGTACGCAAAATCAGATCGTTAAGCTCGATAAATTGCAGGTGCGTTCGCCACAGGGTTCGCTGGACGGCATCGGGCAGGCAACGCTGAATCAAAACTGGCCGGTGGATATGACGGTTAATACCGCCGTGAATCTCGATCCGCTCAAAGGCGAGAAGATCAAACTTAAAATTGCCGGGGGGCTGCGCGACAAGCTTGATGTGGGGCTGAACCTTTCCGGCCCGGTGCGTGCCCAACTGGCGTTGCAGACTCAGCTGGCGGAAGCCGGACTGCCGCTGGATCTGAAACTCAGCAGCGATGCATTGCAGTGGCCGCTGACCGGCACGCCTCAGTATCAGGTGAAAGGCTTCAAACTGAATTTCAGCGGTAAAGCGACGGATTATGCGCTTTCGCTGCGTTCTGATTTCAAAGGCGATCAGATCCCGCCCGCCACGCTGACCGTTGACGGTAAAGGGAACGTGGAGCAATTCAAACTGACGTTGCTGCGCCTGGCGGCGCTGGAAGGCAATACAGACCTGACCGGCGTGGTCGACTGGAGCAAAGCAATAAGCTGGAACAGCGAACTGAAACTGACGGGGATTAACACCACCAGACAGTGGCCGGACTGGCCTGCGAAGTTGCAGGGTAAAATTACCACGCGCGGCAGCCTGTATGGCGGCACGTGGCAGATGCAGGTTCCGGTGCTGGATCTGACCGGTAACGTCAAACAAAACGCGGTCAAAGCGCAGGGCAACGTACGCGGAAACAGCTACGGGCAGTGGGATATTCCACAGCTGCACCTTGAGCTGGGGCGCAATAATCTGGACGTGAAAGGCAAGCTCAGCGACACCTGGAATCTGGACGCTAAAGTGGATGCGCCGCATCTTGATGGCGCATTGCCGGGGCTGGGCGGCGTGGTGAAAGGGATGCTGCAACTGCGCGGTGATCTGAAAGCGCCGAAGTTGCTGGCCGACCTGACTGCCACCGGCCTAAAATGGCAGGCGCTGACGGTGCGTCGCGTGGATGTGAAGGGCGACGTCAGTTCCACCGATCAGATTCAGGGCAATCTTGCCGTGCGCGTCCAGCAACTTAAGCAGGATGCGCTGGATATTTCAGATATCAATCTGGAAGCCAAAGGCAATGAAAAGCAGCATCAGCTGACGCTGAAAGTGGAGGGCAAACCGGTCTCGGGGCGCCTGGCGCTGACCGGCAGTTTTGACCGCGCAACCGAAGAATGGAAAGGCACTATCAACAATACGTCGTTTGATACGCCGGTCGGGCAGTGGCGTCTCAACCGTTCTATCGCGCTGGATTATTTCAATAAAGAGCAGCGGATCACCGTCGGGCCACACTGCTGGCAAAATCCGAATGCAGATCTGTGCGTACCGAAAACCATTGATGCCGGTGCCAGCGGGCAGGCAAGCGTGGTGCTGAACCGTTTTGATCTGGCGATGATCAAACCTTTCCTCACTGACGATACGCAGCTGAGCGGGACATTCAGCGGCAAAGCCGACGTGAGCTGGAAAGCCGAAGGCGGTCTGCCACAGGCCAGCGTTTCGCTGGTGGGTAAAGGCGTGAAAGTACAGCAACTGGTGCAGGGGAATCCGCTGCCGGTCGCGTTCGATACGCTGAATCTGAACGCCGGGCTGAACAATGGTCGGGCAAATCTCGACTGGCTGATCAAAATTACCCACAACGGCCAGCTCGACGGCAATATCCAGATCGCCGATCCGCAAGGGAAACGTAATCTCAGCGGGAACGTGAATATCGCCCGTGTTTCTATGGCATTGCTGCAACCCGCACTGATGGATGGTGAGAAAGCCTCCGGCATCCTTAATGCGAATCTGCGGTTGGGCGGTGATGCGCAAAAACCGCAGGTCTTCGGCAAACTGGCGCTGACAGGCGTCGATTTCGACGGGCAATTTATGCCGTTTGATATCACGGATGCCAATATCAACATCAACTTCAACGGCATGTCGTCGATTATGGAAGGCGTCATCAAAACCGCTCAGGGTCAGCTGGAGCTGAACGGCAACGCCGACTGGAGCGAAATCAACGCCTGGCGCGCCCGTATTGCCGCGCGCGGGAATAAAGTCCGCGTTTCGGTGCCGCCGATGGTGCGGCTGGATGTTTCGCCGGACCTGGTGTTTGATGCCACGCCGCAATTGTTCTCCCTCAACGGCACCGTCGATATTCCTTGGGCGCGCATTACCGTGCAGGAACTGCCGGAAAGCGCTGTGGGCATTTCGTCGGATGAAGTGATGCTTAACGATCAGCGTCAGCCGATCGCACCCGTTTCGGCTTCGATTCCGATCAATAGCAACCTGATGGTCAATATCGGCCCGGATGTGCGTCTGGACGCGTTTGGTCTGAAAGCCCGTCTGGAAGGTGCGTTGAAAGTGGCTCAGGACAGCCGCGGGTTGGGTCTGAACGGACAAATTAATATTCCGTCCGGGCGTTTCCATGCGTACGGTCAGGACTTAATTGTGCGCAAAGGTCAGCTGTTATTCTCCGGTCCGGCGGACCAGCCACTGCTGAATCTGGAAGCCATCCGTAACCCTGAAGCGACAGAAAATGACGTTGTAGCCGGTTTACGCGTTACCGGCGAGGCAGATGCACCTAAACTTGAAATATTCTCAGATCCGGCGATGTCGCAGCAGGAAGCCTTGTCCTACCTGCTTCGCGGGCAAGGATTAGACAATTCTGGAGGTGACAGCGGTGCTATGACCTCAGCTCTTATCGGGTTAGGGGTTGCGCAAAGTGGTAAACTTGTGGGTAAAATCGGCGAGGCATTTGGCGTCAGCAATCTGGCGCTGGATACTCAGGGCGTGGGAGACAGTTCTCAGGTCGTGGTCAGTGGCTATGTTTTACCGGGTTTACAGGTGAAATATGGTGTCGGGATATTTGACTCGCTGGCAACCCTGACATTGCGCTATCGGTTGATGCCGAAGCTTTACCTGCAGGCGGTATCGGGCATCGATCAGGCATTGGATTTGCTCTATCAGTTTGAGTTTTAATTCATGTGACTTTTACTATACGAATATAAACATGCGAATAATTGTTTACGGTAGTCTGCGACGCAAGCAAGGCAACAGTCATTGGATGACGAATGCTCAATGGTTGGGTGACCATGAGCTGGAAGGGTATGCGCTTTATAATCTGGGGCACTATCCGGCAGTCATTCCAGGGGACGGGAAGGTCTATTGCGAAGTTTACCGCATTAACTCGTCAATCATGGCTGAGTTGGATGAGCTGAAAAGCAATACGAAAGATTATCGTCGCGAGCTGATCTCGACGCCTTACGGCAGTGCCTGGATTTACCTCTACATTCGCTCACTGGATGGTGTGCCGAGAATTGAGGGTGGCGACTGGGTGAAGCGTAACGAACCGGTCAGCGAGTAATCTGAGCAAGGTCGTCAGAAATAGTCGTTGCTAGCCAACGCGTTATACATAAAAAAACACCGCCCAGTGGACGGTGTTTTTTTTCGTGTCGCAGAAAACAATTACTTGTTTTTAGCGCGCTCGAAGGAGCTCACGATTTCAGCTTTTGCAGCAGCGGCATCAGCCCAACCTTCAACTTTCACCCATTTGCCTTTTTCCAGCGCTTTGTATTGCTCGAAGAAGTGAGTGATCTGGCCGCGCAGCAGCTCTGGCAGGTCGTTCACATCTTTGATGTGATCGTATTCTTTGCTCAGTTTGGTGTGCGGAACCGCAACAACTTTCGCATCTTCACCAGATTCGTCAGTCATTTTCAGAACGCCAACAGGACGGCAGCGGATCACAGAACCTGGTTGCAGCGGGTATGGCGTTGGAACCAGTACGTCAACCGGGTCGCCGTCCAGAGACAGGGTATGGTTGATGTAACCGTAGTTCGCAGGGTAGAACATTGCGGTAGACATGAAACGGTCTACGAACAGTGCACCCGTGTCTTTATCAACTTCGTATTTGATAGGATCCGCGTTTGCCGGGATTTCGATAACAACGTAGATATCTTCTGGCAGTTCTTTGCCTGCCGGCACGTTCAGTAAGCTCATTGTTGGTTTCCTTCATTGAACCAGGAATAGAGTGCCGCACATTATAGCCAACTCTCCCGTGATTTCCCGCCCTTTTCGTCGTATCGCCTTTGCCAATTTTCCGGCATGACCTGCTGCTGAGGATTGGCAAAATCTTCAGAATCGGCAGTAAACATTACGCATGTACCTCTTTACCGTGTAACTGGCTGTTTTTGCTTTTCTTATCAAGAGATTCAGTGGATTGCCGATAACAATATTCATACAAAAATTCAGGCAAACCTGATCCCTACCTCATTCGCAGTTTCTCCTTTTCACCTGAATAGCTGGATAACACCGTATGTTGAATAAGTTGAGCGTAAAAGCCGGTCTGATTGGCTTACTGGTCGTGATGACGTTGATTTTGTTGCTGGTTAGTGTCCTTGGCGCCAATGCCATCCGGCAAAGTGCCACTTCACTACAGAAAATTAACCAGCTTCAGGGAGATGAACTGGGATCGCTGGCAGACAGCTACAGTTTCTCGCTGCGCACGCGTGTTGCCAGTGGTGTTGCGGTGCGTCAGCTTGAAATTGGCATGATGGACGACGCCAAATCCACCACCGACCGGATTGCCGGTTACATCAAACAGGCTAATGCAGATCTGGCGAAATTCAACAGCATTCAGGATGACACCGAGCGGGGCCGTGAATTATCGGCGGCGGTCAGTAAAAGCTACGAAGCTTATAAGGCTAACGGCCTGGTGCCACTTCTGGCCGCACTTCAGGCGCAAAGCGCCGACGGTTATTACGACGTACTGGAAAATAAAATCACGCCGTACAGCAATGCTTACGACAAAGCGCTGGCAGATTTCCGGGCGTACGCCACCGATAATACGGCCCGGAGAATCGAACAGGCACGTACTAATGCCCGCATTCAGGTGACCGTGATTGTGATCGGTTTTCTAATCGCACTGGCGATTGCGCTGATCGCCTGGTTTGCTCTGCAAAAAATTATTATGCATCCGCTGAATTTCTCTATAGCGCAGCTCGAATTCATTGCCAAAGGCGATCTGACGCATGAAATCGATGATTCACGTAATAATGAAATGGGACGCCTGCTCAAGGCCATGAAACAAATGCAGGATTCGCTGGTGCTCTCAGTCGGGCGCGTCCGCGATGCCGGGAATCAGATTGATGTAGGCTCCCGCGAACTGGCCGCTGGTAACGTTCATCTGGCGCAACGTACGGAAGAATCCGCCGCTTCTCTGGAAGAAACCGCCGCCAGTATGGAACAGCTGACATCAACGGTGCGCATGAACGCGGCGAATTCCGAGCAGGCTAATCAGCTGGCGCAAAGCGTCTCCGTCATTGCCGATAAGGGCAGCGAAGTTGTCCATCAGGTGATGGATAAAATGCAGGGAATTACCGACAGTTCGAAACGTATCGGTGACATTATCAGCGTGATTGACGGCATTGCATTCCAGACCAATATTCTGGCGCTGAACGCCGCAGTGGAAGCCGCCCGCGCCGGTGAGCAGGGGCGGGGTTTCGCGGTGGTGGCCGGTGAAGTTCGCAGTCTGGCGCAGCGCAGTGCGCAATCCGCCCGTGAAATCAAAGAGCTGATCGGAGATTCAGAAAGCCGCGTGTCCGAAGGTTCGGCGATGGTGAAATCTGCGGCGGATACGATGGTTGAGATTTCCAGCGAAGTAACGCGGGTGACCAGCCTGATGCGCGAAATTTCCATCGCAACTATTGAACAGACGCACGGCATCGAACAGGTGAATGTGGCGATTACGCAGATGGATCAGGTTGCGCAGCAGAACGCGGCACTGGTCGAGCAGGCCACGGCGGCCACGCGTTCTCTGGAAGAGCAGGCGCAACTGCTGGCGGAAAGCATGGCGGTGTTTAAGCTAAACCGCGCTGAGCATTACTAATACGTTGAATGTGACGTTGAAGACAATAAAAAGGTGGCTTTAAAAGCCACCTTTTTGCGTTTGAGAAACGCTAGGTTACAGAGGTATCACGTTCATTCTTAGATGATTTTTGAGTCGGGTACTGGTTTATTCATCGGGGAATTCAGCGATAAAGCGTTCTGCATCTTCAACCATTGAGCTGTTACCGACGAAGAACGGCGCGCGTTCGTGCAGTTTTTGCGGAATGATATCCAGAATGCGGTTTTTACCGTCACTGGCTTTACCACCAGCTTGTTCGGCCAGGAATGCCATCGGGTTGCATTCATACAACAAACGCAGTTTTCCGTTCGGATGGCTGGCTGTGCTCGGATAAATATAGATGCCACCTTTCAGCAGGTTGCGGTGGAAATCTGCAACCAGTGAACCGATATAACGTGAGGTGTAAGGGCGTTGCGTCGCTTCATCCTGCTCCTGGCAATACTTGATGTATTTTTTAACGCCGAGAGGGAATTTGATGTAGTTGCCTTCATTAATGGAGTACATGTTGCCCTTTGCAGGGAAACGGACTTTTTCGTGAGAGAGGCAGAATACACCGAGTGAAGGATCATAAGTAAAGGCATGAACGCCTGCGCCGGTGGTGTAAACCAGCATGGTGGAAGAGCCGTAAACCACGTAACCTGCGGCAACCTGACGGTTCCCCGGTTGCAGGAAGTCAGCTTCCGTTACGGGCTGGCCGAGCGGAGAAGTCCGGCGGTAGATCGAGAAGATGGTTCCGACTGAAACGTTCACGTCAATGTTTGAAGAGCCGTCTAACGGATCCATCAAAATAACGTATTTCGCATTTTCAGCACGTTCGCCATCGAAAATGACAATTTCATCTTCTTCTTCAGACGCGATACCGGCAATTTCTCCACGTGCTTTCATCGCCGCTTTCAATTTTTCATTTGCGTACAGATCGAGTTTCATCTGTACTTCACCCTGCACATTTTCTGCACCGCTGGTGCCGAGAATGTCAACCAGACCCGCTTTGTTGATATCGCGGTGAATGATTTTAGCGCCGAGTTTTATTGCTGACAGCAAGGCGGTGAGCTCACCGGTTGCATGAGGAAAGTCTTGCTGTTTTTCAACAATAAATTCGCCTAACGTTTTCATAACACGTTCCCTGAATCTAGGATGGATAACGGTTCGTTAATAAAACCTTCACAAGAGCATGGGCAGTTTAGCCCAAATATATGGACGAATCATAGGCAAATCCATTTCTTCTGGGCGATTCTGAGCGGTAGAATAGCGGCTGACTTAAAGGCATTAATGGAAAATATATGCGCATTCATATTCTTGGGATTTGCGGCACGTTTATGGGCGGGCTGGCGATGCTGGCACGTGCACAAGGGCATCAGGTAACCGGTTCGGACGACAACGTTTATCCACCGATGAGTACGCTGTTGGAAAAACAAGGGATCGCGCTGATCCAGGGTTACGATCCGGCTCAGTTAGATCCTCAACCGGATCTGGTAATTATCGGCAACGCGATGACGCGCGGAAACCCGTGTGTCGAAGCCGTGCTCGAACTGGGGATCCCGTATGTCTCCGGCCCGCAGTGGCTGCACGATCATGTTCTGCCGGAGCGCTGGGTTATTGCTGTCGCGGGTACGCACGGCAAAACCACAACGGCGGGAATGGTTACGTGGATCCTTGAAGCCTGCGGCTACGAGCCGGGCTACGTCATTGGCGGCGTGCCGGGCAACTTCGAGGTTTCTGCTCGTCTTGGAAACAGCCCGTTTATGGTTCTGGAAGCGGACGAATATGACTGCGCGTTCTTTGATAAGCGCTCCAAATTCGTTCACTACAGCCCGCGGACGTTGATCCTGAACAATCTCGAATTCGATCACGCGGATATTTTCGATGATCTGAAAGCGATCCAGAAACAGTTCCACCACCTTGTTCGTCTGGTGCCAGGTAAAGGTAAAATTATCCTTCCTGAGCATGACACGCCGCTGAAACAAGTGATGGCGATGGGCTGCTGGAGCGAACAGGAATTTGCCGGTGAAGCAGAAAATTGCGCCTGGGATGCAAAAAAACTGACACCAGATGCCAGCGCTTTCGAGGTTTATCTTCATGGCGAAGTGGTCGGTCAGGTGAACTGGAATCTGGTGGGCGAACACAATATGCATAATGCGCTGATGGCGATTGCGGCTGCGCGTCATGTTGGTGTGAAACCTGAAGATGCCTGCAAGGCACTGGGTGATTTTATCAATGCCCGTCGCCGTCTTGAACTGCGTGGCGTTGAAAATGGCGTCAGCGTGTATGACGATTTTGCGCATCACCCGACGGCTATTCTGGCAACTCTTTCTGCATTGCGCAGCAAAGTGGGCGGGACGGCACGTATTCTGGCTGTTCTCGAACCGCGTTCAAATACCATGAAAATGGGCATGAGCAAAAATGAGCTGGCGCCTTCTCTCGGTCGCGCCGATGAAGTGTTCCTGCTTCAGCCGCAGCATATTCCATGGCAGGTTGCTGAAGTGGCAGAGCGCTGTATCCAGCCTGCGCACTGGAGTGCGGACGTCGATTCACTGGTCGATATGGTGATCAAGGCTTCACAGCCGGGCGATCATATTCTGGTGATGAGTAATGGCGGTTTTGGTGGCATTCACGGGAAGTTATTGACGGCGCTGGCTGCCAAAGCGGAAGCCGCTCAGTAACAGTTATACCCGCAGCGTATAAACTGAAAGCACAGCGATGGCTGTGCTTTTTTTTGCCTGGGATTTGGCTATGCGGCGATTTGCAGACAAAAAAAGGCCCTCAAAAAGTTTGAGGGCCAAAGGGTGTCGTCGGACAGGACGACGAGGGTTACGTTAGCAAGAGAGCGGCAGTGGCAGTGTCTTCTCTCTTCCCAGCCTCAACAGCGCATTAATTTTCGCTGGTATGTGGCTGTTGAAACCCGGTAACGCTAATTCAAATACTCAGGCAGTGGTTTTGTATCAGGGACTGACTCAGAAATCTTATTGATAGATTTCTGCGGTTGCGTGATAAGCACCGTCGTTATGTGCTTCGATCACACGATAAGATTTTGCGCCCTTGCTGTCGGCTTTATCGGACAGCTCCTGGCGAATGTCTGTCGGGACGCCATTGACGCCGCTGACGCTGATAGTGCCCATAGGCTGAAGATTCTCTGCCTGCTGATTAGAAACCAGTTGTGCGGCAGACGCGCCGAAAGAAACAGCAGACAGCAGGCTAAGAGCGGCAATAGTGGTCATGATTTTCATGATAATTTCCTAATTTCATAGACGTTGATGTTAAAAAATGAGAGAGCAACGCCGGTTGAGATTTGGATTCATCAGTTCTGGAATATCTGAGTCCGGCAACGCGAAAAGCGTGGAGGAACATTGATGATGGCAGAGACAAATCCGTCTTGATGCGCTTTGCGCGGGCCTGAATCATTCAGGCCCCTTCGCTTCATTTACCCAGGTTTATTGGTAAATTTCTGCGGTAGCGTGGTAGTTACCTTCTTCACGCACTTCGATAACACGAAATGCTTTAGCCCCTTTGGCATCCGCTTTATCAGACAATGCCTGACGGATATCAGAAGGTGCACCGGCAACGCCGCTTACGCTGATCATCCCGTGTGACTGAAGATGAGCGGCCTGATCCTGAGAAACAGGTTGTGCTGCAAAAGCACCGAATGACAGAGCAGATAGAATGCTTAATGTTGCAATTTTAGTTTTAACGTTCATGATTTTGACCTCGTCGATTTTATTATGTTTTCAACAACTGGTGTTTCACACCACGGAAATGAGTATACATCTAGTCACTCGGAATATTAATAGTTTGCTAATAGTTATTTTGGTGGTTATGTGTGGGCTATTTGAATTTTTAATAACAAAAAGGAATAAAAATTGCTTGAAAATCGATCTTTTGGTGTTAATTTTTCGTAAAATCAACGGATTGAGTGAATTTGACTATTTGTGCTTAATTTTGCAGTCAATCACACCATGGAAATGTTTATGTGACGGGAAAGTGCTTCGTGTGAACAGAATTAACAGGGATAACGACGTGAGGCGTGTATTTTAAAACGACGATATAACGTTAGAGAAGGGTAACTGATAGTTGGATAAGGCAAGGAAGGCTGAGGCCAGAAATTATTTTCTTCTGACCTCAGGCACAGAACTGAAGCAGGAAACAGCGCAATATATCGCCGTATCAGAGTTCCTGTTCAAACAAACTGAGGATTGCGTCGTGAAGTTGTCTGACGCTGAAACCCCGTGCGGGCGTGGTAAAAATTGTGTCATCGCCGGCAATGGTGCCCAGTATCCCTTCGGATTTGCCCAGAGAATCAAGCAGGCGCGCGATCAGCTGTGCCGCGCCCGGACTGGTGCGGATAACGACGACGGCGTCGTTATGGTCAATATCTAAGACCAAATTCTTCAGTGGGCTGGTCGTTGTCGGCACGCCGATTTCGGCAGGCAGGCAATAAACCATCTCCATTTTTGCGTTGCGGGTCCGCACCGCGCCGAATTTTGTCAGCATCCGTGAGACTTTTGACTGATTGATATTATCGAAACCGTCTTCCTGAAGTGCGACGACAATTTCGCCCTGAGAGCTGAATTTCTCTTCCTTCAACAGTGCTTTGAAGGCTTTGATCAAATCTTCCTGTTTAGCAGGATTACGCATTTTGCACCCTGGTCTCTGTATCATCGTTTTGTTGATTATGCAGATATTTGAATTTTTATGCAACACGGGGTCGGCACGTAACATAAGAATTGTGCACTCAGACGGGTATGACAGCGGCGAAGTATACATCTGGACGTCATGAATATGCCGAAATAGTGCATCGCGGGGAATGATTCGCCGGATTGCTGTTAATCAGATGATCTCGATTCAGCTCTCACATTGAATTGAATTTAACCATTTTTTAACCTGGCGGGTTTTGTGGTGCTACTTTTAAGGTGTAGCTTTCCGATAAAAAGTCATAAAAGACCGGAAAAATGGCGCTAAGCGGTGTTTTTTTACTTTCTTAACGACCAAGCTCAGTTTCCCAGCAGTTGAGCGATTGTTTTTAGCTGTATAAGTGATTAAGGTCACACCCAAAATAATTCCACGACACTTATAAGTTAGTGATAAAAAAGGAGTATAGGATGAAAGTTGCAGTTCTAGGTGCTGCGGGCGGTATCGGTCAGGCCCTCGCGCTTCTGCTCAAGACCCAGCTACCTTCCGGTTCCGAACTGTCATTATACGATATCGCACCTGTTACTCCGGGTGTCGCCGTCGATCTGAGCCATATCCCTACTGCAGTAAAAATTAAAGGCTTCTGTGGCGAAGACGCAACGCCAGCGCTTGAAGGCGCGGATATCGTTTTGATCTCTGCCGGTGTGGCGCGCAAACCGGGTATGGATCGTTCCGACCTCTTTAATGTTAACGCCGGTATTGTGCGTAATCTGATTCAGCAGGTTGCGAAAACCTGTCCGCACGCATTAATCGGTATTATCACCAACCCGGTCAATACCACGGTTGCTATTGCTGCCGAAGTTTTGAAAAATGCAGGTGTGTACGACAAAAACAAACTGTTCGGCGTCACCACGCTCGATGCAATCCGCTCGAACACATTCGTGGCTGAACTTAAAGGTAAGCAGCCTGAGGAAATTGACGTGCCCGTGATTGGCGGACACTCTGGGGTGACAATTCTTCCTTTATTGTCTCAGGTGCCCGGTGTGGTATTTAGCGATAGTGAAATCGCTGCGCTGACCAAGCGTATTCAGAATGCAGGAACCGAAGTGGTCGAAGCTAAAGCGGGTGGCGGTTCTGCTACTTTGTCTATGGGGCAGGCGGCAGCACGCTTCGGGCTTTCACTGGTTCGTGCCCTGCAAGGTGAAAGTAACGTTGTTGAATGCGCCTATGTAGAAGGAAAGGGCGATTATGCCCGTTTCTTCGCACAGCCTGTTCTGTTGGGTAAAAAGGGCATCACTGAGCTCATTGATATTGGCAAGCTCAGCGCTTTCGAACAGCAATCACTGGATTCGATGCTGAATATCCTGCGTAAAGATATCGAATTGGGAGAACAGTTTATCAATCACTGATAAGCCTCAAGTGAAGCCGCCGGTATCTCCGGCGGCATTCTCTATTGGCATCATTTATGCTCATTGGGAATGCGGCACCGGCGTTCGATGATCTGAAACGTGGTGGCATCAAAGTAACGGCTTGGCCAGATAATTGACGGGTGAACGCCCAGCGCCCCGGCGATGAGCAATTCTCCTTTTGGCCAGGGCCGGGAGAGTGCATTAGAAAGCGTTGAAGAGCTCAATCCGGCGGATCGTGACACCGCTGCGAGTGTCGTCCCTTTCTTTCTCAGGGCTGCGATAATATCAGCCTGATGCCAGTCATCATTCCTTGTCATCATGGTATTTTCCTTATTTTTAAATCGCTTTTATAAGACTTTCTTTGAAAACATATATTCAATGATTGCTTAGTTGCGTCCAGTTCAATCCTATCAATGTTTCCTAAAAAATATTTTCTGCTCGGATTAAGAAAATACATTCTTATTAGAATTAAAACAAACAAGTAAATTCAGTTTGCTTTTTTGCCTGATACTCTTTTTTTATCCTATTTTTCGAGTTCATTTAATACGAACGCGTTATTGAAGTGTTGATAATTTGAACGCAATTATAGATCTGAATGATTTAAGAGAAGGAAATAACGATTTGGGTTAATGAATGATGAAGATGATATGCGCTTCACATAAGGTTAATGTGACATTATTGATTGTTTATTATAGGGTTTTCGTTTTATTGCGCATGCGGCCTGTCAATTTGATTACATAACTTTCTAAAAAAGACTTTCAAGGGAGATATTCTGTTGTTGATAAACATATTTCATGGAAACATTGTGCGGCAACAGTAGACTCATTCCGAAAAATTGAATATCTTCTTTCCGTTAAATAGGCGTTTTCCTAAATAGTCTGTTTTAATATCTTCTCTAAAATGGGCTTGCAGCGAAAAGGGAAAGCATCCGCAGAATTCTCATGGATTTATAACAGCAACCTTTCTTATTGGATTATATGAGAAAGACAAGGATCGTTATGAAAAAAGAGTGGTTTGCAGCAAAGGAACTGACCGGAAAAGATGGCCTTCCTACCTCAACACAGGGCGTGCACGGCATGGCGCGCAGATTATGTTGGATCAAACGGCGCAGACGTGGTGTCCAGGGACGTGCAGTGGAATATCACATTGACAGCCTGCCGGGTAATACCGTCGCCAGTCTCGCGATGAATGAACATTCTGCTGAATATGTTTACACGTCACATCAGGATCCGCTGGCGATCTGGATCGAAAGTTATAAGCAACTCAAGGAGCCTGAGCGGGAAACGATGATCTCTTTTATCGTGAGGGAAGGGGTATCGGAAATACTAAACAGGCTGCGTAAGTCTGACGATTCATAGATTTGCCAGAACTGACGCGCCTGTGCAGACAGGCACGTCAGGAAACATGAAACATCAGAAATCGCGTTTAACGGCCAGATGCGCCAAACCTTCAAGCGCGGAGCGATATTCAGATTCAGGCAGTACTTGAAGAGCCTGAATCGCTTTGTCAGCTTCTTCTTCAGCACGCTGACGAGTATAAGCCAGAGAACCCCACTGATGCATGGCGGCCAAAACGGGCTCCAGCAAATGGCGTCCGTTGCCTTCTTCGATAGCTTTGCGGATCATTGCTGACTGCTCAGCGTCGCCGTGTTGCATTGCATGCAGCAGAGGCAGAGTCGGTTTGCCTTCATCGAGGTCATCACCGGTATTTTTGCCCAGCGTTTCGCCATCGGCGTCATAATCGAGCAGATCATCTATCAGCTGGAATGCCGTGCCCAAATAGCGACCATAATCCTGCAACGCCGTGATTTGTTCGGTGTTCCCGCCAGCCAGCATGGCAGAAGATTGTGATGCCGCTTCGAACAGGCGGGCGGTTTTGCTATAAATGACCTGCATGTAGCTTTCTTCGGTGATGTCGGGGTCATTGCAGTTAATGAGCTGCTGCACTTCACCTTCTGCAATCACATTCACCGCTTTGGCCATCAGAGCCAGAACCGGCAGTGATTCCAAATCTGTCATCATCTGGAAAGCGCGGGTGTAGATAAAATCACCGACCAGCACGCTGGCGGCGTTTCCGAAAGCGGCGTTGGCCGTGGCTTTTCCACGGCGCATATCGGACTCATCAACTACGTCATCGTGCAGTAATGTCGCGGTGTGAATGAACTCAATCAGAGCGGCGACTTTAATGTGTTTATCACCGTCGTAGGATAGTGCTTTGGCTGCCAGTACTGCTATCATCGGACGGATACGTTTGCCGCCGCCACTGATGATGTAGTATCCCAGCTGATTGATGAGAGAAACCTCTGAATTCAACTGCTCAAGGATGGATGCGTTGACCGCAGCCATGTCATCCTGGGTAAGATCGATAATCTGTTCTAGGTTCATTGTGTTTTTTCGGCTGTTTTTCTCTTCGCCGCAATGAGGTCTGGCTCACATTGGCACATGGCGCTAACTGTAATGGGGATTGTACTTGAAAAACAGTGTAGATAAATGATATCGAAAGAACTGCGCTTTTTTTCTTCTTTTGTCGTCATTGTGCTCTTGTCTTATGCTGATTTTTTGCGTAGAATTCGCGCCCTATTGTGAATATTTATAGCGCCCTCTGGACTATACAAAGTTGAGTGCGCGGAAAGCGGAGTTTTATATGTACGCGGTTTTCCAAAGTGGTGGTAAACAACACCGTGTCAGCGAAGGGCAGACTATTCGTCTCGAGAAGCTGGACGTTGCAACTGGCGAAGCTATCGAATTCGATCAGGTTCTGATGATTGCAAACGGTGAAGAAATTAACATCGGCCTGCCATTAGTTGCTGGCGGTGTAATCAAAGCTGAAGTCGTTGCTCACGGTCGTGGCGAAAAGGTCAAAATCGTTAAGTTTCGTCGTCGTAAACACTATCGTAAGCAGCAGGGCCACCGTCAGTGGTTCACTGACGTTAAAATCACCGGCATCAGCGCTTAAGATTAGGAGAGCGGAACAATGGCACACAAAAAGGCTGGCGGCTCCACACGTAACGGTCGCGATTCAGAAGCTAAACGTCTGGGCGTAAAACGCTTTGGCGGCGAAGCAGTACTGGCAGGCAGCATCATCGTTCGTCAGCGCGGCACCAAATTCCACGCTGGTATCAACGTGGGTTGCGGCAAGGACCACACTCTGTTTGCTTTGGCTGACGGTAAAGTCAAGTTCGAAGTTAAAGGCCCGAAAAACCGTAAGTACATCAGCATCGAAGCTGAATAAGTTTTTCGCGTCTTAGTAAATAGATGTAAGCCCCGCAATTCGTTGCGGGGCTTTTTACATTCTGGTTAGCCCATTCTGGCGGGATATGGACACAAAATCACAGGCATCTGTTGGTATTCTGTTAGCACTAATTACTGCTATGAGCTGGGGTTCTTTACCCATCGCCATGAAGCAGGTCCTGGTGGTAATGGATCCTTTTACTGTGGTTTGGTATCGGTTTTCTCTGGCTGCAATTGTGCTGGGGTGCATTCTGGCAGTTAAACGCAGATTGCCGCCCAGAGCGATTTTTAGCCGCCCACGCTGGCTGATTTTAGTGTTGATCGCAACGTGCGGGTTGCTGGGGAACTTCGTACTTTTTAGTTCCTCCTTGCAATTCCTAAGCCCGACAGCCTCGCAGGTTATCGGCCAGCTTTCGCCGGTCGGTATGATGTTTGCGAGTGTGATTATCCTGAAAGAAAAGATGCGGATCACGCAGGTTATTGGCGCCATTATGCTGATTTTCGGGCTGGTATTATTCTTTAATACCAGCCTGATTGAGATTTTTACCCGGCTGACAGATTACACTTTGGGTGTGATTTTTGGTGTCGGGGCAGCCTCGGTTTGGGTGATTTATGGTGTGGCACAGAAAGTATTGCTGCGTCAACTCGCCTCACCGCAGATCCTGTTTTTGCTGTACACTTTATGTTCTATCGCATTGCTCCCGCTGGCCAGCCCGGCGGTGCTTTCACAGCTCAGCGGCTGGCAGTTTGCCTGTCTGTTGTTTTGCGGCGCGAATACCTTAGTAGGATATGGCGCCTTAGCGGAAGCGATGGCGAGATGGCAGGCGGCCCAGGTCAGTGCAATTGTGACGCTGACTCCGCTGTTTACCCTGCTATTTTCAGATTTACTGGCACTTGCCTGGCCCGATTTTTTTGCTGCACCCGTGCTCAATTTTATTGGTTATATCGGGGCAATTGTGGTGGTGGCGGGGGCAATGTTTTCCGCAGTTGGCCATCGCTGGTGGCCGCGTCGGACAGGGCAAAACCTGGTAGCTAAACACTAGCTGCCCGGTGAATGATTTACGGAGACGGTACAAATGAAGTTTGTTGATGAAGCCACGATTCTGGTTGTGGCCGGTGATGGCGGTAACGGATGCGTCAGCTTCCGTCGCGAAAAATATATCCCTCGTGGCGGCCCTGATGGCGGCGACGGCGGCGACGGCGGTGACGTTTACCTGCTTGCTGATGAAAACCTTAATACGCTGATCGATTTCCGCTTTGTGAAATCTTATCGTGCTGAGCGCGGCACCAACGGTCAAAGCAGCGACTGTACGGGGAAACGCGGTAAAGATATCACCATTAAAGTGCCTGTCGGAACACGCGTTCTGGACCAGAGCACCGGTGAAGTGCTGGCCGATATGACTCAGAATGGTCAGATCAACATGGTCGCCAAAGGCGGTTTCCACGGTTTGGGTAACACCCGTTTCAAGTCTTCCGTGAACCGTTCTCCGCGCCAGAAAACAATGGGCACCAAAGGTGAGGAGCGTGATATCGCGCTCGAGCTGATGTTGTTAGCCGACGTGGGGATGCTGGGTCTTCCGAACGCGGGTAAATCTACATTTATTCGTTCAGTGTCTGCCGCAAAACCGAAAGTTGCTGACTATCCGTTTACGACTTTGGTTCCAAGCCTGGGCGTTGTGCGTATGGATCACGAACAAAGCTTCGTGGTTGCCGACATTCCGGGTTTGATCGAAGGCGCTTCTGAAGGTGCCGGCCTCGGTATCCGCTTCCTGAAGCACCTTGAGCGTTGCCGCGTTTTGTTGCACCTGATTGACATTGCGCCAATCGACGAATCTGATCCGATCGAAAATGCTAAAGTTATTATCAACGAACTGAAGCAATACAACGCTAAACTGGCTGAAAAGCCGCGTTGGTTAGTATTCAACAAAGTTGATCTGATCGAAAAAGAAGAAGCAGAAGCACGTGCTAAAACGATCGCTGAGGCTTTAGGCTGGGAAGGTAATTACTACCTGATTTCCGCCGCGAACCGCGAAGGCGTTAACGCACTGTGCTGGGATGTGATGAAATTCATCAATGAAAATCCTAAGCACATGGCCGTTGAAGCTGCTGTGCCAGAGAAAGTTGAGTTCATGTGGGATGATTATCATCGTGAACAGCTGGCTGAAGTGGAATCTGAAGCCGACGACGACTGGGATGATGACTGGGATGAAGATGACGACGAAGGCGTCGAAATCATTTACGAACGTTAATCCCCTGCACTGGCGTTGTGCGTATAGCGAAAAAGCTGCCTGTTATGGCAGCTTTTTTAATGGTTTTTTTTCAAAGAGAAGGGAGAGTAAGCGAATTCTGTATTGCCACATGTGGCAACCAGCATTGGGCGCTGAGCCCTTTTGCCCCCAAGCGATTGCGGAGCGCCAGGGTTCCGCCATGTAAATTCGCAATGCGTATAACGATATTTAGTCCTAATCCACTGCCGCCATACCGCTGATCGCCTCGTTTGAAGGCTTGCGTCAGTTCACTGGCTTTGGCTTCATCGATCCCCGGACCTTCATCATTAATCTGTACCAGAAAGCCGTTGTTCTGAGGCTCAATCACGATGGCAATTTCGCTGTTCTCCGGCCCGTACCGGTAAGCATTTTCCACCAGATTTCGCACCATAAGCCGGAGCAGTACCGCGTCACCCTGAATCTCAGCACGGGCAGGCATCTGTATGATCAGCTGCTGCTGACGATCGGCAAGCATCTCACTCAGCTCTTCCCGGAGAGGTTCGACGACGTTACTCACCAGATCAACCTGCTGGTATTCACCTTTTGCAAAATTTTGCCCAGCGCGCGAAAGCATCAGCAATTGTTCGATGGTGTGCATTAACAGATCGATGCGGCTTATAAGCGTATCGCTGCCATCCACACCATTTTTTTGCATGATTTCAAGGTGCAGTCGGACGCCGGCCAGGGGAGTTCTCAGCTCATGTGCAGCATCGGCGGTGAACAGCCTTTCCTGCTGGATGGTATTGGAAAGACGGGAAAATAGTTGGTTGAGTGTGTTGGTCACCGCCACCACTTCACGGATTTCTGTATTGAGTGGCAGGGGCGTCAGGTTATCCGCAGAACGGGTTTCCAGGCGCTTTTGCAACTGATTAAGTGGCCGGATGATCCAACTGATGGCCCAGAAAGATAAAACCAGGGTAATCGTCATCATCAGCAAAGAGGGCGCAATGAGGGACGCGATAGCTTCCGCAATCTCTTTCTCAACGTGAGCATTGCGGACTTTTGCGGAAAGCGTGTCATTCACCAGCAGGTTTATCTGCTCCTGACTTTCATGCCAGAGCCAGAAAACGCTGGTGAGCTGGGTGACGAAGAGGATCAGAGCCAGCATAACAAGCAGGCGGCGGCGCATACTGGTCATGGTAAAACTTCCAACCGATAGCCAATACCGCGAACTGTGCGAATAAGCTCTTTACCCAACTTCCGCCGCAGATTATGCACATGAACTTCCAGCGTATTGGATCCCAAATCGTCCTGCCAGGTGTAGAGATCTTGCTGAAGCAATTCGCGATTGACGGTCTGCCCGGCTCGCATCATCAGACGGGATAAAATGGCGAATTCTTTAGGTGTGACTTCTACCGGAGAATCGCCCAGATAGGCCTGCTGAGACGAAAGGTTAATGGTCAGGTTTCCGACAGATATCTGATTGTCACTTTGCCCCTGATAACGACGAATGAGTGCCCGGACGCGGGCCTGCAATTCCACCAGAGCAAAAGGTTTGATCAGATAATCATCCGCACCGGCATCGAGGCCATCAACGCGGTCTTCCAGCGCATCGCGGGCAGTGAGAATCAGCACGGGGAGGGAAATATTTTGACGTCGCCACTGACGCAACAGCGTTGCGCCATCTTTATCCGGCAATCCTAAATCCAGGATCACCAGGCTGTACTGGCTGGTTTGAATCAGACTTTGCGCTTCAGCGGCTGTAGAAGCGCAGTCGCAAACATAATTATCACTGGTAAGTGCCAGAGATAATCCCTGCCGTAAAAGTTCATCATCTTCAACTATCAGCAGTTTCATCGTCTGGCACGGCTCCGTGGTTAATTATTTTGGTAGATGTCCCTGTAGAGACGGCTCTCAAAGCGCACCAGCGGAGCACGCCGTGTGCGCTGGTCTTCAGGCGGAACCGCGTAACCGGAGAGGAACTGGACAAATGCCATGCGTTGTCCGCTGGCCGTGGTGATAAAGCCCGCCAGATTATAAACGCCAGCAAGTGAACCGGTTTTCGCTGACACTTTGCCATCTACGCCCGCTTCATGAAGACCGCCGCGATATTGCAAGGTTCCGTCATGGCCCGCTAAAGGCAGCATAGAAATAAAGTCTAACTCTTTATCGTGCTGCGCGATGTATTGCAGCACCTGCATCATGGTAGCCGGAGACAATAAGTCATGACGGGAGAGACCGGAGCCATCAACCTGAATTGAGTTGCCCAAATCCACGCCTGCTTTCTGACGCAGAATCTGACGAACTGCATCCGAACCCGCACGCCAGGTTCCCGGAACGCCAAAACGCTGATGACCGATTGTACGGAAAACAGTATCGGCGATCATGTTGTCAGATTTTTTCAACATCTGATGCAGTAAATCATGCAACGGAACGGACTGCGTTTGAGCGAGCACAGTTCCGGCAGGCGTTTGCTGAGTCTGGCGTTTTAACGTGCCATCAATCTGGATATCCGCTTGCAGCAATTCGTCTTTCAGAATTGCGCCCGCATAACTGGCCCCATCCTGAATGGCGAATGCCAAAGGCAAAGGCTCGCTGCGCTGGGTCAGACAACCTGTCAGGGTATAACGGTTAAACTCACCCGGCACTACGTCCAGCTCACAGTACTGGGCATCTGGCGAGCCTTTTGCCAGAGTGCGTACTTCGCTAAACATATGAACAGGGTAATAAGATGCCACGCGGATAAAGGCATTTTCGTCCGGTTTCGGGGCGCTGTAGAGGGACACGGAGAAACAGTTCCTGTCGACTATTGCCGCCGCCGGTGGTGCGCTGAAGCACTGGGTGATGTCGTTCCAGGGCCAGCCGGGCGCTTTATCGTGGCTGGCAAATACAGATGTGTTAATAACCACATCGCCACTGATCTCTTTGATGCCCTGTTTTTTTAGCACCGCGACCATATTCCGAATATTCTGACGTTTCAGTGTCGGATCGCCGGAAAAACGAGCAACCAAATCACCTTTCAGCACGCCATCAGAAACGGAACCCGGAGTTTCGAGCGTGGTAGTGAAGCGGAAATCGGGGCCGAGCTGCAAAAGAGCCGCCAACGCGGTGAGAATTTTCATTGTACTGGCAGGCAGAGCCATCTGCGAACCGTGATAATCAAGCACGGGTGCAGGGGCACCGATTTTCTGTACCAGCACAGCCAGATTCGTGCCGTCCGGCAGATATTCTGTGTAATTCTCGATCTGGGCCGCATTTGTATTCAGTACAAACGCGCATGCTAATCCACTGACAATTCGTAAAAAACGCATTATTTTGAGTAAAGGCTCTGGGTAACGGCAGGATAAAGTGGTGCCATACTACGATGCTACGAACCAAGGCGCAACGTGGCTGAAAGTAAACAATGATCCTCAAGGAACTCTACGTTAAAATACGAATCATAATGCAAAATGAATCCTGGCCTGGTGGCAACCCCGGGTGAGGTTTTTTTTGTTTTTCGCCAGAGAGAGTCGGTCAGAAGAGCTGGCTTAATTTCTTACCTGATTCAATCAGGACGGTGTTTACCGAAAGGACAAAGTTAGAGGTAATAATATATGAAACCGATTCCGATGACGTTGCGTGGCGCAGAAAGATTACGTGAAGAACTGGACCATCTGAAAGGTGTCCGTCGTCCGAAAATCATCGCAGATATTGCCACTGCACGTGAGCATGGCGACCTGAAAGAAAATGCTGAATACCACGCCGCCCGCGAGCAGCAGGGTTTTTGTGAAGGTCGCATCCAGGAAATTGAAGCCAAGCTTTCAAATGCTCAGGTTATTGATGTCACTAAAATGCCGGCAACTGGTCGTGTCATTTTTGGCGCAACAGTGAAAGTGCTGAATCTGGACACAGAAGAAGAACAGTCTTACCGCATTGTGGGTGATGACGAAGCTGATTTTAAGCAGAATCTGATTTCTGTGAACTCACCGATTGCACGGGGTTTAATCGGTAAAGAACAGGATGATGTGGTCGTTATCAAAACGCCTGGCGGTGATGTTGAGTTCGAAGTACTGAAGGTCGAATATCTCTAAAAATCTGCATTAAAAAGGGCGAAACACGTTGTTTCGCCCTGTAATTCTCACATTCATGCAGTGAATTGCTTCACAGTAAATTGAAAACTAAAGTAAAAAGGCCACCTGAGGCCTTTCCCTGAACGTGATTTCGTGGCACCTTTCCGAAAATCTAAAGCGCTTTTCGTTAAACCTTAACAGATTAACGCGGTAAGATAATTTTGCGGTCTTCGGTAGAAGGGCGATAAAGTACCAGCATATTGCCGATGACTTGCACATTACACGCCTTGGTTTCACGCACGATTGCGTCTACGATCAAGGTCTTCGTTTCGCGTTCTTCTGCCGCGACTTTTACCTTGATCAGCTCGTGATGCTGCAGCGCCTGTTCAATTTCGGCCAGCACGCCTTCAGTCAGGCCGTTGTTACCCAGCATGACAACCGGTTTTAGTGGATGTGCCAGACCTTTCAGGTACTGTTTTTGTTTATTGTTAAGATTCATCGTCTTTTTTGCTTAAGTTGGGATTGAAAACGGGTCATTCTACCGCCATCTCATGTATATCACCAACCCGGACTGCTCCGGGAAGGGAATTATACTGACTTAGCCATAGACGTCATGATGCTAACAGCTTGTTCCAAAAGCTCTAACTCAGGGTGGTTGGAAAACTATATGGTTATTAAATAATGTCTAATAAGAAGCGTTCTGCAAGTTCCAGTCGCTGGTTGCAGGAACACTTTAGCGATAAATATGTGCTACAAGCACAGAAAAAAGGCCTACGTTCCCGTGCCTGGTTTAAACTTGATGAAATCCAGCAAGGCGATAAGCTGTTTAAACCGGGTATGACAGTCGTCGATTTAGGTGCCGCACCGGGCGGTTGGTCGCAGTTTGCGGCGACCCAAATCGGCAACAAAGGGCGAATTATTGCTCTGGACCTTTTACCTATGGATCCTATTGTAGGAGTCGATTTCCTTCAGGGGGATTTTCGTGATGAATTAGTTCTCAAAGCGCTGCTCGAACGCGTGGGAGAAAACAAAGTTCAGGTGGTCATGTCCGATATGGCCCCGAATATGAGCGGTACTCCGGCAGTCGATATTCCAAAATCGATGTATCTGGTTGAGTTAGCGCTGGATATGTGTCGGGATGTATTAGCACCAGGCGGAAGTTTCCTGGTGAAGGTGTTTCAGGGAGATGGCTTTGATGAATACCTGCGGGAAATTCGCTCCCTGTTTACGAAGGTGAAGATTCGTAAGCCAGACGCTTCCCGAGCACGTTCGCGAGAAGTGTACATCGTAGCGACAGGGCGGAAAGAGTAGTACCCTAACGCTGTTTGTTAACACAGTTGTAATATGAGGTTAATCCCTTGAGTGACATGGCGAAGAACCTGATCCTCTGGTTAGTCATCGCGGTTGTATTGATGTCTGTATTTCAGAGTTTTGGGCCCAGCGAGTCGAATGGCAGTAAGGTGGATTACACTACCTTTACTACCGAAGTGGCCCAAGACCAGGTTCGTGAAGTACGTATCAATGGACGTGCGATTGACGTAACCAAAAAAGACAGCAGCAAATACACAACCTATATCCCGGTAAATGACCCTAAATTACTGGATACGCTGCTGAGCAAAAACGTGAAAGTTGTTGGCGAACCGCCTGAACAGCAGAGCTTCCTCGCAACTATCTTTATTTCATGGTTCCCGATGCTGCTCCTGATTGGCGTCTGGATATTCTTTATGCGACAAATGCAGGGTGGCGGTGGCAAAGGCGCAATGTCATTTGGCAAAAGCAAAGCCCGCATGCTGACGGAAGACCAAATCAAAACCACATTCGCTGATGTTGCAGGTTGCGACGAAGCGAAGGAAGAAGTGAGCGAACTGGTAGATTATCTGCGCGAGCCGAGCCGTTTCCAGAAATTGGGCGGTAAAATTCCTAAAGGCGTTCTGATGGTCGGTCCTCCGGGTACCGGTAAAACCTTGCTGGCTAAAGCCATTGCAGGTGAAGCTAAAGTTCCATTCTTTACTATTTCCGGTTCTGACTTCGTTGAAATGTTCGTGGGTGTGGGGGCATCTCGTGTGCGTGACATGTTCGAACAGGCGAAGAAAGCCGCTCCATGTATCATTTTCATCGATGAAATTGACGCCGTTGGCCGTCAGCGTGGCGCAGGTTTAGGCGGTGGTCACGATGAACGTGAACAAACGCTGAATCAGATGTTGGTTGAGATGGATGGCTTCGAAGGTAACGAAGGAATCATCGTTATTGCCGCGACTAACCGTCCGGACGTTCTTGACCCGGCATTGCTGCGTCCAGGCCGTTTCGACCGTCAGGTTGTGGTTGGCTTGCCGGACGTTCGTGGCCGTGAACAGATTCTGAAAGTTCACATGCGTCGTGTTCCTTTGGCCACTGACGTTGATGCTTCTGTGATTGCCCGTGGTACACCTGGTTTCTCCGGTGCTGACCTGGCAAACCTGGTCAACGAAGCTGCGCTATTCTCCGCACGTGGTAACAAACGCGTGGTGTCTATGGTTGAGTTCGAAAAAGCCAAAGACAAAATCATGATGGGTGCAGAACGTCGTTCCATGGTGATGACAGAATCGCAGAAAGAATCGACCGCGTATCATGAAGCAGGCCACGCCATCATTGGCCGTCTGGTTCCTGAACACGACCCTGTGCATAAAGTGACGATTATTCCTCGCGGTCGTGCATTAGGTGTGACCTTCTTCCTGCCTGAAGGCGATGCCATTAGCGCCAGCCGTCAGAAACTCGAAAGCCAGATTTCTACCTTGTACGGTGGCCGTCTTGCTGAAGAAATCATCTACGGCGTGGAAAAAGTGTCTACCGGCGCGTCTAACGACATTAAAGTTGCAACGTCGATTGCCCGTAACATGGTGACGCAATGGGGCTTCTCAGAGAAATTAGGTCCGTTGCTGTATGCAGAAGAAGAAGGCGAAGTCTTCCTCGGTCGTTCAGTGGCGAAAGCTAAGCATATGTCTGATGAAACAGCCCGCATCATCGACCAGGAAGTAAAATCACTGGTTGAGCGTAACTATGTGCGTGCACGCACTTTGCTGATGGAAAACATGGATATCCTTCATTCAATGAAAGATGCCCTGATGAAATATGAAACCATCGATGCACCACAAATTGACGACCTGATGAACCGTACAGAAGTTCGCCCGCCAGCAGGCTGGGACGATGCAAACGGTAAAAACGGTAACGGCAATTCTAACGACGGTGGCGCGCCTAAAGCCCCAACGCCAGTTGACGAACCTCGTACACCAAATCCTGGCAACACGATGTTTGAGCAATTCAGCGGCAAATAAGCAGCTGGTTGGAAAATAACGCAGATAACACTCAACCCCGGGCTTGCCCGGGGTTTTTTATGCGTGCATTCTTTGTCTCGGAATTTGAAACTGCCTCACGAAAGACCAGAAGGGACATGATTTATGCACCTCACAGCCAGAGAGTCGATACTGGATCTCACTTATCCCCAGGTGATGGGGATCCTGAATGTTACCCCGGATTCTTTTTCCGATGGCGGGCGACACAACACGCTGGATCTTGCGCTTCGACACGCTCAGGCGATGGTTGATGCTGGCGCGACAATCCTTGATATCGGGGGCGAATCAACGCGTCCGGGCGCAGCTGAAGTGAGCGAAGATGAAGAACTGGCCCGCGTGGTACCGATCGTTGAGGCGATAGCCCGGCGTTTTGATGTCTGGATTTCTGTCGATACCTCGAAGGCTTCAGTGATCCGCGAATCCGCGAATGCGGGCATGCATTTGATTAACGACATTCGTTCGCTTCAGGAGCCGGGAGCATTGCAGGCTGCGGCAGAAACCGGGTTACCCGTTTGTCTGATGCACATGCAAGGAGACCCGAAAACAATGCAGTATTCTCCGCATTACGGGGATGTAGTTGCCGAAGTTGAGCAGTATCTTGCCGGGCAAATTTCGCGTTGTGTGAACGCCGGTATTCCTAAAAATAAATTGTTACTCGACCCCGGCTTCGGTTTCGGTAAAAATCTGGAACACAATTACCAGATGCTCGCCCGACTGGCAGAATTCCATCATCTGGGATTGCCGCTTCTGGTGGGTATGTCGCGAAAATCTATGGTGGGGCAACTGCTGCATGTGTCACCTGAAAAGCGGGTTACCGGGAGTGTCGCCTGTGCAGTCATCGCGGCTATGCAAGGCGCTCAGATAATCCGGGTACATGATGTCAAAGAAACCGTTGAAGCGATGCGTATCGTCGAAGCCACACTTTCTGCAAGGAATAAAAAATAACTATGAGCAACCGTAAATACTTTGGGACAGATGGCATCCGCGGAAAAGTAGGCGATAGCCCGATTACACCTGATTTTGTTCTGAAACTCGGCTGGGCTGCCGGCAAAGTGCTGGCACGACACGGTTCGCGCAAAGTTATTATCGGCAAAGACACCCGCATTTCCGGTTATATGCTGGAATCTGCACTGGAAGCCGGGCTGGCTGCGGCCGGTCTGTCGGCTTCTTTCACCGGGCCTATGCCAACGCCAGCGGTTGCTTACCTTACAAGAACATTCCGGGCAGAAGCGGGGATTGTTATCTCTGCATCGCATAACCCTTACTACGACAACGGCATCAAGTTTTTCACCATCGACGGTACGAAACTGCCTGATGAAGTTGAAGAGGCTATTGAAGCTGAGCTGGAAAAACCGCTGACCTGCGTAGAGTCTGCCGAACTGGGCAAAGCCAGCCGGATCGTTGACGCAGCAGGCCGTTATATCGAATTTTGCAAAGGTACATTCCCGAGCGAACTGAGCCTGAATAGCCTCAAAATTGTGGTCGACTGTGCCAATGGTGCAACCTATCACATTGCCCCAAGCGTGCTGCGCGAACTGGGTGCTAAAGTGATTGCGATAGGCTGCGAGCCTGACGGCATGAACATCAATGAAGAATGCGGTGCGACAGATGTACGTCAGTTGCAAAAACGCGTTCTGGCAGAAAAAGCTGACCTCGGTCTGGCATTTGATGGCGACGGTGACCGTTTGATCATGGTTGACCACGAAGGCAACAAGGTCGATGGCGACCAGATCCTTTATATCATTGCGCGTGAAGGTTTGCGCCAGGGGCAGCTGAAAGGCGGCGCCGTGGGCACGCTGATGAGTAATATGGGGCTGGAACTAGCGCTCAAACAGCTGGGCATTCCTTTCACCCGCGCTAAAGTCGGCGACCGCTACGTGCTGGAGAAAATGCAGGAGAAAGGCTGGCGTATCGGTGCAGAAAACTCAGGTCACATTATCCTGCTGGACAAAACCACCACAGGAGATGGCATCGTGGCCGGTTTGCAAGTGCTCACTGCGATGGTTCGCAACCATATGAGCCTTCACGATCTTTGCAGCGGCATGAAATTGTTGCCGCAGATTTTGGTGAATGTTCGCTTTGCCGGGGAACACGATCCGCTGGAATCCGACGACGTCAAAAAAGTGACTGCTGAAGTGGAAAAAGAGCTGGGTGGTCGCGGCCGTGTGCTGTTACGCAAATCAGGCACCGAACCGTTGCTGCGCGTGATGGTTGAAGGCGAAGACGCGGCACTGGTCGAAAAACTGGCGAACCGTATCGCCGATGCCGTAAAAGCCGTGAAGCCGTAAGCCGATAAAAAACGGTGAATTTTCATTTTTTCGCCGCCGCTTTATTTCTGGGGAGCGGCGTAAAATGAATCACTTTGGTTGTTTTGACGGATATTTGACGATTTTTTCCGCAAACGAACAATCTGATGAAAATTGGCCTTGCGCGGTAATACGGCTTTGGTTAGTATTCACACCCGCTTCAGTGGGTCCTTGAATGACCTGCTAAATTGGTGAGAAGCAATTGGCATGCGGTGAACCCGCGAGGATACAGGTACTACTATGTACGACGCTCTTCTGGTGATTTTCCTTATCGTAGCAATCGGCCTTGTGGCTCTGGTTATGCTGCAACAGGGTAAAGGCGCTGATATGGGAGCCTCTTTCGGAGCAGGTGCTTCTGGCACATTGTTCGGTTCGAGTGGTTCCGGTAACTTCATGACCCGCATGACAGGCATTTTGGCCGCACTGTTCTTTATCATTAGTTTGATTCTTGGGAACATGAGCACCAATAAAGGCCAAAAAGGTAGTGAGTGGGAAAACTTAAGTCAGCCAGCACAAACTGAGCAGACAACTGCACCGGCCGCTCCAGCAGCGCCTAACAGTGACGTTCCTCACTAAGCAGTAAACTTCTTATCAAAAGAAGCAGAGTTTTAAACAGTGGCTTGTGCTTGGACAGTATGAGCGATTGTGAAAAAAAAGAGTGCCGAGGTGGTGGAATTGGTAGACACGCTACCTTGAGGTGGTAGTGCCCGAATGGGCTTACGGGTTCAAGTCCCGTCCTCGGTACCAATCTTTATGATAACTTGCTTTTAAGCGGTTATCGGCGTAGTATTTGCCACGTTTTCGGACGCGGGGTGGAGCAGCCTGGTAGCTCGTCGGGCTCATAACCCGAAGGTCGTCGGTTCAAATCCGGCCCCCGCAACCACTTTCCCTAAGTGTTTATTTCAAATAGACTTTCAGTATCTTCCTGTGATGTTCTGCAGTTCCAATTTGAAAGCTTCAATTTGAAAATAATACTTTGCGAAAGTTGCACCGAAGCCGCCTGTGCGGCAAATAGGGTCCAGTTGCATAAAGCCCCGATTTATCGGGGTTTTTTGTTATTTGGCAACAGAATCACTGGGCTATTTAGCCCTTTTTTTATGTCTTGGGGGTGGGCTTGTCCACATTAGAACAAAAATTAACAGAGCTGATTACAGCACCAGTCGAGGCACTTGGCTTTGAGCTGGTGGGCATCGAGTTCGTTCGGGCTCGCCAATCGACGTTGCGCATCTATATTGATAGTGACGCCGGGATCAATGTTGATGATTGTGCTGATGTCAGCCACCAGGTGAGCGCTGTGCTGGACGTAGAAGATCCAGTCACCGTCGCCTATAACCTGGAAGTTTCCTCTCCAGGCCTTGATCGTCCTATGTTCACCGCTGAACATTATCAACGTTTCCTCGGTGACGAAGTTAGCATTGTCCTGCGAATGGCTGTGCAGAACCGTCGCAAATGGCAGGGCATTATTAAGGCTGTCGAAGGCGAAATGATCACGGTGACAGTGGAAGGGAAAGATGAAGTGTTCGCACTGAGCAACATCCAGAAAGCGAACCTGGTACCCCACTTTTAAAGAGTTTGGAAGAGGCAACTAGGATGAACAAAGAGATTCTGGCTGTTGTAGAAGCAGTTTCTAATGAAAAATCCCTCCCGCGCGAGAAGATTTTTGAAGCGCTGGAAATTGCATTATCAACAGCGACCAAGAAAAAATACGAGCAGGAAATCGAAGTCCGCGTCAGCATTGACCGCAAAACCGGTGACTTTGATACCTTCCGTCGTTGGGTTGCAGTCGACGAAGTGACTCAGCCTACCCGCGAGATCACCCTCGAGGCCGCACAATACGAAGATCCGTCCATCGAGCTTGGCGGATACATCGAAGACCAAATTGAGTCGGTCACTTTCGACCGCATCACCACACAGACTGCTAAACAAGTTATCGTACAAAAAGTACGTGAAGCAGAACGTGCAATGGTGGTTGAGCAATTCCGCGAACAACAGGGCGAAATCGTCACTGGTGTCGTTAAAAAAGTAAACCGCGACAGCATCGCACTGGATTTAGGCAGCAACGCTGAAGCCGTTATCCTGCGTGAAGACATGCTTCCGCGTGAAAACTTCCGCTCTGGCGACCGTATCCGTGGCGTGCTGTATGATGTTCGTCCGGAAGCACGTGGCGCCCAGTTGTTTGTCAGCCGTTCACGTAATGAGATGCTGATCGAACTGTTCCGCATCGAAGTACCAGAAATTGGTGAAGAGCTGATTGAGATTAAAGCGGCAGCCCGTGATCCCGGTTCCCGTGCAAAAATCGCAGTGAAAACCAACGATAAACGTATCGACCCGGTAGGTGCCTGTGTCGGTATGCGTGGCGCACGCGTTCAGGCCGTATCCAGTGAACTGGGCGGTGAACGTATCGATATCATCCTTTGGGATGATAATCCTGCGCAATTCGTGATCAACGCTATGGCGCCGGCAGACGTCGCTTCCATCGTTGTTGATGAAGATAAATGCACCATGGATATCGCCGTCGAAGCCAGCAACCTGGCACAGGCGATTGGCCGTAATGGTCAGAACGTGCGTTTGGCCTCCCAATTGTTGAAACAGCATCGTGGTGATGACAAGTGGGAACTGAACGTGATGACAGCAGACGACCTGCAAGCCAAGCATCAGGCTGAGGCACACGCTGCGATTGATACCTTCACGAAATACCTGGCCATTGATGAAGATTTTGCCACGGTTCTGGTCGAAGAAGGTTTCTCTACGCTTGAAGAACTGGCTTACGTGCCAGTCAACGAACTGCTTGAAATCGACGGCCTGGATGAAGACACCGTGGACGCGCTGCGCGAACGTGCAAAAGAAGCGCTGACCACTATTGCTTTAGCCCAGGAAGAAAGTCTCGGTGATAAAAAGCCTGCTGATGATCTGCTGAACCTGGCGGGTCTGGAACGTAGCATGGCATTTAAACTGGCTGCCCAAGGGGTTTGTACGCTGGAAGATCTTGCCGAGCAGGGTGTCGACGATCTGGCTGATATTGAAGGTCTTACTGACGAGCGGGCTGGTGAACTTATCATGGCTGCGCGCAATATCTGCTGGTTTGGCGACAACGCGTAATAAACTGTAGCAGGAAGGAACAGCATGACAGATGTAACTGTAAAATCGCTGGCGGCAGAGATTCAGACACCGGTAGATCGCCTGGTACAGCAATTTGCTGATGCAGGGATCTCGAAGTCCGAAGCTGACTCTGTGACCCAGCAAGAAAAAGAAACATTGTTGGCGCATCTGAATGGTGGAAACTCAGGTGCGACAAACAAACTGACGTTACAACGCAAAACGCGTAGTACACTGAATATTCCGAGCACCGGCGGGAAGAGTAAATCGGTGCAAATCGAGGTCCGCAAGAAACGCACTTATGTTAAACGTGATATGACCGAGGCAGAGATTGCCCAGGCCGAAGCGGAAGAGCAGGCGAAGCGTGACGCGGAAGAACAGGCACAGCGTGTAGCAGCAGAGCAAGCCCAGCGCGAAGCTCAGGAAAAAGCCAAGCGCGCCGCCGAAGAGCAAGCTAAACGTGAGGCCGCTGATAAAGCTAAGCGTGACGCAGCGGAAAAAGATAAAGTGACGAATCAACATACCGATGAAGTAACCAAACCAGCTCAGGCAGAGAAAGCACGCCGTGAAGCTGAAGCCGCAGAGCTGAAACGCAAAACGGAAGAAGAAGCCCAGCGTAAGCTTGAAGAAAACGCCAAGCGCATTGCAGAAGAAGCCCGTAAAATGGCTGACTCTGGTGTCTGGACTGAAACTGCCGCGCCAAGCGAATCAGAATCTGCTGACTACCATGTCACCACTTCTACCCACGCCCGTGCTGCTGAAGACGAGAATGACGCCAAAGTTGAAGGCGAACGTCGTAGCCGTACCCGCGGTGGCAAAGCGACCAAACAGAAGAAAGGCAACAAGCTGTCCGAATCTAAAGCGGATCGCGAAGAAGCCCGTGCTGTTGGCCGTAATGGTAAAGGCAAACGCAAACCAAGCACCCTGCAACAGAGCTTCAACAAGCCTGTTATCGCGGTTAACCGTGATGTCGTGATTGGCGAAACCATTACTGTTGCCGAACTGGCAAACAAAATGGCAGTGAAAGGTTCTCAGGTCATCAAAACCATGATGAAACTGGGCGCCATGGCCACCATCAACCAGGTTATTGATCAGGAAACTGCTCAGCTGGTTGCGGAAGAAATGGGCCACAAAGTTATTCTGCGTCGTGAGAACGAGCTGGAAGAAGCGCTGATGAGCGATCGTGATACAGCTTCTTCTGCTGCCGCTGAGCCACGTGCTCCGGTTGTGACCATCATGGGCCACGTTGACCACGGTAAAACCTCTTTGCTTGACTACATTCGTTCTACGAAAGTGGCAGCAGGCGAGGCCGGTGGTATTACCCAGCACATCGGTGCTTATCACGTTGAAACCGAAAATGGCATGATCACCTTCCTGGATACACCGGGACACGCCGCATTTACTTCAATGCGTGCGCGTGGTGCTCAGGCTACGGACATCGTTGTTCTGGTTGTTTCTGCTGATGATGGCGTGATGCCACAAACGATCGAAGCAGTTCAGCATGCGAAAGCTGCTGGTGTGCCAATCGTCGTTGCAGTCAACAAAATTGATAAGCCAGACTCTGATCCTGATCGCGTTCGTACCGAACTGTCTCAGTACGGCGTTATGCCAGAAGAGTGGGGCGGTGAGTCTCAGTTCATCCACGTTTCTGCTAAAGTCGGTACTGGTATCGACGATCTGCTGCAAGCCATCTTGCTGCAAGCTGAAGTTCTGGAACTGAAAGCTGTTCGTACCGGTATGGCGAGTGGTGTTGTGATCGAGTCCTTCCTGGATAAAGGTCGCGGCCCGGTTGCTACCGTTCTGGTTCAGGAAGGTACGCTGAATAAAGGCGACATCATTCTGTGTGGCTTCGAATACGGCCGTGTCCGTGCGATGCGTGACGAAATGGGTCGTGACATTCTGTCAGCAGGTCCTTCAATCCCTGTCGAAGTGCTGGGTCTGTCCAGCGTTCCTGCTGCGGGTGATGAAGTGACCGTTGTTCGTGACGAGAAGAAAGCTCGTGAAGTTGCTCTGTATCGTCAGGGTAAATTCCGCGAAGTTAAACTGGCTCGTCAGCAGAAATCTAAACTGGAGAACATGTTCGCGAACATGACCGAAGGTGAAGTTTCTGAACTGAACATCGTTCTGAAATCTGACGTACAGGGTTCTTGCGAAGCGATTTCCGATGCATTGCAGAGCTTGTCTACCGACGAAGTGAAAGTCAAAATCGTAGGCATGGGTGTAGGTGGTATCACCGAAACTGATGCAACGCTGGCTGCTGCTTCCAACGCGATCATCCTCGGCTTCAACGTCCGTGCAGATGCTTCTGCCCGCCGTGTCGTAGAAAGCGAAAGCCTGGATCTGCGTTACTATTCCGTTATCTATAACCTGATTGACGAAGTTAAGCAGGCGATGAGCGGTATGTTGGCGCCAGAGTACAAACAGCAAATCATCGGCCTGGCTGAAGTTCGTGACGTGTTCAAGTCACCTAAATTCGGCGCAATTGCAGGTTGTATGGTTACTGAGGGTATGATCAAGCGTAACAACCCAATCCGTGTACTGCGTGATAACGTGGTGATCTATGAAGGCGAGCTGGAATCCCTGCGTCGCTTCAAAGATGACGTTGCTGAAGTTCGTAACGGCATGGAATGTGGTATCGGCGTTAAGAACTACAACGATGTGCGTGCTGGCGATGTGATCGAAGTCTTCGAAATCATCGAGATCAAACGTACTATCGCTTAACGTTTGCGAAGTAGCTGATATCCAGATGGGGGCCTTGCGCCCCCTTATTTGTCTGGATCAAGTGAGGAGAAAAGCATCATGGCAAAAGAATTTAGCCGTACTCAGCGCGTCTCTCAGGAGATGCAAAAAGAAATCGCTATTATCTTACAGCGCGAAGTCAAAGACCCGCGCGTAGGAATGGCGACAGTTTCAGGCGTTGAAGTTTCACGCGATCTGGCTTATGCCAAAGTATTCGTGACCTTCCTGGACGTTCTGACGACTGACAATCACGATCCTGATCGTGTCAAAAATGGCATCAAAGCTTTGCAGGACGCATCCGGTTTCATCCGCACGCTGATCGGTAAAGCAATGCGTTTGCGCGTCGTGCCGGAACTGACTTTCGCTTACGACAACTCTTTGGTTGAAGGTATGCGCATGTCTAACCTGGTGACCAACGTTGTGAAGAACGATGCTGAACGTCGTTCAGCTGCAGGCGATGACGAGGAAGTATAAATGAGTCGCCCACGTCGCCGCGGCCGTGACATTCACGGCGTTCTGCTACTGGACAAATCGATTGGCTTGTCGTCCAACGATGCTCTGCAAAAGGTTAAACGTCTTTATAACGCTAACCGCGCAGGGCATACCGGTGCGCTGGATCCTCTGGCTACCGGCATGTTGCCGTTGTGCTTAGGTGAAGCCACCAAGTTTTCCCGATTCCTGCTCGATTCCGATAAGCGTTATCGTGTTATCGCCCGTATGGGACAGCGCACGGACACATCTGATGCTGAAGGCGCGATCATTTCTGAACGTGAAGTGACCTTCAGTCAGCAGCAACTGGATGACGCACTCAACAGCTTCCGCGGGGAAACCCGGCAAATTCCTTCCATGTATTCTGCACTGAAATACGAAGGGAAAAAGCTGTATGAGTACGCGCGCCAGGGCATCGAAGTTCCGCGAGAATCGCGCAGTATTACAGTGTATGAACTCAAGTTCATCCGCTGGGAAGGTTTTGAAGTTGAGCTGGAAATTCACTGCTCAAAAGGTACTTACATCCGTACGATTGTCGATGATCTCGGCGAGAAGTTGGGGTGTGGTGCGCACGTGACTTATCTACGTCGTTTGCAGGTCGCAACCTATCCTTCTGAGCGTATGGTCACCATGGAAAAACTCCATGAGTTGATTGCTCAGGCTGAAGAGCAGGGCATAGAGCCTCGTCTTTTGCTGGATCCGTTGTTGTTGCCGATGGACAGTGCATGTGAAGACTTCCCGGAAGTGAATCTGCTGCCTGTGGTGGCCGGATATGTTAAGCAGGGCCAACCTGTTCAGGCATCTGGCGCGCCGGCGAGTGGCATGGTTCGCATAACCGAAGGCGAAGAACGTAAGTTTATCGGTGTGGGCGAAATAGATGATGATGGGCGCATTGCGCCGCGTCGTTTAGTCGTCGAATACACGGATTAAGCGCTTTCTGCTCACCTTGCGATCACATATAGCAAAGGGTAGAATAGCGCAGCTTATGCATTGGGTAGCTGAATTAGAGATCGGCTCCCGTTTAATTATCTATAATATTTTGGAGTAAGATTATGTCTCTAAGCGTTGAAGCTAAAGCTCAAATCGTTTCCGACTTCGGTCGTGGCACTAACGACAGTGGTTCTACCGAAGTTCAGGTTGCTCTGCTGACTGCTCAAATTAACCATCTGCAAGGTCACTTTGCAGAGCACAAAAAAGATCACCACAGCCGTCGTGGTCTGCTGCGTATGGTTTCTCAGCGTCGTAAACTGCTGGACTACCTGAAGCGTAAAGATGTAGCACGTTACACCAGCCTGATCGAACGTCTGGGTCTGCGTCGCTAATCAAGCGAGTTTCAGTGTAAAGGGGCCAATAGGCCCCTTTATTCTAGGAAGCATCAGCAAATCAGGTTACTGTATGGCTGCTGTTTCTATTGTTATTCTAAGAACATGAACTTCCGTTACAGATGTTTTCGCGCGGCTAATGAGAGACTTTATTGCCACAACGTCAGGCCAATAAGGATTGTCATTAGTCGCGAGAATGTAGTGAGAAGCTCGGATATTTATCGGTGTGAACTGCTGTCATAACAGCTGCGCGCCACAAACAAGGATATTACATTGCTTAATCCGACTATTCGTAAGTTCCAATACGGCCAGCACACCGTTACGCTGGAAACCGGCATGATGGCTCGTCAGGCTACTGCAGCTGTTATGGTTAGCATGGACGACACCGCGGTATTCGTTACCGTTGTTGGCCAGAAAAAAGCGAAACCAGGTCAGAGCTTCTTCCCGCTGACAGTTAACTATCAGGAGCGTACTTACGCTGCTGGTCGTATCCCGGGTAGCTTCTTCCGTCGTGAAGGCCGTCCAAGTGAAGGCGAAACGCTGACTTCGCGTCTGATTGACCGTCCGATCCGTCCTCTTTTCCCGGACTCTTTCCTGAATGAAGTTCAGGTTATCGCGACTGTGGTTTCCCTGAACCCACAAGTTAACCCTGACATCGTTGCGATGATCGGTGCGTCTGCTGCCCTGAGCCTGTCTGGTATTCCATTCAACGGCCCAATCGGTGCTGCACGCGTTGGTTACATCAACGACCAGTACGTTCTGAACCCAACCGCAGATGAGCTGAAAACAAGCCGTCTGGACCTGGTTGTTGCCGGTACTCAGGGCGCGGTGCTGATGGTTGAGTCTGAAGCTGAAGTGCTGAGCGAAGATCAGATGCTGGGCGCGGTCGTATTTGGCCACGAACAACAACAAATCGTTATCGACAACATCAACTCACTGGTTGCTGAAGCCGGTAAGCCAAAATGGGACTGGCAGCCAGAAGCGGTTAACGCCGAGCTGCACGCTCGCGTGGCTGCACTGTCTGAATCCCGTCTGGGTGATGCGTACCTGATCACTGATAAACAAGATCGTTACGCGCAGATCAACGTCATCAAATCTGACGTTGTTCAGGCTCTGCAAGCTGAAGACGACTCTCTGGATGCGGGCGAAATCTCCGACATCCTGGGCAGCATCGAGAAGAACGTGGTTCGTAGCCGTGTTCTGCGTGGCGAACCGCGTATCGATGGCCGTGAAAAAGACATGATCCGCGGTCTGGACGTGCGTACTGGCGTTCTGCCACGTACCCACGGTTCTGCGCTGTTCACCCGTGGTGAAACTCAGGCTTTGGTTACCGCAACTCTGGGTACTGCACGTGATGCGCAGAATCTGGATGAGCTGATGGGCGAGAAGACTGATAGCTTCCTGTTCCACTACAACTTCCCTCCGTACTCTGTTGGTGAAACAGGTATGGTTGGCTCGCCAAAACGTCGTGAGATTGGCCATGGCCGTCTTGCTAAACGTGGCGTGCTGGCAATGATGCCAAAACCAGAAGACTTCCCGTACACCGTACGTGTAGTTTCTGAAATCACCGAATCTAACGGTTCATCTTCAATGGCTTCTGTTTGTGGTGCTTCTCTGGCCCTGATGGATGCAGGTGTTCCGATTAAAGCCGCTGTTGCGGGTATCGCAATGGGTCTGGTTAAAGAAGACGACAGCTTTGTCGTTCTGTCCGACATTCTGGGTGACGAAGATCACCTGGGCGACATGGACTTCAAAGTGGCCGGTAGCCGCGACGGTATCACCGCGCTGCAGATGGACATTAAAATCGAAGGTATCACCCGCGAAATCATGCAGGTGGCTCTGAACCAGGCTAAGGGTGCGCGTCTGCACATTCTGGGCGTAATGGAACAGGCTATCAGCACACCACGTGGCGATATCTCTCAGTTTGCTCCACGCATCCACACCATCAAGATCAGTCCAGACAAAATTAAAGACGTGATCGGTAAAGGTGGTTCTGTGATCCGTGCTCTGACTGAAGAAACTGGCACCACTATCGAAATCGAAGATGACGGTACTGTTAAAATCGCAGCAACCGACGGCGAGAAAGCGAAATACGCTATCCGTCGTATCGAAGAGATCACTGCAGAAATCGAAGTGGGTCGTATCTATCAGGGTAAAGTGACCCGTATCGTTGACTTTGGTGCGTTTGTTGCCATTGGCGGCGGTAAAGAAGGTCTGGTTCACATCTCTCAAATCGCTGATAAGCGCGTTGAGAAAGTGACTGATTACCTGCAGATGGGCCAGGAAGTTCCGGTTAAAGTTCTGGAAGTTGACCGTCAGGGTCGTGTGCGTCTGAGCATCAAAGAAGCTACCGCACCAACTCAGGACGATACAACTGAGCAACCTGCAGCAGAATAATCTGTAACAGAAGTTTTACAGCTCCTTTCCAGCTGGAAGGGGGCTGTTCGTCTCACGAACGTAGGATGCGTTTGTGTTAAGCAAGCGGATGACAGGATGTTCATCCAATGTTTGTCTCCGGGAGTAGAAATGAAGCCTTTCTTGCGCTGGTGTTATGTTGCGACAGCACTTATGTTGGCAGGATGCAGCAACCATGATTGGCGTAAAAATGAAGTTCTGGCGATTCCGTTGCAGCCGACGTTGCAGCAGGAAGTCATTCTGGCACGCATGGAACAAATACTTGCCAGCCGGTCATTGACTGACGATGAGAGAGCACAGCTATTATATGAGCGCGGTGTGCTGTATGATAGTCTCGGGCTAAGAGCACTGGCGCGAAATGATTTTTCACAAGCGCTGTCTATTCGTCCTGATATGCCAGAAGTTTTTAACTACCTGGGGATTTACCTAACGCAGGCAGGCAATTTCGATGCTGCCTATGAAGCGTTTGATTCTGTACTAGAGCTTGATCCAACTTACAACTACGCGCGTTTGAACCGAGGTATCGCACTGTATTACGGTGGCCGATTCTCGTTAGCGCAGGATGATCTGCAGGCGTTTTATCGAGACGATCCAAATGATCCCTTCCGTTCGTTATGGCTTTATCTTGCGGAGCGAGAAATCAATCCGAAGAATGCCGAAGTAGCGCTCCAGGAGCGTTATGACAAAGCGGACAGAGGGCAATGGGGATGGAATATCGTCGAATTCTACCTGGGCAAAATCAGCGAATCTACGCTGATGGAACGCCTCAAGGCAGAAGCAACGGATAACACTTCGCTCGCTGAGCATCTCAGTGAAACTGACTTCTATTTAGGTAAGCATTACCTAAGTCTGGGGGACAAGAACAGCGCCGCGGCACTGTTCAAACTGACGGTAGCTAACAACGTCCATAACTTCGTTGAGCACCGCTATGCATTGTTGGAATTGGCGCTTTTGGGCCATGAGCAAGACGACCTATCAGAATCGGACCAGCAATAGCTGACGACACCAATCAGCCTTTTTAATCATGGTATCTGCCATTTTTAAGCGCCTTAACGGGCGAGGGTTGCTTTGTTCGTTTTATAATCTAATTTGAGCCGGTTCACACTTTTCAATGAAAATGACTGAAAATTTTCTCGACGAGTTATGTAGACTGGCTGCCATTATTAATGAGGCACGTGTACATGACTACTGAGCTTGAAACCTCTTTTGCTGACCTGGGGCTGTCTGCTCCGATCATTTCTGCCCTGACTGATTTGGGCTACGAAAAACCTTCACCAATCCAGGCTGAGTGTATTCCTCACCTGTTAAATGGCCGCGACGTTCTGGGCATGGCTCAGACAGGTTCCGGTAAAACAGCAGCATTCTCTTTACCTTTGCTGCACAACATTGATGCTTCTCTGAAAGCACCACAAATTCTTGTTCTGGCACCAACCCGCGAACTGGCGGTTCAGGTTGCTGAAGCAATGACTGATTTCTCTAAACACATGCATGGCGTGAATGTGGTTGCCCTTTACGGCGGCCAGCGCTATGACGTTCAGCTGCGCGCACTGCGTCAGGGACCACAAGTTGTTGTCGGTACCCCGGGCCGTCTGCTGGATCACCTGAAACGCGGCACCCTGAACCTCTCTAACCTGAGCGGCCTGGTGCTGGACGAAGCTGATGAAATGCTGCGTATGGGCTTCATCGAAGACGTCGAAACTATCATGGCGCAGATCCCGGCTGAACATCAGACCGCGTTGTTCTCTGCAACCATGCCAGAAGCTATCCGTCGCATTACCCGTCGCTTCATGAAAGAGCCTCAGGAAGTGCGCATCCAGTCAAGCGTGACAACGCGTCCAGACATCAGCCAGAGCTACTGGTCTGTATACGGCCTGCGTAAAAACGAAGCGCTGGTTCGTTTCCTGGAAGCAGAAGATTTTGATGCGGCGATCATCTTCGTTCGTACCAAAAACGCAACGCTGGAAGTGGCAGAAGCACTGGAACGTAGCGGCTACAGCAGCGCTGCACTGAACGGTGACATGAACCAGGCCCTGCGTGAGCAGACTCTGGAACGTCTGAAGGATGGCCGTCTGGATATTCTGATCGCAACCGACGTGGCAGCACGTGGTCTCGACGTAGAACGTATCAGCCTGGTTGTTAACTACGACATCCCGATGGATTCAGAATCTTACGTTCACCGTATCGGTCGTACCGGTCGTGCTGGCCGTGCAGGTCGCGCATTGCTGTTCGTTGAGAACCGTGAGCGTCGCCTGCTGCGTAACATTGAACGCACCATGAAGCTGACCATTCCAGAAGTTGAAATCCCAACTGCAGAAGTGCTGGGCGAACGTCGCCTGGCTAAATTCGCAGCCAAAGTTCAACAGCAACTGGAAAGCAGCGATCTGGATCAATACCGTGGCTTGCTGGCAAAACTGCAACCTGCAGAAGAGCTGGACATCGAAACGCTGGCCGCTGCACTGCTGAAAATGGCACAGGGCGAACGCCCTCTGATCGTTCCTGCTGATCAGCCGTTCAAAAGCCGTCCACCACGTCGCGAATTCGAAGATCGTGGCGACCGCGGTGACCGTGGCGATCGTCGTGACCGCCCGGCGCGTAACAGCGACCGCCCTGCACGTGATGGCGACAGCCCACGTCGTGAGCGTCGTGATGCTGGCGATATGGAACTGTATCGTATCGAAGTGGGCCGCGATGATGGTGTTGAAGTTCGTCACATCGTTGGCGCTATCGCTAACGAAGGCGATATCAGCAGCCGTTACATCGGTAACATCAAACTGTTCGGTACGCACTCTACTATCGAGTTGCCGAAGGGGATGCCGGGCGAGATTCTGTCTCACTTCACCCGTACCCGTATCCTGAACAAACCGATGAACATGCAGTTGATCGGTGATGCGCAGCCACAAGCTCCGCGTCGCGACCGTCCGGCAGGTGCTGGTGGTGAGCGTCGTGGTAACGGTGCTCCGCGTCCGTTCAATGGCGAACGTCGTGAAGGTGGCCGTGGTAACGGTGCTCCACGTTCTTTCAACGGCGACCGTCGTGAAGGTTCTTCAGCCGCTGGCGACCGTCGTCCGCCAAGCCGCGCACCACGTCGTACTACCGACGCATAATATTCTGATTTCAGTTCGCTGAATTTCAGATAATAAAAAACCAGCCTTTTAACAGGCTGGTTTTTTTTCGTCTGCCATTTACCGCAACGTTTATCCGATGCGCTGTTCTTTCACCAAATCCCCCTGAAGCTGAGAAACAATCTCGAACGAATGCAGACGCGCCTGGTGATCAAAAATCTGACCGTTGATCATCAGCTCATCGGCCTCAGTTTCACGCAGAATATTTTGCAGCCCCTGACGCACCGTCTCTTTATTACCGACCACTGACATGCGCAGTGCGTTGTCGACGCCAAAGCGTTCCTGTGCTGACCACAGGCTTTCAATGTTATCGACCGGCGCAGGGAGTTTACCCGGCATCCCGCGGCGCAGATTAATGAACTGCTGCTGATTGGAGGTAAACATCCGGCGCGCCTCTTCATCGGTATCGGCCGCAATCGCGTTGATGCACACCATCGCGTGCGGCTTTTCGAGCTGCGCGGAAGGCTGGAATTTGCTGCGATAAATCGCCAGTGCCTGATAGAGCATGTCTGGGGCAAAATGTGAGGCGAAGGCAAATGGCAGGCCTAACGCCGCCGCCAGTTGCGCGCTGTACAGGCTGGAACCCAGCAGCCAGATTGGCACATGCAAACCTTGTCCCGGCACGGCCTGAACGGCCTGCTGCGGCTGAACGTCGCCGAAATACATCTGCAATTCCTGAACATCCTGCGGGAAATTATCAATCTCCCCGGAAAGATGACGGCGCAGCGCAATCATCGTGCGCTGATCGGTTCCCGGTGCGCGGCCCAGGCCGAGATCGACACGGTTCGGATACAGCGTCGCCAGCGTTCCGAATTGTTCAGCAATCACCAAGGGCGAATGGTTTGGCAGCATCACGCCACCGGAACCCACGCGTATTGTTTTCGTCCCGCCCGCAATATAACCCAGTAAAACGGACGTCGCTGCGCTCGCGATGCCGGTCATGTTGTGGTGTTCTGCCATCCAGTAGCGCTGATAGCCCCATTTCTCGGCGTTTTGCGCCAGACTCAGAGAACATTGAAAAGCCTTCGCCGGATCAGCACCTTGCGGGACGGGTGCCAGATCGAGCACGGAAAGGGGAACGGTGTTTTTATCAGACATAATCACGGCTCACTCGTTGATGAAGAGGAGGGGAAAGGGTGCATTCCGCTCATAATTAAACCGAGTATTACCCATTACGCGTTCATTGAATACGGCATTTGTGCCCTTAATTTCCGTTTGAACATGCTTAAAATAGATTGGAATCGCCTAAACTATAATTTTAGCCAATATGTTGTTTTGTGTTAAAAAGTCTCTGCTCATCCCGCTATGATTTCATTGAAGTAAAAAATGCGCCTGAAAAGGCTGCGAAAGCAGGCAGGGAAAATGATGGAAGGGAAAACCAATGCCGGTAAATAATTCAGGCGAACAAAAAGGACGTGGTATCAATGAGTAAACGAATGTTATTAACCCTGCTGCTGGTGGCGGTTGCGGTTTCTTTGGCTGTTTTATTTCGTGCGCATAACGAAGATCTCCTGCTTCAGGGCGAAGTCGATGCGCCTGAAGTCATTGTCGCGTCGAAAGCCAAAGGCCGCGTGATTGAACGTCATGTCGAACGTGGCGATGACGTAAAAGCGGGCCAGTTGCTGATTACCCTCGACAGCCCGGAAATGATGGCGCAGCTCCGCGCGCTGGAAGCCGCACGCGATCAGGCCAAAGCCCAGCTCGAACTTTCTGTTAACGGGACGCGTGAAGAAAGCATCCGCAACCTGAAAGCGACACTGGCGCAATCTCAGGCCGAATACGTCAACGCCCGCGATGAATACAACCGCAATGCGAAAATCGCCGGGAAAGGCTTTATCTCCGCCTCCGACTTAGAAGATTCCCGCCGCGCGCGTGACAGCGCGTATGCACAAGTTCTCGTTGCTAAAGCCAATCTTGATGAAGGCATCAACGGCGACCGCGTGGAACAACGCGAGAGTTACGCCGCGCAGCTGCGTCAGGCGGAAGAAGACTTACTGGAAGTGAAAGCTCAGACCGATGATTTACAGGTGAAAGCGCCGGTAGACGGCGAAGTCGGGCCGATCCCGGTGGAAGTTGGCGAGCTGCAAAGTGCGTCCAGCCCGTTGCTGACGTTAGTCCGTCTGCCTGATGCCTATTTCGTTTTTAACCTGCGTGAAGACATTCTGGCGGGCGTGCGCAAAGGCGACAAAGTGCAGATGCGCGTGCCTGCGCTGAATAATGAAATGATTGAAGCCGAAGTGCGTTATATCGCGCCGCTCGGTGATTACGCCACCAAACGTGCTACGCGCGCGACCGGTGACTTCGATTTAAAAACCTTTGAAGTGCGCCTTTATCCTGCCAAACCGGTTCCCGGATTACGTCAGGGCATGAGCGCACTTTGGCAGTGGAAGGCGAAGTGAAGCCGGTCAAAGCGCCGCGCAGTGAAAGGATAAAAGCCGCATGGCGCTGTTTCAGTCGTGCTTTTACCCGCGAGGCAAATTACGCCTTTCGTAAGCCGGTGATCCACTGGCTGTGCTGGATTTTCCCTTTACTTCTGTTTGGCCTGATCAGCAGCAACTTCTCAGAAGGCACCTTGCTTGATTTGCCCGTTTCGGTGGTGGATAACGATCACAGCACGCTATCCAAAACGCTGACCCGTAAACTCGACGCGGGTTCTCATGCGCACGTTCAGGCCTTTGAAGGCGGATTGCCGGAAGCGGAATACCGTCTGCGAACCGCGCAGGATTACGCATTATTGTATATTCCGGTGAACTTCGAAGCGGACGTACTGGCCGGTAAACAGCCGAGCGCGGTTCTGTATTACAACGCTCTGTTTTACGGTGCCGGGTTGTATTCCACGCAAGATTTCAGCGGGCTTATCACTGAGCTGAACACCAGCTACCGGTCGATTATCGCGACAGAAATCGGCAAAACGTTGCCGTCACTGGCCAGCGTCGATCTCTCTTACGGTAGCCTGTTCAACGCCAGCGGCAGCTACATTTATTATCAGCAATTTGCCGCCACCATCCACCTTCTGCAACTTTTCACCGTCACCTGTATGATTTACGTGATGGCGCGCAGTCAGGCGCTGCTCAGTGCGCCGTCATTTACACTCGCGCTGCTCGGGAAACTCGCGCCGTACACGCTGTGTTTCACCACCTTGCTGATGGTGGAAATCGCCATGCTCGTGGGCTTTTTCGACGCACGGGTGAGCGGTAATCCATTGTATATGCTGGTGATCGGCTTCTTTTATGTGATTGCCGCGCAAAGCCTGGGGCTGCTGTTATTTACCTTCACGAAAACGACCATCACCGCTTATACCATGATGGGGATTTTCGTCAGTATTGCGCTCACCTTCTCCGGGATGGCCGTTCCGGTGTTATCAATGCCGCTGCCGGCGCGTATTATTTCCGGCATCGAACCCCTGAGTTACGCGCTGGCGGCAATGTTTGATGTTTTCCTGCGTCAGGTATCGCTGCGCGGCATTCTGATGGTGTGCTGCATTCTGCTGATTTATCCGTTGCTAACCGGTGTGCTGGTGCGCAAGCGTCTGTATATGCGCATGAAACAACAGGAGCCAGGGCAATGACCCGTCGCGAGTGGTTCAAAACCTGGTGGGGAACCTTCAGCAAAGTGCTTACCGGTTTGCTTGATAAACCGATGTGGATGATGTTGCTGCTTTCGCTATGTGTGATGAGCCTGGTTTACGCTAACCGCACAGTCTGGGATCTGCCAGTCGCTGTTATCGATCAGGATCACAGCACCGCCAGCCGCATGCTGACCCGTCAGCTGGATGCCACGTCGAAAGTTGAAACTAACCACTACGATAATCTCGCCGATGCCGAACGCGATCTGGCGTTGCGTAAATTGTTCGCGGTGATCATCATGCCGGTGGATCTTGAGAAGAAGATCCTCGCCGGGCAAAACATTGTGATCCCGGTGTACGGCGATGCGACCAACCGGCTGGCGAACGGGCAGATCCAGCAGGATGTGCTGGCGGCGTATCAGGCGATCCTCACGCAATACAACACGGATTTACTGCTCAGCAACGGCTTCAGCGAGCGCCAGGCCAGCGTGGTGTTGTCGCCGATAATCGGGCAGTCGCTGGATGTCTTTAACCCCGGCATCAGCTTCGCGGCGATTATCTTTCCCGGTCTTCTGGTCATGTTATTGCAGCACTCACTGCTGATCGCCAGCGTGCGTGTCAGCATTGTGCTCAACAGCGGGCCTTCCGGAAAACCGGCGATACCGGCCTTTCTTGGCGGGATTTCAGCGTTGATCCCGGTCTGGTTATTCCTGTCGATTGTCCTGTTCGTGCTATGGCCTTGGGTGTTGGGATACCGGCAGACGGCCAGCATTCCTGAAATTCTGCTGCTGACGTTCCCGTTTTTACTGGCCGTGCTCGGATTAGGCAAACTGGTCACGGAATGCCTGCGCAGCGTGGAACTGATTTACCTGACGCTGGCCTTTGTGACGACGCCGGTCTTTTACATTTCCGGCACCATCTGGCCGTTGCAGGCGATGCCCGCGTGGGTCAGGGCGGTATCTTCGATGCTGCCCTCGACCTGGGCGACCAAAGCGATTGCGGGGGTAAATCAGATGGGGCTGCCGTTTAAAGATGTTGGCGGCGACATCCTGATGCTTCTGCTTTTATGCGCGTTTTATACGTTCATTGGTATCGCCGTGGGGATGCTGCGCGACGGCGTGCGTCTGCGGGCGATTTTCAGGCCGCGGCGCAAAGGCGTCTGATAAAAAAAGGGATATTACCGAAAAGTAATATCCCTTTTTCATGGTGTCATTTTAGCGCTCAGCGACGCAGTTCCAACCCGGCAATGCGCTGCCAGTAACCGTTGCAGTCGGCTTTGTCTGTCAGCATTAACGGATGCAAACCCCGTTCATTGGCGCGGAATTCCTCGAGAGTGGAAAGCGTCTCGTGAGTTTCCGGCGACAGCCGCACGATATCAACCAGCCCCTGCATCGACGTCAGTTCATTGCCCAGATTGTAGCAATAGCCACTTTGTGTCTGGATGCCGTTGAGGATAAACACCTGCTGATTTTCCTGCGACAGCATTTTCCGGCCCTGCGGATAATTGATGCAGCAGGTTTCGCATTCATCTTTCCCACGGTTTTCAGAACGAGCCGTGAAACAGCGCGCGGAATAGGCCAGTGGCAGATGCCCGTAAGACAGCACTTCCACTTCGAATTTATCCCGGATGCCCAGCTCCTGGCACTGATTCAGCAGATTCACCAGCCAGTCGCGGGAAAGCTCAACCGGCATACACCAGCGCACCATCCCCTGTTTTTGCAGCAGTTTCAGCGTGACGGCGTTGTAGCAGTTCAGCGCGTGGCCGACGACAAACGGGAGCCTGCGCTCAGACGCCATATTGACCGCGCCAAAATCGTTGGCTTCCAGCAGGAACTCACCGTTCTCGACGTAGCGTTTCAGCTCATTAAGTTCGGACGGCGCCTGCAACAACGCCAGTGTGGAAATCACCACCTGCTTTCCGGCTGACGCCAGTTCACGGGCGACATCCATCCAGTCACTGACCTTCATTTCGCGCCGTTTGGTACACACATTCTCGCCGAGGTAAATGATGTCGGCGCTGCTGTTTGCCGCTGCCTGATAAAAGTCTTCAACCTGCGCTTTCGGCCAGTAATAAAGGATGGCTCCTAATGAATATTTCATGATGATCTCTTTAATTACTGCCATTTACGGTGATAGGCACCGAGCGTCGTTTGCGTACCCTCAGACATCGCGCCCAGCGCTTTCATCCAGGCTTCGTCGGTTTTGTAGTTTTGCGGATCGGCCATGCAGCGGTCTATAGCCATGCGCCACACGCGTGCCACCTGGCTGACATACGCCGGGCTGCGCTGGCGCCCTTCGATTTTCACCGAAGCAATATTGGCGGCGAACAGCTCCGGCAGTAATTCCAGCGTATTCAGGCTGGTCGGTTCTTCCAGCGCGTGGTATTTCGCGCCATCCACCAGATACCGGCCTTTGCACAGCGTCGGATAACCGGCGTTTTCGCCTTCGTCATAGCGGTCAATCAGCACATCATTCAGCCGTGATTCCATGCCCTGTGCGGTTTGTTGCCAGCGCACAAAACGCGCCGGAGAACAGGCACCCACGGTATTGGGCGATTCGCCGGTGAGATAGGAAGAAAGGTAACAGCGGCCTTCGGCCATAATGCACAGGCTGCCGAACGCGAATACTTCCAGCGGCACGACGGTGGTGCGAGACAACTGGCGTACCTGATGCATCGAAAGCACGCGCGGCAGCACCACGCGGGCGACGTCAAAATTGTTTTTGTAGAAACGGATTGCTTCGTCGTTGGTGGCGGAAGCCTGAACGGAGACGTGGCGCTCGACGTGCGGATATTTCGTTGCGGCGTAATCCAGCATGGCAATATCGGCGAGGATCAGCGCATCGGCACCGAGCTGCGCGGCCATATCCACGGCGCGTTCCCAGCGCTGATAGCCGTCAGGGTGCGCAAATGTATTGATGGCGATATGCAACTTACGGCGGTGGCGGTGAACGTAATTTGCCGCCTCCTGCAATTTCTTCTCCGTGAAGTTCAGGCCTGCAAAGTGGCGTGCATTGGTGTCATCTTTCAGGCCGATATATACCGCATCAGCACCGTTATCGATGGCCGCTTTTAGCGCAGGTAAATTCCCTGCCGGGCAAAGTAGCTCCATTCTCGTTCCTTACTGCAACCGCACGCCGTGGCGAAAGGGTTGTGGGTGATGAAAAGCCAGTTGCCGACGTTATTCATTCATCAGTCAGGGCTTTGATTGGCGAACTATTTTAGAGAAGCTATAGATGCAATATTTTGATTTGAGGCAGTTTCTGGGGTGTTGAAGGCGCAGCAACCGTCGGGGAGGTTGTACGGGAGGTTTTTCTGTTGCAGTATTTATTGATGTAGACCGCTGAACGTTACGGGCGATGTGGCAAAATAGTACAAATAGTTGCCAATAAATTGCCGAAAATGTTACCGAAAGGAGTAGTGCCAGTGTTGCAAAAACTACGTGCACGTTTGGTTCGTCAGGGACCATCCCTGTTGAGTGTGCCTTTGAAATTCACGCCTTTTGCGCTACAGCGTCAGGTCTTGCAACAGGTACTGAGCGGGCAGCTTCGTCAGGCGCTGGCCGATGGCGAACTGGATTTCCTCGAAGGCCGCTGGCTGAAAATTGACGTCAGTGATCTCAGCCTGAGCTGGCTGATGTCAGTGGACGAAGGCAAGTTGATCGTTGCAGAAAAAGGCGACGCGGATGTCAGCTTTAGTGGTAACGCCAACGATCTGATTTTGATTGCTGCGCGCAAAGAAGATCCGGATACGCTGTTCTTCCAACGTCGTCTGCGTATTGAGGGTGACACGGAACTCGGTCTGTACGTGAAGAATCTGATGGATTCTATCGATCTCGATACTATGCCGCTGCTGCTGAAAAATGGGCTGCTGCGCCTGGCCGATTTTGTCGAAGCGGGACTGCAAGAGGACCGTGAGCCGAAAGCTCCGGTAGCTGAGCCATGCTAATTCGCACTGAAATTCCGGTAGATGCCGCGGGCATTGACCGTCTGTTGCGCCGCGCGTTTCCCGGTGGTGCCGAAGCCGACCTGGTGCAGCAATTGCGCGAAGACGGCCTGCTGACGCTGGGCGTTGTTGCCACCGATGACGAAGGTGGCGTGGTCGGTTATGTCGCCTTCAGCCCGGTTGATATTCAGGGCGAAGATCGCAACTGGGTCGCGCTGGCACCGCTGGCGGTTGACGAGTCTTTGCGTCGTCAGGGATTGGGCGAAAAGCTGGTGTACGAAGGGCTCGATTCCCTGAACGAATTTGGCTACGCCGCCGTCGTGGTGCTTGGCGACCCGGCGTATTACGGGCGTTTTGGTTTTAAACCAGCGGCAGTTCATAATTTGCAGTGCCGCTGGCCGGACACCGAAGCGGCATTCCAGCTCTTTACCTTGTCCGACGATGCCCTCATCGACGCCAGCGGGCAGGTGGAATTCTCCCCGCCGTTTGACCGGTTCTGATTTTCAGCGGGTCTGACTTCTAACGGGTCTGATTTCAGGCCCGTTAGTTTTCTTCCCGCGCCTTGTGTTCCTGACTCCCGCTTTCCGGCAATCCAAAATAACGTTGCAGGGATACCGGTGCGGATTTCACCAGCAATTCCTTCTGAGGCTTACTCAGCTTTTTCACCCGGATTTCCAGCTTTGAGGCCAGAGAACGATCCCCCGCCACGCAGTGGAACACCAGCTCCAGTGCACCTTTTCCGCGTAATGCTTTCGCCCCTTTACCGGTCTGATGCTGTGCAAGACGCCGCGTCACGTCGGTCGTGATGCCGGTATAAAGCATGCCGGTGGGCGTTCTCAACATGTATAAAAACCAGACGGGAGAAGTGGACATAGAGGCATCGTATTTGGAAAAGTTTGCGTAAGTTTACCTGAACCGCACGGCAGAATGACGTAAAACATCGGTGTGTCACGGTACACTGGGGCAAAGACGACAAGGATCCTCCGATGAATAACCCCGAAGACCTGAAACACATTCTTAAATTCCTGACCAAAAATCATGTGCTGGCGCTGTGTGCCGCCGCCGACGGCGAGATGTGGAGCGCTAATTGCTTTTACGTCACCGATGCTGAAACCCTGTCTTTATATTTCATGACCGAACTGAAAACGTTGCACGGCACGCTGATGGCAAAATCGCCGCAGGTGGTGGGCACGATCGCGCCGCATCCGAAAACCATTGCGCTGATCAAAGGCATTCAGTATCGCGGTGAGGCGACGATCCTTTCCGGTGAAGAAGAGAGCCACGCGCGCCGTCTGTACTGCAAACACTTCCCGGTGGCGATCGCCATGAAAGCGCCGGTCTGGGCGCTGAAACTTAACAGCATCAAGATGACGGATAACGCCCTGGGATTTGGCAAAAAGCTGCTGTGGGATCGCGCGCTTTCTGATAAGCCTGAGTAACAGGAACTGTCTTATAGCGGGGAATTTACAATCGGGTAACACTTGAACTTATCTGTTTCTGAAATTCCATGTAAAGGCCGTTTTTTAAAAGGAAGTGATATGGCAAAAGTTCTTCTTCTGGGCGGAAGTGGTCTGATTGGGCGTGAGCTTTTGCGTCTGTTGCAGCTGGATCCGCGCGTTAGCCGGATTGTTGCGCCGAGCCGCCGCCCGCTGCCGCCGGGTAATAAACTGATCAACCCGCTCGGGGCGAATCTCACGTCGCTGGTGGTCGCGCTGGATGAGCCGATCGACCTGCTGTTCTGCTGCCTTGGCACCACGCGTAAAGAGGCGGGCAGCGCGGAAGCGTTTCGCGCTGTAGATTACGATCTGGTGGTGGATTGCGCCAAAGCCGCGAAGGAACTCGGTGCGCGTCATTGTCTGGCGGTCAGCGCCAACGGTGCGGATGCGCACTCACGATTTCTCTATAACCGGACGAAAGGGGACATGGAACAGGCGCTGATGCACCAGGGCTGGACTTTGCTCACGCTGGTCAGGCCGTCGCTGCTGGTCGGGAAACGCCATCCGCCGCGCCTGCTTGAACAACTCAGTGCGCCGCTGTTTAAACTGTTGCCGGGAAAATGGAAAGCCATCGATTCGGACGTTGTCGCCAAAGCGTTGCAGGAACAGGCGTTTAACGCAGGACTGGGCGGCGTCACCGTGCTGGAATCCGATCAAATCGCCGCCAGCATTGAAGAACTTTAATCCGCGTTCTCTGCTGACAGGGATCCTTATGATAAGGTATCAGCAAAAAACGCGAATTTTGCCCCGCAAGGATCGTCCCGATCCTTACAGATATTTCTCCGCAAACACATCCAGATTTCGAAAATCCGGCATTCTCTCTTTCAGCGTATCGTGATCCCAGTTCCACCACTGGCTGTTCTCGATCTTTTCGATCATTGAATCATCAAAACGCATGCCGATCTTTTTCGCGGCCACGCCCGCCACGATGGAATACGGCTCAACGTCTTTAGTTACCACGGCCGATGTCCCAATCACCGCGCCGTTCCCGACGCTGACCCCCGGCATAATCACGGCGTTATGGCCGATCCACACGTCGTTGCCGACGGTGACGTGATGTTCACGACGCCAGTCGAAAAAGTCCTGATCGTCTTCACCCAGCCCGTAAACCGAGCTGCGGTAGGTGAAATGATGCTGCGCAACGCGCTGATACGTCGGGTGATTACCCGGATTGATCCGGACATAGGTGGCGATCGACACAAACTTGCCGATGGTCGCGTAGAAGATCTGATTGTTGCCCGCCGTATACGAATAATCGCCGATCTGCGTTTCTTCGATGATCGCGTTATCGGCAATATGCACGTATTGCCCGAGCTGCGAACGGTTCAATTCGACCTGCTGGCCGATTTTCGGACGTGAATAATCCTGTTCGTCAGCTAAAGAAAACGGGGAAATGATGTCTGTCATAATCTCGCTCATGTTGAAGTGACGGAATAAAAAGAGGCGCTGACCGGCAGAGAAAGAATGGCCAGCAAATGCCGTAACGTGTCCTGTAACGCACCGTCGTTATGCAGCCGGTGGCAGCTCGCGGGCAAGGCGCTGTCATACTCACGGGCACGCGCCAGACGGCAGGCAATTTGCCCGGCGTCTTCACGTCCGCGCCGCAATAAACGCGCAGCCAGCACTTCGTCTGAAACCTGCAAACACACCGGCACCAGCCGCTGGCCGTAACGCTGTTGCGCTTTCTCCAGATGCGCCCGCGAACCGTTGACCACCACGTGGCAACCGAGCTGCATCCAGGTGTCGATTTCGATTCCCACGCCGTACCGGCACTGATGCGCGTGCCATTCCAGCGCAAATAATCCGTGCTGGCGGCGCTGAATAAATTCGGCATCGCTCAGTGCAATATGATTCTCAGATCCTGCGTCAGCGGGGCGCGTAATGTAGCGATGCGCCACGGCGACATCCGCCGGTAAATGCTGGCGCAGCGCGTCCAGAAGACTGTCCTTTCCCGAACCTGAAGCGCCCATCAGATAAAGTAAACGACTCATTTTCTCTCCGTTTAAAACACCTGAATGCCCTGACGCCAGACGTTTTGCACATAGTGATGATCGCCATGCGCACGTGCCAGAACCAGATCGGCGCGTTTGCCTTCAGCAATTTCACCGCGATCCTGCAAGCCCAGCGCGTTCGCCGGATTGCGCGTTACCAGTTTCACCGCCTGCGGCAAACTGAAGGCATTTGTTTCATCATTGGCGATGCGGAAAACGGCGTCCATCAGGCTGGCGGGATAATAGTCGGAGGACAAGATATCCAGCAGGCCCAGTGATGCCAGTTTATGCGCCGCGACGTTGCCCGAATGCGAACCGCCGCGCACGATATTCGGTGCACCCATCAGTACCGCCAGCCCGCTGGCGTGTGAGGCGCGTGCCGCTTCTTCGGTAGTCGGGAATTCTGCAATCACGCTGCCGAGCGCCAGAGATTCCTCAACGTGTGCCGCCGTGGCGTCATCGTGGCTGGCCAGCGAAATATTCCTGGCGCGGCAATGGGCGGCAATCGCTTCGCGGTTTGGCTGTGCCCAGCGGCGCGACAGGGCGATTTGCTCTTCCTGATACGCGTCCATCTGCTCATCGTTCATGTGATATTTGCCCTGATAATACTCGCGGTATTTCTGTGGAGTGGCGAACTGGCGCTGGCCCGGCGAGTGATCCATCAGGGAAACCAGCGAGAGAACTGACGTATCCATCAGCTTTTCAAACAGCGGCAACGTGGTGTCGTGCGGCAGTTCGCAGCGCAGATGCAGACGGTGTTCAGCGCGGTTCAGCCCGGCGTTCTGACTGTTGACGATGGCGTCGATCATCTTTTGCAAATTCTCCAGACGATGGCCGCCGTCGCGCACATCGCCCACGGCCACGGCGTCAAGCACCGTGGTGATCCCGCTGGCGACCATCAGCGCGTCGTGGCTGCTCATGGCGGAATGCGCCGGCCAGTCCACTTTCGGGCGCGGCGTGAAAAACTTATCCAGATTATCCGTATGCAGCTCGATGAACCCCGGCAGCAGCCAGCCGCCTCGAGCATCCAGCGCCTGCGGCAACTGACTGCGGCTGTCGGCAAAGGCGCTGATCACGCCGTCTTGCATTTCAAGCGATCCTTCAACAACCTGATCGTCGAGGACCAGTCTGACGTTATTTATGATCATGCGGACATCTCCGGAGCAGTTTCTGGACTCATTTCATACAGCCTGTCGGCAACGCGTTCGCGCACATCTCCATCATGGAAAATGCCGACCACGGCGGCTCCGCGGGCTTTCGCCTGCTCAATCAGCGTGACGACGGCGGCACGGTTAGTGGCGTCCAGCGAGGCGGTCGGCTCATCGAGCAACAGCACCGGATAATCGACCACGAAACCGCGCGCGATATTGACGCGTTGCTGTTCACCGCCGGAAAACGTGGAAGGCGCGAGATGCCACAGACGTTCCGGCACATTCAGATGGCGCAGCAGGGCACTGGCACGGGCTTCGCTTTGTGCTTTATCCACGCCCAGCTCCAGCAGCGGCTGCATCACCAGATTCAGCGCACTGATACGCGGGATCACGCGCAGAAACTGGCTGACCCAGCCGACGGTATGACGGCGTACGGCCAGAATTTCACGCGCCTCGGCGCTGACCATATCAATCTGCTGGCCCTGGTGTTCCACCCAAATTTTGCCGCTGTCCGGCAGATAGTTACCGTACAGCGAGCGCAGAAGGGTAGATTTTCCGCTGCCGGAATGCCCGTGCAGCACTACGCATTCTCCGGCATTCACTGTCAGGCTGGCGTTGCTGAAAACCGGTAATCTGGCGCTGTTCTGGTTATGCAGAACGAAAGTTTTACTGAGATTTTCGACCCTGAGCTTCGTCGTCATTTTGGTCACTCTTTCTCTGAAATTAGGTTAGGACAGCACGGAAGAAACGAGCAACTGCGTATACGGATGATGCGGATCGTCGAGCACGCGGTCTGTTAAACCACTTTCCACTACCTGACCTTGCTTCATCACCAGCAGACGGTGCGCCAGCAGGCGGGCGACACCCAGATCATGGGTGACGATCACCACTGCCAGCTGCATTTCCACCACCAGCGTGCGCAGCAAGTCCAGCAACCGCGCCTGAACCGAAACGTCGAGGCCGCCAGTCGGCTCATCCATAAACACCAGCCGCGGATGTGTCACCAGATTGCGGGCGATTTGCAGACGCTGCTGCATACCGCCGGAAAACGTGGTCGGCAGGTCATCGATGCGCGAAACCGGAATTTCGACATCTTCCAGCCACTGACCGGCTTTCTTGCGGATATCGCCGTAATGCCGCTCGCCGACCGCCATCAGACGTTCGCCGATATTGCCACCGGCAGAAACCTGACGGCGTAAACCGTCCATCGGATGCTGATGCACCACGCCCCAGTCGGTGCGCAGCAGACGACGGCGGTCGCTTTCGGCCATGTCATACAGCGACTGCGCGCCGACCTGCCCGTTGTTGTAAATCACCTGCCCTTGCTGAGGCGCGAGGCGGGCAGAAATTGACTGCAACAGCGTGGTTTTACCCGAACCAGATTCCCCGACAATGCCCAGCACTTCACCCGGATACAGGTTGAAAGACACATCGCTAAAACCTTTGCCCGGCGCATAAAGATGAGTCAGGTTATTCACCGACAGCAGCGGTTCGGCGGCGAGATTTAAGGGAGTGTTCATCAGCGGTTAACCTCGTTGGAAGCCTGTTGCTCTACCTGCTGAGCACAAAAATCGGTGTCGGAGCACACGAACATGCGGTTGCCCTGATCGTCGAGCACCACTTCATCAAGATAGCTTTGGTGCGAACCGCAGATCGCGCAAGGTTCATCCCATTGCTGGACGGTGAAAGGATGATCGTCAAAATCCAGACTTTCGACTTTGGTGAATGGCGGCAGGGCGTAAATGCGTTTTTCGCGTCCGGCACCGAACAGTTGTAAAGCGGGCATCATGTTCATTTTCGGGTTATCAAATTTCGGGATCGGCGACGGATCCATTACGTAGCGATCATTCACTTTTACCGGGTAGGCATAAGTCGTGGCGATATGCCCGAAGCGCGCGATGTCCTCGTAAAGCTTCACCTGCATCACGCCATACTCCTCCAGCGCGTGCATTTTTCGGGTCTCGGTTTCGCGTGGTTCGATAAAGCGCAGCGGTTCAGGGATCGGCACCTGGAAAATCAGGATCTGATCTTCCTGTAACGGCGTTTCCGGAATGCGGTGACGGGTCTGGATCAGGCTGGCATCTGCCGTTTTCTCGGTGGTTTTCACCCCCGCAACGCTCTGGAAGAATTTACGGATCGACACGGCATTGGTGGTGTCATCCGCTCCCTGGTCGATCACTTTCAGCACATCTTTTTCGCCGATTACGCTGGCGGTCAGCTGGATCCCACCGGTGCCCCAGCCGTACGGCATCGGCATTTCACGGCCCGCGAACGGAACCTGATAACCGGGGATCGCGACAGCTTTGAGGATCCCGCGGCGGATCATGCGTTTGGTTTGCTCGTCAAGATAACCGTGGTTGTAACCAGTCAGGGTTCGGGCGGCATTATTGTTCATTGGCGGAATCCTGTTCTTTCGCGGCGCGCAGGCGTTTGAGCAATTCCAGTTCGGCCTGGAAATCGACGTAGTGCGGCAGTTTGAGATGCGAGACAAAACCGGCAGCTTCGACGTTATCGGCGTGGGACAGGACAAATTCTTCATCCTGCGCCGGACTGCTGATCTGCTCGTTGTATTCGCGGGTTTGCAGTGCACGATCGACCAGCGACATCGACATCGCCTTGCGCTCGGCGCGGCCAAACACCAGTCCGTAACCCCGGGTAAAGTGCGGCGGCCTGTCCTGCGGATCGACAAAACCGTTCACCATTTCGCATTCGGTCAGCAGGATTTCGCCGATATCAATCGCAAAGCCCAGCTCTTCAGGCACGATTTCGACGGTCAGCCAGCCGGTACGAATTTCCCCGGCGAACGGATGATTACGCCCGTAGCCACGCTGGGTGGAATAACTCAGCGACAGCAGAAAACCTTCGTCACCGCGCACCAGTTGTTGCAGGCGTGCCGCGCGGGAAGCCGGAAACACCGGCGGTGTGCGGGTGATATCTTCCGGCTCAGCGCCGTCATCTTCTTCACGCACTGCCAGCTGTTGATTTGCCAGTAAATCAAACACATGGCCACAATTCTCCGGCTGCGGTTCATCGGCAATCGGCGTGAACGGCGCTTCGCCTTCGGCCAGCAGTGCAAAATCCAGCAGACGGTGGGTGTAATCGTAAGTCGGGCCGAGTACCTGTCCGCCCGGCAAATCCTTATAGATGGCGGAAATACGGCGCTCAAGGCGCATCGCCTGAGTGTTCAGCGGCTCGCTGGTTGCCAGACGCGGCAAGGTTGTGCGGTAAGCGCGCAGCAGGAAAATGGCTTCCACCAGATCGCCGCCGGACTGCTTAATCGCCAGCGCAGCCAGTTCACGGTCGTAAATTCCGCCTTCGCTCATCACGCGATCGACTGCCAGACCCAGCTGTTGCTCAATCTGTTCGCAGCCCAGTTCATTCACTTGCGTATTGCCACGGCGTTCGTGCGCCAGCAGCTGATGGGCGGCGGCAATGGCCTTCTCACCCCCTTTAACGGCGACGTACATCAGAACACCTCCACGCGCGTGGTGCGCGGTACGGCAATCAGTTCTTCGCCGCAGGTGAACATAAAGTCCAGGCCGAGCGGGAAACGGTGAGGGCGGTTGAGCAGATAATCCCGGACACAATCAGGCAGCTGCGGGGAGATCATGCGGCTGCTTTCAATGCCCGGCCCGCGAAGACGCAGCGGCGTGCCGCCGGTCAGAGCATCAAGCTGAACAATCACGCTGGTCGCCAGTTCCGGCGACATTTCATCACCGCACGGGAAAGCCAGTAACGTCGCGCTGTCGAGGGCCGGATCCGCCAGGGCAAAACTGACAGCGGAAGGGTCATCGGTCAGCACCGCGCCGGTATGAAAGCGCAGATTTTTCCGCAGGATTTCATCGTTGAGTGAAGCGCTAAGCCAAAGAGGGGGGTCGCTGTCGATAAGCGTCAGCAGCACGCAGGCGCTGGCGGAACCTAACGCCCCGAAGCCGGGCATGGCAGGCAACTGCACGCTGACACCGGGTTCGCTTAATGCTTTGAGAATACGACGGAAGCTGTACTGTGCATCGGCAACCGGATTTTGAAAACTGGCAACAAGTGACATGAATTATTCTCCGCGAACCAGAGTAAAGAAATCGACGCGACTGGCAGCCACTTCACGTGCGCGCTGCTGACGACGTTCCTGTTGCAGTGCAGCCAGCGGGGCTATCACGCGTTTATGCAGCAGTTCGTCCATGCCCTGCATTTGCAATAAACCATCGATAACGGCGCACAGTTCAGCGTGGGCTTTATTGCGTCCGCTGACGTAGCTATAGCCATAGATACCGCCTTCCAGCTGAATGACGGCGCGGGTGACAGTCATATCGCCCATCACAAAACGTTTTCCGGTGCCGCCCATGCGACCCTGAAGTTGCGTCAGGCCGGTTTCGGCGGCGCGGATGCGTTCAAATTGCGGAGACAGATTCAGCGGTTGCCAGTGCGCGAGCAGTTCATCCGGGCGGCTGTGAGCCAGCACCGACATCCAGCGCTGGCGGGTTTGCAGGTGATCCATTCAGTGCTCCATGGTCAGTTCGATCATGTCGGCGCGCGTCAGGCTAACGGAATATTCCGCCACCGACTCGCTGCCTTCACAAATGTTCAGGGTGCGGACACACAGCAGCGGTGCCTGCGGGACGATTTCGAGCAATTTGCTCTCTTTTGCCAGCGCGCGGCGGGCATTGATGCGGGTGGTGCGGCGGCTGAGCTTTTGCTTAATCTCTTCGCGGATAAAATCGTGCAGCGAGCCGTTATGGAAGTTTTGCAACGCAGGCCACCAGTCGAGATCAGGTAAATAGTGGTCAATCACACAGACCGGTACACCGTTAACGCGGCGCAGCGTGCGCAGGTGAATAACGGTGTCGCCTTCCTGACGGGACAACGCCGCCGCCACGTGATCGGTCGCCGGACGCAGCACCGCCAGCAGACGTTCGCTGGTCGGGTGACTGCCCTGATCCAGCAGGTTCTGGCTGAAACGTGCCTGTGAATGCAGCGGGTAATCGTAAGGGCGCATCAGCACCAGCGTGCCAATGCCCTGACGGCGTTGCAGCCATCCGCGATCAACCAGCTCATCCACCGCACGGCGCAGCGTGTGGCGGTTGACCTTAAAGCGCTCGGCAAGCTGCTGTTCCGGCGGCAGATAATCGCCGCAGCGGTAACCGTTGCGCAGTTCCTGTTCCAGTTCAGCAGCGATTTGTTGATAAACCGTGGTGTGACTGGTCGGATGTCTAGATAAGTTCATCACAATGAATACCTCGCACGGGATAAACGGGCAGTGGCAGGGGAAAATTGATAGCAGTCTGAAAGGGTCATGATGCAAACCTCAGTGTGGCGTTGGCATCATCTTGGGCGTGCTAAGTGACAATTGGGTGAAGGTCTGGTTGCAGGAAAGTGAAGAGTTGGAAGATGTCTCGCAGGAATTAACAGCGGTTATTTACGCAATGAGTGAGAAGGAATACACTTTGTTTTAGTTGATTGTTTTTTATACTAAAACTCGTAAAAGGAACTGTTATGTCAGTAGAAAATAAGAGGGATTTTAAAATGTCTGCGCAGCAACCCGTTCAGGAAACAGCCGTTGAGCAATGGCGACGTGAAAACCGGGCCGGGCTTGAGGCTATAAAGAAATATGTGGAAAAACATGGGACTCTGACTCATCCGCCACGGAAATTATAAATGGAGCAATACGCTATTTATAAAAATATAGGTGTTAAGAAAGCGGCTTACCCTTATCTGCTTAATGTTCTCCATCCGGCGGCAAGTGGCTTTGGAAATAGCGTCATGGTGCCACTGGTTCCCCTGGCGAGGATGACGAACTCTCCACCTAAAAAACTGTGCCCGTTACTCAAGGTTCAGCACAAACATTATGTGCTGATGACACACATTCCCGGCGGGATCCCGCCACGGGAAATTGGCGATCACGTCATGCAGCTCGACGGTGAAATCTATGAAGTGAAAAACGCATTTGATTTTTTGCTGAATGGAATTTAGAGAAAAGAGGGGAATGATTTCCCCTCTTAAAAGCGTCTATCGTAAATAATGAATCACCTGATTGCCGCTGCCACGCCAGATGAGCGACGGGTCTTTCAGTTCCTGCACGAATTTCCCGTCGACCAGCACGTTGATCAATGCCGTCACTTCCTGCTGTTCAGCACTCAGTTCGCCGAGCGTATAACCGGTCCACATCCACACGTCTTTACCCGGACATTGCGCCTGTACGCGTAACAAAAGCTGACGCACCGCAGACAGATTCTGCGGATGCAGCGGGTCGCCGCCGGAAAGCGTCAAACCCTGACGCGGGATCACCGTGTTTTGCAGATCGGCGATGATGCGGTCTTCGTCTTCCTGCGTAAAATGCTTGCCGGAATCCAGCCGCCAGGTGCTTTTGTTATAGCACCCGCGGCATTCATGGACGCAGCCGGAAACGAACAGCACGCAGCGTGTTCCCGGCCCGTTGACCACATCTATCGGGTAATACTGATGAAAATTCACTGCATTATCCCAGCTGTCCGTTACCCAGATGTTTAATCCGGCGCTTCACTTCTTCCTGCTTGCCAGCGTTAAACGGACGCGCATCCGGGCTGCCGAGATAGCCACAGACGCGGCGGGTGACTGACACGCGTGAAGGTTCGTGATTGCCGCATTTCGGGCAGGTGAAACCTTTGCTGGTGCACTCGAATTCGCCGGTATAGCCGCAATCGTAGCACTCATCAATCGGCGTATTGGTGCCGTAATACGGCACGCGGGTGTAACTGTAATCCCACACATCTTCCAGCGCTTTCAGGTTGTGTTGCAGGTTCGGATACTCGCCGTAGCAAATAAAACCGCCGTTGCTTAGTGGCGGATACGGCGCTTCGAAGTCGAGTTTTTCATAAGGATTCACCTTCTTCTCGACGTCCAGATGGAAGCTGTTGGTGTAATAACCTTTATCGGTCACACCTGCCACCAGCCCGAATTCGGCTTTATCCAGACGGCAGAAACGGTCGCACAGGTTTTCGCTTGGCGTACTGTACAGGCTGAAGCCGTAGCCGGTTTCGTCTTTCCAGCTTTCCGTGGCGGCTTTCAGACGGGCAACAATCGCCTCGGCTTTTTCGCGTAACTGGCTGGCATCGAACACATGCGTCTCGTCGCCGAACAGCGCGTTAATGGTTTCATGCACGCCAATGTAGCCGAGCGAAATCGAGGCGCGGCCATTCCTGAAGATGCCGGAAATATCATCGTCGGCTTTCAGGCGCACACCGCACGCGCCTTCCATATACAGGATGGGGGCGACGCGGGCTTTGATGCCTTCGAGACGCGCAATACGGGTCATCAGCGCTTTCTTGGCCAGCAGCAGACGTTCGTCGAGCAGCGTCCAGAATGCGGCTTCATCGCGGTTCGCTTCCAGCGCAATACGCGGCAGGTTCAGGCTGATCACGCCGATGTTATTGCGGCCTTCGTGGATCATTTCCCCGTTTTCTTCATACACGCCCAGGAAGCTGCGGCAGCCCATCGGCGTTTTGAACGAACCCGTGACTTTCACCACCTGATCATAATTGAGGATGTCCGGATACATACGCTTGCTGGCGCATTCCAGAGCCAGTTGCTTGATGTCGTAATTGGCATCACCGGCTTTATGATTCAGGCCGTCGCGGATGGCAAACACCAGTTTTGGAAACACCGCCGTTTTGCGGTTTTTACCCAAACCGGCAATGCGGTTGCGCAAAATGGATTGCTGGATCAGGCGCGATTCCCACGACGTGCCGAGACCAAAACCGAAAGTAACGAACGGGGTCTGACCATTGGCGGTGTGCAGCGTGTTGACTTCATATTCCAGCGACTGAAAAGCGTCATAACATTCTTTTTCGGTGCGGTTACGGGCAAAAGCATCCGCATCGGCAATCTGCCATTCTCCGGCAGTCTGGCGATGTTTGTTAAAACTGGCGGTGACGAACGGAGCCAGCACTTCATCGATACGGTTAATGGTGGTGCCGCCGTAAATATGGCTGGCGACCTGCGCGATAATCTGGGCGGTAACGGCGGTTGCGGTCGAAATGGACTTCGGGGTGTCAATTTCCGCATTCCCCATTTTGAAACCGTGATTCAGCATGCCTTTGAGGTCGATCAGCATACAGTTGAACATCGGGAAGAACGGCGAGTAATCCAGATCGTGGTAATGGATTTCACCGCGCTCATGCGCCAGCACCACGTCACGCGGCAAAATATGTTGTTTGGCGTAATGCTTGGCGACAATCCCCGCCAGCAGATCACGCTGGGTCGGGATCACTTTACTGTCTTTGTTGGCATTCTCGTTGAGCAACGCCATGTTGCTTTGTTCAACCAGGCCGCGGATTTCCTGATTCAGGCGTCCCCGCATTTCGCGTTTCACATCACGGTCGTGGCGGTATTCGATATAGGCGCGTGCCAGTTTTTTATGCGGGCCGGCCATCAGCTGATTTTCGACCGCATCCTGTATGTCATGAATATCGACGCGCGTCTGATCTTGCAGACTTTCAGCCACAACGCGGGCAACCTGCGCACAATAATCCTCGCTGTCGATACCGGCGGCAGCGGCTGCGCGTTGCACGGCTTGTTTAATCAGAACTTCATCGAAAGGGACCTGACAACCATCCCGCTTGATCACGATGGGTTGCATTTTGTTATTGGATTTTGCGGGTACGGATTCCAGTCTGTCTGCCTTCACAATGACACTCCTTTTACGCTCATTCCCGCGCCCCGCAAGGCTTACAGGCCGGTTGTGGGGGATAGGCGAGGAATCGCTACATATTGGGTTGGGTGTGTACTATACACACTAGATGTAGGATCTGCGCGAGCGTTAATTGTCATTTTATTGACCTGAAACAAAGAATTTTTTCGTCGGAAGAATAGGTGAACAAATGTTAATTCTGGCCTGTTTTTTGCGTGTTGTTTTTAAAGGAGATGCATAAAAAACAAACGGGTCAGCCACTGATGTGACTGACCCGACAAAGATGAAAATTCAGATTATTCGAGGAGTTGCCAGCGGCATTCATAAGGACGAAGGCTGCCGGAAACCGGTTCATCACCATAGTTGCTCAGCAGCGTTTTGCCCCCGAAATCGGGCAGACCGGCGACCTGATTTTCACCGCTCAGATTCGCCATCACCTGCAACGTTTGGCCGTCAGCCTCACGCTTATAGCACCACAACTGCGGGTGTTCAGGCAGCAAATCCTGATAATCGCCCTCCGTCAGCACCGGCACGGTTTTGCGCAGCGCGATCAGTTGCTGATAGAGATAGAACACCGAATCTTTATCCGCCAGCGCCTGTTCGGTATTAATATCCTGCGCATTATGGCTGACAGAAATCCACGGCGTGCCGGTGGTAAATCCGGCTTGTTCCCCGGCGTTCCACTGCATCGGTGTGCGGCTGTTATCGCGAGATTTCTTTGCCAGAATACGCAGCAGCTCTTCGTTGCTGCGCCCGTCGGATTTCAGTTCGGCAAACATATTCAGGCTTTCCACATCGCGGTATTGCTCGAGGTGTTTAAAGCCCGGATTGGTCATGCCGATTTCTTCACCCTGATAGATGTACGGCGTGCCCTGCAAACCGTGCAGCACCATCGCCAGCATTTTTGCGGACGTCGTGCGCAGTGCGCCTTCATCGCCAAAGCGCGAGACAATGCGTGGCTGATCGTGATTACACCAGAACAACGCGTTCCAGGCGTGGCCGTGCATTCCCTGCTGCCACTCGCGGAAAATCTGCTTGAGCTGCACGAAATCCGGCGGCGCGTCGGTCCATTTTTGCCCGTCAGGGTAATCAACTTTCAGGTGATGGAAGTTAAACGTCATCGACAGTTCGCTGCCGTCATTGGCGGCGTACTGGCGGCAATGTTCCAGTTTTGTCGATGACATTTCACCGACTGTCATCAGCCCGAGGGGTGTAAACACATCGCGGCTGAATTCCTGCAAAAACTCATGAATGCGCGGGCCGTCGGTGTAAAAACGGCGGCCATCGCCGGTGTCGTCAGCCGGAAAATCCTGCTGTTTGGAAACCAGATTGATCACATCCAGACGCAAACCGTCGACGCCTTTATCTGCCCAGAACTGGCAGACTTTTTTCAGCGCCTCGCGTACCGGCGGGTATTCCCAGTTAAGATCGGCCTGTTCGGTGGCGAAAAGGTGCAGATAATATTGTCCGCTGGTTTCATGCCACTGCCAGGCGCCGCCACCAAATTTAGAACGCCAGTTATTTGGCGGGCCGCCTTCGGCTGCGCTGTCGCGCCAGATATAAAACGGGCGGAACGCGCTGCCCGGATCCTGTGACTGGCGGAACCACTCGTGGTGAGTCGACGTATGGTTAAACACCATATCCATTACGATGCGGATCCCGCGCTGATGCGCCCCGGCGGTCAGCCGCTCGAAATCGTCCAGCGTGCCGTAAGCCGGGTCAATCGCGCAATAATCTGCTACGTCGTAACCGTTATCAATCTGCGGTGAAAGGTACATTGGCGTCAGCCAAATCGCATCGACGCCCAGCGTTTTCAGGTAATCCAGACGCTGCGTGATGCCGTTAATATCACCGGTACCGCTGCCCGTGGTGTCCTGAAAACTCTTTGGATAAATCTGGTAAATCACGCCGTTTTTCCACCACGGCAATTCGCTGTTCATTCCATTTTCCTTCTTAAATGTCTTACACCACTGCCAGTTCGCCACGGCGGGCTTTGCGCTGATAAACCAGCACAGTCAGGATAATCGGCACCACAATCGCCACCAGCATCGCCAGCGCGTAGATACTCCAGAACTGTGGCTTGATGGACAAAATGCCCGGCAATCCGCCGACACCAATGCCATTAGCGGTCACGTGGAACAGGCCGCAAATCAGACCGGCAAACGCCGAGCCGATCATCGCGCAGAGCATCGGGAAGCGGTATTTCAGGTTGATCCCGTACATCGCCGGTTCGGTCACGCCAAGGAAGGCGGAAATCGCCGCAGGCACGGAAATCTCACGCTCGTTGTGTTTACGGCTGACAATAATCACGCCGACAACGGCCGCGGCCTGCGCAATGTTGGACAGCGCGATCAGTGGCCAGACCGGGGTTCCGCCCGTGCTTTGTACCATCTGCATGTCGATGGCGAGCGTGGTCTGATGTACACCGGTGATCACCAGCGGCGCATACAGGAAACCAAACAGCGCGGCACCGACTGGCGCGAGGCTGCCGGTCATCACGAATTTCACCGCAAAGGCCACTCCGTCGCCGATCATACGGCCAAACGGTCCGATCAGCGTATGCGCCAGGAAGACGGCAATAATCAGCGATGTAACAGGCACAATCACCAGATACAGGTAATTTGGCACGATGCGTTTCAGGCCATTTTCAATCATCGCCAGCGCCATACCGGCAAGAACGGAAGGAATAACCTGCGCCTGATAACCGACTTTTTCGATGGTGAACCAGCCGAAATTCCACACTTCAGGAATTTGCTGACCGAGGTTGTAGGAGTTCATCAGCTGCGGCGAAACCAGCGTGATCCCCAGTACGATGCCGAGAATTTCCGTTCCGCCCATTTTCTTCACGGTTGACCAGCATACGGCCACCGGCAGGAACATAAACACCGCCTCGCCCAGCAACCACAGGAAGTCGTAAATGGATTGCCAGAGCGGGTGCATCTGCGCCAGCGTCTGCCCGCCGCTCATCGGAATATCGCCGATAACGTTACGGAAACCGAGGATCAGACCGCCGCTGATCAGCGCCGGTAACAGCGGGAAGAAGATTTCAGCGAAATGCGAAATGCTGCGTTCGAACCAGCTCATATTCTGGCGTGCGGCCACTTTCGCCTGTTCTTTGCCGGCTTCGCTTTTGCCGGTGCTGGCGATCAGCACTTTGTAGTAATCGTCCACTTCCGGGCCGATGACGACCTGAAACTGACCGGCGTTGGTGAAGCAACCTTTCACCATCGGCAGGGTTTCGAGGCCCTTCGGATCAGCTTTGGACGGATCATTGAGGACAAAGCGAAGACGCGTGATGCAGTGAGTCACCATGGCGATATTGTCACTGCCGCCCACGAGGGCGATCAGCTGATCAACATCCTGTTGTTTTACCTTACTCATAGGAGGTGGCCTTTTATCGATATGCGTAAATTTGTTGTTGAGATAGGGAACGGTTCAAGCATAGCGAAGCCGGTGGGAACTTGTCCGGGAACGTTCCCGGTTTTGCCGGGACGATCACAAAGTTTCTGTTATTCAGAAAATCAAAGAGGGGAAAATCAGACGGCGAGCTGGCAGGGAATAATCAGCTGTTGCAGCGTCGCGGAACCGTCGAGCTGCGCCAGAAGCTGCTTCGCGGCGGCTTCTCCACCCGCGCCATAGCCGAGTTCAACCGACAGGGATTGCGGAAACAGAAAATGCAGCAACGGGTTATTCCCGATACCGCAAACCTGTACGTCGCGGATTTGCTGTTGTTGCAGGTATTTCTGCGCACCAATCGCAATGGTGTCGGAGGCGCAAATTACCGCCTGAATATTGCGGCGGAGCAGTTGCGAGATCAGCTCAAAACCGCTCTGATAGGTGAGTTCACCCAGCGCAATGTGCGGCGTGAGATGATGTTCCTGACAAAAAGCCCGGTACGCCTCGCTGCGCCGTTGCCCGGTGGTGGTGTCGTGCGGCGAAACGCCGATAAAGCCAACCGACCGGATATCCTGCGCCAGCAATTTTTGCATCAGCAGCTGAACCGCGCCCGCATCGTCGTAGCAGACCGAAGACAACCCCGGCATATCGCGCGCCAGCATCACCAGCTTATCTTTCCACGGCGACAGCATTTGCGCGGACAATCCGGTAAAACCAAACAACACCACGCCGTCGATATTACGCTGCTTCAGCACCTGCAAATGCTCTTTCACGCGTTCGGCGCTGAACTGGCTTTCCAGCACAATTGGGTCGTAGCCCTGCTGATAAAACAACGGCAGCATGGCGCGCACCGCCTGATTCTCGGAAGGGGAATCCAGACGCGAAACGATAATTGCCACAATTTTGTCGCTGAAACCGCGCATAGCGCGTGCCGATTTTGACGGGCTGAAATGCTCCTGCTCAATCACCTGCAAAACGCGCTCACGGGTTTGCGGGCTGACATTGCCTTCATTATTCAGCACGCGCGATACCGTGGATTTTCCGACGCCGCTCAGGCGGGCAATGTCATTGATGGTCAGGCGATTTTGCATAGTTATTTAGTATGGTTGTTTGATGAATGATTAATAACTTGATCAGGTTTAATTTTGGTTGCAGTTCACCAGCGTATACTGCGCGAATTATCGAAGGTATATCCACTTATTCCTGATTACCCTAACGGATTTTCCTGCCCGACGGCTATGAATTTCCAAATTGTTCCTTACCGGAGGTGAAAACCTGATGGAACCCGACCCCAACTCTGTAAGTCCGTTGTGATCCGGTAAGCACCCGCCTTTTGCTGCTGCTTGCCGTGACGTTATCTGGTGAGCAGTGGTGCACGTTTTTTCGTTCGCCCTGTTTTTAGAAATCCTTTTGCCATGCTTATGGCGGCTTAGCCGTGGGCGCAACAAAGGTGCGAATGATGTTCAAAAATATAACTTCCCGGCTGCTCGATGCGCTCAGCCGCAACCTTCCGCGTCGTTTAGTTCGTCGCGACCCGATGCTTGAAACCGTTCCAGGCCGCGCCGCACAGGCGGTACCTGCGGCGATGGCCGCGCATTGTCAGGCCTGTGCCCGTGCGACAGAAGACCAGCTCTACCTGCAGTTTGACAGCCATCCTGAAGGGCTGACCGAGCAGGAAGCTGAGGCGATCCGCGAAGTCTCCGGCCTGAATCAGACCGGCGATCAGCAACCTGCGCCGTGGTGGCTGCACCTGTGGCACTGCTACCGCAACCCGTTCAATTTGCTGTTGACCGTCCTCGGCATGGTGTCTTACGCCACCGACGATCTGACCGCCGCGCTGGTCATCGGCGCGATGGTGTTTATCTCGACGTTCATGCACTTCATCCAGGAAGCGCGTTCCAATAAAGCGGCCGATGCGCTGAAAGCGATGGTCAGCAACACCGCGACCGTGCTGCGCAGTGATGCGCAAACCGGCCGCAGTGAAACGGTCGAAATTGCCATCAGCCACCTGGTGCCGGGCGATCTGATTAAGCTGTCGGCGGGCGATATGATCCCGGCGGATTTGCGTATTCTCTCCGCCAAAGATTTGTTTATCAGCCAGGCCGCACTGACCGGTGAATCCCTGCCGGTGGAAAAACACGCCTGCGAAAAGAAACCCATTGCTAACGATCCGCTTGAACTGAATACCCTGTGCTTCATGGGCACCAACGTGGTGAGCGGCACGGCAATCGCGATGGTGATTGCGACCGGCAACAAAACCTGGTTCGGCCAGCTTGCCGAACGCGTGGTGCAGGAAGATACCCAGCCGAACGCTTTTCAGGCGGGTATCAGCAAAGTCAGCTGGCTGCTGATCCGCTTTATGATGGTGATGACGCCCGTCGTTCTGGTGATCAACGGCTACACCAAAGGCGACTGGTGGGAAGCGGCGCTGTTTGCGCTGTCCGTCGCGGTCGGGCTGACGCCTGAAATGCTGCCGATGATTGTGACGTCCACGCTGGCGAAAGGGGCGGTGAAACTGTCGCGCCAGAAAGTCATCGTCAAACGTCTGGACGCGATCCAGAACTTCGGCGCGATGGACATTCTCTGCACCGACAAAACCGGCACGCTGACGCAGGATAAAATCGTCCTCGAACGCCACACCGACGTGCTTGGCGTGACCAGCGATGACGTGCTGCACCTGGCGTGGCTGAACAGCCATTACCAGACCGGCCTGAAAAATCTGCTCGACGTGGCAGTGCTGGAAGCCGGTGATGCCAGCCAGGCACACAATTCCCTGAAAGTTGATGAAATTCCGTTTGATTTCGATCGCCGCCGCATGTCCGTGGTAGTGGCAGAAAACGACCAGAATCACCGCCTGATTTGTAAAGGCGCGCTGGAAGAAATGCTGTCGATTTGTACCCTGGTGCAGCTCAATGGTGAGATTGTGCCACTGACCGATGTGCTGCTCGCGCGCATCCGCCGTATTACTGACGACCTCAATCAGCAGGGGCTGCGTGTGGTCGCGGTTGCTCATAAAGTCATGCCTTCCCGCACGCAGGGTTACGGCGTGACGGACGAATCCAGCCTGATTCTGGCCGGATATATCGCGTTCCTCGATCCGCCAAAAGAGAGCACTGCACCGGCGCTGGAAGCATTGCAACGCAAAGGCGTGACCGTGAAAATTCTTACCGGCGACAATCCGCTGGTGGCACGTAAAGTCTGTAAAGATGTCGGCTTAAAGGCGGATAACGTACTGACGGGCAGCGATATCGACGAACTCGACGACGTACAGCTGCTGCACGTGGCACGTCAGACCACGGTGTTTGCCAAACTGACACCAATGCACAAAGAGCGCATTGTGCGCGTGCTGCGCGGTGAAGGGCATGTGGTCGGATTTATGGGCGATGGCATTAATGATGCACCGGCGCTGCGTGCGGCGGATATCGGTATTTCTGTGGATTCCGCGGTGGATATCGCCAAAGAGGCCGCCGACATTATCCTGCTGGAAAAAAGCCTGATGGTGCTGGAACAGGGCGTGACGGAAGGGCGCAGAACGTTCGCCAACATGCTGAAATACATAAAAATGACCGCCAGTTCTAATTTCGGTAACGTGTTCAGCGTGCTGGTTGCCAGCGCCTTCCTGCCGTTCCTGCCGATGTTGCCGCTGCACCTGTTAATTCAGAACCTGATTTACGATGTGTCTCAGGTGGCGATCCCGTTTGATAACGTCGATGAAGAGCAGCTGGCGAAACCGCAGCGCTGGAACGCCGGGGATATCGGCCGCTTTATGGTGTTCTTCGGGCCGATCAGCTCCGTGTTCGACATTCTGACCTTCAGCCTGATGTGGTGGGTGTTTAAAGCCAATACCGTTGAAGCGCAGACGCTGTTCCAGTCCGGCTGGTTCATTGAAGGGCTGCTTTCACAGACGCTGATTGTGCATATGATCCGCACGCGCAAAGTGCCGTTTATTCAGAGCCGCGCATCCTGGTCGCTGTGCATCATGACGCTGATGGTGGTGATTACCGGTATCGCGCTGATCTACTCGCCGGTCGCCGGATTCCTGCAACTGCAGGCGCTGCCGCTGAGCTACTTCCCGTGGCTTATCGCAATCCTGGCGGGTTACATGGTGCTGACACAGTGCGTGAAAGGCTGGTTTGTGCGCCGTTACGGCTGGCAGTAAAAACTGAGCGGTAACCGGAAGACGGTGATTGTTAACACAGTCACCGTCTTTTTTTATCCGTCGTCTATAGTTATTCCTTTACGTTTCAGCGGGCTATGAAGGCCAGCTTTTATCTTTGAGGAATTTCACCGATGTTATTGCCTTTTCGCCGTACCCTTCTCGTGACTTCATTATTTCTGACCGCCTCCGCTTTCGCTGCTCCGGCAGGGGATCTGCCGCTGATGCCGTGGCCGCAGCAGGTAGAAATAACCTCGCCTGCGGGCAAATTTGTGCTAAACGATGCGCTGCAACTTCAGGTTAAAGGCGACGCACTGATGCCGGAAGTGAACCACTGGCGCGAGCGTCTGGCGCAGCAAACCGGCTGGTATCTGTTGCCGCAAAATACCGGCAGCGCGGGCGAACATCCCGCAATCAGCATTGAGATCAAACAGAAAGTTGCCGCGCAGCCCATGCCGGACAGCGACGAAAGTTACCAGTTAACCGTGACGCCGCAGGGCGCTACGCTCACCGCCAATACCCGTTTCGGTGCGATGCGCGGCATGGAAACGTTGCTACAGCTGGTGCAGAACGACGGTGAAAATACCTTTATTCCGCTGGTTACCGTTCACGATCAGCCGCGCTTTGCCTGGCGTGGCGTTCTGCTCGATTCCGCCCGTCATTTCCTGCCGGTCGCGGATATCAAACGCCAGCTCGACGGCATGGCGGCGGCAAAATTTAACGTCCTGCACTGGCATCTGAGTGACGATCAGGGCTGGCGCTTCGAATCGCAGAAGTATCCAAAATTGCAGGAACTGGCCAGTGACGGGCAGTTTTATACCGTCGCGCAGATGAAAGACGTGGTGGCTTACGCCACGCAGCTTGGGATCCGCGTGGTGCCGGAAATCGACATGCCGGGTCACGCGTCGGCAATTGCGGTGGCGTATCCGGAACTGCTCAGCGCGCCGGGGCCGTACAAAATGGAACGATCCTGGGGCGTGCATGAACCGACACTCGATCCGTCCAATGAAAAAGTCTATGCCTTTGCGGATGCCATCGTCGGCGAACTGACGCAGATCTTCCCCGATCCGTATTTGCACATCGGCGGTGATGAAGTGGACGCCACGCAGTGGAAAACGTCCAAACCGATCCAGGCATTTATGAAAGAAAAAGGCATCGCTGATACGCACGCGTTGCAGGCGTATTTCAACACCCGGCTCCAGACGATCCTGCACCAGCATCAGCGCAAAATGGTCGGCTGGGACGAAATCTTCCACCCTGATCTGCCGCACGACATTGTGATCCAGTCATGGCAGGGCCCGGATTCCCTCGGAGCCAGCGCGCAGAAAGGTTATCAGGGCATTCTGTCGACCGGCTTCTATCTTGATCAGCCGCACAGCGCCGCGTATCACTATCGCAATGAAATTCTGCCGCAGCCGCTTGGCGTTGATCAGAACGTTGCTGACGGTGAAAAAGCGCAAAGCTGGAAATTCAACATGCCGCGCCTGAAAGGCAAACCGGTGGACGGTAGCTTTACGCTGATTGAAGGTAAAAACGGCTGGCGCGGATTCATCGATTTCACCGGAAAAACCCGCCGTGAGGTGCGCGATATTGTCTGGCAGGACGACGGCAAAGTCAGTTTCGCCGTCGATACCTGGATGGGCGACACGCGCCCGGTGCTGACCCTGAAAGACGGTAAATTCAGCGGCTATTTCATTATTGGTAACGCGCGTTATCCGGTGACCGGTGGCCCGCTCAGCACGGTGCCGGACGGCCAGCCGCCGGTGGTGCCAGACGCTGAAAATATGAAAAATATTCTCGGCGGTGAAGCGGCGCTGTGGCAGGAAAACATCACGTCGCAAATTCTCGATCTGAAACTCTGGCCACGCGGATTTGTGGTCGCAGAGCGCCTGTGGTCGGCGCAGGACGTCAAAGATACCCGCAACATGTATCAGCGTCTGGCGAAAATCGACGCCTGGTCGGTGGTGTCGGTCGGGCTGCAACAGCACGCCGAGGCGGCGCGGCTGATGACGCGGCTTTCTGACAGTACGGATATTGCACCGTTGCTGAGTTTCTCGACCGCGCTCGAACCGGCGCAGTATTACACCCGCCAGCACATCAAATTCCAGGCCGGACATTACACGCAGGCCGAACCGCTGAACCGTCTGGCGGATGCATTACCGGCGGAAAGTAATGCGGTACGCGAGTTCGCCGCGCAGATCGAAACGCTGGTGGCGGATCCGAAAAATCCGCAGGCAGCTCACGCGGCGCGCGGGCAGTTAGAGAACTGGCAACGCAGCGCGGAACAGGTAAAACCGGTGCTGGTGCAAAACTCTGTGCTCAGACCATTGCAGCCGGTGGCGGAACAGCTGGGTGCGCTGTCTTCGCAAGGGCTGATCTGGCTGGAGAAACTGCAAAAAGGGGAAACGCTGAGTGTGCAGGAACGCCAGCAGGCGCAGGCCGCGCTGGACGATGCCGCCAAAGTGCAGGATGAACTGGTGCTGGCGGTAGTCTATCCGCTGGAGAAATTACTGGGCACGGTACCGGTTCAGAAGTAATCCCATAAAAAAAGCGCGACCGGTGAAGCGGCCGCGCTTTTGTTTTATTCCGCCTGAATCTTACGACTGCGCTTTGTTTTTACGGTCGTTACGACGGTTCACCCAGGTGTTGATGAGCAGGGTGATAATCAGAATCGACGCGATCACACCGAGCGAAATCCCTACCGGAATGTGGAACACATCCAGCAGCAGCATTTTAATACCGATGAAGATCAGGATCACCGCCAGACCGTATTTCAGCATGGAGAAACGTTCCGCCACGCCCGCCAGCAGGAAGTACATTGCACGCAGGCCGAGGATCGCGAACAGGTTAGACGTCAGCACGATGAACGGGTCAGTGGTCACGGCGAAGATGGCCGGAATACTGTCGACCGCGAAAATCACGTCGCTGAGTTCAACCATAATCAGCACCAGCAACAGCGGTGTGGCGAACAAGATACCGTTGCGGCGTACGAAGAATTTCTCGCCCTGCAAATCGTCGGTCATACGCATCTTACTGCGCAGCCAGCGGATCATCGGTTTCTCGCCCACTTCGCCGTCATCGTCTTTCGCCAGCGCCATCTTGATACCGGTGAACAACAGGAACGCGCCAAACACGTACAAAATCCAGCTGAATTGCCCCACCAGCCAGCTGCCTGCGAATATCATACCGGTACGCAGAACGATGGCGCCGAGCACGCCGTAAACCAGCACACGACGTTGCAGGTTAGCCGGGATGGAGAAGTAGCTGAACAGGATCAGCCAGACGAAGACGTTATCCACTGCCAGCGCTTTTTCCAGCAGGTAACCGGTCAGGAACATTGTTGCTTTGGCATCTGCCACTTCGCGGCCAAACTCGCCGTTCAGATACCACCAGAAGCCGAAGTTAAACAGTAATGACAGGCCAATCCACACCAGCGACCACATCGCAGCACTTTTCATGCTCATGGTTTGCGCGCCTTTGCGACCCTGTAACAGCAGGTCGAACGCGAGCATAATTATCACGACCACGGCAAAAGAGCCCCATAACATCGGGTTGCCAACGGAGTTCATCATTGCGGTATCCTCGAAAAAACATCAAAAAAAAACGGCCAGCGTCGGAAGACGTTAGCCGCTCTCTCTGAGCTGTAAGCAAACCTCGCCTTCCGGCAAGGTCTCACTTACAACGAGATGTATTCATGAAGAATACAGATCTGGTTGCCCGGTAACCGGGTGGCTGAGACGGCGCTAAGCGCGGGTCCAGACACCGTAATGACGATTATCCGACGAAGAAGTTACTCCCCTTTGCAGCTCGCAAATTAATGCAAAATGTGTCGAATGTCAAACATTCAGAAACATTATGGGTCATTATCCCGCCAGTGCCTGACGCTTACCGAGCGCCCCCACGAAGGAGAGCAGCAGCCCCTGACTGAGCGGCGTTTCGCTAAGTTGCTGAGCCTGATGAGCAAAGTCCACGCGATCATCTTCTGCAATGGAACCCAGCCATGACAGATACGTTTTCATCACCGCCAGACTGAACTCCGGATGGAACTGGGTGCTGACTGCATTCGGGCCGTAACGCAGGATCTGATGCGGATCATGCTGCGTTTTCGCCAGCACCGTCGCCGTGGCGGGCGGCGTAATAACGGTTTGCAGATGGATCAGATTGGCCGCGAACTGCGCCGGAAGCTGCGACACCAGCGGATCGAGATGTCCCGCAGGCGTCAGCGTGACTTCGTGCGTGCCGACTTCAATGCCCTGCGGATGGTAATCCACCTCGCCGCCCAGTGCATATGCCATCAGCTGATGGCCGTAGCAGGCACCGAACATCGGTAATTCCTGCAACATGCCCAGACGCACCCAGTCGGCGGCTTCTTCGCTCCACGCCAGATGTTCCGTCACCATGCTGCGCGAACCGGTAATGATGGCTCCGCAATAGTTTTCCGGCGGCAGCGGACGTTCGCCCGCCTGCAAATCCACAATCACTACCTGCTGCGGATCGATATCCCCCTGGCGGATAAACATCTGCGGGAAGTTATCGTGCGCGCGGCGGATGGGCTCCGGCGCGTGGCCGGTTTGTAAAATCAACAGCGGTTTCTGACCGGGTGCTATCATCTGTTACTCCCGTGACCTGCGGAACATTAAGGCTGATTATCGGCCGGAAACACCACACCGGTCTGACGACGGATTTCCGTCAGCACTTTGGCGGTGATGCGCGAGACTTCCAGCCCCGGGTGCGCGACGAACTGGTTATCGACCAGAATCGCAAAAGTTTCTGCTTCATACAGCATGGTATTGATGTGTTGTGGCTGCGTCAGATCCAGCTTCTGGCCGCCGCGTGGCGTCAGGCTGAGCGTCTGGCATTCAGACAGTTTCTCCATCTGCAACGTTCCTTCTTCGCCCTGAATTTCACTCGGCAGAAGGGAATCACTGATTTTGGAATGGTTAATCACCACTTCGAAATCATCCGCATAAGACAAAATCACCGTGCCCTGACCGTCGACGCCGCTTTCCAGCAGGACGGCGGTGGCGTTCACGGATCCCGGCTCGCCAAACAGCGAAATGGCGCTCGCCAGGCAGTAATAACCGATATCCATAATCGACCCGTTAGAAAACGCCGGGTTGAAAGTATTCGGGTTTTCACCGGCCAGATAGCGCGGATAACGTGATGAATACTGACAGTAATTCAGAATGGCTTTGCGCAGCGTACCGATACGGCTGAGCGCGCCTTTCATGTGCAGGAAATTCGGCAGATAGGCTGTTTTAAACGCTTCGAACAGCACCACGTTATTTTCTTTCGCGCAGGCAATCAGGCTTTCGGCTTCTGCCAGATTTGAGGCCAGCGGTTTCTCGCAAATCACGTGTTTTTTATGGCTGAGAAACAGCAGGGATTGCGGACAGTGCAGGGAATTCGGGCTGGCGATGTAGACGGCATCAATTAAGTCAGACGCGGCCATTTCCTCAAGGGAATCAAAATAATGCTCGACCGGATAATCCTCGCCAAGTTTTTTCGCGCCTTCCAGCGTGCGGGAGTAAATCGCGGTCAGTTTCATCTTACCGCTTTCGTGTGCGGCATCAATGAAACGCTGGGTGATCCAGTTGGTGCCGACGACTGCAAAGCGAATCATATGTATTCCCTATAGATAAGTGGATAATTCATTATTGATATAACTTGCCGAATATTTCGAGATGCGTCAGATACATGCGCGTATCAAATTCTAACTGATGATAGTCCGGCGTCATGTGGCAGCAAAGGCTGTAGAACGCTTTGTTATGTTCTTTTTCTTTCAGGTGCGCGAGTTCGTGAACCACGATCATTTTGAGGAAAGCTTCCGGCGCGCTTTTAAAAACGGTGGCGACGCGAATTTCCGCTTTGGCTTTCAGTTTGCCGCCCTGAATGCGGGAAATCGCCGTATGCAGGCCCAGCGCATGCTTCATCACGTGGATTTTATTGTCATAAGCCACTTTGCTTAACGGCGACGAACTGCGCAAAAACTGGTTTTTCAGGTCCATCGTATACTGATAGAGCGATTTGTCAGTGGTCAGCTCGTGCGGCTCGGGGTATCGCGTCAGCAACACTTTACCTAAACGTTCCTGTTCGATTAACTGGCGCACCTGAGCCTGAAGATTCTCGGGATAGCCTTGCAGATAGGTCAATTCAGGCATAACTGTTTGCTTTGTCTCTTATTGACGGGGAAAAGATGCCATACCGGTAAGCGGGGTTTTCGTTACGATCGCGCCAGTCCGGCAGATAAACCCCTTTTTAACTGAAAAAACGTTTTACTGATAGACCAAATTAAGGGATAAACAGCGCAAATTGAATATTGAGGAGGGCCAATGAGCCAATTTGAAACCGAAACAGGTGGTCAGTTATTGCAACTGCGTCTGGAACGTTATCCGCTGGAAGAAGCGGCAACGCAGTTGCAGGCATGGGAAGCGGCTGATGAGTATCTGCTGCAAAACCTGAACACCGGCGCGCTCAACGGCCGTCCGCTGCTGATTTTTAACGATGCGTTTGGCACGCTGGCCTGCGCCTTGCAGCCATACAATCCGACCAGCATCAATGATTCTTTCATGAGCCAGCTGGCGATGCGCCATAACCTGCGCATTAACGGTTTTGACGAAGACAGCGTGGCGGCGCAAAGCAGTCTGGTGCCGTTGCCGATCAATCCGGGTCTGGTCATCATCAAAGTGCCAAAAACGCTGGCGCTGCTGGAACAACAACTGCTGGCGCTGCGTGAAGTCGTCACGCCGGACACCCAGATTATCGCCGGTGCCAAAGCCCGTGATATTCACACCTCGACCTTGCAGCTGTTCGAGAAAATCCTCGGCCCGACCAAAACCAGTCTGGCGTGGAAAAAAGCCCGTCTGATCCATTGCGAAGCAACGTTGCCTGCGCAAACCGCTGAACCGGTGATTTCCGAATGGGCGCTGGATGACAGTGAATTCCGTATCTCCAACCATGCGAACGTGTTCTCACGCGGCGGGCTGGATATCGGCGCGCGCTTCTTCATGCAGCATTTGCCGGAAGGCATCGAAGGCCGCATGGCAGATCTGGGCTGCGGCAACGGCGTAATCGGCATGACCGCGCTGGCGCTGAACCCGGATGCTGAAATGCTGTTCGTCGATGAGTCTTATATGGCGGTGGAATCGAGCCGGATTAACGTCGAAAACAATTTGCCGCAGGATGTCAGCCGTTGTCATTTCGAAGTGAACAACATGCTGGCGGGAGTTGAACGCGAAACCCTTCACGCCGTATTGTGTAACCCGCCGTTCCATCAGGGCACGGTTATCAGCGATGACACCGCGTGGCGCATGTTCTGCGACGCAAAACGTTGTCTGCAAACCGGCGGTGAACTGCGTATCGTGGGCAACCGTCATCTGGATTACTACCAGAAGCTGCGTCGTCTGTTTGGCAACTGCACCACTATCGCCACCAACCAGAAATTCGTGATCCTGCGCGCGGTGAAAACGGCAGCTCAGCACTGATTTAAGTCAGCCCCTATGAAAAAGCCGCTCTCGCGGCTTTTTTTTCGCCTGAATATTCGTTCAGATCTCGAGTCCCAGTTTCGTTCCCTGGCCGATAGCGCGCCGCGCATCCAGCTCTACCGCGACGTCCGCGCCGCCAATCAGATGCACGGTTTTTCCGGCGTCCACCAACGGCTGATACAGCGCGCGCTGCGGCTCCTGTCCGGCGCAGATAACGATGTTATCCACTTCCAGACACACCGGTTCGCCATTCATGATGAGGTGCAAACCCGCGTCATCAATGCGTTCGTAACTGACGCCGCTTTGCATTTTTACGCCGCGCTGTAACAGGCTGGCGCGGTGGATCCAGCCGGTGGTTTTGCCCAGTCCTGCGCCGACTTTGGTGGATTTACGTTGCAGCAAAACAATATCGCGCGCGGCAGGTTCCGGCTGCGGGCCTTGTGGCGCAAGGCCGCCGCGATGCGTCAGTGTCTGATCAATGCCCCATTCTTGGCTGAACGTGCTGCTGCTCAGGCTCGGTGAAGGGTCGTTGTGGATGAGGTACTCGGCGGTATCAAAACCAATCCCGCCTGCGCCGATAATCGCCACCCGCTGGCCGACCGGTTTTTTATCGCGCAGGACGTCGAGATAAGTCAGTACGCGCGGATGATTGATCCCCGGTATGTCCGGCAGGCGCGGCGAAATTCCGCAGGCGAGGATCACTTCGTCATAACCGTTTAGCTGGCTGGCATTCACGGTTTCACCGAGGCGCAGTGTGACGCCCAGCAGTGTCAGCTGGCGCGAGTAGTAGCGCAGCGTCTGATAAAACTCTTCTTTGCCGGGGATTTGTTTGGCGACGTTAAACTGGCCGCCGATTTCAGTATTGGCGTCAAACAGCGTGACGTGATGCCCGCGGCTGGCGGCAGTTGTCGCAAAGGCCAGACCGGCCGGGCCAGAGCCGACCACAGCCAGGCGTTTGAAATGCTGCGCACGTACGACCGGCATTTGTGTTTCGTGGCAGGCACGCGGATTCACCAGGCAGGACGTTACTTCGCCGGCAAAAATCTGATCCAGACAGGCCTGATTACAACCGATGCAGGTGTTGATTTCGTCCGCACGGCCTTGCGCGGCTTTCTCAACAAATGCCGGATCGGCGAGGAACGGGCGCGCCATTGAGACCATATCGGCGCAGCCTTCGGCGAGAATTTTCTCCGCGACGTCAGGGTCGTTGATGCGGTTAGTAGTGATGAGCGGGATGCTGACTCTGCCCATGAGTTTTTGCGTCACCCAACTGAATGCGCCGCGCGGCACCATTGTGGCGATGGTCGGAATGCGTGCCTCGTGCCAGCCAATGCCGGTATTGATAATGCTGGCCCCGGCCTGTTCGATGCGCTGCGCAAGCATTTCGACTTCCTGCCAGTCCGAGCCTTCCTCCACCAGATCCAGCATCGATAAGCGGTAAATAATGATGAATTCCTCACCGCAAATCTGACGCACACGCCGGACGGCTTCCGTGGCGAAACGCATTCTGTTTTCCACGCTGCCGCCCCAGCGGTCGGTGCGCTGATTGGTGCGGACGGTGAGAAACTGATTAATCAGATAGCCTTCTGAGCCCATGATTTCCACGCCGTCGTAGCCAGATTCTTTCGCCAGACTGGCGCAGCGGGCGAAATCCTCCAGCGTCGATTCAATTTCTTCTTCGCTCAGGGCATGCGGCGTAAAGCGGTTAATCGGCGCCTGAAGGGCAGACGGCGCGACGGGGTGAGGCTGATAGCTATAACGGCCGGCGTGCAGGATTTGCAGCGCAATTTTACCGCCCGCGTCGTGAACGGCCTGCGTCACCACGCGGTGATGCGTGATGTGTTCCTGCTCCGCCAGAACCGAACCGCCGTGATAAACGACGCCCCGGGCATTCGGCGAAATCCCGCCGGTGACAATCAGCCCGACGCCCGCCGCCGCGCGTTCGGCATAAAAGGCCGCCAGACGCTCCGGCCCGTCTTCCAGCTCTTCAAGGCCGGTGTGCATGGACCCCATCAGCACGCGGTTTTTCAGCTGCGTAAAACCTAAATCCAGGGGCGCCAGCAGGTGCGGATAAAACGGCAACGCGCGTTCAGTCATGGAATTCTCTTAAGTGGTCGGATGAGATAATTTCAATTTAGCGTCTGGCAGGGCAATTGGAAAGTTAGCGCGCGATGATTGTGATAGGCGTCACTCTGAGGCTCTCGCTGAGAGTTAATTAACTATTACGTATATTATTAAGGTGGGCTCTTTAATTAGCCGGGTTATTAAGGCGACCGGTAAACACCAGGTTGTAGCAGATAAAATAAATATTTCTTTGTTTTTACACAATATTGATTATGCGCAGGTTGTTTATTTTTAACATTTTTTTCCTGAGTCGTTACGACTAGGATTATTTTTATAAAAGGATCTCGAATCGATTCAGTTCGGGTTAGAGCTGGACTAGGCTGGAGCTGCTTCACCCTAAAAATTCATTTCTAACCTGGATATATACTATGAATCTTAATGACCATACAGCCTGCCGCCCGTTTACCGAAGCCGGGCATTTGTCCCAGATTGCAGCCTATTATGAAGAGGGCCGTAATGTCATGTGGATGATGCTCAGGTCTTATCCACGTCCTTGTTTTAATCAGGAGCTTATTGAAGACATCATGACGCTGACTTACGCCGCGAAGGCATCGGGGCTGCGTTTTGATTTTTGGGTGACCGGATCGCTTGTGCCCAATATGTACAACGTGGGGGGTGATCTGAGTTTCTTTGTTGAAGCCATCATCAATAACAAACGTGAGGCCTTACGTTCGTATGCCCGCGCTTGTGTTGACTGTGTCCATGCGGCGGCGCGGGGTTTTGATGTTGGTGCAATCAGCTTGTCGATGATCGAAGGCACCGCGCTGGGCGGCGGATTCGAGGCGGCGCTGGCGCATCATTACGTTCTTGCGCAGAACACCGCGCGCATGGGGTTCCCGGAAATTGCGTTCAACCTGTTTCCGGGAATGGGCGGTTACTCGCTTGTATCGCGCAAGGCCGGAATGAAACTGGCGGAGGAGCTGATTTCCACCGGCGAATCGCATACGGCGGAGTGGTTTGAAAGCCGCGGTCTGGTGGATGTTTTGTTCCAGCCCGGCGAAGGCTTCAACGCCACGCGTACTTTCATGGATGTCCTGAGGCCAAAACTCAACGGGATCAGGGCGATGATCCGGGCGCGTCAGCGCGTGTTGCAGCTGTCCCGTTCAGAGCTGATGGATATTACGGAAGATTGGGTGGATGCCGCATTTACGCTGGAGGAGAAGGATCTGAGTTATATGGAGCGTCTGGTCATGCTGCAAAACCGGCACACCGCATCATTGCGTAAAACCGGTTAATAACAGACAGAAGCAGCCCGTCACTGGCGCTATTTCTGTTTTGCTTTATGTTTAAAAACATTGGGTGAAGCAACTCTTTTTTCCTCAAGCCAGTGCTCCAGCTCAATCGCGGGCATTGGCTTGGCGTAAAGAAAGCCCTGTTTGCTGTCCACACCGATTTCATCCACCAGCTTTTCTTCTTCAGCCGTTTCCACACCTTCCGCGACCACCGTCAGTTGCAGGGTTTTTGCCACCGCGACAATAGCCCGTACCAGTGCCTGTGAAACCGGATTGTCATTGATTCCACGAATAAAACTCTGATCCAGCTTGATGCAGTCGAGCGGAATACGCGCCAGTTGCGACAGCGAGGAATAACCTGTACCGAAATCATCCAGATGCACTTGCGCACCCAATTTATGCAGCTGATTAATCATGGTGACGGCAGCGCTTTCATCTTCCACCAGGCAGCTTTCTGTCAGCTCGAAATCAAGCATACAGCCTTTCATTCCGGCTTTTTTCATCGCATCAGACAGCGTGGTGATGAAGGAACCGTTGTTAAGCTGGCGTCCGGAAAGATTCACCGCAACGCGCAGATTCAGACCTTTTTTTTGCCATTCTGTCGCCTGACGCGTCGCCGTTTCAATGACCCATTTTCCGATGGGAGTAATCAGGCCGGATTCTTCGGCGTAAGGGATAAAGCTTTGCGGCTGGATCAGCCCGCGTTCCGGCGAATTCCAGCGCAGCAGCGCTTCCACGCTTTGCACGGTGCCATAAAGCGAGACTTTCGGCTGATAGTGCAAAACCAGCTGATCCTTTACGGCCAGCGCTTTACGCAGATGGGTATCCAGCCACATGTATTCTGAGGCTTTTTCATTCATGTCCGGCGAGAAAACGCAGTGCGCGTTTTTGCCTTTTTCCTTTGCCACATACATGGCGGTATCGGCGTTTTGCAACAGCGTATCGCCGTCAGTGCCGTGTTCCGGGCAAATCGCAATGCCGCCGGAACAGCCGGTGTAGACTTCAATCAGCCCGATGCGGAAGGGTAAGCCCAGACGGCGCAACACGCGCTGGCTCAGTGCTTCGAGCGTGTCGATTTCGGCATGCGTGCTGAGAATAATGAATTCATCGCCGCCTAAACGCGCGAGCTTATCGTTGGGCGACAGGCAATCCTGAATCGCATCTGAAACCGCGCGCAGCAGATGATCGCCAAACATATGCCCGTAGGCGTCGTTGACCTTTTTGAAGTTATCCAGATCCAGATAAATCAGGCCGACTTTGTCCTCACCGCGCTCTTTCAGCGCCTTTGCCAGCGATTCCTGCAAGGCGTTGCGGTTAGCGAAACCGGTGACTAAATCGGTGTTGGCCAGAACGCGTAAACGCTCCTGCGCTTTGCGTTCATCGGTAATGTCGGAACCGGAGCAAATGAGATATTTTTGCTGTTTGCCGCTGCCGCTGTGGACAAATTTATTGCGAAACAGGAACAGCCGCTGACCTTTAACCGTATTGATCCAGCGTTCGACTTCATAGGATTGCTGATGCTGAAAAAAACCGTTGATGTTCTGGCGCGACGCCAGACCTTCTTCCATCGACATAAACAGGTCATAGGCGCTGCGCCCGATGACATCTTCTTCGCGCAGGCCAGTATATTCTTCGCTTAAGCGGTTGAAACGATGGATTTTTCCTTCCTGATCGATAATCACGATGACCGAGTTGGCCTCAGACACCACCTGCTCGGCAAATGTCAGGCCGACTTCCAGATCGTGCGCGACGGATTCAGTATCCTGATAAGCCGACGCGGTGCCTGCCCAGGCTTTGCTGTCAATTTTGCGGCCCACCAGATACAGGCGAACGGGAGATCCGAACAGCGTGATATCGAGTGTGAAACTTGAGGTGATCCCGGTCAGTTGCCTGATTTTTCCCGCCTGCCATTGGGTCAGGGAAATCGCGACGTTGACGATGCCTTTCTCAGCGGACAGCTCCAGTGCATTGCTGTCGGAACCCAGCCGCCAGTAGGGGCGGGGTGTGCCGAAATGTAGGTACAAAATGGAGGCATCTTGAGAATCGACCATGAAATGTTTCTCCGCAAAGAACGCTATACGCCGCCAGTGTGGCGACAGGGCAACAGTCAGCACAGACGGAGCTTACTCTGTTCAGCACATTCGCAACGCTCCGTAACGAACGGATAAAGGGCGAGGGCGCGTAACACATTGAATTTAAGGTTAGCAACTGTCGGTTAGATATCCAGTCGCCAGGCAGAAATTACTGCTCAGAAGAGGCGGGTGCCGTTACCGGTAACCCGCCTGTGCGAGACTCAATTTCAGACTTCACGCCGGGCTCCAAACAGAGCCCGGAAAATCATTTCAGCAGGAAGCTGGTTTGTTTCACGTCCTGAGAATCTAAACCTACGAATACGTTGAACTTTCCGGGTTCAGAAGCCCATTTCAACTTGTCGTTGAAGAAACGTAAATCCTTTTCATTGATCGCAAATGTAACGATTTTCTCTTCACCCGGTTGCAGGGTGATCTTTTCAAAATTCCTCAGCTCTTTAACCGGGCGGCTGATTGAAGCTGCGACGTCCTGAAGATACAGCTGAACCACCGTTGCGCCGCTGACTTTACCGGTGTTTTTCACCGTCACGCTGGCGGTCAGCGGGTGTTTGGCATCCATGGTGGTAGAAGACAAACTCACGTCAGACACGCTGAAACGGGTGTAGCTCAGGCCATAGCCAAACGGGAACAGCGGACCATTGGTGATATCAAAATAGCGGGTGGTGTATTTGTCCGGATGCTGCGGATTAAACGGACGCCCGGTATTCAGGAAGCTGTAATACAAAGGAATTTGGCCGACAGCGCGCGGGAAAGTCATCGGCAGTTTGCCGGATGGATTGTAATCGCCAAACAGAACGTCGGCGATCGCATGGCCGCCTTCGGTACCGCTGAACCAGGTTTCCAGCATCGCATCAGAGATTTCGTTTTCCCACGTCAGCGTCAGAGGGCGACCGTTCATCAGCACGATAACCAGCGGTTTTCCGGTGGCTTTCAGGGCTTTCAGCAGGTCGCGCTGGCTTTGCGGAATGTTCAGCTCAGAACGGCTGGAAGCCTCGTGCGCCATGCCCTGTGCTTCGCCGACCACGGCCACCACGACATCGGCTTTCTCAGCAGTTTTCACCGCTTCGTCGATCATGTCCTGTGGTTTTCTCGGGTCGTTGATCACCTGTTTTTCGTAGGAATTGAGGAAATCGACCATTGCCTGATCGTCGGTGACATTTGCCCCGCGCGCGTAGAGAACGGTGCCTTTATCGCCGAGCACATCTTTCATGCCCTGCAATACGGTCACGGCCTGATCGGCTTTACCGGCGGCAGACCAGCTACCCATCACGTCACGTTTGCTGTCAGCCAGCGCACCGACCACGGCGATGGTGCCTTTCTTCGCCAGCGGCAATGTCTGGTTGTTATTTTTCAGCAGAACCAGAGAAGTGCGTGCGACTTCGCGCGCTTCGCTGCGGTGCAGGCGGCTTTCGGCATTGGTGTCGGCCGGGTCGCTCGACTGTGGCCCTAAATGGCGGTACTCATCGACAAACAGGCCCATGTCCCATTTGGCGGCCAGCACGTCACGCACGGCGCGATCGATATCCTGCTGGCTGACCAGACCGTCGGCGAGTAATCCTTTCAGATACTTACCGTACATGTTGTCGGCCATGTCCATATCCACGCCCGCTTTCAGCGCCATCGCGGCGGCCTGGCGATCGTCTTCGGCCACGCCATGTTTCACCAGCCCGCCAATCGCGCCATGATCGCTGACGGTCAGGCCTTTAAACTGCCAGTCATCGCGCAGAATGTCTTTCAGCAGCCAGGTATTGGACGTCGCCGGGATCCCGTTAACGCTGTTGAGCGCAACCATCACACCACCGGCACCGGCATCAATTGCGGCTTTGTACGGCGGCATGTAATCGTTGAACATGCGGGTCAGGCTCATATCGACGGTGTTGTACTCGCGGCCACCTTCGACCGCGCCGTAGAGCGCGTAGTGTTTCACGTTAGCCATGACGGCATCGGGTGCAGAGGGATCTTTGCCCTGGAAGCCGGTGACCATTTCATGCGCGAGGCGTGAGGTCAGATAAGTGTCCTCGCCAAAGCCTTCGGACACACGGCCCCAGCGCGGATCACGGGTGATATCCACCATCGGCGCGAAGGTCATGTTCAGGCCATCGGCGGCGGTTTCCACGGCAGCGATATGTGCGCTGGTGAAGACGGCCTGCATATCCCAGCTGGCGGCGAGGCCAAGGCTTATCGGGAAAATCGTGCGCTGTCCGTGGACAACGTCATAGGCATAAAAAGGAGGAATTTTCAGACGGCTGTTTTTGACTTCATCCTGCATACGGCGGATGTCTGGCTTCGTGACCGTATTAAATACCCCGCCGACTTTACCGGCCTGGATATCCGCCATGATGGCTTCTTTTTTATAATCCGGACCAACGGTGACCAGATTCAGCTGACCAATTTTTTCATCAAGGGTCATTTTCTTCATCAGATCGGCAATGAACGCGTTGCGTTCTTTTACCTGATCCTGCGGGATACCCGTTGTTTCAACGGCGAGTGACGAGGCAGAGCTTACCAGTAACACTAACGCGCCAAGCACGTGATGCGTATTCATCGGAATTCCTTCAGCCATAAGCAGGGGTGCCAAAATAGTGGAAATTCAGCAGCCTGAAGCAAACAAAACAATGATCATTCTGGGAAAAGTATAGTGTGAGAATCTAATACGACCGTTCAACTATTAGCAATGAATAGTTTAGGGCGTTCGCACATTATCTTTTTATCCTTCGGGACAGTGCGCAATTTACAGGTAATCATGCAGATAGGTACAAAAAGACAGTCGATGCATCCCGCAAATTTTAAAATTTAGGATTAGATGAGGGAGCGGTGCGCAAATAAGCAACAAAATCGCGGCAGGGTGAAAGAAAAGGCGAAATAAAGAGGGCAGAACATGACGTTCTGCCCTCTTTAAATCGTAAATACCGATCAGAGAATAAGATTAATAGTAGTAAGACATATCGGTAGGGGTTTTGCTCATGACGTCAAAGAACACCTCTTTCGTCGTGGACCAGAACTGAGCAATCGCCACGGCGTTATAGCTCATTCCCATCAGGCTCATCACGAAGAAACAGGTGACGGTGAGGCCGATACCACTGCAAACAAACGCCATGGTATTCCGGCTGGACTGGCGGCAAACAATATTAAGCTGGCTGGTGCAGAACATTAAAAAGGCGCTCAGCAGTTCCCAGCGCATCATGATGAATCCGGCAGTTAAAGTACCCATCGATATAAATCCTTACTCACTACAGCCGTTTGCACGAAGCCAAATCAGCCTGAAGGCTGCTACCGCTGGTTGGCAATGGGCTTTACTGAAGAAAATGGTGAAGTTAAATAGTGTGACGACGGTCACATTATATCACCGGTTTTTCGTCGTGAGCAAAAAATGTTCGCCTGTACTCATGCAAAATAGGCATAACACACCGCCATAAATAGTCGGTGTGTTATGAAAAGTGGGAATGAAGGGATTTCAGGCGCCGTAGCCCATGACTTGCAGCAGATGCTGAGCCTGCTGAACGGCTTCCTGACGGTGGGCGACGCCCAGTTTTTGGTACAAATTGCGGATATGCGTTTTGATGGTGGTGGAGGCAACGTCCAGCTCGCCGGCAATCTGATCATTGCTGTAGCCGGAATAAATTAACCCGAGCACCTGCCATTCACGTTGGGTCAGCGGGCTGGTGCGGATGAGCTCCGGCACCTGCGGATGGGTCAGCAATTTATTCACGAAACCTTCGTCGAAGTGCGCAAATTTATGGCGATGGTGCTGATTAATTTCCCGCAAGATTTGCTGCGCACGGCGCTGTTCCAGCTCCGGCAACAGATTGAGCTGAATCAGCTGACGCAGCTGTTGCGCCATCATTTCCCCTTCAATCACGAAATGGCTGACAAATCCGGTGCGGTTTGCCAGCCCGAGCGCTTCAATCAATACGCGCTGCGCATCACTTTTGCGCCCGGTGTGCCAGTAAAGCAGGTTACTCAGCAACAGGTTACGGTTCAGATCGCTGGTCAGGCGCAGCTGACGGGCGTTCTGATTCAGCTCGTCGAGCACCACTTCGGCTTCATCAAACTGTTCCAGCAAAATCTGCACGCGGGCAATATTACGCCACTGACCCTGCTGGAAATGGTTGTCCGCCATGTCCGGTTTACGCGCCTGTTGCAGCCACTGCCGCGCGGCGGTTTTATCTCCGATCATCTGCCAGTAAATCACCCGCGGCTTATCGGTATTGGTCATCCAGTCGATGTGATACTGGCCGGTTTTGAGCAGGCTTTCACAACGCTGCAAATGATGATGCGCATTGTCGAGCTGACCGCGTGCCAGAGAGCATTTCGCCAGCATCGCCAGACACTGCAATTGCTGCTGTGGCTGGAAGTTGGTCAGCACGTCCAGCCCCTGACGCGCCGCGTCTTCGGCATCATCGAGACGGGACCACGACCACAACAATTGCGAACGCAGACGCAGTAAAAATTCATGCATCGGCAGCTGTTCAAGATGCTGTTCACGCACCAGTTCAAAAGCACGATCCTGCATTTCAAATGCGGCCTGCAAAAAGCCCTGAGCAATCAGAATTTCGCTCTGTTGCAGCAGCGCCCATAAGGCGTAGTGATAGGCCTCGTAGCGCCGCGCGATTTGTTCGGTTTGCTGCATCAGCGGCAGCGCACGGGTTAAATCACCTTTGCAGTGCTGGATTTCGCCCGTCACCGACGTGGCAACAATGCGGCTGTAGTAGCTTTCATACGGTAGGAAACGCAGGGCGTCGGCGGCCAGTTTTTCGGCCTCATCCTGACGGCCATCGTTGATCGCCACCTGCGCACGCAAGGCATCAAATTCTGCCGTCAGATCCTGTTCCATCACGATATTGCGCTGCTGCATTTCGCTTTCAGCACGCGCCAGAAGCGCTTCCACTTCGGCATAACGGTGCTGACTTTGTGCCAGCCAGGCCTGCAACAGAACCAGTTTTGGATTCTGAATCAGACGGTCGTAAGGCAGTGCGGCGAGGCACTCTTCCAGCAGCGCCAGTTCGCTCTGATTAAACAACGCCCAGGCATGTTGCAGCAGAATATCGCGCAACATATCGGTGTCTTCCGCGCCCAGCGCATGATGGATGGCTTCGGCCGGGAAACCCTGAGCCAGCCAGCCTTCGGCGGCCGCGCGGTGAATCTGCGGCAGCTCGGTTGCCAGTTCCCACTGGCAGCGCTGACGCAAAAAAGTGGCAAACAGCGGGTGGAAGTTAAACCATTCGCCGGTGTCATCCATACGGTGAATAAACAACCCCTGACGCTCCAGCTCTTCCAGCCGTTGCTGACCGTTGTCGCCTCCGGTCAGCCGCACAATCAGGGCGTCGTTCATCGAACGCAGCAACGAACAGCGCAGCAGGAAATCACGGGTTGGCGCATCAACGCGATCCAGCACTTCGTCCGCCAGATATTCGGATAAATGGCTGGCGTTCAGGCCGGCCAGTTTGCGCGCCGATTGCTGCGTCGATTGTTGCGAAGAGGTGGCCGACTGGCGCGCCGAGAGCGCAATCAGCTGCAACGCCGTGGCCCAGCCTGCGACGTCATCGCACAGGCGGCTGCTGTCAGCCTGATCAATCGGATCTTTAAGGCGGTTATCGAAAAACTGCTGCGTTTCCGGGTGTGTAAACGCCAGATGCGAGGCATTGAGTTCGAGCAGTTGCTCGCGCACACGCATATTGGCGATGCCCAGCGGCGGCAGGGTGCGTGAAAGCACCACCAGAGACATATTTTCCGGCTGATGACGCAGGAAGAAACGCATCCCTTCGTGGATTGCATCGTTGCAAATGAGGTGATAATCGTCGATCACCAGCAAAAGCGGGCGGTGCCAGTCGGAAAGTTCCACGAACAGCTGAGCGAACAGTGCGGACAAACTCGCGTACTGATGCTTCTGGCTCAGTGCCTCACTTTTCACGCAATGGCCGCCGCAGGCGTGCTGCACGGCCGCAATCAGATAGCTGGCAAAACGCTCTGGCTGATTATCGCTTTCATCAAGAGAGTACCAGCCGAGATCGCTTTTTCCCGCTGCCCAGTGCGCCACCAGCGTCGTTTTCCCATAGCCTGCCGGGCTGGCGACCAGAGTCAGACGGTAATTTGGCGCAGTCGCCAGCTTCGTCAGCAGACGATCGCGAACCACTGTATTTTGCTGCCGCACCGGGCGGCTCAATTTCGAAGGGATCAGCATTTTTTACGATTCTTTTGACGGTGAACAGAGGGGCGATCTTTATTTCACAGCGTGTAATTAATCACTTTTTCTAAAGTCCTCCTTTGAAACATTGATTGCAAGAATGTTACGTTTTTACATGTCGTTAAGTTGCTCTGCATCACACTTCTTAATACAAATTTTCAGCCCTCCCCTCTGAGCGCCCGTCTCATCCGGCTACGCCCCGTTTCTCCTCCCTGCCTAATCTTTGGCGGGATGATGCTGCTCTTCCGGAGAAGCTTCAGCATAGTGATTATCAACCTAAAACTTTTCCCACAAATTCCCGGATAAAGAGGCATGTGATGCAGGTGACTTTGGATAAGACGCAGTTTTTAGCCGCGCTAAAACGCCAGTGGCAGGGATTCGGTTTACAGCAGGCGCAGGACATGACGCCACATCAGTGGTGGCAGGCCACCAGCGCCGCACTGTCAGAACAACTCAGCGCGCAACCCGCGCCGAAAGCGACGAAACAGCCGCAACGGCACGTTAACTACATTTCGATGGAATTCCTGATCGGGCGTCTGACCGCGAATAACCTGATTAATCTCGGCTGGTATGAAACCGTCAACCAGGCACTGAAAGAGCAGGGCGTTGAACTGGCCGATGTGCTGGAACAGGAAACCGATCCGGCGCTGGGTAATGGCGGATTAGGGCGTCTGGCGGCCTGTTTCCTCGATTCGATGGCGACCGTCGGGCAACCGGCGACCGGCTACGGCCTGAACTATCAGTATGGCTTATTCCGTCAGTCATTCAGCGAAGGCCAGCAGCAGGAAGCGCCGGATAACTGGCACCGCGAAAGCTACCCGTGGTTTACCCACAACAGCGCGTTATCCGTGGACGTTCAGTTTGGCGGCAAGTTGGTCAAAAATGAGCTGGGCACCGAGCAATGGCATCCGGCGTTTTCCCTGCGCGGCGAAGCCTGGGATTTGCCGGTAGTCGGCTATAAAAATGGTCTTACGCAGCCACTGCGTTTGTGGCAGGCCACCGACGTGCATCCTTTTGACCTGACCTTATTTAACGACGGCGAATTCCTTAAAGCGGAACAGAAAGGCATCGATGCCGCTAAACTGACCAAAGTGCTGTATCCGAATGACAACCACGAAGCGGGTAAGCGCCTGCGCCTGATGCAGCAGTATTTCCAGTGCGCGTGCTCGGTGGCCGATGTTCTGCGCCGTCACCATTTCCTGGGCCGCAAAATTCAGGATCTGCCGAAGTTCGAAGTGATTCAGCTAAACGATACGCATCCGACGATCGCTATCCCTGAACTGCTGCGCATTTTGCTGGATGAACATCAGCTGGACTGGGACGCCGCATGGGCCATCACCAGCCAGACGTTCGCTTACACCAACCATACTCTGATGCCGGAAGCGCTCGAATGCTGGGATGAAAAACTGGTCCGCAGCCTGTTGCCTCGCCACTTCTCGCTGATCAAAGCCATTAACGCGCGCTTCAAAAAAGTGGTCGAAAAACAGTGGCCGGGCGACAAAGCGGTGTGGGAAAAACTTTCAGTTCATCAGAACAAACAGGTGCGCATGGCTAATCTGTGCGTGGTCAGCGGTTTTGCGGTGAACGGCGTTGCAGCACTGCATTCCGAGCTGGTGGTCAAAGATCTGTTCCCGGAATATCACCAGCTGTGGCCAAACAAATTCCACAACGTCACCAACGGCATCACGCCGCGCCGCTGGGTAAAACAGTGTAATCCGGCGCTGTCCGCGCTGATCGATGACACTCTGAAAACTGAATGGGTGAACAATCTGGACGCGCTGAAAGGGCTGGAAAGTTCCGCTGAAGATACGGCGTTCTGCCAGCGTTATCAGCAGATTAAGCGCGCAAACAAGGTGCGTCTGGCGGAGTACGTCAAACACACGATGGGCCTGACGCTGAACCCGGACGCGATTTTCGACGTGCAGATCAAGCGCCTGCACGAGTACAAACGTCAGCACCTGAACCTGCTGCACATTCTTTCGCTGTACCGCCAGCTGCGTGATAACCCGGAAATGGACATGGTGCCTCGTGTGTTCCTGTTCGGCGCGAAAGCCGCACCGGGTTATTACCTGGCGAAAAATATTATCTACGCCATCAATCAGGTGGCCGAAAAAGTGAATAACGACCCGCTGGTGCGCGACCGCATCAAAGTGGTGTTTATCCCGGATTACCGCGTGTCGGTGGCGGAGCTGATGATCCCGGCGGCAGACGTTTCTGAGCAGATTTCTACTGCCGGGAAAGAAGCTTCCGGCACCGGCAACATGAAGCTGGCGCTGAATGGCGCGATGACCGTCGGCACGCTCGATGGCGCAAACGTCGAGATTGCGGAACAGGTCGGCGAAGAGAATATCTTCATCTTCGGCAATACCGTCGATCAGGTGAAAGCGTTGCAGGCCAAAGGCTACGATCCGCTCAAAATCCGTAAGAAAGACAAGCATCTGGATAAGATCCTGAAAGAGCTGGAAAACGGCTTCTTCAGCAACGGCGACAAACAGGCGTTCAGCCTGATGCTCGACAGCCTGCTCGGCGGCGGTGATCCGTATCTGGTGCTGGCGGACTTCGCGGATTACTGCGCGGCACAGCAAAAAGTCGATGCACTGTACCGTGATCAGGACGAGTGGACGCGCAAAACTATACTCAATACTGCCCGCGTCGGGATGTTCAGTTCCGACCGATCGATTCGCGATTATCAGCAGCGGATCTGGCAGGCGAAACGTTAAGGAGCCCGCATGGAGAACAAAGTACTGGAGCAGGCCGCCAGGGAGGCGGGTATTTCCTCTGGTTTCATTAATGCACATGGCAAGCAGCAGGCCATCGCGCCGGAAACCAAGCGCGACCTCTTGTCAGCTATGGGCTGGAAGGCCGGGCATCGTCCGGCTGCAACACCGGTTCCGCCGGTCAAAGTCTTTGTCTCCGGCAGCCGTCTGGCGCTGCCGGTCAGCGGAGAAGGTGAATTCGGCTGGACGTTGCAGCTGGAAAACGGCGCAACCCAGCAGGGGCGTATCAGCGGCAAAATGACGCTGGCGCTGCCGGGGAAAATTCCCGCTGGCTATCACCAGCTGACGCTGACGCAGGACGCGCAGCAGTGGGATTGCCGGGTGATTGTCGCCCCGAAACGTTGCTATGAACCGGACGCCTTGCTGGCCGGTAAAAAACTGTGGGGCGCCTGCGTGCAGCTTTATACGCTGCGCTCAGAAAATAACTGGGGCATCGGCGATTTCGGCGATCTCAACCTGATGCTCGAAAATGTCGCCCGGCGCGGCGGCGCTTTTGTCGGGCTCAATCCGATTCACGCGCTGTATCCGGCAAATCCGGTGGCGGCCAGCCCGTACAGCCCTTCTTCGCGCCGCTGGCTGAACGTCATTTATATCGACGTCAGCGCGGTAGACGATTTTAAGCAGAGTCAGGAAGCCCAAATCTGGTGGAACCAGCCGCTGACGCAGCAGCGTTTGCAGGCCGTCCGCGCCAGTGAATGGGTGGATTACGCCGACGTGATGCCGCTGAAACTCGAAGGATTACGGCTGGCGTATACGCATTTTCGTGGCCGCAAAACGCAGGATCCGCAGGTGAAATCGCTGGCCAGTTTCGTGAAACAGGGCGGTGAAAGCCTGTATTTGCAGGCGGCGTTTGATGCGCTGTATGAGCATCTGGCGAAAGAAACGGATGTTGCGCTCGGCTGGAACCGCTGGCCGGAAAAATATCACGATGCCCGTGGCCCGGCTGTTCGCGCATTCTGCGAGCAACACGCTGAAGATGTGGAGTTTTATCTGTGGCTGCAATGGCTGGCTGAAATCCAGTTCGAAAACTGTTATCGCACCAGCCAGCAGCAGGACATGCCGATGGGGTTATACCGCGATTTAGCGGTGGGTGTCGTCGAAGGCGGTTCTGAAACCTGGGGCGACGGCGAGCTGTATTGCCTGAAAGCCTCGGTCGGCGCGCCGCCGGACATTCTCGGGCCGCTCGGACAGAACTGGGATCTGCGCCCGATGGATCCGCATGTGATGGTGAAGCGCGGTTATCAGCCGTTTATCGATTTGCTGCGTTCGAACATGACCAGCTGCGGCGCGTTGCGTATCGATCATGTGATGACGCTGTTGCGATTGTGGTGGATCCCGGCCGGAGAAACGGCGGATAAAGGCGCATATGTGCAATATCCGGTAGACGACCTGCTGGCGATTCTGGCGCTGGAAAGTCAGCGTCACCGCTGCATGGTTATCGGCGAAGATCTGGGCACCGTGCCGGTGGAGATCGTCAGCAAGCTGCGCGAGGGCGGTGTGTATTCCTACAAAGTGCTGTATTTCGAGCGCGATGAGGAAAACAACTTCCGTGCGCCGCAGTCGTACCCGGTTCAGGCGATGGCAACCATCACCACGCACGACCTGCCGACGCTGCGCGGTTACTGGCAAAGCGACGATCTGGCGCTCGGTAAAACGCTCGGACTTTACCGTGACGAAGACGTTTTACAGGAACTGTACGCCGACCGTGCGCGGGCGCGTCAGGGGCTGCTCGACGGGTTGCATCATTACGACTGCATCCCGAAGAAAACCGGACACAAAGCCGCATTAATGGAAATGACGCCGGTGCTCAACCGCGGCCTGCAACGCTACGTCGCCGACAGTGCCTGTGCGCTACTCGGCCTGCAACCGGAAGACTGGCTCGACATGGACGCGCCGGTCAACGTCCCCGGCACCAGCGATGAGTACCCGAACTGGCGCCGCAAACTTTCCTGCACTCTTGAAGAAATGTTTGCTGACGATCAGGTGAATAAACTCATCAAAGACCTCGATAAACGCCGCCGGAAAGTGTCGGTGAGCTGATAACACCGAAAGCGAGAAAAGGGTTTCTGCCGGTACGGAGGAACCCTTTTTTGGGCTTTGAACCTCATTTATCAGACCTGCCTGAAATCCACCAAACCGTGCATTTCCCCTCATCAAAAAGGCATTAAAGAAATAAAAAATGAAATCGATTAATAAATAACTGGCTTTGCAAAATATTATTCTGTCAGCAGGGATTATAACGGTGATCGCAATAATGATATAAAGTGGTTATAACGTAATGTAATTGTCACGCAGGCATGATTTAATTATAGGTGCTATTTTTATCCGATAATTGTTATTAAATATTTCGAATCTCAATACCGTTGAATTTACATTTGGTTGTATTACAAACAATTCGGATGTTATTTGCACTAAAGTATACATTTTGTTTTTTGGCGTTACATTTAAAAATAATAATGTCGAATTATTAATCCGTATATATCTTTTTCTTATAGGGAACTTTCTGAATTTTCACTTTGTCGCCCGTCTTACCTATGTTAATTATTTATACGCGGCGCAAGACCGCTCACACATCACATAAATAATAATGACAGGGTAATAATGAACAATTTAAAAGCGTCAATGTTAATTGGCGGTGTCGTGCTGTCGGCTTTATCGGCAAGTGCGCAGGCCGAGATTACTGTTTTAGATAAAAATCCTCAGAGTAATTCTTTGCTGGCACCGTTAAGTTTACAGGTGGGCGGGAGTATTCGTCCTGAGTGGATTTTCAATAACGGCGAAGAGCCGGGCTATTATAAAAATGGTCATGACGGCGGTACACGTTTCCGTTTCCGTGGTGATTATAAACTGACGCAAGACACCTCCATTATCGCTTACTATGAGCTGGGTGTGGACATGGCGCACCTGCTGGGCATGGACGGGCACTATGAAGAAGGCGCACGCCGCGATACTCAGCGTCAGTTATATGCCGGGTTTAAAGACGACCGTTACGGCACATTAACCTACGGCCACCAGTACGGGATTTATTATTCCGTCGTCGGGATTAAAAGCGACGTCTGGGATAACGATGGTCACGCGGGCGGTACAGGTATTGGTATTAACGGCAACTACGACGGTGCCAATAAACCAAAGAACAGTATTAAATATACCAACGACTTTGGTCCTCTTACGTTATATGCAAACTATTTGCTGCCGGAAGATCAAATCGCTGCCGGTGAAAATCAATATTACCGTCGTAATAATGGTGGTGGTTTAGGTTTCGATTATAAGCTGACCAAAGATCTAGTCTGGAGCGCAGCCTATAGTGTGACCGACGCGACGGTTAAAGATAATCAATATAATGAAAAAGATTACCACCAGCAGCTTTCCGGTACTGCGCTAACCTGGCAGCCGGGTAACTGGTATATCGTCGGGACCGGCAGTTATTACAAAGACTTTGTGCCAAGCACGCGCGCCAATCCGGTGGATCATTACTTTGCGGGCAGCGGCTACGGCGTTGAAGGTTTCGTCGGTTATACCTTTAACATCGACAAACCGTTCCTGAAATCTATTCAACCTTACGTTGCAGCCGATTCCCTGCAGCTGAAAGGCGGCGAAGATTTCCATGCCAACCACACCTATTTTGGTGCGGGCACCACGATCGGTTACGGCCTGTCAGTTTATGTAGAACGCACACTGGCGCATTCCACCGACGGCGAACCGGATCAGACCTGGGTGACCGTGTTCTACGATTTCTAATTACCGATTGCCTCGTGTTTTCAATTGCCAGCGCCGAAATGCGCTGGCTTTTTTATGCCCTGAATCCCAGCGTTATGCCGCCAGCGGCTCTTCCTCTACAACGATGTCATCATCGGTAAACGGCAGTTCCAGTGCCAGATTCAGCACCTCTAATCGCTCACAAAGAATAAACCCCAGCAAGTCTTTGGCCTGCGCGTTATCCAGCGTCACGATGGCATAAGCCAGCGCCCTGCATTGATCGACGATCTCTTCGAGTTCCAGCTGTGTATTGTCATAAAGGTCAGACATGGACTGCCTCCTGTGCGGAGGTGTTGAGCAGAGCAGTAGTATAAAATTCCATTTTAATTCTCCAGCTGATAGTTGATTAACTACCTCCAGAGACGCTAATCCCGATGGTGGTAGCTCAAACAGCGTTAGCGTTCCGGCCAGTCTGGAATCCGGTGCCTCCTGAGAAGCCACTGCCTGAGCCACCATAATTTGGGTGAGTGCAGACCGTACCACATTTGCTCTATTTTCATAGAGTTGATGGCACCAAACTGGGACAGAACGCTAATTCTGACTGCGGGTTTTGCCGCAGTGAGGAGAGACTACATCATGGGAATTTATACAGTAAGAAGAATTTTTAGGCAGTTTTCATTCTTGCGAGATGTCTTGGAAAAGGGAAAATTTTGAACGTATGTGTGTTGACTAACTAACAGATTTCCTAGTATGAACAAAATAATCCTGGTATCTTTATTGGCAATCCTTAAGTTCAAATTGGTTTACTAATGAAAGAAATATCAATTCCTATTGTCGATTTATTTGCTGGTCCTGGTGGACTTGGCGAAGGATTTTCCGCTTGCGAAGATAACCGGGCATTTCGCATCGTCGTCTCGGCAGAAAAGGACTCAGAAGCCAGGAAAACATTATTACTGCGAGCATTTTATAGAATATTGAAACGTGAAAATGTTGAAGGTTTGCAGGATTATTATAATTTTTGCAATGGGAATTCTGAAAAACCTTATACTAAGGGAACATTGGAGCAATGGGGAAAAGCCAATGCAGAGGCTCGACAAATAACCCTAGGCTCCGATGAGGGAAATGCAGAGCTTGACCAGATAATAGAGGAAAAGATCGATACTGCAGCGCCTTGGGTGCTCATCGGAGGTCCCCCATGCCAGGCTTACTCCTTGGTTGGGAGGGCAAGGAATAAAGGGAATGTTGAATATAAAGCTGAGAACGATAATCGCCATTTCTTGTACAAGGAATATCTTCGGATAATACAGCAGTATTACCCTTATGTTTTTGTGATGGAAAATGTTAAAGGAATTTTATCATCAAGAGTGAACGGTAAACGTGTCTTTGACGATATACTTGTTGATCTAACAGATCCCGATGCTGCACTAAATCGCGTTGGAAAAGGTTTTAAATACAGAATATGTTCATTAGTAAGTGAACAAGTTTTTAAGGCCGGGGATGACCCAACCAGCATAGATCCTAATAAGTTTATTATCCGTTCAGAAAATCACTCTATTCCTCAAGCTAGGCATAGGGTTATTTTAGTTGGAATACGGGAGGATGTGCCGGGCACACTTGGCACACTGCTATCGGATGAGAAAATTTCAGTAGAAGACGTTATCAGCGATTTACCTCAATTGAGAAGCAAATTGAGCAAAGGTGAAGATTCAGCCGAAAGATGGAAGAATATCGTAAAAAACCAATTATGTTCACTAGCAAGAATCACAACGGACAAGAAATTATCTAATGAACTAACAAATGCAGCTTATGAAATTATTCATGATGCTTCAATTGGAGCTTTAAGGGTCCCAAGATATATTTCACAACATAAGTCCATCGCTAAAAAATCAAACTTGGTGAATGAATGGTTCCATGATGCACGGCTCAACGTCTGGCTGAATCATGAGACGCGAGGCCATATGGATAGTGACTTAGGAAGATATGGTTATGCAGCTGTTTTTGCTAAAATAAATAACCGTTCTCCAAAAGGCCATAAGGAATTTGACATTCAGGGCTTAAAACCAGAACATAAAAACTGGGAAAGCGGAAAGTTTTCTGATAGGTTTCGCGTCCAATTAAAAGAACATCCATCAACAACTATCACTAGTCATATTTCAAAAGATGGTCACTATTTTATTCATTATGATGCCAAGCAGTGCCGCAGTCTGACTGTTCGAGAAGCTGCAAGGCTTCAAACATTTCCGGACAATTATTTTTTTCAAGGAAATCGGACACAGCAGTTTCATCAAGTAGGAAATGCTGTGCCACCATATTTAGCGTACCAAATTGCCAAAGTACTATTTAACTTTTTTGATAATATCAAGAAGTAATTTTGACTGAGTTTCGTTAGGAATCTTTTGAGGGATTGATAATGCTAGCTGTAAAAGAACAATTTCTTTCTCAGTTAACGACTTTTCAGCCAATCCCTTTTGAGCAATATCCTTCCATTCTTGGTTTGTTATCTTTATAACTTCCTTTTGCGCGTGTATTCCTGCATCAATCTTTTGCCTTTTTTTGGCATCTTTTGCTTCAGATTCACTCACTGACAAAAGTATCAATTCATTTTTAAACTCTTTAGATATTTGAGGAACAATAACGCCTACAGTCCTTTTTATTTCTTCCCAACAAGCTTCTTTTTTTGCCCACTCGGATATATTGGATATGCCCTGGCTAGGGGAAAGTAAAATTTTGTTCACATGGGAGGATAGTAATTTTAATGTATTAATCATACCATTAGAAATACTTTGCTCCTTCCATACTTTATCATAATTAATATCCATTTCTATTTTTTTACAACATTCCGATAAAAAAGCCAAAGTATATGCAACTATATTTGCTCTATATCCACCATTGTACCAATCTTGCGAAGAAACTAATTTTTCAGTGCATTGGAAGATGATTCCTCTTGAAATAGCTCTTTTAAAGTAATATTCGTTGAAATGTTCTGACTTTGATTTCCACTCTTGGGCAATACGAGAAGCATATTGAGTGAAATTTTTCTGTGCACCTAGATTTACCCATTTAGGATGTTCATCCCAAACATTTTCAAACTTTGCTAAATCAGTTTTAGTGAACATCTGGTTTTTAGGGTTTTGAGATTTAAATTCCCCTTGTTCTTTCTGATTCATGTTAGTCAGCTCATTTGCATATTGTCCGCGAGCTCTTTCATAGAACCATTTAGTTTCCCTTAATTCACCTTGTTTTGCTGGCGCCCAAATTTTTCTCGAAAATTCTTGAATTTTTATATGGAATGGATGGTTGGAGAAAAAGTCGGCAGCATTAACACGGTTTTGTGTATTTGCATATTCAGATATTTTTGGGACAAATTCTTCACTTTTGCTTTGGTCAACTATTGATAACTTCATTTGAACGAATACTTTATCAAGCGATACTTTCTCTTTGCGTTGTGTATGAAACAATGACGCCGTTGTTTGTCCACCGTTAACAATTTGAAGGTCGCTTATGGCTGTTATTAACAATCCTTTATCTGTGCCACGTGTTATTATTTTTTTTGCTGTTGCCGTAATTCCATTATTGTATGCAAAAAACATGTCTGGTTCATTTAGGATTGTTGATTTTATACCTTTATTGACTGAACCTTTAGCTTGCAGAAAACAACGAACATTCTGTTCTAGTAAACTTGCATCGTACTTTTCATAGATGGATGATAATATATTTCCGGGAATTACAACTAAATAAGATTCAAGAGCATCGCCTCCCATATGTGCTGGTAAGCAAGGCAGTCCAGTGCCAAAAAGGTCAATCAAGTCTATCTCTATAGATTCTTTCTGTCCCTGTGAAGATGCTTGTCTATGCAGTCGGCTCATATCCCATATATGGAATGAGCTTATTATGTTATCTTGAAAAATGTCTTCTATGTTTTTTACTTGAGAACTCAGAGTTCTCTCTGAAAAAATATAGAAATTTATCTTTCTTATGTTTTCTTTCCGATCATAAAGTTGTCTAGATAAACCATATTCTGGACTAGTTTCATCTAAACCGTCATAAAATGTATCTTGGATGTTAACACTTGCAAACTGTGTTATTTTTTTGAATATAGAGTCGATATCTGTTTTAGTAAGGCTCGCAAGTTCACTTCTACTATCAAAGTCAGCAATAAATAAATTAAGGACACCATCATCAGTAAAACCGAAACCATCCACTCGAAGAGCTAACTTGCCAGCTTTGCCACGATAATGACACAATTCAAATCCTTCGATTACGCCACAATCTATTAGGTTTTTGCTAATGTTTTCCATGAAATTATATAGTTGGAAGTTATCACCGCTAATTGAACTAGCCAGTAAGTCTTGGCGAAAATCATGGAAAAATTCTTCTGTTGTCTGATTCATCATGAACTCCAGATAATATCATTAGTTATTTCAAATCGGGATATTTCACTCAATAGTATTTCATAATTTGTTCTAACAATACCGAATGGCAAATTATTTTTTGTTAATCTTGGGAAGTCATCAATTACTGAGAAGGTTTTTTCATTTGTAATAAAAAATTTTGGCTTGCTATATTCTTCTAATGGTAAATAACCCGCTAAACATATTTTCGAATAAAAAATGTTTTCTAACTCATAAGAATCTAACAATGAAACGATACTTTCAACTAACTGATTTAAAGATAAACTTGTTTTTTCATCCTCGCTTTCTCCAAGAACATAAATTTTTAAATATAATTTCTTATAATTGCTTTCAAGCTGATCTTCAGACGATATTCTAACTGTGCTTCTTTCGTCTCCATTCAAAGATTTTATCTCAACTGCTATATTATTAAAAATAAAATCATGTTGAGTTTTTTCGGGACCTTTCCACGAATCTAAAATGTTAAGATAGTCCTCAATGCCTACTTTGCTTAGCAAAGCCTTTAAGAAAGACAATTCAGCGTATAATCCTCTTATTTGAGAGGATGTTAAAATATGTGTTTTTCTATTTGCTAAAAATAACTTCCATCTGTTTATGGATTTAAACACGTTATATACAACTTTTGATGAGTCTAAATTTGTGTTTATTGAAAAAATAATGGAGTTTATAAGCAGCGAAAAGATATCTTCATCAGTTTGTTTGTCAAGTGTTATTATTATATTTTGTTTGTCATCGTCATCCTGGCGTAAGTCAATGTCTAAACCTGAAATGGTTACTCTGTACTTTTTAAAGGCTGATGCTTGATCTCCTTTCAGACATATAACAAATAATTTTTTTCCAAATTCATTCTTACCAATAAACAAGTCATGGTGGCATTTTACGGCTAATTTTCTAACATTAAAATTAGACTGTGGGACGGCTATCCCATCCCAATTGAATAATTCATTCATCCCAATCATCCTCTTCATCAGGAGTGTCATATACACTTCCCATGAAACTTTCCAGCCATACCTTATTAACTTTTATCTCAATAGATTTAGTATGTAAGTTCGTAGGAAAACTGATACCAAATGCTGGAACCGAATGCCTTATTTCGTCGTTCTCAATTGGATTGCTTTCATTGTGTTCGTAGAACTCCAAGAGGTGAATCATTAAAAGAGGTTTTGAACGAACATTTCTATAATCCCAATCTGATATATTATTATTCGAACAGTTAGATTTAGCCTGCTCTAATTTTTCATCTTCTAGACCTAACATTTCATCCAACTTGCTTGCGACTCTGCTTTTCGCTGTTTTCCAATATTGTCCATCTTTAAACAGTTTTGCTGATTTACGAGTTTGCACACCTAAAGTGAAATTTTCTAAATTATTATCGCTTCCAACTGATATAAGTAGAATATCTGACTTAGGGCAAATGTCAGAAATTTCTCTTAGATATTTAAGGGCATTAGATTTCTTAAAGGCAAACTTACTATGGGCCTGAAAATCCTGTAGAAAATTTTCTATTTGCTCTGTGTCTACATCTTTAATAAACCATCCCTTATTAGTCTTTTGAATGCAATTAAGTCCATTTCCAAAACCTTGTTTCCAGTAGTTAGATATTAGCGAAATGTTCTTTTCATTTAGCACAGATGAAAATGGTAAAATGTCGCTTTCAATTAGTTTTCCGCAATAGTTTTGTTGTATAACTAAATCCTCTCCGCTTCTCATTTTATTAACAGCAGTAATTAAAAGTTGATCAGGATGTTTTTTTACATATAGACCAAATTGTTTGGGGCTAAGCTTATCTCTTCTCATTTGTTTAACTTGAGATCGCAATTCTTCAGTCGCAGAAGCGATGTGAGCATACCATTCTATTGAGTCATCACTTAAATATACGCGGCACAAATCTTCATACCCCGCTCGATAGCCAAACCATCTCCCCATTTGCATTAAAGTATCGTACATCTTAGTATTTCTATACATATAACTTATGCATAACCCCTCAATTGTTAGTCCGCGAGAAAGGCTCAACCCACCAACTGCAATAACTGACAAACCTTCGTTTTTATATTCGGCATAGTCAAGATTGTCTTGCGATTTTCCGTTTATAACAACCGATTTAAGTGTTTTGAAAACTCCATATAAGTTGTCTTTTACTTGTGGCCAATCAAAACCACAATTAGTAAATTCTTTATTGAAAAGTTCATTTAACTCGGCCATGTGTTTACTGTTTTTTGCTATATCATTCGGCATTTTGTAATTAGCTAAAATTGATTCCTCTAATGATTTAGTATATTGGCTGACAAGACTTTTTACTGTGTTTTGTATATCAATAAATCTTGAAACGTTTATCATCATGGAGCAATGTTTATTTACGTGTCCTCTTAGATTACGAATGCATCTGACTAAAATGAATGAATTTATTGCTTGGTAGAGTGAGGGCGGTAACTCGGATATTTGTTCATCTTTCTTATGTGTTAAACTGATAAAACCTTCGGCATCAATTATTCTGTGCAATATTTTTTCGCTGGTCACATCATCTATGAATACTTTATCTGGTCCAAAGTATGTTGTAGGTGAATCTAAGCAATAAATGAAATCTTTAGGGAATAATTCATTATATGCCTCAGAATCATATGACTCAGGATTAATAAATATATTTGCAAATGGTGTTGCTGTATAACCAACATAGCAAGATTTTTCAAATAAACCTACTATTTTTCTAATCATAAAGTTAGTTTTTGTAGGATCAACATCCTCCTTATTAGTATTAATAGAAGCATTGTCAGCTTCGTCATCAATCATAAGCATTGGAATGTCAGATATTTTGCCATCACCTTTAACGTTCATTTCTTTCAACCAAGTGAATAATGATTTTAAAGTTGAAACATTTTTTTTAATTACTAAAATAATTGGTTTGCTGAAATCATTCAGTTCCCAACCACTATGCCCAGCTGTAGATTTATTAAAGTCTTGATAAATATTCGTTAATGTTGCAGGGTGCGGGTATTTATTATGACCGACTCCAATTAAGCAACGGTTATTAGGATCGCTTGATTTCCCGACAAATCCTTCATCAACACGTTCTTGCGTTTGTTTTCTTAGGTTATTATGAATTCCAGCAATAACAATAATGAATTTATATCCAGCATCTGCAGCTCGAGAAACAACGCTCAGATAGTTTGCCGTTTTACCTGACTGTACATTACCTATAACCAAACCTCTACGGTCCCAAGTACCATCACTTGTTGGATCCTGCAATAAACCCACTATATTTTTACTTACGTCAGAAAGACTTTGTATTAAATTATTGTTCCAGCCTTGTCCTCTTAGATATTTTTCATAGGAATCTGAATAGATCCAGTTTATTTTATCACTTGTATATACCCATTTTTCATCATGTTTTGCTTCAGGATCAACTAATGATATACCTACACCCATACTTGTGACGATATCAACCATTACTTGGTTTACAACTGGCTCAATAGGGCCTGTATATTGAGCTATTGGCGCGAGCATTTTTGCTGTACTTTCAATATCCAAATAGCTCGGGGTTTCTTTCCACGCACTAAATATCTGTATTAATGAGTTAATTAGACTATTTTGTGAACTATTGAAACTGTTATCACTCATAAAATTCCTTATTAATATACTCGTCAATGGCAGCTTCTCTTCCTGCAAAAAGGCCGGTCGAAAGAACTAACGATTTATATTGTTCTGCATCTACAATTCCACTTGTCTTGAGCAATTCTTTAATTTTATCTAAACTATTTATTAAATCATTGTCATCGATTTTCGGTTTTAGCATCTCTTTTGGTGATAACGAAAAATCTGAATAAATCATTTCTAAGGGCAGCGATGCTGATATTGCATTTAGAATGATCTTTATATTTTTTTCATTGGTAGAGTTGTTTGTTAAAGAAATAATTAATGGATGCTGCATATTAATTTCATAACGTATATTGTCAAATTCAGCGTATCTTTCCCATAAAGGGCAGGCAGACTCATCAAATAGCCGTTTACCACGTCGCCGATGTACATCTGTGCTTCTATTTATTATTTTCTGAAGTATTTGCTTCATTCTTTCTCTAACTTGTTTGGGGGGACTAGCACGAGATTTTTTAATATCAATAGTCCAGTCTTCATCTAAAGAATTGTTAAAGTCAATTTGTACTCTAGCTAGCTTTGTTGACTCTCCTTTAGCAGCCATTCTAAACCAATCCCCCCAAGCCATTAGTCTTCCGTTTCTATAAATGTATGCCCCCTGATTAGATAAAAAGTCACTGCGATTTTGATAAAACTCATACTCAGTGGCAGTCAATTTACTATGATGTGGAAGTATATATGGTTGGATCCTTACAGTATTATTTTCAACAATTACCTTTTCTTCAGGCATCATTTGTGTAGCTTTTATTTTTCTGCAGAAAGGGTCGAACGCTGTAATTTGATGGCCGTTTATTTTTACTTTTAGTTTTGTTTTAATAACTTCATCAGGTGTGAGAAATCTATGAAAAACCAAAGATAAGTGTTTTCCTAAAATAGCTAGCTTCTCATTCACTAGCGATTCTCTAACATCTCCGCTGAGCGCCTCAAACATCCTGTCTAATTTCCGCCAGATTACAATTGTCCCATTTTTATTTAAGTATTCATTAAATCCCAATTCTGAAATTTCTTCCTCATCAAGTATATTGATAATCCATTCATCTCTCTGATCTACAACATCAAGATCCCATTGTGCTGCGCTAATTTCATCATTTTTTCTGGTTACTACTGTGAGCTGTCTGCATTGTGAGAACGAGGCAGTTTTAAGCCCAAGGCCAAATCTGCCCAAGTCATTCTCCCCTCTTATATCGTTGGGATTTCTAGACCCGTGTTTCATTGCGCCGATTAATTCTTGCGAAGACATTCCGTGACCATCATCAATGATTGCCATCTGTGGTTCTTTTGAGTTCAACAAGCAAAAAATGCTAACTTCTGTCGAGTCGGCTGAAATACTATTATCAATTACATCAGCAATTGCTGTTTCAAGCGAATACCCTAGATCGCGCAGTGACTCGGATAATGCCGAAGCACTTGGAGGAAGGCATAATTCCTTAGCCATAGTTTGTGTAAGCCCATCAGTTCATCATTGCTAAAAAATGAACTAATTTACACTTTATGTCAAAGAGTAACTATGTTGGTATGGTGCGGATACGTTCGTTTTCATATTAATAGTTTCTTTTGTTACTATATTTTTTGAATTAAACGTATCGCATGTGCGAAAGTCATTGCTATGATTTGGATACAATGATTATCCTTGCTTTGTTCTTATCATATAACATGAACACATGTTTAAACCCCTACAGTATTTCTCGATTTAATATATAAATTTGTGTTCTAAATTTATATATTTTCTGCTAAATGTATAAATTATCTAATGATTTATCCCCGCAGCTTAGCCAAGTATCTTAGTAAGATATAGATGGAAAATTACTAAGATAGAGTATTATTATTCTTTAATAGAAATTCTACTATCTATGACAGACGTCCACACCAAAGCTACCCGCAGCAAAAACATGGCCGCGATTAAAAATCGCGGCACTAAGCCGGAGAAGAAACTTCTGTTCCTTCTCCGGAAGCGGGGCTATTCGCCACTTCTGAACGTTAAAGAATTGCCCGGAACTCCGGATCTCGTTTTGCCTGAGTATGGTGTGGTCATCTTCGTTCATGGCTGTTTCTGGCATGGTCATGAAGACTGTAAGTATTTCCGGCTGCCAGCCACGCGACCTGAATTCTGGCTCAATAAAATTATGCTTTCAAAGCAGAGAGATGAAGAATGCATAACTCAATTGTTCGCTGAAAATTACAGAGTCGCCATATTCTGGGAGTGCAGCCTCAGGAGCATTCCTCCCCATATGGTGAATTTCATGTTGTCTGGTTTTGATGCATGGATTCACGATGCTTCTTCCGTCCGTATCGAATTCTCTTCCTCGACAGTTTTCTGAAATCTTCCCCCTAAAACATCGCCCCCATCTCCAGTTGTCCCATCAGCAACGCATTGTCACTGTAGTCCACCGGGACGGCGACGACGGCGGGGCCTTGTACGTCCATCGCGGCGCGGAGGGTGCTTTCCAGGGTTTCTGCGGAGGTGACGGCGAAACCTTTGGCGCCGAACGCGTCGGCGTAGGCTTTGAAATCGATCGGGCCGAACTGGATGCCGGAGGTGCGCTGGTATTTTTTCTCCTCCTGGATGGCGACCATGTTGTACGCCTCATCCACCCAGATGATGTGCAGCAAATTCACGCCCAGCCGGACGGCGGTTTCCAGTTCCATGCTCGATTGCATAAAGCCGCCGTCGCCGGAAACGGACACCACTTTGCGGCCGGGATCGACCAGCGCTGCGCCAATTGCCCACGGCAGTGCGACGCCCATGGTTTGCTGGCCGTTGGAAATCAGCACCTGACGTGCGCGGAAGCTGTAAAGGTAACGGGCGATCCAGATGTGAAAACTGCCCATATCGACGCATAACGTGACGTCGCTATTAACGATGTCCTGCATCGCGCGCACCAGCCGCAGGGGGTGGATGGCGAACTGATTCAGGCTCCGGCCTTTCTGATCCAGCAGCTCGCGTTGCTGGCGGCGGTCTTCCAGAATCGCGATGGACGAGGTGCTTAGCACGAAATGCTGCTGGATTTGTTCGGTCAGCAGATCGAGCGTGTCGGCGATATCGCCCACCAGTTCGACATCCGGCAGGTACTCGCTGTCCGTTTCGGCGGGCATCACGTCGATATGCACCAGTTCGGCATTCTCGTTATTCCACTGCGCCGGTTCGTACTCGACCGGGCTGTAGCCGATGGTGATCACTAAATCGGCATTGCGCAGCAGGCGGTCACCGGCCTGATTATTGAATAAACCCACGCGCCCGGCGAACCGGTGGAACGACGCCTGGTCGATAACACCGGCGGCCTGATAGGTGCTGGTGACCGGCAAATCGCTTTTATGCAGCAGACGTCGGATTGCCGCCGCATTACGCGGCTGGCTTGCCATCAGGCCGAGCAGCAGAACCGGGTTTTTGGCCTGTTTTAACAGACGCGCGACCTGCAAAATGGCGTCGTGCGGCGCGCTGCCCAGAACGGGCGGCTGTGATGTCAGCAGTTTGCCGCTGGCGGGTTCGTTGACGATGTCCATCGGCAGGCTGATGAACGCTGCGCCCGGACGCCCGAATTCGGCGGCGCGAAAGCCGTTTGCCATCACTTCGGCCAGCGCGGAAGACGAGGTCACTTCCGCAGAATATTTGGTTACCGGGCGGAACATCGTGACGGTATCCATCGTCTGGTGAACCTGTTTTACGTGGTCGGCACGTTTTACCGCGCCACCGAGAGCGACCAGCGGATCGCCTTCTGATGTCGCTGTGGCGACGCCGGTGATGAGGTTCGAACAACCGGGGCCGGACGTCACCAGTGCGACGCCCGCTTTGCCGGTCAGGCGGCCGACGGCACCGGCCATAAAGGCGGCGTTGGCTTCGTGGCGCACCGGAATAGTGGTAATGGTGGAGTCGATCAGGGAATCAAATACGCGGTCGATTTTTGCGCCGGGAATGCCGAAGACGTGTTTTACGCCCTGCGCTTCAAGCTGTGCGACCACCAGATCTGCGCCGCATTTCCATTCGATTTTAGGGTCTGAGTTTTTCATGGTGTTTTCCTTTTACCTGCGGGCTGTTAACTCTCAACGGACTGAATCGCATCGTTTAAATCATCGGGATTTAAATCGGCATGCAGGAAATCGCTGTCCTGCGGGAAGTCGATCAGCAGCTTTTCAACGGTGCCGAACGTGAGCACGCCGCTCTCAACCTGATAATCCAGAACGTGGCCGCCGCTGCTGCGTTCCTGATTAATAAAGTGTTCGTGATAGCCCGCCACATTGATGCCCTGCATATACGCCGGGGTCAGAAAACCAATCAGCACGCCCTGGCTGTGCTCGATGTGAAAGGTTGGCTGGGCCTCGATGGCTTCCAGCATCGGTTTATACGGGCGCTTTTGTTCCGGCACGGTGCGCGTCTCCACCCGGCTGAATTCACCGTCAATGCGCAGCGCACAGAAGGTGTTCTGGCTGGCCACGGCGCGGTCAATCACCGCGTGGATCTGCTCGCGGGTATGCGGTTTTTCAATCAGGTATTCATTCGTAGGATTAAAGAATGTCATCACCGCAAACGGGGTTTTTTGTTCGGGCAGGGCGCGTCGTGCGCTGCCGTCGCCACGCAACTGGAAGATATTGCTGTTAAAAGCAATCAGTTCTCCGTCGAGATGGTTAAAGGTGCCGAGGCCAAAATCGCCGTGTTCCAGCAGGTCGGCCATGGTGGTTTCGCCCTCGTAGACGCCGCTGAGCAGGGCACTCATCAGGGATGACTGGTACAACACGCGGTCGGGATGTCTCTGGGTAAACGCCGAGGCGGTGCGGGCGAGTTCGGCAACGCAGGAACAGGAATCAGAATGGGTTTTCATGCAGGAAGCTCCGGTCGAATGATTAACTTATCTGATTAAAGGTTGACGCGATTCAGCCAGAAGTTCCAATATGACGAGGTGTTCACTTTGAGACGTTTTTGATATGGAACTTCGTCATCTGCGCTATTTTGTCGCGGTAGCAGAGACGGGCCACTTCACCCGTGCTGCCGAACAACTGGGGATTTCCCAGCCTCCATTGAGCCAGCAAATCCAGCGGCTCGAACATGAAATCGGAACCCCTTTACTCAAGCGCCTGACCCGTGGCGTCGAACTGACCGAAGCCGGAAAAGTGCTCTACGACGACGCTCAGACGATCATCAAACTCACCGATGCCGCCCTTGAACGTACCCGTGCTGTGGCGCGCGGAATGAACGGGACATTGCGTATCGGCTTCGCCACATCCACGGCTTTTAACCCGCAGGTTTTTGCGCTGCTGCATCGGTTCCGGGATAAATATCCGGGCATCGTGCTTGAGCCGCAGGAAAAGGATATGGCGGGGCTGATGACTGCAATGGGCGAGGGCGCGCTGGACGCGGCGTTTATCCGCCTGCCTTGCGAACGCAGTAAAGACTTCAGTTTTAAGGTGATGGATATCGAAGAAATGATGGTGGCGCTGCCGAAAAAGCATCCGCTCAGCCAGGAGAAAGAGGTGCGTCTGGCGGCGCTGCGCCACGATACGCTGATCACTTTTCCGCGGGATTTATCGCCGGGGTTGTACGACGCGGTGACGCAGGCGTGTGAAGAGGCCGGTTTTACGCCGCGCTACGGGCAGCAATGTCCGCAAATTACGTCGTCGCTGAGTATGGTGGCAACAGGATTTGGTTATGCGCTGGTTCCGGCGTCGCTCAGTAAAATTGATGAGACTCACGTACGCTGTCTGCCCCTGGCAGGGCAGACATTAACCACGCAGATAGCGCTGGCCTGGCGACGTACGGATAACTGCAAGGCCGCGCTGCATCTGGTGGGATTACTCTAAATTACACCACGATAATCACAGAAACCCGGCGGTTCTGCGCGCGCCCGGCCTGTGTTTTATTACTGGCAACGGGCTGGCTCTGTCCTAATCCACGGGTATGGATGTTGGCGCGCGGCATTCCGGCATCGGCAAAGGCGGCGGCAACGGTATTGGCGCGGCGCAGCGACAGATCGTTGTTGTAGCTGGCGTCGCCGTAGTTATCGGTATGGCCGTCGAGGTTCACTTTGTTCAGGCCTACGTGCAAAAGTTCGCCCGCCAGCTTTTCCACCGACTGCTTACTTTCAGCGGAAAGTTTGTCCTGATTATTGCCAAACAGAACTTTGGCATCCAGACCCAGTTCCCAGCCGGCATCCGTTTGGGTGAAGCCATTTTTTTGCAGAACCGCGATTTGTTCCGGGGTTAATCCGGTCACCGGTTTGGCCTGGCAGGCCGCCAGGAAAATAATGCACATTGCCATTCCGGCATACCGGCACCAGGTTTTGAAACGATTGTTATTATGCATGTGTGTTAACTCCTTTTAGTCTTTCATCACGACAGGAAGCGGCATTCCTGAAGAAACATGCCAGCAACTGCCGGATATCTTTTTCGAGCGATACATCGCTTCGTCGGCTTTTTCGAGCAGTTCTTTCGCGCTGTTCGCCTGCGAAGGCGACAACGCAATACCGATACTCAGGGAAACATCCAGTGTCTTGTTATTGAGCAGGATCACCGGTGTTTTCATGATGTCGACAATCCGCTCGGCGAAGGCCACGGCTTCCGCCGTGGAAATCATCGGATCGAGCAGGATAGCAAACTCATCGCCCCCCAGACGCGCCAGCACATCGCCCTGACGCAGCGTTTTTGCCAGCCGTTCGCCGATCACCATCAGCACACGGTCCCCGGCGGCATGCCCCAGCGTGTCATTGATCTCTTTAAAGTTATCGACATCAATAAACAGCAGAGCCAGCGACAGAGGCGGACGCATCGGGTTGAAGCACTGATTTAGGGTATCAATAAAGAACGCGCGATTATGCAGACCCGTCAATCCATCGTGCAACGCTTTTTGCGTCAGCGAACTGTTTTCGTTGCGCATGTGGTTTTCCCAGGCTTCCAGCTCGGTCAGCAGGCTGTTGAAGTCCTGGCTCAGCGTATGCAGCTCGACAATCGGGGCAGAGGGTACGCGCAGATTGAAAGAGCGGTTAGCGCTCACTTCGTGCGTAACGTGCGTAATATGGCCCAGCGCATTGACAATCCCTTTCTGCATCCGGCGCGAAAAATACAGCGCGACCAGCGCCGTCAGCACCAGACAACCCAGCAGGCTAAGCACGGTTTCCAGCAGGAAACCAATCAGGCTGGTGCCGTTACCGGCGAGCCAGATGGTGCCAATGACGGAACCGGAGTGGATCACCTGCGTGGTAATCGGCTCCGGGAACGCGAGGTGCCCGACGAACTGGCCGAGCTTGTCCCAGTTAGTGTTAATCGGGCGCTGCCACTCCGTGAATGTCGCACCAGCAGGCGTCAGGATTTTTGCCTGCGTAAAATCACCGCGTTTGGCGATGAACTCCAGCGAGTCGTGTGCGGCCGCCGGATCGTTAAAGACCAGCGCCGCTTCCGTGGTGTAGCCAATCGCGCGCGCCGTCAGCTCGAGGTTGCTTTGGGCATGCGAACGCAAAGCGATCAGGGCCAGCAGGGTGAGTAAAAAGCCTGCCAGACCAATCGCCGTCACAATAACAATCACATGGATTCTGTTCAGGGCTGCGCTTAACGTCGTGCGCGGGCTCTGCTGTTCTGTGTCAGGAACAGGAATTTTATTTTCCATGGTCACTCCTTTTCCCTGGCAAGTTGTAATACGGCGGGATTAACCCGTACGCCGCTGCGGGACAGCGTATCCAGATTCAATTTAAAACCGGTGTGCTGAGCTGTAATCACCAGACAAAATGCGTTCAGTAATGCGCAGGCATCATCCTGCTCGCCAATGGTCAAAATCGAATGCCCTTCCAGGCGCTGGTGTAAATCTGTCTGTTGTGCGGCGGTTGTACTGCCGGAATAAATGGCGTTGCACTCCGACGTTAGCAGCGGGCTGTCTATCGGAAGGGTTAAAACCTTAAGGGATCTGCCGGAAAATGCGCTGCCGTCCGGCGTTAATTGCGCGGCATATTTTACCGGCGGAATGATGCACAGCGTCAGCGCCGAGGAGGTGGTGCCGTCAGGCCAGCGCGAATAGCTGAGAATGCCGTTGACCGTCTGCGCGACGGTGGCGTTCGTGGCCGCATCACCGGTTTCTGCCACACCGGGCGCCAGCGGAACGGCCAGAAGCAATGTCAGCAGCGCAAAGCCATACACAGCCTTCAAAAAACGGCGGGAATGAGTCTTCACTGACAGGCAAAAAAGAGTTCGGGCTTTTCCCATTGAGTCGCTCAGCGTTTTCTTCCGGTTGAAATTATTTCTCCGGAATAAGAATAACTTTATCGGCATGAGTTCTGAAAGCGTCAGTAAGAAATTTTTCAACTTGTTACGCCGCCTGCTTTGTTTCGAAATTTTTACACAAGGCAGGCAAATGGCGCTTCCTGAAGCAGGGGTAATGATTTGGGTGCGAAAGTTGTTTGTTTTTTAGTCAGTTCAGGACGGCCAGAAACGGCGATAAATAATACACTTTGCTGGCAATTCAACCGTTATTTAAATAATAGTCACGTGGATAACAAAATATGACAAAAAATAAATGTTATCGGAATCACTAATTGATGAATTTAAATTGCAGGAAATGTTAATGATTTTGAATTTAAAGGAATATCAGGCGGAAATATTTAGTTATTCGTGATCATGATCTCAAAGCCAGGTTGTTCCCCAGATTTTTATGCTGCTGATAGGTATCATGCCCGCATTAATGGTATGTTTTATCCGTCAGGGTGGTTTTTTTGATGACGGGTGCAGTAAAAAAACATCAACCATTCCTGGGGAAAACGGAATTATTTTTATAATTAGGTACTGAGGAATCATGGATAATACAACAATCGGGACGCTGTCTAAAAAATCGGTAAGTTCCTGGCGTAAAACTGACACCATGTGGATGTTAGGCCTCTACGGAACGGCAATTGGTGCAGGTGTTCTATTTCTTCCTATTAATGCAGGGATTGGCGGTTTAATTCCGTTAATCATCATGGCAATTCTTGCCTTCCCAATGACTTTCTTTGCTCACCGTGGATTAACACGCTTTGTATTATCCGGTAAGAATGCGGGCGAAGATATTACGGAAGTTGTTGAAGAGCATTTCGGTATTTCAGCCGGTAAGTTAATTACCCTGCTTTATTTCTTCGCGATTTATCCCATCCTTTTAGTTTACAGCGTGGCCATTACCAATACGGTTGAGAGTTTTATTACTCACCAGATGCACATGAATGCGCCACCGCGTGCGTTGCTGTCATTGGTTCTGATCCTCGGCTTAATGACGCTGGTACATTTCGGGCAGGAAATGATCGTGAAAGCGATGAGCATTCTGGTCTTCCCGTTTGTTGCCGTGCTGATGGCGCTGGCGCTGTACCTTATTCCTAACTGGAATACGTCGGTATTTGAAAACGTGTCTCTGTCCGGTAACGGTGTGGGTCATGGCATGTTGATGACGCTCTGGCTGGTCATTCCGGTGATGGTGTTCTCCTTCAACCATTCCCCGATCATCTCTTCTTTTGCTGTCGCAAAACGTAAAGAGTACGGCGAAGATGCTGAGAAAAAATGCTCCCGTATTCTGGCATTTAGCCACATTATGATGGTGCTGACGGTGATGTTCTTCGTCTTCAGCTGCGTCCTGAGTCTGTCTCCGGAAAACCTGATGGAAGCAAAAGCACAGAACGTTTCAATTCTGTCTTATTTAGCTAACCATTTCTCTAACCCGGTGATTGCTTATATCGCGCCATTTATTGCCTTTATTGCGATTACTAAATCTTTCCTCGGTCATTATCTGGGCGCGCGTGAAGGTTTTAACGGTATGGTGATTAAATCACTGCGCAGCAAAGGAAAAACAATTCCTCTGCCAGCGCTGAACCGTTATACCGGTATCTTCATGTTATTAACCACCTGGTTAGTCGCAACGCTGAACCCAAGTATTTTAGGAATGATTGAAACGCTGGGCGGCCCGATTATTGCGATGCTGTTATTCCTGATGCCGATGTATGCCATTCGCAAAGTACCCGCGATGAAAAAATACAGCGGTCATATCAGTAATGTGTTCGTGGTTATTATGGGGTTGATTGCCATGTCTGCCATTGTATTTAGTCTGATGGATTAATTCATTCAATCGTAATATCCGGTGAGCGGGTGTTATTCCGCTCACTGCTTCGGTTTTATCCACCGTCATCTTTATTTATTCCTTAATCCTATTCAGACATGGAGTCTATCGTGATCAGCGTCTTCGATATTTTCAAAATTGGTATTGGTCCTTCCAGTTCGCATACTGTCGGCCCGATGAAAGCCGGGAAAATATTCACTGATGAACTTATCTCTTCAGGCCATATTGACCAGACAACCCGCGTTGCTGTGGATGTTTACGGATCTTTATCTTTGACCGGTAAAGGTCATCATACTGATCTGGCTATCATTATGGGGCTGGCCGGCAACATGCCGGATGACGTTGATATCGATGCGATCCCCGGTTTTATACACCAGGTGGAAACTTCCGGTCGTCTGATGCTGGGTAAAGGAGCGAAAGAAGTGGATTTCCCGGCCGGTTCCGGCATGAATTTCCACACCAGCAATTTGCCCTTGCATGAAAATGGCATGTCCATCAGCGCTTTTAATGGCGATGAGCTGCTGTATACCCGGACCTACTATTCTATTGGCGGCGGTTTTATTGTCGAAGCCAGCAAATTTGGCGTACAGGACGAAAACCCTGTCGTGCGTCCGTACCCGTTCCGTTCGGCCAGCGATCTGCAAAAACATTGCACGGAAACCGGCCTGTCGTTGTCGGCGCTGATGCTGAAAAACGAACTGGCGGGGCATACCCGTAACGAAATCAGCGATCACTTTGCTGCCATCTGGAATGTGATGAGTGAAGGGATCACCCGCGGAATTCATACGGAAGGGTTATTGCCCGGTCCGATGAAAATCAACCGTCGTGCAGCGGCTCTGCGTCGCATTCTGGTCACGCAGGATAAAAATAACGTCGATCCGATGGGCGTCGTTGACTGGATCAACATGTACGCCATGGCGGTGAATGAAGAAAATGCTGCAGGTGGCCGTGTAGTGACTGCGCCGACCAACGGCGCGTGCGGGATTATTCCGGCCGTTCTGACGTATTACGATCAGTTTATCCGCCCGATCAGTCCCGATTCCTACAGCCGTTTCTTCCTCGCGTCGGGTGCCGTCGGCATTCTGTTCAAAATGAATGCGTCGATTTCCGGTGCTGAAGTCGGTTGTCAGGGCGAAGTCGGCGTGGCCTGTTCCATGGCGGCGGCGGGTCTGACCGAGCTTCTGGGTGGCAGCACCGCGCAGGTCTTTATGGCGGCAGAAATCGCGATGGAGCACCATCTCGGGCTGACCTGCGATCCGCTGGCCGGACAGGTTCAGGTGCCGTGCATTGAACGAAATGCGATTTCAGCGGTGAAAGCCGTTAACGCCTCGCGCATGGCGCTTCGCCGTACCAGTGAGCCGCGCGTTTGCCTCGATAAAGTCATCGAAACCATGTACGAAACCGGCAAAGACATGAACTCGAAGTATCGTGAAACGTCCACAGGTGGTCTGGCGATTAAAGTTTTAGCCTGTAATTAATCCTCTTTTTACCTCATTTCTGAAAAGGCGGGAAACCGCCTTTCCCGCTCCCTTCGCGCATTTTCCCTGTGTTATGTTTTTGGTTATCTATACTTTTTCATTACCTCTCCACACCTGGAAAACAGTTAAAAGGAAAAGCTCTGCATGTCTAAATTTTTTATGAATGACCGCAAGACTCTGATTAACGATGTGATCGAAGGGGTGATCCTGACCTCTCCCTACAAAAATCTGGCGAAGCTGGACATTGATCCTGCAATCCGCGTGGTCGTGCGGCGCGACTGGGATAAGAAAAAAGTCGCGCTGATTTCCGGTGGCGGTTCCGGACATGAACCGGCGCACGTCGGTTTTGTCGGTAAAGGGATGCTGACGGCGGCAGTGTGTGGCGAAGTATTTGCATCGCCGAGCGTTGACGCGGTGCTCAACGCCATTGTTGCGGTGACCGGGAAATCGGGCTGCCTGCTGATTGTCAAAAACTACACTGGCGACCGTCTCAACTTTGGCCTTGCGGCAGAAAAAGCCAAAGGCCTGGGATACAACGTCGAACTGGTGATGGTGTCTGATGACATTTCCCTGCCGGATAACAAACAGCCGCGTGGCATTGCGGGCACGGCGCTGGTTCACAAGATTGCCGGTTATGCGGCCGAACAGGGCAAATCCCTGAAAGAAGTGACCAAAATTGCCCAACAGGCTATTGATGCGACGGCCAGTATCGGCGTGGCGGCAGCCGGTTGTAACCTGCCCGGCGGCGGGGAAGATGAAGAAGAACAGCGCATTGAGTCCGGCCACGTTGAGCTGGGTTTGGGCATTCACGGCGAACCGGGCGTATCGACCATGAAAACCCAGAACAGCAAAAAAGTGATTGATACGCTGGTCGGAAAACTTCAGGAACATGTGAAGAAAAGCGACAAACTGGCCGTGCTGGTCAACAACCTCGGTGGCGTTTCGCCGCTGGAGATGAATCAGCTGACTAAAGAGCTGGTGCATTCCGCGCTCGGCGGTTCAATCCGTTATCTGATTGGCCCGGCGTCGCTGGTCAGCGCGCTGGATATGAAAGGTTTCTCACTCTCGGTGATTGCGCTCAAAGGCGGCATCGAAGAAGCATTGCTGGCAGAAGTTGAAGCGTCCGGCTGGCAGCCGCTGGTGAAACTGGAAAAACTGGCGACCAAAAAAGGTAAGAAGATCAGCGAGAAGAAAGTCGCGAAAGCCTCGTCTAATGCGGCGGTCGGCAAAATTGTCGAAACCATCACGCAGACGCTTTCTGACCTCGAAGATGAACTGAACAAGCTGGATGCCAAAGTCGGCGACGGCGATACCGGTTCAACGTTTGCCAGCGGTGCGCGGGATATTCAGAAACAGAACAAAGGAAAAAAACTGCCGCTGAACAATGTGGCCGATCTCCTCGGCGTCGTCGGCGATCGTCTGGCCGTCGTGATGGGCGGATCCAGCGGTGTACTGATGTCGATCTTCTTCACGGCGGCGGGCAAAAAGGTGGCGGAAGGCGAGAAGCTGCCGAAAGCGCTGCTGTTTGGCCTGGAGCGGATGAAACATTATGGCGGCGCCGATCTCGGCGATCGCACGATGATCGACGCGCTGCAACCTGCGCTGGAAGCATTAGGCAAAAAAGAGGCGCTGAAGGGCGCTGCCAAAGCTGCGGCCAAAGGTGCAAAAGACACCGCCAGCATGAAAAAAGCCAATGCAGGTCGTTCTTCATATCTCAACAGCAACAGCCTGAAAGGCGTGAAAGATCCGGGCGCGGTCGCCGTCGAAAAAGTGTTCGAGGCACTGGCGAAGAAATAACGTTGTCATTGCGTTGAGAAGTCATAAAAACAAAAGGCCTGCGGGGAAACCAGCAGGCCTTTTTTATAGGGTCTTTTAGGTATCCCTTATCAAAATAAACTCGACTAATTTTATGACGAAATGCTTCGACAGGGACGGCAACCGTAAAATTCATTATCAGTCGCTTTGCGCAATGGATCATGCGGATTATAAGCAGACAGCTACGAGCAATTGTTCTCACTCATGCGGGTGCTGCGTCAGAGCAAAAGTGATCCTTTAGAGTTGTATCGCCGGAGGGTATTTAACATCGTCGCCCGAAATCATGATGACCACACAAAGAACTTCGGTTTTTTTTGAATGAAGATTTTCAATGGAAACTTGCTCCGGCTTTTGACATGGCTTACAGCTACAAACCGGGTTCGCCAGGGGTGAATTCCCATCAGTTATCGCTGAATGGCAAGCGTGATCATTTTACCCGTCAGGATCTCCTGATCCCCGCAGGCCTTATTTCGTACACAAAAACAAAAACTGATCTAAATCAAATCTGAGTGATTTGCCCGCCCGTCGAAATTTTAGCCCCCGTATAATTTGCGGCCAATTATTTGCCGTCGAACGAAGAACCTCCTATGCCAATCAGCCTGATCCAGCCCGATCGCACATTGTTTTCTTACCCGCGCTACTGGGCCGAATGCTACGGTACAGCGCCGTTTTTCCCGATGACACGGGCAGAAATGGATGAACTTGGCTGGGACAGTTGCGATGTGATCGTGGTGACCGGCGATGCGTATGTCGATCACCCGAGTTTCGGGATGGCGATCATCGGCCGCATGCTGGAAGCGCAGGGGTTCCGCGTGGGGATCATCGCGCAGCCGGACTGGACCAATAAAGACGATTTTATGCGGCTCGGGAAGCCGAACCTGTTTTACGGCGTGACCGCCGGAAATATGGATTCGATGATCAACCGTTACACCGCTGACCGGAAATTGCGCCATGACGATGCTTACACGCCGGGCAATGTCGGCGGCAAACGCCCCGATCGCGCAACGCTGGTGTACACGCAGCGCTGCAAAGAAGCCTACAGCGATGTGCCGGTTTTACTCGGCGGTATTGAAGCCAGTTTGCGGCGTATCGCGCATTACGATTACTGGTCCGATACCGTGCGCCGTTCGGTGCTGGTGGATTCCAAAGCTGACATGCTGATTTATGGCAACGGCGAGCGACCTCTGGTGGAAGTGGCGCACCGACTGGCGGCGGGCGAATCGATTGCAGATATTCACGACGTGCGAAATACCGCCGTGATGCGCAAAACTGCGCTGATTGGCTGGAGCGGGGTGGATTCCACGCGGCTCGATAAGCCCGGTAAAATTGAGCCGATCATGAACCCGTACGGCGAGGATTTACCCTGCTCCGAAGGGGAACTTCCTGCGCCGGATGCGCCGCAGCCGATTACCGTTCGTGCGCCAAAGCCGAAGCCGTGGGAGAAAACCTACGTTCTGCTGCCGTCGTTCGAAAAAGTGAAGGGCGACAAAGTGCTGTACGCCCATACCTCGCGTATTTTGCACCACGAAACTAACCCGGGTTGTGCGCGGGCGCTGATGCAAAAACACGGCGATCGCTATGTGTGGATTAATCCTCCGGCGATCCCGCTGTCCACGGAAGAAATGGACGAAGTGTTTGGCCTGCCTTTCCAGCGCGTGCCGCATCCTTCTTACGGCAAATCCACGATCCCGGCGTATGACATGATCCGTTTTTCGATCAACATCATGCGTGGTTGCTACGGCGGTTGCGCGTTTTGCTCGATCACTGAACATGAAGGGCGGATCATTCAGAGCCGTTCGGAAGAGTCGATCGTGCGCGAAATCGAAGAGATCCGCGACAGCGTGCCCGGCTTTACCGGCGTGATTTCCGATCTTGGTGGCCCGACGGCAAACATGTATATGCTGCGCTGCCAGTCGCCAAAAGCGGAACAAAGCTGCCGACGCGCATCCTGCGTTTATCCTGAAATCTGTACGCACATGGACACCAACCATGAGCCGACCATCAATCTATACCGCCGCACGCGCAGCCTGAAAGGCATCAAGAAAATCCTGATTGCGTCCGGCGTGCGTTATGACTTGGCGGTGGAAGATCCGCGTTATATCAAAGAGCTGGCCGAACATCACGTCGGCGGTTATCTGAAAATTGCGCCGGAGCACACCGAAACCGGGCCGTTGTCGAAAATGATGAAACCGGGAATGGGCAGTTATTACCGGTTCAAAGAGCTGTTCGACAGCTATTCCAAACAGGCCGGAAAAGAGCAGTATCTGATCCCTTATTTCATCTCTGCCCACCCGGGGACGCGAACGGAAGATATGATCAATCTGGCGCTGTGGCTTAAGAAGAACCGCTTCCGGCTGGATCAGGTGCAGAACTTCTATCCGTCACCGCTCGCCAGCGCGACCACCATGTATTACAGCGGCAAAAATCCGCTCGGGAAAGTGGATTACAAAAGTGAGGACGTGGTGGTGCCGAAAGGCGATCGTCAGCGTCGCTTGCATAAAGCGTTGCTGCGTTATCACGATCCGGTGAACTGGCCGGTGATCCGCGAAGCGCTGACGGCGATGGGTATGCGCCGCCTGATCGGCATCCGCCCGGATTGCCTGGTGCCTCCGGACGGCTTTGATCCGAAATTTACGCCATCACGTTCCGGGAAAGACAAACCGGCCGCGACGCGTTTCACCGGATCCAAAGCGCAAAATCCGGCGACCGGAAAAGGTAAATCCACCGAATTCCGTGCAGGGAAAAAACCGGCGGCGGCCAGACCGGCTCAGGGGAAAAACGGTCAGTCTGCCGCGCAGGGAAAAAGCGGGGAACAGCGGGTTAATCGAGGTAAAAGACCGGCTTAAGATCGCTGCTGATCGGGCTGTTATCGGCATTGGCAGGCATCACGTCTGCCATATGCTTCCACCATTGCTGGCAGATTTCCGTCTTCGCCACGGCGTTCCATCTTTCTACTGATTCAATCTCCACATACCCGAACAGCAGGTTACGTTTTTCATCGAGAAAAATGCTGTAGTGGTGCGCGCCGTGTGCTTTCAGGATCTCCGCCAGTTCCGGCCAGATCGGTGTATGCCGCCGCTGATATTCCGCATGCGCATTCGGGTTGACCTGCATAACGAAGGATTTACGGATCATTCGAATTCTCCTGGTTTGGTTTTCTCACTCCCCTGCGAAGGGGGAGGAGAAAAGAAGTCACATCGCTTTCATGTAAAGCTCGCGCACTTCTTCGCGCGTAGCGGTTCCCGGGTTGCACGGCGCGCAAGGGTCAGCCAGCGCTTTGTCGAGCCAGCCTTCAATGTCGGCTTCGACTATGCCTAATGCTCTGAATCCTGATGGAATTCCCACTCTCGCCGACAAATCACGGATCGCTTTAATCGCCGCAATGCTGGCCTGCGTTTCGCTGATGCCCTGCGTATTCACGCCCATGGCGCGTGCGATATCGGCAAAACGATGCGGGGCGTAAGCACGGTTAAATTCTTCCACAACCGGCAGCAGAATGGCATTACAGACGCCGTGCGGCAGGTTGTGCGTCGCGCCCGGCTGATGCGCCAGCGCATGCACTAATCCCAGCCCGGCGCTGTTAAACGCCATCCCGGCCAGATATTGTCCCTGCGCCATTTTCTCGCGCGCTTCAATATTGTCGCCATGATCCACCGCTTCTGGCAGCCAACGGGTAATGGTCGAGATCGCCGCCAGCGCCGTCGGATCGGTCAGCGGATGCGCGCCGACAGAAACATAGGCTTCGATGGCGTGCGTCAGGGCGTCCATACCGGTGGCTGCGGTAACATCTGCGGGGATCTTCAGCATAATCGACGGATCGTCCACCGCGATATCCGGGATCAGATTCGCATCGATAATGACTTCTTTTACCTGACGCTGGCTGTCGATGATCACCGCATTACTGGTCAGTTCCGCAGCGGTACCGGCCGTGGTGTTGACCGCCACCAGAAATACGCCCGGTTTCGTCACTTTGCCGACGCCGGAATAAATCGTCACCGGCCCCGGATTGGCTGTCAGAATTTTGATGCCTTTTGCGGTATCAATCGGGCTGCCGCCGCCGAAACCAATCAGATAATCGCAATGATTTTCCTGATACTGACGGAAACCTTCGTCTACGTGTGCGGAAGTCGGATTAGGCACCACGCCGCCGTATAACGCATACGGCAGTCCGGCGGCTTTCAGTGCGGAGAACAGGCCATCGAGCAGACCTAACTCGACCAGCTGACCGTCAGTGACGATCAGCGCTTTGCCCGGTTGATTTGTCGCCAGCATCGCAACCATATCGCTGATCGCGCCCTGGCCGTGGAGGCTGATTTTTGGAAGAGCAAGCATGAAACTCATAAAATTCCCTCTCATATTTTATTTAAAATCAATATTCTGACCGCGCGGCTCCTGATCTGCGCCGGTCCCGGCGACAGGAAACTTTCCGTCGTTCCTGTGCCGGGTTTTTAATAAGTGGGAGCCTTAATGGCCGGTTCAGGCTTTTAAAGCGGCCTCAAAAGGTGTGACGTCAAAACGTTTAGCCAGCGCAATCAGCTCGTCGGTTTGGATCGTCTGTTTCATCCCACCCATTGAAATCACTTTCACCAGTATTTCCGCCGATTTTTCCGCGGTGTCGATCAGACCAAAGGCGTCATCAAGCGTCGGGCCGCAGCCGAAGATCCCGTGGAAGGCCCACAGCACCAGGCTGTGATGTTGCATCCGGTCGGAAGTGGCTGCGCCGATGCCGTCGGTGCCCGGGACCATCCACGGCACAATGCCCACGCCGTCGGGGAAGACCACCAGACATTCGGTGCTGCATTCCCACAGCTTGCGGGTGATTTTCGCGCTGTCGGGTTCGAGCACATAGGTTAGCGCAATCAGGTTGGTGGCGTGGCAGTGCATGATCACGCGATCCTGCCCGTTTGTGACGCGTTTACGCACAGCGTGTGATTGCAGATGGGATGCCAGTTCTGACGTCGGCAGGCCGCCCGCGGTCAGGCCCCAGAGGATTTTGTAGCTGGCGCCTTTGTCATCGAGCTGAATAACGGTCAGCGCTTCGGCAGGGGCGAGCTGCACATTGCGGAAGAATTTACCTGAGCCGGTCACGATGAAGTATTCGTTAGCCAGATCCGGCGCGTGCTGGGTCAGTTCAACCTGACGCGGCTGGGCGTAAAAATCATTTTTGTACGGTGCCACGTCTTCCGGTAGCAGACGCATACTGACGTTGCCGCCGTTGCGCTCGTCCCAGCCTTTCAGCCACATATCGGTGGTCGCTTTGACCATGCCCTGTACAAACCACGCGCTAAATAATGTTTTCATCAGTTCTTTCCTGCGAATAAGGTGAATGCTTTTCAGCCATAAATTCTTCGATAATCAGCGTTTTGCCAGCACGCTGGTTTCGTAATGACGAACGGTATCCAGCCACTGAGCGCCGACCGGCACGTCGTGACGCTGGCAATACATGTCCCAGACGGCCTGCCACGGCAGCGATTTTTGTTCTTCCAGCAGGGCCAGGCGGCCGGTGTAATCGCCTTCGACTTCCAGTTTTTTCAGCAGGTCGGTCGGTTCCAGCAGCGCTTTCAGCAAGGCTTTTTTCATGTTGCGGGTGCCAATAACCCAGGCGGCGATGCGGTTGATGGAAGCGTCGAAGAAATCCAGCCCGATATGCACGCGGTTGAACAGGTTATGGCGCACGATTTCGCTGGCGATGGCCTGCGTTTCGTCATCCAGCAGCACGACGTGGTCGCTGTCCCAGCGCACCGGACGGCTGACGTGCAGCAGCAGGCGCGGCACATACAACATGGCGGCCGAGATTTTGTCGGAGATCACTTCGGTCGGATGGAAATGCCCGGCATCGAGGCACAGCGCGGTGCCGCGGCTGGCGGCGTAGCCCAGATAGAATTCGTTGGAGCCGACGGTGTAGCTTTCAGAGCCGATGCCGAAAAGTTTGCTTTCGACGGCGTCGATGTGTTCGGTGATATCAAACTTCTCGGCAATTACTTCGTCGAGCGCACTCATCAGGCGCTGGCGCGGTGCCAGACGATCCACGGTGACATCTTTCATGCCGTCCGGAACCCAGATATTCATGACGGAAGGCGTGCCCAGCGCGCGGCCAAAGGAGGCGGAAACGCGACGGCTGGCCTGACAATGTTCAATCCAGAACTGGCGGATTTCCGGATTGGCGCTGGAGAGCGTGAAGCCGTCCGCGCTCATCGGATGCGAAAAACAGGACGGGTTAAAGTCCAGACCCAATTTGTTTTTCTTCGCCCAGTCGACCCAGCCGGTGAAATGCTTCGGTTCGATTTCATTGCGCGGAACCGGATTATCGGATTCCAGATAAATAGCATGCAGATTCAGGCGATTAGGGCCGGGGATCATTGAGATCGCCAGTTCTAAATCCGCCCGCAGCTGTTGTGCATTCCGCGCTTTGCCGGGGTAATTGCCGGTCGCCTGAATACCGCCGGTCAGCCCGCCTTCCGGATTTTCAAAACCCGCGACGTCATCCCCCTGCCAGCAATGAATGGAAACCGGCAGGGAATCGAGTTGTTTGATTGCAGCTTCGGCATCAATGCCCAGCTGGGCAAAACGTTCTTTGGCTAGCGTCCATGCGTGATCGATAGATGAAGTCATACTGCGAGCTCCTCATTGGCGTGACAGAGCGCCTGAAAACGGCGCCAGTGAATTGGGAAATCCTCGTGAATACGGGGGAGGTAATGGCGTTGTTCGAAATTCGTGGCGACAATGCGACGAAATTCAGCGGCATCTTTTACGGCATCAAGGGCCATCAGCTGGCAGCCGATATTGCCAAGCGTGGAGGCTTCAACCGGCCCGGCGCTGACGTTTACCTGACAGGTGTCTGCGCAAAGCTGGTTCAGGAACTGGTTCTGGCTGCCACCGCCGACAATGTGAATGTCGCGAAGCGGCTCGCCTTGCAGCTTCGCCAGCTGAACGGCCACCTGCCGGTACAACATGGCAAGACTGTCGAAAATACAGCGCGCCAGTTCAGCCGGTGAGACCGGAACCGGTTCTCCCGCCTGCCCGCAGGCTTCGCGGATGGCATCGACCATTGACGGCGGATTGATAAAGCGGTCTTCGTTCGGGTTAATCAGATAGGTGAACGGCGGGACGTTTTTGGCCAGCGTAATTAATGAAGGCAGGTCCTGAATATTCAGTTCGCGGCAGACGCGCTGGAACAGCCATAACCCCATAATATTGCTCAGTACGCGGTAGCTGCCGTTGATGCCGCCTTCATTAGTGACATTGTCGTGCATCGCGCCGACGTGATTGAACGCTTTCGGGCTTTCGATGCCCATCAGCGACCAGGTGCCGGAACTGATATAGGCGCTGTGCGTGCCGGTGAGCGGCGCGGCCACGACTGCGCTGGCGGTGTCATGCGTGGCGACACTGAAAACGGGTACGCTGCGGCCGCGCGGGCTGTGCCACAGGCCGGGAGAATGGCCGGGCTGGCTCGGTTTTGTCAGCCATTGACGCGGTACGCCTGCCAGTTTCAGCAGATCTTCATCCCAGTCGCCGGTGGAAATATTCAGCATCTGCGTGGTGCTGGCGTTGGTGTATTCCTGATTCAGCTTGCCGGTAAGACGGTAAAGGAAATAATCCGGGATCATCAGCAGATGCGCGGCTTTTTCTACGACCTCAGGATGCTGTTCGCTCAGTGCACGCAACTGATAGAGCGTATTAAACGGCATAAACTGGATGCCAGTTTTTTGGTAAATCGCTTCGCGGCTCAGCTGTTGCTCCATCCGCGCCATGACGCCTTCGGTGCGGTTGTCGCGGTAGGAAACGGGCAACCCTACACGCTGGCCGTATTCGTCGATCAGGACATAATCCACGCCCCAGGTATCAATGCCGATACCGTCGAGCTGAATGCCCGACGCATCCAGGCGGTTCAGCCCCTCGAGAATGTGCTTTTCAAGCGCATCAAGATCCCAGGTTTCGTGACCATCTACGTGCATCAGGTTATTGGGAAAACGGTGAATTTCTTTCAGCGTCAGCGTTGCTGCCGGGTCTGCATCGTGGCGGGTAAACGTCGCCAGCATTACCCGGCCGCTGGAAGCGCCGAGGTCAATAGCGGCAAGATGGTGAGTTCTCATAGCGGCCATTCCTTATTGAATATGCGGCCAGTGTAGGGGAGGCGTTGCAGGGTCACCTTCCGGTGATTGCCATCGGTTTTGACGGGATGGCAGCATTAAAAAGGTAGATGCGAGGCAGATCACAGATCAGCCGAAAGCTGGCGCTGGCGAGGTTTTGCAAACGGGGATGCGGGCGGGGCGGGCGACTGTGATCTTCGCCGCAGATCTGTTGCGTGAAGGGGTGAATCTTAAAAATCTGACCGTTTATGACGTTTTTCACGCCGCCGTTTGAAGGCAAGAACGGCACGCGCAGGGTAGGGTGGTTTTCCGAAGCATCATGATTTCCTGAACCGGAGGCGATAAATGACGTTACTGAAGGGTGATGATTATTTTGCGGCACCTGAGCTGACTGTGACGGTTGAGCGGCGTCTACCGCAAGACGTTTTCCCGGAGCATTACCACGATTTCCACGAGATTATGCTGGTGGAAAGCGGATCGGGCGTGCACATCTTTAATGACAATCCGTATACCCTGACCGCCGGAACGGTGTGTTTTGTCCGCGCCAGCGATCATCATTTGTTTGAAAACGTGGATAACCTGCGGCTGACCAATGTGCTTTTCCGTTCGCCAAAAGCGTTTCGCTTTATTCAGGATGTCGGCCATTTTCTGCCACAGGAGCATCACTATCAGTCGCAGATCCACTGGCAGCTCAGCCCGTGCGTGTTGCATCAGGTTCTGAACTGTATCGCGCAGCTGGAAGCGCTGCCCGCCAGTGTAGAAATGGAACACATCGCCACGCGCGAAAGCCTGTTTTTACAGTTGCTGATCCTGCTTTATCAGGACTGTTTTCAGCCACAATTGCGAGATACCTCGGAAAACAAGGTTAACCAACTTTTGCAATGGCTCCAGTCACATTACAGTGAGGACGTTAACTGGACCGAGGCCGCCGAACGTTTTTCGCTGGCGCTGCGCACGCTGCACCGGCAGATGAAGCATTACACCGGCATGACGCCGCAGCGGTATCTCAACCGCCTGCGCCTGCTGGAAGCCCGCCGTCGTTTACATCACAGCGATCAGAGCATTACGGATATCGCTTATGCCTGCGGGTTCAGTGACAGTAACCATTTCTCGACGCAGTTCCGTCGGGAATTTTCGGTGTCGCCAAAACTCATGCGTGATCAGCTACGTTAAGCGGTGCCTCTCGTGCGCTCAGGTTTTTGCCTGAGCCGCCTCGTTTATCTTGCCGTCAAACGGGTATGGGATTGCTGCTATGTCTTTAAGACTCAATAAAAATGACCTCTTTCTGACCGGGATGAACTCGGTGGTGGTAGAAGAGCGCCATCCGCAGGCGGATTTTCCCACCCATGACCACGATTTCGATGAACTGGTGATCGTCTGGCGTGGCAACGGCATGCATATCTGGAACGATATTCCCTATCCCATTACCTGCGGCGACCTGTTTTACATCAACGCCAGAGACCGGCACAGCTATGAATCGGCCAATGAACTGGCGCTCGATAATGTGCTGTTTTGCCGCGAACGTTTCCGGCTGGAAGCCGACTGGGCGCAATTATTGCCGGGAGAAAATGCCAGCCAGGAACAGCGTTACTGGCGGCTGAGCACGCTCGGGATGTCCGTTTTGCGCGATAAAGTGGATGAGCTGGCGAAGGAGTGTATGAAATCCGAGCCGCTGTCTGTTCAGCTGAGCGAAGCGTTGCTGATGCAGCTGGCGCTGCTCTTGCTACGCTTCCGGCACCGGCCAGACAGCGGTGTGTTGCCCGACGCACATCAGCTGGATTTATTGCTTATGGCGCTGCGGGCAGGCATTGCCGAACCGTTCCATCTGGAGACGTTTTGTCAGCAACATCAGTTGAATCCCCGCAGCCTGCGCGCGTTATTCAAGCAACACACCGGGCTAAGCGTGATGAACTATTTGCGCCAGCTCAGGTTGTGCCGGGCAATGAGTTTGCTGCGTTATGGCAACAAGGCGATCGGTGACGTGGCCGCCGAATGCGGCTTTGACGACAGTAATTATTTTTCCGTGGTGTTCAACCGTGCGTACGGTGTTTCGCCGAGGGATTACCGGCAGCGGTTTATTGCTCAGGCCAAAAAGACGCCGCCGCAGCCTTTTTCGCTGATTGCGGCGGATTGATAACGGCAAAGCACGCTCTGCCGCCAGGGTTTACGGTGGAAAAATCAGAGTGCCATTCCCAGCCCGACGATATTGGCAGCCAGAATAATCACCAGCGCACCTAGGCAGAGAATGCGAACCGGTTTTCTGCCGACGCGGGCCCATTCTTTCAGAACAAGACCGATGATTCCGCCACACAGCACGTAGAAACTCATGTGCAACATCCAGCTCATGTAGTCGTATTCGATGGGAATGCTCGCGTGTCCCCAGGCGTAAAAGAAGAATTGCAGATACCACATGGTGCCGCCCAGGATGGAGAACAGGATATTGGCCACCAGCAGGGATTTCGCCACGGACATGTCTGCCCTGAATGAAAGGTTTTTTCGTGTCGCAAGACGGATGATGCAAAAACCGAGGTTGACGAGAGCGCCGCCGCCCATGATCACTACATAACTTGGGAGGGCAACGTAGAGCGGGTCGATGCCCAGTGCGCGTGCTGCGTCGTGCATCGGCACCGCTGCACTCATCGCAAACGACATCCCGGCGGAGAAAATCCCGCACATCACCGCCAGAATCAGCCCTTTTTTCAGGTTAAATTCTTCCGCCTGAATCCCCAGCGCTTTCTCTTTCAGATAACCCGCATAACTGACAATCGCCACGCCAATCACCGCCACCAGCACGCCGAGCAACGTTAACCGGCCACCGGCGGTACCGAACAGCATACCGATTTTGCCTTGCAGGACCGGGGTCATCAGCGTGCCGATAATCAGGGTGATCCCGATGGCGATGCCGATCCCCAGCGACATCCCGAGATAGCGCATCGTGAGGCCGTAGTTGATGTTCCCGATGCCCCACATCGCGCCGAACAGGAAAACCGGCAGCAGGGTGGCAAAGCTGAACGAGCCGTAATACGCCCAGAAATCGGGCAGAAGTACGTAGCTCAACGCCCACGGTAAAATAATCCAGGAAAAGAAACCGCCCAGCGACCACATGGTCTCCCAGGACCAGCTTTTCACTTGCTTGAAAGGTGCATAGAAGCAGGCTGCGCTGGCCGCTCCTATCAGATGCCAGATAATCCCTAAAACTATCGAACTGTTCATACACCGGACCTTTTGTTATGTAGAGAAACAGAGTGGTAATGAGGTGAATAAGCCTGCCGTAACACGCTGATCCGTCAGAAGTCAGTACGGCGGGTGGGCAACAGTGTAAGAAGTGTTCGATCAGGGAGCCTTCCGGTCAGTGCCACGGGAAAATAGCCTCTGGCACTCGCCGGAAGGTGGGCGTGAGAGAGTTCACAAATTTTGAAACAGGCTAAATAATGGCGTTAAAACAATAAAGTAGACGGGTTTTGTAACATAAAACCTGGCGGGAAAAAGCAATATTCTGTGGGGGCGATGAGAAAACAACGTCGGGATTAGGATTATTTTTATACATCTTATTTTTGTGGGGATTTACAAAATGAAAGGGTTATTTAAGCAGGGCGTTCAGTCAGGCGGGTAACAGGGTTTTGTAACATTCAATAAGGTAAACAAGCTGTTTAACTTTCAGCCTGAACCATTAATCAGGCCGAAAGTTGAATGATTATGCAGTGATAATGAATGAGCGCACTTTATTATCGAACAGGGCGGCAGCATCATTACCGCTGGCAAAAATAATAACAATGAGCGCGCTGTTATCAATGCTACTTTCCGGCAATTATCAGGCTAATTTTTCTTCAGCGATTTCGTGGCGCTCATTATTCTCTTCCCATGCATAAAATATTTTATTACGCCCGCTATTTTTGGCTTTATACAGTGAGGCGTCAGCGTTGCCCAAGGCACTAATAAAATCGCCCTCTTCCAGCGCAGCTAACCCGGCGCTGACGGTAACGTGAGTCGAGACCTGTGCGTTAAACAAATGCGGGATATTCAGGCCCAGAACCTTATTCTGAATGCGTTCTGCCATCCGGATTGCGTGTTCCTGCTTCACGTTCGACATCAGCACCAGAAACTCTTCTCCGCCATAACGAACGACCACATCCCGCGAACGTACGGCGTCACGAATGGCGGCAGAAACGCGCACCAGCGCCTGATCGCCCATGCTGTGGCCGTAATTGTCGTTGTAGGCTTTGAAGTGATCGATATCGAGCAGCATCACGTAATGGCCGGAAGCCTGATTAAAGAGGGTTTCCAGCTTGTTCTGCAAACCACGGCGGTTGTACAGGCCGGTGAGCGGATCCAGCATACTGAGATCGCTGAACTTTTCCCTTTCGCTGTAGAGATTCGACACCATGCGGCGGGTGAATTCGTCGCTACGTTTGAGCATCAGGTGATGCAGCCACAAACCAATCAGTGGCAACATAACGGTGAACAGGATATGCCCGATGTGCTGAAAGTCATCCAGGAAGATGACGCAAAGAGTGGAAGGTACTGCATGCAGGCAAAAAGCCAGAAAATTATCTGACAAAGCGATGGCGCTGATAAAGAATATACTGAGTAAGCTGATCACCAGATAATTTTTATCTGTTTGCCCGACTTCCTCAAAACGTAATGCTATTTGCCAGGCCCATAACAGACCGACAATCACAGAACACATATTCAGATGTGAAGAGTAATTTTTCTTACTGAAAAAAGAAAATATTAACCCGCCACAACAAAGTGCAAAAATCAGTATCAGCGGGAAGGGGGTCGCCGCTGCATTGTCGGGGGGATAAACCATCGAAAATAGCGCCGTGGCACTATTTAAAAAAAAGAATAGGAGCATCGCCAGCCGATGTTTGCTTCTCAGCAGTTCATCATAGGAATGAGATATCATCAAATTTACTCTATTTAGCGTCTGTTGTTCTGAATAGATAAAGATTCTTATCGCCCTATACCGCGTGCTTATTCCATTAAGACAAGTTCCATGCAGGCAGGCTAATGGTTTTAATAGGTAATTATTAGAATTCTATAAATATAGTTTTTTCAGTGACTATTATAAAAAATTTAATTAGCCGGGTTTCACTAATTTGGTTTAACACCTTTAAAATTAGCACTTTTGTACGCAGGTGTCACCCAAACGGAGTATAAGACCGCAAATAACTGCGCAGACTTTACCTTAAAGGCGGGCGTGCTGGCAGACGGGCGTTGTGTCGTCTGATTTATTGCGGGGGGTGTATGGTAAATGAGAAAAAATCCTATATGATATTGGTTCTCATTATCAGCATTTGGAGCAGGGTTATGATACCGGCAATTGTCATGGCATGTGGGATCTGGGCGGTTGTGTGGATGCTGGGTAAACGTCTGACCAGTGGCTGGGGGGTATTGCTGCCTTGCGCGCTGATGCCGTTGCTGGCGCTGGCACATATGACGTTGGACCAGCTGCGCGTTCTGGTCGTGGTCGCGATGCTGGTGACGCTGGGCATGCTGTTCCACCGGACGCTGCGCCATTATCTGCTGCTGCCCTCATTTATGGCGCTGGCAGGCGGACTGGCGGCAGTGACGTTGAATTTTAGTTTGTGATGAAAACAGGAATACGAAGATGAGAAACAGGAAAAACAGTAAAGCGAAGGGGATTTTTTACTTTCTAAAATCGAAGGAGTTAATACAGGAAGGCAAAACCGAAGAACAGAATCATGTGGTGCGAAGAGAGGGACTTGAACCCTCACGTCCGTAAGAACACTAACACCTGAAGCTAGCGCGTCTACCAATTCCGCCACCTTCGCACAGATGAATTCTGCTGACTGCTGATTTATATCACCGGAGTGGTGCGAAGGGAGGGACTCGAACCCTCACATCCGAAGGACACTAACACCTGAAGCTAGCGCGTCTACCAATTCCGCCACCATCGCGTACCGTGCCGTGCAATATAAATCTTGTGATTGTTTTGGTGCGAAGGGAGGGACTCGAACCCTCACATCCAAAGGACACTAACACCTGAAGCTAGCGCGTCTACCAATTCCGCCACCATCGCGAACCAATTGATTACTGTGTTGACGCATTCATCGGAATGTCATCAGCAAGTAACACAACCACGGGGGCGAATTCTAGAGATTTTCCCACAGGCGTCAACTGTTATTTCCCCCATTTCGGATGGTTGATGTAAAAAACAACATATTCAAGGTGAATGGGTCAATCTGTCAGAACGAAGCCAGGTTAATTGATGGTTTAATCAGCAATTTTTCTATTAATGACCGACGACGCCACTCACGCATCCGGCTGTGAAAAGAGCGTAATCAGCCAGTCGAGAAACACGCGAATACGTGGCGCGAGAAAGCGTCCCGGCGGATACATGATGTAAAGTGGCATCGGCGGCGGCGTTAAGGCTGACAGGACTTCCACCAGTTCTCCCCGTTCCAGTTCCTGCGCAATCGCCAGTCTTGAAACCTGAACCAGACCAAAACCGGCTTTTGCCGCTGCAACGTACGCATCTGCGCCGCTGACGGTCAGCGTACGGCGTAACTGAATTTTTTCGACCGTGCCATCAGTGACAAATTCCAGATGCGATTCCGGCTGCTGATGTGCGAAAAAGTAGCCAATGGCCTGATGCGTGGCGAGATCTGCACGCGTTTGCGGGGTGCCAAATTTCGCGAAATACGCCGGAGACGCGCAGGTGATTTGTTCGAGATTGGCCAGATGCCGCGATTGCAGATTTTCATCTTCAGACGGCCACGCACGAATCACGCAATCCACGCCCTGATCGAGCAGATTGACGGAGTTGTCATTGGCGCTGACGCTCAGGGTGATATGTGGATAATGTTCATAAAATGCCTGCAACGCCGGAATCACCATCACGCGCGCCAGCGAATGCGGCATGTCGATTCTGACTGTTCCGGCGGGCTGGTTTCTATGATGCGCAAACAGGGTATCGGCTTCTTCAAGCGCTGACAGTAATTGCAGGCAGCGCTGGTAATAAATCTTGCCTTCATCGGTGATTTTAACCTGACGCGTTGTGCGCAAAAACAGCCGGACGCCCAGCCGCTGTTCAAGCCGTTTCAGCGTCGTGCTGACCGTTGCGCGCGGTAAATCAAGGTCTTCCGCCGCGCGGCTAAAACTCTCCAGCTCGGCGATACGGATGAAAATTTTCATTGCCTGTATCTGATCCATTTTTCTTCTCCGCAGGCGCTCAGGATTGTTTGCGATTGATGAACAGTGTTGCACGTTTTGGATGATTTATCTTATCCGCAATAACAACCACACTTCTTCCTGTTACTTACTCTTCATGTCACGAGGGAATCTCAATGAAACAACGTCAGCTTGGAAAAATGGGTCCGATGGTGTCCGCGCTCGGTTTGGGTTGCATGGGCATGAGCGATTTCTACACCACCGGTCAGGATGAAAAAGAGTCGATAGCGACGCTGGAACGTGCGCTGGAACTGGGCGTCACGATGTTTGATACCGCCGACGTGTACGGCCCGCATACCAATGAAGAACTGCTGGGACGTTTTCTGAAAGGGCGTCGCGATAAAGTTTTCCTGGCCACCAAATTCGGCATAGTGCGTGACCTCGCGAACCCGCACGCACGCGCCACCAACGGACATCCGGATTATGTCCGTCAATCCGTTGAAGGCAGCCTGAAGCGTCTGGGGACGGATGTTATCGATCTCTATTATCAGCATCGCCCTGATCCTTCCGTACCCGTTGAGGAAACCATGGGCGCGCTGGCGGATCTGGTTCAGGAAGGGAAAATCCGTTACATCGGGCTGAGTGAAGTGTCTGTCAGCCTGCTGGAGCGTGCGCACAAAGTGCATCCGGTTACCGCGCTGCAAACGGAATATTCGCTGTGGTCGCGGGATGTAGAAGCGGAGATTTTGCCGGCGTGCGAACGCCTTGGTATTGGTTTTGTGCCCTACAGCCCGCTGGGACGCGGTTTTCTGACCGGACAAATCCGTTCAATGGACGATCTTGAGCCCGACGATTACCGTCGCTTCAGCCCGCGTTTCGAAGGTGAAAACTTTGCGAAGAATCTGCAGCTGGCGGAAAAAATCGGTGAACTGGCGCAGGAAAAAGGGGTGAAACCGTCGCAGCTGGCGCTGGCGTGGGTGTTATCGCGTAGCGATAATCTGGTGCCAATCCCTGGCACCAAACGTCGTCATTATCTTGAGGAAAACATCGCCGCGCTTGATGTCTCCCTGAGTGAAGCCGAAATCGCGGCGATCGAAGCAGTGTTTCCTTTCCACGTTGCGGCGGGTGACCGTTACAACGTAGAAATGATGCGCATCCTCAGCGAGCACTAAAACGACGGATTAACGCTTTTTCTTTGGATCACGCGGCGGACGGCCACGTACTGCTTTGTACACTTTGAAACGGCCATTTTGTGCCAGCACTTCATGGCTGCCAAACGTGTCATCCAGCAGCGCGGCGTAAGGCAGGAAGGCGTTAGCCACAATGCGCAGTTCGCCGCCGATATTCAGATGGCTGACCGCGCCACGGATCAGCTGCTCAGCCGCCGTCAGGCTGGTTTGCAGACCTTCGTGGAATGGCGGGTTGGAGATGATCATGTCAAAACGACCGGCAATGTCGGAATAGACGTTGCTGGCGATCACTTCGCCCGGTAAATCATTGGCGGCCAGTGTGGCGCGGCTGGCTTCGATAGCGGCTGCGCTCACATCGCTCAGCGTGATTTTCATCTTCGGCGAGTATGTCGCCAGCACTGATGCCAGAACGCCGGAACCACAGGCCACATCCAGCACTTTGCCTTTAACAGGTTCTTCGAAGCTGTTGATCAGCAACAGGCTTCCGCTGTCCAGACCTTCACGGCTGAATACGCCCGGCAGGGTTTTGATGGTCACTTCTTCGACCATGTACTCATCCCACCAGCCATTTGCATCAAATTCAGGCTGTTTTTCCAGACGCCCGTGGTACAGGCCGCAACGGCGCGCGCTGTCGACTTTACTCAGTTCGCACAAGCCTTCCAGCGTGGTTTCCGCGCTGCGAACGCCACTGCGGTTTTCACCGATGACAAAAACGTCGATACCGACCGGCAGCTGTGACAGCAGGTTGAAAAGCTGGAATTTGGCTTCCAGCTTGCTCTTCGGCCAGTAATACACCAGCACATCGCAAGGCGCGATCAGGTCTGCGTCGGCCAGTAAGCCGAACTGCACGTTGTCGCCCAGCGTTTTGCTGAGCATCTGCCAGTGGTGATACATATTGGTGTGAACGCGGACTTCTTCGGCGTCGAGTTCAGCAGGCAGGTTATCTTGTAAGTCGCCGGCGAACAGGACGCGGCGGCCTTCAAATTCTTCGCTATGGCGCAGTATGACTTCGCTGGCCGGAGTTAATGCAGACATCAGGGTGTGGCTCCTCAGGAATGTAACGCGCGATTATAGAGGTTTATTGGCGCATGTTCGATGTGTTTGCTAGCATAGCCGGGCTTTTCGCTATTCAACGGGCAGGGATCAGGCATGGCATCCAGACGAGATACACTGTTACAACAACTGGGCATTACCCAGTGGACGCTGCGCCGGCCTGCGGTTTTGCAGGGTGAAGTCGCCGTGAGCCTGCCTGCGGAGACAAAATTATTGATTGTCGCCGATGTGCCGCCCGCTGAAGATGATCCGCTGGTGCGCGATGTGCTCCGCAGTCTGGCACTGGCTGAACCGCAGGTTTACCGCCTGACGCCGGAACAGGTAACCATGTTGCCGGAAGACACCCGCTGCAATATCTGGCGACTGGGTTTGAGCGAACCGCTTACGCTCGCCGGTACGCAGTTATCCAGCCCGGCTCTCGCCGGGCTTTATCAAGACGCCAGCGCAAAACGCGCACTCTGGCAGCAGATCTGTGAAAATGAACAACATTTCTATCCTGACGCCCGCTGATCTTCCCCGCGCACTTGAAATTGAACAGGCCAGCCATGCTTTTCCGTGGACGGAAAAAACGCTCGCCAGCAATCAGGGCGAACGCTATCTGAATCTCAAAATCATGCGCAACGACGTGATGGCCGGTTTTGCTATTACGCAAATCGTTCTTGATGAAGCCACGCTGTTCAATATTGCCATCGATCCGGCATTTCAGCGTCAGGGCTTAGGCCGGGCCTTGCTGGAAGACGTCATCCAACAGATTGAGAAAAAAGACGTTTTCACGCTCTGGCTGGAAGTCCGCGCCTCCAACGCAAAAGCCATCGCGTTATACGAAAGCCTGGGCTTTAACGAAGTCTCCATCCGCCGTAACTATTATCCCGCCGCACAAGGCCGTGAAGACGCGATTATGATGGCGCTGCCGCTGGGTTAGCACACAAAAAAACCATTGATTGCCCATCCCGTCTAAATCAGTGAAAATAGCCGGCTATAACTTTTATTACCGCTTTGCCTGACGTCACCTTCTGACGTGAAGTGAATCCCGATGCAGGGCGGACCAACCGCAGAAACGTGAAAAACATGTCTCCAAGTGAATACGCCCTTGAAGTGGCTAAGCGCCGCACATTTGCCATCATCTCTCACCCCGATGCCGGTAAAACCACCATCACCGAAAAAGTTCTGTTATTCGGACAGGCAATCCAGACCGCCGGTACGGTAAAAGGCCGTGGCTCCAGCCATCACGCCAAATCCGACTGGATGGAAATGGAAAAGCAACGTGGTATCTCCATCACCACGTCCGTGATGCAGTTCCCGTACAAACAGTGTCTGGTTAATCTGCTCGACACCCCGGGGCACGAAGACTTCTCCGAAGATACTTACCGTACCCTGACCGCCGTTGACTGCTGTCTGATGGTGATCGACGCCGCAAAAGGTGTCGAAGACCGTACCCGTAAGCTGATGGAAGTAACGCGTCTGCGTGATACACCGATCCTGACTTTCATGAACAAACTCGATCGTGACATCCGTGACCCGATGGAAGTGATGGACGAAGTGGAGCGTGAGCTGAAAATTGCCTGTTCTCCGATTACCTGGCCGATCGGCTGCGGTAAATTGTTTAAAGGGGTTTATCACCTCTATAAAGATGAAGTTTATCTGTATCAGACCGGTAAAGGGCACACCATTCAGGAAGTTCGCGTGGTCAAAGGTCTGGATAATCCTGAACTCGATGTCGCTGTCGGCGAAGATCTGGCTGCGCAACTGCGTGATGAACTGGAACTGGTGCAGGGCGCATCGCATGAATTCGACCACGAAGCGTTCCTGCAGGGCGAACTGACGCCGGTGTTCTTCGGTACCGCACTTGGCAACTTTGGTGTTGACCATATGCTCGACGGTCTGGTGGACTGGGCGCCTGCGCCGATGCCGCGTAAAACCGATCTGCGCGAAGTCAAAGCCGATGACGAGAAATTCACCGGTTTCGTGTTTAAAATTCAGGCCAACATGGATCCCAAACACCGTGACCGCGTGGCGTTCATGCGTGTGGTATCTGGTAAATATGAAAAAGGCATGAAGCTGCGTCAGGTGCGTACCGGCAAGGACGTGGTGATTTCTGATGCACTGACCTTTATGGCTGGCGACCGTTCGCACGTTGAAGAAGCTTATCCGGGCGACATTATCGGTCTGCATAACCATGGCACCATTCAGATTGGCGACACCTTTACTCAGGGTGAGAACATGAAGTTCACCGGCATTCCTAACTTTGCCCCTGAACTGTTCCGTCGTATCCGTCTGCGCGATCCACTGAAACAGAAACAGCTGCTGAAAGGGCTGGTGCAGCTTTCTGAAGAAGGCGCGGTGCAGGTCTTCCGCCCGATTTCTAACAACGATCTGATCGTCGGTGCGGTCGGTGTTCTGCAGTTTGAAGTGGTTGTGGCGCGTCTGAAAAGTGAATACAACGTCGAAGCAATCTATGAGTCGGTGAACGTTTCTACCGCCCGCTGGGTAGAATGCAACGATGTTAAGAAATTCGAAGAATTTAAACGCAAGAACGAAACCAATCTGGCGCTCGATGGTGGCGATAACTTAGCGTATATCGCCCCGACGATGGTGAACCTGAATCTGGCTTCTGAGCGTTATCCGGAAGTGAAATTCCGCAAAACCCGCGAACATTAATCTTCGTATCATCCGGTTTTGAAACAGAAAGACGGCAAGGTTGCCGTCTTTTTTTTCGCCATTTTTCTGTTAAAAGTGATTTGCCTCGCATTTTTCCCTGCTCGTTTTATCGCCTCTTTGCCTGAAAAATGGGCGCAAACTGCCTCAAACCCTAAGACTTGTCTGCATTAGGGGCCTTATTCGACGATCTTCCTACACATCTGATCATTCTTGACTATATTAAATGTGTGTTCAGGAAACGGTGGCTTAAAGCACTGCTTTAAAGTCACGCAACAGAGAGTTGTATCGTGAGGCGATAAAAAGCCAGAACAAAACAATGTACTCTGCTACAAGGAAAGTAAAAACAGCAGCAATACAATTTGTTATAAGGCGTCACCAAGAATGTGACGTGCAGAGCCGAAAGCAAGGCTTATAAACCGAAAGGAAGAAATCGATGAAAAACTCTAAATTTGCCTATTCAATGATGGCCGTAGTACTGGGTACCGCACTGATGAGCGGTAGCGCTTTGGCTGCAACGACTACAGATAGCGCAGGTGCAAAAATCGATAGCTCCATGAAGAAAGTTGATAACTACATGGGCGACAGCGCCATCACAGCGAAAGTAAAAAGTGCTCTGGTGGATGATAAAGCCATCAAAAGCAGCGACATTTCTGTCACTACCACTTCAGGCGTTGTCACGCTGAGCGGCTTTGTCGGCTCACAGGCTGAAGCGGAACAGGCTGTTGCAGCAGCGACCAAAGTGGAAGGTGTGAAATCTGTCAGCGACAAACTGCACACCAAAGACAGCAAAGATCAGAGCGTGAAAGGGTATGCCGGCGACAGCGCCACAACAGCGTCTGTCAAAGCTAAACTGCTGGCCGATGACATCGTCCCTTCACGTAACGTGAAAGTTGAAACCACTGACGGTGTGGTACAGCTCTCCGGTGCAGTGAAAGATCAGGCACAGTCTGACCGTGCAGAAAGCGTTGCGAAAACTGTTGATGGCGTGAAAAGCGTCAAAAATGACCTGAAAGTCGCACCGTAACGATCCTCTGTTATACCTGTTGTACAAGGTGCCCTCCGAAGGGCGGGCGCCTCATCTTTGAATAACGCATAACAATATTTGTGTTGCCCGTGCAATATTCGGGATGGACATGTTTTGCCTGATGTCAGAAAAAAGATCGTGACTGAATCTCTAACACTTTAATTTTTCGACTACCTTTATTAAGTAAGCTGTTTTTTGTATCCGGTATACAACCGGTTAATAAAGCGTCAGAAAGGCAACAGTGAGTCCGGCCCGAAGCGGGGCACCACCTTTTAAACTGGCAAAGTGAAAATAGGGTAAAGGAGAAGCTTATGTTTCGTTGGGGCATTATTTTTCTAATCATCGCGTTAATCGCGGCGGCTCTCGGTTTTGGTGGTTTGGCGGGTACAGCTGCCTGGGCTGCAAAAATCGTCTTCGTAGTCGGTATCATTCTGTTCCTGGTCAGCCTGTTTACCGGTCGTAAACGACTCTGACCGCATCATTGATTTGATGCCAATAAGCGTTAATGAATGACATCGCCCCCTTCAGTGAAGGGGGCGATTCTTTTATGGGTACAGTTTGCCCGTTAACAGTACGTAACGATTTTATCGGCCAATTTAGGCAAGTAATTCACGCAAAACGAGAAGTCGGGGTATGCTCAGAAAGGAGGCCGGTAAAAGGCCAATAGTGTAATGCCGATTTTGCGAGGATAGCGCGTTGGGATACAGAATACCTGTCACGCTGGGGAATATAGAACCGCTGGCGTATAAACCTTATATGCCGGGGAAAATTGCCCTGGTTTGTGAAGGAGGAGGACAGAGAGGCATTTTTACCGCAGGCGTTTTGGATGAATTCCAGCGGGCTCGTTTTAATCCTTTTGATCTCTATCTGGGCACATCAGCAGGCGCGCAAAACCTTTCCGCGTTTGTTTGCGGCCAGCCCGGTTACGCCCGCAGAGTCATCACCCGCTACACCACCAGCCCTGACTTTTTCAACCCTTTGCGCTTTGTGCGTGGCGGACACCTTATCGATCTCGACTGGCTGGTCGATGAAACGTCGAAAAACATGCCCCTGGCGATGGAAAGTGCAGAAAAACTGCTGATCGACGGCCGTGAGTTTCTGATGTGCGCCTGCCGTAGCGATGATTACACGGCCAACTATTTTGCGCCGACGCGTGAAAACTGGTTGCCGGTGATCAAAGCGTCCAGCGCGATCCCCGGTTTCTACCGCATGGGCGTGGATCTGGATGGTATCAGCTATCAGGATGGCGGGATCAGCGATGCGATCCCGGTTGAGGAAGCTTACCGCCGCGGCGCAGATACCATTGTGGTGATCCGCACCGTGCCGTCGGCGATGTTCTACACACCGCAGTGGATGAAACGGATGGAGCAGTGGCTGAGTGAAAGCAGTCTGCAACAGCTGGTGCGCATGATGCAGCATCACGAAGAAAGCTATCACCGCATTCAGCAGTTCATTGAAAATCCGCCGGATGATGTGCGCATTTTCGAAATCTTCCCGCCAAAACCGCTGGCCAGCCACGCGCTGGGAAGCCGTCTTCCTGCGCTGAACCAGGATTATCATCTCGGCCGCCGTTGCGGACGTTATTTCCTTTCTGCTGCTGCGCACTGGCTGATGCCGCGCGAAAACGAACGGCCTTATCCACAGATTACTCCGCGCGTTAGCCGTCCAAAACGCATCGTGGTGCCGCAGGACGAGCCGGAGAATGTGATCCCGCTGGCCGCCGCCAGCAGCACAATCGAGCAGATTATTCTCGATCCCGCCGTGCTGACGGATATGGTCGCCGATGGCGGCGTAGTCCGTCCGGCGGCGATGAGCGACAATGCGCCGGCTGAGAGTCATTTTCCGGCCAGCGAAGGTGATAAGTTGTGAGTTTCACGTTCATCGATACGCATTGCCATTTCGATTTTCCGCCTTTTACCGGCGCAGAAGCGGACAGCCTGCGTCTCGCCGGTGAATCGGGTGTCCGCGAGATTATCGTGCCTGCCGTGACGGCAGATCGCTTTCGCGGCATTCTTGCGCTCGCCAAAAATCACCCGCAGATCCACGCCGCGCTCGGGCTGCATCCTTTATATATCGCGCAGCACAAGGATCAGGATGTCGAATTGCTGGAAGCGTTGCTCAGCCACCGTGATGCGCGGCTGGTGGCAGTAGGCGAAATCGGGCTGGATTTATACATGGAAGACCCGATGTTTGAGCAACAACAGCGGTTGCTTAAAGCTCAGTTTTCCCTGGCAAAAAAAGAGAATCTGCCGGTGATTTTGCATTCACGCCGCAGCCACGATCAGCTCGCCGCGATGTTACGACAGGCGAAACTGCCCGCGACCGGCGTGGTACACGGTTTTGCCGGAAGCCTTTCTCAGGCGCAGGCGTTTATTAAACTCGGTTATGCGATAGGCGTCGGCGGAACGATTAGTTACGAACGTGCGCAGAAAACCCGTCAGGTGATGGCGCAGTTGCCACTCTCTTCTTTACTGCTCGAAACCGATGCGCCGGATATGCCGTTGCAGGGTTTTCAGGGACAACCTAACCGGCCGGAACGCGCCGCGGTGGTGTTTGATGTGTTATGCCAGTTGCGTACAGAATCTGCGCAGGAAATCGCCGATACGTTGCTCGCCAACACCCGCCGGGTCTTTCAGTTATCTGCACGGCAGTAATTCGTTATACTTTTTGTGATTTAAATAACATTTTTATTGCCCGGCATTTCTTGCTGTCTTTGGATTGTTCGCTGTGGTGCGATTTATGTTCTCTTTAAAATGTTATTATTATAACATTGGCCACAAGATCGCCGGTCGGCGTTCTCTGTATATCCGCCTGAACTTCGCTTGTCATGAATCGGGTATACACTCTTATCTGGTTTAGACGCTGAGCATAGCGCCGTTAAAGTGTGACTTGGGTCTCATTTTAATAAGCAACGTTGCAAACGGTTTTCATTTTGTGTGAAATACTGCACACAGGAACCTGATGTGACGTGTTCAAATAGTCACAACGAATTGGCATCAGCCAATCAAAGCGCGGTGAGAAGGATCTCAGTTGCCACGTAAGCCACAGGGTTTACGCACGCTATCTTCATGGAACCAAGTCCGCTCGCCAACGTGCAGAATTCTTTCCCCCGATGTTAACCGCCGGAATGAATTCATGACTGTATGCTCAGTTCTGGCCGGTCGCTGGAATTGAAAATTGTTGGAGAGTTATATGACCGATTTAACCGCCGCAGCGCAACGTGCGCTGAACCTGATGGATTTAACCACGCTGAACGAAGACGACACCGATGCAAAAGTGATCGCCCTTTGTCACCAGGCAAAAAGCCCGGCAGGTAACACCGCTGCTGTCTGTATTTATCCTCGTTTTATTCCTGTTGCCCGTAAAACCCTGCGCGAGCAAGGAACGCCGGACATCCGCATTGCGACCGTGACGAACTTCCCACACGGTAATGACGATCTCGACATTGCGCTGGCAGAAACCCGCGCAGCGATTGCTTACGGTGCCGACGAAGTTGACGTGGTATTCCCGTACCGCGCGCTGATCGCCGGTAACGAGCAAATCGGTTTTGAGATGGTTAAACAGTGCAAAGAAGCCTGTGCAGCCGCAAATGTTCTGCTGAAAGTGATCATCGAAACCGGTGAGCTGAAACAGGACGCGCTGATCCGCAAAGCCTCCGAAATTGCTATCAAAGCAGGCGCTGATTTCATCAAAACCTCAACCGGTAAAGTGCCTGAAAACGCAACATTGCACAGCGCTGAACTGATGATGAGCGTGATTGCTGAAATGGGCGTGGGCAAAACCGTCGGTTTCAAACCGGCCGGTGGCGTCAAAACCGCTGAAGATGCTGCGCAATATCTGGCACTGGCTGACCGCCTGCTGGGTCGCGAATGGGCTGATGCACGTCACTTCCGTTTCGGCGCTTCCAGCCTGCTGGCAAGCCTGCTGACCACTCTCGGTCACGCTGGCCAGAAAGCCACCAGCAGCTATTAATCACCGTTGTTATGCCGATGCCGTGGCGCTGTTTTGCAGCGTCCGGTATTGGCGTTCACATTTAGCGTTCAGCTCAGGCAGGGGGATACCTTGTTTCTCGCACAAGAAATTATTCGAAAAAAACGTGACGGCCAGCCTTTAAGCGACGAAGAAATTCGTTTCTTTGTGAACGGCATTCGCGACAGTCAGGTTTCAGAAGGTCAGATTGCCGCACTGGCAATGACCATCTATTTCAATGATATGACCATGAAAGAACGTGTTTCGCTGACCATGGCGATGCGCGATTCCGGCACCGTGCTGGACTGGAAAAGCCTCAACCTGAACGGCCCGGTTGTAGATAAACATTCCACCGGCGGCGTGGGTGACGTGACCTCCCTGATGCTGGGCCCGATGGTGGCAGCCTGTGGCGGTTATGTCCCGATGATTTCAGGCCGTGGCCTCGGTCATACCGGCGGTACGCTCGATAAACTCGAAGCGATCCCGGGCTTTGATATTTTCCCGGATGACAGCCGTTTTCGCAGCATCATCCAGGACGTTGGTGTGGCGATTATCGGCCAGACCAGCTCGCTGGCACCGGCGGACAAACGCTTCTACGCAACGCGTGATATCACCGCGACCGTGGATTCTATCCCGCTGATTACCGCATCGATCCTCGCCAAAAAACTGGCCGAAGGGCTGGACGCGCTGGTCATGGACGTCAAAGTGGGCTCCGGCGCGTTTATGCCGACCTACCAGCTTTCAGAAGATCTGGCACAGGCGATTGTGGATGTGGCAAATGGCGCGGGTTGCAAAACCACGGCGCTGCTGACCGACATGAATCAGGTGCTGGCATCAAGTGCCGGAAATGCGGTGGAAGTGCGCGAAGCCGTGCGCTTCCTGACCGGCGAATACCGCAATCCGCGTTTGCTGGAAGTCACCATGGCGCTGTGCGTTGAAATGCTGCTGTCCGGTGGACTGGCAAAAGATGACGCTGATGCCCGCAGCAAATTGCAGGCGGTGCTGGATAACGGCAAAGCGGCTGAAGTTTTTGGTCGCATGATTGCGGCGCAAAAAGGCCCGACCGATTTCATCGAAAATTACGACAACTATCTGCAACAGGCGACGCTGAGCAAACCGGTTTACGCCGAAACAAACGGCATTGTCAGTGCGATGGATACCCGCGCGCTGGGCATGGCGGTGGTGTCACTGGGTGGTGGTCGTCGTCGTGCCAGCGATGCTATCGATTACAGCGTCGGTCTGACCCACATGGCGCAACTTGGTCAGCAGGTGGATACCCGTCAGCCACTGGCGATGATCCACGCGAACAGTGAAGCGGCCTGGCAGCAGGCAGCGCAGGAAGTGCGCGCGGCCATTGTCCTGAGTGACAAAGCGCCGGAAAGCACGCCGGTGGTTTATCGCCGGATCAGCGGCAAAGCTTGATTTCAGGCTGAATCGCCCCCATTTAAGAGTGATCAGGTGCGCGGCAGTTCCGCGTGACCCAATGCGTAACCATTCGCAGGAGAGCAAAATGAAACGTACATTTATCATGGTGTTAGACTCATTCGGTATCGGTGCCAGTGAAGATGCCGAGCGCTTTGGCGATGCCGGTTCTGACACATTGGGCCATATCGCGGCTGCCTGCGCGCGTGGCGAAGCCGACAAAGGTCGCAAAGGGCCGCTGAATCTGCCGAACCTGACCCGTCTTGGGCTGGCGAAAGCCGCTGAAGAATCCACCGGAAAAATCCCGGAAGGCATGGACGGTAATTCTGAAATTACCGGCGCTTATGCTTATGCGAGCGAACTTTCCTCCGGTAAAGATACCCCGTCAGGCCACTGGGAAATCGCCGGTGTGCCTGTTCTTTTCGACTGGGGTTATTTCAGCGATACCACCAACAGTTTCCCGCAGGAACTGCTGGATAAGCTGGTGAAACGCGCCAATCTGCCGGGCTACCTCGGCAACTGCCACTCATCCGGCACCGTCGTGCTGGACGATTTAGGCGAAGAACACATGAAAACCGGCAAGCCGATTTTCTACACCTCTGCGGACTCCGTTTTCCAGATTGCCTGCCACGAAGAAACTTTCGGGCTGGATCGCCTGTATGAACTGTGCGAAATCGCCCGTGAAGAACTGACTGAAGGCGGTTACAACATTGGCCGTGTTATCGCGCGTCCGTTTATCGGCGACAAAGCCGGTCATTTCGAGCGTACCGGTAACCGTCATGATTTGGCGGTGGAGCCACCGGCACCGACCATCCTGAAAAAACTGGTTGATGAGAAAAACGGCCACGTAGTTTCCGTTGGTAAAATCGCGGATATCTATGCGCAGGTCGGTATTACAAAAAAAGTGAAAGCCACCGGGCTGGACGCGCTGTTTGACGCGACCATTAAAGAGATGAAAGAAGCGGGTGATAAGACAATCGTCTTCACCAACTTTGTTGATTTCGACTCTTCTTACGGCCACCGTCGTGATGTTCCGGGCTATGCCGCTGCGCTTGAGCTGTTCGACCGCCGTATGCCGGAACTGCTGGAGCTGGTGAAAGAAGATGACATTATTATCTTCACCGCTGACCACGGTTGCGACCCGACCTGGCGCGGCACAGACCATACCCGTGAGCACATTCCGGTGTTAATCTATGGTCCTAAAGTAAAACCGGGCTCGCTGGGCCACCGTGAAACCTTCGCGGACATCGGGCAGACGGTCGCGAAATACTTCGATCTGACGCCGATGGATTACGGTAAATCCATGCTGTAACGATTAGAATGCGCGGCCAGTAAAGCTTACTGGCCGCGTTTTTATTATGAACATGACACCTCGCAGAATTAAGGAATAAGAAGATGGCAACTCCACACATTAATGCTGAAATGGGCGACTTCGCTGACGTAGTGCTGATGCCGGGCGATCCGCTGCGCGCCAAGCACATCGCGGAAACTTTCCTTCAGGACGTTAAGCAGGTGAATGACGTGCGTGGGATGCTGGGCTTCACCGGCACCTACAAAGGCCGCAAAATCTCTGTTATGGGCCACGGCATGGGCATTCCTTCCTGCTCAATTTATGCCAAAGAGCTGATCACCGAATTCGGCGTCAAAAAAATCATCCGTGTGGGTTCCTGCGGCGCGGTACGTGAAGACATCAAACTGCGTGATATCGTGATTGGCATGGGTGCCTGCACCGATTCCAAAGTGAACCGCATGCGTTTTAAAGATCACGATTACGCGGCTATCGCGGATTACGACATGGTGCGTAACGCTGCTGATGCGGCAAAAGCTAAAGGCATTAATGCCCGCGTTGGTAACATCTTCTCCGCTGATCTGTTCTACACGCCAGACCCGCAAATGTTCGACGTGATGGAAAAATACGGCATTCTGGGTGTGGAAATGGAAGCCGCCGGTATCTACGGCGTGGCAGCTGAATTCGGCGCAAAAGCGCTGACCATCTGTACCGTTTCCGACCATATCCGTACGCACGAACAAACCACTGCCGCTGAACGTCAGACGACCTTCAACGACATGATCGAAATCGCGCTGGAATCCGTTCTGCTGGGCGACAAAGAATAAATTCTGCATACATTGCAGAAACTGAAACGGGCGCCGATGGGCGCCCGTTTTGCTATGCAATTTTCTATTCATCACTGAGCTGCTCATATCTGAACTTGTGGATTTACTGCGTCATGCAGCCTGACGGCAAAAGAGATTACTGAATGCCTGCACATCACCCAGCCCACGCTATCCAGGTGGAAGAATTAATATTGCCTGTTCAGCGGCTGGCCTGAATCACTTAGGCCGGCTGCGTTTCAGACTGCGGTAAGCGGCCTGAGCCGCTTCTTTAGTTTGTGCTTCGGTTGCGGGTTTTGCCTCGGCAACTTCGGCTTCCGGTTCAGGAATATTCAGCACCGGCGGAGGGCCGAATTCGTCCGTTTCCTCTTCCTGCTCGTCATCTTCTTTCACTGGTTTACTGGCGGTCAGCAGGAATGGCGATTGCTGCCAGCGCGAACGGCGTCCTTGCAACAGTGTCCGAGCCAGAATAATGCCCACACCCAGTGCGGCGAGCATCATCAGACGCAACAGATTGGTGGTGTTATCGACCTGCTTCGATTCCGTTGCCAGAACATGCGTATCGAGCGTGATGCGCAAAAATCCGCTCGGACCATTTTTATCTTCTATCGGCACCACAATCTGATGATTGAAGTAGCTGCCCGCGCGTTTGCCGTCCAGCGATAACCGGTCGCGAACCGGCACCTGTTCGCCCGCATGGGCCACCAGGGAGCCGTCGGATTCATAAACGCTGGCATCAAGAATGCGACTGCCATCGGTAAGCTGACTCAAAATAGTGGAAATTTGCGCGATATCAGCGCCATCATTGTCGCTGTCCATCAGTGGCGCGAGTGAAAATGCCACCTGCTTCGCGAGTGTCTGGGCGAGTTGCTCTACCTGAGTGGAACGTGCCAGTTGATGTCCCAGGCTGAAATAGGATGCGCCTTGCATCAGAATGACTAATAACGCCAGGCTTATCAGTACGATAGCAGCGCGGTGCAGGCGAAATTTAAGTTTGGCCTTGGCCATTCTGTTTCCTTGCGATTTTCGATGACTTTAATGTTGCCAGAAGAGGTGACGATAGGGTAGCTTGATGCCTCGTTTTACCCGGCGTTACCTCTGCCTTTTGACTCGTTTTACGAACCGTCGTTTATAACAAAACAATCTACCGGAGCCATCATGCCAAACAGTCTGACCTATTGCGATCTTCCTGCGGAGATCCACCAATGGCCGGGACTTCCCCTTTCACTGAGCGGTGATGAAGTCATGCCACTCGATTACCGGGCGGGACACACCGGATGGCTGCTCTATGGTAGAAAACTGGATAAAACGAGCATTACGCTTTTCCAGCGCCGCTTAGGCCGTGCTCTGGTGATTGTCAGTGCATGGGCAGTGGAAGGTTATCAGGTTGTTCGTCTGGCGGGTTCACTGACCTCCGACGCACAAGTTCTGGCCGAATCTTTTGAATTCGATGTCGCCCAGCTGGGAAAAGTGCCTTACCTGCGAACGCCTGGCCTGCTGGTTATGGACATGGATTCTACCGCGATTGAGATTGAATGCATCGACGAAATTGCCAAACTGGCGGGCGTCGGAGTGCAGGTGGCCGAAGTCACCGAACGTGCGATGCGCGGCGAGCTGGATTTCTCCGCCAGCCTGCGTCAGCGCGTTGCGACGCTCAAAGATGCCGATGCCGGGATCCTTGAGCAGGTGCGTCAGACATTACCGCTGATGCCGGGCCTGACCGTGATGGTTCAGCGCTTGCAGGAAGCGGGCTGGCACGTGGCGATTGCGTCCGGGGGTTTCACGTATTACGCCGAATATCTGCGTGATCGGCTGAATCTGGTTGACGTGGCGGCGAATGAGCTGGAAGTCCGCGAGGGTAAGCTGACCGGACGCGTGATCGGGCCAATTGTTGATGCCCAATACAAAGCCGATACGCTGCTAAAACTGGCGGAAAAACTGGGCATTTCTCAGGAGCAAACTATCGCAATCGGCGATGGCGCCAACGATCTCAAAATGATGGCCGTTGCGGGGATGGGCATCGCTTATCACGCGAAACCGAAAGTATATGAACAGGCTGCCGTTTGCATCCGTCATGCCGATTTACTCGGTGTTTTATGCATCCTGAGCGGCAGTCAGTCTTAATAAAAATAAAGAGGTAAGTTGTGGCGAAAGCAGCAAAACGTGCATTTGTGTGTAATGAATGTGGCGCAGATTATCCGCGCTGGCAGGGGCAGTGCAGTGCGTGTCAGGCCTGGAACAGCATTACTGAAATCCGTTTAGCGGCTTCCCCGACTGTGGCGCGTAACGAGCGCCTGACCGGTTACGCGGGTGATGCTGGCGTCAGCCGTGTACAAAAACTCTCTGATATCAGCCTCGATGAACTTCCGCGTTTCAGCACCGGTTTCAAGGAATTTGACCGCGTGCTGGGCGGTGGCGTGGTGCCCGGCAGTGCGATTCTTATCGGCGGTAATCCGGGCGCGGGCAAAAGTACGCTGTTGCTGCAAATTTTGTGTCACCTCAGCGAAAACATGAAAACCCTGTACGTCACCGGCGAAGAATCACTGCAACAGGTGGCGATGCGCGCGCATCGTTTGGGTTTACCGACGTCGAACATGAACATGTTGTCGGAAACCAGCATTGAACAGATCTGTGAAATTGCCGACAAAGAACAGCCGAAACTGATGGTGATCGACTCCATTCAGGTGATGCACATGGCGGACATTCAGTCATCGCCGGGTACGGTCGCACAGGTGCGCGAAACCGCCGCCTATCTCACCCGTTTTGCGAAAACGCGCGGTGTGGCGATTGTGATGGTCGGCCACGTCACCAAAGACGGATCGCTCGCCGGGCCGAAAGTGCTCGAACACTGTATCGACTGTTCCGTTCTGCTCGACGGCGATGCCGACTCCCGTTTCCGTACCTTACGCAGCCATAAAAACCGCTTCGGTGCAGTGAATGAACTGGGCGTATTCGCCATGACCGAGCAGGGGCTGCGCGAAGTCAGTAATCCCTCGGCCATTTTCCTGAGCCGTGGCGATGAAATTACGTCGGGTAGTTCGGTGATGGTGCTGTGGGAAGGGACGCGGCCATTGCTGGTTGAAGTACAGGCGCTGGTTGATCACTCGATGATGGGAAATCCGCGTCGCGTGGCTGTCGGGCTTGAGCAAAACCGGCTGGCGATCCTGCTGGCGGTTCTGCACCGTCATGGCGGTTTGCAGATGGCGGATCAGGACGTGTTCGTTAACGTCGTGGGTGGCGTGAAAGTGACGGAAACCAGCGCGGATCTCGCGCTGCTGCTGTCGCTGGTTTCCAGCCTGCGCGACCGTCCTCTGCCGCAGGATTTGGTGGTGTTTGGTGAAGTGGGGCTGGCGGGGGAAATCCGCCCGGTGCCCAGCGGTCAGGAGCGTATCACCGAAGCGGCGAAGCACGGATTTAAACGCGCCATCGTGCCGCACGCCAATGTGCCGAAAAAAGTCCCTGCCGGAATGCAGGTGTTTGGTGTCAAAAAACTGGCAGATGCGCTGGCGATCCTCGACGATTTGTAACGGTTGTCTGGTGTCAATTAAGCCTGCCTTTATGCTATTTTGGGTTTAGCTATTTTGTTTAGTACAGCAAACCTGGGGACAAGGCATGTCACAGTTCGACTATCTAAAAACCGCGATAAAACAACAGGGACGCACGCTGCAACAGGTGGCCGAGGCCAGCGGGATGACCAAGGGTTATCTCAGCCAGTTGTTGAATGCAAAGATAAAAAGCCCCAGCGCCCAAAAGCTGGAGGCGCTGCATCGCTTCCTTGATCTTGAGTTTCCCCGCCGCGAAAAGAATATCGGCGTGGTGTTTGGTAAGTTTTATCCGCTGCACACCGGTCATATTTATCTGATTCAGCGCGCCTGTAGTCAGGTCGATGAACTCCATATCATTATGGGCTATGACGAGCCCCGTGACCGCGAGTTATTCGAAAACAGCTCGATGTCTCAGCAACCGACGGTCAGCGACCGTCTGCGCTGGTTATTGCAGACGTTCAAATACCAGAAAAACATCCGTATCCATGCCTTCAATGAAGAAGGGATGGAGCCGTATCCGCACGGCTGGGATGTCTGGGGACGCGGCATTAAAGAGTTCATGAGCCAGAAAGGCATTGAGCCGAATACCATTTATTCCAGCGAAGAAGGCGACGCGCCGCAGTACCGCGAACATCTCGGGATTGAAACGGTGCTGATTGACCCGAAACGCTCCTTTATGAATATTAGTGGCCGCCAGATACGTCAGGATCCTTTCCGCTACTGGGATTATATTCCGACGGAAGTGAAGCCGTTCTTCGTGCGTACCGTGGCGATTCTGGGCGGCGAATCTAGCGGGAAATCGACGCTGGTCAATAAATTAGCCAACATTTTCAACACCACCAGCGCCTGGGAATATGGGCGTGATTACGTCTTCTCGCACCTCGGTGGCGATGAAATGGCGCTGCAATATTCCGACTACGATAAAATCGCACTCGGTCAGGCGCAGTACATTGATTTTGCGGTTAAATATGCCAATAAAGTGGCGTTTATTGATACCGATTTTCTGACGACGCAGGCGTTTTGTAAAAAGTACGAAGGCCGAGAGCATCCGTTTGTTCAGGCTCTGATGGACGAATACAAATTCGATCTGGTGATCTTGCTTGAAAATAACACGCCGTGGGTGGCGGATGGCCTGCGCAGTCTGGGAAGTACAACCGACCGCATGTCATTCCAGAATCTGCTTATCGATATGCTGAAACAGAACAATGTGGATTACGTTCACGTTGAATCTTCAGATTACGATCAGCGTTTTCTCGAGTGCGTGGATTTGGTGAAAAACATGCTGGCTGCCGATACCAGCCGGTTGAACGATCCCAACGTGAACTGACCAGTTTTCCCGAAAAACTCAGGCGCCTGTTTTACGCAACAGGCGCTTTTTTATGCCTGCTATTTTTACACTTCAATGGCCAGACCCTTATTAAGTATTCGCTGAGTGAATGGTTGTTAGTTTTGTATTCTGTATAATTATTAATGAATTCATCTGATTGCATCTGTTTTGATTTTTAATTAATTCAGCTTGTAACAGCCTGAATTAAAAAGCATCGAGGTATCAATGCGTTGATGCCTTTCGTGTTAGCCGGATTTTTATTGCGCATTTTATGCGTAAATCTCATTTGCGAAATAAAAATAGAGTGGCGTCCGTTGAGTTTTATTTGTCCGATTATACTCATTCATTGTGCCTCTCATTCCGGCTGAGGCTTTTTAAGGTGATCCGAATGAATTTGTCATTCAAGCCCTGGGGTATCGCAGTCGTATGCAGCGCAGGGGCTTTTGCTCTTGCCAGCGTGATGTTCATGCAAGGCTGGTTTCCGGTGCGCAGTCAGGCCGAAACCACCGTTCAGACCGCACCACCCGCGCCCGTTGCGGCACCTGTTGTTGCCGTTCCTCCGCCTGCCACTCCCGTTACACCTCCAGCTTTTACACAAGCTCAGCTTGATCAGTGGGTTGCGCCCGTAGCGCTTTATCCTGACAGCCTGCTTTCTCAGGTTCTGATGGCATCCACGTATCCGACCAACGTCATTCAGGCTGTGCAATGGTCGCGTGACCATCCGCAAAGTCAGGGTGATCCAGCCGTCAAAGCTGTGGCGAATGAACCCTGGGATCCGAGCGTGAAATCTCTGGTAGCGTTTCCGCAATTACTGGCGCTGATGGGCGAAGATCCGGCATGGGTACAAAATCTGGGAGACGCGTTTCTGGCGCAACCCGGTGACGTGATGGACACCGTACAGAAATTCCGTCAGGTCGCGCAAAAGAGCGGAGCCCTGAAAAGTACGCCGCAGCAGAAAGTCACGGTAAAACCGGCGGCGCAAAGCAGCACAACCGTGGTCAATGCTCAGCCCGCGCAGCAGACCATTATTATTGAATCCGCCGATCCGCAGGTGGTTTACGTGCCGAGTTATAACCCGAATGTCGTTTATGGCGCATGGCCGGCACCGGCTTACCCGCCGGTTTATCTGCCACCGCCGCCGGGTCAGCAGTTTGTGAACGGCGTGGCGTCAGGCATCGGTTTTGGCGTTGGCGTCGCGGCAACCTACGCGATTTTCGGCAATATCGACTGGGATGATGATCATCATCACGACGATTACGACCACCATGACGATCATCACGATGACGGCCATCACGGCGGTTCGTCCAACAATTACGTCAACGTAAACGTCAATAATTACAACCGCATATCAGGTAATAACAACAACACGGTTAACCATTCAGGTTCAGCAGCGACACAGGGCTGGCAGCATAATCCGGCTTTCAACGCGGGTGTCACGAATAACCGGGCGAACCTGAACGGAGCGACGCAAAATCAGGCACTGAATAATGTGGCGCAGCGTAATAATTATCGGGGTTTTGACGGCAACCCTGGCGCACAAAATAACCTGAGCGGGCAGACGAGGGATCAGCGACGTCAGCAGGCCGCTTCGGTGATGAATCGCCATGAGGGCAATTTGTCGGGTGCGACGCATTCCGCGACGGGTGCCGCTTCGGCCAGCCGCGGCGCTGCGAATCTGAATAATCATCAGGCGTCCGGTCATCCGTTACCGCAGCAGCATCAGGCGTTAAACCGTCAGCAAAACGGCAACCAGAACGCCCTGCGAGGCGGAAATCAGCAACAGAGGCAGAACTTCCATCAGGCCAGTAATATGCCGCGCAGCACGGCATTCAGCGGAAATTCGAGCCGCGCGCCGTCATGGCAACAGCAGCAGGCGCGCGGTAATCAGAGCCGCCAGCAGATGCAAAACTTCCAGCACGCACGCCCGGCGAATGCGGAACCGGTTCATATTCACCGCCGCTAGGCTTACGAGGAAAAGTCATGAAGACATTACGTAACATTGTGATTTGCACCAGCCTGTTTGCCCTGCCTCTGACGGGGTTTGCGCAGCAGGCATTTTCCCGCCCGGAACAGGCGGCTCAGGCGCTGGTGAAAGCGACGCAGGCACATGACGATATGGCGCTGGGGAAAATTCTCGGCAGCGACTGGCAGGTTTATCTGCCGAAAAAAGAGGTCGACCCTGATGAAGTGGCGCGCTTTCTGCGTGACTGGAATGTCAGCCACAAAATTGTCGAGCAAGGTGATATTGCACATCTGAACGTCGGGGAAGAAAACTGGCAACTGCCGATCCCGATGAAACGCACGGCGCAGGGCTGGGAGTTCGATATGGTGGCGGGCGCGGCAGAAATTGAAACCCGCACCATTGGTCGTAACGAGCTGTCGGCCATGCAGGCGGTTTCGGCTTACGCCGACGCACAACATGAATATCAGCTGGGCGCCGGGCAGTTTGCTCAGAAGATTATCAGCACTGACGGGCAGCACGACGGGTTGTACTGGCCGGTCAAAGAAGGCGACGCGCCAAGCCCGCTTGGGCCTGCTTTCGGTCAGGATCAGCCAGGCACCGATTATCACGGCTACTATTACCGCATTCTCACCGCGCAGGGCGGGAACGCCAGCGGCGGGGCACACAGTTACATCGAAAACGGAAAAATGACCCGGGGTTTTGCGCTCATCGCGTGGCCGGTGGTTTACGGCCATACCGGTATCACCAGTTTTATGATTAATCAGCAAGGCGATGTGTATCAGCAGGATTTAGGTGCAAACACTGATGCTGTGGCGCGGGCGTTGACGACGTTTGATCCGGACGCCAGATGGCAGAAGGTTGATGACGGCGAATAGCCGCAATGCAGGATTAAAAAGAACCCCGCCATGAAAATCGCGGGGTTTTGCTTTTGCAGAAAAGGTCAGAAAGCGACGACGACTTTGCCCTGCATATGGCCATCCAGCACTTTCGCGTGAGCTGCTTCGATGCTTTCCACGGTCAGACCGTGCAGGGTTTCGCTCAGCGTGGTGGTGACTTTGCCCTCATCCACCAGCGCGGCGACTTGCTTGAGGATCTCGCCCTGCTGCGCGATATCCGGCGTATTGAACATGCTGCGGGTATACATCAGTTCCCAGTGCAGCGCGGCGCTTTTCAGTTTCAGCTTGTTCATATCCAGCGGATGTTCGTTTTCAACGATGGTACAAATGTGGCCCATCGGTGCGATCAGATCTGAGATGGCTTCCCAGTGGCCGTCGGTGTCGTTCAGACACAGAATGAAATCCACCTGTTTGATATTGTGCTTCGCCAGTTCGCCTTTCAGATCCTTGTAATTCACGGTGAGATCCGCACCGCGATCCAGACACCACTGCGCAGATTCCGGACGCGAAGCGGTCGCAATGACTTTTACTTTGCTTTGCAGCGAAGCAAACGGGATCGCCAGCGAACCGACGCCACCGGCACCGCCGATAATCAGCAGCGTTTTGTCGTCCGAAGCCTCCTGAATTTTCAGGTGTTCGAACAGCGCTTCCCAGGCCGTCAGCGTGGTCAGCGGCATTGCGGCGGCCTGCGCCCAGTTCAGGGATTTCGGTTTCACGGAAACGATGCGTGAGTCGATTAGCTGCTCGGAAGCGTTGCTGCCGGAGCGGGTGATGTCACCGGCGTACCAGACTTCGTCGCCCGCTTTGAAGTTTTTCACCGAGCTGCCCACGGCTTTCACAATCCCGCTGGCATCCCAGCCCAAAATTTTAGGCGCATCAAGGCCGCTTTTCTGCACGCCTTTATGCACTTTGGTATCGACCGGGTTAATCGAAACGGCTTTCACTTCCACCAGCAGGTCATTTTCGCCCGGCACAGGTTGTGGCAGTTCGATGGCGATAAAACGGGATGGTTCTTTTGGATTTACGGCAATCGCTTTAACAGACATAAAAATTCCTCCATTGGGTATTCAGACAGTCTAGTCCTCTGACGGCAGCCTGATAAGATGGACAATAACTAACAAAGTGTTCGGCTGAGGTGAACAATCGTGTTTAAACAATTGCAGGATATGGCGCTGTTTGCTCTGGTCGCGGAATGCGGCAGTTTTACACAGGCGGCCAGCCGTGCCGGTTTGCCGAAATCCAGCGTCAGCCAGCGGATAAGCCAGCTGGAAAAATCCGTTGGCCTGCGGCTACTGAACCGCACCACGCGCCAGCTCAATCTGACGTTTGCCGGTGAACGCTATCTGATCCACTGTCAGGAAATGATGCAGGCCAGCGAGCGGGCGGAACTGGCGATCCGCCGGTTGCGTGATAATCCCAGCGGGCGCTTGCGCATCACCAGCCCGGCGGGGCTGGGTGCCACGCTGCTGGCGCGCATGAACGTCGAATTCCAAAAGCGTTACCCGGATGTTTCGCTGGAAGTGTCGGTGTCTGACGCGCTGGTGGATCTGGTGCAGGAAGGATTTGATATCGCGCTGCGCACCGGCAAGCCGCAGGACTCCTCGCTGATCGGCCGCGAACTGGGCCACAGCCCGCGCTATCTTCTGGCTTCGCCTGATTATCTGGCGCAGCATCCGCTGATTGAATCACCTCAGCAGTTAGCCTCGCATCACTGTATTGCGCACCGTGCATGGTCGGAATGGGTGCTGCATCGCGGCGAAACTTATCATCGCTGGCTGCTGCCTTCGGCGCATACCACTGACAATCTGCTGTATGCGCGGGAATGCGCGCTGGCGTGCGCGGGCATCACGTTGTTACCGGCATTTTTGTGCCATGACGAAGTGGCCGCCGGTACGCTGGTGCGAGTGTTGCCGGAGTGGGAAGCGGAAGGCAACGATCTGTTTCTGGTGTATCCGGGGCGGAAACTGAATTCTCCGGCGCTGGCGTGTTTTATTGATTTTATGCTGGAAGAATACGGCTTTGCGAAGAGTTACAGCGAAGCGCTGGCGGGGGAATAAAGGGTATCCGGCGCATAAAAAAAGGCCCGTCGCCGGGCCTTCGTTCGTTCATAAAGACGATTACTTGATCATCTTTTTGTACTTGATGCGCTTCGGCTCTAACGCTTCCGCACCTAAAGTACGTTTTTTGTATTCTTCGTATTCGGTGAAGTTACCTTCGAAGAATTCGACTTTACCTTCATCCTGATAATCAAGGATGTGGGTCGCGATGCGGTCGAGGAACCAGCGGTCATGGGAAATGACCATGGCGCAGCCCGGGAATTCCAGCAAGGCGTTTTCCAGTGCGCGCAGGGTTTCGATGTCGAGGTCGTTGGTCGGTTCATCGAGCAGCAGCATGTTACCGCCCACCTGCAGCAGTTTTGCCAGATGCAGACGACCGCGCTCACCACCGGACAACTCACCGACGCGTTTGCCCTGATCAACCCCTTTGAAGTTGAAACGGCCCACGTACGCGCGGCTTGGCATTTCGGTCGTGCCGATACGCATGATGTCCTGACCACCGGACACTTCTTCCCACACGGTTTTGCTGTTATCCATTGAGTCACGGAACTGATCAACGGACGCCAGTTTCACAGTGTCGCCCAGCTCAATCGTGCCGCTGTTTGCTTCTTCCTGACCGGACATCATGCGGAACAGTGTAGATTTACCGGCACCGTTCGGGCCGATAATGCCGACGATAGCGCCTTTCGGTACGGAGAAGGACAGGTCGTCAATCAGAACGCGATCACCATAAGATTTGCTCAGGTTCTTCACTTCAACGACTTTGTCGCCCAGACGTGGACCCGGTGGAATGAACAATTCGTTGGTTTCGTTACGTTTCTGGTATTCGGTGTTGTTCAGTTCTTCGAAGCGAGCCAGACGGGCCTTGCCTTTAGACTGACGGCCTTTCGCGCCCTGACGAACCCATTCCAGCTCTTTCTCAATAGATTTACGACGGGCCGCTTCGGAAGAAGCTTCCTGCGCCAGACGTTCATCTTTTTGTTCCAGCCAGGTGGAATAGTTACCTTCCCACGGAATACCTTCGCCGCGGTCAAGCTCAAGGATCCAACCGGCAACGTTATCGAGGAAGTAACGGTCGTGGGTAATCGCCACAACGGTCCCTTCGAAATCGTGCAGGAAGCGTTCCAGCCATGCTACGGATTCCGCATCCAGGTGGTTGGTCGGTTCGTCGAGCAGCAGCATGTCAGGTTTTTCGAGCAGCAGACGGCATAGCGCCACGCGGCGGCGTTCACCCCCGGACAGGGTCGCGACTTTCGCATCCCAGTCTGGCAGGCGCAGCGCATCGGCAGCACGTTCCAGCTGGCTGTTCAGGTTATGGCCGTCGTGTGCCTGAATGATTTCTTCCAGCTTGCCCTGTTCGGCGGCCAGTTTGTCGAAATCGGCTTCCGGCTCAGCGTACAGCGCATAGACTTCATCAAGGCGTTTGAGTGCGCCCACAACTTCAGAAACGGCTTCTTCCACGGACTCACGCACAGTGTGTTCCATGTTCAGTTGCGGTTCCTGCGGCAGATAACCAATTTTCAGATCAGGCTGCGGGCGCGCTTCGCCTTCGATATCGGTATCGATACCGGCCATGATGCGCAGAAGGGTAGATTTACCTGAACCGTTCAGACCCAGAACGCCGATTTTGGCGCCGGGGAAGAAACTCAGGGAGATGTTCTTAAGAATATGACGCTTCGGCGGAACAACTTTGCCGAGGCGGTGCATGGAATATACGTATTGAGCCACGTTGTTTTGAGCCTCTTTCTCTGCGGGCCGCGCGCATGAGCCGAATCATTGAGACTGATCCGGCGGGCGCAGCGGCGAATTAAAGCCAGCCCCGCCTGACTGCGGCATGACTGATAAGGGTTCCGACCGGGAAGTTTAGCGTGTTTCAGTCGTGTTCCCAACCATCAGCTTCACAGTAAGGGAAGAATGTTGCTGGCCGGATGCAGGGGCGTTAACGGTTAGCCGAAAGGAACGCTGAATTCGTCCGGTTCGCCGGTGAGGCGGATAGGCTGGGTTCTGCCGACAAACATTCCTGTGGTCAAAATATCTGTGAGCTTAACGACATGATAAATAGCCTGTTTATTTTGGGTTTTGACTTTGCGCTTAATGTTGCCTTTGTGAGACGCCACCGTTTTCTGCTTGATGTTCAGGTGCTGGGAAATATTTTGCGTGTTCAGCCCAGACATCCACATTTTCAGAATGCTTGACTCGGTACGGCTCAGGCTGACCGGCGTGAGATCCAGCGGTTGCTCCGTTTCAACTTCAGGCTCTGCTTCTGTGAAGCGTGACAGTTGCAGATTATGCGCGATCAGCTGGTAAATCGTGGTGGTGCGAATCGATTTCGAAATGATGATGATGTTTTTCCGGATCGGTACATAGTTCTGATAATTCAGGTTTTCTTTGGAAATAAAAACAAAGAACAGCGTACCGGGATGCGCGTTGATCACTTCCCTTAACGCGTGACCAGACTGTGCATCGGTGACGAAGCAGTCTTCGTTTACAAAGATGATTTCAGGCCTCAGGGAATTGCATGCGGCTTGCAGTGCGTTGATGTCCTTAAGCGAAAGAATATCTTTCTGGTGTTGTCCGTTAAGTTGCAAGAGTGAATGCAATGCCAGCTGCGTGTAAAAGCACTTATCTACAATGAGCGATGACATCGTAAGTTACCTATTTTTTGGCTCTATGTTTTTCTGCAGGCGCAGAGAGCTCGTTTTTATAAATCGACCGGTTTATTCAACGCAGCCGTACTGCGATGGGGGCGTATCCCTGGAAATTGCCGTTTGGCGGCAAAATATGACTTTGCTGTGTGACGGGAGAACCCTTAGGCAGAGTAATAAAGCGGGGAAGGATTGATGTAAATCAGCAGAACCGGCTTTGGGACGTTTTGTGAGATCTTTGAGACGAAATGAGGGCGATGCGCGTTAAAGTTTTAGAATTGTGATGTTTTTATTGAAAAAAACCGGGCTACAGAAAGTAGCCCGGTAAGCGGGAAACTCGCTACGCTTTTTTACGAATGAAGCGGTTAACCAGCCATTTCTCGATTTCGACAATCACGAAGATCATCGCACCGACCAGCAGGGTAATGCCCCAGAATTTCAGCGGCAGCGGTACGGTGCCAAACAGGTGGTTCATCACTGGCAGATAAATCAGCGCCAGTTGCAGCACCAGCAGCACGCCGGAGACAATCCACAGACCTTTGTTGACGAACACTTCGCGGCTCAGCGGGAAGCGGTCCATCACGCGGCAGTTAAACATGTAAACCCACTGCGCGGTGACCAGCGTTTGCAGCAAGACAGTACGAATCAAATCGCTGCTGTAGCCGAGCGGTTGCATCCAGGCTTCAAGAATGAAGGCACTACAGGCAATCAGAATACCGACGAAAGCGATACGCCAGACGGCGTGCAGGTCTAACACGTGCTGACCCGGCTCACGCGGACGGCGGCGCATCATGCCTTTCTCGGCAGGCTCAAAGGCCAGACCGAATGACAGCGTGGTTGACGTTGCCATGTTCATCCACAAGATTTGCACCGGCGTCAGCGGGATCACCGCACCGGCCAGAATCGCCAGGATAATCAGCAGCCCCTGCGCGAGGTTAGTCGGCAGAATAAACAGAATGGTTTTCTTCAGGTTGTCGTAAACACGACGGCCTTCTTTCACCGCACTGGCGATGGTCGCGAAGTTGTCATCCGTCAGCACCATATCGGCGGCTTCTTTGGTAACTTCGGTGCCTTTGATGCCCATCGCGATGCCGACATCAGCCTGTTTCAGCGCAGGCGCATCGTTCACGCCGTCGCCGGTCATGCCGACCACTTCACCGTTTTCCTGCAACGCTTTCACCAGACGCAGCTTATGCTCCGGGCTGGTACGGGCGAAAATATCGTACTGGCTGGCAGCGACCGCCAGTTCGGCGTCGTCCATGTGCTCAAGCTCGTTGCCGGTGATGGAATCCCCGCTGTTGCCAATACCTAACATTTTGCCGATGGCCATCGCCGTTTCCTGATGGTCACCGGTGATCATCTTCACGCGGATCCCGGCCTGCTGACATTGCGCAATCGCATCAATGGCTTCCGGACGTGGCGGATCCATCATTCCGGCGATACCGGCGAAGACCAGGCCTTGCTGCAAATCGTCGTGGCTCAGATCACCGTTGATTTCCGGCTCATCCCTGAACGCGGCGGCAACCATACGCAGGCCCTGACGGGCGTAGCGCGCCATCTCTTCTTCCCAGTATTCGCGGCGGAAAGGCTGTACACCGTTTTCGGTCAGCTCAAATGTCGCCAGCGAGAACAGGACGTCTGGCGCACCGGTCACAAAGAGCTGCGTTTTGCCGTCAATGCGCTGCAACGTCGACATGTATTTGTGTTTGGAATCGAACGGGATTTTATCCAGAGATTCGATTTTACCGGTGTTCAGTGTGCATTTCGCCGCCAGCACTTTCAGCGCGCCGGAGGTCGGCCCGCCGGTAATGCCCCAGTGGCCTTTGTCGTCCTGAATCAGCTGGCTGTCGTTACACAAATCGACCGCCGTGATGAAGGTGTTCAGCACCGGCGTATTGATGACATCAATTTGCTGCTGCGTCGTGGCGTCCACAATCCGGCCTCTCGGCTGGTAGCTTTCACCTTCTACGTTATAAGCGCGGTCTGCCAGAATCACCGCCTTAACGGTCATTTCATTCATGGTCAGCGTGCCGGTTTTATCCGAGCAGATGACGGTCATTGAACCCAGCGTTTCGACGGTCGGCAGCTTACGGATAATCGCGTGATTACGCGCCATCGATTGAACGCCGAGGGACAGAATAATCGAGATGATGGCCGGTAAGCCTTCCGGCACGGAAGCCACGGCGAGGCTTATCAGCGACAGCAACAGTTCGCCGAGCGGCATGTCGCGCAGGATAAAGGCGAAGACAAACAGGAACGCCATCATCAGCAAAATCAGGGCAAAAATGCCTTTACCCAGCTTGTCGATTTGCTGCAACAACGGGGTGCGCTGCGGTTCAATCGACGACATCATCTGGTTGATATGGCCCAGTTCGGTGTCTTTACCGGTGGCATACACCACGCCGGTAGCCGTTCCGCCGCTGATCATCGTGCCCGAGAACAGCAGATTGTGACGGTCGCCAATCATGACTTCATCGTCGATAGTACGGGCTGTTTTGGTGACGACGGTAGATTCGCCGGTCAGGATGGCTTCCTCAACCTGCAGATTGTGTGCGCTGACGATACGCAGGTCTGCCGGGATTTTATCGCCCGGACGCAGCTGAACGATATCGCCGGGTACCAGTTGATCGGCATTGATGGTCTGAATCTGTCCGTCGCGGATCACAACCGCCTGACTGGACAGCATATTCTGAATGCTTTTCAGCGATTTCTCGGCGCTGTTTTCTTGCAGAAAACCGATCATGGCGTTAATGACAGCAACGCCGAGGATTACCAGCGTGTCCACCCAGTGGCCCATTGCACCGGTCACAACCGCTGCCGCGAGCAGGATGTAAATCAGGACGTCATTGAAATGCGCCAGGAAACGCATCAGGGCGCTTTTGGTTGGTTTTTCCGGTAAGGCATTTGGACCAAATTCTTTCAGGCGCTCAGCGGCAACCTGCGGGTTCAGGCCGGCTTCGCTGGTTTCCAGACGCGACATGGCGTCGTTACTACTAATCTGATACCAGTTTTTGTTTTCTGCCGCCGCTGAAGAAGAAGGGCTGGCATTGGTTTTGACAGATGATGAGTGAGTCATATACTTTTCCATAAGCGATGAATAAGAATGCTTGCACGTGATTAAATTAAGCGTGTAATTACTACGGGTATTCAAATCGGTTTGAGAATATGGCGTGATAATAATTAATTACGCGAAAATAAAATTGATCTGAACCAATAAAGACTTTTATAACGATATCAATAATAAAATTTTCAAATTAAAACATTGTGTTAATTGAATTAGGAATATCGGTATTATTTGCTACTCATTTAGGTTTTGTTTAGGGTTTTAATATCACGGTAAATTAGCGTAAATAAAGATAAATTTTGTCAGTGTGTTTGTTCAGATTCTCATTGTAAGGGTACTATCTATTTGGGATCTCTCAAATATCCGACCATTATCGCGGTAATAATATAGCCATTTGCGCTTATTCATCTGCTACGTTGTGTTACGTAAATTAAGCGCGCGGTTCTCTGGTAACGGCTTTGCGCATGCCTCACACTGTGTAAAGTTTGTGATGCGCTTCCCGCATGACTTCAATTTTCAAAATGAATCGATTAGCGTAGTGACTGTCTACAGAACGAAGAACAGTTCTTACATCAAAAACAGCAGGTCTGTAGGGCAATATCTGTGCGGCTGGCACAGAAGGAAAGACAACCCGTGAGGATAAAGGCAAGTATGGTCAAGGTGGACAAATGGCACGCTCTGGCAATGAGCGTATTGCTGGTGACAGCATCGGGCGTGGCGAAAGCGGATTCGCTGGATTCGCAACGTCAGCACTACATGCAGATTAAACAGGCGTGGGATAATAATCAGATGGACGTCGTTGGCCAGCTGATGCCGACGCTCGAAGATTATCCTCTTTATCCTTATCTCGAATACCGCCAGCTGACGCAGGATCTGGGCGAGGCGACACCGGCTCAGGTGAATGCCTTTGTGAAAGCGAACCCGACCTTGCCGCCGGCGCGTTCCCTGCCAGCACGCTTTGTGAATGAACTGGCGCGCCGTCAGGACTGGAACAGTTTGTTGTCTTTCAGCCCGCAGCCGCCGAAGCCGGTCGCCGCCCGCTGTAACTATTACTATGCAAAATGGGCCACCGGCGATCAGAAAACTGCGTTTGATGGCGCGAAAGATATCTGGTTAACCGGCACGTCGCTGCCGAATACCTGCGACAAATTATTCTCAGTCTGGCAGGGCGCAGGCAATCAGACTGCCCTGACGACACTGCAACGTATTGGTCTGGCGATGAAAGCCGGGAATACCAGTCTGGTGAGTTATCTGGCGAAACAGTTGCCACCGGATTATCAGACGATGCGCGACGCACTGGTCGATCTGCAAAACAACCCGAATACGATTGAAAGCTTTGCGCGTAACGTAGGGCCGACCGATTTCACCCGTAACGCCACCAGCATTACGTTCGCCCGCATTGCCCGCGATGATTCGGAAAACGCGCGTTCGATGATCCCGGTTCTGGCGCGTTTGCAGAAGATGAGTGACAGCGATCGTCTGGAACTGGAAGAAGCCGTTGCCTGGCGTTATATGGGTAGCGATGCCACGCCGGAACAGGCCGCATGGCGCGATAACGTGATTCTGCGCAGCCATTCCACCCCGCTGGTTGAACGTCGGATCCGCATGGCGCTGGCTGCCGGTGACCGTCAGGGCCTGAGTCAGTGGCTGGAGCGTTTGCCTTCGGACGCTTTGCAGCAGGACGAATGGCAATACTGGCGTGCGTCGGTCATGATCGACAAAGGGCAACGCTCGCAGGGTGAAGCGATGCTGCGCACATTAATGCAGGGGCGCGGTTTCTATCCGATGGCGGCGGCGCAAAAGCTGAATGTCGCGTATCCGATGCAGATTTCTGTGGCGACAAAACCGGATGCCAGCATAGCGGCATTGCCGGAAGTGGCCCGTGTACGTGAACTGATGTACTGGCAGATGGACAATCTGGCGCGCACCGAATGGAGCTATCTGGTGAGCAGCCGCAGTACAGCGCAGCAATCCGCGCTGGCGCGTTATGCCTTCGAGCAAAAATGGCCGGACCTGAGCGTACAGGCCACGATAACCGGCAAGCTGTGGGATTATCTCGAAGAACGTTTCCCGCTGGCATGGCCGGATGAATTCCGCCGTGCGACCAATGATAAAGGCATTACCCAAAGCTACGCGATGGCGATTGCCCGTCAGGAAAGCGCATGGAATCCGAAAGCGCGTTCTCCGGTGGGCGCGGCGGGCCTGATGCAGGTTATGCCTGCGACGGCGCAGCACACGGTGGATATGTTCGGTTTGCAGGGTTACAGCAATCCGGCGCAGTTGCTGGATCCGCAGATGAATATCACCATCGGCACCAGCTATCTTGAATACGTCTACCAGATGTTTGGCCGCAACCGTATTTTATCCAGCGCCGCCTATAACGCCGGTCCGTCGCGTGTGAACACCTGGCTGGGAACCAGCGCGGGCAGGGTGGACTCCGTCGCATTTATCGAAAGTATCCCTTTCTCTGAAACGCGCCGATATGTTAAAAATGTGTTGGCATATGATGCGTTTTATCGCTATTTTTTACATCAACCGGCCAAAATTTTGACGGATGCCGAATGGCAGAGGCGTTACTGATTTTCGGGCGTTTATGTTAAGCTGCTGTACTAGTTCAATAGTATGGCAGCCCTCACATGACGCAACGAACACTCACTGACCCTGCTCTTTCCCAACAAGGCAATGAGGACTGGCAGTGCTTTCTGGCACTGCTACAGCAATCTTTTGCTGAAAATCTGCATCAGGATTTGTTGCAACTGCTTCTGACGCCCGACGAACGAGCGGCGCTGGGGACGCGGGTGCGCATTATTCAGGAACTGATGCGGGGAGAAATGAGCCAGCGGGAGTTGAAAAGCCAGCTGGGTGCTGGTATCGCGACGATAACCCGGGGTTCCAACGGCCTGAAAACGGCACCGGCGGAACTGAAGGAATGGTTAGGAGAGCAGTTACTGTCAGAAAAAACGGACGACTGATGCGTCCGTTTTCGTTTTAATTTCAGTTTTCAAAACTCAGTGCGTCTGCGCGCGAGTCTGATACACCGGATTATGGAACGGCGCTAAGGCCAGAACCAGCGCCTGATGATAAACGCTGGTGCGCGTCAGTTTACCCGCCGTAAAAATGCCAATCGCGCCGCCTTTACGTTTAACTTCCGCAATACCGGTCAGCTTCTCCATCTCATCTCCCAATTCGCTGCCCTGATTGATTCCCTGTAAAATAATTTCAGGTAACATCAGGCTCGCAGAACGGGATTCGCCGCGCTGGTGCATATTCTCAATCACCATCCAGGCGAACGTCATATTGTCTTCGATACCGGCTTCCACGCCGACCCAGAAGTCCGCTTCCGGGCGAACCTGACGCGCACCAATGACGCGATGACGCGCACCGGTACGGGTTTCATTACTGCCGATGGGCTGATTTGGAACACCACTATCGACGTCAACGCCTTCAATGCGAAACGCCTCAGCGCCGAAAATGTCTTCAAAAGCCATGGCGATAGCTTTGATCTTTGCCGGGTTAGTGGTTGCAGCGACAACATGGTACATAGAGTTCTGGCATCCTTTAGCAAATTTCACGCAGTATAACGGAAAACACACATGTTACAGGTATATCTCGTCCGTCACGGCGAAACAGAATGGAACGCAGCGCGTCGTATTCAGGGGCAGTCAGACAGCCCTCTGACGGCTAAAGGTCTTTATCAGGCCCGTCAGGTTGCTGAGCGCGTGCGCAACGAAGGGATCACTCACGTTATCACCAGTGATTTAGGGCGTACCCGTCACACCGCGCAGATTATCGCTGATGCTTGCGGCTGTGAAGTGATCAATGAGCCGCGTCTGCGCGAGTTGCATATGGGCGTGCTGGAAGAGCGCGTTCTGGATGGCCTGACCGGGCAGGAAGAAATCTGGCGTAAGCAGATGGTTGATGGCTCACCGCAAGGGCGTATTCCGGAAGGCGAAACCATGACGGAGCTGGCGGCGCGTATGCGTGCTGCGCTCGATAGCTGTCTGCAACTGCCGCCGGGCAGCAAACCTCTGCTGGTCAGCCACGGCATTGCGCTGGGATGTCTGATCAGTACGATTCTGGGATTGCCTGCATATGCGGAACGTCGTCTTCGCCTGCGTAACTGTTCATTGTCGCGCGTGGATCATCAGCAAAGTGCGTGGCTGGCGAATGGCTGGATTGTGGAAACGGCGGGCGATGTATCACATCTGGATCTGCCCGCGTTAGACGAGTTACAACGCTAACGCCTGGAGGCGTTAGCGGCGGATTGGGATCAGGTAATCACACTGTATTTCTAATGGTGCAGTGCCGGGAGCACGGCCATTAGTGTAGAAGCGTTCGATATCCTGTCCCTTTCTGCGGGTCAGTTTCAGCGTTGGCAGACAGGTGCTGTACAACGTCAGAATAAACTCCTGCAAATGCTCAGGCGTGCCATTGTAGTGGAACATGGCATATTCACCTTCCTGCAACACAATCGGCTGACCTTCAACATTTTCCGGCAGATGCCCAGGCTCAAGCGCGGTCGTGTAAAGGACTTCCTGTTCGTCATCTTTTTCCTGGCTTGGACGCGAATGGTGCAGGCCATAAAGTATCGGTGGCAGCGTTTTCGCTTCACCAATATATTGACGCCAGAAATGGCGGCGCATTTCGTTACGGTACGTGGTGATTTGTTCCAGCGTACAGGCGTAACTTTGCGTCATACCGATCAGATGCTGTTCAGGCAGCGCGATATATTCCGGCTGAGGCAGAATAAACGCACCCAGGCGAATTGGCGGGCAGATCCCGAAAGAATGCCAGTCTTCAGCACGGCGGTACAGCGCCGGAGTTTGAGCAAATTGCTTTTTGAATGCCCGTGTAAACGTTTGTTGAGAGTCAAAACGGTACTGAAGGGCGATATCTAAAATGGGGCGACTGGTGAGGCGTAAAGCGACGGCGGCTTTAGAAAGACGACGCGCGCGAATATAAGCACCGATTGCATTGTTTGTGACATCTTTAAACATCCGCTGCAGGTGCCACTTGGAATAGCCGGCCTTGGCTGCGACATTGTCGAGTGACAAGGGCTGGTCTAAATGGGTTTCTAACCAGCTAAGAAGGTCACGAATGATTCCTGCTTGATCCATAGATCGTCCTCGTTGAGCTAAGATAATTCACAGAATGTTGCGCGCATAATAGCAACTTTTTACTGATAAGACTTCCTAAGAATTTTTTGGCTATCTGTGCTATTTGCAGGTGTTACAGAGTATTTCATTCAGAAACTGTGAATGCACGCTTTCCGAATGGGGTTTCTTTAGAAAACAACGTCATGCTCATGACGTGGAGTAACTTAATGAAAAAGTGTTGGATTTTTGTATTTGGGATGTTTGTTATTTGTTCCGGGGCAGTGCATGCCGAGGAAGTCGGGTCGGTCGATACGGTCTTCAAATTGTTCGGACCGGACCATAAAATCGTCGTCGAGGCCTTTGATGATCCTGATATTAAAAATGTAACGTGTTATATCAGTCGCGCGAAAACCGGCGGGATTAAAGGCGGATTAGGGTTGGCAGAAGACACGTCTGATGCGGCGATTTCCTGCCAGCAGGTCGGCCCCATCGAACTGAGCGATAAGATTAAACAAGGCAAAGACAAGGGAACTGTAGTCTTTCAGAAAAGGACGTCACTGGTGTTTAAAAAGCTTCAGGTTGTTCGCTTTTACGATGAAAAACGTAACGCGCTTATCTATCTGAGTTACTCAGACAAAGTCGTCGATGGCTCACCTAAAAATGCGCTGAGCGCTGTTCCGATCATTCCGTGGGCGCATACGACGCCGTAAGTTTTTGAGGATGTTCAAAGCAGAACTCAAACAAAAGGCCAGCTTTCGCTGGCCTTTAACGTTTTGCTGCATCGTCTACAGAGCGGTTGGCAACCTTCTGTATTAGTCTTCCAGATCACCACAAAAACGGTAGCCTTCGCCATGAATGGTCGCGATGATTTCCGGAGTATCTGGCGTCGCTTCGAAATGTTTACGAATGCGGCGAATGGTGACGTCAACAGTACGGTCATGCGGCTTCAGCTCGCGACCGGTCATTTTCTTTAGCAGGTCGCCACGGGTTTGGATTTTGCCCGGGTTTTCGCAGAAGTGCAGCATCGCGCGGAATTCGCTGCGCGGTAACTTGTATTGTTCGCCCTGCGGGCTGATCAGTGAACGGCTGTTGATGTCCAGTTCCCAACCATTGAATTTGTAGCTTTCGACCAGACGACGTTCTTCACCGGTCGTGCCCAGGTTCATCGTACGGGATAACAGATTGCGTGCGCGGATAGTCAGTTCGCGCGGGTTGAATGGCTTAGTGATGTAATCATCAGCGCCGATTTCCAGCCCCAGAATTTTGTCGACTTCGTTGTCGCGGCCGGTCAGGAACATCAGTGCAACGCTGGCTTGTTCGCGTAATTCGCGTGCCAGCAGCAGGCCATTTTTGCCTGGCAGGTTGATATCCATGATAACCAGATTGATGTCATTTTCGGACAGAATGTGGTGCATTTCAGCGCCATCATTGGCTTCATGCACCATGTAGCCTTCTGCTTCAAAAATGCTCTTTAACGTATTACGTGTCACTAACTCGTCTTCGACGATCAGAATGTGAGGGGTCTGCATGATTGCTACCTAAGATTGCCAACAAATAGAAAATAGGAGTACAGAAGTCCTTGTTATCCCGATGAATTTTGATGCCTTATTGGCCATCTCACTCGTTACATGACTAAAGTACGTAAACGCGTTCTCGATGCAATTTCCATCAACGGCAACAACATCGCAAGCTCGGTCAGGGATTCCACTTTCTGCAGTTCCACGGGGTTCTAAAGCGGCGAACATCCTAACCCTATTAACAGCAATATAACAGCGAGTGCCGAAATTACCACCCAACAAAATTACGGTTTGTTGACATATATCAAGTTCAATTGTAGCACGGTAACAGAACAGTGAAAAACACTTACAAGAATGCACGCTTGAGTCACATTTCGGCCTTTATTGTACACGATTCAGCAATTCATCAAGCAACGAAAGATAAATGCAAAATCTGTATGTATTCTTATTATATATCTTTATGAAAAATAATGATAAATTTTTCTTTAAAGTCGGCTTAACCGCACCAGCACCTTTTTTTCGTATCGGGTAAGCTTTTCCGATAAAATAAAAGAATATATTGAGCCGACTGTTAAGTTCTTGTGAAGAATATAAGCGATGAATAGTTTTGGAATCGGATAAAATTTCATCGCTGTAAAACAGGCGGCAATTTCATTCACTCTTTGCAGGGGCGCGACATGCAACTTCATATTATTTTAGTTTCTCCGGCCCGCCCGGAAAATGTCGGTGCGGCTGCCCGGGCAATGAAAACGATGGGCTTCGCGTCATTGCGCATCGTAGACAGCGAGGCGCATCTCAAACCGGAAGCCGGCTGGGTTGCGCACGGTTCGCAGGAAATCCTGCAAAATGCGCTGCATTTCAATACGCTCGCCGAAGCGCTGGCCGACATTGATTTTACCGTTGCCACCACCGCACGCAGCCGCGCGCGTTTTCACTATTACTGCACGCCGCAGGAATTGCAGGTTCAGCTCGAAGAGAAGAGCGACTGGATAAACCACGCGGCGCTGGTGTTCGGGCGCGAAGATTCCGGGCTGACGAATGAAGAGCTGGAACTTGCCGATGTTCTGACCGGCGTCCCGATGGTGGCAGATTACCCCTCGCTGAATCTGGGCCAGGCGGTGATGGTTTTCTGCTATCAGCTGTCAGCGCTGAATCAGGTGACGTCGGCGAAAGCGGAAAACGCGCAGGAAGGACAGTTGTCTGCGCTGCGTGGAAGAGTGGATCGTTTACTGGAAAATGTCGGTGCCGGAGACGACCAGAAACTGTCCGACTGGCTGCATCAGAGGCTCGGTCTTTTGCAGCAGCGCGACGCCGCAATGCTGCACACATTGCTGCATGACATCGAAAAAAAGCTGACCCAATGATCTGACGGGAATACCCGCTTCACTGGTGTGATCTTCGGTGTGAAGGAAAGAGACCTGCGGATAACACTGAAAATGATTTTAATGGCAGCTCATTATCCATTTGATTCTGTCCGTGATTAACCGGGCAAAAACAGAAAAAAATTGACTTATTGTGCCTTATGCTTTAGCTAATAGAGGCAGACAGAGTACAAACCTAAAGACAGACAGAAAAATAAAATGCGAATCATCAGCCTGAACACAACAATTATTACCACCACCGATACCACAGGTAACGGGGCGGGCTGACGCGTACAGGAAAAAGAAAAAAAGCCCGCACCTAAACAGTGCGGGCTTTTTTTTTACATTTAAACGAGAGCTTCAGGAGAGAACCAGAAATGCGAGTGTTGAAATTTGGCGGGACCTCGGTAGCAAACGCAGAACGCTTCTTGCGGGTTGCGGACATTATGGAAAGCAATGCGCGTCAGGGACAGGTCGCGACGGTATTATCCGCGCCTGCCAAAATTACCAACTATCTGGTTGCCATGATTGAACGGACTGTCGCCGGACAAGACATCAAGACCATCATGAGCGACGCAGAAAACATTTTTGGTCAGTTGATTACCGGTCTGGCAGCACAGCAGCCGGGCTTTGATTTGCCGAAAGTGAAAGCGTTTGTTGATCAGGAATTCGCTCAGCTTAAACAGTTACTGCACGGCATCGCGCTGCTGGGGCAATGCCCGGACAGCGTGAACGCCTCAATTATCTGTCGTGGCGAAAAGCTCTCTATCGCCATTATGGAGGCCGTTTTCATCGCGAAAGGGTTTGGCGTCACCGTCATTAATCCTGTCGAAAAGCTGCTGGCTCAGGGCCACTATCTTGAATCCACTGTCGATATCAACGAATCCACCCGCCGGATTGCCGCCAGCGCCATTCCTGCCGATCACATTGTGCTGATGGCCGGTTTCACTGCCGGTAACGAAAAAGGCGAACTGGTGGTGCTGGGCCGCAACGGTTCCGACTATTCAGCCGCCGTACTGGCCGCCTGTTTGCGCGCTGACTGCTGTGAAATCTGGACTGACGTCGACGGCGTTTATACCTGCGACCCGCGCACTGTGCCCGATGCCCGCTTGCTGAAATCGATGTCCTATCAGGAAGCCATGGAGCTTTCGTATTTTGGCGCGAAAGTCCTTCACCCGCGTACCATCCTGCCGATTGCCCAGTTCCAGATCCCTTGCCTGATTAAAAACACCACTAACCCGCAGGCGCCGGGAACCCTGATCGGCAGTGAAAGCCTTGATGACAGCACGCCGGTAAAAGGCATCACCAATCTGAATAACATGGCGATGATCAACGTTTCCGGCCCCGGAATGAAAGGGATGATCGGCATGGCGGCGCGCGTTTTTGCAGTGATGTCGCGCTCCGGGATTTCCGTTGTGCTGATCACCCAGTCTTCGTCTGAATACAGCATCAGCTTCTGCGTGCCGCAAAGTGAGCTGGTTCGCGCACGCAAGGCGCTGGAAGATGAGTTCTATCTTGAGCTGAAAGATGGTCTGCTTGAGCCGCTGGATGTGATGGAAAAACTGGCCGTGATTTCTGTGGTCGGCGACGGCATGCGTACACTGCGCGGAATCTCGGCGAAATTCTTCTCCGCACTGGCGCGCGCCAATATCAATATCGTCGCCATCGCGCAGGGGTCTTCTGAGCGTTCCATTTCCGTTGTGGTGAATAACGAAGATGCCACTACCGGTGTCCGCGTCAGCCACCAGATGTTGTTCAACACCGATCAGGTTATCGAAGTCTTTCTGATTGGCGTCGGCGGTGTCGGCGGGGCGTTGATCGAACAGATCCGCCGTCAGCAGGCCTGGCTGAAAACCAAACATATCGATCTGCGCATTTGCGGTATTGCCAATTCCCGCGCGTTGCTCACCAACGTTCACGGCATTCCGCTGGATACCTGGCAGGACGAACTGGGCGCGGCGAAAGAGCCTCTGAATCTGGGCCGTCTGATCCGCCTGGTGAAGGAATACCATCTGCTGAACCCGGTGATTGTTGACTGTACTTCCAGCCAGGAAGTGGCGGACCAATATGCCGACTTCCTGGCCGATGGTTTCCATGTCGTCACGCCGAACAAAAAGGCCAATACCTCATCGATGAATTATTACCATCAGCTGCGTAAAGCGGCAGATGGTTCGCGTCGCAAATTCCTGTACGACACCAACGTCGGCGCCGGTTTGCCGGTTATCGAGAACCTGCAAAACCTGCTGAATGCGGGCGATGAACTGCTGCGTTTCTCCGGGATCCTCTCCGGATCGCTGTCCTTCATTTTCGGTAAGCTGGACGAAGGCATGTCACTGTCTGCCGCCACCTTGCAGGCGCGCGAGATGGGCTACACCGAGCCGGATCCGCGTGATGATCTGTCGGGTATGGACGTCGCCCGTAAGTTACTTATTCTGGCGCGTGAAGCCGGTTATAAGCTGGAATTATCGGATATCGATGTGGAATCTGTTTTGCCTGCATCGTTTGATTCCTCGGGCAATGTAAATGAATTTGTGGCACGACTGCCGGGACTGGACGCCGAATTTGCTCAGCGCGTTGCGGATGCGACGGCAGCGGGTAAAGTATTGCGCTACGTCGGTGCTATCGAAGAAGGGCGCTGCAAGGTAAAAATTGACGCTGTCGATGGTAATGACCCGCTTTATAAAGTAAAAAATGGTGAGAATGCGCTGGCGTTTTACAGCCGCTATTATCAGCCGTTACCGCTGGTGTTGCGCGGTTATGGTGCCGGTAATGATGTGACGGCGGCGGGTGTGTTTGCCGATCTTTTGAGAACGCTGTCATGGAAGTTAGGAGTTTAATATGGTTAAGGTGTATGCCCCGGCTTCAATTGGGAACGTCAGCGTAGGTTTTGACGTTCTGGGCGCCGCAGTGTCTCCGGTGGATGGCACGCTTCTGGGTGATTGCGTATCGGTAGAAGCCGCCACAAAATTCAGCCTGAAAAACGAAGGCAAGTTTGTTTCCAAACTGCCTGACCGGATGGAAGACAATATCGTTTATCAGTGCTGGCAGCGTTTCTGTCAGGAAATCGGCAAAGATGTGCCGGTGGCTATGACGCTTGAAAAAAATATGCCGATCGGCTCCGGATTAGGTTCCAGCGCCTGTTCGGTGGTTGCCGGTCTGATGGCAATGAACGAATTCTGCGGCAAGCCGCTCAGCGACAACAAAATGCTGGAGCTGATGGGCGAGCTGGAAGGGCGAATTTCTGGCAGTGTGCACTTTGATAACGTCGCACCATGCTATCTGGGTGGCATCCAGCTGATGCTCGAAGAGCTGGATATCATCAGCCAGAACGTGCCAAGTTTTGACGACTGGCTGTGGGTGATGGCGTATCCGGGCATCAAAGTATCGACGGCGGAAGCGCGCGCGATTTTACCGGCGCAGTATCGCCGCCAGGATTGCATCAGCCACGGGCGTTATCTGGCGGGCTTTATTCATGCGTGCCACACACAGCAGCCGGCGCTGGCCGCGAAGCTGATGAAAGATGTGATCGCCGAACCCTACCGCACACGTCTTCTGCCGGGTTTTGCCGAAGCACGCAGCGCGGCCGAAGAAATCGGTGCGCTGGCTTGCGGGATTTCCGGTTCCGGCCCGACGCTGTTTGCCGTCTGCAATGACAGCGCAACGGCGAAACGTATGGCCGACTGGTTGCAGACACACTATCTGCAAAATGACGAAGGCTTTGTTCATATTTGTCGTCTGGATACCGCTGGCGCGCGGGTATTGGGATAACTCGATAATCGACTGGGATAACTAATGAAACTGTACAACCTGAAGGATCACAACGAGCAAGTGAGTTTTGCGCAGGCCGTCAAACAAGGTCTGGGCAAACAACAGGGATTATTCTTCCCGCTCGACCTGCCGGAGTTTGAGCTGACTGAAATTGACCGCCTGCTGGATCTGGATTTCGTCACCCGCAGCACGCGCATTCTTTCTGCTTTCATCGGCGATGAAATTCCTGAAGATGAATTGCATCAGCGCGTGAAAAACGCGTTTGCCTTCCCGGCGCCTGTCGCAAAAGTGGAAGACGATATTGCCTGTCTGGAGCTGTTCCACGGCCCGACCCTGGCATTTAAAGATTTCGGTGGCCGATTCATGGCGCAGATCCTGACGCAGGTTTCTGGCGATCAGCCGGTCACGATCCTGACCGCAACATCCGGTGATACCGGTGCTGCTGTGGCGCACGCTTTCCACGGTCTGAAAAACGTTCGTGTAGTGATCCTGTATCCGCGCGGCAAAATCAGCCCGCTTCAGGAAAAATTGTTCTGTACTCTCGGTGGCAATATTCACACCGTGGCTATCGATGGCGATTTCGATGCCTGTCAGGCGCTGGTCAAGCAGGCGTTTGATGATGAAGAACTGAAACATGTCCTGAAGCTCAATTCCGCGAACTCCATCAACATCAGCCGTCTGCTGGCGCAGATTTGCTATTACTTCGAAGCCGTGGCACAACTGCCTCAGGAAGCCCGTAATCAGCTGGTAGTTTCTGTACCAAGCGGTAACTTTGGTGATCTGACTGCCGGTTTGCTGGCGAAATCTCTCGGTCTGCCGGTGAAGCGTTTTATAGCTGCCACCAACGCCAATGACACCGTGCCGCGTTTCCTGAGCAATGGCGAATGGGAACCGAAGAAAACCGTTGCGACATTGTCGAACGCCATGGACGTCAGCCAGCCAAACAACTGGCCGCGCGTGGAAGAACTGTATCGCCGTAAAACCTGGCAGCTGAAAGATCTGGGCTTCGGCGCGGTCAGTGACGACACCACCGAAGACGCGATGCGCGAGCTGGCGAATATCGGATATATTTCTGAACCTCACGCGGCGATTGCTTACCGGGTACTGCGTGACCAGTTGCAACCGGGCGAATTCGGCCTGTTCATCGGCACCGCGCATCCGGCAAAATTCAAAGAGAGCGTGGAAGCGATTTTGGATCAGGACATCGGTTTGCCGAAAGAACTGGCAGATCGTGCAGACCTGCCATTGTTGTCGCACAATCTCCCGGCTGACTTCAGCGAAATGCGTGCATTCCTGATGGCGCTGCCTGAATAAATACGCTGATTCACAAATGCAAAAGCCCTCTTCGTGAGGGCTTTTTTATGCTTACGACTCAGTAAACTCAGCGTTCAGGGCGGGTAAATACCAGTTCATTGCCCTGTGAACGTGATTCATCAAATTCGTAACCTTCCAGATTGAAATCCTGAAGTTGTTTCGGCTTATCCAGACGCTCTTTGATAATGAAGCGGCTCATCAGGCCACGTGCTTTTTTGGCATAGAAGCTGATGACTTTGTATTTGCCGTTTTTCTCATCGAGGAATACCGGCTTTATGATTTCGCCATTCAGCAGTTTAGGTTTTACCGCTTTGAAGTATTCATCGGATGCCAGATTTACCAGCACTTTGCTTTTTTGTTCGCTGAGCAACAGGTTGAGTTTCTCAGTCAGTAAATCGCCCCAAAAAGCATACAGATTCATGCCCTGCGGGTTTTCCAGACGGATACCCATTTCAAGACGATACGGCATCATCAAATCCAGCGGACGCAGCAGGCCGTATAAACCGGACAACATGCGCAGATGTTTTTGGGCAAAATCGAAATCTTTCTCGCTGAAATCTTCCGCCTGCAGGCCGGTATACACATCACCTTTAAAGGCCAGAAGCGCCTGACGGGCATTTTTCGGCGTGAAATCCGGCTGCCAGTCATTGAAGCGTTCGGCGTTCAGGTGGGCCAGTTTATCGCTGATCCCCATCAGTGAAGAGATCTGCGCAGGCGACATTTTACGCGCCACGGTGATCAACTGAGCCGATTTATCCAGCAACTCAGGTTGGGTATAGCGCGTTGTCGCAAGCGGGCTTTCGTAATCGAGCGTTTTGGCAGGTGAAATAATGGTCAGCATGGTCTCGTCCGTTGGTCAGTGACGCTTTAAATTTGGGATTTTTTCGTTGCACTACTGTAGCAAAAAAGCCGCCGCGGGGGAGCCATGATATCGATAGGTAAAAGCTTAACTGTCAGCGCCGGGACGTTTTTTTATCCCAAATTCCCGGCTCCAGCTGGTCGCGTAATTCCGGGAAATGGTCGGGATTAAACACCGGTATTTTCCCCATACGTTGCTGGCGTTCGTAGTCTTTCACCACTTTGACCGCCACGCCCGAAAGCAGCAGCAGTGCGGTCAGGTTCAGTATTGCCATCAGCGCCATGAAGATATCCGCCAGTTTCCAGACGATATGCAGTTCCATCAGACAGCCGCAGAACACCATCCCGATGACCATCAGGCGGAAAATCAGCAATTTATACGGCGCGGCGCGGTGAACGAAACTCAGGTTGTTTTCCGCATACGCGTAGTTGCCTGAGATAGAAGTAAAGGCGAAGGAAAACACCAGCACGGCCAGTGCGATGTGGCTCCACCCGCCCGTTGCGGGCGTGATGGCCTGCTGTAATAAGCGGATACCAAAAGGCGCGTCCGGATGATCAAGCACGCCTGACGTCAGCACAATCAGCGCCGTGGCGGTGCAAATCACCACGGTATCGATAAAGACGGCAAACATCTGGTTGAAGCCCATGGTGGCGGGGTGGGTGACCGACGCCATCGCCGCCGCATTTGGTGACGAACCGACGCCCGCTTCGCTCGCAAAAACGCCGCGCTGCATTCCCTGAGTGATGGCCTGCGTGACGCCATAAGCCAGAGCGCCGGAGGCCGCTTCCTGTAAGCCGAAAGCGCTTTTGAAGACCAGCGCAATCACCTGCGGCAATTTTTCGATGTTATGACCGATGACCCAGATCGCCAGCAGCAGGTACGCAATGGCCGTCAGCGGAACCATCCATTTGGACAGCCAGATAACAGAACGTATACCGCCAAAAATCAGCAGAGCGGTCATCGTAGCCAGAATAGCGGCGGTGGTCAGATGGGGAACATGTAGCAAATGAAAGGAGGCCTGAGCAATGGAATTAGCCTGTAACGCACTGAAAACAAAGCCGCAGGAGACAACCATCAGGAAGGAAAACAGAATGCCCATCCAGCGCATGCCCAGCCCTTTCTCCATGTAATCTGCCGGTCCGCCGCGAAATTTACCGCGTTCGCCCGCGCCTTTGTATATCTGTGCCAGCGTGTTTTCAATCAGGGCCGTTGCCATGCTGAAAACGGCGATGACCCACATCCAGAAAATCGCGCCGGGCCCGCCGAGGGTAATGGCTATCGCCACGCCGGTCAGGTTACCGGTACCAATACGTGAGGATAAACTCAGGCACAGCGAGCCCCAGGGTGACATTCCTCGTGGATCGCGGCCAGTCGTAAAAAGGGCAGGGGAAAACAGATGTCTGAAACGACGGAACTGGATGAAACTCAGGCGCATGGTGAGGTAAATGCCGGTGCCAAACAGCAGGTAAATCAGGATGGAACTCCAGAGAATGGTGTCAAAAAAATCCAGCAGATCATTCATGAATTATCCTTGGTTGATAAACCCTTCATTTTTTTAGTTGTTCGCTCTGAGGGCTATGACCACTTTGGTTGGCTAACATACCTTTTTTATTGAAACGGGGACATATGCAAATTGGCTGATTTTGTGTGTTTTGGAAGGTGAGAAATCCATAGATGTTCGTAGCCGAGCATGCCGTGATAAGCGCCTTGCGCGTGGCTTTTTGCATGTTATCATCAGCCAAAGGCAAGGCATGAAAATGCCTATACGAAAACGTCCAAACGATGAGATATGCCAAAATGACCGATAAACTGACTTCCCTACGCCAAATGACTCAGGTTGTTGCTGACACCGGAGATATCGCGGCAATGAAGTTGTACCAGCCGCAGGATGCGACCACTAACCCGTCACTGATCCTCAGCGCTGCGCAAATTCCTGAATACCGTAAACTGATCGACGAAGCAATCGCCTGGGCACGTGACCAGAGCAGTGATCACGATCAGCAGATTACTGATGCAGCTGACAAACTGGCAGTGAACATCGGTCTGGAAATCCTGAAACTTGTCCCGGGCCGTATTTCAACTGAAGTTGACGCACGTCTGTCTTACGACACAGACGCGAGTGTGGCAAAAGCGAAACGCCTGATCAAACTGTACAACGATGCGGGCATCAGTAACGACCGTATCCTGATCAAATTGGCTTCTACCTGGCAGGGTATCCGCGCAGCGGAAAAACTGGAAAAAGAAGGCATCAACTGTAACCTGACGCTGCTGTTCTCCTTCGCTCAGGCACGTGCATGTGCAGAAGCCGGTGTGTTCCTGATTTCTCCATTCGTTGGCCGTATTCTCGACTGGTACAAAGCCAATGGCGACAAAAAAGAGTTCGCACCGAATGAAGATCCGGGCGTTGTGTCTGTGACCGAAATCTACGAATACTACAAACAACACGGCTACGAAACTGTCGTGATGGGCGCAAGCTTCCGTAACATCGGCGAAATCATCGAACTGGCTGGCTGTGACCGTCTGACTATCGCCCCTGCGCTGCTGAAAGAGCTGGCTGAAAGTGAAGGCCCGCTGGAACGCAAACTGTCCTTCTCCGGTGAAACCAAGCCGCGTCCTGCACCACTGACTGAACCTCAGTTCTACTGGGAACACAACCAGGATCCAATGGCGATCGACAAACTGGCGGACGGTATCCGTAAGTTTGCTGTTGACCAGGGTAAACTGGAAAAAATGATCTCTGATCTGCTGTAATCAGCACTCAGTTTCGACAAAAAGCGGCTAATCAGCCGCTTTTTTTGTGTCTGTGATAAAACCCCGTGCCGTTATCGATATAATGAGGCTTATTGAAAGCAGATTTTGTCACGGAGAAATGGCATGGATAAATTGCGAATTGGTCTGGTATCGGTGTCAGACCGTGCGTCGGGTGGGGTGTATCAGGACAAAGGTATTCCGGCGCTGGAAGAATGGCTGGAGAAAGCGCTCATCACGCCCTTTAAGCTCGAAACCCGGCTTATTCCGGATGAACAACCTCTGATTGAACAGGCGATCAGCGAGCTGGTCGATGAAAGTGGCTGTCATCTGGTGCTGACCACCGGCGGAACCGGCCCCGCGCGCCGTGATGTGACACCGGACGCCACGCTGGCCATCGCCGATCGTGAGATGCCGGGCTTTGGTGAACAGATGCGTCAGATCAGCCTGCACTTTGTCCCGACGGCAATTTTATCGCGTCAGGTCGGCGTGATCCGCAAACAGGCGCTGATCCTCAACTTACCGGGACAACCCAAATCTATTCAGGAAACGCTGGAAGGGCTGAAAGACGCGGAAGGCAAAGTGATCGTTTCCGGTATTTTCGCCAGCGTGCCTTACTGCATCCAGTTGCTCGACGGGCCGTATATTGAAACGCACGACCATGTGGTAGCAGCATTTCGTCCAAAAAGTGCCCGTCGCGACACAAAAAACTGAATACGCTTTGTTTTTGAAATAAGATTCAGGCGCTCTGGTGTGAAAAATATTTGCCGCTATAGTAATAATTACTTTACAAAAAGCGGCAAAAACCGTTTCCATTTTCACTCTGGCGTCACACGGACTCTTATGCAACACGCACAATCGCGCCGGCTGGACCGGCAGGACTTCAAAACGCTTTCCCTGGCTGCGCTGGGCGGCGCCCTCGAATTCTACGATTTCATCATTTTCGTCTTCTTCGCTGCGGTTATTGGCGACCTTTTCTTCCCGGCTGATATGCCCGACTGGCTGCGTCAGGTTCAGACGTTTGGCATTTTTGCCGCCGGTTATCTGGCGCGGCCGCTGGGCGGCATTATCATGGCGCACTTTGGGGATCTGGTTGGCCGCAAACGGATGTTCAGCCTGAGTATTCTGCTGATGGCGTTACCGACGCTGGCGATGGGGCTCCTGCCGACGTACGCTTCGATCGGCATTGCCGCACCGTTATTGCTGTTACTGATGCGTATTTTGCAGGGCGCAGCGATCGGCGGCGAAGTGCCGGGAGCCTGGGTTTTTGTGGCGGAACACGTCCCGCGTAACCGTATTGGTTTTGCCTGCGGAACGCTGACAGCTGGCCTGACAATGGGTATCCTGCTGGGTTCTCTTGTGGCAACTTTACTGAACACCAGTATGGCGCCTGCCGCGATCAGCCAGTATGGCTGGCGCATTCCCTTCTTTATCGGTGGGATCTTCGGGTTAATCGCCCTGTATCTGCGCCGCTGGTTGCAGGAAACGCCGGTCTTTATCGAGATGAAAGCCCACAAAGCGCTGGCCGAAGAATTGCCGCTGAAGGCCGTTGTCGCGAATCATAAAAAAGAAATCGTGGTGTCGATGCTGATGACATGGCTGCTGTCCGCGGGGATCGTAGTCGTTATTCTGATGACGCCAACGTGGCTGCAAAAACAGTTTGGTATTCCGGCGGCAGCGGCGTTGCAGGCAAACTGCCTCGCCACTGTTGCGCTGATGTTCGGCTGCATTATTTCGGGCAGTGTTGTGGATCGTCTGGGCGCCAGTAAGACGTTTATTATCGGCAGCCTCTTCCTCGGTATTTGCAGTTGGTCTTTCTATCATATGGTTGCGGCTGACCCGTCTGTGCTGATGGGAATGTACGCGCTGGCCGGTTTAAGCGTGGGCGTGGTTGGTGCGGTGCCGTATGTGATGGTGCGGGCTTTCCCGGCGGAAGTGCGGTTTACCGGGATTTCTTTCTCTTACAATGTGGCTTATGCCATTTTTGGTGGCCTGACGCCGGTGTTCGTGACGCTTATCATGCGTCTGACACCTATGGCACCGGCTTATTACGTGCTGGCATTGTCCGTGATTGGTTTACTGACTGGCATTTATCTCAGCCGTGATCTGAACAGTGAAACCGCCCGCGAAGCTAAATTTGCAGAGCGCGCCGCTTCCGGCCAGTAAGTTTCTTAAACTCATTTTTGGCGCAAAAAAAAGCCCCGTTCATCGGGGCTTTTTCATCTGATACGTCGTGCGTTATGCCGTAACCGCATTCACATCGCGAGCGTAGCTTTTCGGTTCGCCAATCGGCAAAACGGTACGGCCATACTGCTCGTTGAGCACTTCGGCCATCGCCAGATAAATCGCGCTGGCGCCACAGAAGATACCTTCAAAACCTGCAAAATGCAGAACTGCTGTATTGCCGGTCATGTTGCCGAAACACAGCAGGGCAAACAATATAGTCAGGCTGCCGAAAACGACCTGTAAACCACGGTTTGCTTTCAACGTGCCAAAAAACATAAAGAGAGTGAAAACGCCCCAGATGCCCAGATAAGCGCCCAGGAAACTTTCGCTGCTGGCATCGGCCATGCCCATGCGTGGCAGCATCAGAATACCGACCAGGCTCAGCCAGAACGCACCGTAGGAGGTAAACGCCGTGGTGCCGAAGGTATTCCCTTTTTTAAATTCCATCATCCCTGCAAGAATTTGAATCAAACCACCATAAAAAATGCCCATGCTGACAATAACAGCGGTCAGCGGGAAAAAGCCTGCGTTGTGTAAATTCAACAAGATAGTAGTCATACCAAATCCCATTAACCCGAGCGGGCCTGGATTTGCCAACGTTTTGGTCTGCATAGATCCTCTGTATCAGAATTATTATTAATTGATAATCGGGGGAAGAAACGCTTGGGAAATGGGTAAAAAAGCCGCATATCTTTAGAAGCGCGCGGCATCATAAGGAGGGTTGCGTCAGTAAACATTGATCTGGCGTAACAGCAATTGAAGATTTTTTTTCACTTTGCCCCTTGATGCTGAGCGTCATGGCCCCATCTTATCCTCAACCGCAGTTGTTACCGTCGGTAAAACCGTAATATGGGGCTGTTGAAATCGAAAAGATCGTCCTCATATACAGTAGCAACCTGAACGAATATGAATTTAAGTGGAGACGTTTTAGATGGGTAAAATTATTGGGATCGACCTGGGCACCACCAACTCTTGTGTAGCTATCATGGATGGCACGACTGCTCGTGTACTGGAGAATGCTGAAGGCGACCGCACCACTCCTTCCATCATCGCTTATGCGGCAGATGGCGAGACTCTGGTAGGTTCTCCGGCTAAACGTCAGGCAGTGACCAACCCGCAGAACACCTTGTTTGCGATCAAACGCCTGATTGGCCGTCGCTTCCAGGATGAAGAAGTACAACGCGATAAAGGCATCATGCCTTACCAGATCGTAGGCTCCGACAACGGCGACGCTTGGATCGACATTAAAGGTCAGAAAATTGCACCTCCGCAGATCTCTGCTGAAGTGTTGAAGAAAATGAAGAAAACTGCTGAAGATTATCTGGGCGAACCAGTAACTGAAGCTGTTATCACTGTACCTGCATACTTCAACGATGCTCAGCGTCAGGCAACGAAAGACGCCGGCCGTATCGCAGGTCTGGAAGTCAAACGTATCATCAACGAACCGACCGCAGCGGCACTGGCTTACGGCCTGGATCGTGAAGTTGGTAACCGCACTATCGCGGTATACGACCTCGGTGGTGGTACTTTCGATATCTCAATTATCGAAATCGACGAAGTTGACGGTGAAAAAACCTTCGAAGTTCTGGCAACCAACGGTGATACTCACCTCGGTGGTGAAGACTTCGACAGCCGTCTGATCAACTATCTGGTTGAAGAGTTCAAGAAAGAACAAGGTATGGATCTGCGTAATGATCCGCTGGCAATGCAACGTCTGAAAGAAGCGGCTGAAAAAGCGAAGATTGAACTGTCTTCTGCTCAGCAGACCGACGTTAACCTGCCGTATATCACTGCGGATGCAACCGGTCCAAAACACATGAACATCAAAGTGACCCGTGCAAAACTGGAATCTTTGGTGGAAGACCTGGTTAACCGTTGTATTGAACCACTGAAAGTGGCTCTGAAAGACGCAGGTCTGTCTGTATCTGACGTTCAGGACGTGATCCTGGTCGGTGGTCAGACGCGTATGCCAATGGTTCAGAAGAAAGTTGCTGAATTCTTTGGTAAAGAACCACGTAAAGACGTGAACCCGGACGAAGCTGTGGCAATCGGTGCAGCAGTTCAGGGTGGTGTGCTGGCAGGTGATGTTAAAGACGTTCTGTTACTGGACGTGACTCCGTTGTCTCTGGGTATCGAAACCATGGGCAGCGTGATGACTCCGCTCATCACCAAAAACACCACTATCCCGACAAAACACAGCCAGGTGTTCTCTACTGCGGAAGACAACCAGTCTGCAGTAACCATCCATGTGTTGCAGGGTGAGCGTAAACGTTCAAGTGATAACAAATCTCTGGGTCAGTTCAACCTGGACGGTATTCAGGCAGCGCCACGCGGTCAGGCACAGATCGAAGTGACCTTCGACCTTGACGCCGACGGTATCCTGCATGTGTCTGCGAAAGACAAAAATACCGGCCGTGAGCAGAAGATCACCATCAAGGCATCTTCTGGTCTGACGGAAGAAGAGATCCAGCAAATGGTCAACGATGCTGAAGCGAATGCTGAAGCCGACCGTAAGTTTGAAGAACTGGTTCAGACCCGCAACCAGGCGGACCACCTGATCCACGGAACCCGTAAGCAACTGGAAGAAGCCGGCGACAAACTGCCAGCTGAAGACAAAACTGCGGTTGAAGAAGCCCTGAAAGCACTGGAAGTTTCTGCTAAAGGTGAAGACAAGGCTGATATCGAAGCGAAAATCCAGGCGCTGGTTCAGGTTTCCGGCAAACTGATGGAAATGGCTCAGCAGCAAGGCCAGACCGAAGGCAGCGATGACAGCGCGAAGAAAGATGACGACGTTGTTGATGCTGAATTCGAAGAAGTTAAAGACAAGAAATAATCGCCCTTTAGCGGGCACAGTAAGAGTTCATTACTGAAAACCAGCACGGGCGTCGAGGAAACTCTACGCCCGTGCACGCATGTTGAGGGCAGGAAAAAGCATGGCGAAGCAAGATTATTACGAGCTGTTGGGCGTTTCTAAAACGGCCGATGAGCGCGAAATCAAAAAGGCCTACAAGCGCCTGGCAATGAAGCATCACCCTGACCGTAATCAGGGCGATAAAGAGTCTGAAAGCAAATTTAAAGAAATTAAAGAAGCTTACGAAATTCTGACCGATGCGCAAAAGCGTGCGGCCTATGACCAGTATGGTCATGCAGCCTTTGAACAGGGCGGCATGGGCGGTGGCGGTGGTTACGGCGGCGGCGGTGCAGATTTCAGCGACATCTTTGGTGACGTCTTTGGCGACATCTTTGGCGGCGGTCGCCGTCAGCGTGCCAGCCGGGGTTCAGATCTGCGTTACAACATGGATCTGACTCTGGAAGAGGCCGTTCGTGGTGTCACCAAAGAAATCCGCATCCCGACATTGGATGAATGTGACGTTTGCCACGGCAGCGGCGCGAAAGCGGGTAGCTCACCAACGACCTGTCCAACCTGTCACGGTGCGGGCCAGGTGCAGATGCGTCAGGGCTTCTTTACTGTGCAACAGGCGTGTCCGACCTGTCAGGGGCGCGGTAAAGTTATCAAAGATCCGTGCAACAAATGTCACGGTCATGGCCGCGTAGAACGTTCGAAAACGCTGTCCGTGAAAATTCCTGCAGGTGTAGACACCGGTGACCGTATTCGTCTGGAAGGTGAGGGCGAAGCGGGTGAGCATGGCGCACCGTCAGGCGATCTGTACGTTCAGGTTCAGGTCAAAGCGCACAAAATTTTTGAGCGCGAAGGCAACAACCTGTACTGCGAAGTGCCAATCAACTTTGCGATGGCTGCACTGGGTGGCGAAATTGAGGTTCCTACGCTTGATGGTCGCGTGAGCCTGAAGATCCCAGCCGAAACGCAAACCGGCAAGATGTTCCGTATGCGCGGACGCGGTGTGAAATCCGTACGTGGCGGCGCGCAGGGCGACTTAATGTGCCGTGTTGTAGTCGAAACACCGGTCAGCCTGAGCGAAAAGCAAAAACAATTGCTGCGTGATCTGGAAGAAAGCTTTGGTGGCGTATCGGGCGAAAAAAATAGCCCGCGCTCTAAAAGCTTTCTGGACGGCGTGAAAAAGTTTTTCGATGATCTGACACGTTAATCGGTTCCTGCAAACAGGAACGGTATAGTCCAGACAAATCCCCGGCAGCAATTCGCGCCGGGGATTTTTTTATGGGATTTTTTTAAAAAAACGGTGAAAGCGGCCAATAAATAATTCGTAAAAACCGAGGTATACTCCAGAAATAAACGAGTTTTTACGAAGTGAATCACTGCGTACAATTCGCGCATCCCATTGTGGCGTCCCGTTTTTAGCCACGCTTAATTAACAGGAGAGTCAGAATGTCGAATTTAATTCGTCGTTTTTTGCGTATGGAAGCTGCGGGCGGAATTGTGCTCATCATTGCCGCCGTTGTGGCACTGGTTATGGCAAACAGCCCGTTGCAGGGCGCTTATCAGGCGTTTTTAGATATTCCGGTCACGCTGCGCTTCTCTGAATTGCTGATCGACAAACCGCTTTTGCTGTGGATTAACGACGGCCTGATGGCGGTGTTTTTCCTGATGATTGGTCTGGAAGTTAAGCGGGAGATGTGTGAAGGCGCACTGGCCAATCGCGAGCAGGCGCTGTTCCCGGCTATCGCCGCGCTGGGCGGTATGATCGTTCCGGCGCTGATTTATCTGCTGTTCAACGGCAATGACGAAATTGCACGTCAGGGCTGGGCAATCCCGGCTGCAACGGATATCGCTTTTGCGCTGGGGGTTATGGCGCTGTTGGGATCACGTGTACCGACCGGGCTGAAAGTTTTCCTGCTGGCGCTGGCCATCATTGATGATCTGGGTGCCATCGTGATTATCGCGCTGTTCTACAGCCACGATATTTCGATGATGGCGCTGGGATTGTCGGCAGTCTGCGTCGCCGCGCTGGCCTGCCTTAACTGGCGCGGGGTCACTAAACTGACGCCTTACCTGCTGATTGGTGCAATTTTCTGGGTATGCGTTCTGAAATCAGGTATCCATGCGACATTGGCGGGCGTGGTTCTCGGGTTTCTGATCCCGCTGAATACTAAAAAAAATAAGGCTTCACCGGCACGCCGCCTGGAGCACGGAATTCATCCGTACGTTGCCTGGTTTATTTTGCCCATTTTTGCTTTTGCGAATGCGGGGATTTCTTTGCAGGGCGTGACGGCTTCCGGCGCATTTTCCCTGCTGCCAATGGGGATTGCGGCCGGCTTATTGCTGGGTAAACCGCTGGGCATCATGTTGTTCAGCAGCGTGGCGCTTAAATTGGGCATCACCCGTTTACCGTCAGGGATTTCATTCGGCCAGATTTCAGCCGTTTCCGTGCTGTGCGGCATTGGTTTCACCATGTCGATTTTCATTGGTTCACTGGCTTTCGCCCTGCGGGATCCGGCACTGCTGACTTACGCGAAAATGGGCATACTGATGGGATCAGTGGCTTCGGCACTGCTTGGATATGTGCTGTTGAGCCGTGCTTTGCCAAAGAAAGTTGTTACACATTGACCGACAGGTTGCGCGCTGAGTCGCGCAACCTGATAGCAATCTCGTGCTTCAGAAAAGGATGAAACCATGCCTCATATTAACTACAACCATTTGTATTATTTTTGGCACGTGTGTAAATCAGGTTCTGTTGTGGGAGCCGCCGAGGCGTTGTATCTCACCCCGCAAACAATCACCGGCCAGATCAAATCACTGGAAGAAAGGCTCGGCGGTAAACTTTTTAAGCGGCAAGGGCGCGGGCTGATACCTTCCGAGCTGGGTCAGCTGGTCTATCGCTATGCGGACAAAATGTTCACCCTGAGTCAGGAAATGCTGGATATCGTGAATTACCGCAAAGAGTCGAGCCTGCTGTTTGATGTAGGCGTTGCGGATGCGTTGTCTAAACGTCTGGTCAGCCGTGTGCTGGAAGCCGCCGTACCAGAAAATGCGCAAATTCATTTACGCTGTTTTGAATCGACACACGAAATGCTGCTCGAACAGCTAAGTTTGCATAAGCTGGATATGATTTTGTCCGATTGTCCGGTGGATTCTACCCAGCAGGAAGGGCTATTTTCAGTCAAACTGGGCGAAAGCCCGATCAGCTTCTTTTGTTGCAAGCCGCTGGATGGCGTAGATTTTCCGGCCTGCCTTGAGCAACGCCCACTGCTTATTCCCGGCCGCCGTTCGATGTTAGGGCGTAAATTGCTGAACTGGTTTACGACACAGGGGCTGAACGTCAATATCCTCGGGGAATTCGATGACGCGGCGCTGATGAAAGCATTCGGAATGAACAACGATGCCATTTTTGTCGCACCGGCTATCTACTCCTTGACGGAGTTTCAGGATGAGAAAATTGAAGAGGTCGGGCGTGTAGAAGGGATCATGGAAGAGTATTACGTGATTTTTGCGGAAAGGATGATCCAGCATCCTTCGGTACAGCGGATTTGTCACACTGACTTTTCGGCGCTATTTACCTGAAAACGGAAACGACTCAAATTTCAGATATAAAAAAACCGGCCTGGGCCGGTTTTTTTATCAAAGCATTTCAGCGTAATGCGATTATTGCATTGCGTTGATTTGCGCAGTCAGGTTTGACTTATGACGCGCTGCTTTGTTTTTGTGGATCAGGCCTTTGCAAGACTGACGGTCCACAATTGGTTGCATTTCGTTAAATGCATTTTGTGCAGCAGTTTTGTCGCCTGCTGCGATAGCCGCGTGTACCTTTTTGATAAAGGTACGCATCATTGAACGACGGCTCGCGTTGTGCTTACGGCGTTTTTCTGACTGTACGGCGCGTTTCTTAGCTGATTTGATATTAGCCAAGGCCAACTCCCAAATATTTTTCTATTGATGAACAATTCAAAGGCCGAGGAATATGCCTTTTCGGTCTTCTTTTGTCAACGGATTTGTGCAAATAAGCGGCGCTTTTAAGCGTAAACTTTAATCGTCGCTTGTTACGTTGTGATGGCGCAGGATTTTAACAGCTTCCGGCATCGGAATACAGTCTTTCGCGAGAAAAATCGACAGGAGAGTGTACAAACTGCCCACTGCGGCCATTAACGCCTTGTTTATGCGAAAAGTCACGCATTCCCTGTATGCAACGAAAGATTTTCATCGCCACTCGTCCATTTGAACCGCAATATCTGCCGTATGCAAGGGAGAATGGTGTGATCCTGTGAATCGCTGGTTAACCTTGGAGGCTGTACAAGGTATAATCCGCCGATTTCCATCTTTATGAGTCAGCATTGGATTTGAGCCAGCTATGGAGCTAATTCGCGGAATACACAATATTCGAGCACGTCATCATGGATGTGTGCTGACTATTGGCAATTTTGATGGTGTACACCGTGGTCATCAGGCCCTGATCAAACAGCTAAAGCTGGAAGGTCAACGTCTGGGGCTGCCGGTGATGGTAATGATTTTTGAGCCACAGCCGCTGGAACTGTTCGCCGGTGATAAAGCACCTGCGCGCCTGACCAGTTTGCGTGACAAAGCCAAGTATCTGGCCGAGTGCGGAGTAGATTATCTGTTATGCGTACGCTTCGAACCCCGGTTCGCAGCGCATATTGCTCAGGAATTTATCTCTAAATTGCTGGTGGAGAAACTGGGCGTCAGATTCCTGACTGTCGGGGATGATTTCCGCTTTGGCGCGCGCCGTCTGGGAGATTTTGAGCTGTTACAGAAAGCCGGTGAAGAATATGGCTTTGAAGTGATCAGCACACAAACCTTCCGCGAAGGCGGCAATCGTATCAGCAGCACTGCAATTCGCGATGCGCTGCGCGATGACGATCTGGCGCTGGCCGAAAATTTACTGGGCCATCCGTTCAGTATCTCCGGCCGCGTTGTTCACGGCGACAAACTGGGGCGTACCATCGGCTTCCCAACGGCCAACGTGCCGCTCAAACGCGTGGTTTCACCCGTGCGCGGTGTTTATGCTGTGGACGTATTAGGCCTCGGGCCTGAGCCTTTGCCGGGCGTAGCCAATATTGGTATACGCCCGACGGTCGGCGGTGTGCGCAAGCAGTTGGAAGTGCACCTTCTCGACACCACATTAGATCTATACGGGCGCCACATTGACGTGGTGCTTCGCGCGAAATTGCGCAACGAACAGCGTTTTTCCTCGCTTGATGCTTTGAAGCAACAAATTGCGAACGATGAGGTGACGGCCCGGGAATTCTTTGGGTTAAAGACACCACGCTAAACATGTACTGACAGGCGTGTAACAAAGCCTGGAATCCAGCCGAAAAACGGAACCGAGAATCTATGAGTGACTACAAGAACACCCTGAATTTGCCGGAAACAGGGTTCCCGATGCGTGGCGATCTGGCCAAGCGTGAACCTGACATGCTGAAAAATTGGTATGACCAGGATCTGTACGGGATTATTCGTGCTGCCAAGAAAGGCAAAAAAACCTTTATTTTGCATGACGGCCCTCCGTATGCGAACGGCAGCATTCATATTGGTCACTCAGTAAACAAAATTCTTAAAGACATGATTATCAAGTCCAAAGGGCTTGCGGGCTTCGATGCGCCGTATGTTCCGGGCTGGGATTGTCATGGTCTGCCGATTGAGCTGAAAGTTGAGCAACTGATCGGCAAGCCGGGTGAGAAAGTGACGGCGGCTGAGTTCCGCGAAGCGTGCCGTAAATATGCCGCAGAACAGGTTGAAGGCCAGAAGAAAGACTTCATCCGTCTGGGCGTGTTGGGCGACTGGGATCACCCATACTTGACCATGGACTTCAAAACTGAAGCCAACATCATCCGTGCACTGGGCAAAATCATCGGTAACGGTCACCTGCATAAAGGTGCGAAACCTGTTCACTGGTGTACCGATTGCGGCTCTTCACTGGCTGAAGCGGAAGTTGAGTATTACGACAAAACGTCCCCGTCTATCGATGTGATGTTTAACGCCACTGACGCAGCGGCTGTGGCAGCGAAATTCGGTGCGGCTTCCTTTAATGGCCCGATCTCTCTGGTTATCTGGACCACCACGCCGTGGACCATGCCTGCAAACCGCGCAATTTCCCTGAATCCTGAATTCTCTTATCAGCTGGTTCAGGTGGAAGGCCAGTGTCTGATTCTGGCAACCGATCTGGTTGAAAGCGTGATGAAACGCGCCGGTATCGCAGAATGGTCTGTGCTGGGCGAATGCAAAGGTGCAGATCTTGAATTGCTGCGCTTCAAACACCCGTTCCTGGGCTTCGATGTTCCGGCTATTTTGGGCGATCACGTTACGCTCGACGCAGGTACGGGTGCTGTTCATACCGCACCGGGCCACGGTCCTGATGACTTTGTTATCGGCCAGAAATACGGTCTGGAAGTGGCTAACCCGGTTGGCCCGAATGGTTGTTACCTGCCGGGAACTTACCCGACGCTGGACGGCAAGTTTGTCTTTAAAGCCAATGATTTGATCGTCGAACTGCTGCGTGAAAAAGGCGCATTGCTGCACGTTGAGAAAATCACGCACAGCTACCCATGCTGCTGGCGTCACAAAACGCCAATCATCTTCCGCGCCACGCCGCAATGGTTCATCAGCATGGATCAGAAAGGCCTGCGTCAGCAGTCACTGGAAGAGATCAAAGGCGTTCAGTGGATCCCGGACTGGGGTCAGGCGCGTATCGAAAACATGGTCGCTAACCGTCCTGACTGGTGTATCTCCCGTCAGCGTACCTGGGGCGTACCAATGTCTCTGTTTGTTCACAAAGACACTGAGCAACTGCATCCGCGCAGCCTTGAGCTGATGGAAGAAGTCGCAAAACGCGTTGAAGTTGACGGCATTCAGGCGTGGTGGGATCTGAACCCTGAAGATATTTTGGGTGCAGACGCCGCCGATTACGTCAAAGTGCCTGATACGCTGGACGTGTGGTTCGACTCCGGTTCTACGCATTCTTCTGTTGTAGATGTGCGTCCTGAGTTCAGCGGCCATTCCCCGGATCTGTATCTGGAAGGCTCCGACCAGCATCGCGGCTGGTTCATGTCTTCACTGATGATTTCGACAGCCATGAAAGGCAAAGCGCCTTACAAACAAGTTCTGACGCACGGTTTCACAGTGGATGGTCAGGGTCGCAAAATGTCCAAATCCATCGGTAACACCATCGCGCCTCAGGACGTGATGAACAAACTTGGTGGCGACATCCTGCGTCTGTGGGTCGCGTCAACGGATTACACCGGTGAAATCGCCGTGTCCGACGAAATCCTCAAACGTGCCGCGGATTCTTACCGCCGTATCCGTAACACCGCGCGCTTCCTGCTGGCGAACCTTAACGGTTTCGATCCGGCGCTGCACAGCGTGGCTCCGGAAGACATGGTCGTTCTGGATCGCTGGGCCGTTGGCCGCGCAAAAGCTGCACAAGAAGAGATCATTGCCGCATATGAAGCCTATGATTTCCACGGTGTGGTTCAGCGTCTGATGCAGTTCTGTTCCATCGAGATGGGTTCTTTCTATCTGGATATCATCAAAGATCGCCAGTACACCGCCAAAAGCGACAGCGTTGCACGTCGCAGCTGCCAGACCGCGTTGTATTACATCAGCGAAGCACTGGTTCGCTGGATGGCGCCGATCATGTCCTTCACAGCGGATGAAATCTGGGCTGAATTGCCGGGCCAGCGTGAGAAATTTGTCTTTACCGAAGAATGGTTTGACGGTCTGTTTGGCCTGACCGGTAACGAATCCATGAACGATGCGTTCTGGGATGAGCTGCTGAAAGTTCGTGGCGAAGTGAACAAAGTGATTGAACAGGCGCGTGCCGATAAACGTCTGGGCGGTTCGCTGGAAGCGGCAGTCACGCTGTATGCCGATGACGCTCTGGCGGCCGATCTGCGCTCACTGGGCAATGAACTGCGCTTCGTGCTGCTGACCTCCGGCGCTAAAGTGGCTGCGCTGTCAGAAGCTGACGAATCCGCTCAGCCAAGTGAATTGCTCAAAGGCCTGAAAATTGGTCTGGCAAAAGCAGAAGGCGACAAGTGCCCGCGCTGCTGGCATTACACCACTGACGTCGGCCAGAACGCGGAACACAGCGAACTCTGTGGCCGCTGTGTGACCAACATTGCCGGCGACGGCGAAGAGCGTAAGTTTGCATAATGAGTAAATCGATCTGTTCCACCGGACTCCGCTGGCTCTGGCTGGCGGTCGTGGTCATCATCGTGGATCTGGGCAGTAAGTTCCTCATCATGGGGAACTTCCAGCTTGGCGAATCCATGCCGCTGATCCCGTATTTAAACCTGTTCTATGCGCAAAACCACGGGGCAGCGTTTAGCTTCCTGGCAGATAAAGGCGGCTGGCAGCGCTGGTTCTTTGCTGTGATTGCACTGGCAATCGTCTTGGCGCTGGTGGTACTGATGTACCGCGGTACCGCGAAGCAAAAACTCAATAACATCGCGTTTGCGATGATTATCGGCGGGGCGTTAGGTAATTTGTTCGACCGCCTGTATCACGGTTTCGTGGTCGACTTTATCGACTTCTATGTCGGCAACTGGCATTTCGCGACGTTCAATCTGGCTGACAGCTTTATTTGCGTCGGTGCAGCGCTGGTCGTGCTGGAAGGTTTTCTGGCAAAACCTACAGAAGCGGAAAAGAGCAAAGGATAAGTATGATGTCTCAACAGGTGAAACATGACAGCGCCGTGCTGGTGCATTTTACGTTGAAACTGGAAGACGGTTCGACGGCAGAATCAACCCGCGCTAATGGGAAACCCGCGCTGTTTCGCCTTGGCGATGGCAGCTTGTCTGACGCGCTGGAGAATCAGCTGTTAGGCCTGACGGTGGGCGATAAACGCGCCTTTACCCTTGCACCTGAATCGGCGTTTGGCGGCAAAAGCCCCGACCTGGTTCAGTTCTTTTCGCGCCGTGATTTCCAGGAAACAGGCGTGCCGGATGTCGGCACGATTATGCTGTTTTCCGGGCGTGACGGCAGCGAAATGCCGGGCGTGGTGCGTGAGGTGACGGAAGATTCTATCACTGTAGATTTCAACCATCCGCTGGCGGGCCAGCATATCGACTTCGATATTGAAGTGCTGGAAATTGATCCGCAACTGGAGGAGAAGCATGCAGATATTGCTGGCTAATCCGCGAGGATTTTGTGCGGGCGTTGACCGTGCAATCAGCATCGTAGAACGCGCGCTGGAAATTTACGGCGCGCCGATTTACGTTCGTCATGAAGTCGTACACAACCGCTATGTGGTTGACAGTCTGCGTCAGCGCGGTGCGATTTTTATCGAGCAAATCAGCGAAGTGCCCGATGGCTCGATTCTGATTTTCTCCGCGCACGGTGTGTCTCAGGCCGTCCGTGCTGAAGCGAAAGCGCGTGATCTGACCATGTTGTTTGACGCCACTTGTCCCCTCGTGACTAAAGTCCATATGGAAGTCGCGCGTGCCAGCCGTAAGGGTACGGAAGCGATTCTGATTGGTCATGCCGGTCACCCGGAAGTGGAAGGCACAATGGGCCAGTACAGCAACCCGAACGGGGGAATGTATCTGGTCGAGGCGCCGGAAGATGTCTATAAATTGCAGGTGAAAGACGAAAATAACCTGTGTTTTATGACACAAACTACGCTTTCTGTTGATGATACATCTGCGGTGATTGATGCGCTGCGCGAGCGTTTCCCAAAGATTATCGGGCCGCGTAAAGACGATATTTGCTATGCGACAACTAACCGTCAGGAAGCCGTGCGTACGCTGGCTGATGGCGCGGATGTCGTGCTGGTGGTCGGGTCGAAGAACTCTTCCAACTCCAACCGTCTGGCGGAACTGGCACAGCGCGTCGGTGTGCCTTCCTATCTGATCGACTCTGCGGCAGATATTCAGGAAAGCTGGCTCAAAAATGCGAAAAGCATTGGCGTGACAGCTGGCGCTTCGGCACCGGATATTTTGGTACAGGACGTGATCAGCAAGCTGAAAGCATTTGGTGGCCTCGATGTGATTAATATCGAAGGGCGTGAAGAAAATATTGTCTTCGAAGTGCCGAAAGAGTTGCGTGTTGATGTGCGTCAGATCGACTGATGAAACGCATAAAATTAAAAAACCGGCTCACGTGGCCGGTTTTTTTTACGTCTTTTTTGACACCCGTTACGGGTTTTCGAGTCTGAAAAGATTCTGCGGCGCGCCAACGGTCGCTGTTTTAGCGTGCAGCAGCGCTCCTTCCAGCGCGTGAGGGGCATTAAGGTTTTTACGTGCCGACGTGATAAATATCTCGGTCATATCCGGGCCACCAAAAGTGCAGCAACTAGGCTGCGTGACGGGCACGGGCAGGGTGTCCAGCGTCAGCAGTTCGCCCTGATTAATTTGCTGGCGCAACAGGCATTTCGATCCCCAGCAGGCGGTGATCAGCCAGCCATTTTGTGCCAGCGCTGAGCCATCCGGGGTTTTATCGCCCGAAGAGAAGCAGGATATTTTCAGCGGATTTATCCGGCGGGCATTGGCCGAGAAGAAACGTTTTTTCTTGCTGTCGGCGAACCAGACTTTGCCTTCATACCAGACCAGTGTATTGGTACAACCCACCCCGTCGAGCATCATTTCTGGCTTTTCGGACCCCGCTTCATAGCGGAACCATTCCCCATTGTCCTTCTCTTCTTTTATATCGAGCGTGCCAAACCAAAGTGAGCCATCAGGTGCGACAGCGGCTTCGTTGGGGCGCGTTCCTTCCGCGCCGGGATAATCGCAGAGTTTCTGCCGGGTTTGAGATTCGTAATCGTAGAGGTGAACGCCGTCCTGAGAAATCAGCAAAAAGACGTTACGCTTTTGCGTTAACAATACGCCGCTGGTCAGGGAGGGGAGTTCGTGAATTTCAGTCTGGCCGGAAGCTGGCCAGTAACGTAATACGCGCTGAGCCAGGATATCGACCCACAATAATGACTGGGTGCGCTGGCACCAGACGGGAGTTTCACCCAATTCGGCTCGATAGTCGCCTACGGCAGTTATGTCGGACCGGAAAAATGCTGACATCGCAAAGCTCTCCTGCTGGCTGCAAAGTGGATATAGCGAAAAACTGTCTGTATTCAGTCTAGTCTGGCTTTGCCCGCAGGGATTAAGAATGGTGTAAAAAGAAAGGGCCAGCCCGTCAATAAGACGTAAAGCTGGCCCCTGAAGTTCAATCGTTAAGGCTTAGAAGTCGTATCTCAGACGGATCAGGTTCATGTCGCCGAGGTTATCGGTAGAAGACGTGAACACATGTTCGTAATCAACACGGAAGCCGTAATCGAGCTGGAAGGACACACCCAGACCGTTATCGATACGCTGATAATTGCGGCCAGTCACATAGGTCAGACGGTCACCCATGAAGTATGGCTGAATGGTTTTCACAGCGAACTGGTTGATTGGGAAAGCGTAACCCAGGAAGTATTCCAGACCGTATGCATCGCCTGCGAAGAAGTGATCTTCGGTTTTCAGGCCGGTGGTCAGGAAGTCATGGTAATAACCGCCACCGAAGGACGCTGTCCAGTTGCCTGGTTTCCAGCTCAGAGCGGTACCAACGATGCTCTGATTGTAGTCTTTGGAGGTGTTGTTATTTGGATTTTTCATTTCTGCGTCGGTGTAGTTGTACGCAGTACCCCATGTCAGTTCTTTGGTGATGTGGTAATCCACACCCACAGAACCGCCGCCATTACGTTTATAACGCAGGCTGTTTTTACCGGTCAGCAGATCGTTATCTGAGAACAGGTAAGAGGCATACACATCAGCATCGCCGAAGGTATTTTTGTATTTCAGCATCTTACGTGAACGGTAAGAACCGTCGTAGTCGCCGTTAACACCGTTGCCTGGTGCCTGAGCGAGCATGTCGTAGTCCCAGATATCGGTTTTCGCACCCACAACATCATAATAAACGCTGTTTTGCTGGCCGAAAGTCAGCTGACCGTAGGTTTTGCTTTTCAGACCGGTGTACAGCATACGACGGGTGGTGTTATGCGCGCCGGCAGCGTAGTGATTATCCCAGCCAGTCAGCGCAGGAATATTCACACCCAGCTCGTAATAGTTAATCCAGCTGATGTCATCAAACAGATAGTAGTCAGTGGAGAAACGGAAACGAGTACCGCCGTCAAAACCGTTGGTTTTATAGTTTTTGACGCCGTTCTGGAACTGGAACTGTGGACGAATACTCCCGCCAACCTGGAATTGCAGACGGCTCAGCGGATCGTTAGGCTGTGGGTCTTGTTTAATCAGGGTGATTTCTGCGTGTGAAGCAAAGGAAGCCAGACCGAACAACAGGCCAGCGGTCGCCACTTGCGTGACTTTGTTTAGTTTGAATTTCATGTTAAGTCCCTGCGCCAATATACTTACCCGGAAGAACCGGTATGTGAACTGGCGATGTATTTTTATTATTTCCCCTTACCGGTAACTGTCTGGTCAGGGTGAAGACGCGCCTCATGGGTCCAGGCTACTTATTTTAGCGATCCTAAAATCAAATTTAGGAGGTTAAAATTAGGTGGCTATTTATTATCACAATCATTGATTTTATCAATATTATTTCATCACATATAATAAAAATTTAATGTTTCAGATCTAAGAAATAGCGTGTTTGTTCTTTTATTTGTCTTACGTGGCGGGGAGATACAGTGGTGATTATTGCTAACGTGGACTATTCCCGCGGCGCAGGAATGCGGTAATAAAGAAGGGAGTTCATTGAGTTCTCATGAACGCCGGATAGGGTGCGGCATTAGATGCAGAACTGATGTCAGACGTTTATGCACTAAAGTGAATGATTATGCGAAGTGCCCGGATGAAAAATTTTAAGGCGCATTTCTCAATCAGTTCCGCTTTTACGAACCGTTTAACACAAAATCTTAGATTGCGTAACCTGAAAACAGATGGCTTTTACTGATGTTAACGGACCTATATCATAATTTTCTAATTATGAGGCAATTTCTCTGGCTCCTGGATCGCAGGGTCGATAACCTGATTCTGTTTCACGGCAGAACGACTATAAGAAGAGAGTAGTAATTATGAGTAACGCTGATATTCGCATGGCTATCGTTGGCGCAGGCGGTCGTATGGGCCGGCAACTGATTCAGGCCGTCACTGATACTGACGGCGTGGTATTGGGCGCGGCGCTGGAACGTCCGGGTTCTTCCCTGGTCGGAGCCGATGCGGGCGAACTGGCGGGAACCGGTACATCCGGTATCCGGGTGAATGATGACCTCGATGCGGTGGCGAATGACTTCGATATTCTGATCGACTTCACCCGCCCGGAAGGCACGCTGGCGCACCTGGCTTTTTGCCAGAAACACCATAAAGGTATGATTATTGGCACTACGGGCTTCGATGACGCCGGTAAGGCCGCAATTAAACAGGCTTCAGAGAGCATTCCTGTGGTTTTTGCCGCTAACTTTAGCGTGGGCGTCAACGTCGTGCTCAAGTTACTGGAAAAAGCCGCAAAGGTAATGGGCGATTATACGGATATCGAAATTGTGGAAGCGCATCACCGCCACAAAGTGGATGCGCCTTCCGGCACCGCGCTGGCGATGGGCGAGGCGATTGCTGATGCGCTGGGCCGTGATCTGAAAGACTGCGCAGTGTATGCCCGCGAAGGACATACCGGCGAACGTGATCCGAAAAGCATTGGTTTTGCGACCATCCGCGCCGGGGATATTGTCGGTGAACACACCGCGATGTTTGCAGATATCGGTGAGCGCGTAGAGATTACGCACAAGGCTTCCAGCCGCATGACATTCGCAAATGGCGCAGTTCGTGCAGGAAAGTGGCTTTCCTCGCATAAAAATGGCCTTTATGACATGCGGGATGTGCTTGGGTTAGATGATTTATAGAATTTGATTTAGATGTGATGTGGTTGTTTTGGTCATAATGTTTTGATAAAAGGGCAGTTCCTTGATTGCCCTTCTCTTTTTTATTCTAAAATATCGATTCTGACTGTAATTTTCTTCGTGATTGCCATTTCTATAAATATTCATGCTTAATACCCCATCCTGATGTATGCTTTTTAAACAATGCAACTCCTCCGGTTTGTAATAATCTCGTTTACATCACCCTTTTCCAGACATCCCCTTCCGCAAACGGTTACTATACTGACTTGAGCTATGTTTTTATGGCAGTGACAGAGGCTTTTCGCTGAGTTGTGCAAAAAACAAAGAAATATTGGTGCTTTTAGTAGACAAACCCCATCGCCCTCTCTAAAATGCCGCCGTTTGCCAAAAATTGGCTTTGGGAGCGATTTTTGCATTGATTTAGATCTCGTTATCTGAATTAATATGCAGATATTGTGATTTATTATTCTTGGAGGATGCTTTGATAAAGTCAGCGCTATTGGTTCTGGAAGACGGAACCCAATTCCACGGTCGGGCCATCGGGGCAGAAGGGTCGGCAGTGGGGGAAGTGGTCTTCAATACGTCGATGACCGGTTATCAAGAAATCCTCACTGATCCTTCCTATTCCCGCCAAATTGTCACTCTCACTTATCCCCATATCGGTAATGTCGGCACCAATGCCGCTGATGAAGAATCCTCCGCAGTACACGCTCAAGGTCTGGTCATTCGCGATTTACCTCTGATTGCCAGCAACTACCGCAGTGAAGAAAACCTCTCTGATTACCTTAAGCGCCATAACATCGTGGCCATCGCCGATATTGATACCCGTAAACTGACCCGCCTTCTTCGTGAAAAAGGTGCGCAAAATGGCTGCATCATCGCGGGCGATTCACCGGATGCTCAACTGGCGCTGCAAAAAGCCAAAGCATTCCCTGGGCTGAAAGGCATGGATCTGGCAAAAGAAGTCACCACCGCGGAATCCTACAGCTGGCAGCAAGGCAGCTGGACGCTCGAAGGTGAGTTGCCTGAAGCCAGGAAAAATGAAGAATTACCGTTCCACGTTGTGGCCTATGACTACGGCGCGAAACGCAATATCCTGCGTATGCTGGTAGATCGCGGTTGCCGCCTGACGGTGGTTCCGGCGCAAACTCCGGCGGCCGACGTGCTGAAACTCAATCCGGACGGCATCTTCCTGTCCAACGGCCCGGGTGACCCGGAGCCTTGCGATTACGCCATCGCCGCGATTAAAGCTTTCCTCGAAACCGACATTCCGGTGTTCGGCATCTGCCTCGGTCATCAGTTACTGGCGCTGGCCAGCGGCGCGAAAACGCTGAAGATGAAACTCGGCCACCACGGCGGTAACCACCCGGTTAAAGATATCGATAACAACGTAGTGATGATTACGGCGCAGAACCACGGCTTTGCGGTAGATGAAAATAATCTGCCTGCGAACCTGCGCGTGACGCACAAATCGCTGTTTGACCACACCGTTCAGGGCATTCACCGCACCGATAAAGCGGCGTTCAGTTTCCAGGGACACCCGGAAGCCAGCCCGGGCCCGCACGATGCAGCGCCATTGTTCGATCATTTCATCGAACTGATTAACGCTTACCGTGCTTCTCATAACAACAACGCCACTCTTATAAGCAAATAAATCAGGAGCGAATAAAAAATGCCAAAACGTACAGACATAAAAAGCATCCTGATTCTGGGCGCAGGCCCGATTGTTATCGGCCAGGCGTGTGAGTTTGACTATTCCGGCGCACAGGCGTGTAAAGCGCTGCGTGAAGAGGGTTACCGCGTCATTCTGGTGAACTCCAACCCGGCAACGATTATGACTGACCCGGAAATGGCTGATGCGACGTACATCGAGCCGATTCACTGGGAAGTTGTGCGCAAGATTATTGAGAAAGAACGTCCGGACGCCGTGCTGCCAACCATGGGCGGCCAGACTGCACTGAACTGTGCACTGGAACTGGAACGTCAGGGCGTGCTGGCAGAATTCGGCGTGACCATGATTGGCGCGACCGCAGACGCCATTGATAAAGCCGAAGACCGTCGCCGTTTCGATATTGCGATGAAGAAAATCGGCCTTGATACCGCTCGTTCAGGCATTGCGCATACCATGGAAGAAGCGCTGGTGATCGCGGCTGACGTCGGTTTCCCGTGCATCATTCGTCCTTCATTCACCATGGGCGGCACCGGTGGCGGTATCGCTTACAACCGTGAAGAATTTGAAGAGATTTGCGAACGCGGTCTGGATCTTTCCCCAACCAAAGAGCTGCTGATTGATGAGTCGCTGATTGGCTGGAAAGAGTACGAGATGGAAGTGGTGCGTGATAAAAACGACAACTGCATCATCGTTTGCTCAATCGAAAACTTCGATGCGATGGGCATCCACACCGGTGACTCCATCACCGTGGCACCCGCGCAGACCCTGACCGACAAAGAATACCAAATCATGCGTAACGCCTCGATGGCGGTACTGCGTGAAATCGGCGTAGAAACCGGCGGTTCCAACGTCCAGTTCTCGGTGAACCCGAAAAATGGCCGTCTGATTGTTATCGAGATGAACCCGCGCGTATCCCGTTCTTCCGCGCTGGCCTCTAAAGCGACCGGTTTCCCGATCGCCAAAGTGGCGGCGAAACTGGCGGTGGGTTACACCCTCGATGAACTGATGAACGACATCACCGGCGGCAAAACGCCTGCGTCGTTCGAACCGTCCATTGACTACGTTGTGACGAAAATCCCACGCTTCAACTTTGAGAAATTTGCCGGTGCAAACGACCGTCTGACCACGCAGATGAAATCCGTTGGCGAAGTGATGGCGATTGGCCGCACCCAGCAGGAATCGCTGCAAAAAGCCCTTCGCGGTCTGGAAGTGGGCGCAAGCGGCTTCGACCCGAAAGTGAGCCTGGACGACCCGGAAGCGCTGACGAAAATCCGTCGCGAGCTGAAAGAAGCGGGCGCGGAGCGTATCTGGTACATCGCTGACGCCTTCCGCGCCGGGATGTCCGTTGATGGTATCTTCAACCTGACCAACGTCGACCGCTGGTTCCTGGTGCAAATTGAAGAGCTGGTGAAACTGGAAAATGAAGTCGCCGAAGGCGGTTTTAACATACTGACGCCGGAATACCTGCGCATGCTTAAACGCAAAGGCTTTGCTGACCTGCGCCTGGCTAAACTGGTGGGTGTATCCGAAAGCGAAGTGCGCAAACTGCGCCACAAATACAATCTGCACCCCGTTTACAAACGTGTGGATACCTGTGCGGCTGAATTCTCAACTGACACGGCGTACATGTACTCCACGTACGAAGAAGAGTGCGAATCCAACCCGACTAACGACAAACCAAAAATCATGGTGCTGGGCGGCGGTCCGAACCGTATCGGTCAGGGCATTGAGTTCGACTACTGCTGCGTACACGCCTCACTGGCGCTGCGTGAAGACGGTTACGAAACCATCATGGTCAACTGTAACCCTGAAACAGTTTCTACCGACTACGACACTTCTGACCGTCTGTACTTCGAATCTGTCACGCTGGAAGACGTGCTGGAAATCGTGCGCATCGAGCAGCCGAAAGGTGTCATCGTGCAGTACGGTGGCCAGACTCCGCTGAAACTGGCGCGGGAACTTGAAGCCGCTGGCGTACCGATTATCGGCACCAGCCCGGACGCCATTGACCGCGCCGAAGACCGCGAACGTTTCCAGCAGGCGGTTAACCGTCTGGGCCTGAAACAACCGGCTAACGCCACGGTAGCGACCATCGAACAGGCTGTCGAAAAAGCAGCAGGCATCGGTTATCCGCTGGTGGTTCGTCCGTCGTATGTTCTGGGCGGCCGCGCAATGGAAATCGTGTACGACGAAATCGACCTGCGCCGTTACTTCCAGAATGCGGTCAGCGTGTCCAACGATGCGCCGGTATTGCTCGACCGCTTCCTGGATGATGCTGTTGAAGTGGACGTCGATGCAATCTGCGACGGCGAGCGCGTGCTGATTGGCGGCATCATGGAGCACATTGAGCAGGCTGGCGTTCACTCCGGTGACTCCGCATGTTCTCTGCCTTGTTACACGCTGAGCCAGGAAATTCAGGACGTGATGCGTCAGCAGGTTGAGAAACTGGCCTTCGAGCTGAGCGTTCGCGGCCTGATGAACGTCCAGTTCGCGGTGAAAAACAACGAAGTCTACCTGATTGAAGTTAACCCGCGCGCCGCACGTACCGTCCCGTTCGTGTCTAAAGCGACCGGTGTGGCGCTGGCGAAAGTGGCCGCCCGCGTCATGGCAGGCCAGACGCTGGCGCAGCAAGGCGTGACCGAAGAAGTCATCCCGCCATACTACTCCGTCAAGGAAGTGGTGTTGCCGTTCAACAAATTCCCTGGCGTTGACCCGATTCTCGGGCCGGAAATGCGTTCTACCGGTGAAGTCATGGGCGTTGGCCGCACCTTCGCAGAAGCGTTCGCGAAAGCGCAGCTGGGCAGCAACTCCGGCATGAAGAAAGCCGGTCGCGCATTGTTGTCTGTGCGTGAAGGCGACAAAGGCCGCGTGGTGGATTTGGCCGCGAAACTGCTTAAACGCGGTTTCGAGCTGGATGCGACACACGGTACGGCGGTGGTGTTGGGTGAAGCCGGGATTAACCCGCGCCTGGTCAACAAGGTGCATGAAGGCCGTCCGCATATTCAGGACCGTATCAAGAACGGTGAATATGTGTACATCGTCAACACCACGGCGGGCCGTCAGGCGATTGAAGACTCCAAGCTTATCCGCCGCAGTGCACTGCAATACAAAGTGCATTACGACACCACGCTTAACGGCGGTTTCGCCACGGCGATGGCGCTGTCTTCTGACCCGACTGAGCAGGTGATTTCAGTGCAGGAAATGCACGCGAAAATCAAAGGCTGATGGCATAATTGCCAGATGAAAGGCGCGGCGAAAGCTGCGCCTTTTTCATTTTATGCATCCGGTTTTCCCCCGAATGCCGAAAGTTGCGTATGCTGAAGTAAATAAAATAAGACAAGAGACCTGCATGATTCTAATAATTTACGCCCACCCTTATCCGCGCCATTCGCGGGCCAACCAGGGACTGCTCTCGGCGGTCAGTGATTTACCCAACGTTGAAGTGCGTTCGCTGTATGATCTATACCCCGATTTTAATATCGATATCGCCGCAGAACAGCAAGCCGTTGAACGCGCTGATCTGGTGGTATTCCAGCATCCGATCCAGTGGTACAGCCTGCCGCCGCTGATGAAATTGTGGATCGACAAAGTGCTTGAGCACGGCTGGGCATACGGTCACGAAGGCAATGCGCTGAACGGCAAACATTGTCTGTGGGCAGTGACGACCGGCGGTAACGAACATCATTTTGAACTGGGTGATCATCCTGATTTCGATGTGCTGGCCCAGCCTTTACAGGCGACGGCCATTTATTGCGGTATGCACTGGCTGCCGTATTTTGCGGTCCATAACACCTTCATTTGCGACGAAGTGGCGCTGAAAGCGGCGGGCGAAGAATATCGTCGTCGCCTGACGGCCTGCCTGAGCCTGAAAGAAGGCTGCCCGCCGGAGGTGAATCATGGATAATCATAACCTGATGATTGAGGGGCTGATTTATCTTGGCTCCGCGGCACTGTTTGTACCTATTGCTGTCCGCCTCGGGCTCGGCTCTGTGCTCGGCTATCTGATCGCAGGCTGTATTATCGGGCCGTGGGGATTGAAACTGGTTTCTGATGCCGAGTCGATTCTGACCTTTGCGGAAATCGGCGTGGTGCTGATGCTGTTTGTCATCGGGCTGGAACTGGATCCTAAACGGTTGTGGACCATGCGCGCCTCAGTTTTTGGCGGCGGCAGTATTCAGATGGTCGGCTGTGGCGTGGTACTCAGCGCGTTCTGTTATTTCCTCGGCCTTGACTGGAAAATTGCCTTGTTAATTGGCATGACGCTGGCGCTGTCTTCCACCGCGATTGCCATGCAGGCGATGAGCGAACGCAGTCTGACGCCGTCACCGCTAGGCCGCAGTGCGTTTGCTGTGCTGTTATTCCAGGATATTGCGGCAATCCCGCTGGTGGCGATGATCCCGCTTCTTGCCAGCACCGGCGAAGCCACAACGCTTCTGAGCTTTGGTCTGTCGGCGGCAAAAGTGGCCGGTGCGCTGGTGTTGGTGGTGCTGCTTGGGCGTTACGTTACGCGGCCTTTGCTGCATTTTGTTGCCCGTTCCGGCATGCGCGAAGTGTTCAGCGCCGTGGCACTTTTCCTGGTGTTCGGTTTCGGCATTCTGCTGGAGATGGCTGGCATGTCGATGGCGATGGGCGCGTTTCTGGCGGGCGTTTTGCTGGCGAGTTCGGAATACCGTCATGCGCTGGAAAGCGATATCCAGCCGTTCAAAGGTTTGCTCCTCGGCCTGTTCTTTATCGGCGTCGGAATGTCTATCGACTTCGGCACGCTGGTGCATCAGCCATTGCTGATCGCCACCTTGCTGGTAGGCTTTATGGCGCTCAAGGCGGCGCTGTTGTGGCTGATTGCGCCGTGGCTGAGTGTACCGAAAAAACAACGTGGCCTTTTTGCGATCTTAATCGGGCAGGGTAGTGAATTCGCTTTCGTGATTTTCAGTGCTGCAAAAATGGCCGGCGTGATGCCTGACGAATGGTCGAAAGCGCTGACGCTCGCCGTTGCGCTTTCAATGGCCGTAACGCCGCTGCTGCTGGTAATTGCGAACCGCATGGAGCGCAATGCGCCGAAAGATGACCGTCCGCAGGACACCATTGATGACGAAAATGCGCAGGTCATTATTGCCGGATTCGGTCGTTTTGGTCAGATTGCCGGTCGTTTGCTGCTGGCCAACAATGTTCATACAGTCGTTCTGGACCACGATCCGGATCATATCGAAACGCTGCGGAAATTCGGCACCAAAGTGTTTTACGGTGATGCGACCCGCGTGGATCTACTCGAATCCGCAGGCGCGGCGCAGGCTAAGGTGCTGATTAATGCCATCGATGACGTTGAAGCCAACCTGCAACTGACGGCGCTGGCGAAAGAGCATTTCCCGAACCTGAAGGTGATTGCGCGTGCCCGCGATGTTGACCATTGGTATCAGCTGCGTCAGTTGGGCGTGGAAGCACCGGAGCGTGAATTGTTCGAAGGCTCACTGCGCGTAGGGCGTGATGTGCTGGAAGAACTCGGTCTGGATGCGTATGAAGCGCGGGAAAAGGCTGATTTGTTCCGTCGCTATAACCTGAAAATGCTCGAAGCCACTATCGAGAATTACGAAGATACTGAATTCCGTATCGCCAGTATGCAACGTGCAAAGGACATGCTGACCGCGGCTATCGAGCAGGATCAGGAGCGTTTGTCATCGGTTCAGTCTGGCTGGCGCGGGAGTATTGATGGAAAAGCGCCGGAAAAGGATGTGATTGAAGCGAAAGGATAAACTCTGAGGATTCAGAGGGAGAACAGAAAGCCGGCACAGAATTGAAATGCCGGCTTTTTTGATCAGCTCAACGCCACTTTAATGCCTAAACCAATCAGCACGCCACCCAGCAGCTTATCGATAATTTTCTGCGCTTTTGCCAGACCGCGGCGAACCGGTGCGCTCTGGATTAACAGTGCCAGCGAAGGCCACCAGACCACAGATAAGCTGACAATAATCGACGCGTACCACAACTTTTCGCCCAGGGTGGAGTTGATCTGCAAGACCTGCGTAAACATCGCCAGGAAGAACAGCGTGGCTTTCGGGTTCAGCAGATTACACAAGTAACCCTGCACAAACGCGGTACGCAATTTGACCTGCTGCGGTTCCAGCCCGTCGAGATTCATCTTACTGTTGCTGCGCGAGAACAGCGCCTGAATACCCACCCAGATCAGATAAGCAGCACCGACGTATTTTAATAAATCAAACAGCCACGGCGTGGTGGTAATAACGACAGCCAGACCCGCGACGCAGTAAGACATATGCGTGATCACGCCACAAATCACCCCAAACGATGTCATCAGTGCCGCAACGCGAGGATAACGGGCCGCATTTTTGATGACCAGAAAGAAATCAGGGCCGGGAGAAAGCATGCCGAGGAACGCAATACTGGCAACAAAAAGGGTGGTTTCAAGCATGGAAATAACCGTCGTTAATGTTCAGAACAAAATGAAGGCCGCATGATACGCCAATCCTTAGCAAGATAAATCACTCTTATGGCTTTTTTTGCCCGACTGACATTTCGGTTAAGGGTGGAAAGGACGATGACTGTACCGTAATCGCCCCGGTGTGTAAGCTCAGTTGTACAAGCGTGATCGGAGGGGCAAACTACAGATCGTGTTTCCAGCATTTTCGGCTGGGTAAATGAAAATTCTTCCGGTTTTTAACCCCCTTTCAGACCCGAAACTGGCACATCAGGCGGGTAAAATCCCGTCAGGGTAAGAGCGCTCTTATATCTTTGTAAAGCGTGAGTCTCCCTATCGACGGTTGATTGGGCTTTCCGTATAGTGTGGGCTCTTTTTTTGAGTCTCTTTAATCAACACAGGGCTTCTTAATGATTATCAGCCTGATCGCCGCACTGGCGACCGATCGCGTTATTGGCATGGAAAACGCAATGCCTTGGCATTTACCCGGTGATCTGGCCTGGTTTAAGCGTAATACGCTCAACAAACCTGTCATCATGGGGCGCAAGACGTTCGAGTCGATTGGGCGACCGTTACCTGGCCGGCTGAATATCGTCATCAGCTCAAAGCCAGGTGCGCACGATGGCGTAACCTGGGTGACGTCTGTGGAGGCCGCACTGACTGCTGCCGGTGATGTGGAAGAAGTGATGGTGATGGGCGGTGGCCGCGTATACGAGCAATTATTGCCGAAGGCGAACCGTTTATACCTGACCCACATTGATGCGGAAGTGGAAGGGGATACGCATTTCCCTGACTACGAGCCGGATGACTGGGAAAGCACTTTCAGCGAATTCCATGACGCTGATGAGCAAAACTCTCATGGCTACTGCTTCGAAATCCTTGACCGTCGCGCCTGATTTTTCAGGCTGACGCGCAAAGCAAAAAGGCACCTTTCAGGGGTGCCTTTTGACTTTTATCCCGCCCAAAAACTACAGTGCTTTCGGGAGTTCTGATTGCTCTTTTTCTTTATGACGGTTCGACGGCTGGGTGAAATAGGTTTTATCTTCCCAGCGCAGCATCGTTAAATCCCCGCCCCAGCAACAACCGGTGTCCAGCGCGTAAATGCCTTCCGGTGCGCCTTTTCCTTCCAGCGATGCCCAGTGACCAAACGCAATGCTGTAACCCGCTTCCTGCACCGGACCCGGAATATCAAACCAGGGTTTGAGGGGTTTTGGCGCGTTCTCGGGTACATCTTTGCAAATCATATCCAGCTGCCCGTTCGGGAAACAGTAGCGCATGCGGGTGAACGCATTGGTACTGAAACGTAAACGAGCCAGACCGCTCAGCTCCGGATGCCAGTTGTTCGGCATATCGCCATACATGGCATCGAGAAACAGCGGGTAAGTGTCGCTGCTCAGCACGGCTTCAACTTCGCGGGCGCACATTTTTGCGGTGTCGAGATCCCACTGCGGCGTGATCCCGGCGTGAGCCATCACCAGTTTCAGATCTTCATCTACCTGCAACACCGGCTGACGGCGCAGCCAGTTGATCAGCTCATCGGCATCTTCTGCTTCGAGTAACGGCGTAATACGATCTTTCGGCTTGTTAAAGCTGATGCCTGCGTAAACCGCCAGCAGATGTAAATCGTGATTACCGAGCACCATCCGTACGCAGTCGCCCAAACCACTGACAAAACGCAGGACTTCAACAGAAGACGGCCCGCGCGCGACGAGATCGCCCGTCAGCCAGAGAGCATCATTTTGCGGATCAAAATCCACCTGCGCCAATAGCGCCTTGAGTTCATCGATGCAGCCGTGAACATCACCAATAAGATATGTCGACATGTGGATTAATTTATCAGCGTAGGGATGGCGAGGCGGAAGACCGGGATCGGCACGCGGAAGCTTTCACCGTCGTGCGCGACCATTTCGTAATGGCCTTCCATCGTGCCCAGTGGCGTTTCTAAAACAGCGCCGCTGGTGTAGTGGAATTCGTTGCCAGGCAGGATCAGCGGTTGTTCACCGATAACCCCTTCGCCCTGAACTTCGGTCTGGCGGCCGTTACTGTTGGTGATCAGCCAGTAACGGCGAAGCAGTTGCACATTAAAACGCCCCAGATTGCGGATCGTGATGGTGTAGGCGAAAACAAAACGTTCTTCTTCCGGTATCGACTGTGACTCTACGTAGATACTTTGCACCTGAACACAAACACGGGGCGAATTAAGCATAACGCTACTCCTGAGGTTCCGGGGTTTTAGGCCGCGTGGACAACCAGTTAGCCAGTTTACAGTATTGCTCAACCGAAATATTTTCAGCACGCATGCTGAGATCTAAGCCCAGCTCCGTCATTTGCTCAGGAGTGAACAGATGGCCGAGGCTGTTACGCACAGTCTTACGACGCTGATTAAACGCGTCGGTGGTCAGGCGGCTCAGAATGCGGATATCAGATACCGGATAAGGGATCACGTCATGCGGTACTAAACGCACCACGGCGGATTCCACTTTTGGCGCCGGTGTAAAGGATTCCGGCGGTACTTCCAGCACCGGGATAACGTTGCAGTAATACTGCGCCATCACCGTTAAACGACCATACGCTTTGCTGTTCGGGCCTGCAACCAGGCGGTTTACCACTTCCTTCTGCAACATGAAATGCATGTCTTTGATGGCGTTGGTGTAGGTGAACAGGTGGAACATCAGCGGCGTGGAAATGTTATACGGCAGGTTGCCGAATACGCGCAGCGGCTGACCAAGCTCTTCGGAGAGCTCGCCAAAATTGATTTTCATTGCATCAGACTGAATGACGCGCAGCTTGCCCTGAAACTTAGGATTGTTTTCCAGACGCGTAGCCAGATCGCGGTCGAGTTCGATGACCGTCATGCTATCCAGACGTGAAGCGACGGGCTCAGTTAATGCAGCCAGGCCAGGACCGATTTCGACGACAGATTCGCCCGGCATAGGATGAATGGCCGACACGATGCTATCGATAACAAACTGATCGGTTAAGAAGTTTTGCCCAAAACGTTTACGGGCAAAGTGACCTTGGTGGACTCTACTATTCATTGTTGTTATTTATCGTTGCTGTTATTTGCCATACGAATGGCGAGATTTATTGCTGTCTTGAAACTGCCTGCATCGGCGGTGCCGGTTGCAGCGAGTTCAAGGGCGGTGCCGTGATCAACGGAAGTCCGGATAAAGGGAAGGCCCAGCGTGATATTCACGGCGCGACCGAATCCCTGATATTTTAGCACCGGAAGGCCCTGATCGTGATACATCGATAAAACAGCATCGGCGTGTTGCAGATATTTAGGCTGGAATAACGTATCAGCGGGCAGCGGACCGATAAGATACATTCCCTGCTGGCGCAGTTCTTCCAGCGCAGGGATGATGATGTCTATTTCCTCATGACCCATATGACCGCCTTCTCCGGCGTGCGGGTTCAGACCACACACGTAGATTTGCGGCTCGGCGATGCCAAATTTGGTTCTCAGATCATGATTCAAAATGGTGATGACTTCGTGGAGACATTCGCGCGTGATCGCACCCGGTACGGCTAACAGCGGTAAATGCGTGGTCGCCAGCGCGACGCGCAGTTCTTCCGTTGCCAGCATCATCACTACGCGGTTGCAATGGCTGCGGTCAGCAAAGAATTCGGTATGACCGATAAACGGGATACCGGCATCGTTAATGATGCTCTTTTGCACCGGGCCGGTAATCAGCGCGGCAAACTCACCGCTGATTGCGCCATCGCAGGCGCGGGCCAGCGTTTCTACCACGTATTGGCTGTTGGCGACATCCAGTTTACCGGGCGTGACAGGCACAGCCGTGCTGACCGGTAAAACCGTTAATGTCCCCGCGGCCTGAGGTTCTGCCGGGCTGTCTTTCAGGTATTCGCGCAACTGGATCTTCAGACCCAGTTTTTCAGCGCGCTCAAGCAGCAGGGCCGGATCGGCACACACCACCAGCTCAACAGGCCATGCCTGCTGAGCCAGCGCCAGTACCAGATCCGGCCCAACCCCGGCAGGTTCGCCGGGGGTGATGACGACAGATTTCGTTGTCAGTGTTTTATTGTCCATTACCGTCCATAATTTTCACGTACGCTTCAGCACGTTGTTCCTGCATCCAGGTCTGGGCTTCTTCCGCAAATTTACGGTTGAACAGCATGCGGTAAGCACGTTCTTTCTGTGCCGCATCTGTTTTATCAACCTGGCGGGTATCCAGTAACTGGATCAGGTGCCAGCCGAAGGAAGAATGAACTGGCGCACTGATTTCACCTTTTTTCAGGTTCATTAGTGCATCGCGGAACGCAGGATCGTACATATCCGGAGACGCCCAACCTAAATCGCCGCCCTGATTTGCAGAACCCGGATCCTGAGAAAGCTGTTTCGCTTCATCAGCAAACGTTGCTTTACCGCTCTTGATATCCGCCGCAGCCTGTTCCAGTTTCGCGCGCGCCTGAGCATCGGTCATCACAACGGATGGCTTGATCAGGATATGGCGTGCATGGACTTCAGTGACGGAAACGCTTTTGTTATCACCACGGATATCGTTCACTTTCAGGATGTGGAAGCCCACGCCTGAACGGATCGGACCGATAACCTGGCCTTTCTGCGCAGTACTCAGCGCCTGAGCGAACAGGGAAGGTAATTCCTGCAATTTGCCCCAACCCATGTTGCCGCCTTTCAGCGCCTGGGAATCAGCAGAGTAGGTGATAGCCAGTTTGCCGAAGTCCGCGCCGTTGTTCAGATCGGCAACGATTTTCTTCGCCAGCTGTTCAGCCGTATCAACCTGATCCTGCGTTGGGTTTTCCGGCAATGGCAACAGGATATGGCTGAGGTTAAATTCAGCGCTGCTGCCGTTCTGAGCCGCAACCTGTTTGGACAGCTGATCCACTTCCTGAGGCAGGATCGTCACGCGACGGCGAACTTCGCTGTTACGGACTTCGCTGATCAGCATTTCTTTACGGATCTGGGCGCGATAAGTGCTGTAGTTCAGACCGTCATAAGCCAGACGGCTACGCAGCTGGTCAACGGAAATATTGTTCTGCTGTGCAATACCGGCAATCGCTTTATCCACATCCTGATCCGTCAGCGTGATACCCATGCGGGTCGCCATCTGCAACTGGATCTGATCCATGATCAGACGATCAAGGATCTGGTGGCGCAACGTCGCTTCATCGGGCAGCTGTTGGTTTGCTTGCTTGGCCTGCTGCGTTACTGACTGATACAGGCTGTCTACGTCACTTTGCAATACGACGCCGTTGTTGACGACGGCGGCAACTTTATCAACTTCCTGAGGGGCTGCAAACGCAGTGCTGGCACAAAGCGTCACGCCGAGGAGAAGTGTTCTCCAGTTCTTCATACTTTTTCCATTTGTCTAATCCGCAAGCGCGGGTTTCAAGTTCACTGAGTTCGTAGAGTCTTAACTCATCAATCGTGGTATCGGCTTAGAAAGCGCGTTGATAAGGCAGTATGCCGCTGGCCAACATTTCTTTCGTTCCGAGGGTTTGATTGTTCCCCAGGCCTCTAAGTTCAATGTTGAATCCAATCTTATTGTCATACTTGCTTTCGGACTTAACAGTATCGTAGTTGGTGATCTTACGTTCGTAGCCCACGTTGATGGCCCAGCAGCAAGTGTTGTACTGCAAACCAATCAGCTGATCGGCAGATTGCTGTGCTTTGGTGTCGTAATAATAGGCCGCAACAACCGCCCAGCGGTCAGCAATCGGCCAGCTGGCGATCCCGCCCACCTGAGAAATACCATCCTGATATCCCGGGTTGGTCACGCTTGGCAGTGTCGCCTGAATATATTCCGGGCTGGCATAACGGTAGCTCAACTGAACCATTCTTTCTGAGTCAGCGCGGTATTCCAGAACGGCATCGCCCAACGCCAGTGCATCTAAACGGGTGTCGTACTGCACGCCACCACGAACGCCCCAGAAGTCATTGATTTTGTAATAGCTGTCACCAGCCCAAACCAGGCTGCCTCTGTCATCACTTTTATCCAGAGCACTGTTCACGTCGCCTGTGCGCGGTGGCTGGAAGTAGTAAATCTGACCGGCAGACGCATTGAAGCGCTCTTCCAGATTTTCGTCGTAAATACGGGTTGTTAAACCAGTTGCCACCTGGTTTGCCGAAGCAATTCGGTCCAGGCCGCTGTAGCTCTTATCGCGGAACAGGCCGGTATAGTCGGACTGTAACAGCGTCGAGTCATAGGTATTAATCCCGCTCTGGTTACGATACGGAATGTACAAATACTGTGCGCGCGGTTCGAGAGTCTGGGTGTAATCACTGTCCCAGTCCATCGTCCGGTCGAAGACCATTTTGCCGTCGGTTTTGAACTCAGGCATAACGCGGTTTACTGAAGAACGAAGTTTGGTGTCCGGGTTCGCATCGTAATACGCATCCGGAATATCCTGCTGATAGTGGGTCGCCATCAGCTTAACTTCGTTATCCAGACTTCCCCAGGCGTTACTCAGCGGCAGGCTCAGGGTCGGTTCGAAGTGAGTACGCACCGCTTCCGGGTTGTCAGGGTTAACGCTGGTGAATTTCACCGCCTGACCATAAAGATGCAGGTCGAAAGGGCCCACATCGTTTTTGTAATAGTTGATGTCCAGCTGTGGCTGGGCGCGGTAAGCATTGCTGTTACCGTAATCCGAAAACACCTGGAACTGCTTGCTGGCCAGCGTCACATCCCAGTTTTGGTTGGCATAACCTACGCTGAATTTTTGCGTGGAATAGCCGTCAGTGCTTGAACCGTATTTCGAATCGAAATCGGTGAAGTAGTACGGGTCACTGACCTTGGTGTAGTCGACATTGAAGCGCCAAACCTGATCGTATACGCCGGCATGACGCCAGTAGTACATCCAGCGCTTAGTCTTATCGCTGGTCCGGTTCTCATCATCCACGTACTGCTGATCGATTTTCTTATCGTCGCCCAGATAATCGAACTCCATCAGACCTGCACCGGCCACGGTCAGATAGCGGAATTCGTTCTGCAATTGCAGACCACGGTTGCTCATGTAGTTCGGCGTGATCGTGGCATCGTAATTTGGCGCGATGTTCCAGTACCAGGGAACGGTCAGGCCAAAGCCGTTGCTGCTGCTGTATTTGGCGTTCGGAATAAGGAAGCCCGAACGGCGTTTGTCACCGATCGGCAACTGCATGTACGGGCTGTAGAACACGGGAACCGGGCCGATATGGAAACGGGCATTCCAGATTTCAGCCACTTCTTCCTGGCGGTCCTGAATCACTTCTGAACCCACCACGCTCCAGCTGTTATCGCCAGGCAGACAGGTCGTGAATGTGCCGTTATCCATGATGGTGTAGCGGTTGTTGTCACGCTGCTTCATCTTGTCAGCATTACCGCGGCCCTGACGGCCTACCATCTGGTAATCGCCATTCTGGACATCGGTATCTTTGGTGGTCAGGTTTGCAAAGCCTTTCGGCCCGTTCAGCTTGATCTGGTTATCGTTATAACGCACGTTCCCGGTCGCCGTGGCGGTACGGGTCGGAGTGGGCTGATTGGGATTGGCAATTTGGTTGAGCTGAACATGATCGGCATCGAGCGTACTGTTACCCTGAACGATATTAACGTTGCCGCTGAAAAGCGCGCTGTCAGGATAATTTCCGGTGGCCTTGTCGGCATTGATGGTCACAGGCAGTGAATTAGGATCACCCTGCACCAAAGGTTTGTCATAGGTCGGAACGCCGAGCATACATTGTTGCGCGAGGTCGGCCATTGCGCCGTGACTGTACAATACTGACCAGATTGTGGCAGCCAGCACTGTGGGTAAGCGTGTTTTCAGACGTCTGTTTTTCATACGTAAAATGGTGTTCCGTCATCAGAGGCATCATGCCGGCAAACGGTCAGAGACTATCTCACTCATCATGGTTGCGCTAGTGTTAAATCCAACCTGTTACGTTGCCGCCGTTAGGCACAACGATAAATGCCGGTTATGATAAAGCAATTTTTAAGCGACGGCATGGCGAATTGAGGAGTATATGCAGTATTGGGGAAAACTGCTCGGACTTATCCTGGGCTTATGGTCAGGTTTAGGCTTCTGGGGAATTGTTTCAGGGGTGTTGATAGGGCATATGTTTGATACTGCGCGTTCTGCGAAACGCCGGGGATATTTCGCCGATCAACAGACACGTCAAACTCTCTTTTTCCGCACCACATTTGAAGTGATGGGGAATCTGACTAAATCAAAAGGCAGAGTGACCGAGGCGGATATACAAATTGCCAGTCTTTACATGGAACGTATGCAGTTGCACGGTGAGCAGCGTGAAGCCGCCCAGCGTGCCTTCCGCGACGGGAAAGATGCGAATTACCCGTTGCGTGAAAAAATGCGGGCATTGCGCACTGCATGTTTCGGCCGCTTTGATCTGATCCGGACTTTTCTGGAAATCCAGATCCAGGCGGCGTATGCCGACGGTTCTTTGCATCCGAACGAGCGCGAAGTGCTGTATGTGATTGCTGAAGAGCTCGGGATCTCCCGCATGCAGTTCGATCAGTTCCTGCGCATGATGGAAGGTGGGCAACAGTTCGGCGCAAATCAGCAGGGCGGTCACTCTTATCGCGGCGGTTATCACCAGACACAGCAAGGCCCGACGCTGGCCGATGCCTGTAAAGTGCTGGGCGTGAATGCCACGGACGATGCAACCACAATCAAACGTGCGTACCGCAAGCTGATGGGCGAACATCATCCGGACAAGCTGGTCGCAAAAGGTTTGCCGCCGGAAATGATGGAAATGGCGAAAGAGAAAGCGCAGTCGATTCAGGCCGCGTATGACCTGATCAAAAGAGAGAAAGGTTTTAAGTAATCTTCTCCGACGCAAAAGTAAAAGGCGCTGAATTCAGCGCCTTTTTTGTGTCCTCCGGAAACTTAAAAATCCGGCTCGCAGTTGAATATCAGCGGCGCGTCAGTGATCGGATGGTAAAACGACAGCTCCTGCGCATGCAGTTGCAGGCGGTCAGCGGCGGCCAGCGCCTGCGGATGTGCGTAAAACTTATCGCCCAGAATCGGATGCCCGAGCGCCAGTAAATGCACGCGCAGCTGATGTGAACGTCCGGTAATCGGCCGGAGTTTGACGCGCGTCGTGCCGTCTTCATCCCAGGACATCACTTCGTATTGCGTCAGCGCTTTCTTCCCGGTCTCATGGCAAACTTTCTGTTTTGGCCGGTTGGGATAATCGCAAATCAGCGGTAAATCAATAATGCCGTAATCTTCTTCGACCCGTCCCCAGACCCGCGCGATATACACTTTCTTGGTTTCACGCTCGCGGAACTGACGTTTCAGCTCGCGTTCGGCTTCTTTGGACAGCGCCACCACAATCACGCCGCTGGTCGACATATCCAGACGATGTACCGATTCCGCTTGGGGATATTGCTGCTGAATGCGCGTCATCAGGCTGTCCTGATGCTCGGCTAATTTCCCCGGCACCGAAAGCAACCCGCTTGGCTTATTCACCACCATGATGTGTTCATCCTGAAAAATCACCCGTAACCAGGGATCGGTCGGCGGATTGTAATTCTCCAGCGGCCGGGTTTTGGAAGGCTCAGGGATTGTCGGTTGATGTTCGCTCATAGCGGTTTCAGTCTGCATTCAGGGTGAAATAAAAGAAGGGATGCAGACCGGCTGCATCCCGTCAGGCTTACTGGTGGCTGACGACCACCAGACGGATCGCATCCAGACGCCAGCTGGCATCGTTCAGATTGGCCAGTACCTGCTTGCGGTTTGAGTCTACCGATTCCAGTTCGTCATCGCGAATGTTCGGGTTCACTTCTTTCAGCGCTTTCAGACGATCCAGTTCTTTCGTCAGTTGCTCGTCCGCTTCAACTTTCGCCACTTCAATGAGCGCACGCGCCTGCTCAGCAATTTCCGCTTCAGCCTGTTGCAGCATGGCGTGAACGTCCTGCTGCACCGCATTCACCAGCTTGCTGGAGTTGTGACGGTTAATCGCGTTCAGCTGACGGTTAAAGCTTTCGAATTCCACCTGAGCCGCCAGATTGGTGCCTTTTCTGTCCATCAGCATACGTACCGGCGTCGGTGGCAGGAAGCGGGTCAGTTGCAGATGTTTCGGCGCCTGACATTCCACCACGTAAACCAGTTCAGCCAGCAGTGTCCCGACCGGGAGCGCTTTGTTTTTCAGAATCGACACCGCACAGCTGCCGGTATCGCCGGACAGGATCAGATCCAGACCGTTGCGCACGATCGGATGTTCCCAGCTGATAAACTGGGCATCTTCACGCGACAGCGCCTGTTCACGGTCAAACGTTACCGTACAACCGTCTTCCGGCAGGCCGGGGAAATCCGGCACCAGCATGTGATCGGAAGGTGTCAGCACGATCAAATTGTCGCTGCGATCTTCCTGATTAATACCAACGATATCGAACAGATTCAGTGCGAAATTCACCAGATTGACGTCGTTATCCTGCTCGCCAATTTCTTTCGCCAGTTGCTGCGCACGTTCGCCGCCGTTGGAATGCATCTCCAGCAGACGGTCGCGGCCATTTTCCAGCTTCTCTTTCAGCGCGTCATGTTCCGCGCGGCATTTGAGAATAAAATCGTCCAGACCTTCCTGCTCAGCCGGTGTGGCGAGGAACGTAATCAGCTGATCGTAAGCGCTGTCATAAATCGTCCGGCCGGTCGGGCAGGTATGTTCGAACGCATCCAGACCTTCATGGAACCAGCGAACCAGCACCGACTGCGCGGTTTGCTCAAGGTAAGGCACCATGATATCGATATTGTTTTGCTGGCCGATACGGTCCAGACGGCCAATACGCTGCTCCAGCAGATCCGGGTTGAACGGCAGATCGAACATCACCATTTTGCTGGCGAACTGGAAGTTACGGCCTTCGGAGCCGATTTCTGAACACAGCAGAACCTGGGCGCCTTCTTCCTGCGAAGCGAAGTACGCGGCGGCGCGGTCACGTTCGATGATCGACAAACCTTCGTGGAATACGGCGGCGCGGATCGCTTCGCGTTCACGCAGAACCTGTTCCAGTTGCAGCGCGGTGGCGGCTTTGGCGCAAATCACCAGCACTTTTTCGTCACGGTTGGCGGTCAGATAACCGAGCAGCCATTCCACGCGCGGATCGAAGTTCCACCAGGTGGCGTTTTCGCCTTCGAACTCCTGATAAATCTGCTCCGGATACAGCATATCGTGCGCACGGGCTTCGGCGGTTTTCTTCGCGCCCATAATGCCCGAGACTTTTATCGCGGTCTGATACTGCGTCGGCAGCGGCAGTTTCACCGAATGCAGATGGCGCTCCGGGAAACCTTTTACGCCGTTACGGGTGTTACGGAACAGCACGCGGCTGGTACCGTGGCGATCCATCAGCATGGAAACCAGCTGTTTAGCGGCAGCTTCGTCACCTTTATTGGCGGCGGTCAGCAGCGCGTCGGTGTCAGTATTGCCAACGCTTTCGCCCAGCAAGGCCAGTGCTTCCGGCGTCAGCGGCTCTTTATTGAGCAGCAGCGTCACGGCATCCGCGACCGGCTGATATTGCTGCTGTTCTTCAATGAATTCTTCGTAATCGTGGAAACGATCCGGATCCAGCAGGCGCAGACGCGCAAAGTGGCTTTCCTGACCCAGCTGTTCCGGCGTGGCGGTCAGCAGCAGGACGCTCGGGATTTGCTGAGAAAGCTGCTCGATTACCTGATATTCGCGGCTTGGCGCGTCTTCGCTCCACACCAGATGGTGCGCTTCGTCGACCACCAGCATGTCCCAGGAGGCATCTGACAACTGCTCGAGGCGGGACTTATTGCGGCGCACGAAATCAAGAGAACAGATAACCAGCTGTTCGGTTTCAAACGGGTTCGTTGCTTCATGCACAGATTCGGCATAGCGGTCGTCATCAAACAGAGAGAAACGCAGGTTAAAGCGGCGCAGCATTTCCACCAGCCACTGATGTTGCAGGGTTTCAGGCACCACGATCAGCACGCGTTCGGCACGGCCGGACAGCAATTGCTGATGAATAATCATGCCGGCTTCGATGGTTTTACCCAGACCGACTTCATCGGCCAGTAAAACGCGCGGCGCATGACGCTGGCCGACTTCGTAAGCGATGTGCAGCTGGTGCGGGATCAGACTAGCGCGCATACCGCGCAGGCCGCCGAACTCCAGACGGAACTGCTCGCGCTGATATTTACGTGCGCGGAAACGCAGGGCAAAACGATCCATACGGTCAATCTGACCGGCGAACAGGCGATCCTGAGGTTTGCTGAATGTCAGTTTGCTGTCGAGCAGCACTTCACGCATGGCAACGCCGGTTTCTTCCGTATCCAGACGGGTACCGATATAGGTCAGCAGGCCTTTGTCTTCAATGACTTCTTCGACTTGCAGCTGCCAGCCTTCGTGGCAACTGATGGTATCACCGGGATTAAACATCACGCGGGTGATCGGGGAATCATTTCGGGCATACAAACGGTTTTCACCGGTGGCGGGGAAAAGCAGGGTAACCATGCGCACATCCAGCGCGACCACGGTTCCTAATCCTAATTCGCTTTCCGTATCGCTTATCCAGCGTTGACCCAATGTAAACGGCATAATCTCTCTCTGTGTTATTTGCTCTGTGTACGACAACTGCGGCAGCGACTGCGCATTGCTCGCCATGCCTCTGATAATGCTTGGGCAATAGTTTTCTTTTCCCGTCAGCAGGCGGGAAGTGATTCACTGTGTGAGGATGATTCAGAAATGGGAAAGGGCGCTATGGTAATGGAAGGTAAGCGATTCGTCACCTTAGAATCACATCCGCAGCGCCTTCTTTTACTTAAAATAACCCCATCTGACCTGTAATGAGTGTAGCAAAATCGTCATGAAGGAAAGGCAAAATGCCATCGGCCACCGGTTCCAGCTGGCGTTCGATGTAGTGGTCGTAATCGACCGGTGACTGGCGGTTCTCCAACGGCTCCGGCCCGGAGGTGGTCATCACGTAGCTTATCCACCCGCCGTTCTGGTACTGTTTTGCGCGACCATGCTGCACATTATACTCATCCGCCAGCCGGGCGGCGCGCACATGCGGCGGCACATTTTTCTCATAATCACTGAGCTTCCGGCGCAGGCGTTTACGGTACACCAGCTTGTCGTCCAGCTCGCCGTTGAGCGTGCGTGCCACATAATCGCGGACATAATCCTGATAGGGTTGCTGATGGAAAATCCGCTGATACAGCTCCTGCTGAAACTCCTGCGCCAGCGGTGTCCAGTCGGTACGCACCGTTTCCAGCCCCTTATAAACGATATGTTCGCCGTCGGCGTCTTTCACCAGCCCGGCATATCGCTTTTTACTGCCGGTTTCAGAACCGCGGATCGTCGGCATCAGAAAGCGTTGATAATGCGTTTCGAATTCCAGCTCCAGCGCGCTTTCCAGCCCGTATTCCTGCTGTAAATGCTGTTTCCACCAGGTGTTCACCTGCTCCACCAGACGGCGGCCAATCACATTGGCGTCTTCCTGTGAATGCGCCTGATTGAGCCAGACAAAGGTGGAGTCCGTATCGCCATAAATCACCTGATAGCCTTCTGCCTTAATCAGCTCGCGGGTCTGGCGCATGATGTCGTGCCCGCGCAGCGTAATAGAAGAAGCCAGACGCGGATCGAAGAACCGGCAGCCGCTCGAGCCGAGCACGCCATAAAAGGCGTTCATGATGATTTTCAGCGCCTGCGACAGGGGTTTGTTATTGTGTTTTTTCGCGGCTTCGCGCCCCTGCCAGATCTGGCTGACGATTTCCGGCAGGCAATGTTTTTCCCGTGAAAAACGGGCGTTGCGGTAGCCGGGAACAGAATGTTCATCGTCCGGCTGTTGCAGACCTGCCACCAGCCCGACCGGGTCGATCAGGAATGTACGGATAATCGACGGGTACAGACTTTTATAATCGAGCACCAGCACAGAATCGTATAAGCCGGGGCGGGAATCCATCACGAATCCGCCTGGGCTCATTTCACCTTCCAGCTCGCCCAGATTTGGCGCGACGTATCCTGCGCGGTGCATGCGCGGTAAATAGAGGTGGGTAAAGGCGGCGACTGAACCGCCGCTGCGGTCGGCGGCCAGCCCGGTTACCGACGCGCGTTCAAGAAGAAACGGCATCAGCTCGGTTTTGGCAAAAATGCGCGTGACCAGCTCGCAGTCTTTCAGGTTGTAACGTGCCAGCGCGGGTTTGTTTTCACGAAAACGTTGTTCGATTTCGGCCAGACGCTGATACGGGTTATCGCTGGATTTCCCTTCGCCTAATAAACTTTGCGAGACGAATTCAAGACTGAAGGAATTGAAGTTCCAGAAGGCGGATTTCAGGGCTTCAATGCCGTCGATAATCAGGCGGCCTGCGGCGGCGGCAAAAAAATGCCCCTGTTTGAAGCCGTGCTCGCGCCATTCCAGCTCACCGCCGCCGCGCCCGAATTTGAGCGGGATTTTGTAGCGGTCGGCGTGCTTTTGTAAAACGCGCAGATCGAACTGTATGACACTCCAGCCGATAATCGCATCCGGATCGTAAGTTTCCAGCCACTCGTTGAGCTTTTGCAGCAGTTGCGGACGGCTGTCGACGTATTCGAGATTGAAATCGAACTGACTGTCCGGGTCACCGTTCGGCGGCCCTAACATATAAACGTGGCGCTGCCCGCAGCCTTCCAGCCCGATGCAATACAACTCGCCGTTACCGCTGGTTTCGATATCCAGAGAACAGAGTTTCAGCGGCGGGCGGTATTCCTGCGCCGGTTTCATCTTCGTGTCGAGCAGCAGATTGTCCGCCCCCGGTTTGCCGCTGAACCACACCGGCGCGGTGATATAACGCTCCATCAGAAAACGTTCCGGCGGGCGGATATCCGCTTCATAGACCCTGACGCCGTTCTCCTTTAACAACTTTTCAATGCGCATTAACTGCCGGTGTTGCGGGCAATACAGGCCGAGAACCGGTCGGGAATGGAAATCCTGCAACGGTAATTCGCGCAAACTGACATTTTTTTCTTCGGCCAGCAGACGTTCAGCCTGCGCGCGCTGTTCCGCCGGAATAAAGGCCACCGACTCCTGCAACGGCAGACGAACTTTCTGCGGTCCGCTGTCAGTCGCCAGCCACAGTTCCACTTCCGTGCCACGCGGCGTGTCGCGCCAGTGGCGGGTCAGCACGAATCCCTGACGCGGTGACGTGTCAGTGGTAGGTGTGGCGGAAGGAGTGGATTGTGCGTTAATAAGCGCCTCGGAAGCGGAATGAAAAATCAATGACAGAGTATGGTTATTTATACAGTCTTTGTCCACGACTCTGGATTCTGCCAAATACGCATACAATTACTGGGTTGACGGCAATACTTCAGGCGCTGACAATTCAGCCGCTTGATGTATTTACTACAATCAAAGTTCAGAAAACTGACACTAGTCTCATTATTTATCCGTACTGATGCTCTATGCCTTTTGCGTCACAATTACTGGGAATATATGGAAGCCTATTTACAACATCTGGTCGCTCAGTCGGTGGGCTTTGCTTTAATTATTGTCGCCGTGGTGGCTTTTTTCGAATCGCTGGCGCTGGTCGGGCTGATTCTGCCCGGCACGGTGATGATGGCGACACTCGGGACGCTGATCGGCAGCGGTCAGGTCGGCTTGTACGAAGCGTGGCTGGCCGCCGGGCTTGGTTGCTTTTTTGGCGACTGGGCGTCTTACTTCATCGGGCGGCGTTTTAAAGAACCGCTGCATCAGTGGAAATTCCTGCAACGCTATCAGTCATTGCTTGATAAAACCGGGCACGCGCTTGATCGCCACAGCTTTGCGACGGTGATTATTGGCCGCTTCATTGGGCCGACGCGTCCGCTGGTGCCGCTGGCTGCCGGTATGCTGAACCTGCCGCCGTATAAATTTGCGCCGCCGAATATCATCGGCTGCATCACCTGGCCGCCAGTCTATTTTTTGCCGGGAATTCTGGCCGGCGTCGCGATCGACATTCCGACCGGCCATAACAGCGCGGTCTTCAAATGGATGCTGTTTGCGGCCTTCGTGCTTCTCTGGCTGAGCGCCTGGCTTCTCTGGCGCTGGTTCCGTGCTGGAAAAGCCGCGCCGGACGCGATGACAAAATGGTTACCGCTGCCGCGCCTGCGCGTAGTTTGTGTGCTGAGTCTGGTCGCGACGGCGGTGAGCATCGTGATGCTCAGTAAACAGCCGATGATGCCGGTTTATGGTCATTTATTGTGGAAAGTGATTACCCGCTGACAGGAACGGCAATATCTTGCAAAAAGCCTTGTGCAGGATATTGCCGCATTATTTCGGTTTGCGTGAAAATAATATCGTCTGCTAATTGTTCGTGATAACGTGTCCCCGTAAACGCCTCGCCTTACTGTTTAATATTGACTTTATTTCCTGAATTTGAACTCACTCTCATATCTGACCGATAGTTTATTTCCCCTTTCGGTTTTGCTGCTTTGCGATATTTTATAATTATTTGTTTTGTATAGATAAAAATCCTCTTTTGGCTATTTATAGGTAAAAGCTATAAATGCCCCGCCAAATCAATATTGGTTTAGCCCTTTACTCATCGTGAATACTCCCAGCGCTCTGACATTTGAATCTTATATGCACATCTTTCTGGAATGTGCATTTCTGGCTAAGGGAATTAAGCGCGATGAAGAAATTAATTAAATATACATTACCTCTGGCATTAACATTTTTAGCGCCTGCCGCTCAGGCTGAATATTTATGGGGCTTCTTCGATACCGGTTTGCATTATCTGGACTGGACACAAAACACCACGCACCGGACCGGAATGAAATCGCATAAAGATGACTTTTTCTATCTTGAACTGGAAGGCGGTGCGGGATTTACCTGGGGCGAAACTTACGGCTTCTTCGATCTGGAAAATCCGCTGAATAAAGAGCATGACCAGCCGGGAGATGAACAGCGTTATACCTTCAAAAGCACCAACCGGTTCTATCTGGGTCATTCAGGTTTTAATCTTTACGGCCATTTATATGGCACCTACAGCGCGCCGCTCGGCGTGCATTTCCATGATGTCATGGCGTTAAACGGAATAGGTTACAACATTAAAGCGGGTAACTTCTGGTATAAGCCTTTTATCGCCAAACGTTATACCGATCAGACGTATTACACCGGCGATAATGGCTATGTATTTGGCTGGGCCGCCGGATATGACTTTACCGCGTGGGGCGAGAATTTCAGCCTGACCAACTGGACGGAATATGAGTTTGACCGCGCCGACCAATATGCTGCCGGTAACGGCGGAAAAGAAGGCGTCAACGGCGGCGCGGGTTTCTGGTGGAAGCCCAATCCCAGCCTTACGGTCGGATTACAGTATCGCTATGCGGATAATAAATTGGGTGAAAGTTTCCTCCAGGACGGAATTATCTACTCCATAAAATATAACTTCTGATCTGCTCGCATCGCATTGTTCATGCTCTCCTGAAAGGAAATAAAATGACAATACAAATCCGGTTGAAAATTATGTTCTTTCTTCAATTCTTTATCTGGGGTTCCTGGCTGGTTACGCTGGGTTCTTATATGATCAACACATTGCATTTTACCGGGGCTCAGGTTGGATTAGTTTATGGCGCAAAAGGTATTGCCTGTATTATTATGCCCGGCATCGTCGGTATTATTGCGGACCGCTGGGTAAAGGCCAATAAACTGTATGCGCTATGTCATTTCTTCGGTGCGGTTGCCTTATTTACCGCGGCCGGTATTGCAGAGCCTCATCTGATGTTCTTTGCGATGTTATTTAATGCCATGGTGTATATGCCGACCATCGCGTTATCCAATACCATTTCCTATATTTGCCTTGAGAAAGCCGGGCTGGATACGGTGAAAAATTTCCCTCTGGTCCGGGTGTTTGGCACGGTCGGGTTTATTTTTGCAATGTGGGTTATCAGCCTTTCCGGTTTTGAGCTCAGCAATATTCAGCTGTATATCGCATCGGGTCTCTCGGTGGCGCTGGCTCTGTACGCCTTAACGCTGCCGTCTTGCCCGACGTCCTGCGTGAAAAAAGGCAGCTCGTGGGTGACCTTGCTGGGGCTTGATGCGTTTGTGTTGTTCCGCCAGAAGAAGATGGCCATTTTCTTCCTGTTCGCCATGCTGCTCGGCGTTTCCCTGCAAATCAGCAACACGTTTGCCAGCCCGTTTATGCATGATTTCTACCGCAATCCGCTCTTCCACGACAGCCTGGTGGTGAAGTATCCGTCCATTCTGTTGTCGATGTCCCAGATTGCTGAAGTCTTCTTTATTCTGACCATCCCGTTCTTCCTGTCCCGGTTTGGGATCAAGCGGGTCATGATGATCAGCATGGCGGCCTGGACGCTGCGCTTCGCACTGTTCGCTTTCGGCGATCCGTCGTTTGGTGGGATGATTTTCCTGTTGTTGTCGATGCTGGTGTACGGCTGCGCGTTCGACTTCTTCAACATTTCAGGGGCGATTTTCGTTGAAAAAGAAGTGGCGCATAATATCCGTGCCAGCGCTCAGGGCTTATTTATGACGATGGTGAACGGCGTCGGGGCGTATGTCGGTGCCATAGCCAGCGGGCATGTAGTCGATCACTTTACGGTAGATGGCGTGAAAGACTGGCAAAGTATCTGGCTTTCCTTTGCCGCTTATACCGTGGTTCTGGTGATCGTTTTTGCCTTCACGTTTAAGTACAAACATAACCCGAGAGCATTCACCAAACCGGTTCTCAGCCACTAATATCCGGCCGCCGGATGCCCAGCACTTTAGCTTCCGGCGCGGTGCCGTCAGCCAGCGCCTGCGCCGGGCCATCGTAGAAAATCCTGCCATCCACAATCAGCAAGGTGCGCGGCGCAATCCGCGCCGCATCGTCCAGATTGTGCGACACCATCAGCAGCGTGAGATTGCGCTGCTCACACACTTTATCCAGCAAACTCAGCATTTCGCTGCGCAGCGCAGGGTCGAGTGCCGAAAACGGCTCGTCGAGCAGCAAAACCGGCTGACTGCGTAGCAGACAACGCGCCAGCGCCACGCGCTGACGCTGCCCGCCGGAAAGCTGCGACGGCAGGCGTTCCAGACAATCTTCCAGCCCGACCTGCCGGGCGATTTCCTCTAATGCCTGCTTTTGCTGCGCGCTGAGTTTCAGCCCCGGGTGCAGCCCCAGTCCCATGTTCTGGCGTACGGTCAGATGCGAGAACAGATTGTTTTCCTGAAACAGCATTGAAACCGGACGTTTGGCCGGGGGCGTCGCGCTGTGATCGGCACCGTTCAGCAAAATCTGTCCGCTGACCGGCGTCAGAAAACCCGCCACCAGGCTGAGCAGGGTACTTTTCCCCGCACCGCTCGGGCCAAGGATCGCCACACGTTCACCCGCCGCGATGTGCAGATCAAAGCGCATCGGTAAATGTTCGTACAGGTAGGTCAGTTTATTCAGCGTCAGCATGGCGGCCCGGCAATTTCTCAATCAGGGTAAATAACAGGAAGCATAGCAGCAGGAGTAAAAGCGCCGTGACCGCACCGTCCTGGCTGCGATAGGAACCCATCTGCTGATACAGATAAAACGGCAGGGTGCGGAAATTCTCGTTGCCGAATAAGGCAATCACGCCGAAATCCCCCAGCGACAGCACACAGGCAAATGCCAGTGCCTGTGCGATCGGGCGTTTCAGCGCGCTCATTTCCACCCAACGCAGACGCTGCCAGCCGCGCATATCGAGCGAAATACACAGCGGGTTATAGCGCTCCGCCACATCACGCATCGGGTTATCCAGTACTTTTAATGCGTAAGGTACCGCCATCAGCGCATTGGTCATGATAACCAAAGGCCACGGGGATTGCGGCAATCCGGTGGTATCACCGAGCAGCAGGAAAAAACCGGTCGCCAGCACGATGCCCGGCATCGCGAGGATCAGCATTCCGCTGAGATCCATCGCCTGCGCCCAGCCGTTTTTCTGGCGTAAACGCAGCTCGCGGCTGCTCCACAGCAACATCATCGTCAGCAGCACACACAATAATCCGCTGCCCAGCGCGATACGGACTGACGTCCATAAAGCCTGCCACAGCGCGGGCTGTTGCAGCACGCTGACGGCGGCGCGATTTATACCATCGAAAACCACGGCCAGCAGCGGCGGCAGGATCAGCAGTAAAGCCAGACCAATCAGCAGGCCGTCGGTAATGCGGCGCAGCGGGGAATCGTCCGGATTGCGCCAGCGCTGAGCATGGGTCTGACCGACCGGCAGCGCCTGGCTGAGTTTCTGGCTGAGCAGAACCAGCGTCAGACAACAAAACAGCTGGATGAGCGCCAGCGTGGCCGCGCGACTTAAATCGTAGTCGTAACTCAGTGCCTGATAAATGGCGAGTTCAATGGTGGTCGCCTGCGGACCGCCGCCCAGTGAAAGCACGGTGGCGAAACTCGCGAAACACAGCATGAATATCAGGGCAGCGGCGGGGAAAATCTGACGTCGGATCGCAGGCCATTCCACAAAGCGGAATTGCTGCCAGGCATTCATCCCGAGCTGCGCAGCCAGCTGCCGCTGTTCGACGGCGATATTTTCCAGCGCCTGTAATAAAAGACGGGTTGCCAGCGGCAGATTGAAAAATACGTGCGCCAGCAAAATGCCCTGTAAACCGTACGGCGAAAATCGGTAATCCACGCCCAGCCAGTTGCAAATCTGCGCCAGCCAGCCCTGTCTTCCGTATACGCTGAGAATGCCGAACACCGCGACTAAAACCGGCAATACCAGCGTCATCGCGCACAATCGTAATAACAGCTGACGACCTGGGAAACGGCGGCGGAAGAGGGTGCGCGCCAGCAAAATAGCGGGCAGCACCGAGCAGAGCGCCGAAAGCAGCGCCTGCCAGAAGGTGAAACGGATGACGCGCCAGAGATACTGATCCTGCCACGCAGACACGCCGCTTATTTGTGGCGCATGACGCCACAACGAGCCTAATGCCAGCGCGGCGACCAGCAGCATCGCCAGTGACGCCACCGCGCCCGGCCACAGCCAGCGGGGGATCAACGGCTGACGGCGTTCTGCCATGCCTGAATCCATTCGCCGCGGTGAGAAGCTACATCCTGTGCGCTGTATTGCAGGGATTTTGCCGGTACGGTCAGCTGTTTGAAGGCGTCAGGCAGTGGCGTGCTGATCACCGGATACATCCAGTTGCCGGTCGGAATGACTTTCTGGAAATCTTCAGTAGTGACGAATTTCATGAACTGTTCAGCCAGTTTCGGCTGTTTGCTGCTGGCCAGCTGACCCGCGACTTCCACCTGCATGTAATGACCTTCAGCGAAGTCAGCGGCGGCATAATTATCTTTCTTCTCTTCAACAATATGATAGGCCGGAGAAGTGGTGTAGCTCAGCACCAGATCGCTTTCGCCTTTGAGGAACAGGCCGTAAGCCTCGCTCCAGCCTTTGGTGACGGTCACGGTTTTCGCCGCCAGTTTTTGCCACGCTTCAGGCGCTTTGTCGCCATAGACTTTTTGCATCCACAGCATCAGGCCAAGACCCGGCGTGCTGGTGCGCGGATCTTCGTAAATCACTTTCCATTTCTGGTCGCTGTTGATCAGCTCATCGAGGCTTTTTGGCGGGTTTTTCAGTTTGTTTTTGTCATACACGAACGCGAAATAGCCGTAGTCGTAAGGCACAAACGTCGTGTTATTCCAGCCACCCGGCACCGTCAGTTGAGCATCAGTTTTCGGTGCTTTGGCAAACAGGCCGGTTTGCTCAGCGGCCTGCAACAGGTTGTTATCCAGACCGAGCACTACGTCCGCTTTAGTGTTTTTGCCTTCCATCCGCAGACGGTTCAGCAAAGATACGCCATCTTCCAGCGCGACATATTTCAGTTCGCAGCCGCACTGTGCCTCAAAGGCTTTTTTGATCGCCGGGCCGGGGCCCCAGTCGGCAGAGAAGGAATCGTAGGTATATACCGTCAGAACGGGTTTTGCAGCAAAGGCAGGTGCAGAAAGTAACAGCAGACAGGACAATATTTTTTTCAACTTTGCGCTCCAAAAAAGAAAAGGGGCAAAGGATTTTGAGTGAGCATCGCACAGTCTCAAATCCCTCCGCCGGGGTTAACCGGATCAGGTTCGACGGGTATCAGGTCTCAGCCATCTTTAAACGTGCTGCGCGTGTGTTGATCGGGCGTCGTGCAGTGCTCGAAATGCTCACGTACTTTGTGTACGCTCCGCTTTCTGTGCGCTGTACTTCACCCGCTGAACACGCGCTCGCGGCGTTTAAAAATCGAGGTCATTCTTCAATACAAAAGAAGTCACTCGGGCACCCCGTTGAGAACGGATGTCATTCTAGAGATTAACGGCGCAATGCGATAGTCCGATTAGCTGTCGGGTGGCGCGAACCAGGCAGATTTGAAGTCGAACCAGCCGAGGGTGTTCATCCGCACGCCGCGCATACTGCGCTGGCCTTGTAAAACCAGCCAGTGATGAAACAGCGGATGAATGTGATGGCTGGCGATCTGCTTCTGGCTCCAGTCGGCAATTGAAAGCTTTCCGGCGTGCCATAACGCGGCGTCTTCATTCATCGTTTGCGGGAAACAATACGCCAGCAGCGGCAGTTCGTAGAATGAGGCAAACAGCGAAAACTCCAGCGGCAACGTGAAGTTGGCGCTACCCAGCCATAGATCGGTTTTCACGCCGCCGCGGTACCACACCGCATAATCGACAATCTGGATCACCAGCTCAATGCCTTCTGCCGCCAGCAGCGGACGCAGTGCGTTGCAGATAGCGTGATGTTCTGAGTGCTCGTTATAAAACGTCAGCGTGACCTGCGTCAGACCGTCAGGTTTGGGCGGGCGGGGAAGCAGCGCTTTATGATGCCAGCGCGGCAACAGGCCGTACGCCGGCGACCAGTAACGCTGATAAACAGGCTCGGCAGCGTTGAGCAGCGCAATCGGATTGAACAAATCGCACAGCCACTGGCGCGTTTGTGCGTTTTGGCCGACCGGCGAACGCTGGTCGAAAAGCAGGAAATAACAACCTTCCTCAAGGCGGCTTTCAAGCTCGCTTTTGCCGGATTCATCGGCCTGAAGCTGGACGCCGGAATGCACCAGTTCCTCACTGAGTTCAGGTAGAACCCAGATATTGACCTCATCGATCAGCGCCCGGAATCCAAAATATTCGTCAAACGCGCGGATCCGCAGCTGCGTTTTCTGATTTCGTACCACGGCATACGGGCCGGTTCCCACCGGATGGCGGGCAAAATCGGGCAACGACTCCCACTCCTGTGGCAGGATTGTCGCGTGGATATTCCCGAACAGCCACGGCAGCCAGTGGTCGGGCGCGTTCAGATGAATGTCGATGACGTTTGGCGTTAATGAGATCACCGAGACGATATTGCCGAATAAGCGGTGTGATTTGAGACGAGCGAAGGTGGTAATAATATCGGCCATTTCCAGCTCACGACCATGATGAAAATGAATAGCCGGACGCAGATAGAACCGCCAGTGCAGCGCAGAGATTTCCTGCCAGTGATGGGCCAGATCGCCTTCTACTTCCCCGTTTTCCTCATTTATGCGCGTCAGCCCGCTGAAAATCTGTCGCGCGATGTGTGTTTCTGAGCGGCGCAACATGGTGCCGGGCAGCAGATTAAACAGCGGGCGATAGTACAGCACGCGAAGAATATGTTTGCCCTGACGGAAGCTGCGTCCAAGCTGGGATAACAGCATCTGGCGCACCATGTTTTTATCGCCAACCAGTTGTACCAGCTGATCAATACGATCCTGTTCAAGCAGTTCTTCGGCGCGTTGCTGCTGAAGCGCCAGACCGGTGTACAAAAAGGTCAGCTTTGACCGCTTACCGCGCCCGGCTTCTGCATCCCAGTTGAGCCAGCCCTGTTCCTGCATGGTGCTGAGCAATGATCGCATATGCCGCCGCGAGCAGTTCAGGATTTCCGATAACGCCAGCAAAGTGGTTTCGGTTTCTTCGCCGTGGCAGCTTTGCCACAATCTGATGAACTGCTGTTGCAAACGGGACGAGGTCATAAAAGAGGAACTCCGGAGGAAATCTCATCAATTTATCTTTCCTCATATTACCCCGATACTGATCTCCAACGAAAGCCAGTCATCAAGGTCAGGAGGTCATCATGAAAAACACGCTAACCGTCCGTTTCTATCAGCGTTACTTCGCTGCCGTCAGCAGAAATGCGGGCAGAAATCATGCTGACTGGCTGTCATGGGTTCCGGTGGAATACCGTTTAGACATTCTCTCCCGCCTGACGCAGTGGGACATCGCCTCGCAGGACGATGAGCAATACCGCCGTCATTTATAACCCGCAGGCGCGGCCGGATTCGATTTTCTGAGTAATGGTGTAATGTCACCAGCCAGTGGGGTAACTCACTGGTTTTTTTCTATTGATTGTCCCCTTCACCCTTCGAGCTGCAAATGCGTTGGCCGCTCTTGCTCACCCGAATCACTGACTCATTTCAGCTCATCGGGATTCGCGCGATTGCCGCCTTCCTGCAACTCGAATTGTTTTGGGTATACACTGTATGTTTCGTTGTAAGACTTTCATTTCTCAGGGATGGCGTTATGTCTAAACCTCGTATTAATGCAATTTATGTCACCTTTCTGGTGGTGTCCTTGCTGTGTGGTGTCGCGGGCGCGTTGCAGGCGCCGACGCTTAGCCTGTTTCTGACCAATGAAGTGAAAGTCCGGCCAATGTGGGTCGGTTTCTTTTATACCGTCAACGCGATTGCCGGGATTGCGATCAGCTTTCTGCTGGCTAACCGCTCGGATAATAAAGGCGACCGCCGCAAATTGCTGATGTTTTGCTGCCTGATGGCCATCGGCAACAGCCTGGTATTTGCTTTCAGCCGTGATTATCTGGTGCTGATCACCGTTGGTGTTTTGCTGGCGGCCATCGGGAATGCGGCGATGCCGCAGCTGTTTGCGCTGGCGCGTGAACACGCCGACCGTTCATCCAGCGAAGTCGTCATGTTCAGCTCTATGATGCGTGCGATGCTCTCACTGGCGTGGGTACTGGGCCCGCCGTTGTCGTTCATGCTGGCGCTGAATTACGGTTTCACGCCGATGTATCTGAGTGCGGCCGCGGTGTTTGTCGGCAGCATACTGATGATTGCGTTTTTTCTGCCGTCCGTGCCACGCCTCGAACAACCGGTGGATGAAAAAGTCGTGCCGGTCAGCGCGTGGCGGAACAAAGATGTACGTCTGCTGTTTTTCGCGTCATTGTTGATGTGGACGTGCAATATCATGTACATCATTGATATGCCGCTATATATCACCAGCGAGTTAGGTTTGCCGGAAGGGCTGGCGGGCTTATTGATGGGAACGGCGGCAGGGCTGGAAATTCCGGCTATGCTGGTAGCAGGCTATCTGGTTAAGCATTTTGGTAAGCGAAAACTGATGTTGTACGCGGTGGCAAGCGGGGTTATTTTCTATGCCGGTCTGGTGGCATTCCCGTTCAAAGCCGCACTGATGATCCTGCAACTGTTTAACGCGATTTTCATTGGCATCGTGGCCGGTATTGGCATGCTGTATTTTCAGGATCTGATGCCGGGACGCGCCGGTTCGGCGACCACGTTATTCACCAATAGCATCTCGACCGGCGTGATTTGCGCAGGTTTGCTGCAGGGCGTGATCGTGGAGAACTTTGGCCATTATCCGGTGTATTGGGCTGCGACAGTTCTGGCGGTTCTGGCGCTTGGCCTGATGTTTAAAGTCAAAGACGTCTGACCGCAATAAAAGAAGAAACCCGCGAAGTTCGCGGGTTTTTTTATGTCTGACGTACGGTAATCAGTGCATAAATGCAGGCTGATTTTTCTCGTAGCCGGAGATGTTCTCTTCGTGCTGCAAGGTCAGGCCGATGCTGTCCAGACCGTTAATCATGCAGTGACGGCGGAAGCTGTCGATGACAAACGGATAGCTTTTGTTACCGGCTTTCACGGTTTGCGCTTCCAGATCCACTTCGAACTGAATGCCTTCGTTGTCTTTCACCAGTTGGAAAAGCTCGTCGACTTCCGTTTCGCTCAGCGTGATGGGCAGCAACTGGTTGTTGAACGAGTTGCCGTAGAAGATATCAGCAAAACTCGGGGCGATCACCGCATGGAAACCGTAATCAGTCAGTGCCCATGGCGCATGCTCACGGGATGAGCCGCAACCAAAGTTTTCGCGCGCCAGCAAAATGCTCGCGCCTTTGTAGCGCGGTTTGTTCAACACGAAATCCGGGTTAGGCACCTGACCGGCGTCATCCAGAAAACGCCAGTCATTGAACAGATGCTGGCCGAAACCGGTGCGGGTCACTTTCTGCAAAAACTGTTTCGGGATAATCGCATCGGTATCGACGTTAGCTGCATCCAGCGGAACCACCAGACCGATGTGTTGGGTAAATTTAGCCATGGTGTTTTCCTCAGTTCAGTTCACGGATATCAGCGAAGTGGCCGGTGACCGCTGCTGCGGCAGCCATTGCCGGGCTGACCAGATGCGTGCGTCCGCCACGGCCCTGACGGCCTTCGAAGTTACGGTTGCTGGTAGACGCGCAACGCTCGCCCGGTTCCAGGCGGTCGTTGTTCATCGCCAGACACATGGAGCATCCCGGCAGACGCCATTCAAAACCGGCTTCGATGAAGATCTTATCCAGACCTTCTTCTTCCGCCTGCGCTTTTACCGGACCGGAACCCGGAACCACAATCGCCTGCACACCCGTCGCGACTTTACGGCCTTTGGCAATCGCTGCCGCAGCACGTAAATCTTCGATACGGGAGTTGGTGCAGGAACCGATGAAGACTTTGTCGATTGCGACGTCGGTCAGTTTAATACCCGGCTGTAAATCCATGTACGCCAGCGCTTTCTCAGCGGAAGCGCGTTCTACCGGATCGGCAAAGGAAGCAGGATTTGGGATCACCTGATTAACGGCCATCACCTGACCCGGGTTGGTGCCCCAGGTAACCTGTGGCGCGATTTCAGAGGCGTCCAGCGTCACGATGGTGTCAAACTTCGCGCCGTCTTCGGTTTTCAGGGTTTTCCAGTATTCTACAGCGGCGTCCCAGTTCTGCTCTTTCGGCGCAAACTGGCGGCCTTTCAGATAAGCAAACGTGGTTTCATCCGGCGCAACCAGACCGGCTTTCGCACCCATTTCAATCGCCATATTGCACAGGGTCATACGACCTTCCATGCTCAGCGCTTCAATGGCTTTACCGCAGAATTCCACCACGTGGCCGGTACCCCCCGCACTGCCGGTTTTACCGATAATTGCCAGTACGATGTCTTTCGCCGTGATGCCCGCAGGCGCTTCGCCGGTGACTTCTATCTTCATGGTTTTCGCGCGACCCTGTTTCAGGGTTTGCGTCGCCAGAACGTGTTCAACTTCAGACGTCCCGATACCGAAGGCCAGTGAACCAAATGCACCGTGCGTAGCGGTATGGGAGTCGCCGCACACGATGGTCATGCCCGGCAACGTCATACCCTGCTCAGGGCCGATGACGTGAACGATGCCCTGGAACGGGTGATTCAGGTCATACAACTGCACGCCAAATTCCGCACAGTTTTTGATTAATTCCTGCATCTGAATGCGCGCCATTTCGCCACTCGCATTGATGTCTTTGGTTTGGGTGGATACGTTGTGATCCATCGTCGCAAAGGTTTTGCCCGGCTGACGCACAGGACGCCCCATCGCGCGCAAGCCGTCGAATGCCTGCGGAGAGGTCACTTCGTGAACCAGATGGCGGTCGATGTATAACAATGGCGTTTCGTTTTGCGCTTCGTAAACGACGTGAGCATCAAACAATTTTTGGTACAAAGTCTTGGCCATGTTACGCCCCTTCTTTCACAAAGCGGGCAATAATGTCGCCCATTTCACTGGTGCCCAACGCCTGCTGGCCGTTCGCCAGATCACCGGTACGGTGGCCTGCTTCCAGTGCTTTATTGACGGCCTGTTCGACTGCATTTGCCGCGTCATCCGCGCCCAGGCTGTAACGCAGTAACAGCGCCGCAGACAGGATTTGTGCAATCGGGTTAGCGATGTTTTTACCGGCGATATCCGGTGCAGAACCGCCTGCCGGTTCAAACAGACCAAACGCCTGCTCGTTCATGCTGGCAGAAGGCAACATACCCATAGAACCGGTGATCATCGCGCATTCGTCGGACAGGATGTCGCCGAACAGGTTGGAACACAGCAGCACGTCAAACTGGGACGGATCTTTAATCAGCTGCATGGTCGCGTTGTCGATATACATGTGGCTCAGGCTGACGTCCGGATAATCCTTCGCGATTTCGTTGACCACTTCGCGCCACATAATAGAGGTCTGCAACACGTTGGCTTTATCAATGGAGGTCACTTTGCTGCGGCGTTTGCGCGCAGATTCAAACGCGATACGTGCAATACGTTCAATTTCGAAGCGGTAATAGACTTCGGTATCAAACGCTTTTTCGTGCTGACCCTGACCTTCGCGGCCTTTCGGCTGACCGAAGTAAATACCGCCGGTCAGTTCGCGTACGCACAGAATGTCGAAGCCTTTTGCGGCAATGTCGGCACGCAGCGGGCAAAACTCTTCCAGTCCCTGATACAGACGGGCAGGGCGCAGGTTGCTGAACAATTTGAAGTGCTTACGCAGTGGCAATAATGCGCCACGCTCAGGCTGATCGTTTGGTGGCAAATGTTCCCATTTCGGGCCGCCGACGGAGCCAAACAGAATGGCATCAGCTTGTTCGCAACCCGCAACGGTGGCTTCCGGCAACGGGCTGCCGTGTTTATCGATGGCTGCGCCACCGACGTCATATTCGCTGGTGGTAATTTTCAGGCCAAAGCGCTGACGCACTGCGTCCAGAACTTTATAGGCCTGGGCCATAACTTCAGGGCCAATTCCGTCTCCGGGTAAGACGGCAATATGATGGGTCTTGCTCATGTTCACACCGTTTCCTGATTATTTTGAATGTTGTTGTGTTGCTGACTTTGCTGCTGCAAACGTTGTTTTTCGATCTCAACTTGTTTGCTGCGCCAGATGTTGTTCAGTACGTGCACCATCGCTTGTGCGGAGGACTCGACGATGTCTGTCGCCAGACCCACGCCGTGGAAGCGGCGGCCATTAAAGGAGACGACAACGTCGACCTGGCCCAGTGCGTCGCGACCCTGACCTTTTGCACTCAGCTGGTATTTGACCAGCTCAATCTGATAGCCGGTGATGCGGTTGATGGCCTGATAGACAGCATCGACCGGGCCGTTGCCAGTGGCGGCTTCGGTCATGATTTCTTCGCCACAGGCCAGATTCACAGAAGCCGTTGCGGTAATTTTGGAACCTGACTGCACGCTGAAGTTATCCAGACGATAGAATTCCGGCTCTTCCTGCTGCTTATTAATGAAGACCAGTGCTTCTAAATCGTAGTCGAAAACCTGACCTTTTTTGTCGGCCAGCTTCAGGAATGCGGTATACAGATGATCCATGTTGTAATCGGATTCTTTATAGCCCATTTCTTCCATACGATGCTTCACGGCCGCGCGGCCGGAGCGGGAAGTCAGGTTCAGCTGAATCTGGTTCAGACCGATAGATTCCGGCGTCATGATTTCGTAGTTTTCGCGGTTTTTCAGCACACCGTCCTGATGAATACCGGAGGAATGTGCGAACGCATTAGACCCGACAATCGCTTTGTTGCCAGGGATAGGCATATTGGTAATCTGGCTGACAATCTGGCTGGTGCGGTAGATTTCTTTGTGATTGATGTTGGTATGAACGTTCATGTAGTCGCTGCGTGTGCGGATTGCCATGATCACTTCTTCCAGCGCGGTATTCCCGGCGCGTTCGCCGATACCGTTCAGCGTGCCTTCAACCTGACGCGCACCGGCCTGAATGGCGGCGATGGAGTTACCGACCGCCATGCCCAAATCATCATGGCAGTGAACGGAGATAATCGCTTTATCGATGTTAGGCACGCGTTCGTACAGGTTAGTAATGATGCCGCCGAACTGAACCGGCGTGGTGTAACCGACCGTATCAGGAATGTTAATGGTGGTCGCACCGGCTTTAATCGCAGCTTCTACGACGCGGCACAAATTGTCCAGCGGCGTACGGCCTGCATCTTCGCATGAGAATTCAACGTCATCGGTGTAGTTACGGGCGCGTTTCACGGAGTGAATCGCCATATCCAATACCTGATCAAACGAACGCTTCAGTTTGGATTCAATGTGCAGGGTAGAGGTTGCCAAAAAGACGTGGATACGGAACGCTTCGGCCACACGCAACGCTTCGGCTGCGGCATCAATGTCACCGTCTACGCAACGGGCCAGACCGCAAACACGGCTGTTTTTAATCTGGCGCGCGATGGTTTGTACAGACTCGAAATCGCCAGGAGAAGAGACCGGGAAGCCGACTTCCATGACATCCACGCCCATTCTTTCCAGCGCCATTGCAATTTGAATCTTCTCTTTCACACTCAGGCTGGCCTGTAACGCCTGTTCACCATCACGCAGTGTGGTATCGAAAATAATGACTTGCTCGCTCATGGGTTATTCCTTGTCTGTTTTATTTTCGCGCCCTGCGGGGAGATAAAAAAAAACCCGCGCATCGGCGCGGGTTTATTGTCTGTGGAAGTTAAAATCAGTTGTGATTTTCGCCCACTGGCTTACCGCGCAAATTTTCTGCGTTGAGTAGTAGGCCTAGGAGACGGGTAATCATGAACATGTTTTCAGCTTCTCATAATCGGGTAGTAAGAACGGATATCGTCCAAACAGTGCCTAAAGTGATACGGGAATGTCCTTTGTATGTCAACCTTCACTGTGTGGAAATCGCGAAAAACCTTGCAAATGATATTTTGTCTCATTTAGCATAAAAAACTGGTTGCCGGAGCCTGTCCGGCGCAAAGCTTTTTGCGGTTTTTTCCCTCGCTCTGCGTATATAAAAAGGCCAAAAAGAGACACCAGTTTTAAACAGCGAGGTAAATTACCTTTCTAATACAGGAGATTAGGAATGATGTAGTTTTGCTTAACTTATTATTCATTTTTCGCATGTTGTTTACCCAACTATTTTATTGTCTTATATCATCAGTTTTTAAGGGGGAAGTGAGATTCATATTTCCCTTTATGATTATTAGGAAAGACGTTTCTATATCTTTTCCTAATTAACATGATGAAATTTCACGGATTTACCGGTCATTGTTTCTGCAGGTCTGATATTCCTCCAAGTCCTGTTTTTATAAAGCAAGTTATTAACGTCATGACTCCTTTTATTGGAGTCATTTTGATGGAGAACTTCATGTCAGATTTCACTACAGAAATTAAAACTAAGCAGCCGGAAGCCGAAACACATCTTCGTAATGTGGATTTGAATTTACTCACGGTATTCGATGCTGTAATGCAATTACAGAATATTACCCGTGCTGCCAATATGCTGGGAATGTCCCAGCCCGCAGTCAGTAATGCAGTAGCCCGGCTGAAAGTGATGTTCAATGATGATTTATTTGTGCGTTATGGCCGTGGCATTCAGCCCACCATGCGCGCCCGCCAACTTTTCGGACCTGTCCGCCAGGCTTTGCAACTGGTCATGAATGAGTTGCCCGGTGCCGGTTTTGACCCCAATATCAGTATGCGCCAGTTTAATGTGGCGATTTGCAGCCCGCTGGATAAACGCCTGACGTCTCAGGTTTTAAATGCCATTGATACATTATCAACCGGCGTCAGCATCAAATTGCAGACCATCGTCAATGATAATATCGAGCATCAGCTGCGTTACCAGAATATTGAGTTTATGATCAGTTATCGTAAATTTGAGCGTGCCGATTTTTGTAATCAGGCATTATTTAATGACGAACTCGTTCTGGTCGCCGCGAAAAATCATCCGCGTATTAGCCCGCATATGTCAGATGAAAAATATCTGAAAGAAAAACACGCCGTGATGGTTCTGGATCGTTTCTATTCCTTCAGTTCGGCTTATTACGACGATCCTGAGTTGCAATCTCTAATTACTTATCAGGGAACCGATCTTTTCAGCGTAATGGAAATTGTGTCTAAGACTGATATGGTCGCCCTGGTTCCGCGCTGGCTGGCACAATCAAATGCCGGAATGCTCAATTTATCCGTGATCCCTCTGCCGTGGATGAAGAATCATCTGACCTGCTACCTTTCCTGGCATGAATCTTCCAGCAAAGATAAAGGGAATATGTGGATGAAATCTTTATTAAGCCAATGCGTTCTGTCCTTGTAGTAAGCCAACGAATCACACTTTTACTGAGGCTTAGGCTGAAGTAAAAGTGGCTGGTTATGAAGTTCTTTGGAGTTTTTTATCCTGCCTGTTTTTTTAACCTCGTTAAAAACAGGCAGGTTTTTTTTGCAATAAAAAACGTCCGTTTCCCTTTCCAAAAGCGCGTTGCGCACCCACAATTTAATTTCACCGTGCACGGTTTGCCGGTAGACTGCGTTAAATTTTTGTAATGACGTTATGCAGTCAGATCCTCCTCCTTTCCTGATTACGCTGGATGCCGGTACAAACACTCAATGAATCCAACCTTAAATAACTATCATCTGATTACCCGTTTTCGCCAGCAAATCAGTGCCCGTGCTGAGCAGATTGCTTTCCGTGAATGGACCTCTGCGGCAGAAACCTCCCTGACCTGGCGCGAGCTTGGCGAAAAAGTGGATGCCCTGTCCGACGTGTTATTGCAGGAACAGGTGAGTGTTCAGGAACGCATCGCGATTTGCGGAAATAACTCCATGGCGTGGGCCATCGCCGATCTGGCGATCCTCCAGTTACGTGCCGTGACCGTGCCCATTTATGCAACGAATACGCCTTCCCAGTCGGCTTATGTGCTCAATGATGCCGATATCCGCATTCTGTTTGTTGTGGGCCAGAAACAGTATGACGCGGCGGTTGCCTTGCGCGATTTGTGTCCACAGCTGAAACATATTTTTGTGCTGGACAGCAGCGTTGACCTGCGCGGTATCGCGATGGCCCGTCACGTTTTCCAGCTTGTTCCGCAAGACCGGCTGATTTCTGCCGAACGTGAAGTCCGCGTCAATGCCAGCAATCTGGATGATTTATTCACGCTGATTTACACCTCGGGCACCACCGGCGAGGCGAAAGGCGTCATGCTCGATTACACCAGCATGGCGACGCAACTCCGGCAACATGAAGAACGCCTGAGCATTTCGGACAGCGATGTTTCGCTGTGTTTTCTGCCGCTGGCGCACGTCTTTGAACGGGCCTGGAGTTTTTTTGTGCTCCACTCCGGCGCGCAGAATGTTTTCCTGCGGGAAACCGATCTGGTTCGCGATGCGTTGCAGGCAGTTAAACCAACGGTCATGTGCGCCGTTCCGCGCTTCTATGAAAAAGTCTTCAGCGCGATCCACGATAAAGTTGCGCGTTCGGGCTCGCTGAAAAAACGACTTTTCCACTGGGCGGTGGCGCAGGGCAAAGAAAAGTATCTGACGGAACGTCGCGGCGAACGTTATTCGTTCTGGCTTTCTCCGGCTCATTTTCTGGCGGACAAGCTGGTGCTGAAAAAGCTGCGTGGATTACTCGGCGGGAATTTGCGTTTTCTGCCTGCTGCCGGTGCGAGCCTTGATGACAATGTCATTCTGTTTTTCGAATCTCTCGGGCTGCACATTAAATACGGTTATGGCCTGACGGAAACCTGCGCCACGGTGACCTGCTGGGAAGAAAAAGATTTTCGTTTTGGATCCGTAGGAACGGCGTTGCCTGAGATCGAAGTGCGCATTGGGGATGAAAATGAAATCCAGGTGCGCGGCCCGACGTTGCTGCGGGGTTATTTTAATAAGCCAGCTGAAACTGCCGCCAGTTTTACCGCTGATGGCTGGTTCAAAACCGGCGATGCGGGGAAAATGGACGAGCAGGGCAACGTATTCATTACTGAACGTCTCAAAGATCTGATGAAAACGTCGGGCGGGAAATACATCGCGCCGCAACGGATCGAAGGCACGCTGGTGCAGGATCGTTACATTGAACAGGCGGCGGTAATTGCCGATGAACGGCATTTTGTTTCCGCGCTGATCGTGCCGGATTTTGATGTGCTGAACATGTATGCCCAGGCGCATCACATTGATTATTTCAACCGCGACGGGCTGGTGAAAAACGAACAGATCCTGTCGCTCTTTGCGCATCAGTTGCGTGAGATCCAGCACGATCTGGCCGGTTTTGAGCAGGTGAAAAAGTTTGTGCTACTGACCAAACCTTTCACGATGGAAGCCGGTGAGCTGACGCCGACGCTCAAACTGCGACGGAAGATCATTTTCAGCCGCTATCAGCAGGAAATTGATCAGCTTTATCGCGAGTAACTGCGAACCTGCCGTTTACCGCTTTTCTGCTAAAAAGACCGGCCGACGCCCGTTTGCCGGTTTCCTCCTGATTTCTATGTCAGCCCCGGACATAATTTAATACTGTAATTTTTCCGACCTTCCTGATATTTCTGACTGGTTCCCGCACACAGGCAGTGTTTTGTCCCGAACGGGCGAGTGAAGGCAGCGTGAGGCAAAAAAACAACAGTTCCGGACAATTTTTGGCGTTTGCCTGACTCAGGTTCTGACGCTAAGGTACTGAGTTAGATTCGTGAACGCCAATAAGAACAGCAGGGTTTTTTAAGCCCGAAAGAAAGTCCTAAAATTCAGCGAATTATCATTAAATCGTTGCCTGATAGAACAGCTAGCTGAAAGAAAAGTCATCCTATAAAAGAAGCAAAAAGCCTGGAGGCAAAACCATGGAGATGTTGTCAGGAGCCGAGATGGTCGTCCGGTCGTTAATCGACCAGGGCGTTAAGCACGTATTCGGTTATCCCGGCGGAGCGGTGTTGGATATCTATGATGCCCTGCATACGGTCGGTGGGATTGATCATGTGCTGGTGAGACATGAACAGGGTGCTGTTCATATGGCTGACGGTTATGCGCGCGCCACAGGCGATGTGGGCGTGGTGCTGGTGACTTCCGGTCCCGGCGCAACCAATGCTATCACCGGTATTGCCACGGCTTATATGGATTCCATTCCACTTGTGGTGCTATCCGGCCAGGTACACAGTTCACTCATTGGGTATGACGCGTTCCAGGAATGCGACATGGTGGGGATTTCCCGTCCGGTGGTGAAACACAGTTTTCTGGTAAAACGCGCGGAAGATATTCCGACTGTATTGAAAAAAGCGTTTTATCTGGCATCAACCGGCCGCCCTGGTCCGGTGGTGGTCGATTTACCGAAAGACGTGGTGAACCCGCAAATCAAGCTGCCTTACGCCTATCCTGAGCAGGTCACGATGCGTTCCTATAACCCGACCGTGCAGGGCCATCGCGGTCAAATCAAACGTGCGGTTCAGACTCTGCTGAACGCGAAAAAACCGGTGCTGTATGTCGGCGGCGGCGCGATCAACTCTGAATGTGATGCTGAATTACTGCAACTGGCTGAGAAACTGAATCTGCCGGTGACCAGTTCCCTGATGGGGCTGGGGGCGTTCCCGGGCACGCATCGTCAGAGCCTCGGCATGCTGGGTATGCACGGTACGTACGAAGCTAATATGGCGATGCACAATGCGGATCTGATCTTCGGTGTGGGCGTGCGTTTCGATGACCGGACCACCAACAATCTTGCGAAGTACTGCCCGAATGCGACGGTCATGCACATTGATATCGACCCGACCTCTATCTCCAAAACAGTCAATGCGGACATCCCGATTGTCGGCGATGCGAAGCAGACGCTGATTCAGATGCTGGAACTGCTGGCGCTAAGCGATGAGAAGCAGGAGTTCGATGCGCTGCGTGACTGGTGGCAGAATATTGAGAACTGGCGCGGGCGCGAATGTCTGAGCTATGACAAAAATACCGGCACCATCAAACCTCAGGCGGTTATCGAAACGCTGCATCGTCTGACCAAAGGCGAGGCGTATGTGACGTCTGACGTCGGCCAGCACCAGATGTTTGCTGCGCTGTATTACAAGTTCGACAAACCGCGCCATTGGATCAACTCCGGTGGCCTTGGCACGATGGGCTTTGGCCTGCCCGCTGCGCTGGGTGTCAAACTCGGACTGCCGGATGAAACCGTGATTTGTGTGACTGGTGACGGCAGTATCCAGATGAATATTCAGGAGCTTTCTACCGCACTGCAATACGATTTGCCGGTGATTGTCGTCAACCTGAACAACGGTTATCTCGGCATGGTGAAACAGTGGCAGGACATGATTTATTCCGGCCGCCATTCCCAGTCTTACATGCAGTCACTGCCTGATTTCGTCAAACTGGCGGAAGCTTACGGACATGTGGGTATTGCTATCCGTAAGCCTGAAGAGCTGGAAAGCAAACTGGCGCTGGCACTCGAACAGAAAAATCGTCTGGTATTTGTCGATATCAGCATTGATGAAACAGAACACGTTTACCCGATGCACATCCGTGGCGGTGCGATGGACGAAATGTGGTTAAGCAAAACGGAGAGGACCTGATCATGCGCCGGATTTTATCAGTATTACTGGAAAACGAATCGGGCGCGTTGTCCCGCGTAGTCGGCCTGTTCTCTCAGCGTGGGTATAACATTGAAAGCCTGACCGTGGCCCCGACCGATGATCCGACGTTGTCCCGTATGACCATTCAGACCGTCGGTGATGCCAAGGTGCTTGAGCAAATCGAAAAGCAATTGCATAAGCTGGTCGACGTACTGCGTGTAACTGAACTGATCCAGGGCGCGCACGTTGAACGTGAAATCATGCTGGTGAAGGTACAGGCTTCCGGTTATGGCCGCGAAGAAGTGAAGCGTTCTACCGAGATTTTTCGCGGCCAGATCGTCGATGTCACCGCCACGCTTTACACCGTTCAGCTTGCAGGAACCAGTGACAAACTTGATGCGTTTTTAGCCAGCATCCGTGATGTGGCAGAAATTGTGGAAGTGGCGCGCTCCGGTGTGGTCGGTGTTTCACGCGGCGACAAGATCATGTGTTAAAGTGTAAATAATCAGCAAGATGTAACATTTGTCTGCTCACTGAAAGCCCAACCCTTACGTTGGGCTTTCTTTTTTGCGAGTCAGGTGAAGCGATTCGGTAAAACACCTTGCCCGGCAGGGGCTTCTGCGGTTAGATAAAGCATTATCTTTATTAAGGGGTTTTCTCAGTGAAGCTGGATGAGATCGCGAGGTTAGCGGGCGTTTCGCGTACGACGGCCAGTTATGTCATTAACGGCAAGGCGAAACAGTATCGTGTCAGCGATAAGACAGTCGAAAAAGTCATGGCTGTCGTGAAGGAACATAACTATCACCCGAATGCGGTGGCAGCAGGTTTGCGTGCCGGCCGTACACGTTCAATTGGTCTGGTGATCCCCGATCTGGAAAACACCAGCTACACCAAAATCGCCAATTTCCTCGAGCGTCAGGCCCGTCAGCGCGGCTATCAGCTGCTGATCGCCTGTTCTGAAGATCAGCCGGATAACGAGATGCGGTGCATCGAACATCTGCTTCAGCGGCAGGTTGATGCGATAATTATCTCCACGTCATTACCACCGGAGCATCCTTTCTATCAACGCTGGGCCAACGATGATTTCCCGATCATTGCGCTCGACCGTGCGCTGGATCCTGAGCATTTCATCAGCGTCGTGGGCGCTGATCAAGACGACGCCCTGATGCTGGCGCAGGAACTGCGCACATTCCCGGCTGAGTCAGTACTCTATCTCGGCGCACTGCCGGAGCTTTCCGTGAGTTTCCTGCGCGAGCAGGGCTTTCGCCAGGCGTGGGCAGAAGATTCACGCCAGCCAAAATATCTGTACGCCAATGCGTACGATCGCGAATCAGCGGCGGTTGTTTTCGCCGACTGGCTGAAAACCAACCCGATGCCGCAGGCGTTATTTACCACCTCATTCCAGCTGTTGCAGGGCGTGATGGACGTGACGCTGAAAACCGAAGGGCGTCTGCCGGTGGATCTGGCGATTGCGACTTTCGGCGATAACGAGCTGCTAGATTTCCTCGAATGTCCTGTTCTGGCGGTCGCTCAGCGTCATCGTGACGTGGCTGAACGCGTGCTGGAGCTGGTGCTGGCTTGTCTTGATGAGCCGAAGAAACCGAAAGCCGGACTGACGCGAATCCGCCGTAATCTGTTCCGCCGTGGCCGTCTGAGTCGCAAGTAAACACCGCAACGGGCATTCTTCCTGAGTGCCCGTCACTATCCTCCCCGCACGCTCCAATCTCTTTTTCAGTAATTCGGCTTATTCTGTGGATAATACAATTATGAAAATTCCCATAGGAGATGAATGGGTAATTTAGGAGCATTCCCAGACAACTGAATTATTAAGAAATGTTTTCGCGCTTCCGTTGCCGATATAAACCTCCTAATCAATTTCTAAAATACGTTAATGCTGCCAGCAAAAGTCCTGTAGAATTCCCCGCTTAATTTCCCTCAGCATGGGTTTTGAAGAACGCTGATGGTTTTTAAAACGCCTCAAAGGCTTATGCCATGCGGTCTGGCAGACAAAATGATGATGATTTAGCAGTGATAGCCAAAAAAAAATTGAGAATGATTTTTTTTATGGCAAACCGGTCAAGAAATGAGAGTTAGATAGCAGAAGAATATAAATAGTTAAATAATGTTCAGTTTGGTTTTTTTTTAAACGAAATTATTAACCCTGCGAAATTTCTTCAACTAATCATGACGTTATTTTCTGTCCCTCCTCTAAAACACCTCACTACACTGCGCAGTGCTTTCGTTTAGCTGCGTAAATATTGCCAAACCGCCTCTGCTCTGGCTTGACAAGGTTTTAAAACCATCCGTAAACTCTTTTCTGTGGGAATTTGTGGGGGAAAGTGGTGAAAAGGGTCACAGAGGGGTAGATCGGTCATGTTTCGTGGCGCGACGATGGTTAACCTCGACAGCAAAGGGCGACTTGCCGTACCCACCCGTTATCGGGATTTGCTGAGCGAAGAATCGCAAGGTCAAATGGTGTGCACCATAGACCTCCATCACCCATGTCTCCTCCTTTACACCCTCCCTGAATGGGAAGTAATCGAACAAAAATTGTCCCGTCTGTCGAGCATGAACCCCGTCGAGCGCCGTATTCAGCGGCTTTTACTCGGGCATGCCAGTGAATGTCAGATGGATAATGCCGGGCGTTTACTGATTGCAACCACACTGCGTCAGCACGCCGGGCTCGCAAAAGAAGTGATGCTGGTTGGACAGTTCAACAAGTTTGAGCTGTGGGATGAACAGACCTGGTATCAACAAGTTAAGGAAGACATCGACACTGAACAATCGTCTCAGGAACCGCTTTCTGAGAGATTACAGGACTTGTCATTATAAGCATGGTTGAAAACTACAAACACACTTCCGTTTTGCTGGATGAAGCCGTCAACGGCCTCAACATTCGACAGGACGGCATTTACATAGACGGAACTTTTGGCCGTGGTGGCCATTCACGTTTGATTCTGTCCCAGCTTGGGCCGGACGGACGCTTGCTGGCGATTGACCGCGATCCACAGGCGATCAAAGCCGCAGAAGCTATTGAAGACTCACGGTTCTCGATTGTTCACGGACCGTTTTCCGATCTTGCAGAGTATGTACGGGATCGTGGCCTTGAAGGCAAAATTGATGGCGTGCTGCTGGATCTGGGTGTTTCTTCACCGCAACTGGACGATGCCGAACGCGGCTTCTCTTTCATGCGCGACGGACCTCTGGATATGCGTATGGATCCAACCCGGGGTTATTCAGCCGCAGAATGGCTGATGAAAGCGGAAGAAGAGGACATCACCTGGGTATTGAAAACGTTTGGCGAAGAGCGTTTCGCGAAGCGTATCGCGCGCGCAATTGTTGAGCGTAACCGTGAATTGCCAATGACCCGTACCAAAGAACTGGCTGATTTGATTGCGAATGCCTCACCGTTTCGTGAAAAGCATAAGCATCCGGCTACGCGCAGTTTCCAGGCGATCCGTATCTACATCAACAGCGAGCTGGAAGAAATTGAACGTGCGCTGGACGGCGCGCTGGAAATTCTGGCACCAAAAGGGCGTTTGTCCGTGATCAGCTTCCACTCGCTGGAAGACCGTATCGTGAAGCGCTTTATCCGCCAGCACAGCCGTGGCGCTCAGGTTCCGGCGGGTATCCCGATGACCGAAGCGCAGATCGCTGAACTCGGTGGGCGTTCGCTGAAATCTGTTGGAAAAATGATGCCGTCCGAAGCGGAAGTTTCGGAGAACCCGCGGGCCCGCAGTTCTGTTCTGCGTTTTGCTGAGAGAACGAGCGCGTGATTGGCAACGAACGCCACGGACTGGTGGGAGTCATTGCCAGCGATATTCTTCGCAACGGCAAGATCCCAATGATTCTGCTGATCGCCGTTCTGGTCAGCGCAATATTCGTTGTGACCACGGCGCATCGTACGCGTTTACTGACGGCGCAACGTGAACAACTGGTACTGGAAAGGGATGCGCTGGACATTGAATGGCGCAACCTGATCCTCGAAGAGAACGCTCTCGGCGATCACAGCCGGGTAGAACGCATCGCAACGGAGAAATTGCAGATGCAGCACGTTGATCCATCTCAAGAAATTATTGTGGTTCAGCCTTAAAATGCGCACGGAGAATACAGGCAGCTAATGAAAGCAACACGCACCGCGAAGTTAAAGCGTCCCGAAGATCAAGCCAGCTTTATCAGCTGGCGTTTTGCGTTGTTGTGCGCCTGTATCCTTCTGGCTCTGGTTGGCCTGATGTTGCGTGTGGCTTATCTGCAAGTCATTAACCCTGACAGGCTGGTCAAAGAAGGGGATTTACGTTCCCTGCGCGTCCAGACCATCCCAACATCTCGCGGCATGATCACCGACCGTTCAGGCCGTCCCCTGGCAGTGAGCGTTCCGGTCAATGCGATCTGGGCCGACCCGAAAGAAATTAACGATCGCGGTGGTATCACGGTTGATACGAAATGGAAAGCACTGGCCGACGCGCTGAACATGCCGCTCGATCAGCTTTCAGCACGTATCAATGCAAATCCTAAAGGCCGCTTTGTGTATCTGGCGCGTCAGGTGAATCCGGCCGTTGGCGAATATGTCCATAAACTCAAGCTGCCGGGTATTTCCCTGCGTCAGGAATCCCGTCGCTATTATCCGGCCGGGCAGGTTACGTCGCACGTTATTGGCGTCACCAACATTGACGGCGAAGGCATTGAAGGCGTTGAGAAGAGTTTTGACCGCTGGCTGACGGGTAAACCAGGTGAACGTACCATCCGTAAAGACCGTTTTGGCCGCGTTATTGAAGACATCTCCACCGTCGACAGCCAGGCTGCACATAATCTGGCGCTGAGCATTGATGAACGTCTGCAAGCGCTGGTGTATCGCGAGCTGAATAACGCCGTGGCTTTCAACAAAGCGGAATCCGGCACTGCGGTATTGGTCGATGTGCAAACGGGTGAAGTGCTGGCGATGGCTAATAGTCCGTCCTATAACCCGAACAACATGCCGGATACGCCGAAAGACGTGATGCGTAACCGCGCGATTACTGACATTTTCGAACCGGGTTCTACCGTTAAACCGATGGTCGTCATGACCGCGTTGAAAAATGGCGTGGTTCGTGAGAACAGCGTGCTCAATACGCTGCCGTACCGGATCAACGGTCATGAGATTAAAGATGTGGCCCGTTACGCGGAGCTTTCCGTGACGGGTATCTTGCAGAAGTCGAGTAACGTCGGTGTTTCACGACTGGCGTTATCGATGCCGTCCGCAGAGCTGGTAGACACTTACTCGCGATTCGGATTGGGAAAACCAACCAATTTGGGGCTGGTTGGAGAAAGCAGTGGCTTATACCCTAAAAAACAACGGTGGTCTGACATAGAGAGGGCCACCTTCTCTTTCGGCTACGGGCTAATGGTGACACCTCTCCAGCTAGCGCGAGTCTATGCCACGATCGGCAGTATGGGCATTTATCGTCCGTTGTCGATCACACGTGTTGATCCGCCGGTTTCCGGCGAACGCGTGTTCCCTGAACCTCTGGTGCGCACCGTCGTTCATATGATGGAAAGCGTTGCGTTGCCAGGCGGCGGCGGCGTGAAAGCCGCTATCAAGGGTTACCGTATTGCGATTAAAACCGGTACTGCGAAGAAAGTCGGTCCGGATGGCAAATACGTCAATAAATACATTGCCTACACCGCAGGCGTTGCGCCGGCCAGCAATCCAAAATTTGCTCTGGTGGTCGTCATTAACGATCCGCAGGCAGGGAAGTATTACGGTGGGGCCGTTTCCGCACCGGTGTTTGGCGCCATCATGGGCGGAGTATTACGCACCATGAACGTTGAACCTGACGCGCTGACTGCCGATGAAAATGCAGACATAGTAAATAATCAAAAAGAGGCAACAGGTGGCAGATCGTAATTTGCGCGACATCTTAGCGCCCTGGGTGAGTGAAGCCCCGGCAGTAGCGCTAAAAGACATGATCTTAGACAGCCGCATTGCGGCTGCTGGCGATCTGTTTGTCGCGGTCTCAGGCCATACCAGTGATGGGCGTCGTTTTATTCCCCAGGCAATTGCTCAGGGCGTCGCTGCCGTCGTGGCCGAAGCAAAAGATGAACAAGAGCACGGAACGGTCTGCCAGATGCATGGTGTACCGGTGATTTATCTTGAGGATCTCAACGTCCTGCTTTCCGAACTGGCAGGACGTTTTTATCAGCAGCCAGGCAAATCATTGCGTCTGGTTGGCGTGACAGGCACCAACGGTAAAACCACTACCACACAACTGCTGGCGCAGTGGAGCCAGCTGCTGGGCGAAACCAGTGCGGTGATGGGTACCGTGGGGAATGGCCTGCTCGATAACGTGGTTCCGGCGGAAAACACCACCGGTTCTGCCGTTCAGGTCCAGCATATTCTGGCTGATTTAGTGAAACAGGGTGCCACCTTCGCCGCGATGGAAGTCTCTTCCCACGGGCTGGTGCAGCATCGTGTAGCCGCGCTGCCGTTTGCTGCCGCTGCGTTTACCAACCTGAGCCGCGATCATCTGGATTACCACGGTGACATGCAGAGCTACGAAGAAGCCAAATGGCTGCTCTTCTCCTCGCATCCGGTCGGTCAGAAAATTATCAATGCTGACGATGAAGTCGGGGCGCGCTGGCTGGCGAAAACCCCGGATTCCGTTGCGGTCAGCATGGAAGACAAAATCCCGGCGGGCTGGAAAGGCCGCTGGCTGGTTGCCCGTAGCGTGAACTATCACGACAACGGCGCGACGGTAAATATCGATTCAAGCTGGGGCGAAGGCAAGCTGGAGAGCCGCCTGATGGGCGCGTTCAATGTCAGCAATCTGCTGGTTGCACTGGCGACTCTGCTTTCCCTTGATTATCCGCTGGCACAATTGCTGGCGACGGGTTCCCAGTTACAACCTGTTTGCGGGCGTATGGAGGTCTTCAACGCGCCGGGTAAACCGACCGCCGTTGTCGATTACGCACATACGCCGGATGCGCTGGAAAAAGCGCTGGCAGCTGCCCGTCTGCACTGCAAAGGGCAACTGTGGTGCGTGTTCGGTTGCGGTGGCGATCGCGATAAAGGCAAACGTCCTCTGATGGGTGGGATTGCCGAACAATTCGCCGATCGCGTTATTGTGACCGATGACAACCCTCGCAGCGAAGAACCTCGCGCCATCGTGGCGGATATTCTTGCCGGATTGCTTGATGCTGGCCGTGCGCAGGAAATCCATGGTCGTGCGGAAGCGGTAACCAGCGCCATCATGCAGGCGCAGGAAGACGACGTCGTTCTGATTGCCGGCAAAGGCCATGAAGATTATCAGCTGGTGGGAAATCAGCGTCTTGATTACTCCGACCGGGTGACTGTCGCACGTTTGCTGGGGGTGATCGCATGATCCGCGTTTCTCTGCAAACTCTGGCCGACGCGCTTAACGCTGAACTTGTCGGCGCGGATACACAAATTGACAGCGTGACGACGGATACCCGTCAGATCACCGAAGGCTGTTTATTTGTCGCGCTGAAAGGCGAAAAATTCGATGCCCACGATTTTGCGGCAGATGCCGTTAATGCGGGTGCAGGGGCTTTGTTGGTAAGTAAGCGCTTACCGGTGGAGGTCCCTCAGTTAGTTGTCGCTGACACCCGCATTGCGCTGGGTCAACTCGGCGGCTGGGTTCGCCAGCAGGTTCCTGCCCGCGTGGTCGGCCTGACCGGCTCCTCCGGCAAGACTTCTGTGAAAGAAATGACCGCGGCGATTTTGCGTGAGTGCGGTAACGTCCTGTACACCGCAGGCAATTTCAATAACGACATCGGCGTACCGCTGACGTTACTGCGCCTGACCGCAGAGCATGATTTTGCCGTTATTGAGATGGGCGCAAACCATCCGGGCGAAATCGCCTATACCACCGCGCTGGCACGTCCTGAGACTACGCTGATCAACAATCTCTCTGCGGCTCATCTTGAAGGTTTTGGTTCGCTGGCCGGCGTTGCCCGCGCAAAAGGCGAGATTTTTGAAGGTTTGCCGGAAAACGGTATCGCGGTGATCAACGCTGAGAGTAATGACTGGGCAAACTGGCAGCACAAACTGACCGGTAAAACCGTCTGGCAGTTCTCTTCTGCAAAGAATGAGGGCATCGATTTCAACGCGACCGACGTCAGACTCAGCCCGCTGAACACCGCTTTCACTCTGCATTCACCAAAAGGCAGCATTGATGTTTCGTTGCCGGTGCCGGGACGCCACAACATTGCCAACGCTTTGGCTGCGGCTGCGCTGGCGCTGTCTGTCGGCGCTTCGCTTGAAAACGTGCGTGCTGGCCTGAAAACCCTGCAATCCGTCAAAGGACGTTTGTTCCCGATTGCGCTTAGCGAAGGCAAAACCCTGCTCGACGACAGCTATAACGCGAACGTCGGTTCAATGACCGCAGCGGCACAAGTGTTGTCAGAAATGCCGGGCTACCGCGTGATGGCCGTCGGCGATATGGCTGAACTGGGCGCTGAAAGCGAAAGCTGTCACCGTCAGGTCGGCGAAGCGATCCGTGCATCAGGTATAGATAAAGTATTCAGTATTGGTCACGACAGCCGCATCATCAGTGATGCCAGCGGATGTGGTGAGCATTTAGAGGATAAGGCAGCCCTGACGGCCCGTTTAACGAGCTTACTGTCTGAACACGCGGTAATTACCGTTTTGATTAAAGGTTCACGTAGTGCCGCAATGGAGCAGGTAGTACGCGCGTTACAGGAGAATGCAACATGCTAGTTTGGCTGGCCGAACACTTGGTCAAATATTATTCCGGCTTCAACGTCTTTTCCTACCTGACGTTTCGCGCCATTGTCAGCCTGCTGACTGCTTTGTTCCTGTCTTTGTGGATCGGACCACGGATGATTGCCCGTCTGCAAAAAATGTCTTTTGGTCAGGTTGTCCGTAACGACGGCCCGGAATCGCATTTCAGCAAACGCGGGACGCCAACGATGGGCGGCCTGATGATCCTGGCATCCATCACAATTTCCGTCCTGATGTGGGCTTACCCGTCTAACCCGTATGTCTGGTGCGTGCTGTTTGTTCTGCTGGGCTACGGTGTTGTCGGTTTTATCGATGACTACCGCAAAGTCGTCCGTAAAGACACCAAAGGTCTGATCGCCCGCTGGAAATACTTCTGGCAGTCAGTTATCGCACTTGCCGCCGCCTTCACGATGTATGCCATCGGGAAAGACACGCCAGCCACTGAGCTGGTAGTGCCGTTCTTTAAAGACGTCATGCCGCAGCTGGGGCTGCTGTATATCCTGCTGAGCTACTTCGTGATTGTCGGAACCAGTAACGCCGTTAACCTGACCGATGGTTTAGACGGTCTGGCGATTATGCCAACCGTGTTCGTCGCAGCTGGCTTTGCGCTGGTGGCCTGGGCGACCGGTAACATGAATTTTGCCAGCTACCTGCACATTCCTTACCTTCGCCACGCGGGTGAACTGGTGATCGTGTGTACCGCCATTGTCGGCGCCGGTCTTGGCTTCCTGTGGTTCAACACCTATCCGGCTCAAGTTTTCATGGGTGATGTCGGTTCACTGGCTCTGGGCGGTGCGCTGGGGACTATCGCCGTGTTGCTGCGTCAGGAATTCTTACTGGTGATTATGGGCGGTGTGTTCGTGGTTGAAACACTGTCGGTCATCTTGCAAGTCGGGTCCTTTAAGTTACGTGGTCAGCGCATTTTCCGTATGGCGCCGATCCATCATCACTACGAACTTAAAGGCTGGCCGGAACCGCGCGTCATCGTGCGCTTCTGGATTATTTCGCTGATGCTGGTCCTGATTGGCCTGGCGACGCTGAAGGTGCGGTAATTATGGCTGACTATCAGGGTAAAAAAGTGGTCATCATCGGGCTGGGTCTTACCGGCCTGTCCTGTGTTGATTTCTTTGTGGCACGGGGCGTGATGCCGCGTGTTATTGATACCCGCGTCAGCCCGCCCGGACTGGATAAACTCGCGGATAACATTGAACGTCATCTGGGTTCGCTCAATGAAGACTGGTTGCTCGATGCGGACCTGATTATCGCCAGCCCCGGTATGGCGCTGGCGACTCCTGCACTGAGCGCTGCCGCCGATGAGGGTGTGGAAATAATCGGTGATATCGAGCTGTTCTGCCGCGAAACGCAAACGCCGATTGTGGCGATCACTGGTTCTAATGGTAAAAGCACTGTAACAACGCTGGTCGGCGAAATGGCGAAAGCTGCCGGATGGCGCGTCGGCGTGGGCGGTAACATTGGTCTGCCAGTACTGACCATGCTTGATCATGAATACGATTTGTTTGTGCTCGAACTGTCCAGTTTCCAGCTTGAAACTACGCACAGTCTGCACGCGGCGGCCGCGACGATCCTCAACGTGACCGAAGATCATATGGATCGCTATCCGTTTGGTTTGCAGCAGTACCGTGCGGCAAAACTGAAAGTTTATGAAAACGCTGCGCTGTGCGTCGTCAATGCTGATGATGCGCTGACAATGCCGGTGCGTGGCGCTGATAAACGTTGCGTGAGTTTTGGTGTGGATGTCGGTGATTACCATCTGACACGCCAGCAGGATGATATCTGGCTGCGTGTGCGTGGCGAGAAAGTACTGAATACCAAAGAAATGCCGCTGACAGGCCGCCACAATTATACCAACGCGCTGGCTGCACTGGCACTCGCGGATGCCGTGGGCATTCCTCATGCTTCAGGCCTGAAAGCCCTGACGACCTTTACCGGACTGGCGCACCGTTTTCAGGTAGCGTGGCAACACAATGGCGTCCGTTGGATCAACGACTCCAAAGCGACCAACGTCGGTAGCACCGAAGCAGCCCTCAACGGCCTGCACGTTGAGGGTACATTGCATCTACTGCTGGGCGGTGACGGGAAATCTGCGGATTTCTCGCCTCTGACGAAATATTTGCAGGGCGATAATCTGCGCATCTACTGCTTTGGCCGTGACGGCGCGGAGCTGGCAGATTTACGTCCTGAAGTTTCTTCTCTGTTTGAAACGATGGAACAGGCGATGCGTGATATCAGCACGCGTGTGGCGTCAGGCGATATGGTTTTACTGTCTCCGGCCTGCGCAAGTCTTGATCAGTTCCGCAGTTTTGAACAACGCGGTGATGTTTTCACTGCGCTGGCGAAGGAGCTGGGTTAATGCGGATCCGTATCCCGGGGCTGAGCCTCGTCGGAAAATTTAACGACTGGGTGATGGGGTCGAAAGAAAACGACTCGCTGACGCTGGTGCTGTATGACCGGACGCTGCTGTGGCTGACATTTGGTCTGGCAATTATCGGCTTCGTGATGGTGACATCGGCTTCGATGCCGATCGGCCAGCGTCTGGCTGATGACCCGTTTTTGTTTGCCAAACGTGATGCGATTTACCTTGCCCTGGCCTTCGGGCTTTCGCTGGTCACGCTGCGTGTACCAATGGCGATCTGGCAGAAATACAGTAACGTTCTGCTGCTGCTTTCCGTGGTGATGTTGCTGGTTGTGCTGGTGGTGGGGAGTTCGGTTAACGGGGCATCACGCTGGATTTCACTGGGGCCATTGCGTATTCAGCCCGCAGAGTTTTCCAAGCTGTCACTGTTTTGTTATCTCGCCAGCTATCTGGTGCGAAAGGTTGATGAAGTCCGGAGCAACTTCTGGGGTTTTTGTAAACCGATGGGTGTAATGGTGGTTCTGGCGGTTCTCCTGCTGGCCCAGCCTGACCTCGGTACCGTCGTAGTACTGTTTATTACCACGCTGGCGATGTTGTTCCTGGCGGGGGCAAAAATGTGGCAGTTCCTGGCCATCATCGGGTCCGGTGCTTTCGCCGTTGTGTTGCTGGTTCTGGCCGAACCGTACCGTATGCGCCGCGTAACGTCGTTCTGGAATCCGTGGGCCGATCCGTTTGGCAGTGGCTACCAGTTAACTCAGTCACTGATGGCGTTTGGTCGCGGTGAATTCTGGGGCCAGGGGCTCGGGAATTCGGTGCAGAAACTGGAGTATTTACCGGAAGCGCATACCGACTTTATCTTCTCCATTTTGGGTGAAGAATTGGGGTATTTCGGTGTGGTTTTGGCTTTGTTGATGGTATTCTTCGTCGCTTTTCGCGCCATGTCCATCGGGCGTCGCGCACTGGAGATTGACCAGCGTTTTTCCGGATTTTTGGCCTGCTCAATTGGCGTGTGGTTCAGCTTCCAGGCGCTGGTTAACGTCGGGGCCGCTGCGGGGATGCTACCAACGAAAGGTCTGACCTTACCGCTCATCAGTTACGGTGGTTCGAGTCTGTTAATTATGTCGACGGCAATCGTGTTATTGCTGCGAGTGGATTTTGAAACGCGTCTGGCAAAAGCCCAGGCGTTTGTAAGGAGCGCCCGATGAGTGGCAATACCCGGCGTTTAATGGTGATGGCAGGCGGTACCGGCGGGCACGTTTTCCCCGGTCTGGCCGTCGCACATCATCTTATGGCGCAAGGCTGGGAAGTTCGCTGGCTGGGCACCGCAGACCGAATGGAAGCGGATTTGGTGCCAAAGAATGGCATCGAGATTGATTTCATTAAAATCTCAGGATTACGTGGGAAAGGTCTGAAAGCGCAACTCACTGCCCCTGTTCGCATATATCATGCCTGGCGCCAGGCGAAAGCCATCATGAAGCGCTTCCAGCCTGATGTGGTTTTAGGTATGGGCGGTTACGTTTCCGGCCCCGGCGGTCTGGCGGCATGGTCACTGGGTATTCCGGTGGTGCTGCATGAACAAAATGGTATTGCGGGCATGACCAATCGCGGTTTGTCGCACATTGCCAAAAAAGTATTACAGGCGTTTCCCGGCGCATTCCCGAATGCGGCCGTGGTCGGTAATCCGGTGCGCACCGATGTGCTGGCGCTGGAATTACCGCAAACCCGTCTGGCCGGGCGCGAAGGACCAATCCGTGTGCTGGTCATTGGCGGAAGTCAGGGCGCGCGGGTACTGAATCAGACCATGCCGGAAGTGGCAGCGCTGATGGGCGAAAAAATTACGTTGTGGCATCAGGTCGGTAAAGGCGCGCTGGAGTCCGTGAATCAGGCTTACGAAAAAGCCGGTCAGACTCAGCATAAAGTGACCGAATTCATTGATGACATGGCAGCGGCTTATGCCTGGGCGGATGTGGTGGTATGCCGCTCCGGCGCGTTAACGGTCAGTGAAATTGCTGCCGCAGGTTTGCCGGCCATTTTTGTGCCATTCCAGCATAAAGACCGCCAGCAGTACTGGAACGCATTGCCGCTTGAAAAAGCCGGTGCTGCAAAGATTATTGAGCAGAAAGATTTTAGTGCCGCCGCCGTCGCTGACCTGATGGCCGGATGGGACAGAACCCATCTGATGGAAATGGCAAGAGCTGCGCGTGCCGCCGCCATTCCTGATGCGACAGAACGTGTAGCCGCAGAAGTGGTTGCCGCCAGTAAAAAATGAAATTGAACGGGCCATGCGAAGCGTGGTCCCAGCCGTAAGAAACGGATTAATCAGTAACCTGAAATAGTGAATAAAAACGTGAATACACAACAATTGGCGAAACTGCGTACCTTCGTGCCCGAGATGCATCGTGTCCGGCACATTCACTTTGTTGGCATCGGTGGTGCCGGCATGGGTGGTATCGCCGAAGTGTTGGCCAATGAAGGCTATCAGATTAGCGGTTCTGACTTAGCGCCGAACGCGGTCACTCAGCAACTGACTGCACTGGGCGCGACAATTTATTTCAATCACCGCCCGGAGAATGTGCTGGATGCCAGCGTGGTGGTGGTTTCGACGGCAATCTCTTCCGATAACCCGGAAATTGTTGCCGCCCGTGAAGCGCGCATCCCGGTTATTCGTCGTGCGGAAATGCTCGCAGAACTGATGCGTTTTCGTCACGGCATCGCCGTGGCAGGGACACACGGTAAAACCACGACCACGGCGATGGTCACCAGTATTTACGCAGAAGCCGGGCTGGACCCGACTTTCGTAAACGGCGGACTGGTTAAAGCAGCCGGAACACATGCGCGTCTGGGTTCCAGCCGTTTTCTGATTGCAGAAGCGGATGAAAGCGATGCGTCGTTCCTGCATCTGCAACCGATGGTGGCGATTGTGACCAACATCGAAGCGGATCACATGGATACGTATCAGGGCGATTTTGAAAACCTGAAACAGACGTTTGTAAATTTCCTGCACAATCTGCCGTTCTACGGACGTGCGGTGATGTGTATTGATGATCCGGTGATCCGTGAGCTGATCCCGCGTGTAGGCCGCCATATGACGACCTACGGTTTCAGCGAAGATGCGGATGTCATTATCGAAAATTACCGTCAGGTTGGCGCGCAGGGGCACTTTACGATACGTCGTCAGGATCTGCCGCTGATCAGCGTAACCCTGAACGCACCGGGCCGACATAACGCCCTGAATGCCGCTGCGGCCGTTGCTGTTGCGACAGATGAAGGTATCAGCGATGACGCAATTTTGCGTGCGCTGGAAGGCTTCCAGGGAACGGGTCGTCGTTTTGATTTCCTGGGCGATTTCGCGCTGGAAAATGTAAACGGAAAAACCGGAAGCGCAATGCTGGTTGATGACTACGGTCACCATCCGACAGAAGTGGATGCGACAATCAAAGCTGCGCGCGCGGGCTGGGCGAACAAGCGTCTGGTGATGATTTTCCAGCCTCACCGTTACACGCGTACCCGCGATTTGTACGACGACTTCGCGAATGTGCTGTCTCAGGTCGATGTGCTGATCATGCTCGACGTTTACCCGGCAGGTGAAGCGCCAATTCCGGGTGCCGACAGCCGCTCGTTATGCCGCACCATTCGTGCGCGAGGCAAGCTGGATCCTATTCTGGTTTCTGATATTGACGCAGTACCTGAAAGTCTGGCGCAGATCCTCGAAGGTGACGATTTAGTGCTGGTGCAGGGTGCCGGTAACGTTGGCAAAGTGGCCCGAAAATTGGCTGATCAAAAGTTGCAGCCAGTGAAAAAAGGTGAAGAACATCATGTCTGAGAAAGTAGCGGTATTGTTGGGGGGTACTTCCGCAGAACGCGATGTGTCATTGCAGTCCGGCGCTGCCGTGCTGGCAGGTTTACGCGAATCAGGTGTGGATGCGCATGGCATCGACACCAAAACATTCAACGTGGCGCTTCTTAAAGAAGAAGGGTTCAGCAAAGTCTTTATCGCGCTGCATGGCCGCGGCGGTGAAGACGGTACGTTGCAAGGATTGCTCGAGCAAATCGGCCTGCCGTATACCGGCAGTGGCGTGATGGCTTCCGCACTGACCATGGATAAATTCCGCACCAAACTGGTGTGGCAGGCGCTGGGTTTGCCGGTTGCCCCGTTTGTGACGTTGCATCGTTCACAAATTGAAGAAGCAGGGCAGGGCGCTCTGGCGGCAAGAATCGCCGAATTAGGCCTGCCGGTTATCGTCAAACCGAGCCGCGAAGGTTCGAGCGTCGGCATGAGCAAAGTGACAACGGAAAAAGAGTTGTTGCCAGCCCTGCAGGAAGGCTTCCGTCATGACGATAACGTACTGATTGAAAAATGGTTAAGTGGCCCGGAATACACGGTAGCTATCGTGGGCGATCAGGTTATGCCATCAATCCGCATCCAGCCAGCCGGAACGTTTTATGACTATCAGGCGAAGTATCTTTCTGACGAAACACAGTATTTTTGCCCGAGCGGTTTAAGCGAGGAGCAGGAAAAACAGTTATCTGCGCTGGCCTTGCAGGCTTATCAGGCACTCGATTGCAGTGGCTGGGGGCGTGTTGACGTGATGCAGGATGGTGACGGCAGCTTTAATTTGCTGGAAGTGAATACTTCGCCAGGAATGACCAGCCACAGCTTAGTGCCGATGGCGGCTAAACATTCCGGGCTGAGCTTCCCGCAACTCGTTTTCCGTATTCTGGCTTTGGCTGACTGATATGTCTCAAGCCGCCCTGAATACCCGAGAGCGTGAGACGGCCGAGAGCAACAGCGGCCGTCGCAGTAACGGTGGCCAGCTGGCAGGGATTGTGTTCTTGCTGTTGGTGGTAGGAACTATTTTATGGAGTGCGTGGGCCGTTATTGGCTGGATGCAGGATGCGAACCGGTTGCCGTTGTCTCAGCTTGTGGTTACGGGAGAACGTCATTACACGACCAACGATGATATTCGTCAGGCGATTCTGTCCTTAGGGGCACCGGGAACGTTCATGACGCAGGATGTAAACGTCATTCAGCAGCAGATTGAACGTTTACCCTGGATAAAACAGGTCAGCGTCCGCAAGCAATGGCCGAATGAATTGAAGATTCACCTGGTGGAGTATGTGCCGGTCGCACACTGGAATGATCTGCATATGGTTGATGCCGATGGCAAATCATTCAGCATACCCGCTGAACGTGTGGTCAAACAGAAAATGCCGTTGCTTTACGGTCCGGAAGGCAGCGAACAGGATGTTTTGCAGGGCTTTCAAACGATGAGCCAGGCGCTGGCCGCCGGGAAATTCACGCTGAAGGCAGTAGCAATGAGTGCGCGTCACTCGTGGCAGTTAACTCTGGATAGCGACGTCCGGCTGGAATTGGGGAGAGATGACCGGATGGGGCGTTTACAACGTTTTATCGAGCTTTACCCGCGATTCCAGCAACAGGCTGAAGCCGATAAAAAACGCATTACGTATGTCGATTTACGTTATGACAGCGGTGCGTCGGTAGGTTGGGCTCCGGAGTTTATTGACCAGCAAAACAGTAATCAGCAACAGAATCAGGCACAGGCTAAACAACAATGATCAAGTCGACGGACAGAAAACTGGTAGTTGGGCTGGAAATCGGTACGGCAAAAGTCGCCGCATTGGTGGGGGAAGTTCTGCCCGATGGCATGGTCAATATTATCGGTGTGGGCAGTTGCCCGTCCCGGGGCATGGACAAGGGTGGCGTGAATGATCTGGAATCGGTGGTGAAGTGCGTACAGCGCGCCATCGATCAGGCTGAACTGATGGCGGATTGCCAGATTTCCTCTGTTTACCTTGCTTTGTCTGGTAAACATATCAGTTGCCAGAATGAAATAGGGATGGTTCCTATTTCAGAAGAGGAAGTCACGCAGGAAGATGTAGAGAACGTTGTGCATACCGCGAAGTCGGTACGCGTACGTGACGAACATCGTGTTCTGCATGTGATCCCTCAGGAATACGCCATTGATTATCAGGAAGGGATCAAAAACCCTGTCGGACTTTCCGGCGTGCGTATGCAGGCAAAAGTTCACCTGATTACCTGCCATAACGATATGGCGAAGAACATTGTGAAAGCGGTTGAACGCTGTGGCCTGAAAGTTGACCAGCTGATTTTTGCCGGTCTGGCTGCCAGTTATGCGGTTCTGACCGAAGATGAGCGCGAATTAGGAGTCTGTGTCGTCGATATTGGTGGTGGAACCATGGATATCGCGGTTTATACCGGCGGCGCACTACGTCATACTAAGGTTATCCCTTATGCAGGGAACGTGGTCACCAGCGACATCGCTTATGCGTTTGGAACGCCACCGACCGATGCCGAAGCTATCAAGGTTCGCCACGGTTGTGCATTAGGTTCGATTGTCGGCAAAGACGAAAACGTCGAAGTGCCGAGCGTAGGCGGACGCCCTCCGCGCAGTCTGCAACGTCAGACATTGGCTGAAGTCATCGAGCCTCGTTATACAGAATTGCTGAATCTAGTGAACGACGAAATTTTGCAATTGCAGGAGCAGTTACGTCAGCAAGGCGTAAAACATCATCTGGCCGCCGGTATTGTTTTGACAGGCGGCGCAGCACAAATTGATGGTCTGGCAGCTTGTGCGCAGCGGGTATTCCATACCCAGGTGCGTATCGGGCAACCTCTGAACATCACAGGGCTGACAGATTATGCGCAGGAACCTTACTACTCAACGGCTGTAGGGCTGCTGCACTATGGAAAAGAGTCTCACCTGAGCGGTGAGGCCGAAGTGGAAAAACGCGCCTCAGTGGGCAACTGGTTCAAAAGAATCAACAGCTGGCTGAGAAAAGAGTTTTAATGTTTTAACAACGGGATCATGCTGTTATGGTTTTTGATCCCGACGCGACAGGCACAAAACGGAGAGAAACTATGTTTGAACCTATGGAACTGACCAACGACGCGGTGATTAAAGTCATCGGCGTCGGCGGTGGCGGCGGTAACGCTGTCGAACACATGGTGCGTGAGCGCATCGAAGGTGTTGAATTCTTTGCCGTTAACACAGACGCCCAGGCGTTGCGTAAAACGGCTGTAGGCCAGACAATTCAGATCGGTAGCGGTATTACCAAAGGTCTGGGTGCTGGCGCGAACCCTGAAGTGGGTCGCAATTCTGCAGAAGAAGACCGTGAAGCCCTGCGCGCTGCGCTTGAAGGTGCTGACATGGTCTTTATCGCAGCGGGCATGGGCGGCGGTACCGGTACCGGTGCTGCGCCAGTGGTAGCTGAAGTTGCAAAAGATTTGGGTATTCTGACCGTTGCTGTCGTGACTAAGCCTTTCAACTTTGAAGGCAAGAAGCGTATGGCATTCGCGGAGCAGGGTATCGCTGAGCTGTCCAAGCATGTGGACTCCCTGATCACTATCCCGAACGACAAACTGTTGAAAGTTCTGGGTCGCGGTATCTCTCTGCTGGACGCTTTCGGTGCGGCCAATGACGTGCTGAAAGGTGCGGTACAGGGTATCGCAGAGCTGATCACCCGGCCGGGTCTGATGAACGTCGACTTTGCTGATGTGCGCACCGTAATGTCCGAAATGGGTTATGCCATGATGGGTTCCGGCGTGGCATGTGGTGAAGACCGTGCTGAAGAAGCGGCTGAAATGGCGATCTCCAGCCCGTTGCTGGAAGACATCGACTTGTCCGGCGCGCGCGGCGTACTGGTCAACATTACAGCGGGCTTCGACCTGCGTCTGGATGAATTCGAAACTGTGGGTAACACTATCCGTGCTTTCGCTTCTGACAACGCCACCGTAGTTATCGGTACTTCCCTTGACCCGGAAATGAATGACGAATTGCGTGTTACCGTGGTTGCGACCGGCATCGGCATGGACAAACGTCCTGAGATCACTTTGGTGACCAACAAGCCAGCCAGCCAGCCAGTGATGGATCACCGTTACCAGCAGCACGGGATGTCTCCGTTGCCGCAGGAAACCAAGCCAGCGGCTAAAGTGGTGAATGATCAAAGCGCGCAATCTAATAAAGAGCCCGACTATTTGGACATCCCGGCCTTCCTGCGTAAGCAGGCAGACTAGTCCGAATTGTAGGATCTCCGCTCTTTGTGCTAAACTGTCCCACCGATCTTAAGGTAAGCTTAGGTCGGTTGGATGGATAACATTGCGAGATAAATACGATGATCAAACAACGTACATTAAAACGTATCGTTCAGGCGACGGGCGTCGGTTTGCATACCGGCAAGAAAGTCACCCTGACTCTGCGTCCTGCACCGGCAAATACCGGGGTCATCTATCGTCGCACTGACTTGAATCCACCGGTTGATTTCCCGGCAGATGCAAAATCCGTGCGTGATACCATGCTCTGTACTTGCCTGGTCAATGAGCATGACGTACGCATTTCTACGGTTGAACACCTTAATGCGGCATTAGCGGGCCTGGGCATTGATAACATTGTTATCGAAGTCGATGCGCCTGAAGTGCCGATTATGGACGGTAGCGCCGCGCCTTTCGTCTATCTGTTGATGGACGCTGGGATCGAAGAACTGAACAGCGCGAAGAAATTTCTGCGCATCAAAGAAACTGTGCGTGTTGAAGACGGTGATAAGTGGGCGGAGTTCAAACCATTCAATGGTTTCTCTCTGGACTTCACTATCGACTTTAATCACCCGGCGATTGATTCCAGTTCACAGCGTTACAAAATGAACTTCTCCGCAGAAGCATTTGTTCGCCAAATCAGCCGCGCACGTACTTTTGGTTTTATGCGTGATATCGAGTACCTGCAGTCACGTGGTTTGTGCCTGGGTGGCAGCTTTGATTGCGCGATTGTTGTGGATGATTACCGTGTGCTTAACGAAGATGGCCTGCGTTTTGAAGATGAGTTCGTTCGTCACAAAATGCTCGATGCTATCGGTGACCTGTTCATGTGTGGGCATAACATCATTGGTGCGTTTACCGCATTCAAGTCTGGCCATGCGTTGAACAACAAGTTATTGCAAGCGGTATTGGCTAAGCAGGAAGCCTGGGAATTAGTAACCTTCCAGGATGAAGCTGAAATGCCTCTGGCTTTTAAAGCACCTTCCACAGTATTGGCGTAATCGGTACTGATATCATTACTTATTACGACTGGTTGTTTTGGCACCCTCTCCGGCCAATTCAGCCAGTCGTTCTAATGCCTTTCTGAGTTTTTCCGGGCTACGGCTCGCCAGTCCCCGTAATTCTTCCGCACTCTGCGCACTCAAATGTCTGACCGGCATCGATTCAGATGTGATCGCTTTATTTTTAACCGCAATCTGCGACGCATTTTCCATTTTCGCCATAAGCGAAGGATTAATCCTGATGTCGATTGACGACAATGATGGTAGAATTTGCGCTCGAAGTGCAGAGAGTAATGCGGGTTGTTCATAGCGTAAGCGCATCATCCAGCTGGCATTAGCTATCTCAAGTACTAAAACTCCCTGTCGATAATTACCGACACGACACCATGGTTGCATGGGCGCCGGTAACAGACCTTTCACTGCGCGGTTAAGTTTTAATAACGCCGCAGCACGCTGTTGAACAATACGCAGCGGGCTTTGCTCTGTGGAAGAGGCATCATCGAACAGGATATCTAATAATTGTGGGCGGCTATCGCGCATGATGGGCTCCGGCGGATTGTAAACTTGTGATTGGTATTCTAAATCGTTGGCGACAATTTGGCAGAAGGTATTTTTGGCCGCATCTCCTGTTGGGGATGGTAGCGGCGAGCCTTGGCGTGTCAACGAACCTCTCGCAAACGGAACTGCCTGCGGTTCCCAATACGTCCTCAAGTCTAAACCGACTTAACATCGGCAGTACAGGGCTGAGTAACCTCGCGTTGCTCCAGGCAAATCGCCGCCCGTCTTTCGGTGTGGATTACTGGCAGCAGCATGCACTGCGCACGGTCATCCGTCATCTTTCTTTTGCGCTGGCGCCGCAGGTGGTTTACACCGCAGCTCAACCTGAAATTGCCGCGCAGCAAGCAGAACCTCTTCACGTACAGCAACTTGCGCTGCTGGTGACCCTGAATGCATTACTGACGCATGAGTCCAAACCGCCTGTTATCATCCGTCACACGCAACAACCTTTCCTGAATTTCTCTTCATCGCATCAAACCGGACTGTGGTTAGCACAGGTGCAAGGCATTCGTGCCGGCCCGGCCTTCCTGATTTAACAGACTGTAAATTTAAACTCTATCTATAAATCAATAAATTAGTGGCTGCATTTAATGGCCTCCAAGAGATATTAAGCATCATGTTAATCAAATTATTGACCAAAGTTTTTGGTAGCCGTAACGATCGTACACTGCGCCGTATGCGTAAAGTTGTGGACCTTATCGGCCGCATGGAACCTGAAATTCAAAAGCTGACCGACGAACAACTGCGAGCTAAAACCGATGAGTTCCGTGAGCGTCTGGCGAAAGGCGAAGTCCTGGAGACTCTGATCCCGGAAGCCTTTGCGGTGGTTCGCGAATCCAGTAAGCGTGTCTTCGGTATGCGTCACTTTGACGTCCAGTTACTCGGCGGTATGGTGCTGAATGAGCGCTGCATCGCGGAAATGCGTACCGGTGAAGGTAAAACGCTGACCGCAACGCTGCCGGCTTACCTGAACGCACTGAGCGGTAAAGGCGTTCACGTTGTGACCGTCAACGACTACTTAGCCCAGCGTGACGCCGAAAATAACCGTCCATTGTTTGAGTTCCTCGGTCTGAGCATCGGTATTAACCTGCCAGGCATGCCTTCTCCGGCTAAACGCGCTGCTTACGCTGCCGACATCACTTACGGTACAAATAACGAATACGGCTTTGACTACCTGCGCGACAACATGGCTTTCAGCCCTGAAGAACGCGTTCAGCGCAAACTGCACTACGCGCTGGTGGATGAGGTTGACTCGATCCTGATCGATGAAGCACGTACTCCGCTGATCATTTCCGGTCCGGCAGAAGACAGCTCAGAGATGTACACCCGCGTGGACAAACTGATCCCTAAACTGATCCGTCAGGAAAAAGAAGATTCCGACACCTTCCAGGGTGAAGGCCACTTCTCCGTGGATGAGAAAGCACGTCAGGTTCATCTGACCGAACGCGGTCTGGTTCTGATCGAAGAGATGCTGGTTGAGGCAGGCATTATGGAAGAGGGGGAATCTCTGTATTCCCCGACCAACATTATGCTGATGCACCACGTCACCGCTGCACTGCGCGCGCACGTGCTGTTCACCCGAGATGTCGATTACATCGTGAAAGACGGTGAAGTTATCATCGTTGACGAACACACAGGTCGTACCATGCAGGGTCGTCGCTGGTCTGATGGTTTGCACCAGGCAGTGGAAGCGAAAGAAGGCGTTGATATTCAAAACGAAAACCAGACGCTGGCTTCTATCACTTTCCAGAACTACTTCCGTCTGTATGAAAAACTGGCCGGTATGACCGGTACTGCGGATACTGAAGCGTTCGAATTCAGCTCCATTTACAAACTGGATACCATCGTTGTGCCAACGAACCGCCCTATGGTGCGTAAAGACATGGCCGACCTGGTGTACATGACCGAAATGGAAAAAATTGGCGCGATTATCGAAGATATCCGTCAGTGTACTGCCAAAGGCCAGCCGGTTCTGGTGGGTACCATTTCGATTGAGAAATCCGAAGTCGTTTCTAATGAACTGACTAAAGCGGGTATTGCGCACAGCGTACTGAACGCCAAGTTCCACGCTAAAGAAGCAGATATCGTCGCCCAGGCTGGTCAGCCAGGCGCAGTAACCATCGCAACCAACATGGCCGGTCGTGGTACCGATATCGTGCTGGGCGGCAGCTGGCAGGTTGAAGTTGAAAACCTCGGTGAAGAAGCAACCGACGAGAAAATCGCAGAAATCAAAGCAGCCTGGCAGATTCGCCACGATGCGGTTCTGGCTTCCGGCGGTTTGCACATTATCGGTACTGAGCGTCATGAATCACGCCGTATTGATAACCAGCTTCGCGGCCGTGCAGGCCGTCAGGGTGACGCCGGTTCATCACGCTTCTATCTGTCTATGGAAGATGCCCTGATGCGTATCTTTGCGTCTGACCGTGTGTCGAGCATGATGCGTAAATTAGGTATGAAACCGGGCGAAGCGATTGAGCACCCTTGGGTGACCAAAGCGATTGCCAATGCTCAGCGTAAAGTTGAAAGCCGTAACTTTGATATTCGTAAGCAATTGCTGGAATACGATGATGTCGCCAGCGATCAGCGTCGTGCGATCTACAGCCAGCGTAACGAATTACTGGACGTGTCTGATGTCAGTGAAACCATCGCCAGCATCCGTGAGGACGTGTTCAAAGCAACTATCGACAGCTACATTCCGCCGCAGTCTCTGGAAGAAATGTGGGATGTTCAGGGTCTTCAGGATCGCCTGAAACAAGATTTCGAGCTGGAAATGCCGATTGCAGAATGGCTGGATAAAGAGCCTGAATTGCATGAAGAAACCCTGCGCGAACGTATTATGGAAATCGCGAAAGAATCTTACGCCCGTAAAGAAGAAGTGGTTGGCGCAGAAATGATGCGTAACTTCGAGAAAGGCGTGATGCTGCAAACGCTTGATTCCCTATGGAAAGAGCATCTGGCCGCGATGGACTACTTGCGTCAGGGCATCCATTTACGGGGTTATGCGCAGAAAGATCCTAAGCAGGAATACAAACGCGAATCCTTTGCTATGTTTGCCGCCATGCTGGAATCACTGAAATACGAAGTGGTCAGCGTGCTGAGCAAAGTTCAGGTTCGTATGCCTGAAGAAATCGAAGCAATGGAAATTCAGCGCCGCGAAGAAGCCGAACATCTGGCCCGTCAGCAGCAGCTGAGCCATCAGGATCAGCAAGAAATTGAAGTAGCTGAAGCTGCACGTCTTGCCGCATCTGGCGAGCGTAAAGTCGGCCGTAACGATCTCTGCCCATGTGGTTCCGGTAAGAAATACAAACAATGCCATGGCCGCCTGCAAAAGTAAGATCTCAGGCTAAGTCATCGTGTTAATCTTAAAGGCGGCTAATCACCGCCTTTATTTTTGTGTAAAAATCCTTATATAAGACAGTCATTATAGTCAGTCAATAGGTGGAAAAGTGACGCTTAAACAGCTGAATATCGCAGCCGGTATTATCCGGAATTCTGGTAAAGAAATCTTTATTACTCAACGTGATGCGTCTTCACACATGGCGGGGTTCTGGGAATTTCCGGGCGGTAAAATAGAAGCGGGTGAAACGCCTGAGCAGGCTGTCATTCGTGAGTTGCAGGAAGAAGTGGGCATTGAAGCGAAAGCACCTGTTTTGCTGAAAACGCTTGAACACAGATTTCCGGATCGCATTATCATGCTTTACTTCTTTCTGGTTGAAGAGTGGCAGGGCGAGCCATATGGAAAAGAAGGGCAACCAAAGCGCTGGGTTAAGCAGTCAGAACTGAAAGCGGAAGAATTTCCTCCCGCCAACGAAGCTGTCGTAAGCGCCTTAAAAAACAACGAATTCTGATTTTCTGAGCATCAGGGCGCCCACAAAAAAGGGGCCACGCCCCTTTTTAACATTTGCTAAATGCGACATCTTACAGATATCAGTGTGAAATCTCTTCTTCGCTCCAGTCATCCAGATCATTCACATCCCCTTTGCTCGGAATGCGTTTCTCTTCGTCGGCCCACTCACCGAGATCGATAAGCTGGCAGCGCTTGGAACAAAAAGGACGGTAAGGGCTTTCTTCGCCCCAGACCACCGTCTTGTTACACGTCGGGCAATTTACTTCAATAATTTCAGGATCCATTTGCAACTCCTAGCAGCAGGCAAGTTCAAAATTCAGTCGTGCCGGAACCACGCCATGCTCGCTGTCTAACGGTAAGAAGCGGATGGCATAACGGGTTTTGTGCCCGGAAACTTGCGGATAAAGCAGGTTTTCCAACGAGAGGCGCAAGCGTAACAGATCTGCACCTTCTGCGTTATCTTGGAAAAAACCATTCAGGCTGATTTGATTACGAAAAGCGCCGGACTGGCGAATTAAACCCAGCACCATCGTGAGTGAGTTGTTGAGTGGCGCCAGTGTTTCAAGCCAGTTCTGGACTTCGCTGTCGCGCTGAGATTGAGCCAGATGAAGCCAGATATGAAGCGTCGGCAAATCAAAACTACAGCAACCACCGGGAATACTCTGACGCTGACGAACCAAAGCAATCAGACGATCTTCTTTCAGCGCCTGACCGATTCGCGGTGCTTTCATCAATACGGAAGCGCACTGTTTCAGTTCGGCACGCAATCCGTCAATTCGCGACGCATCTACCCCAGGAACATCCTGCCATTGGGATAATTTCTGTTGCTGGCGTTCCAGTTCTTTCAGCAAATCGGTGCGGACTTCTCCGCGCTCCAGCACGTCGAGTAAATCAGACGCGGTGCGGAAGAACAGAAGGGCTGAAGCCGCAGCAGTAATTTGTGCATTTGCGTGCATCTGCTGTAGCAGGAATTCGATACGCAACCAGGTACGCATTTTTTCATTCAGAGGATGTTCAAAAAGAACGGTTGCAGCTACATCAGTCATGCTTGGCAATATCCTGTCTGTTTTCGCCCGCTGCCAGTTTCAGATAGCAGCGATGTAATTGGGCAACACGCGTTTCGATCGTTTGAGGATCTCCGCTGTTATCAATAATGTCATCCGCGCAGGCCAGGCGTTTTTCACGGCTCACCTGCGCGGCAATAATACTTTCAGCCTGATGGCGGTCAATGCCGTCGCGCAACATGGTGCGGGAAAGCTGAATTTGTGGCTCGACGTCCACCACCAGAACGCGATCAGCCTGCGTTTGCAATCCGTTTTCAATCAGTAACGGCACTACCCAAAGCACGTAAGGCGTATCGGCTTGCGCGATAAGGTGCTTTGTCCGGGCGTGAATAATAGGGTGTAATAATTTATTAACCCATTCTTTTTCAAGCGGATTACTAAAAATACGTTCCCGTAGCGCCGGGCGATTCAGTGAGCCATCGTCAAGAATGATACTTTTGCCAAATCGTTTGCCCAGCTCTTCCAGAGCCTGTTCACCCGGAGCTACAACCTGACGGGCAATAATATCTGCATCGACAATGCTTACGCCATGACGGCTGAAGCTTTCGGCAACGGTACTTTTGCCGCTTCCGATACCTCCGGTCAATGCAACGATATAGCTCATACTGGCGCTCTGATAAAATTAGTTAGGTAAATGATAAAGAGATTATGAGTAAGTGCAAGCCAAGGTCGTCTTGGTTTTTGATGCGAAAAATTATTCGCCAATGCAATCAAAAGTCTGTGATGTCTGTTGTAAAAGCATCCTTGCCGTTGTCATTTTCCTGTGTATGATAAAACCACTGGAAAGGGTGTCTAAAATTTGTTGTACGCCCTAGCGATCCGTCGCCAAACCAGGACAAAGCCGTCATGCGTATTGAAGAAGATTTGAAGTTAGGTTTTAAAGACGTACTCATCCGCCCTAAACGTTCTACCCTCAAAAGCCGCTCCGAAGTTGAACTTGAGCGCACGTTCACATTCAAACACTCCGGTATCAGTTGGTCAGGCACGCCGATTATTGCTGCCAATATGGACACTGTGGGTACTTTCCGCATGGCGACGGTACTGGCGTCTTTTGGTTTGCTGACGGCGGTGCATAAGCATTACAGCGTTGAGCAATGGCAGGCTTTCATCACCTCCGCTGAAGAGTCAGTATTAAAAAATGTGATGGTGTCGACTGGCACGTCGGAAGCTGATTTTGTTAAAACACTGCAAATCCTCGCGCTTTCTCCGCTGCTGAAATTTGTCTGCCTTGACGTGGCTAACGGCTATTCCGAACACTTCGTCGGTTTTCTGCAACGCGTTCGTCAGGCCTGCCCGGACAAAGTCATTTGCGCCGGTAACGTGGTCACAGGCGAAATGGTTGAAGAGTTAATTCTTTCTGGCGCAGATATCGTTAAAGTTGGTATCGGCCCGGGTTCTGTGTGTACCACGCGTGTGAAAACCGGTGTTGGCTATCCGCAACTTTCTGCCGTTATCGAATGCGCGGATGCTGCTCACGGGCTGGGCGGACAAATCGTCAGTGATGGCGGTTGTGCCGTTCCTGGGGATGTGGCGAAAGCTTTCGGCGGCGGCGCAGACTTCGTGATGCTTGGCGGTATGCTGGCAGCACACGAAGAATGTGAAGGCACTGTCGTTGAAGAAAATGGTGAAAAATTCATGCTCTTCTACGGTATGAGCTCAGAATCGGCAATGAAACGCCACGTTGGCGGTGTCGCCGAATATCGCGCTGCGGAAGGCAAAACTGTAAAACTGCCTTTGCGCGGACCGGTCGAAAATACCGTTCGTGACGTTCTTGGCGGCCTGCGTTCTGCCTGTACCTATGTCGGCGCTGAACGTCTCAAAGAACTGACCAAACGTACTACCTTTATTCGTGTCGCAGAGCAGGAAAACCGCCTGTTCGGCAGCAAATAAATCGGTAAAATTATCCGCGGCGAAATACGTTTTCGCCGCAATTATTTTCCCCGTGCCATCGTCATCCCATCACCGAACCCAGCTGAAAAATGGGCAAGTACATCGCAATCACTAATCCTCCAACAATCACGCCCATCACTGCCATCAGTACTGGCTCAATCGTTTGAGATAACGTATCCGCCAGCGAATTTGCCTTGTTATTATGCAACAGCGCCAGCTTAAGTAACAGCTCATCGAGCGTTCCTGATTCCTCACCGATTTTTATCAACTGCTGACATAACGCAGGAAACAGCGGTGACCCCTGAAACGCTTTATGTAATGGCGTCCCCTGCATAATTTTTTCGCGAATCACGTCGAGAGCTGTCTGGAAATGTAAGTTTGACACAGATGCCGACGCGGCAGTCAGCCCGGAAATCAGTGTCATTCCGGCGCGTTGTGTCATCGCCAGCGTTTGAAAAACCTGACTGAGGCAACTATCAGTGACCAGCCGTGAAGTCAGTGGCAATCGCAAAAGCAGCTTTTGTTCGCGCAACTTCCAGCGAATGTGCGGATGCAACTTTTGCTGATAGCCAAAACAACAACACGAGACAATACCGGTCAGCCATGGCCCTGAGCTGACCAGCACGTCGGAAACACCGATCAGCATACGGGTAAACCAGGGCAACTGCGCATCAAAGGTGGCATAGATTTTCGCAAACTCCGGCAGAACCAGCGTCAGCATTAACAGTGTGACGAAGGTAGCGATGACGCTGACAATCAGCGGATAGCGCAGCGCCTTTTTCACTTTCGCTTTCAGTTCCGCCTGTTGTTCCTGTTGCGCCGCCAGTTGCAAACAGCATTGGTCTAACTGACCGGTCAGCTCGCCGATAGAAACGAGTTGCCGGTAAATCGGCGGGAAAACGTCAGGGTAAGCACTCAGCATAGCCGATAACGGTTTGCCTTCCCTGACGCCTTTCGCCACGTTATGCAAAACGCAGTGCCAGGCGGGTTTCGGATGTTCGTTTGCCAGCAGCGTCAGGCTGCTGACCAGCGGCAATCCGGCCTGTAGCAGTGTAGCGAGTTGCCTGACAACGGAAATACGCTCCTGATTTTTCCAATAACCGGATGTCAGGCGCCGGATCATTGTGATCTTCAGTGGTTGTAAACCCGCAACAAAAAGTTGCTGATAAATGCTGTCTTTGGTTATCTCAATGGCATCGCCTTGCTGGATGTTTCCCTGAGTATCAATAGCCTGCCAGTGAAAAAGCCGCCATTTTGGAGCGATCACTGGCGTTTCACTCATGCGCAATGACCTTCTCCGGTCACCCGATAAAGCTCTTCAAGTGAGGTGATACCTTGTTCAACCAGCAACATTCCCGCTTCCTGTAATGTCTTTTGCCCCTGTTCACGGGCGATTTTACTCAGCTCGCTGACACTGGCATCGGCTACCAGTGCCTGCTGGAGCCGGGGAGTGATGTTCAGTATTTCGTAAATCCCCATCCTGCCGTAATAGCCGGAAAAGCATTGATTGCAGCCCGCTGCCCGCCACATTGGCGCGGGCCCGCTGTTGCCGTCCGGCCCGTTTACGACCAGGGACAGATGTGGCTTCCGGCAGTGCGGGCACAGTTTTCGCACCAACCTTTGGGCAATGACCAGACGCAAACTGGCTGCGATATGGAAACCTTCAATGCCCATCTGCCGCAGACGGGTCAGCGTTTCGCACGTTGAGTTGGTATGCAGCGTGGAAAGCACCAGATGGCCAGTCTGTGCGGCTTTAACGGCGATCTCAGCCGTTTCTCTATCACGAATTTCGCCGACCATGATCACATCCGGATCCTGTCGCAACAATGCACGCAGAACGCTGGCAAAACTCAGATCCGTCTTGCTGTTGATCTGCGTTTGATTGATGCCACTGACCGGGATTTCAACCGGATCTTCAACGCTGCTGATATTGCGTGAGATGGCGTTGAGATGGCGTAATCCGCTGTAAAGTGTCACCGTTTTGCCGCTGCCTGTCGGCCCTGTCACGAGGATCAGCCCCTGCGGATGCTTGAGCGCGGCTTTAAAGTATTCCAAATCGCGCAGCGTGAAGCCTAACTGAGACATCGCCAGATCCTGCTGGGTCATGTGCAGGATCCTCAGAACGATTTTTTCACCATGCAGGGTGGGCAGGGAAGAGACGCGCATGGAATAACGCTGATTTTGCAGCATGACGGAAAGCTGGCCGTCCTGCGGCAAGCGACGCTCGGCGACGTTAAGTTGCCCCATGATTTTCAGCCGCGCGCAAACACCCGCTGCCATCGAAAATTCAGGACCGGGGATTTCCTGCAACACGCCGTCAATTCTCACCCGTACGCGGAAACTGTTTTCGTAGGGTTCAAAATGGATATCCGACGCTCTGCGGCTAATTGCCTGCCGCAGAATCTGGTTGAGGACGTTCACCACCGGTGCATCGCTTTGGTCATTCAACGCATTATCTTCAGGGCTTCCTGATGACGGGGATTGCTCCCCGGTGGCGGATTCCTGCTTCACATTCGACGGGCTCTTTTCCTTATGTTGTTCCATTCTGGCCTGCGGCCAGCGTTCCACCTGAACTTTCAATCCGCTGGCAAAGCGCAGCACGTTACTCAGCGTTTCTGTCTCAGCTTCCGCTTCATGACAGGCAACGCGGATCGTCTGTTTATCGCGATGCACAATGATGGCTTTGTAACGCTGACAAAGGGAGTCCAGCGAGGCATCGCTGTGCTGCCTTTGGCTATCTGTTGGTGAAACAGGATTGAGCGGAATATCGGTCATTTTACGGCTCCCGTGGTATCAAAACGGAAAACGCTTTCGCAGGCTTCTACCATTGCGGCATTGCCGGCGCTGGTGCAGGTGCGGTTCCAGATAATGCCGCCGGCCTGAGCATCTACAGAGGGGGTCATGACAACGCTTAGCCCGTTGAGTGCCTGCTGGCCAGTCAGTGAAATCACGCCTGCAGTGACCTGCGTTTTACTGACATAACGGCTGGTGGCGACTGCCGGAATACCTTCGTTGCCTGCATTGCAGCTGCTTAATGAGCCGGTATCAATGACGCACAGCTCGACACCGGTTTTATACGGCACCATGGTTTGCAGCATGTCGGTCATTGCGGCTTTCTGGATGTAACTTTGGTAAGCGGGAATACCAATGGCGCTCAGAATCGCAATTATTGCGATCACGACCATCAGTTCAATGAGGGTAAATCCTTGTTGCCGTTGCATGGCGTTCTCCATTTGTGAGGCTGCTGGGTTGTTGCTCGGCAGCAAACTAAATGGGGAAGAAAATTTCTGCCAGTGCCTTTGGTGAGTTTTCCAGGATGCCTTCCACGGTCTTTACCGGAGACGACAAACGCGTCAAAACTTTTGCGGCACGTCTCGCAGCAATGAAAGACAAATGAAAAAGAGGCTGGCGGTCAGAAGTGTTGAGTGGGAGGGTAGTGCGGCAAGATGAAATAGACCGAAGGGAAGTCGTGTTGCCCCTGAAATGGAATTCAGGGGCAACAGCGCAGAATGCTCAGCTAAAACGCATTGAGAGATCCATTGCGCGGACATGCTTGGTCAGGGCACCCACGGAGATGTAATCCACACCCGTTTCGGCAAATTCACGCAGCGTTTTCTCTGTGACGTTGCCGGAGACTTCTAGCAGCGCACGGCCAGCGGTCAGGGCAACACCTTCACGCATCATCGGAACGGTGAAGTTATCGAGCATGATAATGTCAGCGCCGGCATCCAGCGCCTGCTGAAGTTCGTCGAGTGATTCCACTTCCACTTCGACAGGAACATCCGCGTGGATCCACAATGCGCGTTCAACGGCAGCTTTAATCGAGCCACAGGCAATAATGTGGTTTTCTTTAATAAGAAATGCATCGGCCAGGCCGAGACGATGGTTGCTTCCGCCACCGCACAGGACGGCATATTTCAGCGCTGTACGCAGCCCCGGCAAGGTTTTGCGCGTGTCCAGCAACCGGGTTTTGGTGCCTTCGAGGATTTTCACGTAGTGATTTACTTCGGTAGCCACGCCCGAGAGTGTCTGGACGAAATTCAGTGCGGTGCGTTCGCCGGTTAGCAGCATGCGCGCAGAGCCGGTCAGCTCACATAATCTCTGATTTTCAGAAACAACATCGCCGTCTTTGACGTGCCATTTTACAGAAACTTTATCACCGGCCAGTTGGTGGAAGACTTCATCCAGCCAGCGTTGTCCGCAAAAAATACCGGCTTCGCGGGTGATGATCGTCGCGCTCGCATCTTTATCCTGCGGCAGAAGCTGTGCGGTTAAGTCGTTGTCAGCGTTGGCCTCGCCCCCGAGGTCTTCGCCAAGCGCCTGAGTCACAATGGCGGGGATATCATGCTGAATACGTTCGAGTAACTGTGCGCGGCGACTTTCAGGGCTGTAGCTGCGTGTAGACATACAAATACTCCGAAATGGCGGATAAGAAGGACAAAAAAACATGCTACCCTGTTGCTGTGATAAGTACCACACAAGCACATCATTGAGGCCTTTGATGCACTTAGAACATGGCTGGATTGCCGGAGCCCGGCAGGTCGTTTCCCCTCATTTTGATCTCCGTCCTGACGACGAGATCCCTTCTTTGCTGGTCGTCCATAACATCAGCCTGCCACCCGGAAAGTTTGGTGGCCCTTACATTGATCAATTATTTACCGGTACGCTGGATCCGCAGGATGATCCTTACTTTGAAGGGATCCACCAGCTGCGCGTAGCGGCACATTGTCTGATCCGACGAAATGGCGAGATTGTTCAGTATGTTCCGTTTGATAAACGTGCGTGGCATGCCGGTGTTTCCAGCTGGCGCGGGCGTGAGCGCTGCAATGATTTTTCGATTGGTATTGAGCTGGAAGGCACCGATTTTGTGCCCTTTACGCAGGCGCAGTATCGCAGCCTTGCGGACGTTACCGGCTTGTTAATTAAGCACTATCCGATTAGTCTGGACGCCATTACCGGGCACAGCGATATTGCGCCGGGGCGTAAAACAGATCCCGGCCCTGAGTTCGACTGGGCATTATATCGCAAGCTGTTGGCATCGCCGGTAGGGCAAAATGAGTCTTCTGACCAGTGAGTGAAAAGGCCGCCGGTTTTTTTGTTTTAAGAATATGTAGAGAGAGTGATAGTCGATGACGTTATTTACTTTGCTGCTGGTGCTGGCTTGGGAGCGGTTGTTCAAACTGGGTGAACACTGGCAGCTGGATCATCGGTTTGAGTTCATTTTCCGTCGCGGGCGGCAGACTTCCTTAGTCAAAACGCTGGCGATTACGATTGTCTGGATGGCGATTATCTGGGCCATTTTGCGTGCCCTGCACGGGTTATTCTTTGGCGTGCCTTCCCTCGTTATCTGGGTGATTTTATGTCTGCTGTGTATCGGTGCAGGCATCAAACGCAAACATTACCGCGCCTATTTGAAATCTGCCCGTCAGGGAGATGCGGACGCCTGTAAAGAGATGGCGGAGGAGCTGGCGCTGATCCACGGTTTGCCGAGTGATTGCACGGAAGAAGCCCGTTTGCGAGAACTGCAAAACGCACTCTTGTGGATAAACTACCGTTATTATCTCGGACCGTTGTTCTGGTTTGTGGTCTGCGGGCCTTTCGGGCCTGTTGCATTAGGCGGATATGCCGTTCTCCGGGGTTATCAGACATGGCTGGCGCGGCACATGACGCCGCTTAAACGTTCGCAGTCGGGCGTCGACAGCCTGTTGCATGTTCTTGACTGGATCCCTGTTCGTCTTGCCGGTGCGGCGTATGCGCTGCTCGGGCATGGTGAGAAAGCGTTACCGGCATGGTTTGCCTCGCTCGGCGATATTCATTCCTCGCAGTATCAGGTGCTGACACGGCTGGCGCAGTTCTCACTGGCGCGTGATCCGCATACCGATCCTGTACAAACTCCCCGTGCTGCGGTAAGTCTGGCACGTAAAGTGACGATGATTATTCTGGTGGTCGTTGCACTGCTGACGATTTACGGCACGCTGATTTAACGAAAATTCTATTCTCCAGGTCGAATAAAAAGCCCGGTACATTTTCATGTCCGGGCTTTTGGCTTTTTATCCGCGCTGCTTTTGTAAGGTCAGCGGGCGGTTATCGGCGGCGGGTTCGCCGAAATCTGGCATCCCGTTTTCATCCCAACGGAAGGTTTTGATGCGCGTATGCCGGTTCGGGTCATACAGCGGATCGCCTTCAATTTCCGTGTAGTTTCGTGCGTGATACACCAGCACATCTTCGCCCTGTTCGTTGCGGGTAAAGCTGTTGTGGCCGGGACCGAACTGTTTGTTCTGCGCCTGAGTGCTGAATACCGGATGCTGAGATTTATGCCAGTTAGCCGTGTCCATCAGATTGCTGTTGAGATCTGCCCAAAGCAGGCCAATGCAGTAATTTTCATCTGTGGCGCTGGCGGAATAAGTAATGAAAATTTTATCGCCATGCGTAACTACGGCGGGACCTTCGTTGACCCAGAAACCGATAATTTCCCAGTCCAGCTCCGGTTTGCTGAGCATGACGGGAGGTGATTTCAGTGTCCACGGATTTTCCATTTCAGCCAGATATAAGTTGGAATTTCCGCGAATTTCCGGGTCTTTCTGTGCCCACAGATAATAGCTTTTTCCCAGATGCTCAACGTGCGTGGCATCAAGCGAGAAGCTGTCGATCGGGGTCTGAATGCGGCCTTTCTCCTGCCATTTGCCTGTGAGAGGATCTGCCTCCTCACACACCAGCGCATACATCCTGTGCTGGAACAATCCGTCCACAATCTCCTGTGATGGCGCAGCGGCGAAATAAATAACCCATTTACCGTCGATGAAATGCAGTTCCGGCGCCCATATAAGCGCGCTCATCGGGCCGGTTTCAGGCTTATGCCAGACAACCGTGGCTGGCGCATCGGCAAGTCCGGTCAGTGTTGACGAGCGGCGGATCTCCAGCCGGTCATATTCCGGAACCGAGGCAATAAAGTAATACTGGCCATCGCGGTGCTGCCAGATATGAGGATCCGCGCGTTGTTCAATCAGCGGATTCGGGTAATTACTCATGTTTCAGCTCCTTGCTGTGAAGGGGGACAGAGGCAAGTTCTTGCGCCTGCTTTTCATCATGATATTCATTGAGTTCGCGATAGTTGCGACGGCGAATTTCCAGGTCAGCCTGAATTGTCCGCATGGTTTCGCGATCCACTTTCAGCAGGCGTACAACCCCTGCCGTAATGAGATAACCGACGCCGGGAATGACGGTAAACAGCAGAACAATCCCGTTGATTGCGTGATCACTTTGCTGCGTGGCTCCGGCATTGTAGCCATAAGCGGAGAGGAGGAAGCCGACCATCGCACCGGCGACTGCCAGTCCGCATTTGAGGAAGAACAGATTACCGGAGAAGCTTATGCCGGTGACGCGTTTACCGGTTTTCCATTCGCCGTAATCATCCACATCGGCCATCAGTGACCAGTGCAGCGGGGAAGGGAGCTGATGCATGATGTTCAGGATGAAGTACGCCACCAGAATCAGTGTTGTTGCATGGGGATCAAGGAAATAGAAGCCGCAGGAGAAAATGGTCAGGATGATGTTGGCCCAGAAGAAGACTTTCAGTTTGCAGTATTTGTCCGTCAGCGGTTTCGCCAGCGCGCTGCCAATCATCATGCCGACTACGCCGAGACTGATAAACATACTGGCGAATGAAGTCGATTTCTCCATCACCCAGGTGACGTAATACATGGTGGCCGCCATGCGGATAAAGCCCGGACACACGTTACAGAAAGTCAGCAGCAGAATGCGAACCCACTGGTCGTTTTTCCACACGTCTTTCAGGTCAGATTTTAAGGCGTGTTTGGACGGTACGGCAGGCTGGATGCGTTCTTTCACAGAACTGAAGCAGAACAGGAACATAAACAGCGCGATGATCGCCATCACGCCCATCGACATCTGGTAGCCCTTAGCTTTGTCCGCGCCCCCGAAGAAATCGGCCATGGGCAAAAGGGTTGAAGACAAAATTAGCGTCGCGATACCGACCATAAAGAAGCGGTAAGACTGGCAGGCGACGCGTTCGTGCGGGTCGGCGGTAATCACGCCGCCCAATGAACAGTACGGAATATTGATGGCGGTATAAGTCAGCGACATCAGGAAATAGGTGATGAAAGCATAGATAACTTTGCTGTTGTAGCTCCATTCCGGTGTGGTAAACATCAGCACACTGAACAGAACGTAGGGCACCGATATCCATAATAAATACGGACGGAACCGGCCCCAGCGGGTGGTGGTGCGGTCAGCAATCGCTCCCATTATCGGGTCAGTGACGGCGTCGATAATACGCACCGACAACAGCAATACGCCGACCAGCGCCGGGGCAAGGCCGAAAACATCGGTATAAAAATAATTGAGAAACAACATGATGGCGCCGCCAATCATATTGCAGCCCGCATCTCCCATTCCGTACGCTACTTTTTCTTTGAACGACAGCGCGCCTTCCTTCATGGATGTTCTCCGGCTATTGGTTAAAAAGGTCAGTTGTTAAAAAACTGTTTGATAGCGTTGAGTATTGGCTGGAGAAGCGAAGAGGAGTCAGGAGGTAAGAGTCGTGAAGATGGACGATTTGGTCATCTGGGAAAAAGTGTGACCTGTATAACAAGACGCCCCGGTAAGTGACTTAGCCGGGGCGTCTGAGGATTTTAAATTATTACGATTGCTTAAGCGTTTACGGATTTCCCGCTTTGCTGATTCTTGATCCAGTAACCCACGCCCAGAACCACCAGCCAGACAGGGATCAGCCATACGGAGATAGCCATGCCAGGGGTGATCGCCATAATGACCAGAATCGCTGCCATGAACAGCAGACAGATGTAGTTACCGGCCGGGTACAGCAGCGCTTTGAACTTAGGTTCCACGCCTTCACGACGCTTCGCCTGACGGAATTTGATGTGCGCCAGGCTGATCATCGCCCAGTTGATGACGAGTGCAGAAACCACCAGCGCCATCAGCAAACCAAAGGCTTCGGCTGGCATCAGATAGTTGATCAGAACGCACAGTGCAGTAGTGACCGCAGAAACGAGGATAGAAGCCACAGGTACACCACGTTTGTCGACTTTCATCAGGGCTTTAGGGGCATTGCCTTGCTGTGCCAGACCAAACAACATGCGGCTGTTACAGTAAACGCAGCTGTTGTAGACCGAAAGTGCGGCTGTCAGGATCACCACGTTCAGGGCATTCGCAACCAGCGCATCACCCAGTTCATGGAAAATAAGGACAAACGGGCTGGTGTCCGGCCCGACGCGGGTCCACGGCATCAGGGAAAGCAGTACTGCCAGTGAGCCCACATAGAAAATCAGGATGCGGTAGATAACCTGATTGGTCGCTTTAGGAATGCTGACTTCAGGATTATCGGCTTCTGCCGCAGTAATCCCCACCAGCTCAAGGCCGCCGAAGGAGAACATGATGATCGCCATCATCATTACCAGCCCGGTCATACCATGCGGCAGGAATCCGCCTTGTTCCCACAGGTTACGTACGGTCGCCTGCGGACCGGCAGTGTCGCTGAACAGCAACCAGCCGCCGAACAGGATCATCGCCACAACCGCAACCACTTTGATGATTGCAAACCAGAATTCCATCTCACCGAAGACTTTAACATTGGTGAGGTTGATGGCGTTGATCAGTACGAAGAAGGCCGCAGCAGAAACCCAGGTAGGGATTTCCGGCCACCAGAATTGGATGTATTTACCGACCGCTGTCAGCTCTGCCATCGCCACCAGCACGTACAGCACCCAGTAGTTCCAGCCGGATGCAAACCCGGCAAATCCGCCCCAGTATTTATAGGCAAAATGGCTGAATGACCCGGCAACCGGCTCTTCAACGACCATCTCGCCTAACTGGCGCATAATTAAAAACGCAATAAAACCAGCGATTGCGTAGCCGAGAATAATCCCAGGGCCCGCAGACTGGATGACGGAGGCGCTGCCCAGAAACAGACCTGTCCCGACAGCCCCACCCAGCGCGATCAACTGAATATGCCGGTTTTTCAGGCCGCGCTTCAGCTCATCGCCTTGTTGTTGATCAACCATTTACCTGTCCTCTGTCATTGGGGCAAAACCCATAACATTCTGCGTGTTAGAAAGAATGTAAGGCGATAATTACACTTTTTGTATTTAATTATTTACGGCTGGATTGTGCCTAAAAAGCAGCATCATCTACCGTTCGGGCAAGAATAGTGGTATGCGCAAAAGTTTGCACGGGGTTTATGCTCCGTCTGCATAACAAATAGCCAAATTGACTGGAAATTTGTTCAGGATCTAAAAAATGTGATCTGACGCAGAGAAAAATCGAGAAATGATAAGAATTTGTTAAATTGTGCGAGGGCGACGCATTTACTGGGTCACCATATGGACACAAGGTGAATACTTTGTTACTTTACGGCCACGTTTTTTAAATTGGTATTACCAATTGACTCCGGCAACTTACAGAGTCGCTACTCGCAGAGAACAACACATATTATGGCTTACAGCAAAATCAGACAGCCTAAGTTATCCGATGTGATCGAGCAGCAACTTGAGTTCCTGATCCTCGAAGGCACCTTGAGACCCGGGGAAAAGCTTCCGCCAGAGCGCGAACTGGCCAAACAGTTTGATGTTTCGCGACCTTCTCTGCGAGAGGCTATCCAAAGCCTGGAAGGGAAGGGACTGCTCCTGCGCCGCCAGGGTGGTGGTACTTTCGTCCAAAGTAATCTGTGGCAAAGCGTGAGTGACCCGCTGGCTGAGTTACTGGCCGACCATCCTGAATCACAATTCGATCTCCTTGAAACACGCCATGCCCTTGAAGGGATTGCTGCGTATTACGCAGCGCTTCGTGGCACAGAAGAAGATTTGCAGCGCATTCGCGATTGTCATGTGGTCATTCAGACCGCACAAGACAGCGGAGACCTGGACGCAGAAGCCGACGCGGTGATGCAGTATCAGGTTGCTGTAACAGAAGCAGCGCATAATGTTGTGCTGTTGCATCTGGTTCGTTGTATGGGGCCGATGCTTGAGAAGAACGTTCGACAGAACTTTGAATTGCTTTACTCACGCCGGGAAATGCTGGCGACGGTAAGCAACCACCGCGCCAGTATTTTCGAGGCGATTGTTGCACGGGAACCAGAAATAGCACGTGCCGCATCTCACCGTCACCTGGCGTTCATTGAAGAAGTTTTGCTGGATCTCAGCAGGGAACACACCCGGCGGGATCGGTCTTTACGACGGCTCCAGCAACGAAAAGATGAAAGTTAACCTTCGGGGTTAATTTTGAGAGCCTTCATTTGAGGGCTCACGGCAACTACATGACGGGCCTGTCTTCGTGCGTTTTGTTCCGTATGAAGAGCTTTTTAAGCAAGAGCGCAGGAAGACAGGCTCCAGATAAACCAACGTATAAGATACAGATAAGGAAAAGCACCATGTCAGAACGTGTAAATAATGACGTGGATCCGATCGAAACTCGCGACTGGCTACAAGCGATCGAATCGGTCATCCGTGAAGAAGGTGTTGAACGTGCGCAGTTCCTGATCGATCAGGTTCTGAGTGAAGCGCGCAAGGGCGGCGTTAGCGTCGCTGCTGGTGCAGCCAGCCGTAACTACGTCAATACCATCGCTGTTGAAGACGAACCGCAATACCCGGGTAACCTGGAGCTGGAACGTAATATTCGTACCGCAATCCGCTGGAACGCCATCATGACCGTTCTGCGCGCTTCCAAGAAAGACCTGGAACTGGGCGGCCACATGGCTTCCTTCCAGTCTTCTGCGACCGTGTACGAAGTGTGTTTCAACCACTTCTTCCGCGCACGCAACGAGAACGACGGCGGCGATCTGGTGTACTTCCAGGGCCACATCTCTCCTGGTGTGTACGCGCGTGCTTTCCTTGAAGGCCGCCTGACCGAAGACCAGATGAATAATTTCCGTCAGGAAGTTCACGGAAAAGGTCTGTCTTCTTATCCGCACCCTAAACTGATGCCTGAATTCTGGCAGTTCCCGACCGTATCCATGGGTCTGGGTCCGATCGGTGCAATCTATCAGGCTAAATTCCTGAAGTACCTGGAACACCGCGGTCTGAAAGACACCTCCGCACAGCGCGTTTACGCGTTCCTGGGCGACGGTGAAATGGACGAGCCAGAATCCAAAGGTGCGATCACCATCGCGACCCGTGAGAAACTGGACAATCTGTGCTTCATCATCAACTGTAACCTGCAGCGCCTTGACGGCCCTGTCACCGGTAACGGCAAAATCATCAACGAACTGGACGGCATCTTTACAGGCGCTGGCTGGAACGTGATCAAAGTCATCTGGGGCAACCGCTGGGATGAACTGCTGCGTAAAGACACCAGCGGCAAACTGATCCAGCTGATGAACGAAACCGTGGATGGCGACTACCAGACCTTCAAGTCCCGTGACGGCAAATACGTTCGCGAGCACTTCTTCGGCAAATACCCTGAAACCGCTGCGCTGGTCAAAGACATGACCGACGACGAAATCTGGGCGCTGAACCGTGGTGGTCATGATCCGAAGAAAGTCTTCGCTGCACTGAATAAAGCACAGAACACCAAAGGCCAGCCTACCGTAATCCTTGCGCATACCATCAAAGGTTATGGCATGGGTGATGCGGCCGAAGGTAAAAACATTGCTCACCAGGTGAAGAAAATGAACATGGATGGCGTTCGCTATATCCGTGATCGTTTCAGCGTGCCAGTAACAGATGAAAATCTGGAAAAACTGCCGTACATCACTCTGGAAAAAGACTCTGCAGAATACAAATATCTGCATGAGCGTCGTGCTGCGCTGAAAGGCTACCTGCCGACTCGTCTGCCAAAATTCACTCAGAAGCTGGAAATGCCGAAACTGGAAGACTTCTCACAGCTGCTGGAAGAGCAGAAGAAAGAAATCTCTACCACTATCGCTTTCGTCCGTGCCCTGAACGTGATGCTGAAAAACGACTCCATTAAAGACCGTCTGGTTCCGATCATCGCCGACGAAGCGCGTACATTCGGTATGGAAGGTCTGTTCCGTCAGATTGGTATTTACAGCCCGAACGGCCAGCAATACACCCCGCAGGACCGTGAGCAGGTTGCATACTATAAAGAAGACGAGAAAGGTCAGATCCTGCAGGAAGGTATCAACGAACTGGGCGCCGCTTCTTCATGGCTTGCCGCAGCGACTTCTTACAGCACCAACGATCTGCCAATGATCCCGTTCTACATCTACTACTCCATGTTCGGTTTCCAGCGTATCGGCGACCTGTGCTGGGCAGCGGGTGACCAGCAGGCGCGTGGCTTCCTGATCGGCGGTACTTCAGGTCGTACTACACTGAACGGCGAAGGTCTGCAGCACGAAGATGGTCACAGCCACATTCAGTCTCTGACTATCCCTAACTGTATTTCTTACGACCCGTCTTACGCTTACGAAGTCGCTGTCATCATGCATGACGGTCTGGTTCGTATGTACGGCGACGTGCAGGAAAACGTCTACTACTACATCACCACGCTGAACGAAAACTACCACATGCCAGCTATGCCGGAAGGCGCGGAAGAAGGCATCCGTAAGGGTATCTACAAGTTAGACACTCTGGAAGGCAGCAAAGGTAAAGTACAGCTTCTGGGCTCCGGTTCTATCCTGCGTCACGTTCGTGAAGCGGCTGAAATCCTGTCCAAAGACTACGGCGTAGGCTCTGACGTTTACAGCGTGACTTCCTTCACCGAACTGGCCCGTGACGGTCAGGACTGTGAGCGCTGGAACATGCTGCACCCGACCGAAACGCCACGCGTTCCGTACATCGCCCAGGTGATGAGCGACGCGCCAGCGGTTGCGTCTACCGACTACATGAAACTGTTTGCTGAACAGGTTCGTACTTACGTTCCGGCCAGCGATTATCGCGTTCTGGGTACGGATGGCTTCGGTCGTTCAGACAGCCGCGAAAACCTGCGTCACCACTTCGAAGTGGATGCTTCCTACGTTGTGGTTGCTGCGCTGGGTGAATTGGCTAAACGCGGCGAAATCGAAACTTCTGTAGTGGCTGAAGCCATTAAGAAATTCGATATCAATCCAGAAAAAGTTAACCCGCGTCTGGCATAAGAGGTAAAGACAGATGGCTATTGAAATTAACGTACCGGACATCGGTGCAGATGCAGTGGAAGTCACCGAAATCATGGTGAAGGTGGGCGATAAAGTCGAAGTTGAACAATCGCTGATCACCGTTGAAGGCGATAAAGCTTCTATGGAAGTGCCTTCTCCACAAGCAGGCGTGGTCAAAGAAATTAAAGTTGCGGTCGGCGATACCGTCGAAACCGGCAAACTGATCATGATCTTCGAAGCCGCTGACGGTGCTGCTGATGCAGCACCTGCGAAACAGGAAGCGAAAGCAGAAGACAAACCTGCTGCTGCCGCACCTGCTTCCAGCGAAAGCAAAGAAGTGAACGTGCCAGATATCGGTGGCGACGAAGTTGAAGTCACCGAGATCATGGTCAAAGTGGGCGACACCGTGTCAGCTGAACAATCGCTGATCACCGTAGAAGGCGACAAAGCTTCTATGGAAGTCCCTGCTCCGTTCGCGGGCAAAGTCAAAGAAATCAAAATCGCTGCGGGCGACAAAGTCAGCACCGGTTCTCTGATCATGGTCTTCGAAGTTGCAGGCTCCGGTGCAGCAGCACCGGCAGCGGCAGAAGCCAAATCAGACGCGGCACCTGCTGCACCGGCTCAGTCCGGCAGCAAAGAAGTGAACGTGCCTGATATCGGTGGTGACGAAGTTGAAGTCACTGAAATCATGGTAAAAGTCGGCGACAAAATCAGTGCAGAACAATCACTGATCACCGTTGAAGGCGACAAAGCTTCAATGGAAGTCCCGGCTCCGTTCGCGGGTACCGTGAAAGAAATCAAAATCGCTGCGGGCGACAAAGTCAGCACCGGCTCTCTGATCATGGTCTTCGAAGTTGAAGGCGCTGCGCCTGCTGCTCCGGCGGCTAAGAAAGAAGAAGCGGCTGCTCCTGCAAAACAGGAACAGAAAGCGGCGGCTCCGGCAACAGCTAAAGCTGAAAGCAAAGGCGAATTTGCTGAGAACGACGCTTACGTTCACGCCACGCCGGTTATCCGCCGCCTGGCCCGTGAATTCGGCGTTAATCTGGCGAAAGTGAAAGGGACAGGCCGTAAAGGTCGCATCCTGCGCGAAGACGTTCAGACTTACGTGAAAGACGCGGTCAAACGCGCTGAAGCCGCTCCGGCTGCTGCCACTGGCGGCGGTATTCCGGGCATGCTGCCTTGGCCGAAAGTGGACTTCAGCAAGTTCGGCGAAATCGAAGAAGTGGAACTGGGCCGTATCCAGAAAATCTCCGGTGCAAACCTGAGCCGTAACTGGGTGATGATCCCGCACGTTACGCACTTCGACAAAACCGATATCACTGAGCTGGAAGCGTTCCGTAAACAGCAAAATGACGAAGCCGCGAAACGCAAACTGGACGTGAAATTCACGCCAGTGGTCTTCATCATGAAAGCCGTTGCCGCAGCACTTGAGCAGATGCCACGTTTCAACAGTTCACTGTCTGAAGATGGTCAGAAACTGACGCTGAAAAAATACATCAACATCGGTGTGGCGGTAGATACGCCTAACGGCCTGGTTGTTCCTGTCTTCAAAGACGTGAACAAGAAAGGTATCGCTGAGCTGTCCCGTGAGCTGATGGCTATCTCCAAGAAAGCCCGTGACGGTAAGCTGACTGCTGGCGAAATGCAGGGCGGTTGCTTCACTATCTCCAGCCTCGGTGGTATCGGGACGACCCACTTCGCGCCAATCGTCAACGCGCCTGAAGTGGCCATCCTCGGTGTCTCCAAGTCTGCGATGGAACCGGTCTGGAACGGTAAAGAGTTCGTACCGCGTCTGATGATGCCAATGTCGCTCTCCTTCGACCACCGTGTGATTGACGGTGCCGATGGTGCGCGTTTCATCACCATCATCAATAACGTGTTGTCTGACATTCGCCGCCTGGTGATGTAAGCGAAAAGCCGGCCAAACGGCCGGCTTTTTTCTGATAATCTCTTCATGCTGTTTGAGATTTTCCGGGGCTAAGCACAAATCGTATGCCGTTTGTTGTTTCAAATTTGTTAACAATTTTGTAAACTGCGGGCGGATAGAACGACCCGGTGGATGATGGGCGTTGCAGCATAAAAATGACGTCTGACCCGCCGGAAATAAATTAAGAGGTCATGATGAGTACTGAAATTAAAACTCAGGTCGTGGTACTTGGGGCGGGCCCTGCAGGCTATTCTGCTGCTTTCCGTTGCGCTGATTTAGGTCTTGAGACCGTTCTGGTTGAACGTTATTCCACCCTGGGTGGCGTGTGCCTGAACGTTGGCTGTATCCCTTCTAAAGCTCTGCTGCACGTTGCTAAAGTTATTTCTGAAGCAAAAGCTCTGGCAGAACACGGTATTGTTTTCGGTGAGCCGAAAACCGATATCGATAAAGTGCGTCTCTGGAAAGAGAAAGTCATCAACCAGCTGACCGGTGGTCTGGCAGGTATGGCGAAAGGCCGTAAAGTCAAAGTCGTTAACGGCTTGGGCAAATTTACCGGTGCAAATACTCTGGTTGTTGAAGGCGAAAATGGTCCAACGACTATCACTTTCGACAATGCCATCATTGCGGCGGGTTCCCGTCCAATCAAACTGCCATTCATTCCTCATGATGACCCGCGCGTATGGGATTCCACCGACGCACTGGAACTGAAAACCGTCCCTGAGCGTCTGCTCGTTATGGGTGGCGGCATCATCGGTCTGGAAATGGGCACCGTTTACCACGCGCTGGGTTCTCAGATTGACGTGGTAGAAATGTTCGATCAGGTTATCCCTGCGGCTGATAAAGATGTGGTGAAAGTCTTCACCAAGAAAATCAGCAAGCAATTCAATCTGATGCTGGAAACCAAAGTGACTGCCGTAGAAGCCAAAGAAGATGGCATTTACGTCACCATGGAAGGCAAAAAAGCGCCAGCCGAACCACAGCGTTATGACGCTGTGCTGGTGGCAATCGGTCGCGTACCTAACGGTAAGCTGCTGGAAGCCGGCGCTGCGGGTATCGAAGTTGACGACCGTGGCTTCATCCACGTCGACAAACAAATGCGTACCAACGTGCCACACATCTTTGCTATCGGCGACATCGTCGGTCAGCCAATGCTGGCACACAAAGGTGTTCACGAAGGTCACGTGGCAGCCGAAGTTATCTCCGGTAAAAAACACTACTTCGATCCGAAAGTCATTCCGTCAATTGCCTACACTGAGCCAGAAGTTGCCTGGGTTGGCCTGACTGAGAAAGAAGCGAAAGAAAAAGGCATCAGCTACGAAACCGCCACCTTCCCGTGGGCAGCTTCTGGCCGTGCTATCGCTTCCGATTGTGCAGACGGTATGACCAAACTGATCTTCGACAAAGAATCTCACCGTGTTATCGGTGGTGCGATTGTCGGGACTAACGGCGGCGAGCTGCTGGGCGAAATTGGTCTGGCAATCGAAATGGGTTGTGATGCAGAAGATATCGCGCTGACCATCCATGCTCACCCGACTCTGCATGAGTCCGTGGGTCTGGCAGCAGAAATCTACGAAGGCAGCATTACCGACCTGCCAAACCCTAAAGCGAAAAAGAAATAATTCAGCTTTAACGGTTTGAGAACGGCACCGAAAGGTGCCGTTTTTTTATGTCTGAAAAACGGCGCCCGATATTTTGGAAAGCATCTCGCAAAGACTATTTTCGGGGGTGTTTTTTGCGCGTTTTTTGGGTCACTATGCAATCGCTCTGTAGCGCTTAATTGTCCAGATTCCCCCGGTGCCTGCTAACACTTTGGGAATACAAATCGACCGTTTTTTGAGACGGTTTTTTTGTGCCTTTTTTCTCCCTTTTCGACCATTTATTCCCTTGTGCCAATAAGGTTGTTGTGATGATCTAGAAGGCGAATTGGGATGAACAGCCGATCCGTCTGTGCTCAACGATTCAGCAAAGATTTAATGTTGCTTTTATGTGAACGAATTAACAAGCGGGCAAAATCCTGCTATGCTGCTTCGGCGCTAAAGGGCACTGTGCTCAGGTTCAGGACGTAAAGTTTCCGATCAAGAAACCCTCTTACCCGCAGTGTCCCCGATTCATCAGACAGCTTGAATTTCCCTGTCCCTACAGGCATGACGTGATGCTGATGATGGAAGCCAGGCATAATAAATGACAATGAGAGCGAGGAGAAAGTCGTGCTAGAAGAATACCGTAAGCACGTAGCCGAGCGTGCTGCAGAGGGCATCGTCCCTAAGCCACTTGATGCTTCACAGATGGCAGCGTTGGTTGAGTCCCTGAAAAATCCGCCAAAAGGCGAAGAAGAAACTCTGTTAGACCTGCTGATTAATCGTGTTCCGCCGGGCGTTGACGAAGCCGCCTATGTAAAAGCCGGATTCCTGGCTGCCGTCGCCAAAGGCGAAACTACCTCCCCGTTGGTCACTCCTGAAAAAGCCATTGAACTGTTAGGCACCATGCAAGGTGGCTACAACATTCATCCGCTGATCGACGCACTTGAAAACGAAACGCTGGCGCCAATTGCCGCCAAAGCGTTGTCCCATACGCTGCTGATGTTCGATAACTTCTACGATGTGGAAGAAAAAGCGCATGCAGGCAACGAACACGCTAAGAAGATTTTGCAGTCATGGGCTGATGCCGAATGGTATCTTTCACGCCCGCAGCTGGCTGAAAAAATCACCGTCACCGTCTTCAAGGTGACCGGCGAAACCAACACCGATGATTTGTCACCGGCTCCGGATGCCTGGTCCCGTCCAGATATTCCATTGCACGCGCTGGCAATGCTGAAAAACGAACGCGAAGGTATTCACCCGGATCAACCTGGCAGCGTCGGCCCGATCAAACAGATCGAAGAACTGAACAAAAAAGGCTTCCCGCTGGCCTATGTCGGTGACGTGGTCGGTACCGGCTCTTCCCGTAAATCTGCGACAAACTCTGTGCTGTGGTTCATGGGCGACGATATCCCTCATGTGCCGAACAAGCGCGGCGGCGGCGTAGTGCTGGGCGGCAAAATTGCGCCAATCTTCTTTAACACCATGGAAGATGCCGGTGCGTTGCCGATTGAAGTGGATGTTTCTAACCTCAATATGGGCGATGTGATCGACATCTATCCGTACAAAGGTGAAGTCCGTAACCACGAAACCGGTCAGGTGATTGCCACTTTCGAACTGAAAACTGACGTTCTGCTGGACGAAGTTCGCGCCGGGGGCCGTATTCCGCTGATCATCGGACGTGGTTTAACCACCAAAGCCCGTGAATCGCTGAAACTGCCTCAGAGCGAAGTATTCCGCATCGCGAAGCCGGTTGCTAAGAGCAACAGAGGCTTCTCGCTGGCGCAGAAAATGGTGGGGCGCGCCTGTGGCGTTGCCGGTATTCGTCCAAACGAATATTGCGAACCAAAAATGACGTCTGTGGGTTCTCAGGATACCACCGGCCCGATGACCCGTGACGAGCTGAAAGACCTGGCGTGCCTGGGTTTCTCGGCTGATTTAGTGATGCAGTCATTCTGTCATACCGCCGCGTATCCTAAGCCGGTTGACGTGACCACGCACCACACGCTGCCGGACTTCATTATGAACCGCGGCGGTGTTTCCCTGCGTCCAGGTGACGGTATCATCCACTCGTGGCTGAACCGAATGCTGCTGCCGGACACTGTCGGTACCGGCGGTGACTCCCATACCCGCTTCCCGATTGGGATTTCGTTCCCTGCGGGCTCCGGTCTGGTGGCGTTTGCCGCAGCGACCGGCGTAATGCCGCTGGATATGCCAGAATCCGTTCTGGTGCGTTTCAAAGGTGAAATGCAGCCGGGTATCACCCTGCGTGATCTGGTCCATGCCATCCCTTACTACGCCATCAAAGAAGGTCATCTGACCGTTGAGAAGAAGGGTAAGAAAAACCTCTTCTCTGGCCGTATTCTGGAAATCGAAGGCTTGCCGGAACTGAAAGTTGAACAGGCATTTGAACTGGCGGATGCGTCCGCAGAACGTTCAGCGGCCGGTTGTACGATCAAACTGGATCAGGCGCCAATCAAAGAATACCTGAGCTCTAACATCGTGCTGCTGAAGTGGATGATCTCTGAAGGTTACGGCGATCGTCGTACCATTGAGCGCCGCATTAAAGGCATGGAAGAGTGGCTGGCGAATCCAAGCCTGCTCGAAGCCGATGCGGATGCGGAATACGCAGCGATCATCGAAATCGATCTGGCGGACATCAAAGAGCCAATTCTTTGTGCGCCGAACGATCCGGATGACGCACGTCTGCTGTCTTCCGTACAGAACAGCAAAATCGATGAAGTATTCATCGGTTCGTGCATGACCAACATCGGTCACTTCCGTGCCGCCGGTAAACTGCTCGACAGCCATAAAGGCGCGTTGCCAACCCGTCTGTGGGTTGCACCACCGACCAAAATGGACGCCGCGCAGCTGACAGAAGAAGGCTATTACAGCGTCTTTGGTAAGAGCGGTGCGCGTGTTGAAATTCCGGGCTGTTCACTGTGTATGGGTAACCAGGCGCGAGTAGCCGACGGTTCGACCGTGGTTTCCACTTCAACGCGTAACTTCCCGAACCGTCTGGGCAACGGCGCCAATGTTTATCTCGCCTCCGCTGAACTGGCGGCTATCGCGTCTTTGCTGGGGCGCCTGCCAACGCCGGAAGAATATCTCGGCTATATGGCTGAAGTCGATAAGACAGCGGTGGATACTTACCGTTATCTGAACTTCGACAAACTGAGTGAATATACCGATAAAGCTGACGGTGTGATTTTCCAGACCGCAGTCTGACTAGTAAACATTCACTGCGCTAATTTAAGGGAGGCTTAGGTCTCCCTTTTTTTATGAATCCATTTTGTTATATTAAATGGGGTATTATATTAATAATTTCAATTGCACATTGATTTTAATAATGTTTTTGTTTTACTAAAGTATTCATTAAGTAGTAACAAAATATTTTATCATTTAAATTTAGTTCCCCGCGAACTATAGCTGCAGTCTGCAATTTATTTCGCTTTCATCGAAAACTATAAAGTGAAATAAACAATGCGCGCCTCAAAAATAATTTGCTTTTTACAAATTGGTGTTCAGTTTTTTTATTCTTCTCTATGCGTGTATGCCTTTTCTTTTGAAGCCGTTGCTGAAACCAATCCCCCTGCCGTCGCCGGGCAAATGCCGGGTGAAAAATTACCCTCTGGCAATAATACCGGCACGCCTTCTGCCTCCGGTGTGACTCCCGACAGCGAACAGGATGCTTCGCTGGCAGGGCTTGCCGCTCAGTCTGGTGCGTTGCTTTCCGGTGAGTCGTCAGGCGATGCCTTGAAAGGTATGGTGGCTTCGGGGGCTGCTGGCAAAGCGGCGCAAAGCGTTGAGTCCTGGCTGAATCAATTTGGCACAGCACGCGTAAAAGTTTCAGCAGATAATAATTTCTCTCTGGAAGAGGTGGAATTAGACATTCTGTTACCGATATACGACGACAAAACTAACCTGTTATTTACTCAGCTGGGCGGCCGCCGCGCGGACGATCGAGATATTATCAATGCGGGTGTGGGGTATCGTCATTTCAATGAGCGCTGGATGTGGGGCGCAAATACATTCTATGACCGTCAGTTATCGCAAAATCATCATCAGCGTATGGGCGTTGGCGGCGAATTAGGTTGGGATTATTTAAAAATATCCGCCAATGGTTACCTGCGTCTCACTGAATGGATGGCATCTGAGCGCTTTCAGGATTATGACGAGCGCGCGGCCAATGGCTTTGATATCCGCACTGAAGGTTATTTACCTGCGTGGCCACAGCTTGGCGCAAGCGTGATATTTGAGAAGTACTACGGCGATAACGTTGATCTGTTTAACGATGAAGATAACCGTCAGAAAGACCCTTATGCGGTCACTGTCGGTCTGAACTACACGCCGTTTACGCTCATGACGGCAGGCGTTAGCCAGAAAATGGGCAAAGGCGATACGCAGGATACTCAGTTTAACCTGAGTTTCAGTTATGCACCGGGCGTCAGTCTCGACAAGCAGCTGGATGCGTCACAGGTGGCGGTGAAGCGCTCGCTGCTCGGTAGTCGTATGGATCTGGTCAACCGTAACAACACGATTGTGCTGGATTATCGCAAACAGGATCTGATTTCGCTGGGTTTACCCGCCAGAATCGAAGGCGCAGAAAGCGCCAGCTTCCCGATTTCTGTTGTGGTTAACAGCAAGTACGGACTGGATCGTATTGACTGGCAGGCGGATGAACTCCTGCAACACGGCGGTAAAATTACCGAAGATAAACATTCTGGCCAGTACAGCATCACGTTGCCAAATTATCAGTACGGCGGGGTGAACAATCATTACATCGTCAGAGGTAAAGCCTTTGACGCCAAAGGCAACGGCTCGAACAATAGCGAAATGGAAGTCTACGTGACAGGCTATGACGCGGCGACATGGCTGTCTTCCACCACGGTCAGCCCCGATACGTTACTGGCCGATGGCATCAGCACCTCCACAGTGACACTGCGTATTACCGGCGCCGATCAGTTACCGGTGACCGCCATTGCTCCGCAACTGGCGGCTACTGTGAAGTTAACACCGGCCACCAGTGCCGGCACAGCGTCCCAAACTGCAGTGAAAAACCCCCTTATTTCTAACTTCAGCGAATCAGCGCCCGGCGTTTATCTCGCGACCTTTACCAGCGGCAATGTCGCGGGGACTGCTGATATAACCCCGATGGTCAGCGGTAAAAATGCCCTGCAAACCGCGCAAATAGTGCTGCAAAATGCGCAGGTCTGGCCTTCGTTAAGTTCGCTGAGCGCATCGAAAACCCTGGCGCTGGCAAATGGCACCGACACGGTCACCCTGACGGCTGAGGTGCTGACGGCAGAAGGCTTGCCAGATCAGGGCGTCACTGTCTCCTGGAAGGCGGATAATGCCGCCATCGGGCTGTCAGCGCCACAAAGTACGACCGATGAAAAGGGTATAGCCACAGTGACGGTCAGCAGTCTGAACGTTGTGGATACACGGGTCAGCGCGACGATCGAGGGAGGGAGTGTACTGCAAAGTGAACCGCTGAGCTTTGGCGCCGATGCTTCCACTGCGCAGGTGATGAGCCTGAACGCGGACAAAATGCAGGCAACGGCAAATAATGCCGATAAAGTCACGCTGATCGCGAGTGTGGTGAATGCCCAAAATCAGCCGCTGCAAGGCGCAACCGTTGACTGGAAAGTGGAGCAGGGGAGTGCAACGCTGAGTGCGCTGCAAGGTTCGACGGACGAACTGGGGAACGCGCAAATCACGCTGGCTTCACAGGTGGCGGGTGACGTGAAAGTCTCTGCCCGCGCCGGAACAACAGAAGCCAAAATGACCGACCTCATCTCATTTACTGCCGACAGTGCCAGCATGAATATTACCGGGCTTGAGCAGGACAAAACGCAGGCGCTGGCTAACGGCACCGACGCCGTCACCTACACCCTGACGGTGACTGATGCTAACGGCAACAAAGTACAGAATGCACCGGTCAGCTGGAGCAGCGATCAGCCCACTGCGCAGCTTTCCGCCAGCACCGTCAACACCGATGCACAGGGGCAGGCGCAGGTGAGTGTCTCGACTGTTCATGCCGGCGACGTGGTTATTTCGGCGCAACTGCCGGGCGGCACCGCCAGCATCGCGCCCGCAGCGTCATTTAATGCGGATGTGAGTACGGCGCAGTTTAGCGCGATGTCTGCTGATAAAACTCAGGCAGTGGCAAATGGCACCGATGTTATCACCCTGAGTTCAACGTTAACGGACGCTAACGGTAATCCGCTGGCGGATGCTGATATCGATTGGCTGGCGAGCCCGACCGGCGGTACGGCGTCAGCCAGCAGTACTAAAACCAATGCGCAAGGTATAAGCACTATCCGGTTAACCTCTTCAGAGGTCACGGATTACACCGTGAAAGCGTCGTTTAACGCCGCCAGTATAACGTCCTCAACCTTGTCATTTACGGCAGACGTAGCCAGCGCGACGATAAATTCGCTGGTCGCGGACAAAACTGCGTCCGTAGTGGCGGGTAAAGACACGGTCGGCCTGACCGCAACGGTGCTGGATGCTAATAATCATCCGGTTCAGGGGGCGCAGGTCACCTGGAGCAGTGACAATGCGGCAGGTGTTTTAACGCCGGTATCCGGAGTGACGGATGTCAACGGCGTAGCGACGGCTACGCTGATCTCAACACTGGCGCAAAATACCGTTGTGACCGCCAGCACCGGCAGCAGTCAGAAAACATTGCCGGTAGATATAGTGGCTGATGCCAATACCGCGCAGCTGACCCTTGCCTCTGATAAAACTCAGGCGCTGGCGAATGGCACGGATGTTATCTCCTGGACGGCAACGGTTAAAGATGCCAACAACAACCCGGTGAATGCAGTCAGCGTAGACTGGAGTGGCAATAATCCGAACGTGATTCTGGCGGGCAGTAATACGCAAACTACGCAGGCGGGCACGACGACAGTGACAGGCACTTCGCTCAAAGCCGGTACGGCGATTATGACAGCAACGCTCAGCCAGCAGCAGCAAACCGCAAGTGCAGGTGAGGTGAGCTATATTGCCGACCTCAGGACGGCGGAAATTGCCACACTGACGCTGGACCGGCCGGTTGTTTCCAATAACGGCAACGACGTGACGACATTTACTGCCACGGTGAAGGATGCAACGGGTAATCCGATCCCCAATGTGACAGTTAACTGGGCAACTACGCGCAATACACTGGGACAAAGCACCAGCGTGGCCAACGCGTCCGGCGTAGCCACTATGACGATTTCGGGTACCGAAGAAGGGGATGCGACGGTAACAGCCACGTACGGCACAAGTTCTAAATCGGCGTTAACGACATTCATCGGTTCATTTAATGTGGACTGGGCAGTCAGCGGCGCTTCCGGTAAATATACGACCCCGTTATTTACGGCTTACAATGAGTTAGGTTTTATCGCGGTGTCGCCGACTACCGGCCCATCGTCTCTGGTGTGGTCTGGCGCGGCAAATACAAATTCGCCGCTGACAACGCCGCTGACTGACCAACACGGAAACGAGGTGGTCGTCACCTTTGGTGGCATGCGGCAGTCTTATTGTACGACTCGTACGTTCAACTCAGCTGTCTCTTGTGACGCTGGGCCGGGTACTCACGCTATATTGAACTATTCATCAGCGGACAATCCGGGCCTGCCTGCCGGTGTTTATCGGGGTGTCATCCGCTTTGCGGGGGTAAACTGGTTAAGCACGAAGCCATCCTTCTCCTATGAAGTCAGCGTCAGCCTGACCGTGGATTAATCTTCTCCGGGGTTCAGAAACTGGAAAGGCGGAAGAAATTCCGCCTTTTTTATTGGTATCATGCAGCAGGTATGAGTGGCTTTTGATGATATTTAAGGACGGCATGATGGATTACGATTTTCTGCGCGATATTACCGGTGAGGTCAAAGTGCGCTTTTCTATGGGCCACGAAGTGCTTGGTCACTGGCTGAATGAAGAAGTGAAGGGCGATCTGACGGTGCTGGATGCTGTCGAAGCTGAGCTGGCCGCGCTCAAAGGCAGCGAACGGCAGACCCAGCGCGTCGGCCACGAATATACGTTGCTGCTGGCCGATGACGAAGTGATGATCCGCGCCAACCAGCTGGATTTCGACGGCGATGAGATTGAAGAGGGCATGAGCTACTACGACGAAGAGAGTCTGGCGTTTTGCGGCGTCGAGGACTTTCTGCAAGTCCTCGCCAAATACCGTGCTTTCGTCACGACTTATCGGTAAAACTTACTTTCCCCGTGAGGCGGTCCAGCAAAGCAGCGAACCTCCGACCACCATCAGCACGCCCGGCCAGAAACTCGCGCCCGGCAACGTGTGCAGCCACAATCCGGCAATCAGAATCGAAGAGAGCGGTGTGAAGTACGACAGCGCCGCGACCAGTGTCGCATTGCCTTTTTTCATCGCCAGATCCCAGCACTGATAAGATATTGCCGTCACCGCGCCCATCGCCAGCAACTCCAGAATGGCCGGTAGCGTCAGGCTAATGCGATTCGAAGAATACGTGAAGTACAGCGCCCACAGCACCGCACCGGTCGCCAGCAGAAACAGCGGTAGCACGCCTTTGCCCTTGCATAATACGCGGACCAGATTGGAATACAGCGCCCAGGAAACGGCGGCACCCAGCGCCAGACTGTAGGCCACCGGATTACCGCGCACGTTACGCATCAGCTGATGAATATCCAGCCCGTGGCCGCCGCTGATCGCCCACAGCACGCCGGTAAAAGCCAGTACGACACCCGGCCAGATCCACCAGCGCACCCGCAGTTTTAATAACGGAACGGCAAAAAGCAGCGTCAGGCTCGGCCAGAGATAATTAATCAGCCCGAGTTCAAGCGTCTGCTGGCGGGTATGTGCCAGACCAATCGCCAGTGAAAACGCCACCATATAAAAGATAAACAGCAGGCCGCAGACAATCAGATATGACGCAGATTCTCCGCGCAGCGACGGTCTTCCGCCCGCCATCCAGACCATAATCCCGCTGACGGTATAAATTGATGCGGCGGCGCCAAAAGGCCCCAGCGATTCAGACAGACTGCGGGTGAGCGCCACGCTCATGCTCCACAGCAAAATGGCAAGAACGCCAAACAGCGTTGCGAAACGATCCATCGGAAAGGTAAGCCTCAGAAGAAGAAGGCTTTAAAGATAAGCGATTGTTGCGTTGGTGGAAACCGCAACAATCGACTTAACAGGCTCTTTAGGAGAATGCATTAAAAGTAGAAACCGACTTCGAGGCCGAGTGTGGACGTGGTGGTCGCAGGCTGGTAATAACCCACGGTACTTCCGTTCAGGTCACCCTGTTTTTCGTCCGATTTACCGTATTTCTGATGCACGTAGCTGGCTTTCACAAAGACGTCGTCGTTGATATTCCAGGTCAGACTGGTGAATGGCGAGAGCTTAGATTTCGGTTCCAGCCAGACTGAACCCTGATTACTGTGTGTCCAGGTTTTAATCGGATACAATGCCCCGCCTTCCAGACTCAGACGGGAATCGGCGGTCATCTGCCAGTTCGCGCCCAGTGATGCTTTGGCATAAGGCTGCAAAGACACTTCAACCGCGGTATAGCGTCGCGTTCGATCTTCGCTGGCGATATAGACATCGTCAGAGCGGATATTTCGCAACCATGCCTGGCCGCCGAGTGCGCCTTTCACATCAAAAGACACACTCTCTGATGCCCGGTAACGATAACCGCGCGTCATATCCGCACTGTAGCCGGTGTAATAGGTTTTGCCTTTCAGCGATCCGTTCGGCACATTGGCCTGATCGTCCAGCGTGCTGCCTTTATAGCGGACGATCCCGAACATCACGCTCATATCCCAGGCTTTTAATAAGCCGCTTTGGGTATCGAGATAATTATTGGATCCGAAATTAACACGCAGGCGCGGGCCGTGTTCAGCAACATATTTACCGTCCATATTATCGACGGATTCGTCCCACTTATAATATTCAGCACCATAACTGACGTAGTGCCGCATCCCTTCAGTATTATTGCTTAACAAACTTTCCCCGGCCCGGGAAACCCCGGAAACCAATAAAGAACTCGTGACCAGCAGGCTGGATACGGTCTTTAATTTACTCATTGTCATTTTTTATTTCTGCTTTCTGGTGGATGGAGCTGGTTGCTTAGTAAGCAATAGGGGGATGCTAATAAACGGAGGGGTATAGATAAAGGAATTTATCGAATTTTAAGAAAATAGTGATCTTTTGATCTGCGGTAAGTTAAATTAATGGCGATATATAAGTTTGATTTGATTTATAGTCTGTATATTAGTTTTATAATTTAGCTTAATTCGCAGATCGTTGATCGAATAATTTGGTTTAAGTAAGGATTTTATTGGGTTTTAAATATTAATTTGCCTTAAGAAGTGTAGCCGGTATTTAAGACGGCTACATTATTTTACTTAAGTAATGCTTATTGAGTTACAGCGATGCGCCGCCACAAATAATTAATTGCTGGCCGGTGATTGCCGATGCTGAAGGGGAGAGTAAATAGCAAACCAGGTCGGCGACTTCTTGCGGCTGGATAAAACGTCCAATTGGCGGCAGCTTCGGCGGTGAACTTTGGCGTTGCGGATTTTCCAGCATAGGCGTCTGCGTCGCGCCGGGCGCAACAATATTGACGGTAATCCCGCGCGGTGCCAGCTCCGCCGCCCAGCTTCTCACCATTCCGAACATGGCCGATTTAGTCGCGACATACTGACTGCGACCGGCAACGCCGGAAGAAGTGCGGCTGCCCAGCAATACGATGCGGCCACCGTCCGGCATTTTGTCCACCAGCCGGTTGGCCAGAACTTCTGCAACACCAACATGCAGCTGCCACAGTGCTGTGCTGGCCTGCGTATCCAGTTGCCCCAGCGGCGCCGCTTTCATCATGCCCGCCGCGTGGATCAGCGCGTCAACGCCGGAAAGCGTTTCCAGCAGGGCGGTCAGTTTTGCCGTATCGGTGATATCGAGTGCAATTCCGGTGAAATTAGCGTGCGGGAAACTCACCTCGCGGCGCGCCAGCCCGGTCACCTTCCAGCCCTGTGCCAGCAGTGTCTGGCACACCGTTTCGCCAATGCCTGAACTGCAACCGGTCACCAGTGCATGTCTGACAGGAACAGAGGTCATGACTTATCTCCTGAATGCCGAAGCCGGGACTTTGAAAACGGCTTTGCGCACAACGGCCGGGCGGTCTGTACAACACAATGCGCGATGCGGTTCGCCCGGGGCGAACGTCACAAAATCCCCGCTGCGCAGTAAAATCTCTTTCGGCAATTGAGGGTTTTCAAGAATAAACAGATCGGGTTTCCGTTCGGTGGCGGGCTGCCCGGTGACGTTTCGCGTATCAAAACCAATGATTTCCTCGCCTTCCAGCACGACCTGAATATCCAGCCAGTCACGATGAAATTCCGTATGCCGTTCCGCCGCCGGTGACGTATTCGCGTTGCCAATCGTGCAAAACCACTCAGCGCCTTCCGGCTGAAAACGCCCGTCTTCCCGCGCGCGCAGTGCGTCCAGTGAACACGCCGGTAGTGTCAGGATCTGGCGAAGTGCATCGGGTAATGTGGCCAGTTCCAGCGCCTGTAAATGACCTGTAATCATGTTTAGCTCCTGATAAAAAAAGCCCGCGACAGCGGGCCTGAGGGATCAGCCTTTTACCCAGGATTCATCGACGCAGACGTATTTGATCGCCTGACGGTAGCAGGTAAACGCGATGTGAAGTTCACCGTTCAGCCCCTGTTTGATGCTCGGATAAGAGAACTCACGGTTCAGTTTTTGCTGCGAATTGTTGGTCATGCAGTAGCCGTCGCCGGTTTCCAGATTGCGCTGGTAAGGCCATGTGCGGCCGTCGTCTTCAGAAATCGCCAGCGTCATCGGCGCACGCGGCGCGCCCCAGAACGCGCTGCGACCGCCGGTTTCCACCGGCGCTTCAGAGCGGGCATCGTCTTCTTCATCTTCAATTTCATCATACAAAGACGCGCGACGTTCACTGGCATCTGCCGCACTCATCTTGTTAAACACCAGTGCCAGATGGCCGTTGGTGAGCGTGGTGACCTGAATGGACGAATTATTGTTAGGCAGCCCCGTCGGCTGCGGCGCAGTCCACGTATTGCCGCCATCGACAGACCGGCTCTGATAGATGAAGTCTGCCCAGCGGCTGCGGTACAACGCCAGCAGGCTGCCGTCGTGCAGCGGCGTAATATTCATGTGTACGCAGCCGGTGCTTTCCGGCACAGCGACATCGCGCCAGGTTTTGCCTTTATCGCTGGAAATTTTGACCGCGCTGTCATCATTGTTGCCGACCCATTTTTCACCAGGTTGCGTCCGGCAATAAAACACCGGCAGCAGCCAGTCGCCGTTCGCGAGTACCGTTACCGGCTGGCGAATAAACGTGCCGGGCTGACCGAGCAGCGTGCCAATTTCGCCCCAGCTTTTGCCCAGATCCTGCGACTGACGAAAACGCACAATGGCGGTGTCCTGATTCCCCGATTTCTGCGCGGTGTACATCAGCCAAAGCACATTATCAGGAGCGAGAAACAGCACCGGATTCTGTTCGGAACGGCTGGCATCTTCAGAGAGTTTTACTGGCTGGCTCCAGACTTGCGCACCTTTTTCCAGGCGTGAAAGATAAATCGAGATGTCCGCGATCCCTTCCTGAGTTCCGGCAAACCACGTACACAGCAGGCTGCCGTCGGGCAAAGGCAGCAGATTGGCGGCATGATTTTGCGGGCAATCAGACGGCAACATGGCGTCCCGACGTGCGGCGTCGTTTTCCGGGATGTGGACTTTTCCGCTGCGTTCGACGGTTAACGTTTCAGTGGTCATCTTTAAGCTCCAGACTTTTGAATAATTTGTGCATTTTTACTTTTAACGGCTCGCTGCGGGATCAAACGGTCAATCACCATAATGATGGCCGGCGTGACCAGCGCAATGTACATATTGTTGATACCAAACGGATCGCCGAGTACATACCATACGGACGTCACGACGCAGGCACCGATCAGGCCGGCATTCGCACCGCGCGCGCTTTTGAAGAACGGCAGGTAGAAAGCCATGACCGCAACCACCGAAATCGAGAGGCGGATTGCGCGGGTGAAGAAGGAAAGTTTCAGCACTTCCGGTACCTGCAGTACGAAAATCAGTGGCAGGAAACCAATCAGCAGCGACAACCAGCGCGTCATTTTGAATTCACGCTCAGGCGTTGGATTACGGTAAGGCACGTAGAAATCCTTCACAATCAGCGAGGCGATGGCCAGCGCAACGGTACTGACGCTGACGAATATCGAAGCCACCAGCGACGTGGTCACCAGACCTGCCAGCCACGGATTCATGTCCTGAATAAAGACCGGCAGTGCATACAGGCTGTTCATGTCGGGGTGCAGGAATTTAGCCGCCACGCCTATCATGCCAATCGCCAGCGCAATCGGTACGCAGAAGAAGAACGCGACCCAGGTAGCACGCTTGGCTGACTCCGCGCTTTTGGTGGAAGAGATGGCCTGAATGACGAACTGTGTGCAGAAAATAGAACCGATGGTGCCAATCAGCCAGGCGAAGATGGTGCTGGCGCCAATGCTGCCGTCCCACGTCCAGTAGAAATCTGGCATCTCTTTGACCATCGGCATCACGCCACCGGTCATGTGCAAGGCGATGCCTGAAATCACCAGCACGCCGATGTACTTGATAGCGCTGTGCAGCATCGTCACCCACGCCATACCTTTCATGCCGCCGAACGCAAAGTAGAACGTACTGACGACGGCGGTGATAAAGGCTGCCACCGGCAGATTCACTTTCAGTACGGTAGAAATGGCCGCTGCACCGCTCACGTAGTTCCCGACGTTAACCAGCAGCAGGGCGTAAATCATGATGATTGAAATGATGTTCTTGGTCGTGTTGCCGTACTTCTCAGCAATTGCGCCCGAAATCGTGATTTTTCCGGTGTTATAAATGCGTTTGACCAGCAACAGACCAAAAATCGGGAAGCCGATGGCGGCACCCAAAATCGACCAGGACGCCGCAAAACCGCCTTCGAAAGCCGCCTGCGCCGTCCCGATGGTGGATTTGGCACCGATGTATTCCGACATCAGCAGCACGCCGACAATAAACGCAGGCATTGCGCGCGAACCTTCCATGAAATCGCCGCTGGTTTTACTGCGCAACCGGTAGGTCAGCCAGGTGGTGAACAGGATGTAGGCGAGCACAATGCCAATAATAATTAACGTATCTGATGAGCTAAATTCTTTCATTTTTTCCTCACACAGCGCGTAGGGGACCCTGCCTGCGCACTTTCATGCGCAGGAGATCGGTAGATTCGTTAGGTAAGGCGCGTTTAGCCGCGCAAATTAAATTCTTTTATGACGGTCAGGATCTTCTGTGTATCGTCCTGCGTGAATTCCACCGGATACCGGCTTTCACCCACGTTAAACCCGAGCATATTCACGGCTTTTTTAACCACGGCCGGTGAAAACGCAATGCTGTATAAATCGGTGCGGATCTTATTGATGTCTGCCTGAACCGCTTCGGCGGCGGCAGGCTGGTTTTCCTGCAGATGGTGGTAAACAGCGTTTACCTGTGCGGGGATGATATTGGCGATACCGGAAATGCAGCCGGCGCTGCCTTCGGTGAAACCGCGATAAATCAGTGAATCCGGCCCGGTCAGCACGTCAAAATCAGCAAACTGCTGGCTGACTTCGTGGAAACCGTGCAGGCTCTCGTACGAACCGGCACTGTCTTTAATCCCTTTGATATTAGGATGATCGGCTAGTACGCGGACTACATCTGGCGTCAGCGTATTACCGGTTCTTGCCGGAATGTTGTAGAGATACACCGGCACCGTCAGCGCATCGGCGACGGCGCGGAAATGCGCAATCAACTCCTGTGGGCGTAACGCCGCAAACCACGGCGTAATCACCGACACGGCACGCACGCCGAGTTTCTCAATCTGTTTTCCCAGACGAATGGTGTCGCGGGTAGAAATCTCGCCGACATGCGACATCACGCCCGTGTCATCGCCCGCGGCTTCGAGACAAATCTCTGTGACTTGAATTTTTTCCTGCTCGCTGAGCATAAAGAATTCGCCGTTAGTGCCGTTACAGAAAATATTATTTCCTGCCTGTTTTTGGCGTTTTACCTGCTGGCGCAATGCGTCACCGTCGAGTTCTCCCCTGGCGGAGAACGGCGTCACAATGGCGGTATAGACTCCGGTAATATTATTCATTTTATTCTCTTTACGTCGTTGTAATCGGATATGAAATAAGGGGTTAACGAATGCTGCGGTAAATTTCCGCTATTTGATTTTTGCTGACCGGCATCGGTACATTTTTAATTAAACGTTGTACCTCTATTGCCCCCTGCGACAAATAAGGAATGTCGTCAGGTGTGATATTCAGCTGGCTTAATTTGACCGGCAAATCCAGGCGATGAACCAGCGCGTCAAAATATTCCACCAGCGCATGGGATTTTTCTTCTTCACGTAATGTCCGGTCGGCATCTGGAATTAAGTCATAGGCCTGCGCAAATTTATTCACGGCTGAAGGCCTGACAAAAGCCATACAAGGTGCGAGCAGAATGGCATTCGCTACCCCGTGAGGAATGTGATATTTGCCGCCGAGCGGATAGGACATAGCGTGAACCAGATGGGTGCCCGCATGGGCAATCGATGCGCCGCCGTAATATGACGCCCACAGCATATTCAGCCGCGCCTGCAGATTTTCCGGTTCGGCAACGGCCGTTTCGAGGCTGGCAAACAGCTTCTTCATGCCGACCAGCGCGAAGTTATCACTGACCGGGTTAGCAATGACCGACGTGAAGCATTCGAACAGATGGCACAGCGCATCGATGCCGGTAGACGCCGCGATGCGCGCGGGCATGCTGGTGGCCAGTTCAGGCACCAGCGCAACATAATCGGGCAGCATGACCGGCGTGATAATGCCTATTTTGGTTTCCTTTTCGGGGATCGCCAGAATCGCGTTTGGTGTGGATTCTGAGCCGGTGCCTGCAGTGGTTGGGATCAGTAACGACGTCGTACGGTGTTGCGGTTTTTCGCCCGCCAGCAGACTGTCGAGCGTGACGGTTTCATCTCCGGCGCACAGAATCGAAAGCAGCTTTGCGACGTCCAGTACGCTTCCGCCGCCGACGCCAATCACCAGATCGACCTGCGGCTGATGCAGTGTTTTCAGGATAGCGGCGACGTCATGCTGGTTCGGTTCGGGCGGCACACTATCAATAATGCTCACCTCGCAGCCTGCGTTATCCAGCTGGCCTATCAGCGATTGCACCGGCGGCAGGCCAATAATGTTTTTGTCGCTGACCAGTAAAACCTGACGTTTTCCGGCCAGCAAGTAGCCGATGTCCTGTAATGACTGATAACCGCTGATGATCGTGCTGTCTATATTCATGCCTTTTTCCTGCCGTCTGAGTCTTTAGTAAGAGTGAGTTTAATCATCAAAGGTCGATACTCCTCACATCGTCAGGGCAATTTATAGGCGAAATTGAAGTTGAATAATTTGAACTTGCTCACATATAATCAATCATGATTGAATATAATCATAACCAGCAAGATTAACCCGACCTCATTCATCACGGAGCCACGATGGCCAAAACCGTAACTCATACAGCACTTCAGAAATCCGCCGGGCTGCTGGTGATTGCCGACGACTTTACCGGCGCGAATGATACTGGCGTGGCGCTGGTGGCGCAGGGAATGTCGGTATGTGTGCAGTTTGATGTCACTGGCAGCGTGGTAAAAGTGGGCACCGGTCATGCACTGATTTACAGCACCGACAGCCGGGCTATGAGTGCAGAGGATGCCGCGGAAAAAGTCACGCAGGCTGTGCTGGCCGGGTCACCGCTTTCCACTGAGAAAGGATGGGTCTTCAAGAAAATCGACTCTACGCTGCGCGGGAATCTGGGGGCAGAAACCGAAGCTGTGCTGATGGCACTCGATTGCCCGCTGGCGATTATCGCGCCCGCCGTACCCGAACTCGGGCGAGTGATAAAAGACGGGCTTTGCTACGTGAATGGCCGCTTACTGACGGAAACTGAATTCGCCACAGACCCGAAAACGCCGGTCAGCACGGCCAGCGTCGGCGCACGTCTGGCTGAACAGACGTCGCTGCGCCAGCATCACATCAGCCTTGAGGTGCTGCGTTCGGGGGATTTTCAGGCACAGCTTTTCGCGCTGACGGCCTCGGGTGTTCGCATTGTCGTGGCCGACAGCCAGTCCGCAGAAGATCTGAAACTGATTATTCATGCCGCAGAAAGTTTGCCATTCAGACCGCTGCTGGTCGGTGCTTCCGGCCTGAGCCATGCGCTGGCGCAACATTGCCTGACGCCGCAAACCTCGCCTGAGAATATCACTGAACGCACAGCCGCACCGCTGCTGGCGGTTGTCGGCTCAATGAGTGAAATCGCGGCGCAGCAGATTACTTTTGTACAACAACACCGCCCCGTTTCACTGATTGATATTGATGTTCTCCGGCTCTTCTCTGCGGATTCAGACCGGCTGCTGACGACGCTTTCTGCTGAAATTCGCCACGCCATCGCAGAGGGCAAACATTGTTTTATCCGTACCCGTCAGAGTGAAGAGCAGCGGCATTCCGTTGCCCAGTTTTGCCAGCAAAATCACATCAGCCGCCCGCAAATGGGCGGGCGCATTGCCGTCTTTCTCGGGCAACTGATTCAGAACGTTTTACAGCAACCGGAGACGAAACCGGGCGGACTATATCTGTCCGGCGGAGATATTGCGCTGGCCGTTGCCCGGGCGCTGGGTGCGAAAGGATTTGAAATCAAAGGACAGATTGCAGGCTGTGTTCCGTGGGGATTTTTACTCGACAGCCCGCTTAACCGTTTGCCGGTTATGACCAAAGCGGGTGGGTTCGGCACTGAAAATACGCTATTTGAAGTTTTACGCTTTATTGAGGAGAAATTGAGTGACTAAAATTATTGCAGTAACCATGGGTGATCCTGCCGGTATTGGCCCTGAAATTATCATTAAAGCGTTAGCTGAAGGTGAGTTGTCCGGTACGCCTGCGGTGGTTGTCGGATGCGCGGCGACTTTCCGCCGGATCCTCGCTCTCGGGATCACGCCAGCCGCTGAATTACGCATTATCGATGACGTTTCGCAGGCACATTTCGCGCCGGGCGTCATCAACGTGATTGACGAACCACTGGCGGATCCGCAGACGCTGGTGCCGGGAAAAGTGCAGAAAGAAGCGGGTGATCTGGCCTATCGCTGTGTGAAACGCGCCACCGAACTGGCGATGGCCGGACACGTTCAGGCCATCGCTACCGCTCCTCTTAATAAAGAAGCGATGCATTCTGCCGGGCATATTTATCCGGGTCATACGGAATTGCTGGCGAAACTAACGGGCAGCCGCGATTACGCGATGGTGCTTTACACCGACAAGCTGAAAGTCATTCATGTCACCACGCACATTGCCCTGCGCAAGTTCCTCGATACGCTTAACGCCGGGCGCGTGGAAACTGTTATTCAGATGGCAGATACCTTCCTGCGTCGCGTCGGTTACGAAAACCCGCGTATCGCGGTGGCGGGTGTGAATCCGCATGCCGGTGAGAACGGATTGTTCGGCGATGAAGAAATCAGGATTGTCGGGCCGTCTGTGGAAAAAATGAAAGCTAAAGGCATTAATGTTGCCGGGCCTTGTCCGCCGGATACCGTGTTCCTGCAAACCTACGAAGGGATGTATGACATGGTGGTGGCGATGTATCACGATCAGGGACATATTCCGCTGAAACTGATGGGATTCTATGACGGCGTGAACATTACGGCGGGCCTGCCTTTCATTCGTACGTCGGCAGACCACGGCACCGCATTTGATATTGCGTGGACAGGAAAAGCCAAGTCTGAGAGCATGGCGATCTCCATTCAGTTAGCCGTACAACTGGCGTAATTCTGCGCCAGCGGCGCAGGGAAAAAAGGAATCACGTTGACCGGACAAAGCCGCCTCGATCAGATTATGGATTATCTGAAAAGCCATAATCTGGTCACCGTTGAACAACTGGTTGCCGCTATTGCGGCCTCCCCGGCGACCATTCGCCGGGATCTGATCAAACTGGACGAGCAGGGTGTCATCAGCCGCAGCCACGGCGGTGTGACGCTCAACCGCTTCATTCCCAGCCAGCCGACGACCAATGAAAAGCTTCAGCGCAGCCTGCAGGAAAAACAGGCCATCGCCGAAGTCGCTGCTGCTATGGTAAAACCGGGCGATGCCGTCGTTCTCGATGCAGGCACCACGATGCTTGAACTGGCGCGCAATCTGACCCATTTGCCTCTGCGGGTCATTACAGCCGATTTGCGTATCGCGCTGTTTTTATCGGAATTTAAACAAATCGAAGTGACCATTATTGGCGGACGTATCGACGACAGCAGTCAGTCATGCGTCGGCGAGCATGGCCGCCGGTTGCTGCGCAGCGTCTATCCGGATATCGCGTTTATCAGTTGTAACTCGTGGAGTTTGGACAAAGGGATCACCACGCCGACAGAAGAAAAAGCCGGGCTCAAGCAGGATCTTGCCGTTAATGCGCGCCGCAGGGTGTTGCTGGCTGACAGCAGTAAATATGGTGCGTACTCGCTTTTTTGTGTCACGCCGCTGGCCGGGATGACTGACATTATCACCGATAAAGGTCTGAACTCAGAAATCAGACAATTGCTTTTAGAACAGCCATTTACGCTGACTCTGGCCTAAAGCTAGCTGAAAATTCACGATAAAAAAAGGCCGGACATCCCGCGATGCCCGGCCTTTTCTTTTATGTGCCGATCAGACGGCAGGGAGATTCCGGCCGTAGTAGATTTCCTGCATTTCTTTGTACAGCAAATCGGTGATTTCCTTGCGTTCCTGCCCAGTCAGTTCTTCCGGATTTGCATTAAACAGATAATGCTTGAGATCGAATTCTTTCAGTAACATCTTGGTATGGAAGATATTTTCCTGATACACGTTGACGTCCATCATCTTGTACAACCCTTTCATGTCCTGCGACATAAAGTTCTGAATCGAATTGATGGAATGGTCGATGTAGTGCTTCACGCCGTTCACGTCACGGGTAAAACCGCGGACGCGGTAATCAATGGTGACGATGTCAGATTCCAGCTGGTGGATTAAATAGTTCAGCGCTTTCAGCGGTGAAATCACGCCACAGGTGGACACTTCTATGTCGGCGCGGAACGTACACAGTCCGCCTTCAGGATGGCTTTCCGGATAGGTATGCACGCAGATGTGGCTTTTATCGAGATGCGCAACCACGGAATTCGGCAGCGGGCCAGGATGCTCGGTGGTATCGACATCACTGGGGTCAATCGGCTCTTCGCTCACCAGAATCGTGACGCTGGCGCCCTGTGGTTCGTAATCCTGCCGCGCAACGTTAAGAATGTTAGCACCGATAATCGAACAGGTTTCGGTGAGGATCTCGGTTAAGCGGTTGGCGTTATATTCTTTGTCAATGTAGGCAATATAGCCGTCACGATCGGCTGCGCTTTTGGCGTAGCAGATATCGTAGATACAAAAACTCAGGCTTTTGGTCAGGTTATTGAAGCCATGCAGTTTTAGTTTTTGCAATTTAGTTCACCCCCTTACGGATGCGGTATCAGCGCGCAGCTGACAGGGCATTCAGTAAATACTGCGGCAACGCAAAGCTGCCGTGATGAATCGCCGGATTGTAATAGCGACAGGTAATGCCTGCGGCGTCGAAGCGCGCCTGCAATGTCTGGCTGTCGATCTGGCGGTAAGCCGGGTTATTGGTCGCCCAGGCGAAGGTCATGATGCCGCCGTAATAGGTCGGGATCGCGGCCTGATAGAAACTGACATCACTGAAATAGTGGCTCAGTTTGGTGTGGCTGTTGACCGCTTCATCCTGCTGAAGGAAGCAGACACCGTTTTGCGCCACGAAAATGCCGCCCGGTTTCAGGCAACGCGCGCAACCTTCGTAGAAGGCCGAGGTGAACAGGCTTTCTCCCGGACCGATCGGATCGGTGCAGTCGGAGATAATCACATCAAACGTTTCAGCGGTCTGATTCACGAAATTCACGCCATCTTCAATCACCAGATTGAAACGGGCATCATCGTAAGCACCGGCATTATGATTGGGCAGATACTGGCGGCAAAACTCCACCACGCCGGCATCAATTTCCACCATCGTGACCGATTCCACGCCTTTATGACGGCAGACTTCACGCAGCATTCCGCCGTCGCCACCGCCGATGATCAGCACTTTTTTGGCATCGCCGTGCGCCAGTAACGGAACGTGTGTCAGCATCTCGTGATAGATAAATTCATCACGTTCGGTGGTTTGCACCACGCCGTCGAGCGCCATCACGCGGCCCAGCGCCGCATTCTCAAAAATCACCAGATCCTGGTGTTCAGTTTTCTCACGGTACAACTCTTTTTCGACGCTGAAGTACTGGCCAAAATGGGCGTGCAGCGTCTCATACCATATTTCTTTGGGTGACGAGTTCCGGGACATGTCTTTGTTTCTCCTGAGCATTCGCAGCCATAAAAATGGGCGCACATGATAGCTAACTCTGCCTGCGCATGCACGGTTGAATTTCAAACAGATAAATTTAGCTTAATTGTAGCTGAGTGAGGTGTGACGCGGATCCGGAGAGGGGAAATGAAACGCTCCGGCATCAGACTGACGGAGCACTGCGGGGGAAATTTAGTTGGTATAAGCCAGCAGACTCAGTGAATCGCGCGCCAGAGATTTGCATTTGGCCGGTTTCGGAACTGCGATGCCGCTCAGGTCGCGATAGCTGTCTTCACCCATTGCCTGCATATTGAAGCTGTTGTAGTTGCTCAGATCCCAGCGATTCTGCTGTGCGAAAAAGACGATCGCCCGTTTGATTTGGGTATTAGGCAACTGTTCGTAGCCGCAGTTATTTTTCAAATAAACGAAGACTGCGGTCAGATCCGCCAGATCTTCTGCTTCTGACTCACTCAACGCCTGACTGGCGGAGGAGAAGCCGAGCAGCGACAGTAACAGCAAACACAATGTTGTTCTTTTCATGGAAGTGTTCTTGTTCTTTTAGATTGAAAGATTAGAAAAACCTGGCTCAAAGCGAATCGAAATGACGTTACCATATTTGCGATGAGTGGCACCAAATTTCTTTTCTGCGTGCCCGCCACTTGACCTTCCCCTTAGTGGAGGGTTTAGGCTGTCGTACTATTATGGCAGTTTTATGCCGTTCGTCTGGCAATTTTCCATCATAAGGACTGAACATGAACCGTCGCGATTTTGTGAAGTGGACAACGCTCCTGGGCGCCGCCAGTACGTTACCCGGCTGGAGCCGGTTTGCGCTGGCCGCTGACCGCCCGGCGTTGCCCATTCCCACACTGCTTGAACCGGATGCCCGCAGCGCGATTTCGCTTTCCCTGCAACGTGGTCAGAGCCAGTTTCTGCCCGGGGTGAATACACAAACCTGGGGCGTGAACGGCAATCTGCTGGGGCCTGCGCTGCGCGTGCGGCGGGGCAAACCGCTCAATGTCACGGTCAAAAACAATCTGGACGTCGCGAGCACCGTTCACTGGCACGGGCTGGAAATTCCTGGTGACATTGACGGCGGTCCTCAGGGGCTGATCGCGCCGGGCCAGAGCCGCAGCGTGAGTTTGCAGCTCGATCAACCCGCCGCGACCTGCTGGTTTCACCCGCATCCGCATCAGACCAGCGGCTATCAGGTGGCAATGGGGCTGGCCGGATTAGTCCTGATTGAAGATGAAGGCAGCGACGCATTACAGATCCCGAAACGCTGGGGCGTGGATGATATTCCGGTCATTTTGCAGGACAAACGCCTCAGCGACGCCGGACAGATTGATTACCAGATGGACGTGATGACTGCCGCGATCGGCTGGTTCGGCGAGCACATGCTGACTAACGGCGCGATTTATCCGCAGCACGGCATTTCGCGCGGCTGGGTGCGTTTTCGTCTGCTTAACGGCTGCAATGCGCGCTCGCTGCACATCGCCACCAGCGACCAGCGGCCGATGTACGTTATTGCCAGCGACGGCGGTTTTCTTTCCGAGCCGGTAAAAGTCAGTGATTTGCCGTTGCTGATGGGGGAACGTTTTGAAGTGCTGATTGATTGCAGCGACGGTAAAGCGTTTGATCTGGTCACATTGCCGGTGAAACAAATGGGTATGACGCTGGCACCGTTCGACAAGCCGTTGCCGGTACTACGCATTCAGCCGACATTGACCCAAAGCGGCGGTTCACTGCCGGACACGCTGGTGCCGCTTCCGGCGCTGGTTTCTACTGATAATCTGCCGACCCGCTGGTTGCAACTGATGATGGATCCGCAACTGGATCAGCAGGGCATGGCGGCGCTGATGAAACGTTACGGTCACAGCGCGATGGCCGGCATGAGCATGGATCACGGCGGCGGTGATATGGATATGGCGGCGATGCCGGGGATGTCCGGTTCGGGCCATGACGGCCACGGCGGTATGGCCGGAATGGACATGGGCAAAGTGGCCGGAAGTTACGATTTCATGCAGGGCAATAAAATCAACGGCAAAGCCTACGACATGAACGTGCCTGCGTTCGATGTGAAACAAGGGCAATACGAGAAATGGACGATTTCCGGCGAAGGCGACATGATGCTGCATCCGTTCCATATCCACGGCACACAGTTTCGTATTCTTTCTGAAAACGGCCAGCCGGTCGCGCCGCACCGTCAGGGCTGGAAAGATATCGTCCGCGTCGAAGGCGCCCGCAGCGAAGTGCTGGTGCGCTTCAGTCACCTGGCGGATAAACAGCATGCCTATATGGCGCATTGCCATCTGCTGGAACACGAAGATACCGGCATGATGCTCGCGTTTACGGTGTCGGCATAAGCTTCTTTCTAATTTCCTTTCTGTAATTCCCTGAAAAAATGGCCCGAGACTATTCTCCGGGCCATTTTTTTACCCGCCATTCCCGCCCGTTTTAATTCTCTGCCAGTACCTGATTATAAAAATTTCATTTCGAAAGGTAAATCTTTCGAAATGTGATCAATATGGAATTATTATAAGTTCAATATGATTATATTTTCAGCGTGGAGTGACGAAACATGAAAGCTTAAAGCTCACGTATCCCTACAGGAGAACAAGATGATTGAAGTGATTACACACAGTGCCGAATGGTTTATCGGCCTGTTTCAAAAAGGGGGAGAGGTTTTTGTCGGTATGGTAACCGGCATTTTACCGCTCTTAATCAGTTTGCTGGTGGTCATGAATGCGCTGATCGTTTTTGTGGGTCAGCGCAGGATCGAACGTCTGGCGCAGCGCTGTGCCGGAAATCCGGTTTCACGTTATCTGTTGTTGCCGGTCATCGGCACATTTGTTTTTTGTAACCCGATGACGCTGAGTCTCGGGCGCTTCATGCCTGAGATTTACAAGCCGAGTTACTATGCGGCGGGTTCCTACAGCTGCCATTCCATGAACGGATTATTCCCGCACATTAATCCTGGCGAACTGTTCGTTTATCTCGGTGTGGCCAGCGGGCTGACCACGTTGGGATTACCGCTCGGGCCACTGGCGGTCAGCTATTTCCTCGTCGGCATGGTGACCAACTTCTTCCGGGGTTGGGTGACCGATCTCACGACGCGCATCTTCGAAAGGAAGATGGGCATTCAGCTTGATCGTCAGGTTCAACTTTAAACGCGGAGCAGAAAATGAGCGTTACCATTCGAATTAACCGGGGTGAAGGTGGCTGGGGCGGTCCGTTACTGATTGAGGCCGTACCAGGCAAAAAAATTGTGTATATCACGGCGGGCACGCGTCCGGCGATCGTCGACAAACTGGCGGAACTGACGGGTTGGGAAACCGTTGATGGTTTTAAAGAAGGTGAGCCCCCGGCAGAAGAAATCGGTGTGGCGGTGATCGACTGCGGCGGAACGCTGCGCTGCGGTATTTATCCAAAACGTCGGATCCCGACCGTGAACATCCATTCGACCGGCAAATCCGGCCCGCTGGCACAGTTTATTACAGAAGACATTTATGTCTCCGGTGTGCGTGAACACGACATCGTTTTCGATACCAGTGAACGCGAAAAACCGGCACCTGTGGACAGTAAACCCGCACCTACAGCGGCTGTGAGAGACTACGACACCACCAAAAAAATCACCGAGCAGAGTGACGGACTGCTGGCAAAAGTCGGAATGGGCATGGGGTCGGGCGTCGCGGTGTTGTTCCAGGCCGGGCGCGATACCATTGATACGGTGCTCAAAACTATCCTGCCGTTTATGGCGTTTGTGGCGGCACTGATTGGCATCATTATGGCGTCTGGTCTTGGCGACCTGGTGGCGCACGGCCTGACGCCTCTGGCCAAAAGTCCTGTCGGACTGGTGTTGCTGGCGCTGATTTGCTCCTTCCCGCTGCTGTCTCCTTTCCTCGGCCCCGGTGCGGTGATCGCGCAGGTCATCGGCGTGCTGGTCGGCGTTCAGATCGGGCTGGGCAATATTCCGCCGCATCTGGCTTTACCGGCTCTCTTTGCGATTAACGCGCAGGCGGCTTGCGACTTCATTCCGGTCGGGCTTTCACTGGCAGAAGCCAAGCAGGACACCGTTCGCGTCGGTGTGCCGTCCGTGCTGGTCAGCCGTTTCCTCACCGGTGCCCCGACGGTGCTTATCGCCTGGGCCGCGTCCGCCTTCATCTATCAGTAAGGAGTCACCATGCAAACTATTTATCAAACCAGGATTACGCATATCGGAGACTTTGCCCGCGAGGCGTTATTTGATCAGATGCTGATTACATTCCGCGAAGGCGCACCGGCTGATATTCAGGATTATTGCTTTATTCATCAGCACGGCCAGACCGAAGGCGAACTGCATCGCGGAGCCTGCATGGAACTGGCTGATGTGCTTTATCCGGTGACCGCCGTGGGCGAGGTGGCGATGCAAAACCTGCGCGAACTCGGACATATCACGCTGCGTTTTGACGGCAGCGCGGAGGCGGAATATCCCGGCTGCGTACATGTAAAAGGCGTAACGCCCGAAGACATTCCGCTGGGCAGCATATTGAAATTTATCGATTAACACTAAAGTCAGGAGTCAGTTATGGAACAGGTTGCAGTCGTGATCGGCGGTGGGCAGACGCTGGGCGCATTTCTCTGTCAGGGGCTGGCTGAATCCGGATATCGGGTTGCGGTGGCAGATCTGAATGAAAAGAATGCCGCAGAAGTTGCGGCACAGATTAATCAGCAGTTTGGAGACGAAAGGGCATTTGGATTTGTGGTCGATGCCACGAATGAAAGTAGCGTTGAAAAGCTGGCGAAGGCGGTGGATCAGACCTTTGGCGGCGTCAGTTTGCTGGTCTACAGCGCGGGAATGGCGAAGGCCTCGCCGATTACCGACTTTGCTCTCAATGATTTTGATCTCTCACTTCAGGTGAACCTGGTCGGGTATTTCCTTTGCGCCCGGGAGTTTTCCCGTCTGATGATCCGCGACCGAATTCCGGGTCGCATCATCCAGATCAACTCCAAATCCGGCAAAGTGGGCAGCAAACACAACGCGGGTTACAGTGCGGCGAAATTCGGCGGCGTGGGGCTGACGCAATCTCTGGCGCTGGATCTGGCGGAATACGGTATTACTGTCCATTCGCTGATGTTAGGGAACCTGCTGAAATCGCCGATGTTCCAGTCATTATTACCGCAATACGCTAAGAAACTCGGCATTCAGGCCGACGAAGTAGAACAGTATTACATTGATAAAGTGCCGCTCAAACGCGGTTGTGACTATCAGGATGTGCTGGATATGTTGTTGTTTTACGCCAGTGATAAAGCATCTTACTGTACCGGCCAGTCAATCAATATTACCGGCGGCCAGGTGATGTTCTGATGCCATCCGCCCTTGTCTGAGACCGGGGCGGGTTTTTTAAGGAGAAAACGATGACCTCGACTTCAGCACTGATTGCGTGCGCGATGCTGGCATGGGTAGCGCAGATTGTGTTGGGCTGGTGGCAGTTGCAGCGTTTCAATCATGCTTTTGACCAGCTGTGTTTATGCGGTTCAGTGGGCGTCGGGCGTTCGGGCGGTCGCTTCAAACCGCGCGTTGTGCTGGCGCTGGCTTTCGATAAAGAAGAAAAGGTCTGCGCGGGTTTTCTGCTGCGCGGACTGACCATCTTTGCCCGTCCTCAGCCCTTTACTGCTCTTAATGGAATGAAACGCGAACAATTGATGACAGGTGTGATCTTCCCGAAAGATCCGAATATTCAAACCGCACTATCATTAGCGATTGAACCGAAATCATGATATTTTCACTTTAAAAGCTATTATCTTTCAAAAAGAATGATGGCGAGTGAATTTATCTGAAAATTTGAGCGGAAATCGTGATGAAACCTAAGCAACGGCAGGCGGCGATACTGGAGCATTTGCAGCAATTTGGTAAGACGGCGGTGGAAGATCTGGCAGCGCATTTCGCCACTACAGGCACCACCATCCGGAAAGATCTCACTCTGCTGGAAGAAGAAGGTGCTGTGATTCGTACCTACGGCGGCGTGGTTCTGAGCCGCGAAGAAGGCGACCAGCCCATCGACCGTAAAACACACATTAATACCGGTAAAAAGCTGCGCATTGCCCGCGCCGCGATTAGCGAAATTCAGGACGGCGATTCCCTCATTTTCGACGCAGGCAGTACGGTCATGCAGATGGTGCCTTTCCTCAGTCAGTTCAATAACATCACGGTTATGACCAACAGCCTGCATATCGTCAATGCACTGGTCGAGCTTGATAATGATCAAACCATTCTGATGCCGGGCGGCACCTACCGTAAAAAATCCTCTTCTTTCCATGGCAGCCTGGCGGAAAGCGCTTTTGATCAATTCAACTTCGACAAACTGTTTATCGGTGCCGATGGTGTTGATCTGAACGGGGGGGTCACCACGTTTAACGAAGTTCACGGCGTCAGCCAGGCGATGTGCAATGCCGCCGAACGTATTTTCCTGCTGGTAGATTCCTCAAAATTCGGGCGCAAAAGCCCGAACGTGGTCTGTAATTTGGGCAAAGTCGATACGTTGATCACTGACAGCGGGTTAACTGCTCCTTATCGTGAGGCCATCGAAAAACTGGGGATCCGCATTATTTTAGTCGGGGAAGACGATGAATGATTCATTACTGAACTACGCACGCGAAACGCTGGAAATTGAGATTGAAGAAGCGAAACGTTTACTGACGCGGCTTGATGATAATTTCCTTTGTGCGTGCAGCTTATTACTAAATTGCACCGGTAAAGCAGTGGTTTCCGGTATGGGGAAATCCGGCCATATCGGCAAGAAAATCGCGGCATCGCTGGCCAGCACCGGGACGCCTGCGTTCTTTGTTCATCCCGCCGAAGCCCTGCACGGCGATCTGGGGATGATTGGCAGCAATGACGTGCTGATTTTCATTTCTTATTCCGGCCGAGCAAAAGAGCTGGATACGATTTTGCCGTTACTGAAAGAAAACCAGACGCGCCTGATCGCCATCACCGGCGGCAAAAATTCCTCGCTGGCGCAGGCGGCCGATTGCGTGCTCGACATCAGCGTTGAGCGCGAGGCCTGCCCGATGGGGCTCGCGCCGACGTCCAGCGCAGTAAATACGTTGATGATGGGCGACGCGCTGGCGATGGCACTGATGCGCCACCGTGGTTTCGGCGCCGAGGATTTCGCGCGGTCACATCCGGGGGGGAGTCTGGGCGCCAGATTGCTCAACCGCGTCCATCATCTGATGCGCACCGGCGATCGTCTGCCTGTTGTCGACAGCCAGAAAAATGTCATGGATGCCATGCTGGAGCTGAGTCGCACCGGCCTGGGGCTGGTTGCGGTGTGTGACGCCAGCCTGCATGTCGTGGGCGTTTTTACCGACGGCGATTTGCGCCGCTGGCTGGTGAAAGGACATAGCCTGGATGATCCGCTGGTGAGCGCGATGAGCCGTCCGGGATACCAGCTTCCTGCCCAATGGCGGGCGGGTGAAGCGTTGGAAGCCCTGCACGAACAGCACATCAGTGCCGCACCGGTGGTCGACAGCGAGGGTATTTTGGTGGGAGCCATCAACCTGCATGACCTGCACCAGGCCGGTATTGGCTGACACCGGCGTTACTCATCGGCGGGTTCTTTGATATAATCCCATCCACTATATGGTCGCCGTTTCTTCCAATAACGGCGATAAATATTCTTAAATCAGGTGGTTAGTCTTTATATGAAACATCGCGTTGATGTCATGATTTCCGAACAGGAAATCAAAACCCGAATTGAAGAGCTGGGCCGTAAAATTACCGACCACTACCGTGACAGCGGCAGCGAAATGGTACTGGTCGGGCTGCTGCGCGGTTCCTTTATGTTCATGGCCGATTTGTGCCGCGCCATTGATGTGCCGCATGAAGTCGATTTCATGACCGCATCAAGCTACGGCAACGGCATGTCTACGACTCGCGATGTCAAAATCCTGAAAGATCTCGACGAAGACATTCGGGGCAAAGATGTGCTGATCGTCGAAGACATCATTGACTCCGGCAACACGCTGAGCAAAGTGCGCGAAATCCTGCAACTGCGCGGCCCGAAATCACTGGCAATTTGTACCCTGCTCGACAAACCCGAACGCCGTGAAGTTGAAGTCAAAGTGGAATACGTCGGTTTTGCGATCCCGGACGAATTCGTTGTCGGTTTCGGCATCGACTACGCCCAGCGCTATCGCCATCTGCCGTATGTCGGCAAAGTGGTTATGCTGGACGAATAGTGCCTGGCTACCCGGTTTAGCCATTTCCGGCGCGGGAAGTGCTCGCATTCCTCATGGACTTTATGTCCATTGCAGTTGCCCCGCGCTTCCCCCGTCAGAACTGACGTCATCGGCTACGCCCTTGACAGTCTTTCCCGAAAAATCTCACTAAAAAAGGCACATTTTTGTGCCTTTTGTTTTTTAATTTTCTGTAGAGTGGGGCGGCTTGTTATTGCGGGTTGCCGTTCAGTAAGGCGGAGACGCCCTGACGGTAGCGCTGTTCCAGCGTTTCGCGGCTGGTGGCGTCGACTTCGAGATTGCGCAGTCGTCCGTCCTGAATGCCGTAAACCCAGCCGTGCAGGGTGACTTTCTGGCCGCGTTTCCAGGCTGATTGCATTACGGTGGAGTGGCCGAGGTTGTAAACCTGTTCCACGACGTTCAGCTCACACAATTTATCGAGACGCTGATTTGGTGACAGTTCGCCCAGCAGGGAACTGTGTTTGTACCAGATGTCCCGGATATGCAATAACCAGTTATTAATCAAACCCAGTTCAGGGTTTTCAACCGCTGCCTGTACGCCACCGCAACCGTAGTGACCGCAAATGATGACGTGTTCCACTTCCAGTACGTCGATAGCATATTGCACAACGGACAGGCAGTTGAGATCAGTATGGATAACCAGATTGGCGACGTTACGGTGAACAAACAGTTCGCCCGGTTCAAGCCCGGTCAATTGCTCAGCGGGAACGCGACTGTCGGAGCAACCGATCCACAGAAAACGGGGTTTTTGAGATTGGGAAAGTCGTTCAAAGAAGCCAGGATCTTCGTCGATCATGGTCTTGGACCAGTTGGCATTATTACTGATGAGCTTTTCTATATCATTCATTGAGGTTAATAGCCTGTAACGAGCCAACAGCGATGGAGTAATATAGGGCAATGCTCCGTCTTTTAAAACCGATTCAACATCTCCTTTTACGCATTCCTACAACAGGGTTTTCACAACAAGGTACGCTTCCTTTATGAATTATGCATTGGAACTGGAAAAGTTAACCAAAACTTACGCCGGTGGTGTACAGGCTTTGCGCGGTATCGATCTGCGCGTCGAAGCCGGCGATTTTTATGCCCTGCTGGGGCCGAACGGTGCGGGTAAATCGACGACCATCGGCATCATCAGCTCACTGGTGAACAAAACTGCCGGTAAAGTTCAGGTGTTCGGTTACGACATCGACAAAGATATCGTCAACGCCAAGCGTCAGCTCGGGCTGGTGCCGCAGGAATTCAACTTCAATCCGTTTGAAACTGTGATGCAGGTTGTCGTCAACCAGGCCGGTTACTACGGCGTGCCGCGTCCGCTGGCGCTTCAACGTGCCGAAAAATATCTGACCCAACTGGATCTTTGGGGCAAGCGTAATGAGCGTTCCCGCATGCTTTCAGGTGGCATGAAGCGTCGTCTGATGATTGCCCGCGCGCTGATGCATGAACCGAAACTGCTGATCCTCGACGAACCGACCGCCGGGGTAGATATCGAACTACGTCGCTCGATGTGGGGTTTCCTGAAAGAGCTGAATGCACAGGGCACGACCATTATTCTGACCACGCATTATCTGGAAGAAGCCGAAATGCTGTGCCGCAATATCGGCATCATTCAGGGCGGTGAACTGGTGGAAAACACCAGCATGAAAGCGCTGTTGTCCAAGCTCAAATCCGAAACCTTCATTCTGGATTTAGGGGCGAAAAGCCCGCTGCCGGTACTTGAAGGCTACCGCAGCCAGCTGACAGATACGTCGACGCTGGAAGTTGAAGTCATGCGTGAACAAGGCCTGAATTCCCTGTTCAGCCAGCTGAGCAAGCAGGGCGTACAGGTATTAAGTATGCGTAACAAAGCTAACCGTCTGGAAGAGCTGTTTGTCACGCTGGTGAACGGCAGCGGGGAAAAGAAATAATGTCGCAACTGTATTGGGTAGCACTCAAAAGTATCTGGATGAAAGAGATCAACCGGTTTGGCCGGATCTGGATCCAAACGCTGGTTCCACCGGTGATCACCATGACACTTTATTTCATCATTTTCGGCAATCTGATCGGTTCGCAAATCGGTAGCATGCATGGTTTTACTTACATGCAGTTCATCGTGCCGGGCCTGATCATGATGGCGGTAATCACCAACTCTTACGCTAACGTGGCTTCGTCTTTCTTCAGCGCGAAATTCCAGCGCAATATTGAAGAGCTGCTGGTTGCACCGGTGCCAACGCACGTGGTGATCGCCGGTTATGTCGGCGGTGGCGTGGCGCGTGGGATTTGCGTGGGGATTCTGGTCACGGCGATTTCGTTGTTCTTCGTGCCGCTGGTGATCCATTCCTGGTGGGTGATTGCGCTGACACTGCTGCTGACCGCGATCCTGTTCTCGCTGGGCGGTTTGCTGAATGCGGTGTTTGCCACCACGTTTGATGATATCAGCCTGATCCCGACGTTCGTGCTGACTCCGCTGACGTATCTGGGCGGCGTGTTTTACTCGCTGTCGTTGCTGCCACCAATCTGGCAGGCGATTTCCAAGCTGAACCCGATCGTCTACATGATCAGCGGTTTCCGCTACGGATTCCTTGGCGTCAGTGACGTTCCGCTGATCTTCACGATGAGCGTGCTGGTGGCGTTTATCGCGGTATTTTATCTGCTGGCGTGGTATCTGATTGAACGCGGACGCGGTCTGAGAAGTTAATCCCCTTCATCTTTCGGGCCGCCTCTGCGTTGGCTGCCCTCGTGAACCCCGGTCACATACTTATGTATGCTCCCGGGGATTCACTCAATTGCCGCGTTACTCGGCAGAGCCTCGCCCCATAGGGGCCAGCGCAAGCGCTGTTCAAAAGGCTAAAGCCTTTTGTGATGCAACTCGAATGATTGGGGGGATTCAGATTTTTTATAATTCTTTATGTGTTGCTCAGAGAATCAAGCCACCTGAACCGGCACGGCTTTCGCGGTGCGTTTTAGCTGGTTCTCACCTTCAAAATAAGCCACTTTCGGTTTGTGCTGGCGGGCATCAGCGTCAGACATCTGCACGTAAGAGCAGATGATCAGCAGATCGCCGACACAGGCGCAGCGCGCCGCAGCGCCGTTAACCGAAATAATACGCGAACCGCGTTCTGCCGCGATGGCGTAAGTTGAGAAACGCTGACCGTTATCAACGTTATAAATATCAATCGCTTCGTATTCTAAAATGCCTGAAGCATCGAGAAAGTCCTGGTCGATGGCGCAGGAACCTTCGTAGTGCAAATCTGCCTGAGTCACGTGAACCCGGTGCAGTTTGCCTTGCAGCATAGTGCGGATCATCACATATACCTTACTTGCGTAAAAAATCAGGGAACCCACCGGGCGGAGATAATAAAATTCCGATATTTCCGGCGGCCAACATAGTTGCCGATTTGAGCTGCGCTGTCTACTGCGTCAGATCAACCTCTTGATTATCAATCAGCCGGGCTTTCCCTAACCATGCCGCCATCAGGATCACCGCAGATGTGCTGTCGACGGACAATTCCTGCAAGGTTTTGGCATCACGAATAAACAACTCATCAGGCGTAAATCCGGCTTCACGCAGCTGTTGCGCGGTTTCCTGCAACATCTCTTCAACGTGACGCTCGCCCTGGCTTAGACGCTCCGCCAGCGCGGTCATGATCTTGTTCAGCTGTGGCGCTATTTTACGCTCTTCCGGGGTCAGATAACCATTGCGCGAACTCAGTGCCAGACCGTCTTTGGCGCGGACAATCGGTACGCCAATAATTTCAATGTCGTAGCCCATGTCTTCAACCATCGTGCGCAGCAGCGCCAGTTGCTGGAAGTCTTTCTGGCCGAAACAGGCTACCTGCGGCTGCACCAGATTGAACAATTTGCTGACGATGGTAGAGACGCCACGAAAATGCCCCGGACGGCTCGCGCCTTCCAGAATGGTGGAAATCACCGGTACATCGACCTGCGTCTGCGTTGTCAGGCCTTTCGGATAAACCTCCGCCGGAGACGGAGCAAATACCAGATCCACGCCGCGCTTGTTCAGCTTTTCGCAGTCTTCCTGCAACGTGCGCGGATAACGTTCAAGATCATCCGCTCGCTCAAACTGCATCGGGTTGACGAAAATACTCACCACCACCACGTCGCCACGCGCTTTGGCTTCTTCCACCAGCGTCATATGGCCTTCGTGCAGGTTGCCCATTGTCGGCACCAGCGCGATGCGTTTGTTATTTTTACGAAAATCACGGATCTCGCGACGCAGCAGCGCCACGCTGTCAATTATCAGCACACTTCTTCTCCCGATTATTTAAAGGAATGCTCTTCGCCCGGATACACGCCCTGCGCAACCTGATCGACATACAAACGCACCGCGCTGCGGATATCGCCCGCTTCTGTGAGGAAGTCTTTGGCAAATTTTGGCGTATGGCCGCCGGTAATGCCGAACGCGTCATGCATCACCAGAATCTGTCCGTCGGTCACGTTACCGGCACCAATGCCGATCACCGGGATGCTCAGTTCTTCGGTCACGCGGCGCGCCAGTTCAACGGGTAAACATTCCAGCACCAGCAGCTGCGCCCCGGCTTCTTCGAGCATCATCGCATCTTTGATGAGCTGGTTTGCGGCCACTTCGTCGCGCCCCTGCACTTTGTAACCACCAAAAATGTTCACGGATTGCGGCGTCAGCCCGAGATGGCCGCACACCGGCACGGCGCGCTCGGTCAGCATTTTAACTGTATCGCACAGCCAGCTGCCGCCTTCGAGTTTCACCATATTGCCGCCGGCACGCATCAGGATTGCCGCGCTTTCAAACGCCTGTTCCGGCGTGGCGTAACTCATGAACGGCAGGTCTGCCAGCAATAAAGCCTGAGGCGCGCCACGGCGCACGCAGCGCGTGTGGTAAGCAATTTCCTCAACCGTCACCGGCAGGGTGGAATCCTGGCCCTGAACGACCATGCCGAGGGAGTCACCGATCAGCATCACGCTGATACCCTGTTCGGCAAACAATTGCGCGAAACTGGCGTCATACGCGGTAATGGTCGCAAATTTGTGTTTTTCCTGCTTCCATTGGCGAAGCTGGCTCAGCGTTGTTGGTTTCATGAACACTTTCCTTTGAATAATTCATCGGATGAATATGATGCCAGTATTCTACTGTATGAGCCGAAATGCAGACAGCAAGATCAGCAACGGACTCTATGATTCAGGTCTTAAGAAGTGATTAAGAAGCTTCGCCTATAATGAAAAAAACGGAGGGAACCATGCGAATTCTATTGGTTGAAGACGACAAAATGATTGGCGACGGCATCAAAGCCGGGCTGACAAAACTGGGGTTTACGCTCGACTGGTTTACTGACGGGCTGACCGGTAAGGCCGCGCTCGACAGCGCGCCTTACGATGCGGTGATCCTCGATTTAAGCCTGCCGGGAATGGACGGCATGGAGCTGCTGCGTGAATGGCGCAAGGCCGGTCTCGACACGCCGGTACTCATCCTCACGGCGCGCGATGCGCTTGAACAGCGCGTCGGCGGATTGCAGGCCGGTGCGGATGATTATCTGTGTAAGCCGTTTGCGCTGGTGGAAGTGGCCGCGCGTTTACAGGCGCTGATCCGCCGCCGTCATGGCGTGGTTACGCCGAAAGTGACGCACGGCGCAGTGGAATTCGATCCGGCCGCCCGAAGTGTAACGCTCAACGGCGAAACCGTCACGCTCACGCCGCGTGAAGTCGCGGTGCTGGAACTGTTCCTCAATAACAAAGGCCGCGTACTGGCGCGCACCCTGATTCAGGAAAAACTGTATAACTGGGACGACGAGGTCAGCAGCAACGCGGTTGAAGTGCATATCCACCATCTTCGCAGCAAACTCGGCAAAAGCTTCATCCGCACCGTTCACGGCGTGGGATATACGCTGGGCGATGTTTCATCCGGGGAGAACGCGTGAAGGAGCTGAAAAACCTGAGTTTGCGCCTCCGGCTGATCCTGCTGTTTACCGTGCTGGCACTACTGACGTGGCTGATTGCCAGCGGCGTGGCGTGGCACCAGACCCGCAAACACATCAACGAAGTGTTTGATACCCAACAGATGTTGTTTGCCAAACGTCTGGCCGCTACCGGGCTGGGCGACCGGTTGAATATGCAAAAAGACGCCGAGCTGCCGGACACCAAAAAGATGGTACGAAAAGGCTCGCGCGGCCACACCGATGACGATGCGCTGACGTTTGCGATTTTCAATCAGCAGGGCGACATGCTGCTCAACGACGGCGAAAACGGCAAACGTATCCGCTTCGACAGCAACACGCAGGGCTTTAAAGATGACGAGATTAAAGGCGACCACGACGACTGGCGTATGGTCTGGCTGACGTCGCCGGACGGGCAATATCGCGTGGCCGTCGGGCAGGAATACGACTACCGCAATGATATGGCCTGGAGTTTAGTCAGCGGGCAACTGACGCCGTGGCTGGCTTCATTGCCGGTATTGCTGCTGGCGCTGATTGTGATGGTGACGCTGGAACTCCGCCCGCTACGCCGGGTGGCAGAGGGGCTGCGTCAGCGATCGCCGGAAGATGCCACGCCGATTGTCACAGACCGTCTGCCCGGTGAAGTCCTTCCGCTGGCAAACGCGCTGAATTCTCTGTTCGACCGTACCAGTGAAATGCTGGTACGCGAACGCCGGTTTACTTCCGATGCCGCGCATGAATTACGCAGCCCGCTGGCGGCATTGCGCGTGCAAACCGAAGTGGTACAGCTGTCCGGTGACGACACTGAAATGCGTGAACATGCGCTGGAAAACCTGACTACCAGTATCGATCGCGCCACGCGGCTGGTGGATCAGCTGCTGACGCTTTCGCGGCTGGAAAGTTTTTCAGAACCTGAAGAACTGGAGATCATCGACTGGCCTTCGCTGCTTGCACAAAATCTGGCTGAGCAGGATTATCGCGCGCACAGCAAAGGCATCGAATTACGTTTTGAAGAGCAGGGAACGCCGCCGCAAATGCGCGGGCAATCTCTTCTCCTTTCGCTGATGGTGCGTAACCTGCTGGATAACGCGATTCGTTATTCTCCGGCGGGAACCACTGTGTCGGTCACGCTGAATGCGCAGGGATTAACGGTAGAAGATCAGGGGCCGGGGATCTCGGAAGAACATCTGGCGCGGCTGGGCGAACGCTTTTACCGGCCACCCGGTCAGGAGCAAACCGGCAGCGGTCTGGGCATTTCGATCGTACAGAGGATCGCACAGTTACATCACTTGCGGGTGGAGTACCAGAACAAAGCAGAAGGGGGATTACAGGTGCGGGTAAGTCGCTGAGCGGCTTACCATTTTTTCAGGCCATTCAGCGGAACGCGATCCAATACGCTTTGCAACGTTTCGCCATCCGGGAACACCAGATCCGGTGCCAGATCCGCCAGCGGGTAAAGCATAAACTCGCGGTTTTTCATATGATAATGCGGCACGGTCAGACGTTCAGTCTCGATCACCCGATCGCCATAACACAGCATATCCAGATCTAATGTCCGCGGGCCCCAGCGTTCGGCTTTGCGGACACGTCCCTGATTTTGCTCGATGGCTTGCGTGCAATCGAGCAGCTCTTCCGGTGGTAACAACGTATCGAGCGACACCACGGCGTTCAGATAATCAGGCTGATCCTGCGGCCCCAGCGGTTTGCTGCGGTAAAACGGAGAGACAGCGACAAAACGGGTGCGCGGCAAATGTGCCAGCGCCTCCAGCGCGCAATTTACCTGGTCGAGAGGTCGTGAGAGATTGCTTCCCAGAGCCAGGTAAACGCGGATCATTGACCGCCGTCCTTGCGGGGAGCGCGTTTACGCGGACGACGTGTCCGTGCGCGGCGCGCAGGCGTTGCGTCGTCACCGAGCGTTCCGAGCATGGCTTTCTGCGAGGCCGGTGTGGCTTCCTGGAATTCACCCCACCACTGCGCCAGACTTTGCAGTTCGCGATGCTGTTCAACTTCAGCGCGCAGAACCAGTAAATCGTAAGCGGCGCGGAACTTAGGATGTTCCATCAGCTTGTGCGCGCGTTTGCCCTGACGGCGGGACAGACGCAGCTGCAATGCCCAGATGTCACGCACCAGCGTGGTAATACGTTTTGGAATTGCCAGCGTGCGACATTGTTCGTCGAGCACATCGTTCATGGCCAGCGCGAAGGCGTCGTAATACGTCAGACCGCCTTCCTGCGCCAGTTTCTGTGCATGTTCAATCACCGGATACCACAACATTGCCGCGAACAGGAACGCCGGATTAACGCGCTGATCGTTTTGCAAACGGTAGTCGGTATTTTTCAGAACCTGCAACAGAATATGTTCCATCGGGCTGTCGCCATGCTCAGTAAACTGGCGGGCAATCAGCGGGAACAGTGGCTGGAACAGCTGGTATTCACACAGTTTTTTGTACGTGGCATAACCGTAGCCGGCTTGCAGCAACTTCAGCGATTCTTCAAACAGACGCGCAGGCGGAATTTCCTGTAACAGGGTCGCCAGACGTGGGATCGGCTCAGCGGTTTCCGGGCTGATCTTCATGTCGAGTTTTGCAGCGAAACGCACCGCACGCAGCATACGCACCGGGTCTTCGCGGTAGCGGGTTTCCGGATCACCAATCAGGCGGATGATGCCGTTTTCCAGATCACGCAGGCCGCCGGTGTAATCGCGGACGGTGAAATCAGCCACGCCGTAATACAGGCTGTTGATGGTGAAGTCGCGGCGCTGAGCATCGTCTTCAATCGTGCCGAAGATGTTATCGCGCAGCAGCATGCCGTTCTGGGCCTGCTGGGAAACGTTTTTATCGTCGGTTTCTTCGTACTGTTCGTGGTGACCACGGAACGTGGCGACCTCGATGATTTCCGGGCCGAACATCACATGGGCCAGACGGAAACGGCGGCCAACCAGACGGCAGTTACGGAAAAGTTTGCGCACCTGGTCAGGCGTTGCATTGGTCGTGATATCGAAATCTTTTGGCTTTTTATCCAGCAGCAAATCGCGCACGCCACCGCCCACCAGGAAGGCTTCATAGCCAGACTTGTTCAGTCGGTACAGAACTTTCAGGGCGTTTTCGCTGATGTCACGGCGGGAAATATTATGCTCATCGCGGGGAATGATGGTCATCGCACGGGTTTCGCCCGCGTAATCAAATGACGGGCGTGGTTTCTGGACGTGCTCGGTACGCGGAGCGCGCTGTTCGCTGCGTTCGCCACGGTTGTCGGTACGTTCACCGCGATTGTCATTACGTTCGCCACGCGGCTGATAAGGCGCTGAGCGACGGTTGTTGTTATTACGACGGTCGCCCCGGTTTGCGTTGTCATCCCGACGGCCACGATTTTCGCGGCGTTGCTCGTTGTCACGACGTTCAGGATGGTTTGCCTTCACAGTGTTTTCAGCCACAGGAGACGGATCGCGACGGGAATTATCCTCACGATTAACTTCTCCATGAAGTGCGGCTTCGTCATGAACAGCCTTTTCTTCACGAACGACTTTATCTTCACGGACCAGCACCTTACGGCAAAAATTGGCTACTCGGGTAAAAATGGTACACCTCGATAGTGACTGAAAAAATTGGCGTGACGCAAAAACAGCGGCTAATCATAGCTCACGATAGCCTCTTTGAGAATGCCGATGTCAGTTCAGCGGTGATTAAGCGCCCTGACGCGGTATCTCAGAGGGCGTCCAGTGCGTTGTCGCCCAGCGTAATAATAAAGGCAAAGTGTAATCCTGCCAGTTTTCCGGCAGCGTTTGGCCTAAAAATTTCAGTGCGTTAATGATTACCGGCCGCGGATCGCCTTCAGGCAGCGCCGGTGCATGATTTTGTTTGGAAAGCTTGTCGCCATTTTCATTCAGTGCCAGCGGCAAATGCAGATATCCCGGTTGCGGATAGCCCAGATGCCGGTAAAGCGAAATCTGGCGCACGGTCGGCTCGATGAGATCGGCTCCGCGCACAATATGATTCACGCCCTGAAAATGGTCATCAACGACCACCGCCAGATTGTAGGCAAACAGCCCGTCGCGGCGGCGGATAATAAAATCTTCTTCGGCCAGCTGGCTTTCGGCCTGTAAATGCCCCTGAAAATCATCATCAAAACTATAAACCGGCAAGGTCTGATGCAGGCGAATTGCGGCGTTTTCTGCACCTAAATTCAGGCCACGGCAGTGACCGTCGTAAAAGCCGCCGCTTTGCGTAATGCGCTGGCGGGTACAGGTGCAGTAATAGCTTTTTTGTTGCTGATACAGCCAGTCCAGCACTTCGCGGTAGGCGTCATGACGTTTGGATTGCCAGACGACGTCACCGTCCCATTCCAGACCATAGCGTTCAAGCGTGGCCAGAATGCGGTCAGCAGAACCGGGAATTTCACGCGGCGGATCGATATCGTCAATGCGAACCAGCCACTGGCCGTTTTGGGCGCGGGCATGCAGATAACTGCCGAGTGCGGCAATCAGCGAACCGAAATGGAGGTCACCGGAAGGTGAAGGCGCGAAACGGCCCGTATATTGATTTTGTGGCATAAGAATGGGGTCGTGCTTTTAAAGGGAACGCGGTGCATGACGCACCGCGTGGAACCCGGGACTTAGCCAGCCATCTGCTTTTCGCGGATTTCTGCCAGAGTCTTACAGTCGATACACAAGTCAGCGGTCGGACGTGCTTCAAGACGGCGGATGCCAATCTCAACGCCACAGGAATCGCAATAACCGAAATCCTCGTCTTCCACTTTTTTCAGTGTTTTTTCAATCTTTTTGATCAGCTTACGTTCACGGTCACGGTTACGCAGTTCGAGGCTGAATTCTTCTTCCTGAGCGGCACGGTCGACCGGATCAGGGAAGTTTGCAGCTTCATCCTGCATGTGTGTAACGGTACGATCTACTTCATCCCTGAGCTGATTGCGCCATGCTTCAAGAATCTTTTTGAAGTGAGCCAGCTGAGCGTCGTTCATGTACTCTTCGCCCGGCTTCTCTTGATACGGCTGCACCCCAGCGATAGCGAGAATGCTCAAGGACGACGTCTTACGGGTTTGGCCTTCTTGCATGATGCTTCTCCTACATAACACGCACTATGTTCATCCACCTTAACGTTTACAGATTGTCTGCAAATGAGAGGCTTCGAACATTTCGATCCCCAACGGGGGAAAAAATCAGGCCGCTATAAATAACAGAAGGCAACGAGGTTGGCAATTATTCCTGACAGGTGCTTGACAAGCCTGTGAGGAAAAGCGTATTCGCGACCTGTTTTTTATGCCGCCGACGGCTAATAACAGGGTTATCCGAACTGGGTTTATCCGTTTAGCGATTTCGTGACCAGCGGTAAACGTTCTGTGAGGCGGATACCCTCAGCAGAAAGTGCGGCACCGTAGCACATCACTTCTACACCATTTTTCTGAACCTGCGTCAGCAATTCTGTGTAACGGGGATCAATATGGTGTGCAGCAGACACGCTTTCAATGCCTGAATGTAAAACAGCGAAGAAAAGTACTGCTCGCTGCCCCTGTTCTGCCATCGACTGTAACTCGCGCAAATGCTTCTGGCCGCGCAGCGTGACTGCATCCGGGAAGAATCCCTGACCTTCGTGCAGCAGCGTGACAGATTTCACTTCAATATAGCAGTCAGGTTGATTTTCTGCCTGTAACATCAAGTCTATACGGCTATTTTCGGTGCCGTATTTTACTTCCGCCGATAAATTACTGTAACCGGATAATTCCGGTATGCGACCGGCTTCTATTGCCTCGCGCACCAGCTGGTTTGCCCGCAGCGTATTCACGCAAATCCAGTGATGTTGCTGCGTTTCGGTCAGCTCCCAGCTGTGGGCATATTTACGTTTGGCGTTATCAGAGGTGGAATACCAGACGGTATCGCCCGGCGTGGCGCAACCGGTCATTGCGCCGGTGTTGGCGCAGTGCAGCGTAAGTTCACGGCCATCTGGGGTGATGACGTCAGCGAGAAAACGTTTGTAACGTTTGATCAGGGTAGCGGGTTGAAGCGCTGGCTCGAAATGCATGAGAGTTTCCGTATGAAAGAGGTTCAGATGGCCGGAATGTCAGCCAGAGGCCAGCTTTGCAGGCAGCGGTAACGGGTACGCCCGCGTTCGTAAGTCGATTCGTAAAGACTGAATCCTTCGGCGTCCAGTTGCCAGTTGGGCGTGGCGGGTGGGATCGCCACCGGCCGCGTGGCGCTGCGGTACAACGACACGTGCGGATGAAACGGCAGCGTACTCTGATGACAGCCGTTACGCGCGGCGTGAGAGCGCAGCACCGAAGCCAGTTGCAGCAGCGCATTGGGCGCGCGCTTCGTGCCTATCCAGACCACGCCGGAACCCGGCCAGTGGCCGATATCGTCCAGACACAGGCTGAATTTATGCGCCTGAATGCGCCCGGCGATGCGGGTCAGCGCATCCGCTTTGAGTTCACTGATTTCGCCCAGAAACGCCAGCGTAATGTGCAGGTTCGCCGCCGCGACGGGGCGGCCGGTGTCCTGCGGAAAGTTATCGGCACGCCATTTGATGACCTGCTTTTGTAACTTTGCAGGTAACGCTAAGGCGAAAAACAAGCGGCGCTCGGCAGACATATTCATTCCTGGTTTAAAAAAATCACGACATACCGGATCTGGCGCTAAATGCTACAATGCCCGCCGTTTAAAGTTAACTCTCATGGAGAATTCATTGTCTTCTTTGCCGGTCAGCGCCGTACTTGAACCGCTTTTAATCGCCCTTAAGCAGGCACCACAAGTGTTACTGCTCGCGCCGACCGGTGCCGGTAAATCGACCTGGCTGCCGTTGCAATTGCTCAAACAGAGCAATCTGCCGGGGAAAATCCTGTTGCTGGAGCCGCGTCGTCTGGCGGCGAAAAATGTCGCTTTCCGTCTGGCGCAGCAGTTGGGCGAAACGCCGGGGCAGACTGTCGGTTACCGTATGCGCGCCGAAAGCAAAACCAGCGCGGCGACGCGGCTTGAAGTCGTGACCGAAGGCATTCTCACCCGCATGGTGCAGGCAGATCCTGAACTGACCGGTGTTTCGCTGGTGATCCTCGATGAATTCCATGAGCGCAGTTTGCAGGCCGATCTGGCGCTGGCGCTGCTGCTCGATGTACAAAATGCGCTGCGCGATGATCTGAAACTGCTGATCATGTCCGCGACGCTCGACAATCTGCGTTTATCGCCGCTGCTGCCTGATGCGCCGGTGATCGTCTCCGAAGGCCGCAGTTTTCCGGTTGACCGTCAGTATCTTTCCCTCGCCACTCACGAAAGGCTGGACGAAGGCGTTTCCCGCGTGGTCAGCCGCCTGATGAGTGAAAATCACGGCTCGATGCTGCTGTTTTTGCCCGGCGTTTCCGAAATTACCCGCGTGCAAAATCTGCTTTCGGGCAAGGTGGCAGACGATGTCGATCTCTGCCCGCTGTACGGCGCGCTCTCTTTAGAACAGCAGCAAAAAGCCATTCAGCCTTCACCCGCCGGACGTCGCAAAATCGTGCTGGCGACCAATATTGCGGAAACCAGCCTGACCATTGAAGGTATCCGGCTGGTGGTCGACAGCGGTCTGGAGCGCAGCGCGCAGTTTGACCCGCGCAGCGGCCTGACGCGTCTCGTTACGCAGCGTATCAGTCAGGCGTCGATGACCCAGCGCGCAGGCCGCGCAGGGCGTCTGGAGCCGGGATTGTGCTGGCATCTGTTCAGCAAAGAGCAGGGGGAACGCGCCAGTGCGCAGGCCGAAGCGGAAATCCTGCAAAGCGATCTGAGCAGTTTCTGGCTGGAGCTGTTGCAGTGGGGGTGTCAGGATCCGGCCCAGCTTCAGTGGCTTGATGCACCGCCCGCGGCGGCGTTGTCGGCGGCAAAACACCTTTTACATCAGCTTGGCGCGACCGACGCGCAGGGCAAACTTACCGCTGCCGGACAGCGCATGGCGCAACTCGGCTGCGAGCCACGGCTGGCAGCGATGTTGATTTCTTCGGCGCAGCAAAGCCCGGACGCGCTGGCGACGGCGGCTCTGCTGGCGGCCATGCTCGAAGAACCACCACGCGGCGGATTGCCGGATATTGATTACTGGTTCAGCCGTCCGCAGGGCAACTGGCAGCGGCGGGCAAAACAGCTGGTGCAGCGTACCGGTGCGAAAAGCGGTGACGCGGATGCCTCGCTCGCGCCGTGGCTGCTGGCGCGGGCCTTCAGCGACCGTATCGCCCAGCGGCGCGGCGAAGATGGCCGTTATCTGCTGGCGAACGGGCTGGGCGCGTCTTTGCCACAGGACGACGGATTAACCCGCGCGCCGTGGCTGGTTGCGCCGCAATTATTACAGGGCAACAACAGCCCGGACGCCCGAATTTTGCTGGCGATTTCGCTCGATATCACACAACTGCCTGCGCGGTTGCCGGACGTCGTGAAAGAGCAGACGGCGGTCGAATGGGATGAAGAAAAAGGTACGCTGCGCGCGTGGCGGCGCTGGCAAATCGGGCGTCTGGTGCTGAAAGCGAATCCGCTGGCGAAGCCGGAAGATGGCGAGCTGCAACAGGCGCTGATCGACTGGATCCGCACGCAGGGTTTGCAGGCGCTGACCTGGTCGGTGGCCGCCGAACAATTGCGCCTGCGCCTGACCTGTGCGGCCAAATGGTTGCCGGAAGATGACTGGCCAGCGATGGACGACGAGGCCCTGCTCGGCGGGCTGGAAAGCTGGTTACAGCCTTCTTTACAGGGCGTGCGTTCGTTAAAATCGCTGCAACAGGTTGATTTGTATGATGCCTTATTAAGGCTTTGTGACTGGAAACAGCGTCAGCGTCTTGACGCCGCTTTACCGACGCATTACACCGTCCCGACTGGCAGTCGCCTGCCGATCCGCTATCATGCAGACCAGCCACCGGCGCTTTCGGTGCGGATGCAGGAAATGTTTGGCGAAGAACGCAGCCCTGAACTTGCCGAAGGGCGCGTGACCGTGGTGCTGGAATTGCTGTCTCCGGCGCAGCGGCCTTTGCAAATTACCGCCGATCTCGCGGCGTTCTGGCAGGGCTCGTACCGCGAAGTGCAGAAAGAAATGAAAGGGCGCTACCCGAAACATCCGTGGCCTGACAACCCGGCAGAAGCAGCTCCGACGCGGCGAACGAAGAAGTATTCCGCGCAATAAGCGTGGCGACGAAATTGTTCAGGAAAGGTCGCTTTTTTTCAGACCTTTCTTCTGGAAGTTAACCAAAGCCGGGCACAGAGTAAGCGCCTTGCTGCCCGCGTTGCGGGATAAAAAAGTATCCGTTTGAATCGAATATGAAAATGACTCAGCTAAACAGAATCATTATGCAGAATAACTTTATGACGAACACAGCAGTACGTGGGGAGAATGACTGATGTCTGGCGATGATCGCGAGCCAATTGGCCGTAAAGGTAAACCCGCCGGGCGCAAGCCTGTGCGGACTCGTCCGGTTCGCCGCAGCCGTCGGGATGACGACTACGACGAATACGAAGAAGAGGAACTCGATGACGAGTATGAGGATGAAGATGATTATGAAGAAGAACGGGGATCTCGCATGAGCCGCAAAGCACCGCCGCGTAAAGCGAAAAAAGGCGGCAAGAAGAGCCTGAAACGCCGTATTTTCTGGCTGCTGGTCAAGCTGTTCATCGTCTTTGCCATTCTGCTGGGCATTTACGCGGTCTATCTGAACCGTGAAATCCACAGCCGCATCGACGGCGGTAAAGTCTGGCAATTACCGGCGGCCGTTTATGGTCGTCAGGTGAACCTTGAGCCGGATATGTCCATCAGCAAAGCTGAAATGGTCGGGTTGCTGGAAGGCACGCAATATCGCGAAGTGACGCGCATCACCCGTCCGGGCGAATTTACCGTTCACGCAAATTATATTGATTTACTGCGCCGTCCGTTTGATTTCCCGGAAGGCAAAGAAGGGCAGGTTAACGCGCGTCTTATGTTTGACGGCAACAGTCTGTCAGAAATTAAAAACCTGGATAATCAGCGTGATTTCGGGCTGTTCCGCCTGGATCCGCGTTTGATCACCATGTTGCAGGCGTCCAATGCTAACGGCGAACAACGCCTGTTCGTGCCGCGTTCCGGCTTCCCGGACTTGCTGGTTGATACCTTGCTGGCAACGGAAGACCGCCATTTCTACGAGCACGACGGGATTAACTTCTATTCCATCGGCCGTGCGGTGGTGGCGAACCTGACAGCCGGTCATGCGGTGCAGGGCGGTTCTACGCTGACCCAGCAGTTGGTCAAAAACCTGTTCCTGACCAACGAACGCTCGCTGAGCCGTAAGGCGCGTGAAGCGGTGATGGCGGTCTTGCTCGACGCCGATTACAGCAAAGATCGCATCCTTGAGCTGTATCTGAACGAGGTATATCTCGGCCAGAGCGGTTCGGATCAGATCCGCGGTTTCCCGCTGGCGAGCCTGTACTACTTTGGCCGTCCGGTGAACGAACTGAGCCTCGATCAGCAGGCATTGCTGGTCGGTATGGTGAAAGGCGCATCGCTGTATAACCCGTGGCGTAACCCGGCGATGGCGTTGCAACGTCGTAATCTGGTGCTGCGTTTGCTGGTCGATCAGAAAGTTATCGATCAGGAATTGTATGACATGCTGAGCGCGCGTCCGCTGGGCGTACAGCCCAAAGGCGGGGTGATTTCACCGCAGCCTGCGTTCATGCAGATGGTGCGTCAGGAATTGCAGGCCAAACTGGGCGATAAAGTTCAGGACATGTCCGGGGTGAAAATTTTCACCACGCTGGATCCGATTTCTCAGGATGCGGCGGAAAAAGCAGTTGAGGAAGGCATTCCGTTACTTCGCAAGAAAAGCGGCCTGAACGACATCGAAACCGCGATGGTGATTGTTGACCGTTATACCGGCGAAGTGCGTGCGATGGTCGGCGGGGCGGAAACGCAGTTTGCCGGTTTCAACCGCGCCATGCAGGCGCGCCGTCAGGTCGGTTCTCTGGCTAAACCAGCGACCTATCTGACTGCGCTGTCGCAGCCGGATAAATACCGTCTGAATACCATTCTTGCTGACCAGCCGCTGAACCTGAAACTGGCGAACGGTCAGATCTGGTCGCCGAAAAACGATGATCATCAGTTCCGCGGTCAGGTTCTGCTGGTCGATGCGCTGGCGCGTTCCATGAACGTCCCGACGGTTAATCTCGGTATGGCGGTGGGTCTCGACAACATCACAAAGACGCTGATTGATTTGGGGATCCCGAAAGAATCCCTGAACCAGACGCCGTCGATGTTGCTCGGTGCAATCGCGCTGACGCCGATGGAAGTGGCGCAGGAATACCAGACCATTGCCAGCGGCGGTAACAAAGCGCCACTGTCGGCGGTGCGTTCGGTGATTGCGGAAGACGGCACGGTCTTGTACCAGAGCTTCCCGCAGGCAGTACGTGTGATCCCTGCTCAGGCCGCTTATCTGACATTGTACGCAATGCAGCAGGTGGTTCAGGAAGGGACATCGCGCGCGCTGGCGAACAAATTCCCGAAACTGCATCTGGCCGCGAAAACCGGGACATCGAACGAACTGCGTGACAGCTGGTTTGCCGGTATCGACGGCAATCAGGTCGCAATCACCTGGGTTGGCCGCGATAACAACGGCCCGTCTAAGCTGTGGGGTTCGACCGGTGCACTGGTGCTGTATGGCCGCTATCTGGAAAACGGCACGCCTCAGCCGCTTGATCTGCAAATGCCGGAAGGTATCAGCCCGATGAATATCGACGGCGCGGGTAACTTTGTGTGTGGCGGCGGCGGTATGTTGGGCGGTGGCACCGTGCGTTCCATTCCGGTGTGGACGGATTCACCGGATGCTATGTGCCAGGCTTCTGTTTCTGCCGTTCAGCAGCAACAGCAGCAACAACAGCAGCAGATTCAGCAGCAACAGCAGCAACAACAGCCTCAGGGCCAGCAACCTCAGGCGCAGGACGAGAAGAAAGACAGCAACGGTGTTGCCGGTTGGATCAAGGACATGTTCGGTTCCGGCCAGTAACAAATTGTTGATTTCAGAAACATTAAAGGGCGCGATGAAAATCGCGCCCTTTTTAATTGTTATTCTTAACTCAAATTTCCCCGTCGTGTTTTACATTCCCGTCAGGTCTTTCACAACTCATTCCGTATAATTCATAGGCGTTTTTACCCATGCTTAACATGGGGATACTTTTTATTCATTCAGCCAATCTATGAGTCAAATAGGCTTGCAGAGCCCCGCGCAATGCGCATATTATGCGACGGTCATAATAATAATTATCGTTTACATTCCCATTACCACTCCAGAGATAATGCAATGGCTTCTCAATGCTCGCTTTCAAACTCAGTCCAAAAAGGCGCATTTAAGCGTCGGACGCTCGCGTTAACCATTACCGCCGTTCTGGGCTCCACCGCGTTTTACGCAGGTGCAGCAACCACAGCAACCGCAAAAGAAGATACGATTAATGTCACCGGCGCGACTCAGACATCCACTGAATCTGCGTGGGGCCCGGCTCCGACGATCGCTGCAAAACGCAGCGCGACGGCGACCAAAACCGATACACCTATCGAAAAAGTTCCCCAGTCTGTTTCTGTGGTCACCCGTGAAGAAATGGATACTCACCAGCCACAGTCCGTCAAGGAAGCGCTGGGTTACACGCCGGGTATCACCGTTTCAACCCGTGGATCTTCAAATACCTATGATGCGGTGAAAATCCGTGGCTTCGGCTCAGTTAACCAGAATAACTATTTGGATGGTCTGAAGCTGCAAGGTGATTTCTACAACGAAGTCCTTATCGACCCTTACATGCTTGAACGCGTTGAACTGATGCGCGGTCCGACTTCCGTTCTGTACGGAAAAAGCAGCCCAGGCGGTATCATTTCTATGGTCAGTAAGCGTCCGACCACTGAACCGCTGAAAGAAGTGCAGTTCAAAATGGGGACAGATAATCTCTGGCAGACCGGTTTTGATTTCAGTGATGCCATCGACGATGCTGGCGTGTACTCTTACCGTCTGACCGGTGTGGCGCGCTCCAACGACCTTCAGCAGGATATGTCGAAAGAAAAACGTTACGCTATTGCGCCGTCTTTCTCATGGCGTCCTGACGATAAAACCAATTTCACCTTCTTAGCTAACCTGCAAGACACGCCTGAAACGGGTTACTACGGCTGGTTACCGAAAGAGGGTACCGTTCAGCCACTGCCAAACGGCTCTCATCTGGGAAGCGGCTTCAACGAAGGTGCGCCAAATAACACTTATTCGCTGTCTCACAAAATGGTTGGCTACACGTTCGACCATGAGTTCAACGATACTTTCACCGTGCGTCAGAACCTGCGTTATGTTGAATCGAAAACGTCGCAGAAAAGTGTTTATGGTGTTGGACTGGATACCAGTCCGACAGCAATCAACAATCATATGTTGAACCGCAGCACCGTGGTGGATAACGAGAAGCTGAACAACTTCGCGGTTGATACCCAGTTACAAAGCAAATTTGCGACCGGTGCCGTGGATCATACCCTGCTGACCGGTGTCGATTTCCAGCAGATGCGCAACGACGTGAACGCCACGTTTGGTACTGCGACGCAGCTGGATCTGTACAACCCGGTTTACGAAGATTTCGATTTCGGTGGTGCCGCGCCTTACCAGCAGAACAAGCAGAAACAAACGGGTCTCTATGCTCAGGATCAGGCCGAGTGGAACAAGTTTGTTCTGACTGTTGGCGGTCGTTATGACTGGCTAACGCAGTCTACCCGCGCTTATCAGGCTAATAACTACACTGAGCGTAATGACAGCCAGTTCACCGGGCGTGCCGGTCTGAACTACCTGTTTGATAACGGGGTTACGCCGTACCTCAGTTACAGCGAATCCTTTGAGCCAAACTCCGGTGCAGATTTCTCGGGCAATACGTTCACACCTTCCAAAGGCCGTCAGTACGAAGCCGGTGTGAAATATGTGCCGAAAGATATGCCTGTTGTGGTTACCGGTTCCGTTTATCAGTTGACGAAAACCAATAACCTGATGTCCGATCCTGCTCACGTATTCTCCTCTATCCAGGGCGGTGAAATTCGTTCCCGCGGTGTAGAACTGGAAGCGAAAGCGGCAGTGAACGCCAACATCAACATGACGGCGTCTTACACCTACACCCAGGCGGAATACACGAAAGACACCACGCTGAAGGGCAATACCCCGGAGCAGGTGCCGAAACACATGGCTTCACTTTGGGGCGATTACACCTTCTACGACGGTATCCTCAGTGGCCTGACCGTAGGCACCGGTGGACGTTTCCTCGGTTCCAGCTATGGTGATCCGGCGAACACCTTCAAAGTGGGTAGCGCAACTGTGATGGATGCGGTTGTGAAATACGATCTGGGTCGTTTCGGTCTTAACGGTTCCAGCGTGGCAGTGAACGTCAACAACCTGCTGGATCGTGAATACGTCGCAAGCTGCTTCGCGACGTACGGTTGCTTCTATGGCGCAGAGCGTCAGGTTGTCGCAACAGCCACCTTCCGTTTCTAAAGGCTTTAATAAGTTAATTCCGGGCACGCTGGTCGTGCCCGTTTCCTGTTTTCAACCAGATGTCGACGTAGAAAATCTTATGCCTGATAACAACGTACATCCCACATCCCCGTTTCCTGACAGCGTATTCCGCCTGCAAGACGTCAGTTTTACCGTGCCGGGGCGAACGCTGCTGGCGCCACTGTCGCTGACTTTCCCGCAGGGAAAAGTGTGCGGGCTGATTGGTCACAATGGCTCGGGGAAGTCGACGTTGTTAAAAATGCTGGGACGACATCAACCAGCGACATCCGGAACGATTTACCTCAATGAAACGCCGCTGGCCCAGTGGGACAGCAAAGCGTTTGCGCGTCAGGTGGCGTATCTGCCGCAGCAACTTCCGGCCGCAGAAGGCATGACGGTGCAGGAACTGGTGGCGATTGGCCGCTATCCGTGGCACGGCGCGCTGGGGCGTTTTAAACATCAGGACAAAGAAAAAGTCGAAGAAGCCATTTCGCTGGTGGGCCTGAAACCGTTCGCCCAGCGCCTGGTCGATAGCCTCTCCGGCGGCGAGCGTCAGCGTGCGTGGCTGGCAATGATGGTCGCACAGGACAGCCGTTGCCTGTTGCTCGACGAACCGACTTCCGCGCTGGATATCGCGCATCAGAAAGATGTGCTGGCGTTGATCCAGCGCCTGAGCCGTGAGAAAGGCTTAACCGTGATCGCGGTATTGCATGATCTGAATATGGCGGCGCGTTATTGCGATGAACTGATGGCATTGCGCGGCGGTGAGATGATCGCGCAGGGCGCGCCGGAAGACATGATGCGCGGTGACGTTCTCGAACAAATTTATGGTATTCCGATGGGCATTCTTCCGCATCCTGCGGGCGGTGCGCCGGTAAGCTTCGTTTACTGATATGTCTGATATTCAACGTTATTCAGGGCTGACGCGCCGTCGTCTTTTACAGATGATGGCGCTGTCCCCGTTACTGACTTCCCTGCCGGCGCTGTCTGCCTCGCGCCCTGATCTGAGCCGCATTGTTACCCTCGAATGGTTACCTACCGAGCTGCTGATTGCGCTTGGCGTGATGCCGCTGGCGATTGCTGATATTCCCAATTACAACCTGTGGGTGGCAGAACCGCCGCTGGCGCCCGGCGTTATCGATGTCGGCCAGCGCACCGAACCCAACATGGAACTTATCCAGCAACTGAAACCTTCTTTGTTGCTGATAACGCAAGGTTATGGTCCGGATACCCAACAGCTGGAAACCATCGCGCCGGTGCTGGGTGTGAAAGCCAATGACGGCAGCGCGAAGCCGATGCAACTGGCGATCAAATCGCTGCATAAACTGGCGGATACGCTCGGTTTGCAGGAGCGCGCCGAAGAACATTTGCGGGTGTATAACGACGCCATTGCGAAAACGCGTGAGCTGATGAAACCGGTCGCGCAGCAACCGGTTCTGCTGATGACCTTTATCGACCCGCGCCACGTTCTGGTGTTTGGTCAGGGCAGCATGTTCCATGAAATCATGGGCGATGTCGGGCTGACCAACGCGTGGAGCGGAGAAGGCAGCTTCTGGGGCAGTGTGTCAGTGGGCGTTGAGCGCCTGACCCGCATTAAAAATGCCCGCGTGCTGTGTTTTGATCACGGCAGCGCTGACATCATGGACGCGGTTGCCAAAACGCCGCTGTGGAAATCAATGCCATTCGTGCGTGCTAATCAGTTCAGCGTTGTCCCCGCCGTCTGGTTCTACGGCGCGACGTTCAGCGCCATGCATTTTTGTAAAATCCTGAACAGCACACTGGGGAAACCGGTATGAACCGCCGTTCACTCAGCGTTTCGCTGATCCTACTTTTAGTTCTGGCGCTGGCGGCCGGTGCGCTCAGCATCTACAACCTGCACCAGCAATTGCCTTATCACTTATGGCGCGGCGCGCTCTGGCAGCCGGACATCGACGATGTTCAGCAGATGCTTTTCCATTACAGCTCACTGCCGCGCATCGCCGTCGCGCTGCTGGCCGGTGCCGGTCTGGGGCTGGTCGGTTTACTGTTCCAGCAGGTATTACGTAATCCGCTGGCCGAACCCGCGACGCTGGGCGTTTCAGCGGGCGCGCAGCTCGGCCTGACGATCGCCACTCTCTGGGCGTTGCCGGGCGGCATGATTACGCAGCAGTTTGCCGCGATGACTGGAGCGGTGGTGATCGGCGGACTGGTGTTCGGGATCGCCTGGGGCAAACGCATGTCGCCGGTGACGCTGATCCTCGCGGGGCTGGTGCTCGGTTTGTATTGCGGGGCGGTGAATGGCCTGCTCGGAATCTTCAACTATCAGAGCCTGCAAAGCCTGTATATGTGGAGCAGCGGTTCGCTGACGCAGCAGGACTGGGATGTCGCGACGTTTTTACTGCCGCGCGTGATTATCGTCTGGCTGCTGGCCTTCCTGTTGCAGCGCCCGATGACGCTGCTCGGGCTGGATGACGGCGTCGCGAAAAACCTGGGTTTAGGCTTGTCGGCGGCGCGTCTGGCAGTGCTGGCGCTGGCGATCCTGATGAGTGCGCAGCTGGTCAACGCCGTCGGGATAATCGGTTTTATCGGCCTCTTTGCGCCGCTTCTGGCAAAAATGCTCGGCGCACGTCGCCTGACTGCGCGTCTGGTGATGGCTCCGCTGATTGGCGCATTGCTGCTGTGGTTCACCGATCAGGTGATGCAGTACGTGACGCAGATCTGGATGGAAATCCCGACCGGTGCCGCGACCGCGTTAGTCGGTGCGCCGTTGCTGCTGTGGCTGCTGCCGCGTCTGCGAAACAGCATGACGCCGCCGCCGATGAATCAGGGCGACAATGTGCCCAATGAACGTCACCATCTGGTGCGTTGGGTTGCGCTGGCTTTACTGGTGCTTCTCGCCGGGCTGGTGATAGCGCTTATGGTCGGGCGTAATGCGACAGGCTGGAGCTGGGCGACGGGCGCAGATTTGCAGGCGTTGCTGCCGTGGCGTTTACCGCGCGTACTGGCGGCGCTGGCGGCAGGGATTATGCTGGCATCTTCCGGCGTGCTGATTCAGAAACTGACCGGTAACGCGATGGCGAGCCCGGAAGTGCTGGGGATCAGCTCCGGTGCGGCGACCGGCGTCGTGGTAATGATGTTTATCGTTCCCGGCGATGCGTTTGTGTGGCTGCTGCCTGCGGGCAGTGCCGGTGCGGCGTTAACGTTGCTGGTGATTATGGTCGCCTCCGGCCTGCGCAGTTTCTCGGCGGAACGGATGTTGCTGACCGGCATTGCGTTGAGTACCGCTTTCACCACGCTGATGACACTGCTGCTGGCCAGCGGCGATCCGCGTATGGGCGGTTTGCTGACCTGGCTTTCCGGTTCGACCTATTCAGTGACTGCGCCGATGGCGTGGCGAACGCTGGTGCTGGCCGCCGTGCTGATGGCCATCGTGCCGTTCTGCCGCCGCTGGATAAACATCTTGCCGCTCGGCAGCGTGACCGCGAAATCCGTCGGGCTGGCGCTGACGCCAACGCGTGTGGCGATCCTGCTGCTGGCCGCCGTGATGACGGCGGCCGCAACGCTGACCGTCGGGCCGCTGAGTTTTGTCGGGCTGATGGCACCGCATATGGCGCGCATGATGGGATTCCGCCGCGCCGTTCCGCAGTGGATGGTGGCGAGTATTCTCGGCGGTTTGCTGATGGTCTTCGCGGACTGGTGTGGCCGTATGGTGATCTTCCCAAACCAGATCCCCGCCGGTTTGCTCGCGACCTTCATCGGCGCGCCGTACTTTATCTATCTGCTGAGAAAGCAGGCGAGTTAACGTGTTTGCCAATAGAAAAGGGGCCAGATGGCCCCTTTTTGCTTTCTGCAGGATAGAGCGGCTTAAAGCTTAGCGAAACAGCGGCGCGCGGCGTCGATGGTGCGCTGAATGTCTTCCTGCGTGTGGGCCAGAGACATGAAGCCCGCTTCGAACGCGGAAGGTGCCAGATAAATGCCTTCTTCCAGCATCATGTGGAAGAATTTTTTGAAACGCTCAACGTCGCATTTCATCACGTCCTGATAGCTGGTGACGGTTTTGGCATCGGTAAAGAACAGGCCAAACATGCCGCCGACGTGGTTCACCACGAACGGAATGTTCTCTTCTGCTGCGGCTTCACGTAAACCTTCAGCCAGCTGCGTGGTGCGTTCGGTCAGGGTCTGATGCACGCCCGGTTGTGCCACCTGCGTCAGGCAGGCGATACCGGCTGCCATCGCAATCGGGTTACCGGAAAGCGTACCCGCCTGGTACACCGGCCCGGTTGGCGCCAGCGCTTCCATCACATCGCGACGACCACCAAACGCGCCTACCGGCATACCGCCGCCGATGATTTTACCCAGACACGTCAGATCAGGCATCACATCGTAATACTCCTGAGCACCGCCCAGCGCGACGCGGAAACCCGTCATCACTTCATCGATAATCAGCAGTGCGCCGAACTCATCACAAATTGCACGCAGGCCCGGAAGGAATTCCGGCAGTGGCGGCACGCAGTTCATGTTGCCCGCGACCGGCTCAACGATGATACAGGCGATGTCGTCAGGATATTGTTCGAACGCGGCGCGCACTGAATCCAGATCGTTATACGTACAGGTCAGCGTGTGTTTGGCGAAATCAGCCGGAACACCCGGAGAGTTTGGCTGGCCGAGAGTCAGCGCGCCGGAACCGGCTTTCACCAGCAGGCAGTCGGCGTGGCCGTGATAGCAGCCTTCGAATTTGACGATTTTATCGCGATGCGTGAAGCCGCGCGCCAGACGGATGGCGCTCATGGTCGCTTCCGTTCCGGAGTTCACCATGCGAACCATGTCCATGCTTGGCACCAGTCCGGTGACCAGCTCGGCCATTTTGACTTCCATTTCGGTCGGTGCGCCAAAACTCAGGCCGCGTTGCGCTGCTTCAATAACCGCGTTGCGGATTTCCGCGTTGTTGTGGCCGAGCACCATCGGGCCCCACGAGCCAACATAGTCGATATAGGCTTTGCCATCGGCATCAAACAGGAACGCGCCGTCTGCGCGCGCAATGAATAAGGGGACGCCGCCGACGCCGGAGAAGGCACGTACCGGCGAGTTAACACCGCCCGGGATTAGCGCTTGCGCCTGCGTGAACAGACTTTCTGACTTACTCATTATTCGGCTCCTGAATTGCTGGGTTCTGTATGTAATAAGAATGTTGATGCGCCCATTCTAGTGAAGTGAGCGGCGTTATCAAACCGTAAACCGTGCGGCATATTGTTGCAGATCCTGTCAGGCCGGCATTTTGTATGATTAAATCCATCAATCTTTCACAACTCTTTCCAAATAACCTTTCACCAAATGAATGAATCAGGCTCTGAACATTTAGATAATCCGCGCCTGCGCGGTCCGCGTAAGCGCAGTGAAGTGCTGCGCCTTTTTCTGCGCCGCGATAAAACGCCGGTCACGATTTTGATGGTCGCCGCGGTGGCCGGTACCGTCGCCGGACTGCTCGGCGTGGCGTTCGAAAAAGCGGTTAACTGGGTGATGCACCTGCGCCTCACCGGCTTGGGATTTTTCAGCGATTACTGGATCCTGCTGTGGCCGCTGACCTTTGTGGTTTCCGCCGTGCTGGCGATGTTTGGTTATTACCTGGTGCGCAAATTCGCGCCCGAAGCGGGCGGCTCCGGCATTCCTGAAATTGAAGGCGCGCTGGAAGAATTACGGCCGGTTCGCTGGTGGCGCGTTATCCCGGTGAAGTTTTTTGGCGGGATGGGCACACTCGGCGCAGGCATGGTATTGGGCAGGGAAGGGCCGACCGTGCAGATGGGCGCAAACGTCGGGAAAATGATGGTGGATATTTTCCGGCTGCGCAGCGCTGAAGCGCGCCATTCTTTGCTGGCAACCGGCGCGGCGGCCGGGCTTTCGGCCGCTTTTAACGCACCGCTGGCGGGGATCCTGTTCATTCTCGAAGAGATGCGTCTGCAATTCCGGTACAGCCTGATTTCCATCAAAGCGGTGTTTATCGGCGTGATTATGTCGAGCATCGTCTTTCGTGTTTTCAACGGCGATGGCGCGGTAATTGAAGTCGGGAAACTGGCGAACGCACCGCTCAACACGCTGTGGCTGTATCTGGTGTTAGGCATGGTTTTTGGCGTGGTGGGCGTCAGCTTTAACGCGCTGATTTTCCGTACGCAGGATATGTTTGCGCGCATTCACGGCGGCAATCTGAAAAAAATCCTGATTATTGGCGGTATTCTGGGCGGCTTTTGCGGGTTGCTCGGGCTGGTTCAGCCGGAAGCGGCAGGCGGCGGCTTTGCGCTGATCCCGCTGGCGGCGGCCGGCAAATACAGCCTGCTGATGCTTCTGTTTATCTTTGTTGTCCGCGTTGCGACCACGTTACTGTGCTTCGCCTCCGGTGCGCCGGGCGGGATTTTCGCGCCGATGTTAGCGCTCGGCACTTTGCTGGGCACCGCATTCGGCACCGCGGCGATGTACTTTTTCCCGCAATACGGCATTGAGCCCGCGACCTTTGCAATTGCCGGAATGGGCGCGTTATTTGCAGGCAGTGTACGTGCGCCGCTCACCGGAATTGTGCTGGTGCTGGAAATGACCGATAACTATCAGCTCATTTTGCCGATGATTATTACCTGTCTCGGCGCAACGCTGATGGCACAGTTTTTGGGGGGTAAACCCTTGTATTCGGCCATTCTGACCCGCACCTTGCAACGGCAGGAAAGTGAAAATACCGAAAAAGCGGAAGCAGAATCTGAGACTAAAGGCACCATTAGTCAGGACAGCGCGACCAAAACACCCCATACTTGAAGCATTAACTCAGGTATAAGATAATGAGTACATTATTCAGACAGTCAATCCGGCGGCCTGAACAAATGCGGATTGGGAGCGAGAGATTATGAGCGAAGCATTGTTGAATGAAACTGCTGCGTTGCCGTTACAGTTTACTGAAAACGCAGCGAAGAAGGTGAAGAACCTGATTTCTGATGAAGAAAACCCGAACCTGAAACTGCGTGTTTATATCACCGGTGGTGGTTGCAGCGGTTTCCAGTACGGTTTTACCTTTGATGACAAAATCAACGACGGCGACATGACCATTGAGAAATCAGGCGTAGCGCTGGTGGTCGATCCGATGAGCCTGCAATATCTGGTGGGTGGCTCCGTGGATTATACCGAAGGTCTGGAAGGCTCACGTTTCGTGGTGACGAACCCGAACGCGAAGACGACATGTGGTTGCGGTTCCTCCTTCAGCATCTGATATTCCCCTTCGTCCTAAAAGAAAAAGCCCGTTTGCTGATGCAGACGGGCTTTTTTAATGGCTGATAGCGGACGCTGAGGTAAGTAAGCATTCACATGCCACTTACCATTCCACCGTGACCAGTTTGGAATCTGTGCTGATGCCCGGAACGGAAGCGAGCATCATTTCACTGATGTGAGGCTGCATCATGGTGCGGCTGGCGCAGGTAACTGACGTGCCGGAGTGCGCCACATCCACTTTGCAGGTCGGTAAAATGGTCAGGCTGATGTGGATCTCGCCACTTGTCATGCCCGCGACCGCGACCAGCGGGCTCAAAGCCAGCAGCAAGCTGAGTAGGAGTACTTTCATTAATATTTTTTCCTGCTGGTGTAATCACAATAAAATCAGCCGGGGCTGAGAAGGTTATCGGTAATGTTTTCGTGGCCTTTAATCCAAAATTCTTATGGTTTGGATGCCAGTCATGCCTTTTAGTGACGTTATTTTAACGTTCTGGCGTGACTTTTATTATTTCGTTTGTACAACAAAGAGATAATGTTCAAGCGGGGAAAGTGCACGAACCGGATAATTCTACGACAGGCATGTTACCAGATGACAGGGCTGTATTCTTGATTTTGGTTAATAAAAGAACAATTCGGAAAAGTGCGACAACGCACAGATTTTGGCAGAAAGACGTTTTGTTAGTAAGTATTCACCTTTAAGGCAAAGCAGCAAGCTGAGGGCAGAGCTGTTGAGCGGCCAGCAAAATACGTGGCCCCGCGCGGCTGAACCAGTCCGGTTCGAGTGCGATAACCTGCGCATTGAGCAGGGAATGCCAGTAGCCTTCAATGATGGCTTTTTGCGATTTTCCTCCCGATATAACAATAACCTGCGGCTGACGGCTTAAAACCTGCTCCCGGCTGACCTGAGGCCACGGAACACGGCTGTCGGCGAAAACGTTTTTTGCGCCACACACTTCCAGCACTTCACTTTGCATTGTTGCGGATGAGGCGGTAAACAGCGGCTGAGTGCCGAACTGGATAAATGCCGGCACCGGCTTTTCGCGGTGATATTTTTGCTTCAGCGCCTGCCATTGCTGACGAAAATCACGGGCTGCCTGCTGAGCTTTTGCAGGCTCCGGGCTGTAGGCTGCCAGCTGTTCCAGCGCCTTTGCCACATCTTGCGCATTCTGCGGATCGAGATAAATGACCCTGATGCCCAGAGACGTGAGCTGATCAAGCGGACGCTGCGGATTACCGCCGCGCCAGGCGAGCACCAGATCCGGTTTTAGCGTCACAATGCGCTCGACATTGATTCCCTGCCAGTTCGCAACCTGCTCAAGCTTGCTGGCCTGCGGCGGGAAGTCGGAGTAAGCACTAACTCCGACCAACTGATCGCCCATGCCCGCAGCAAACGCCAGTTCTGTCAGATTAGGCGCGAGGCTGATCACCCGCTGCGCCGGTGCCGCTGTCGCCATCAGGGGCAGCGACAGGCAAATCAGCAAAAGACAGAACCGGCGCATCATCACTCTTCGGAAGCAGCCAGTGCTTTCAGCATGGCATCAACCATCAGCGTGGATTGCTGTGCAGCAACCACCAGGAACTCTTCAAAGCTCAGGTGAGATTCGGTGTCTGCGACGTCAGAAATGGCACGCACAACCACGAAAGGCGTGTCGAAAAGATGGCAAACATGGCCAACTGCGGCAGCTTCCATTTCCACGGCAGCGACGTTCGGGAAGGTGGCACGAATGCGGGCCAGAGGCGCGGCACCGTTGATGAATGCGTCACCGCTGCACACCAGACCGCGCACGGCGTTCAGGTCCAGCTCGCGGATACAGGTTTCAGCCAGTTCGATCAGGAAAGGGGCTGCCACGAAAGCTGCCGGGCAACCCGCCATCTGACCCGGCTCATAACCAAATGCGGTCACATCCGCGTCGTGGTAGCGAACTTCATCGGAAACCACGATATCGCCGACTTTCAGCGTTTTCGCCAGACCACCGGCAGAACCGGTATTGATCACCACATCCGGGCGGCAATGTTCCAGCAGCAGCGTCGTACCCATCGCCGCAGACACTTTACCGATGCCTGATTTCAGCAGCGCGACGTCCACACCGTTCAGCTGACCGGTGTAGATTTCGCAGCCAGCACGCTCGATAGTCTGACGGTTGATGATTTTGTCGCGCAGCAGGGTCACTTCCTGCTCCATTGCGCCAATAATGCCTACTTTCATATAAATACTCGCAGATTGGGGTGAAATGAACCGCAGCAGGTGCGGAATTGACGGTTTAATAACGAAAACAATGTGCGATAGTCTATCATGGCTAAAGGGAAGAGATAATGCGTTTGGGCCGTGGGTTTTGTTACGCAAAACGCGGGCTGGCCGGGCGCGTGAGTGGCTGAAAAGGTGGGAAATCATGTCCGGGATCGATTTTAAAGCGAAATTCAATTTTCAGCGCCCGTTTAGCGCCCCGATTGAGGCGCGGGATGCATATGATGTCGTCCGGCAGTTTGAGAGCGACCGGGGACGTATTATCAATTCTGCCGCCATCCGCCGTCTGCAACAAAAAACACAAGTCTTCCCGCTGGAGAAAAATGCCGCCGTCCGCAGCCGCCTGACGCATTCCCTCGAAGTTCAGCAGGTGGGCCGCCACATTGCGAAAGAAATCCTGCACCGCCTGCGCCGTCAGGGCAAGCTCGAGGTTTACGGGCTGGACGACGTGACCGATCCGTTCGAAAGCGTAGTTGAAATGGCCTGCCTGATGCACGACATCGGCAATCCGCCTTTCGGGCATTTCGGCGAGTCGGCAATTAATAACTGGTTCAAAAAGCGCATGGATATCGAAAGCTGTGGCGAAACGCCGCCGGAAACCGATTCCTGTCTGGTGGCCTGTTTGCGGCTGACGCCGGACGAGGCAGAGCTGAATCAGTTGCGCAGTAAAATTCGTTATGACCTCAGTAATTTTGAAGGCAACGCGCAGGCCATTCGCCTGGTATTTACGTTGCTCAAACTCAATCTGACCTACAGCCAGACCGCCTGCATCCTGAAATATACCCGTCCGGCGTACTCAATGAACCGCCTGCCTTCGCACGATTATCTGATGAAAAAGCCCGGTTTTTATCTGGCCGAAGAAACGTTCATCAAAGAGCTGCGTAGCGAGCTTGGATTGGGGGAGTTCAACCGTTTCCCGCTGACCTACATTATGGAAGCGGCGGACGATATTTCTTACTGCATCGCCGATCTGGAAGATGCGGTTGAGAAAAATATTTTCAGCGTCGAAGAACTCTATAAATATCTGATGCGTGAATGGGGCGACATTGAGAAGAATGACATCTTTGATAAAGTGGTTCGCACCGCCTATGAAAAAATGGATAAAGCGAAAACATTCCGTAATCCGGTGGATTATTTCTTTATGGAACTTCGCGTTCAGACGGTTAAACAGCTGGTGCCTCATGCAGCGCGCAGATTCATTGATAATATAGAAGATGTTTATCAGGGAACCTTTAATCACGCGCTGCTCGAAGACGACAGCCAGGCGAACCGTTTGTTAGAAATTTATAAATCCGTCGCATTCAAACAGGTATTCAACCATCCTGAAGTCGAGGAGCTGGAATTACAAGGCTATCGGGTGATCAGCGGATTACTGGATATTTACAGCCCGTTGCTGGATATGCCATTGTCTGATTTTAGCCAGCTGGTTGAGGAGGATACGCACAGGAAATATCCTATAGAAACCCGTCTGTTGCATAAGATTTCTGCCAAACACCGTCTGGCGTATAACAATGCCGTCGTGGCGCTCGAAGGCGCAGGCGTTTCGGAATTTTCCGCGCAGGAGTTCTATTACCGGGCGAGAATGATTCAGGATTATATCAGCGGCATGACAGACCTTTATGCCTACGACGAATATCGACGTCTGATGGCGGCGGAGTAATTTGTTTTAAAAAGACAGATTTTAACGTCTTTTATTTTCTTTACGAAACTGTCCGAAAAAGCGCCATTTGTAAATAATGACAATACTTTTTTACCATTGTCAGTATGACCCTGATGAACTTCACGCTATTAATACCATCTCAGTATCACGACTACCAAGCAACGCGACTATTTTGGTTGCCACAATAATTTTAAGAGATCCTGAAAAATGAAAAAATCGACTTTATTCCTCAGCGCTTTAGCGTTAAGTGTTGGTATGGCAATGGCCCCGGTTTCGTCTGCTCTGGCTGCCGAAACCGCATCTTCGAGCACCACACAGCTGCCAAGCCTGGCACCGATGCTTGAAAAAGTCATGCCGTCCGTAGTGAGTGTGAACGTTGAAGGCAGCGCGCCGGTGAAAACACCACGCATGGGCCAGCAGTTCCAGCAATTCTTTGGTCAGAACTCTCCGCTGTGCCAGGACGGTTCGCCGTTCCAGGGCTCCCCGGTTTGCCAGGGCGGCGGTCAGGACGGACAACCCGCTCCTGAACAGAAAGAAGATTTCCGTGCGCTGGGTTCCGGTGTGATTATTGATGCGGATAAAGGTTATGTTGTGACCAACAACCACGTTGTTGATAACGCGACAAAAATCAGCGTACAGCTGAACGATGGCCGTAAGTTCGATGCGAAAGTGATCGGTAAAGATCCACGTTCTGACATCGCGGTTATTCAGCTGCAAAACGCCAAAAACCTGACCGCGATTAAAATCGCCGATTCCGAGCAGCTGCGCGTGGGTGACTACACCGTGGCGATCGGTAACCCGTATGGTCTGGGCGAAACCGTGACATCCGGTATCGTGTCTGCGCTCGGACGTTCTGGCCTGAACATCGAAAACTATGAAAACTTCATCCAGACGGATGCGGCGATCAACCGCGGTAACTCCGGCGGCGCGCTGGTGAACCTGAACGGTGAACTGATTGGTCTGAACACGGCGATCCTGGCACCGGACGGCGGCAATATCGGTATCGGTTTTGCGATCCCAAGTAACATGGTGAAAAACCTGTCCAAACAGATGATCGAATTCGGCCAGGTGAAACGTGGCGAACTGGGCATCATGGGCACCGAGCTGAACTCCGAGCTGGCGAAAGCGATGAAAGTGGACGCACAGCGTGGCGCGTTCATCAGTCAGGTCATGCCGAAATCTGCCGCAGAAAAAGCGGGCATCAAAGCGGGCGACGTTATCCTGAGCATGAACGGCAAGCCAATCAGCAGCTTCGCGTCGTTCCGTGCGGATATCGGCACCATGCCAATCGGCACCAAAGTGACGCTGGGTCTGCTGCGCGAAGGCAAACCGATGAACGTTGACGTGACGATTGAGCAAAGCACGCAAACGCCTAAAGTTGAATCCGGCAACATTTTCACCGGCATTGAAGGTGCTGAGCTGAGCAATGGCACCGCGGGCGACCAGAAAGGCGTGAAAGTTGACGAAGTGAAACCGGGTTCAAAAGCCGCGAACATTGGCCTGAAAAAAGGCGACGTGATCCTGGGCGTGAACCAGCAGAAAGTCGCTAACTTAGGCGAGCTGCGTAAAATTCTGGATACCAAGCCGTCTGTACTGGCGCTGGATATTCAGCGTGGTGACTCTTCAATCTACCTGCTGGCGCAATAATCCGCAGGCAGACCTCACAAGGCACGCTACGGCGTGCCTTTTTTTATGCTTTTTTCTCCCGATCCGCGCCTGAATTTTCTTGGGCATTTGCTTAAAAATGTGACCTTACCCGCAACTTCAATAGGTGCTTTCGCTCTTTGGGCATTTGCATAATGTGTCGGAGTAAGCCGCTGGGTATGCTGGTCTGACAACGATAAAACAGGCAAGGCAGGGGATCATGTCAGCGTATCATCTCGATGCAAAGCTGGCGCAACAGATTGTTGCCCGAACAATGCAAATCATTGATAGTAATGTGAATGTCATGGATGGACGGGGAAGAATAATCGGTAGCGGCGACGATCAGCGTCTTGGCGAATTGCACGAAGGTGCGCTGTTGTCCATTTCGCAGGAGCGTATTGTCGATATCGATGAAGGTGTTGCACGGCATTTGCACGGAGTGCGTCCGGGTATCAATCTGCCGCTGCGCATAGATGGCCAGATTGTCGGCGTGATTGGGCTGACCGGCAATCCGTCACAGCTGCGTCAGTACGGCGAGCTGGTTTGTATGACCGCCGAAATGATGCTTGAGCAGGCGCGTTTGTTACATATGCTCGCGCAGGACAGCCGTTTGCGCGAAGAACTGGTGCTGAACCTGATCCGCGTGGATGAACTTTCTCCGGCATTAATGGAATGGGCGCAGCGTCTGGGCATTGACCTGAACCGCCCGCGCGTGGCGGCGGTGGTTGAAGTCGACAGCGGTCAGCTCGGCGTGGATTCCGCGATGGCGGAGCTGCAACAGCTGCAAACCTTACTGACCACGCCGGAGCGCGATAACCTGATCGCGATTGTTTCGCTCACCGAAATGGTGGTGCTGAAACCAGCGCTGAACAGCTACGATCGCTGGGATCCGGACGGTCACCGGCAGCGAATCGATCATCTGTTGTCGCGCATGACCGAAACAGGTCGTCTGCGCGTCCGTATTTCCCTCGGCAACTTCTTCAGCGGTCCCGGCAGTATTGCCCGATCGTATCGCACCGCGCGAACCACCATGACCGTCGGCAAACAGCGTATGCCCGAACAGCGTTGCTACTTTTATCAGGATCTGATTTTGCCGGTGCTGCTCGACAGCCTACGCGGCGGCTGGCAGGCCGATGAACTGGTGCGGCCGCTGGCGCGTCTGAAGGCCACCGACGGCAACGGATTACTGCGCCGTACACTGGCGTCGTGGTTCCATAATAATGTGCAACCCACGGCAACGTCTAAGGCACTTTATATTCACCGTAATACGCTGGAATATCGATTGAACCGTATTTCGGAATTAACCGGTTTGGATCTGGGGAATTTTGACGATCGTCTGTTGTTGTATGTGGCACTTCAATTAGATAACGATCAGGTTTAATTAATCTGTACGTCCTGAAAGTATTTCTTTACCGGATATTTTCAGGACGAAATTGCCGTATTTAATTAAACGTGACGTCAATCACAAGCCATTCTCTTTTCGTGAACTGACTCGCATGGTACTGGGCATTCGCCTCAAGATAAATGCAAAGCGCTTTCCATGCTTGTCACTTTGCCTAATGAGTTGGTTTCCGGTTGTTCTTATACTGGCATTCTTCCTTCCTCTCTGAACCCTACAGTTCTGTGGCTGGCTGGAATGACTTATACCTTGGGGTATTTGCATCACTCTCAATTCCGGAGAACATCATGGAAACAATCGTTTCATCAGCCAGTGCCGTGAAAAAAAGAACTAATGCGCGCTACTGGATCGTGGTGATGTTATTTATCGTCACATCATTTAATTACGGCGACCGCGCAACGTTATCTATTGCCGGGTCGGCAATGGCGAAAGATATCGGTCTCGATTCTGTCGGGATGGGTTATATATTTTCGGCATTTTCCTGGGCCTATGTTATCGGACAAATACCCGGTGGCTGGTTACTGGATAAATTCGGCTCCAAAAAAGTTTACTTCTACAGTATTTTCATCTGGTCATTATTCACGTTGCTGCAAGGGTTTGTAGATATATTCAGCGGCTTCGGCATCGTAGTTTCCCTCTTCGTATTACGTTTCCTGGTCGGGCTGGCTGAAGCGCCTTCTTTCCCGGGCAACAGCCGGATTGTTGCGGCATGGTTCCCGGCGCAGGAACGTGGAACAGCGGTTTCGATTTTTAACTCCGCACAGTATTTCGCTACCGTGATTTTTGCCCCGATTATGGGCTGGCTGACACAGGCCGTAGGCTGGTCACATGTTTTCTTCTTCATGGGCGGGCTGGGGATCATCCTGAGCTTCATCTGGCTGAAAGTGATCCACGATCCGAAAGATCATCCGGGCGTCAATCAGGCCGAACTGGACTACATGGAAGCCGGTGGTGCGCTGATCAATATGGATCAGAAAGTCACTAAAAAGGCGAAAGTCAAAGGCGAGAAAGCCTCACAGCTCAAACAGTTAATGAAATCGCGCATGATGATCGGCATCTATATCGGCCAGTATTGCATCAATGCGCTGACTTACTTCTTCATCACCTGGTTCCCTGTTTATCTGGTTCAGGCACGCGGAATGTCCATTCTTAAAGCGGGTATGGTGGCGTCGGTTCCGGCCATTTGCGGCTTCCTCGGCGGCGTGTTGGGCGGGATTATATCCGACTGGCTGATGCGCAGAACCAACAACCTGACGCTTTCACGTAAAGCGCCGATCGTCATTGGCATGCTGCTGTCGATGTCGATGATTGTCTGTAACTATGTTGACACCGAATGGATGGTTGTCGGGATTATGGCGTTCGCCTTCTTCGGCAAAGGGCTGGGCGCGCTGGGCTGGGCGGTAATGGCCGATACCGCACCGAAAGAAATCAGCGGGCTGAGCGGCGGGCTGTTCAACATGTTCGGTAACGTTTCCGGCATCATCACCCCGATTGCGGTCGGCTACATTATTGGTACCACCGGTTCGTTTAACGGCGCACTGATTTTCGTCGGGATCCACGCACTGCTCGCCGTCATCAGCTATGTCTTTATTGTCGGCAAAATTGAACGTATCCAGCTGAAACCTCTCGTCTCTGCCAGCGTAAAAAAAGGAGCATCACGATGAGTACGCAATCTTCTCCGGTCATTACTGATATGCAGGTTATTCCTGTGGCCGGGCATGACAGCATGCTGATGAACATCGGCGGCGCACATGGCGCTTACTTCACCCGTAACATCGTGATTCTGACGGACAGCGCCGGGAACACCGGCGTGGGCGAAGCGCCGGGCGGCGAAGTGATTTACAACACGCTGGTGGAAGCCATCGCGCAGGTCAAAGGCCAGGAAGTAGCGCGGATGAACCGGCTGGTGCATCAGATTCACGTGGGTAATCAGTCGTCGGATTTCGATTCGTTTGGTAAAGGCGCGTGGACGTTTGAACTGCGCGTGAACGCGGTTGCGGCGCTTGAAGCCGCGCTGCTGGATCTGATGGGCAAATTCCTCGGCGTGCCGGTGTGCGAGCTGCTCGGGCCGGGCAAACAGCGCGACGAAGTGACGGTGCTCGGTTATCTCTTCTATATCGGCGACCGTCAGAAAACAGATTTGCCGTATCAGGAAGGGGCGCGTGGTGTTCACGACTGGTATCACCTGCGTCACCAGAAAGCGATGAACAGCGACGCCGTGGTGCAGCTGGCGGAAGCCGCGCAGGATCGCTACGGTTTTAAAGATTTCAAACTCAAAGGCGGTGTACTGCCCGGTGAGCAGGAAATCGACGCGGTAAAAGCGCTGGCAAAACGTTTCCCGGATGCGCGGATTACCGTCGATCCGAACGGCGCGTGGCTGCTCGATGAAGCGATTGATTTATGTAAAAACCTGCACGGGATCCTCAGCTATGCGGAAGATCCGTGCGGCGCAGAGCAGGGTTTTTCAGGCCGCGAAGTGATGGCCGAGTTCCGCCGCGCCACCGGTTTGCCGGTCGCCACCAATATGATTGCCACCAACTGGCGCGAGATGCAGCACGCCGTGATGTTGCAGTCCGTCGATATTCCGCTGGCGGATCCGCATTTCTGGACCATGCACGGCGCGGTACGCGTGGCGCAGCTGTGCGATGAGTGGGGGCTGACCTGGGGCTGCCATTCTAACAACCATTTCGATATTTCTCTGGCGATGTTTACCCACGTTGGCGCGGCTGTGCCGGGTAAACCGACGGCGATCGATACGCACTGGATCTGGCAGGAAGGCAATCAGCGCCTGACCAAAGAGCCGCTGCAAATCGTCAACGGAAAAATCAAAGTGCCTGAGAAACCGGGGTTAGGGATTGAGATCGACATGGATCAGATCCACCGCGCTCACGAACTGCACAGAAAACTGCCGACCGGCGCCCGCAACGATGCCGTTGCAATGCAGTATCTGATCCCCGGCTGGAAATTCGATCGCAAGCGCCCGGCGATGGGGCGCTGATTACGGAATCCGAATTCACTAAGGAGTTAGCTATGACCTCTTCTTCAACACCTAAAATTGTTTCCATGCAGGTGATCCCGGTAGCCGGGCATGACAGCATGTTGCTTAACCTCAGCGGGGCGCACGCGCCTTTTTTCACCCGTAACATCCTGATCCTCAAAGACAGCAGCGGGAATACCGGCGTGGGCGAAGTCCCGGGCGGCGAGAAAATCCGCCAGACGCTGGATGATTCCGCGTTGCTGGTGATCGGCAAAACGCTGGGCGAATACAAAAACGTCATGACCGCCGTGCGCGAAAAATTTGCTGACCGTGATGCTTCCGGCCGCGGGCTGCAAACTTTCGATTTGCGCACCACAATCCACGTTGTGACCGCGATTGAAGCGGCGATGCTGGATCTGCTCGGCAAACATCTGGGCGTCACCGTCGCATCTCTGCTCGGCGACGGTCAGCAGCGCGACGAAGTCGAAATGCTCGGTTATCTGTTCTACGTCGGCGACCGCAACAAAACGTCGCTCGGCTACCAGAGCCAGCCCGGCGCCAACTGCGACTGGTATCGTCTGCGCCACGAAGAAGCCCTGACGCCTGCCGCCGTGGTTCGTCTGGCCGAAGCCGCGTATGAAAAATACGGCTTCAATGATTTCAAACTGAAAGGCGGCGTGCTGGCCGGCAGTGAAGAAGCCGAAGCCGTGACCGCGCTGGCGCAACGCTTCCCGCAGGCGCGCATCACGCTGGATCCGAACGGCGCGTGGTCGCTGAATGAAGCCATCGCGCTCGGCAAACAACTGCGTGGCGTGCTGGCCTATGCGGAAGATCCGTGCGGCGCGGAGCAGGGTTTCTCGGGGCGCGAAATCATGGCGGAATTCCGTCAGGCCACCGGCTTACCGACTGCGACCAATATGATCGCCACCGACTGGCGTCAGATGGGCCATACCATCCAGCTGAAATCCGTGGATATTCCGCTGGCGGATCCACATTTCTGGACCATGCAGGGCTCGGTGCGCGTGGCGCAGATGTGCCATGAATGGGGCCTGACGTGGGGTTCTCACTCCAATAACCACTTTGATATCTCGCTGGCGATGTTTACGCAGGTTGCCGCCGCCGCGCCGGGCAAAATCACCGCCATCGATACGCACTGGATCTGGCAGGAAGGCAATCAGCGTCTGACCAAAGAACCGCTGCAGATCAAAGGCGGTAAAGTGCGCGTGCCGGAACAACCGGGGCTGGGCGTTGAGCTGGATATGGATCAGGTGATGAAAGCTCACGAACTCTACAAGGGGATGGGGCTGGGCGCGCGCGATGATGCGCAGGGCATGCAGTTCCTGGTGCCGGACTGGACGTTTGATCCGAAGAAACCCTGTCTGGTTCGGTAGCCGTTTGATTCAAAAAATTGGTGCAGTCATGCCCACCGCCCTGACGTTGCCGTCAGGGCTTTTTTGTTTTTACGTCAGGTGATTACAACCCTTAGCTTCGCGCGTGCGTTGCCGCGGCTTCGATCAGTTCGTCGGACGGGCGTTTGCCGGTATACAGCACGAACTGTTCGACGGCCTGAAGTGCGGCGACTTCTGCGCCGGTGATGACTTTTTTGCCGTGCTCACGGCCATAGCGGATAAGCGGCGTTTCGACCGGCAGGGCGACGACGTCGAAAACGATGCTCGCGCGGTCAATGACGTCGGACGCAAAGGCCAGTGAATCGGCTTCCGGGCCACCGGCCATACCGATTGGTGTGACGTTAACGACCATATCGACGGCTAAATCATCGACGTCGGCTTTCCATTCGTAACCGTATTCTTCTGCCAGCGCGCGGCCATTGGCTTCGTTGCGGGCAATGATATAACCGGTTTTGAAACCGGCATCACGGATGGCGGCGACCACAGCTTTGCCCATTCCGCCGCTGCCGCGCAGCGCGAAGACCGCATCGCGCGGGACTTTATGGCTGTCGAGCAGTTTGGCGACGGCAATATAGTCGGTGTTATAGGCACGCAGGAAACCGTCGTCATTGACGATGGTATTCACGGACTGAATGGCGGTTGCGGAAGGATCCAGTTCATCGAGGAACGGAATGCAGGCTTCCTTGAACGGCATGGAAACCGCGCAGCCGCGGATACCGAGTGCGCGGACGCCTTTGACAGCCGCCTCGATATCCTGAGTGGTGAACGCCTTGTAGACGAAGTTCAGGTCTAACGCCTGATAAAGGTAGTTATGAAAACGGGTACCGAAATTTCCCGGACGACCGGAAAGAGACATGCACAGCTGCGTGTCTTTGTTGATTTCCCGACTCATGATGCTCTCCTGATAGGGTAGGTTTGGCTTAGGTAAACCTTAGCTGAAACGATACAACCCTACAATCAGCGCGTTCCTTCATGGGCGGTTCCCGTTTCCGCTGAGTTTCCGTTATCGTATTGAATAATGGTGAAACCTTCTTCCGCCTGAGGTTCAGCAAAATGTCGGGAGATAAGCTCAAACTGCTCATCGGTCACCACAAAATCATGCGTGCCGGACTGATTCCGGACGTGCAAACGGGATTTACAGACGTCGGCGGAGACATTCAGAAAATGCAGGCGATGATCCGCGCCCGATTCGTGAATGATGCTCATCATCCACTGGCGGTTCGCGACGGTATTGGCCGGAAAATCCAGCACCACGGAAACTCCGGCGCTGAGCAGCGAAACCACGTGCGGGGCGATGGCGCTGCGCAGTTTTGCCGAGCAGCGGACGTAATCCTCGATCGTGCGCATTTCCTCTTTAAACAGCGCGGATAACCACCGGTCTTCACTGACGACAACCGTGAACGGCTGCGTTGCCAGTTCGCGCGCCAGGGTCGATTTCCCGGAGGCAATTTTTCCGCACAAGATATGCAGCATTGCCTGATTTTCGGTGTTCATTGTCTGCCCCTCCGGTTTGATGTCTTTGTTTTTCAGCCCGTTCAGCTGGTTAAAATAACACGTTGATTTCAGAATAAGATGCCGCATTTTCCATCATCGGCGTCATCGCATCCTCCTGTAAAAAACCGCTGACCAGCCTTGCGTTCTGTGCCCACAAGGTTTGCGGCAGCCAGGAACCGGCGCTGAGACGGCGCACGCCCGCTTGCGCCAGTTCTTCCACCGGCGCAAGTCCCGGCCAGACCGCAACATTGAGCAGCAGCGGGGTGCTTGCGGCGATGTCGCGCATCTCGTTCAGGTCGGTTAATCCGAGCACAAAAAGCCCGTCAGCGCCTGCGCGATGGCAGGCTTGTGCCCGCACCATGACTTCGGCGGCGCGGTGTTCAGCGGACACCAGATTGCGGGCGTAAACGTCGGTACGTACATTAATGTACAGCTCCACGCCGCGCCGGATACACGCGTTGCGGATGGCCTCGACTTTGGCGTAAAGGAGATCGGGATTTCCCGCGCCGTCCTCAATATTAATGCCGGTGACGCCGACGTCGGTAAGCCGCGAAACATGAATGGCAACCTGCGCCGGGGAGTCGCTGTAACCGCCTTCGACATCCGCAGACAGCGGAACTGAAATTACCCGGGCGATAGACGCCGCGCGCGCCACATACTCATCCACCGGCAGCGCATTGCCGTCGCGATACCCCAAAGACCAGGCGACGCCCGCACTGGTGGTGGCAATGGCCGCCGCGCCAAGAAACTCTGTCTGGCGTGCGCTGCCTGCGTCCCAGGCGTTGGGTAATTTCAGCGGTTTATCCTGCAAATGCAGGGCGTGAAAGGCGGAGAGATCAGGCGTTTTCATAGAATGTTCCTCGAAAAAGAAACATTCTAATCATGCTTAATTTTCTTGATAATAGCCGGAAATAACATTCATTGATTCCCTGAGAGCAATAATGAACGCGCCGTCGCTGCACTTAGTGCAAACCTTTGTTGCTGTGGTTGAACACAATAGCTTTGCCCGCGCCGCTGATGCGCTGGGGATCACGCCGTCGTCCGTCAGCCGCTTTATCAAAGCGCTGGAACAGCAGCTGGGCACCCAGCTGCTGAACCGGACCACGCGGGCGATGTCGCTGACTGAATCCGGGAAACGCTATTTTTCCGAGTGTCATCAGGCGCTGCTGCTGCTGCGGAACGCCGCCGAAACCGTGCGCGATGAACAGAAGCTGCCGTATGGCGAACTGGTGGTCAGCGCGCCGGTGGCATTTGGTCACACGCATATCGTGCCGTATCTGAGTGCGTTTCTGGCGGCGTACCCGCGCGTGCAGCTGGATTTGCGTCTGACCGATGACTACGCTGATCTGGTTGCCGACGGCATCATGCTGGCGTTTCGTATTGGTCGTATGAAGGATTCCTCGCTGATTGCTCACAAGATGCTGGAGAACCGGCGGATCCTGGTAGCCGCACCGGCTTATCTGGAAAAACGCGGGGTGCCGCAGGCGTTGGAAGATCTCAATCAGCATGAATGTATTGTTTCTTCGGCCAGTCAGGACGGCCTGCTGTGGCGGCTGTTTTCGGGTGCAGAAGAACGCACGCTGGCACCGAAAGGATCGGTGAAAGTGGATAACGCGGATGCGGCGCGGCGGCTTTGTACCGACGCGCACGGCATCGCTTTTCATTCGGCAGTCACGATGGCGGCGGCGATTGCCGCAGGAAGTCTGGTGCAGGTTTTGCCGCAATGGACAGGGCGGGAAACCGGCGTCTATTGCGTGCGGCCTAACCGGCGTATCGGCCAGGCGGCCACGGTATTTCTTGAGTTTTTGTCTTCACGGTGGCGTTGAAAATGATGGTCTGATGCTCAAAAGGCGAGATCCGTTATACTTAATGCATACGCAAACGCGGAGGCTGACATGAATTTGGATCTTTTTGATCATCCCGATTTCCACCCGCACTGGCGCGAAGATCTTTTCCCCGGCGCGGTGGTGCTGCGTGGCGCAGCGCGGGAAAACGATACAGCGTTGCTGGCGGAGATCGACCGGATCGCCGGGCTGGTGCCTTTTCAGTATCGCGCGACGCCGGGCGGTTATGCGATGTCTGTGGCGATGACCAACTGCGGTGATGTCGGCTGGGTAACCGATAAAGCCGGTTACCGGTATCAGACCACATCGCCGGAAAGCCATCAGCAATGGCCCGCGATGCCTGAACTGTTTCGCGATATCGCGGTGAAAGCCGCAGAGCAGGCCGGTTTTCCCGGTTTTAATCCGGATGCCTGCCTGATTAACCGGTATCAGCCGGGCGCCAAAATGAGCCTGCATCAGGATAAAGACGAGCATGACTTCGGGCAGCCGATTGTCTCGATTTCGCTCGGATTACCGGCGGTGTTTCAGTTTGGCGGGCTGGAGCGCAGCGACAAAACACAGCGCATTACGCTGACGCACGGCGATATCGTGGTGTGGGGCGGCCCGTCGCGGCTGCGTTATCACGGCGTTTTGCCGCTGAAAGCCGGTGAACATCCGCTCACAGGTGCGTACCGGTTTAACCTGACTTTCCGTAAAGCGGTATAACACGGCAGGCCGGGCTGTAAAGCACAGGACTTTATCCTCATTCTGCTTTACACTGCCGCCCTGCAAAATCTGACATATTGAACGAATAATTACTTAGGCGGTAAGCGATGAACGGCGTAATCACAACCTGGTTTGAAGATAAAGGTTTCGGTTTTATCAAAGATGAAAACGGCGATAACCGTTATTTCCACGTGATTAAAGTCGCAAACCCTGAGCTGATTAAAAAAGATGCGGTGGTCACTTTTGAGCCGACGACCAACAACAAAGGTCTTTCCGCCTTTGCGGTCAAAGTGGAACCGGAAAGCAAATACATCTTTATTGCCGGTGAGCGCATCAAAATCACCAGTATCAAATCCTTCCTGGCCTTCAATGAAGAAGTCCCGGCAGAAACCAAAGTCGACAAAGAGAATGCCGTGCTTTCTGTCGGCCTGCTGATGAACCGTATCCGCCCGCAGGAAGAAGAGAAAAAAGCCGCGACGCGTACCATGAAAAAGCTGCTGATCACCACCTTCCAGAACAGCACGTACGTGTTTACGGAAGATGAAATTGACGTGGATGCCACCATCAAAACGCTGAAAGCGCTGTAAGTTTTTATCGTTTCCAAACCGGTGCGCATTCGCTGCACCGGTTCTGTTTTATCCCTACTAGTACGTCACTGTTACCGTCACGGTATCGCTGTAAGAACCTGCGGGCTGGTTGGCTTGCGTCAAATTCACGGACGCCGTGTACGGGAATGACTGCGAAGTACCGGTTCCGGTCGCGCTGCTGTTGGTTGCGGCGGTCCAGACCGTGCTGTCACCTTTGAAAATCTGGTATTGCAGATAGCTGGTAACCGAATTGGCGGTAGATGACATCTGCCGGTATGCGCCGGTGCCCGCCACGCTGCTGGTCAGGTTCACGGAATAGGCGGCGTTCAGGGTGCAGCGCACGCTGATGGTGTTCGCCACGACCGTCGTCAGGCCGGAAGGCAGGGCGGCGCTGCCGAAACCGACGTTGGGAGCACTGTCGATATAGCAAAAACTGGTGACATTCAGGGTCAGATTCACATTGCCAGAAACACTCCCTGTATCCGCGAGACACAGCAATGTACCCACGGCGATGGAACACATATTCCAGGTCCAGTTAATCGGAACCGTATCGATATAGGTTCCGGCTGCCAGATTGGAAATGGCAACCGGGCGGACGTAGAGCGGCAATGTACTGTTGGGGCCGGAAAATAATCCCAACAGGCCGAGCGCGGTGCTGCTGCTCCAGGTGATAGTATCGCCCTGATTATAAACGGCACTGCAGCTGGCATCTTTACACAAACTGTACGGCAGATACTGGCCGGTGGCTGCGCTGTAAAGGCGTGGCTGTGTTCCGGTCGGGTGTGTTGTTGTGCCTATCAGCGCCGTGATGGTATTGGTGCCGCCCACGTTGAGCAGGCCGCCGGTACAGCTTAATCCGCTGCCGCCAGAGGTGATCAGCGGAGTGGAACTGACGGCAAAAGAATTTTGTGTTCCCAATGTAATGGTGGATGCTGCTGTGGTACAACCGGCCCGGGCCACCGACGATGCCGCAAGCAGCATCACCAGCAACACGCCGTGGCGTATCTGCCGCCAAAAAATTCTCATGATTTATCTCCTGCGCCTGTACCCGCTGTCGTGTCCGGACATGCCAGCGGGCCAATCTGCTCAATGCTCTGATGTTTAGGATCCAGATCGAAACTGATCCGGCATACCGAATGATCTTCCTGCTGAATATTCAGCACGTTGTGTTCCTGCAAATGGGAGAAGTACACCAGCCCGTCATAGCCGGTTACGGTGGTTTGCTGAGAGTTTTGTTCCGTTACCAGCGTCCCGAGTTTCAGCGGTTGCCCGGCTTTGTCGTGGAGGGTGATATTGGCGGAAAGGACTTTTTCCACGCTAAATTTCACTATTACGCCACTGCCTTGCTTCACGGCAATCCGGTCATTGACGTTATTGGCGACCACGTCTGCCGGGAGCGGAAGCGTATCGATTTCCACTTTGGCGGGATAATACGAGCTGACGGTTGGGATCAGGAGATGTCCGTTGCTGTCTGTTTTGCCCATTTTCTGGTTCTCGAACAACACCGGCACGTCGGCGTAATGGCCGGTATCCACCACGATAAAGGCGTCATTAATTTTGTCTGACAGGAACCAGTCGTTTGCCATAAACACCACGGAACCACTCAGATCCGCCCAGTTGGTGTAATCGCCCTGATTGCCGTAAAAGCCGCCCTGAACCGTGGCGTAATGGGATTTCCAGGTGGCATCGGCCTGCTGATACGGGTTATTGCCGCCACTGTAAGCCAGATTCCAGCCCAGACCCCCGTCGGTCGGCGTCGCTTTGCTGGCGCCAATTTGCTCCTGATAATTTCCTGAACTGTCACGCTGCACGCCTGCATTCATATTGATATTGGTGCCGATCGGGATAATGAACTGAAGTTGTGCGCTGTAGCCGTTATCGCCCAGCGTTTTGTTGAGCGATAAAAACATGCTGCTCTGGCCCCACAGCGAGCGGCTGTAAGAGAAGTTCACCAGCCGGGTATGGGAATTGTCATAGGCTTCGACGTCGTAATACCCGATGCCCATGGTGCCGTTTGACGAGCCAAAGGGCGAGGTGCTGAACGTCACCTGATCCGCCTGACGGCTTAACCTCGTGTTGCTGGTGTAAGACGTAATATCCTGATAACCCACCGTGCGTTTTGAGCGCAGGGCGGACAGACTGAAAATATTGGAATAATACGAATAGCCGAGGGTGTACTGGCTTCCGTCTTTTTTGTCGGTCGCGCTCACGCCCAGCGGATTGCTGATTTCTCCGCTGGCATTGGGAATACCCGGGTTCGCGCCGTTCGGGTAAGTACTCTGGTTATCGGGAATATTACTACCATCGACCGGCGGCCGGTCGGCTTTACTCATGCTGCCTGAGACACTCAGCGTTCCCCAGGTGCCGACCGCGATATCCCCCCCTAAACCACCGAGCGTTAATCCCTGCGCGATTTCGGTATGGCCCGAAAGCGTCAGGTAATTGCTCAGGCCGTAACGGTAGATACCGCTGAAGGCCGCATCGGAATAATCACCGTTGGACAGGCCATAATTCTGACGAACCGCGCCGAGCGAGAAATCAAAGTCGCTGAGGTTTTTGCGCAGCAAGGTGTTGGAAACATAAAACGGTACGCTGGTCGAAACCTGTCGCCCGACAGCATCCGTCGTCACGATCGTGGCTTCACCGGCGCCGTTGATATACGGCACGTTGGTCAGGGTAAACGGCCCGGAGTTCAGGTTATTACTGCTGGCTTTGAAGCCATTGAGGAACAAATCCACGGTGGTTGGTACGGCGGCTGTTCCGCTGTATTGCAGCAGCGGATACGTCACAAGATCCGGACGAACCGCGAAATTACGGCTGATGCGGATACCGCCCATGCGCGCCGAATTACTCCATGTCAGGGAATCGCTGACGAAATCCCCGACCTGATAGCTGATCAGATTTTTTTCGTCGGTAAAACGCCAGAAAGTATCGTAACGCAGATAGCCATCCTGCGAGGTCTGGCCGCCGTTGGGGGACACGCTGTCAATGTTGTAGCGGTAAGTTCCGGTGTTGGTGACAATCCCCAGACTGCTGAAAAAACGCTGTTCCATCCAGGTGGCGACTGACCGTGCGCCGCCGGGCGGATCGGTGTAATACGCATCGTAGTTAAACAGCAGGCCGTTGCTGCTTTCCGATGGTGTGTAGTTCATCAGCGGATCGCCGCTGACGTTCTGATTTGGCAGCCACGCATCCGGCACCTGTAAAATCAGCTGCTGTGTTCCCGAGTCATAACGGGCTTTCACGTCCGGCAACTCGCCGACGTTAATCAGCCCCGTCTGACCGTTAATGTGAACGTGATTTTTCGCCAGCACCCCGGCTTCGACAAAGTACGCATTATTGCGATAGGTAACAGGCACCACCTGATTATCCGTCTGGCCGTTCACCACGACAGACAGATAAAACATGGCATCCGTCACCACCGGCGCCGCACGCGGGGCGTCCGGCAGCGATGAATATTCCTGCGCCTGCACGGCAAACGTGGTCAGGCATAACAGGCACAGGCTTCCCCGGAAATACAGCTTAGGCTGATAACCCGAACGGGGAAGAGGTCTGATTGGCATCCGTTGCGGCTCCTGCTGTTACTGGCCGCGGGAAATGACAATCGGTTTGGTATTATCGGCAATCTGCGCATTAAGCTGCTCGCCGGGCGTGACGCCCGCAGGCAACGGCCAGCGCATCTGTTGCCCCGGTAACACGTAGCCCATAAAGCCGCCGACCATGGTTTTTACACCCTGCTTCTGATTGCCGTTCGCTGACCAGAATACGTTGCTCAGACGCGCATGGACGATGCCAGTATTGCGCACCTGCAAATAGGTTTTACCGCCGTCAGAAACCGTGCGCCACGACAGTACCGGGCGCGACGCCGTGGACGGATCGCGTTTCATATCCGGGCGATCGTTAGTCCACAGACTGCCGCCATCCATAAACAGCGGAAGCAGATAACGCATCTGCAATTGCAGCCCGACCACCGCCTTATCTTTCCCCTGGCCGGCGTTATTCAACGGGGACGGGATCTCATCAATAATGATGCGGTAGGCCTGTTCAGTATTCACCGGCACCGGCGTGTTGCGGATCAGTCTGATCAGCTGGCGCTGACCCGGAGGCACCGTCGCAAAAGGCGGGCTGGCGACCACGTTGGTTTGATCCGCGTATCGCTCGTTAAAATTCTCCTGCTTCCAGGCCAGCACGCGCACCTGTAAAGACACCGGTTCAGCGCCACGGTTCTCCAGCCACAGGGCCGATCCGTTCTGATCGGCTTCAATAATCTGGTAGACCGGCCAGACAAGCACGGAACTGGCAGCCTGCGCGGCGGGCGGTAACAGCAGGGCGCAGGCCAGCGCAGTGGTTGAAATAATGCGGGAAAAATTCGTGCGTAAAAACAGTGTATTCATATTCCATATCCTGATGATTCAATAAGTTAACGTTACGGTGACGGTATCGGTATAAGTCCCGGCAGAAGGCAGGGTGGTCACAGCGTATAAACGTGCATAAACCGGGTAGGTTTGTGTGGTCGCAGGAAAACTGGCCACGGATTTAACCAGTGCGCCGTTGCCCCAGACCTGACTGCGGGCGGCATCCTGAAAAAGCTGATAGCCCAGTTGCTCTGTGCTGGTGGTGTTTTGCAGAAAGCGGCGCGTCGCGCTGCCGCCGTGAGTGCCGTAATCCATGGCGATACTGACGGAGGTTCCCGGCGTACAGGTCACCACCACGGATCCGGCACCGGCAACGCTGGTGGTGTCGACGTTGGCGGGGATGGAGGACATGGATCCGAAGTTGATGGTGCCGAGGTTGGTGGTCGGGCTGGAAAACGAGCTGCCAAAAGCGCAGCCATTGGTGAGGGTGGCGGTGACGGTAAATGCTGCCGTGGCGGTTGCGGCCCGCGCTGCGCTGCAAAACATCAGCGGCAGCAGAATCAGCGGAGCAAGCAGACGGCCAGGCATAACAGCCTCTACCAGGACACGGTGACGTTCACCGTGTCCTGATAAACACCGGCGGCCGGTGTGCTTTGAGCCGGAACGCGGCCATAGACCGTCGCCCACTGATCGGCACCGTTGCCGGTATTGCTCACGCCGGTGGTGTTATCCCAGACTGTCGTGCGCGCCGCTGTGGTATAGAGATTATATTGCAGGGATACCGCGCTGTTGGTGGTGTTGACCATTCTGCGGGCTGTCACCACGCCGCTGCTGCCGCCATCCATAACAATTTTGTAGGCCAGTCCGTTCACGCATTTCACGCGAATCGAGCCCGCCAGCTGAGCGCTGGTGGCATTAATCGCGCTGGTCAGCGAAGCATAATTGCCAAAATTCAGCGTACCAAAACTGGTACTTCCGGACGTCGTGGTTCCCGCCTCGCAGGCGGGCAACAACGTGGCGCTGACGCCGATTGTTGCCGCCTGACTTAAGGGAATGCTGAACGGCATCGACACCAGCAGGATAGCTGGCAAGAGCAGCAGTACCTTGATGTCCATGGTTTTCCTTCCTTGAATCAAAAATCCTTCAGAGGCTAAACCGGCCCTGAGGGAATAAAGCTTTACCAGGAAAGAGTGGCAACAACGGTATCGTTATAAGTTCCTGCGGCTGGCGTGGTGCTGGTCTGGTCAGCAGGCAGCACGCGGCCATAAATCGGGATATTTTGCGCCGTCGTCCCGGTGGTCAGGGTGATTGGCGTATTGATCGCGATTTCAGTGGTACGTGCGGTATCGGAATAGAGACGGTAAGGAATGCTGGTTCCGCTGGAGGTCATCGTGCGCAACCCGCCGGTCGCCGCAAGGCCGCCATTGAGTGACAGCGTTGGTGTCAGGCCGGTGCTACAGGTGATGGTGACCGCGCCGGTGCCATTGGCACCAAACACGGTGCCGTTGATCACGCTGGTCAGATCGGCATAGTTACCAAAGTTTAAGGTACCCCACTGGTTGGTCCCACCCGTTGACGTGCCGTTACCCACGGTACACCCGGTGCTGATGGTCAGTGAAACGCCCACTTGCCCTGTTAAGGTTCCGGCTGCCTGCGCGCCTGCGGCTAACGTCAGTGTTGCCGCGGCCAGAATAGCCAGTAATAAAGAATTTTTTTCGCCCATGATGACTCCCAATAACTGCTTACACTGGTGTGTATTCATGCAACGGTGTTGCATGTGGAAATCCTCTGGTGGTCAGTAATTTAACGCTAAAGACTGCAAGAAAACCGGACAAGAAACGACGCGCAGACCGGGATTTGTATTTTTCAGTCACTGCTGAAAGAGTCCCTGACCTTAACCTCATGATGAAAAACGCCGTTATGGTTAAATATAAGTTAATAAATTTACCTTAAGGGGATATTTTCGGCATTTTTGATAATAAGGATAAAAATTCTATAAATGTGAAATTGATAGTTTTTTATCCCAATATTATGTTTTTTACAGGTCTGTATGATGCGGAGCGGCAGTGAAAAGATGAAGTTTATTAACCATTCTTTGTGTGTTGTTAACGGGTTATGATGCTGTATCCCCCCGAATGGAGACTGTGATGTTTTCTGATCCCGTTATTGCTGATATGAACCGTCTGGCGCATTTTTTATCTTTTGACCAAACCGCCGGAAAGGGGCCGTCAGGTACTTCGCCGCTGCTCATCCTCCTGGGCAACGCGATTTTACCGACCGCAGAAGCGGCGTTTCAGGCGCTGGCGCAGGGCGCGGTGTCACGCCTGCTGATTGCCGGTGGCATCGGGCATTCGACCCGTTTGCTGTATGACGCGGTGCAGCAACATCCGGTTTACCGGAACATCGCCACCGAAGGCCGCAGTGAGGCCGAAGTGTTGTACGACATCGGTTTACAGCATTTCGGGCTTTCCCCGGAAAATATCCTGCTGGAAACGGCGTCGGCCAACTGCGGCGATAACGCCCTACAGGCGCGGCGAGTGCTCGACGGATCCGGTGACCAGAATACGAACATTATTCTGACACAGGATCCGCTGATGCAGTTGCGCACCGACGCCAGTTTCCGCCACGTCTGGCGCGATCGTCCGGATGTCCGCTTCACCAACTGGCCGGTGCTGGTGCCGCAGCTGGTGCGCGAAGGCGAAAGCGTGAGATTTGCCGGAACCGCACAGGCCGGTTTGTGGACATTGCCGCGCTTTATCTCCCTGCTGCTGGGCGAAATCCCGCGTCTGCGTAATGCGCCGGGGGGCTACGGCCCGCGCGGTGCGGGCTTTATTGCCGAAGTGGATATTCCGGCAGACATTGAAGAAGTTTATGCGCGGCTGCGCCCGGTTCTTGAAGCCGGTTACGGCGACAGATCCTTCTGACAGACGGCCGCGGGTTCTGCCGTTTCCTGATGATTTCCGCGCAGTGCCAGTAAAACCACCAGCGCGGAAAACAGCGTAATACCCGTCAGGCACAATAACAGCGGATGCAGCGAGGCGGCATAAAGCGCCTGAAGCTGCGCCGTGCTGGCCTGCGGAATGAGCTGCTGCGCGACCGCCAGATTGCCGGTCGCCAGCCGCTGCGCCGCCTGACTGATTTCTCCGCCGGTAAATTGTGCCGCCAGTGCATTATGAGTGAGCGCGGCGAGAATGGCACCGACAATCGCCAGTGAAATCCCTTCACCGGCCACGCGCGTGGTGCTGAAAATCCCGGTCGCCATGCCTGCCCGTTCTTTTGGTACAACGCTGACAGAAAGCCCGTCCATCAAACCCCAGGGTAAACCCGTACCCACGCCAATTATCAGCATCGGCGCGATCATGCCGGACAGATCCTGCGCCAGCACCGCGCGGCTCAGCCAGCCCAGACCGGCAGCAGCAATCACCAGCCCGGCGGTACACAACACGCCCGCCGGTATCCAGCGCGTCAGCCACGCCGCCAGCAGCGGTACAATCAGCATCGGCACCGACAGCGCCATCATCATCAGCCCGGCGTGCTCTTCGCTCAGCCCGGTAACGCCGATAAACAGCATCGGCAGCACCACCAGCAGCACCACAAAACAGAAACCGGTCGCCAGCGGCAGTGCCTGCACGCCGATAAAACGCACGTAGCGGAACAGCGATAAATCCAGCATCGGATTTTTCACGCGCAGCTCAACCACCACGAAAATACCCAGTAACACCGCCGCACCCGCCAGCATCGCCAGCACCTGCGGGCTGTTCAGGCCGGACTGCGGAATTTCCATCAGCGCCCAGGTCAGCAAAGCCAGCATGGCGGTAAACGACACTGTGCCCGGCCAGTCGATACCGGCAGCCTGCGGATTTCGCGTTTCGTGCATTTTCGACGTGCCGCTCAGCAGGGAAATCAGCGCGATGGCAGCGGCGGAGAAAAAGACCGAACGCCAGCCGAAATGCGCGATAAGCAATCCGGCCAGAAACGGACCGAACGCCAGCCCGACGCCAAAACTGCTGCCCATCAGACTGAACGCGCGGGTTCGCGCTGCGCCTTCGAATTCCTGCGCCAGAGCCGCCGCACCGCCCGCCAGCGCACCGGCGGCGGCAATCCCCTGCGCGCCGCGCAGCAAATCAGTCCACAGCAAACTGCTGCTGAAGGCCTGTAACAACGAAAGCAGGGCGAACAGCGAAACGCCGCTGATAAACACTTTTTTGCGGCCGATTTCATCCGCCAGCGCACCCGCGGCCATCAGAAAACAGCCAAACGTCAGCATGAAAGAATTGGTTATCCAGCTGAGCGCCTGCGCGCTGCCGCCGAGTTCACGGGCGATGGCGGGCGTGGCGACCGCGCCGCTGACGAAATTGAGCGGCAGGATCACCGCTGCCAGACAAACGGTGAACAGAAGCCGCAGGCTGCCGGTGTTGTGCGTGGAAGAGGTATTCATTGGTTTCCCCAACGGAAAGAGTCGTGACATGGATGATAAAATGTCAGTAATCTTGCGGAAACAGGCTGTGAGTCCGATGATTAAGGACTAAAACGCTCGAATGGCGGGAAGGGTAAAGTGGAAAATCTGAATGGTTTGCTGGCGTTTGTCCGCGCGGCGCAAAGCCAGAGTTTTGCGGCGGCGGCAGAACGCATAGGCATTTCGGCGTCAGCGGTGGGAAAAAGCGTGGCGCGCCTTGAGGAAAAGCTCAACGTGCGGCTGTTTAACCGCAGCACGCGACGCATCAGCCTGACCGATGAAGGGCAGCTTTTTTTCGAACGCTGCCAGAATATCGTCACGCAATTGGAAGAAGCCGAACAGGAGCTGGTGCGGATTTCCGCTGTACCACGCGGCAAATTGCGCATCACCGCGCCGGCCATCGGTTACCGCATGTTGTTGCCACATTTGCCGGAGTTTCGCGTACGTTATCCTGATGTCGAGCTGGATCTGGATTTCAGCGACCGCATGGTGGACGTCATCGATGAAGGGTTTGATATTGCTATCCGCAGCGGCGAGCTGAACAGTTCGCAGATGATGTCGCGCCGTCTCGGGCCGTTCCGCTTTGCCATCGTCGGCAGCCCCGGTTATTTCGCGCAACACCCGGCTCCGCTGACGCCGGGTGATTTGCGTCATCACGCCTGCCTGCGTTACCGGTTTCGGGGTAACGGACAATGGCAGGAGTGGGAACTGAGCGAAACGCCGGTGGATCTGCCGCTGGCGCTGAGCAGCAATAATCTCGAATCGATACTTCAGGCGGCGGTACAGGGGCTGGGAATGGCGTATGTGCCGGAGTTTATCGTGCGCAATTATCTGGCCTCCGGCGAGCTGATTTCGGTGCTGGACAGCTTTCAGAAAGAGGGCGGCAAGTTCTCGGTAGTCTGGCCGAGCAGCCGCCATATGTTGCCCAAGGTGCGGGTGTTCATTGATTTTCTGACCGAAAAACAGGTACTGGGATAAGCATTTTTTCAGCGGTTTACCGCTTGTCCAGCCATTTGCCCATTTCCGCCAGCGCCTGTTCCAGATTTTCGCGGCCAAAGCCAATACGCAGAAAATCTTCCGAAACCGGCGTCAGTTCAGAGGCATAAGTCACCGACGGAATGACCATCACCCCGGTTTCTTCCACCAGTGTGGTGGCGAATGCTTCTGCGCCTTCTGTCCCCAGATAACGCGGAAACGCCAGCACACCGGCCTTCGGCATGGAAAGCCGGAACAGATGCGGATAGCGCGCCAGGAACTCTGCCAGCGCGGCGAGCTGGGTGCGCGAACGCGCCATGACACGCTCAAGGATCGGCGCGCGGGCGTTGAGCGCAATCGTCGTCAGAAACTCGCCGGGCATGGAATTGCAGATCGACAGATACTGCTTCATGCGTTCGAGTTTCAGCATCCACGCGTCATCCTGACACGCCACCCAGCCGATACGCAGGCCGGGCAATCCGTAGGCTTTTGACGTCACATTCAGCGAGATCCCACGTTCGTAAATATCGGCCAGCTGCGGCAGACGATCCGCCGGATCAAACTCCGTCAGGCGGTACACTTCATCGGAGAAAATCCAGATCCCGCGTGCACGGCACATTTCCACCAGATCCGTGAGTTGCTGACGCGAAATCAGCGCACCGGTCGGGTTATGCGGGAAGTTTATCGCCAGCACTTTGGTGTTTTCACGCAGCGCAGCCCGCACTTTTTCCACGTCCAGCGCCCAGTCGTTGTTTTCATCGAGCGCCACGCCGGTGACGGAACAGCGCGACAACGGCACGCTTTCCAGCGACTGATAATTGGGCGTGATCACGACCGCGTGATCGCCTGGTTCGAGCAGCATCTGAAAACTGGCATAAATTGCTTCGTCGGCACCGGCAAAACTGATGACCTGCTGCGGCGTAATGTGCCGGTATGTGGACGCGATGGCTTCAAGAAGTTCAGGCGTTCCGCGCAGCGGCGGGTAATCCAGCACGGTTTGCATGAAAGGCGCGCGGTGCTCTTTTCCCGCCAGTTCAAACAGCGTATCGATGCTCATCGATTCCGGATAAGACGACGACAGCGGAAAACGGACGGCGTGTTCCAGCCGTGAGAGGTAGCTGATTAAACGAAAATCTTCTGGAAAGGACATGGCGTACCCGTTAATAAAATTTAAACATCAGCGGCGCTGGCCCTGCGCAAAACGGCGCTCAAGACGGCTTTGCAGCAGCTCTAAGACAATCGACATAATCCAGTATATCGCAGCCGCGGTCGCCAGCATTTCCATATAACGATAGGTGCTTCGCCCGTAGGATTGCGCGAGAAAATTCAGCTCCCATAGCCCCATCAGCGAGACCAGCGAAGAGTCTTTCAGCATGGAAATAAACATCGACCCGGCGGGCGGAATAATAATGCGCAGCGCCTGAGGTGCGGTGACGTGAACCGCCACCGTCCAGCGCGAAACGCCCAGCGCCAGCGCGGCTTCCTGCTGGCCGCGCGGCACGGAAAGCACGCCGCTGCGGATAGTTTCAGCCAGATACGCGCCATAGTTCATCGACAGCGCGATGATGCCGGAGCTGAGCGCACCGAGCACAATCCCGACCTGCGGCAGCGCCAGATAAATAATTAATACCTGAACCAGCAGCGGCGTACCGCGAAACAACGAGGCATAAAACGTTGCGCAGCCAAACGCCAGCGCGTTTTTGGACATCCGCCCGAGAGCAGTAATCAGGCCAATCAGCAGGCAGAAAAACATCGAGCAGGCGGTGATCATAATGGTCAGCGCCGCGCCCTGAATAAAACCGTCCGGCGACAGACGCAGGCCGAGCAGAAAAGGCAATTTCTGGCTGATCAGGCTCCAGTCCAGCCCCATTTTACTGAAGGTGCCGAGCAGCAGGCTGAGCAGAATCAGCCACGTCAGCCCGGTTTTAAATTTAAACGCGTGCGCGTGGTGCCAGCGTTCCGGCGTTTCCACCTTCGGCTGGCTGTCCGGGATTTGTGGCATCACGGTACCTCGTGCGTAATATCTTCACCCAGCCAGTGCTGGGAAATTTTGGCCAGCGTGCCGTCGTCGCGCAGCGATTTGATGGTATCTGCGACTTTTTTATCCCACTCTGCGTCGCCTTTGTCCGTCGCCACCCAGTTCGGTTCGGCGTACAGCTCGGTGACAATTTTGAACACCGGTGCGCGTTTGATGCGGGCATTGGCGGTGGCTAAATCAGACACCACGCCGTCGAGTCGCACGCCCGGCCCCAACGCCAGATTCTGGAACGCGACTTCTTCGTCACTCGGGATAACCTGCACGTTATCGAACGGGAAGTTCAGCGGTTTTGCGCCCGGAATCACCAGCGCTTTTTGCAGGTACGTTTCATAGGTTGAACCGATGCCGACGCCGATTTTCTTATTGCTCAGATCCGCAGCGGATTTAATGCGGTCATCTTTCTTATTCACCACCAAAACCGCCGGAGAGTTGTAGTACGGCGTCGGGAAATCCAGCACTTTGGCGCGTTCGGTGTTTGGCGTCATCGAGCAGATACAGGTATCCCAGCGCCCCTGCCATTTACCGCCGACAATGGTTTCCCAGCCCGGCGCAATAATTTCCAGCTTCACGCCCATGCGCTGTGCCACGGCTTTGGCGACATCCACGTCAAAACCCGCCAGCTGATTATTGTCATCAATAAAGCCGAAAGGCGGATAGTCATTAACGATGGCATTGCGCAAAACGCCGGTTTTGGTCACGCGATCCAGCGTCGACCCGGCAAAAGTGGTGGCAGAAAACAGCGTGGTGGCCAGCAGGGTCAGGGCAACGAACGAAGTGCGCATAAGCAAAGTTTCCTTAAACGTAACCAAATTGGGAGAATATTGTGAAAACCTACACTAAGTTTTAGACGTATAGAAGTCCAAAATGCGCCTTTTTTGACTTACAGTGAACTCTGCCGAAAATCTCCCGAAATACAGCGTATTACTTCAATCGTTAAGTCAGTAATTAGCTTAGCAATCCCGCGCCGACGTTAATGGAAAACCCGAGAATGGCCAGATTGAAGACGAAGGAAATCACCGACTGCAACAGCGCAATCTGCCGCATATCGGTGGAGCCGGTTGCCACGTCGGCGGTTTGCGACGCCACGGCAATGGTGAAAGAGAAATAGAGAAAATCCCAGTAACCGGGTTCGTCGGGTTTTTCAGGGAAAATCATTGGCGTGCAGTCTTTGCTGCGCCGCAGATAGTGATGATGCGCGTAATGCATGGCGAACGATGTGGGCAGCAGCGCCCAGGAAGCAATCAGCGTGGTGGCGGTCAGCAGAATGTGCAGCGCCCGAGCGGTGCCGGTCAGATCTTTCAGTGACCCCAGTTCCATCAGGATCGCCAGAATGCTCACCAGACAGGTCAGCGTCACCAGCGTCAGCACGATGCTGGCACTTTCATCCTGCGTTTTGGCGATGTGCGGAATGTCTTTCGGCTCGGTGCGCAACATCCGCAGCCACAGGAAAAACAGGTACAGCCATGCCAGCACATTCCAGCCAATCATCAGGCGCTGCAACGTCCCCAGATGCGCGGGAAGAGCAAAAAAACAAATCAGTCCGGCAATGATAGAAATCACCAGCCGGGAACGGGCGTGGAGGTAGTGACGAAGGGAAAGACTCATGATGTTAGGCGCTTAGCGAAAAAGGGATGGATACGTTAAGGGTAGACGCAGATGGCAGGCTTGTATTGGTGGCGGTTTTCACTTCCTGGCGTCTGCGCAATTTCTTCCAATACCCGGTTTCGCGGGAGTGATTTAGTAGGTTGTCTCTATTGCGCTTAAGGGTTTGAAATCATGTTTACAACCTCATTTTGGCCAGCCGCGGCGGCATATCAGGTTTCAATGATGGATCTGGATGCCCCGGAAAATTTAAGTCCTAAAGCTCTGCAAACTATTCACTACTGCCTGCGTCTCACGGAAGCCATTAATCAGCTGGAAGCCGCCTGCGAAAGCCGTTTGCTGGATGCGCTGCGCGAGGAAATGTCGATCCAGTGTTTCCGTCTTGCGCCGATGTTTGATGACCCTGATACCCGCCGCGGGCTGTTTTTGCGCGCGGAAGTACTGGCGGACGACAGCTGCGGGAAAACCGTGCTGCCGCAAATCGCCGGGCTGAATGAACAGCAGCTGGTGCTGGGCATCGGCAATACCTCGACGTGGGTTGGAAAATCCAAACAGAGTTTTTATTCGTCGTGGTTTGGCGAACCCGCGCCGATGTTGCAGGAAATCTCCGACGTGATGGACGATTTATTCCCGGAAAGTTTGCTGTATCTGCAAAAGGAAATTGCCGGTGATTTGCTGGCGATGCCGGGCTGTGCGTACAAAATTATCAACCTGTTTGGCATTGCCGGTGAAGCCAATACCTATCCGAAACATTTCGCCTATTTCTTCCCGGAGGATGAAGGGCTGAAGTATTCGCCGGTCAAGCGCACCGTGGTTTTCGCCAACACTTACCTGCAATTATTCGAACTGTTTTCGCGCACCGAAGCGGCAAAAATGGGCTGGCCGGAAGACCGGTTGCCGGACAGCCGCGTGTGCCAGCGTTATCTGATTGCGTGGTTCCGCGGGCACGACCTGGGACATTCGCTGGTGCGCAACGAGAACGTCTTCCCGAAACTCAGCAAGATTGATCGCTGGGGCTCGATGATGGTGCAGGAAGCGCTGGCCGATCAGTTTGGCCTGCTGATGTGCCTCACGCCGCAGGTGGCCGACGGTCTGCAACTCGACCGCACCGTGCTGGCGCGGATCTACTTCCTCGAAATGCTTCGCTATCTTCGCCGCGGGCCGTCGAGCTATCCAGACGCCGGTGCGGCCTGGATCCAGTTCAACTACCTGCGTGAACATGGCTGCATCGGGCTGACCGAGAACTCTGTCGACTTCCACCCGGATCTTTTCTTTACCCAGATGGCGGATCTTACCCGGCTGATGAGCGAAGAGTTGCTGGGCGGCGACGCGGAACGGGCAAAAAATTTCATGCTGGAACGTTGTCCGCACACCAATCCGGAGGATGTCGATGTGCTGATGGCGCGTCTGGGCACCACCAATGACATGATTGAATACAACCAGTTAATTAAGAGAGTTCCGTTATGATGCCGTTTTCAAATGGATTTTTGCTCAGCCTGTCGCTGTGTCTGGACATCGGGATTGCCAATATCGCCATGATTACGCTGGCGATGCAACGCGGCTATTTTCACGGATTCTGGCTGGGCATTGGCACCTGCATTGGCGACCTGATTTACGCCGTGCTGGCGCTGGCAGGGATGACGCTGTTGCTGCAATACCAGAGCGTCCGCTGGGTTTTGTGGGTCGGCGGCTCGCTGATGCTGATGTGGTTTACCTACAAAATGATCCGCGCGGCGCTGGCTCCGGCCAGCGATCTGAGCTCCGGCGACAACGCGCAACCGCATTCGGTTGTCCGCAACTTCGGTCGTGGCGTGTTGCTGGCGATGTCCTCTCCGACGGCGATCCTGTGGTTTGCCGCCGTCGGCGGGGCACTGATTTCCCGCATGGGGCAGGGCGGCACAGTGGAAGCGTCGTGGTTCCTGACCGGATTCTTTATCGCCGGTGTGTTCTGGACGATCGTGCTGTGCTGCGTCGGCAGTTGGGGCGGAAAAATGCTCGGCACCAAAATGCTGAAATACTCTTACGTGGCGTCAGCGGCAATATTCTCGTACTTCGCGCTGTACGTGGTGATCACCGGCTACCGCGAATTTATCGTATAGCCGCGTGGCTGTGCGAGGCGTTGAGCGACAGCGAATAAAGGTGGGGCGTGATCCCCATCATTTTGCGGAACGTATTGATGAAGTGGCTTTGATCGTAAAAGCCCAGGCGGATTGCCACGTCCAGCGCGTTATTGTTTTTGCGCAGCTGGTTGCGGGCTTCGAGCAGCCGCAGCTGCATATGGTATTGCAGCGGCGGCATGCCGATATGCTGACGGAAAAGCCGGACAAAATGGAATTTACTCAGCCCGCTGATTTGGGCCAGCGTATCGAGATGTATTTTCCGCGTCAGATGGTCGCGCATAAAATCCAGCGCCAGTGTGATGGGGCGCAGCGACTGCTCCTGCTCTTTCGCCGGTTCTTCCAGCAGCGCCCCCAGCAGCCACAGCAGATTCTGCTCCTGGTCTTCATCATTGAGCGTGCGTTTGTAATGGCACAGTGCGGAAAACAGCGCGGGATTACTCAGAACGCCTTCGGCCAGAACCGGCGCGTGATGGTCTGAACGCAGATTGTGATCGACCGACACCTGACGCAGCAACGCTTGGGGAATATGCACGCTGAGGAATTCGACCTTTTCATCGCCGAATAACGAGGACTGCACCGTCGACGGGTTATAAATCGTGATATCGCCGCCGCGCACCAGCGCGGTTTTGCCGTGCAGCCAGATTTCTTCCGTGCCGGTGAGATTGGCGCTGATGACGTATTCGTCGTGAGTATGACGCGGAAATGACGAATTACTCGCGGTCAGATGCGAGCATTCAATGTCGTTAGCTATCGTCCATTCAGAAATAGAAAGAGACACATCACCCCCATAAATCATTGCTGAGCGAAAAAAAACAAACTAACCCTTTTTCTTATGCAAAATTTATAGCACAAAATTTTAACACTGAAAGCGAGGAAAATTCATCACGCACGGAGGGGAAAAACCTCCGACCCGAGCATGACGCCATTCTTTCCGTGATGCTTTATCGCATACATCGCCCGGTCGGCGAGCAGCAGCGCTTCGCTGAAATCATCGCTGCCGTTCACTTCATCAATCCCTATTGACGCGCCAATCTGCGCATTGCCGTTATCCAGCTCAAAGGGGATGATCGCCGCATTCAGACAAGCCTGCGCTACGCGTTTAATCACCGGATTGTTCAGCGAATATGGCATCAGAAGCACAAATTCATCACCGCCCAGCCGCCCCGGAATTACACCCGGCGGGCACGCTTCCTGAAAACGCTGGCTAAGCCGCATCAGAACTTCATCTCCGCTGCGGTGGCCGAGCGTATCATTCACATGCTTAAAATCATCCAGATCGATAAATGCCACACACAACGGGCCGGCATTTTTCAGTGCTGCAAAATGATGCTGTAACGCATGACGGTTTGCCAGCCCGGTCAGCGGATCATGATTTGCCAGCGTCGCCAGCTGCTGCTCGTAATTCTTCTCTTTGGTCATATCGATGTGGGTGCCCGTCACTTTCAGCGGGCGTCCGGCATCGTCCCGTTCGGTGACGCGGCCACGATCGAGCACCCAGGTAATGGTGCCATTTTTCGCCTGCATCCGGTGCAGCGCCTCATAAAACGGCGTCTTGCCTTCCAGATGATTGTAAAAAGCCGACAGCACATCGTCCCGGTCGTCCGGGTGTAAATGCTCGCGCCAGACTTCAAAACGCGCGCTCAGCTCTTTCGGCTGATAACCCAGCATTGATCCCCAGCGGCGGTTGTAAATCACCAGTTTTCCGCTGGGCACGTCAAGCTGCCACAAACACAAACCGGTTCCATCCAGCGCGGCACTCAGCTTGTTGCGGGCGTCGTGCGCGATGCGTTTTAGCCGGGCATTGTGCTTCTTCAGGTTCTGGAGTTGTTGTAAAAGTGAGGAATCAGACATTTCTTATTTTATGAGCAAATAATCTTCATTCTTGCCACGGACCCTGATTTTGTAAACATCAGGTGTGAAAAAGACGTCAGAGGAGCGGATTTTCGGAATTTGCCCATAAGTGAAACCGGGTAGGGACAACGGCGTTTTGGGGCGATAAATGTTAAATAAGAGGCGCACTCGTTATTTTTAAACATGGGTTGTCGATATATCTCCGGATGCAATAACGGCGTGTTTAATTATTTTCACATTATAAAAACATTTCATTCCACCCCTTCGAAAGCGCTTTGACAATACGTGCCGGTTTTGACGGATTATTTTATTTATTGCCTTTGTTTATCCTGAGCAGCCTTGTCAATTCGATACTTAATCAGGCAAAATATGCGGCCCGCAAAACGGGCTGATTCACTCTTTCTTCATTAAAGAAATCATTCTTCGTACAAGAAAACATTCAAAAACCAGAGGCCGGGCTTAGTACCGGATAGATATTTACTTTCAGAAATCGACAGTCTTGTCGCAAGGAAACATAAATGGTGCACCACTCTTTTTATGTGACGTCATCCGTCATGGGAAATTCACATCATGTCGGATAACATCGCAACAGGTACCCCTTCCCGCGTGGAACTGCGTAAAAGCCTTACGCTGATTCCGGTTGTCATGATAGGCCTGGCCTATATGCAACCCATGACCTTGTTCGATACGTTCGGTATTGTCTCCGGCCTGACCGACGGCCATGTGCCGACGGCCTACGCCTTCGCGCTGATCGCTGTTTTATTTACGGCGCTGAGCTACGGCAAACTGGTGCGCCGCTATCCTTCTGCGGGCTCCGCTTATACGTACGCGCAAAAAGCGATTCATCCGGTTGTCGGCTTTATGGTGGGCTGGTCGTCGCTGCTCGATTACCTTTTCGCGCCGATGATTAATATCCTGCTGGCGAAAATCTATTTCGAAGCGCTGGTGCCTTCCGTGCCGTCGTGGATATTTGTCATTGTGCTGGTCGGCTTTATGACGCTGTCGAATTTACGCAGCATCAAAACCGTCGCCAATATTAATACGCTGGTCGTCGTCTTGCAGATTGTGCTGATTGTTGTGATTACCGGCATGGTGATTTACGGCGTTAACCACGGCACCGGTTACGGCACGCTGGCCAGTTCGAAACCGTTCTGGGGCGAAAATACCCATACTGTGCCGCTGATTACCGGCGCCACCATTCTGTGCTTCTCGTTCACCGGCTTTGACGGCATCAGTAATTTGTCAGAAGAAACGAAAGACGCCGAACGCGTGATTCCGCGGGCGATTTTCCTGACGGCGTTAATTGGCGGTGCCATCTTTATCTGCGCAACCTATTTCCTGCAACTGTATTTCCCGGATATTTCCAGCTTCAAAAACCCGGATGCTTCTCAGCCTGAAATCATGTTGCAGGTTGCCGGACGCGCTTTCCAGTTCGGCGCACTGATTTTCTCCAGCATCACGGTTCTGGCTTCCGGCATGGCGGCGCACGCGGGCGTTTCGCGCCTGATGTACGTCATGGGCCGCGACGGCGTATTCCCAAAACGTTTCTTCGGCTACATTCACCCGAAATGGCGTACGCCGTCTTTCAACGTGTTGCTGGTTGGCGCGATTGCCCTGATGGCGATTAACTTCGATCTGGTGACTGCGACGGCGCTGATTAACTTCGGTGCGCTGGTGGCATTTACCTTCGTGAACCTGTCTGTGATTTCGCAGTTCTGGATCCGCGAGAAGCGCAACAAAACCTTGCTGGATCACTTCCAGTATCTGCTTTTACCGATGTGCGGCGCGCTGACGGTCGGTGCGTTGTGGGTAAATCTGGAAGAAGGTTCGATGGTGCTGGGGCTGATCTGGGGCGCAGTCGGCTTCATCTATCTGGCCTGCATGACCAAAAGCTTCCGCAATCCGGTACCGCAATACGAAGATGTGGCGTAAAGACTGGTGAATATTGATGGCTCCTGCGGGAGCCATTTTTGTTTGTGTTCAGGCGATCCCCGCCCAGCGCATCAGCGCAGTCACGACCGCCGCCGCGATAATAATGACAATCAGCGGTGCCTTTCGCCACGCTAAAAACAGCGCTACGCCGACGCCTGCTACCCGTGCAAATCCGCCAAAGTGATGGCCTTCAAACAACGCTGACGTGGCCGCAACGGCCAGTAACAGAATCGTGGCGGAGTCCGACAACATTGTTTGTGTTGCCGGTGAAAAATTCAGGCGCGAGCCCAGCCGGTAACCGGCCATGCGCATCGCGAAAGTTCCGGCCGCCAGAACGACGATCCCGGCAATCCATAACGTTTGTTGCGTCATTTTTTGTTTCTCCAGGCCAGTAATCCCAGCAGTGAAAACAGTACCGGCATTCCGGCGGGCACAAAAGGCACGACGGCGACGGAAATCAGTGCGCCGGACGCCGCCGGGATCAGCGTTCTGCGCTTTCTCAGTGCGGGGAAAATCAGCGCCAGCAAAATGGCCGGGAATACGGCATCCAGCCCGATGGCTTTGATATCAGGGATAAACTGCCCGATGTACGCCCCGGCAATCACGCTGACTGGCCAGAACAGCGCAATGCCCGCGCCGCACAGCCAGTAGGCTTTTTTGCGTTTCTCATGGGTGGGCTGGGAGATGCCAAATACCACGCTTTCATCGTTCATGATGTGGCATCCGAGCCAGCTGAGCGATTTACTGCCCACCAGATCTTTCACGGCGATACCGAACGGCAAATGGCGGGCATTCACCAGTAAACCGGCAGCCGCTGCGGCGAACGGGCTTCCGCCACCGCCGACAATCGCGATAAATAAAAACTCCGAAGCGCCGGCGAGCACCAGAATTGAGAGCATCAGCGGCACCCACAGCGGGAAGCCTCCGGCGACCGCCAGTGAACCGTAAGAAATCCCCACCAGGCCGTCGGCGAGACAGACCAGAAAGATGGCTTTCACCACATCTTTTCCCAGCGGTGAAAAGAAACGTGCTTGCATAATTCAATCCCATAACGAACGAGTATCCATTATAATGAACACTTCCGAATCGTTCTTCAAGTCGAACGATCGTTCGTTATAAGGATCAGGGTACCGCAATGTCTCAACCTATCAGCGTTATTTCCAAAGGTCTGGTGCGCGAACGTCAGCGGGCGGGCTTGTCTCTGGCAGAAGTCGCCCGCCGCGCCGGTGTGGCTAAATCGACGCTTTCACAACTCGAAGCCGGTAACGGGAATCCGAGTCTGGAAACGCTGTGGGCGCTGTGCGTGGCGCTGAATATTCCCTTCGCGCGGCTGATGGAGCCTGAAGTGAATAAAATGCAGGTGATCCGGCGCGGCGAAGGCCCGTCGGTGGTGGCGGAGCTGGCGGATTACAAAGCGGTGCTTCTGGCGACCTGTCCGCCGGGCGCGCGTCGCGATGTCTATCTGCTGACCACACAGCCGGGCAGCGACCGCGTTTCCAGCCCGCATCCGCAGGGTTCGGTGGAACACATCATCATCACACAGGGGCGTGCGCTGGTCGGGATGGTGGATTCACCGGTCGAACTAAACGCCGGTGACTACATTTCATATCCGGCTGACGTTGAGCATATTTTCAGAGCACTGGAGCCCGACACCATGGCTGTGCTGGTGTCGGAGCAACGCTAAATCAAAACGTAATCAGCTTTTTCGTCAGATTGCTTTTAAGCAGCAGCATGGATGACGCCACCGAAAGCAGGAACGTCATCAGAATGACCAGCAGTTTGGCGGTCAGGGAATTGATCGGGATCCACTCGATAAGCAGATTGAAGAAGGTGTAGTGCAGGATATAAACGCCGGTCATGGTTTTACCGAGCGAGCTGACCATTTCACTGACCGGCAGCCGCGTGGCGTCCGGTTTTACGCCGTTCGCGGCAATGATAATAAGCAGCACCAGGATATACACCTGCGAGCCGGTCAGAATAAAGCTGTTGCGCTCAACGTTGAATATCGAGAAGAAAAAGTGCTTCTCATAAAACCACGTAAAGGTATAAACAAACGGAATCGCGATGGCGGCGTATTTCGCGATGCGCGGGCGGCTGTAGAGTGTGGAAACCACCGGATCGTAAAGTAACTGGCCGGTCAGATAATAAAGCACCCACGTCCAGATGCGGAATTGCGCGGGCGCGGAGAAGCTTTTACTTTCAGTGAAATAGATCGCCAGCAGATCATAGGCGAAAGAGAAAATCAGCAGCGCGAACACCAGCGATGCCAGGATCACCCGGCGTTTCGCCAGCCATTCCACGACCGGATGAAAGGTGTAAATGATCACCAGCGAAAAGATGAACCACGGCTGGATCAGATAGCCTTTCTGATACGGTCCCCACAGGTAATAAATCGAGAACCAGAAGATAAATATTGTCAGGATCCCGCGTATCTTTTTCATCTGCCATTCCGGCGTATGCTGGGAATCGGCGTCCATATAACCGGTCACGACAAAAAACAGCGGCGTGGCGATGGTGGAAATAAAAGTCAGAAAGGCCAGGATCTGATCGTAGTTATAATTGTAATTATCGTACGTGTTATAGACGGTGAAAAAGGTCACGGCCGTCAGGCAGCCGAGCGTTTTAATAATGTTCAGTCCCGTTGTGTTCATTGTTGAATTCGTTGTCCTTCACGATGGAAACAGTTGTAAATCACCGGCAGAACCAGAAGCGTCAGCACGGTCGCAAACCCCAGACCGAACATGATAACAACCGCCATGCTCTGGAAAAATACATCAAGTAACAACGGCGCGAGCCCGAGCACGGTGGTAAACGCCGTCAGCAGGATAGGGCGCAGACGTGACGTTGCTGCGTAGATAATCGCTTCTGTCTGATTTTTCTCTTTCTTCTGCTGGCCGATTTCTTCGACCAGCACGATACCGTTGCGGATCAGCATGCCGCTCAGGCTGAGCAGGCCAATCAGCGCCATAAACCCGAACGGAATGCCGGTCAGCAGGAAACCAAACGTCACGCCAATCAGCGCCAGCGGCACGGTCAGCCAGATGGCAATCGCATTTTTCACCGAACTGAACATCAGCACCGTGATGATAAACATCATCAGGAATCCAATCGGCAGCGTGGTGAACAGGCCTTCCTGCGCCTCGGCGGAATTCTCCGCATCGCCGCCCCATTCAATGCTGTAACCGTGGGGCAAGGTCAGTGCCTCAACCTGCGGTTTGATGCGCGCGAGCATATCGCCGGACGTTTCGCCGGTGGCCGCATCGGGGTCGGTCTGCACGGTGAGCATGCGGATACGGTCGCGACGCATGATCAGCGGATCTTCCCATTCCACTTTGAAGTCACTGACCACGTTGCTCAGCGGAATAAACTGCTGGCGCGTCTGGCTCCAGACCATGATGTTCGCCATGTGATCGACATCCAGCCTTTCCGCCGCCGGCGGGCGCAAAACGATGGGCATCAGCGTGGAGCCATCGCGGTAAATCCCGACCGTGCTGCCGCTGAAATTCATCTGTAAGGCGCTGTCGACTTCGCCTTTATCCACGCCCAGTTCACGGCCCAGATACGGGGAAAATACCGGCCTGACCATTTTGCTACGATCCTGCCAGTCGTTGCGCACGCCGTCGGCCGCGCCGTCATCGAGGATGATTTTATCCACCCGGCTGGCAATGCTGCGCAGCGTATCCGGGTCGGAGCCTTTAATGCGGACTTCAATGGCGCTGTCGCCGGACGGCCCGAACATGATGCGTTTGAGCCGCGCATTCACCTCGGGGTAATTTTTCTGGATATCCTGCTCGGTGTGGCGAACCAGCCCGGCGATTTTCCGCTGGTCGTCCATCCGCACCATAATCTGCGCGTAGTTGGAATACTGACGCTGGCCGTTGTAGGTCAGAATGAAGCGCATCCCGCCCTGACCGACGGTGGTCACGGTGTTTTCCACGCCCTCCTGTTTGCTGATGTTCTGTTCTATTTCGCGGGCGACACGGGCGGTGTAATTGATATCGGTGCCGTAAGGCAGCCAGAGATCGACGAAGAAAATCGGCGTGTTGGAGGACGGGAAAAAGTTCTGCCGCACAAAGCCGAACCCCCAGACGGATGCCGCGAGCAGCGCCGCCAGCGTGACCAGCGTGACCGTCTGGCGCACCAGCAGCGCCGACAGCAAACGCCGGTAAACGCGGAAAATCCAGCCGCTGTACGGGTCGGCCTGTTCATCCGGCTTTTTCTCCGGCACCGGCATATTGGCAAACGCCCATTTGACCAGCACCGGCGTGAGCGTCAGCGCCGTCACCCAGCTGAGCATCAGCGAAATCAGCAATACCTGGAACAGCGATTTACAGTATTCGCCGGTCGAATCCTGGGACAGACCGATAGGTGCAAACGCCAGAATGGCGATGACCGTCGCGCCCAGCAACGGCAGGGCGGAGCGTTTGATAATGCGTGCAATTGCACTCATCAGCGGATTGCCCTGCTGTCGGGAAATCAGTACGCCTTCCACGACCACAATCGCGTTATCTACCAGCATACTCAGGGCGATGATCAGCGCGCCGAGCGAAATGCGCTGAAGCTCGATGCCAAATAAATACATAATCAGCAACGTGCCGAGCACGTTCAGCGCCAGCGACACGGCGATGATAATCCCGCTGCGTAAACCCATAAAAATCAGCAAGACGCCGACCACAATCGCCAGCGCCATCAGGAAGTTAATGATGAAACCGTCGACGGATTTCTTCACTTCAGCAGCCTGATCGTAGAAGACTTTAAGCTCGATCCCTGCCGGTTTGTCGGCGCTGAGCTGGTTCATTCTGGCTTCGATGGCGTGGCCGATATTCATGACATTCACGCCGGGAATATAGGAGACGCCAATGGTCAGCGCATTGCGGCCGTTGGCGTGGTAAATATTGCCGGGATGATCCGTCACGCCCTGCGAAACCGTAGCGATATCGCGCAGATAAATACTGTGCGTGGAACCGGCCGGGCTGATGAGCACATTATTGAGTTCATCGATATTCTGAAAGCCGCCGGTCGGATGCAGACGGATGGATTCACTTCCCACCGTCATGCTGCCCGCGTCGGAAACCATATTCTGCCGGTTCAGCACATCGGCCAGACGCGCCAGCGTGACGCCGTAAGCCGCCATTTTCGCCCGCGAAATCTCGATGTAAACCTGCTCAGGAATGACGCCGCCAATCGCGACTTTGCCCACGCCGGGCACCAGAACCAGTTGCCTGCGAAGCTGTTCGGCATAGGCGCGCAGTTCGGGGTTGGTAAAACTGTCTCCGTAGATCGAGAAAAAATAGCCATACACGTCGCCGAAATCATCGTTAACGAACGGCGGACTGACGCCGGGCGGGAATTGCAGCGTCGCGTCATTCACCCGGCGGCGCAGTTCATCCCAGATTTGCGGCAGTTCGGAAGAGTGATAGCGGGCATCGATATTCACGGTAATTTGCGATAAACCGACGGCAGAAATCGACGTGATGTTATCGACGTAAGGCAGGCGTTGAAGCGCGTTTTCCAGCGGCAGCGTGACTTCTTCTTCCACCTGTTGCGAGGATGCGCCCGGATACTGAACGGAAACCACCGCCGTTTTAATGGTAAACGCCGGGTCTTCCAGCCGCCCGATGTTGAACAATGCAATTAATCCGCCCACGCCGAGCAGCAGGATCACCAGCCAGACGCGTGTCGGATTGCTGATAAAACTCTCGTTGATCCCCATATTACAGGCCCCGTTCCCGTGTCCAGATGCGAACGGGTTGCTGCGCATGTAATTCACCGACACCGGCGGCGACAATGCGGTCGCCCTGTTTCAAACCGGCCGTAATTTCAATGCCCTGCGAGGTGAGTTTACCGACGGTGACTTTGCGATCTTCAACGTGCAGGGTGTCGCCTTCTCCGGCGATCACCCAGACGTGCGGGTTGTTGCGCTGCGTGTTGTCGGGGTTAAACACGGCTTCAACCGGGATCACCAGCGTGGAGTCCGGCGTGGCCGTGGCGAGATTGGCCGGGTTCACCGTGACAGTGCCGCTCAGTCCTGCCACCGCCGGGAAGTTATCCGGGCGCGGCATGGTCAGCGTCACCTGCCAGGTCAGCGTGTTGGCTTCGCTGCTGGCGGTGTGCTCTTTATAAGTCGCGGTGAATTCGCGGTCGGGAAGGGTGTTGATGCGCACCCGCGGACGGTAATCGGCGTTACGCATATCAAGGCTGGTGAAGAGGTTTTCCGGCACGCTGAAAATAACGTCAAGCACATCGGAACGGCTGAGCGTCGCCACCGGCTGACCGGCGGAAATCACCTGATGATTACGCACATTCAGCCGGGCAATGACGCCGCTGAACGGTGCCACCAGATTGAGATCATTGAGTTCTTCTTGTGCGATTTTCAGCGCCGCTGCCGCAGAATCCCGGCTGGCTTTATGCACTTCAAGTTCAGCCTGAGAAACGACATGGCGACGGGCGAGGGTCTGATAACGTTCGAACTGGCGCTGAGCGAGTGTCGCGGCGCTGCGGCGATCGTTGAGCCGCTGGCGGGCGTCATTGTTGGTGAGACGGGCGAGAACTTGCCCCTGTTTCACGGCTTCGCCTTCGCGGACGTCAAGCGTCTGCAACTGACCGGCGCGCTTAAAGGCAATGTCGGTGTTATCGCCTGCGAGAATACGTGCCGGAAAAACGCGGCTACTTAGCGGGCTGGCCGCTTCGGCGGTGGCGATTTTTACCTGACGCGGGGGCGCGGGCGCGTCCGCCGTTTTCTGGTCGCAGGCGCTTAACATTAAAGCGAGGGCCAGAACGAGAGAGAAACGGATCTTCAAAATACTTCCCCTCATGCAACTACACGCGAAATTAATAAATCCCGGCAGAATATATAAGGACTCTTGATAAACCGGATTCGGTATATTCTGCCTTCGATGTATCCCCATTGAAACTGTGCAGTGACTTATTGTTTTTCTTTAATAATTTGTTTTTTCAGGCAACCCGTTAACACTATTTAACACGGTATATTATAGTTTATACAGCTTTAGGTATCTTGCCAGAATCAACACGACAATTAATTCATTATCCGCTTCATTCATGAACCATTTCAGGGGTCAAGGAGTCAGGCATCATGAATAATCCAGCACCAGTTTCCGGGGATAAAACATCGGAAAAATTGTGGTATCAGCACACAGTAGAAGAGAGCCTGGCCGGGCTGCAATCCGGGCCAGCCGGGCTGACACCCGAAGAAGCCAAAAACAAACTGCAACATTACGGCCCTAACGTTCTGCCACAAAAAGAAGGTAAGTCATTATTTATTAAGTTTATCTCTCACTTTAAAGATATCCTGATTTATATATTACTGGCGGCGGGCGTGGTCACCGCAATAATGGGGCACTGGGTCGATACGCTGGTGATATTAGCGGTGGCAGTTATTAATGCCCTAATCGGCTTCATCCAGGAAAATAACGCTGAAAAATCATTGAAGAGCATCCAGAATATGCTCTCCAGTGAGGCTGTCGTATTACGCGGTGGACAACAGGTTACCGTGGGAACCGACGAAATCGTGCCGGGGGATATTGTTCTGTTACGCCCCGGCGACAAAATTCCTGCCGATTTACGCCTGATTGACGTGCATAACCTGCGCGTTGAAGAGGCGATTCTGACCGGTGAATCTACCGTCGTCTCGAAAAAAACCGATTCGCTGGAAGGCGAGAAATCCATCGGCGACCGCAAAAACCTCGCGTTCTCGGGAACGACCGTCAGCTCCGGTACTGCCAGCGGCGTGGTGTTTGCCACCGGTGGCCAGACGGAACTCGGCCACATCAATGAAATGCTTTCCTCGATTGAAGACAATAAAACGCCGCTGCTGGTGCAGATAGATAAACTGGGTAAATCCATTTTTATCATCATTCTGTTCATGATGGTGGCGCTGCTGATCTTCGGTTTCCTGCTGCGCGATATTCCGTTTGGCGAGCTGCTGCTCTCGGTCATCAGCCTGGCCGTGGCCGCCGTTCCTGAAGGGCTGCCGGCAATTATTTCGATCATCTTGTCGCTTGGCGTGCAGGCGATGGCGCGGTCGAAAGCCATTATCCGCAAGCTGCCGACGGTCGAAACGCTCGGCGCGATGTCAGTGATTTGTTCGGATAAAACCGGCACGCTGACCATGAATGAAATGACCGTGAAAGCGGTGATTCTGGCGGATAACGTCTGGACCGTCGAAGGCAACAGCTACGAGCCGATGGGCAGTTTTTCTCTTGCCGGTTCGGCAGCGCAGGTGCCGCCAGACTCGTCGCCGCTGCTGACGCAGTTTCTTCGCACGGTCGATATCTGTAACGACAGTACGTTAAAACAGGACGCGCAGGGCCACTGGGGCATTACCGGCGGGCCGACGGAAGGCGCGCTGAAAGTGCTGGCTGCGAAGGCGCATTTACCGGAATTGCCGTTTAACCTGAGCAGCAAAATTCCGTTCGATTCACTCTACAAATATATGGCGGTGGCGGGCGATAAAAACGGGGAGGCGCAGATTATGCTCACCGGCGCACCGGATGTTTTGCTGAAACTTTGTCAGTACCAGCAGACGCCGGAAGGTGCCGTTCCGTTAGATCATGCGTACTGGGAATCAGCAATCACCCGATACGCCAGCGAAGGTTTGCGTATGGTGGCGGCGGCCTGGAAGCCGGTAGATCAGCCGGTGACGGCGCTCGATCACCCGGAACTCAGCCACGGCATGGTGCTGATAGGCATTGCAGGCATGATGGATCCGCCGCGTCCGGAAGCGATTGTGGCGATCGGTGAATGTCAGCAGGCGGGGATCCGCGTCAAGATGATCACCGGCGACCATCAGGAAACCGCGATGGCGATCGGTAAAATGCTCGGGATCGGCAACAGCGAAAACTCGATCACCGGGTATGAACTTGAGCATATGAATGACGATCAGCTGCGGGTTGCCGCGACGCAGTTTGATATCTTCGCCCGCACCAGCCCGGAACATAAACTGCGGCTGGTAAAAGCGTTGCAGGAAACCGGTGAAATCGTTGGGATGACCGGCGACGGCGTGAACGATGCGCCTGCGCTGAAACAGGCGAACGTCGGGATCGCGATGGGGATCAAAGGGACGGAGGTGACCAAGGAGTCGGCGGACATGATCCTGGTGGATGACAACTTTGCCACCATCGCCAACGCGGTCAGGGAAGGGCGCCGGGTTTATGACAACCTGAAAAAAACCATTCTCTTTATTATGCCGACCAACCTGGCGCAAGGGTTGCTGATTATTATTGCCATTCTGATGGGTAATTTTCTGCCGTTAACGCCGGTACAAATTCTCTGGATGAACATGGCAACCTCAGCCACGCTGTCATTCGGGCTGGCGTTTGAAGAGGCGGAAAGCCGCGTGATGCGCCGTCCGCCGCGTAACGTCAGCGCGCATGTAATGGATAAATACGCCATCTGGCGCGTCGCGTTCGTCGGTTTGCTGATTTCCGTCAGCGCCTTCATGCTGGAAGCCTGGCTGCAACCGCGCGGTTATGAACCGGAGTTTATCCGTACCGTGCTCTTGCAGACGCTGGTGACCGCGCAGTGGGTTTACATGATCAACTGTCGCGATTCGGATCACTTCTCCCTCAGCCGCGGGCTGCTGGAAAACAAAGGGATCTGGATTGTCACCGTTGTGCTGTTCGCGCTTCAGGCAATCATTATCTATGTGCCGCTGATGAACACGCTGTTCGGCACGCGTCCGCTGCCGTTTATCTACTGGATCATCGGGCTGCTGATCGGCGTCGCGCTGTTCGTGATTGTCGAGATAGAGAAAGTGCTGACGCGCAGCTGGCGTAAGAGTTAGAGAGAAACCCACATCCTGAACGGCGAAGGTAGCCGTTCAGGTTTTTGGGATTTGTTTGCACGCCCTAAGTTGCCCTTAAGAAACCCGTGAAATACTCGCCTGACTTATCTCCAACTGGGCGGGTTTTACGATGACAAACGTGGCAACGCAGGAAAAAGTTAACTGGGCAAACAAAGTGCCGGAAATTACCCTTTTTTTCTGGCTTATCAAAATGATGTCTACCACGGTGGGTGAAACGGCTGCCGATTTCCTCAACGTGAATCTGAACTTCGGGCTGACTAATACGTCGGTTGTGACCGGCATTTTGCTGGTGATTTCGTTGTTCTTCCAAATCAGAGCCAGACGCTATGTCCCCGCGCTTTACTGGATGTCGGTGTTGCTGATCAGCGTTTTTGGCACACTGCTCACCGATAACCTCACCGACAATTTCAACGTGCCGCTGGCTTTCTCCACCGTGATGTTTGGCGCGCTGCTGATTGTCACGTTCAGCATCTGGTATAAAAACGAAAAAACCTTGTCGATTCATGAGATTGATACAGTCAGACGAGAGCTGTTTTACTGGGCAGCTATTCTCTTCACTTTCGCACTGGGAACCGCTGCGGGTGACTGGGTGGCCGAAGGCATGAATCTGGGATATTCCACTGCCGCTATCGCGTTTGGTGGCCTGATTGTGATTACCGCTTGTGCCCATTATCTGCTGCGGATGAATGCGGTTTTGTGTTTCTGGATTGCCTATGTGCTGACCCGTCCGTTTGGAGCTTCCTGCGGCGACCTGCTGGCTCAGACGCCGGATAACGGCGGCCTCGGATTGGGCACGACCGGAACGAGTTGCCTGTTTCTCGTCGCCATTATCGGCCTGGTGGGTTATCTCACGTTCACTGAAAGGAAAATGGCTCAGTAAAGGCGTGCGTCAGTCCTGAAACCGATTCTTTCCACGAGATTACCGATGCGAATACTGCTGGTTGAAGATGACGTGATGACCGGCGAAGCGGTGCGGATGATTACATTCTTAAACCCTTTTAGATGAGTGAAGTGATGGCTGGCTGGAAAAAATAATACAGGCCGTGTTTAAGCACCGTTAAATCGATTAATTAGCCCGCAAAAAACCTGCCATGAGGCGGGTTTTTTTATGACTGTCCGTCAGCGCATTATTACCGTTCATTCTGCCTGCAGGGGATTTACAGGCGTATTCCTGCGGTCATCTGCCCGAATCTTCACCCTTATTTAGCAATTAATGCCATCGCGATTAGGATTATTCTTGGTTGGGGAAATTAATTTAAGTAATAAAAATCCTATATTGGCCTGAAAATAAAGCAGTAAGTATATTTTGTGGTCTTTTTAAGATAACTCCTAGGTAATTATCTGAATAAGAAAAAAGGTAATTTTGTGCCACAGAGTTGGATTAAATTCCAATAGTTTAGATTTTTAACAGGGTTTTTAAGAAAACAACCCAGTTTTGAAATACGGGTGTTTAATTTTGGTGAAAATTAAAACCAAAATTTGCACTAAAAAAGAATAATGCTCTGTTGTAGTGTAAATATTTAGACTAAATCGGGTGTAAACAAATTCCTGAGAATGCGATTAGTTCCTAATAAGATAGTTCTTAGATTTTTGCAGTCATATCAGTCAAAAGCGTCGTATAGCTCACATTTCTGTGTGCCATTAGGAAGATAAGTAAGAATTCGCCTAGGTCGGAGGTGGGTTAATAACGATAAGAATGTGTAAATCGATCGGTCAAACCTATTGTTGCTCGTGATTATGAGCGAGAAAAACGATTTGAAGAGTTTCCGCTGCGTATTACTCTACATACAGTCACTGGAAAGGAAAAATATGAATTAAAACGCAGGTAAACTTCGTTTTCTTTATATCGTTCTGAAAGTGCTTTATTCTCCCCCGTTCTCTCGGAGTAGAGTTTTAGCGTTTTTAAAACCACAAAATTAGGCGGCCCAATGCCTCGGGTAATTATCTGGAGTGAGTGCCAGTTTACGAAACTGGCGTTGAAAGAAATAATCTCCAAGAAGGTGCCTTACGTGAACGGTGTCATTTCCTTTGACCAGAGCGAACAGGTGCAATTGTATACAAAGGATTATCTGATCATTGACCCGTCAGCGGGCGGTTTCCACAAATGCTACGAGTTTTTGAGAGAGAATCTGAATGTTTTGGACCCGGAACGGATACTCATTGTGTCTTCGGCGGTGGATGTCCTGATGCTTGAGCTTCTTCTGAAAAAAGAATTTAAATTTCTGAAGAAGAAAAAAGAGTTATCCGACGTGGAGAATGCCGTGGAACAGTTTATCCAGCTGCGTGGCACGCCGATTAACAAGGAGGCGTTTAATTACAATATCACGCGAATGGAAGAGAAGGTTTTGGTGATGATGATGTCCGGTCTTTCTGTCACCAGCATCTCGAATATACTGAAACTTAGTGTGAAAACCATCAGCGTGCACAAATGCAATTCGCTAAGAAAAATTGGTGTAGATGCCAGCAGCAGCTCGGCATTGTTCTTTTTGCACCGACATGCGGTAGGGAATTGAGTTACCCGATAAAAATAAAGAGCAGTAAAGATTATTTCTACTTTGAATCAGTTTTATTCGGCTACTGCTGTTTATCTCAGGGGACGGTATGCAATCGGTCACACGTGGTTATCCGGGACATATTTTTGAACCTATCGTCACAGCATCCGGTGGCTTGCTGGGTTTCGAATTAGTAAGAAGATCATACAAAGTAGAAAATCGCTCTGATTCTGCTGGTTATGAATATAATTTATCTCCTGAAGATAAAATAAAAGTATTTTTCAACCAGGTCACTCTTGCCTGCATCAATGCCAATATATTTACCGATAATGACTTTTTATTATCTGTAAATATCGATTATGACATCGCCTGTCATATCGTTAGCAACACAGCACTATGTCACGTTTTAGAACAACATCGCTTTATCCGGCTGGAAGTGGATCAGAATTTTCCGGAATTTACGCAAGAAGCTCCGCGTAAGATTATCCGGTCGTTATCAGCATTTTGTACTTTATGGTTGGACAACTTTGGGGCCGGGAACACCAGCCTTTCACTGGTTATGAACGAATCGTTTGAATATATAAAGATCGACGAAAGTTTTTTTTGGCAACACCAGGGAACCCAGTCATTTAGAAAAACGATTGAACACCTCACACCTTACTGCCAGGGCGTTATCGTAAAAGGTGTCGAAAATGCACAACATGTAGAGTATTTAACAGGCAGCAATATTCACGCCATGCAAGGAGTATTGTGGTCCTCCTATAATCAGGAGGAACTAATTCAGTCTTTTTTCTCGAATAGCTGAATTTTATCGTCATAAATTTTTAAAGAATTAATGATCTCTGAATACGCTAAGGAAGTTTCGCCTGATATTTAATGGCGAGGCTTCCTTGCGCGGAAAATTATTGGATAAATATTTTGGCAAATTGGTGGCCGTAAACCAGGGGCGGTAGCATAGCTAAAATATACACCGGTCTTAAATTGTACAATAATTATTTTCTATTGATATACTCAAAGGGCCCATTGGTTATTGGGTGAACAATTCGTCTGTCAATTGAAGAGGAGTAATTATGAGAAAATTCATGTTTTCTGTTATTTCCCTGATGCTACTGCCGCTATATTCGCAGACAACATCTGCTGCTGAACTCAGCAAAGGGGAAACAGTGGCGGCAGTGGTCGGTACCAGCGGTGCAATATTAGCCGCAGGTCTGATTGCTGTAGGTAACGATGATAGTAATGGTAACAGCAACACTAACACCTCAACTACCACCACAACCTCACGCTAATAAGTCACTTAATTATAACCACACATCCGTGTGGTTATTTTCCCACATGATAATAAAGATATAGGGAATCACTTGTGCGCTATTCCTTATTGTTCCTCTGCCTCTTGTTACAAGCGTGTTCCCCCTCGCAAAACAGTCTGGTTGATACTTTTCAGGTTGCCATTAAAGGGCCGCAGGATGTTGTGGTGCCACCCCAAAGAATTGCCGCTATCCCTTATGGCAGCATTTATTTAAAACTGCCTACGTCTGCGCAAATCTTTGTTGTCGGCTATCTCCAGGATGGCTTTGAAAAATGGAGTACCGGCGACCAGGTCGTATTTATTACCCAAAATGGTCGCCTGGTTCGGTCGACCGGTTATTTGCAAGGGGATCTGCTGGAAGTCACCAATCTGCAACAAGACCCGCTGTTGCATGCAACAAATTTGCGTGAAGGGGCGGGCTGGACAAGTCTGATGCGCTGGACGGAGAACCGGCAGCCATTGTCATCCGTTGTGACATCCCGTTTCAGCCGTCAGGGCGACGAAACCCTGACACTTCCCGGAAGAGTTGTCGCCTGTCAGGTGTGGCGCGAGGATGTGACGCTTGAGGCCACGGGTGACCGCTGGCAAAACACTTTCTGGGTAGATCCGCAAAGTGGATTAGTGCTCAAGAGCAATCAGAGGTTGGGAGCAGATATGCCGGTGAGTATGACATTGCTCAAACCTGCCAATGCGGGGATCCCACCAGCATGAAAATAAAAACGCTTTTATTCATTTTTAGCGCCTTGCCGGGGATGGCATTTTCCGAGGGCAACGTGGCCGTTTACACCAGCGCCTCTCAGGGGCAGCCTGCCCAGGTACTCAGCCATATTAAAGATATGCGCCAGATGATGGCGGAGTCCGACCTGATCCGCCAATCCTGGTCGCCCGGCACCGTGATTGCTGTGCCTGCCGAAACGCCTGAGGCGCAGCAACAGTATCTGTACATGCAGAACCAGCTCAAGGCCTGGCGTGCCACGGAGAGTGGCGATACGCAGCAGACCATTAACCGCGTCATTCAGCAATTGCAGGGGTTGCAGGTTACCGGTCGTCAGTTTACCCCGATGGATGCGGATTTGATCCTCAACAACAATGCCGCTAACCGCCAGTTACAGGGGGATTATCGCGTCTATACCGCAACGCATCCCAACAGCGTGTTTTTGCTGGGTGCGGTGAGTGGGGCGGGAAAACAGCCGTGGGTTGCAGGACGTACGATTCGTGAATATCTCGCAGACCATCAATTTCTTTCTGGTGCCAATCTGAATGAAGCCGTGGTGATTGATCCCAATGGAACCATCCGGGTCGCGCCGGTCGCCTACTGGAATTATCGCCACGCTGAAGCCCAGCCGGGCAGTATCATTTGGGTCGGTTTTTCTGACTGGACGCTGCCGCGCCAGTTTAAAAACCTTAATCAGCACATCGTCTCTGTTTTGGCGCACCGGATCCCTGAATGATGAAACCAAAATATCTTCTCAGCCTGCTTGCTGTGTCCGTGGTTTACGCTAATTCCGTCCGTGCGCAAACGTATGATGAACCCCTTGGTCCTTCACAGTCCGATTTCGGCGGCGCGGGACTTTTACAAACACCGACGGCGCGGGTCCCCGAAGAAGGGGAGTTCAGTGCCAACTACCGCGATAATGATGCCTACCGTTTTTATTCGGTCTCGATGGCGTTGTTTCCCTGGCTGGAGACCACGTTGCGTTATACCGACGTGCGTGACCGGCTTTACAGTAGTGATCCAAACTTCAGCGGCAATCAAACCTATAAAGACAAGTCTTTCGATGTGAAATTAAGGCTGTGGGAAGAGGGCTACTATCTTCCGCAGTTCGCGGTGGGCAAGCGCGATATCGGCGGAACGGGGCTCTTTGACAGTGAGTATCTGGTCGCCAGTAAAGCGGCCGGACCGCTAGATTTTACGCTGGGGGTAGGCTGGGGTTATATCGGCAACAGCGGCAATATCACGAACCCTTTCTGCAAAGCCAGCGATAAATATTGTACCCGCGCGCAAAGCCATTCCACCGGCGATATTTCACTCAATGATATGTTCCGCGGGCCTGCAGGGGTATTCGGCGGCGTGGAGTATCAGACCCCCTGGCAGCCGTTGCGCCTGAAGATGGAATACGATGGTAATAACTACCGCGATGATTTTGCCGGGGCACTAAAACAGAACAGTAAGTTTAACTTCGGTGCTGTTTATCGCCTGGCAAGCTGGATGGATGTCAACGCCAGCTACGAGCGTGGCAATACCTTTATGTTCGGGTTTACCCTGCGCAGTAACATGAACGATTGGGTTCCTCATCAGATTGATGATCCGGTTCCTGCCTATCAGCCGCAGCCGCAAAGTGCGGGAATGGTTAATTACAGCGTCGCGACCGGGCAACTGGCCCAACTGAAAGGCAATGCCGGGTTTAGCGAACCGCGTATCGACATCCGTGACGACACCCTCAACGTTACGGGTCAGCAGGATAAATATCGTAATACGTCCAAAGGCGTAGAGCGTGCCAATCTCATCATGCTGAATAATCTGCCGGAGAATGTCGACACACTGGATGTTACCCAAAACCGCTTTGGTATGCCGATGGTCACCACACGTACCCGCGTGGCGAGCCTGCGTCAGCAGCAACAGGGTTATCCGCTGGGGCAGGAACAGTCCCTGAACCAGCAACGGATTGAACCGGTCACAGACGTCGGTCAGGGATTCTTTATCGGCAAGGACCGGTTTAATTACAGCCTGTCGCCGGTATTAAGACAATCCGTCGGCGGCCCTGAAAACTTTTATATGTATCAGATCGGGGTGCTGGCGGATGCCAACTACTGGCTGACAGATCATCTGCTTGTCGATGGCGGCGTGTTTGGCAACGTTGCCAATAACTACGATAAGTTCCGCTATGACGGCGTCAGTAATGACTCTTCTCTGCCACGCGTACGAACGCATATCCGTGAATACGTTCAGAACGATGTCTATGTGAATAACCTGCAAGCCAACTACTTCCGTTATCTGGGCAACGGTTTCTACGGACAGCTTTATGGCGGTTATCTGGAGATGATGTACGGCGGCGTCGGGGGCGAAGTGCTCTACCGGCCACTGGATTCTGACTGGGCACTGGGTATTGATGCCAACTATGTCAAACAGCGCGACTGGGACGACATGATGCGCTTCACTAACTACAAGGCCGCAACCGGCAACCTGACAGCCTACTGGCGGCCGGCATTTATGGATGATGTGCTGGTGAAAATGAGTGTCGGGCAATATCTGGCTAAAGACAAAGGCGGCACGTTGGATCTCTCCAAACGCTTTGACAGCGGTGTCACCGTGGGAGCCTATGCGACGCTGACGAATGTCTCTAAACAGGAATACGGTGAAGGCTCCTTTACTAAAGGCTTCTACATCTCTGTACCGCTGGACTTACTGACTGTCAAACCGACACGTAGCACGCCAGCTGTCAGCTGGACACCACTGACGCGTGATGGTGGCCAGATGCTGGGCAGACAGTACGGCTTGTACGGTATTACTTCAGACAGAGATACGCCGCAGTTGCCTTAATGAAAGGTTGTGTCTGACTGCAACAGTCAGGCACCTACAAAATGACTTATTTATTATTTTTCTGATATGTCAGCATGTCAGGGGACAGTTAATGAAGTCAATTATTATAAGCCTATTAACCTGATGTCCTCAGGTAATAATTATTTTTTGATACTTGTTGTGAGGGAAATATGACATTTCTCACCAGAAATTTTTACTCAAGCCTGTTTCTTGCTCTTTCTGATTTCGTCAGTTTCACCCTGTCGATTTATGTCGCAAAAATATTACTGAGCTTCATGCTCAAAGAGTTTGATGACTATATTCCCGCTCAACATGTTACTGCCCTGGTTTTATTACACTGGACGCTGGCATTTTGTTGTGTTGGCTGGTTCTGCATGCGCTTGCGGCATTATTACTACCGCAAAACCTTCTGGTTTGAACTGAAAGAAATTTTACGCACGCTGGTCATTTTTGCCGTTATTGAGATCGCGGTAATGGCTTTCGCGGAGTGGAATTTTTCCCGTTATATGTGGATCCTCACCTGGCTGTTGGTGCTGATATTTGTACCTTGTGCCCGCATGATGACTAAGCGTGTATTAACGGTTCTGGGTATCTGGCAACGCGATGCCATTATTATTGGTACCGGTAAAAATGCTCACGAGGCTTACAAAGCGATTCAAAGCGAAAAGAATCTCGGGCTGAACGTCACCGGATTTATTTCCAGCGAACTGACTGACAAGCCGGGGGACAGCATTGATGGCATTCCGATCATATTCTGCGATGACCTGTGGTTATTAACGCCGTGCGACAAGAAAACCCAGTTTATTGTCGCTGTGGAAGCACACCAGAGCGATATCCGTAACTACTGGCTACGGGTCTTTATGATCCACGGTTACCGTTATGTCTCGGTGATCCCGACCCTGCGCGGCATGCCGCTCGACAGTACGGATATGTCGTTTATTTTCAGCCACGAAGTGATGATCTTACGTGTTCATCAGAATCTGGCGAAATGGTCATCACGCTTCCTGAAACGTGCTTTCGATATTGTGGCTTCACTGGGGATTATTGCCATATTGTCTCCGCTGCTGCTGTATATCAGCTTCAAAGTGAGGAAAGATGGCGGCCCGGCAATTTATGGCCATGAGCGTATTGGTAAAGGCGGGCGTCCTTTCAAATGTCTTAAATTCCGCTCAATGGTAATCAATTCCAAGGAAGTGCTTGAGCAATTGCTGGCAAATAACCCGGAAGCACGCGCCGAGTGGGATGAGACATTTAAGCTGAAAAACGATCCACGTATTACGCGCATCGGACATTTATTGCGTAAAACCAGCATGGATGAATTGCCGCAGTTATTTAATGTATTAAAAGGAGAGATGAGCCTTGTTGGTCCGAGGCCTATTATTAACGCTGAACTGGAGCGTTACAGTGATGAGGTGGATTATTACTTGCTGAGCAAACCGGGAATGACCGGATTATGGCAGGTGAGTGGTCGCAGTGATGTGGATTACGAAACCCGCGTCTATCTTGACGCCTGGTATGTAAAAAATTGGTCGATGTGGAATGACATCGCCATCTTGTTTAAAACAGTAAGTGTTGTGCTTAGAAAAGACGGTGCTTATTAACAGTCATTTAAATAATGCATCACCCTCATGTATTGGCTGCTAGTTATTAGCGTCATGGCCAACATCAATTTCTGTTGAACCACATGATATGGATTTTATGAAAAATAAAACGTTTAAGATTTCTGCATTATTCGGAGCTTTGTTACTGAGCGGATGTACGGTTATTCCAGGGCAGTCGTTAAGTACCATGGACAAAGATGTTGTTCAACCTACTGATAGCAATTATGACATTGATAAATTAGTTAACGTGTATCCGATGACGCCCGGCCTGGTGGATCAGCTGCGTCCGATCGTTGCTCAGGCACGGCCAAATCCAGAGCTGGATATGCAACTGCAAAACTACCAATACCGTATTGGTTCCGGTGATGTTCTGATGGTTACTGTGTGGGATCATCCTGAACTGACCACCCCGGCCGGTCAGTACCGCAGTGCCAGTGATACGGGTAACTGGGTCAATACCGATGGCACGATATTTTACCCATACATAGGTAAAGTCGCCGTGGCGGGGAAAACTGTCTCTCAGGTTCGTGAGGAGATCAGTAGCCGTCTGGCGACGTATATTGAAAGTCCGCAGGTGGATGTCAGCGTCGCGTCTTTCCGCTCGCAAAAAGTTTATGTCAGTGGTGAGGTTGTGAAATCGAGCCAGCAGCCGATTACCAATATTCCCCTGACCGTCATCGATGCCATCAACGCCGCGGGTGGGCTCGCGCCGGACGCAGACTGGCGTAATGTCGTATTAACTCATAACGGGAAGGACCGTCGCATCTCGCTTGAAGCATTGATGCAGAAAGGGGATTTAACCCAAAATCAGTTGCTCTTTCCGGGCGATATTCTCTACGTACCACGTAATGATGACCTGAAAGTATTTGTCATGGGTGAAGTCGGGAAACAGAGCACGCTTAAAATGGATCGCAGCGGGATGACTCTGGCAGAAGCATTAGGTAATGCCGACGGCGTTTCACAGGTGATGTCGGATGCGTCGGGGATATTTGTTATCCGCCAGATTAAGGATAATAAACAGGGGAAAATCGCCAATATCTATCAGCTGAATGCTAAAGATGCCTCCGCAATGGTGATGAGTACTGAATTCCAGTTACAGCCGTACGATATTGTTTATGTTACCGCCGCACCGGTTGTCCGCTGGAACCGCGTGATATCTCAGCTGGTTCCTACTATTAACGGGGTTAATAGTATGACCGAAACTGCACGATATATTCATAACTGGAATTAGGAATGTTTGATTCATTGCTGATTATCTGCACGGGAAATATTTGCCGCTCTCCAACGGCAGAACGTATATTACGTCAATTATTACCTGATAAAAAAATAGACTCTGCAGGTGTCAAAGCATTAGTGGGATATCCCGCTGACGAAACGGCATTACTGACTGCACAGCATTATGGTGTTGCTCTGGATGGGCATAAAGGCAGGCAATTTACCAAGCAACTTGGGCGTCAGTATGATCTGATACTCGTGATGGAAAAACGCCATATTGAATCTGTCACACGTATGGCTCCGGAGGTTCGTGGTAAGACTTTGCTACTGGGGCACTGGCTGCAGCAAAAAGAAATTCCCGATCCATATCTCCAAAGCCAGGAAGCATTCAACTTTGTTTATCAGCTAATTGACCGAGCTTGCCAGATTTGGGCAATTAAACTGGGTGGATAAAAATTAGGAATCTATTGCATGTCATCTGTTATTTCTTTGAAGTCAGAAAGTTCACACTCGGGTGAAATTGAACTTGGTAAGTTAATTGGGCAATTACTTGACCATAGAAAACTTATTATTATCTTAACCGCAATATTTGCGGTGTTGGCAGTAGTATATGCTTTATTTGCCACTCCAATATATCAGGCTGATGCTCTGATTCAGGTTGAACAAAAACAAGGCAATGCCCTCATTAATAGCATCAGTCAGATGTTGCCAGACAGTCAGCCTGATTCCGCGCCGGAAGTCGCACTTTTACAGTCCAGAATGATATTGGGTAAAACAGTCCAGGATCTGAATCTACAGGCAAATGTTGAACAAGATTACTTCCCAATTTTTGGAAGGGGTTGGGCTCGTCTGACTGGACAGCCGAAAGGTAAGTTGACCGTGAGTCGACTTTATCTGCAAAATGTCGCCGGTAAAAGTCCTGAAATTACGCTTACGGTGCTTGATAAACATCATTTTAAGATCACCGGTAATGATATCGATTTAAAAGGAACCGTCGGTGAGCTTATCGAAAGTAAAGGCATCTCATTAGTGGTTAGTCAAATGGATGCACCGCCAGGAACTAGTTTTACAGTAAACTATCTGACATATCTGGATGCCATTAACAAAGTTCTGGGTTCTTTCTCTGCGGAAGATCAGGGGAAGAATACGGGTATCCTTAATTTGACATTCACAGGCGATGATCCTGAATTAATTAAAGCTGTTTTAAATAGTATCAGCGAGAACTACCTTGCACAAAATATCGCCCGTCAAGCTGCTCAGGATGCGAAAAGCCTCGAGTTTCTAAATACACAACTCCCCAAAGTCCGTAGCGATTTAAATATTGCGGAAGATAAGTTAAATACTTACAGGAAACAAAGTGATTCTGTTGACCTGTCACTGGAAGCAAAGTCGGCTTTAGACCAGATTGTAAATGTTGATAATCAATTAAATGAGCTTACTTTCCGTGAGGCTGAAATTTCTCAGCTTTATACCAAATCGCATCCAACCTATAAGGCGCTTATGGAAAAACGCCAGACATTGGAGGAAGAAAAAGAGAAGCTCAATAAGCGCGTCTCCGGAATGCCAGCAACCCAACAAGAAGTGTTGCGATTGAGTCGTGACGTAGAATCCGGTCAGGCAATCTATATGCAATTGCTGAACCGGCAGCAGGAATTGAGCATTGCAGAATCAAGTGCTATTGGTAATGTAAGAATAATTGACAGCGCGATGACTGAGCCTAAACCTATAAAACCGCGAAAGCTTTTGGTTATATTTATAGGGATTGTTTTAGGGGGAATATTCTCATTATCTATTGTCCTGTTAAGAATTTTCCTGCACAGAGGTATCGAGTCACCTGAACAGTTAGAAGAATTGGGCATTAATGTGTATGCAAGCGTTCCTCTGTCTGAGTGGATTGTTAAAGAATCAATATCAAAAAAAGGAAAAAACCAAAAGAACAAAAACAACTTATTATTTTTAGCGCAAGAAAATCCTGCCGACCTGGCAATGGAGGCAATTCGCGGGCTGCGTACCAGTTTGCACTTTGCCATGATGGAAGCTAAAAATAATGTCTTAATGATCTCCAGTGCAAGCCCGAATGCAGGTAAAACATTTATAAGCAGCAACATGGCTGCATTGTTAGCCATGGGAAATCAGCGCGTACTGTTTATAGATGCTGACCTGCGCAAAGGTTATGTGCATAAACTGTTCAAGGGTAGTCTGGAGCATGGTCTGTCTGATATTCTTGCTGGGAAATCCACTATCGAACAGGGTGTTAAAACCTTGCCAAGTGTCGGGTTTGATTATATTACGCGTGGTAAGGTACCCCCGAATCCTGTCGAGTTATTAATGCATTCGCGCTTTAATAAGTTAATCGAATGGGCTGCTGAGAATTACAATATTGTTGTCATTGATACTGCCCCTATTCTTGCTGTCACAGATGCGGCTGTCATTGGACGCTATGCTGGCACATCGTTGCTGGTGGCACGATTTGAGGTCAATACTCCAAAAGAAATGGAAGTAAGTATCAGACGTTTCGCACAAAGTGGCGTTGAAATTAAAGGATGTATACTTAACGGGGTTGTAAAAAAAGCCAGTAATTATTACGGCTACGGATACAATCATTATGGCTATGAATATTCGGATAAAATATCTGACGAATAGTATGCATTTTATGTCAGATCGATACTTTAATTGATGAATGAGGGTTGTTTGTCTTAAACATTAACGCATAAAGAAATTCAGGCCAAAAAATGAAAAAAATTCTTGTTGCTTGTCGTGGTTATTATCCTGATATCGCCGGGGGGGGCGAAATTTCAACTAAGTTGTTGACTGAACAATTGTCAAGTTTAGGCTATGAAGTTGAAGTACTTGCTGTCAGTGATGCTGATTATAAAGATCAGGTTAATAGCATAGATGTTAACAGGGTTAAGTATTCTAATTTATATTGGTCCATGAAAAACAAAGAAGTATCTAGAGTTAAGAAGCTAATCTGGCATGTTGTGGATTCTAATAACATTTCATTTGCAAATAAGATTGGCGCGATTTTAGAAAAAGTAAAACCAGAAATTTTTATTACCAGTACGATAGAGGATATATCTTCACTGGCCTGGAAAATTGCAAAGGAAAAAGGAATACGGACTATCCATATCTTAAGGAGTTATACATTATTATGTGTAAACGCAAATATGTATAAGGAAGATAATTGCGGTAGTCAATGTGGATTGTGCAAGAGCATGACTATTCTTAAAAAATCCAACTCAAAGTATGTGGATGATGTAGTTGGTATTAGTCGCTTTGTCTTGGATGAACATATAAGAAGCGGGTATTTCAAAAACGCACAACAACATGTTATTTATAATATTTGTTTGGAAGATGTTTTAAAGGAAAGGCAATATAATGGTTTTAATGGAAAAATAATAAATTTTGGTTATTTAGGGCGCGTTCATAAAACAAAGGGAATAGATTTGATATTTGCAGCGCTTAGTAAGCTCCCTGACTGTATAACAAAAAATATTAGTTTGAAAATAGCAGGTGATGGAGATAAAGATTACATACTCCATCTTTCTGATGAAGCCAGGAAAAGTAAGTTGAACGTTGAGTTCCTGGGCAATGTGCCTGCAAATGACTTTCTTGATTGCCTGGACCTTTTAATTGTGCCATCAAAATGGAATGAACCATTTGGCAGGGTGATCATTGAGAGTATGGCAAGAAAGGTTCCTGTCGCAGCGAAGGAAGTCGGTGGGATTCCTGAATTACTGTCAGATAACCAAGGCTTTTTATTTGATAATGAAGAACAACTTACTTTATTAATCCGGAACTATTTAGAAAGTAACCTGCATTTTAAATTTATATTGAACAACTTTGAAACAAAAAATATTGTCAATAAATGGAATGATTTATTGTCTTAATTAAAAGGGGGGGGTAATGAAAAAAATAATATTCGATAAAAGATGGGAAGGCGGCCATGGGATTGGAAGATTTTCATCAGAAATAACGAAGCGTGTCAACTTCGACGGATACATAAAACTAAATATAAAGCCCACCAGTCCTTTAGATATCTTAGTCACTCCATGGTATCTGTTTTATAATAAATCAATATATTTCACCCCCGGATTCAATGCACCCTGGTTATTTGTCAATCGTAGTATTATTACTATCCATGATTTAAATCATATTGATATCAGCGGAAATGATAGTTATCTAAAAACTATTTATTATGACTTTGTTTTAAAGCGGGCTTGCAAGAAATCGTTGCTAATATTTACCGTATCTGAATTCTCAAGAAGGAGGATAGCTGAATGGGCAGGCGTCTCTCCCGAAAAAATTGTGGTAGTTGGAAATGGAGTATCTAAAGATTTTAAACCTGAGGGAGATGTTTTTAAGCCCGGATACAAATACTTTTTATGTGTAAGTAACAGGAAGCTACATAAAAATGAAGAAAGGTTAATAAAGGCATACTCCACTGTTGAAGACAAATATGGAATCAAACTTGTTTTGACAGGAAAAGAAACGCCTGAGTTAAAAGAATATATTGCTTCTCTGGATTTGTCAGACGATATTTATTTTACCGGTTATATCGATGAAGAAAAATTGCCATCTTATTATCGTGGTGCTAGGGCATTGCTAATGCCATCGTTATACGAAGGTTTTGGTTTACCTGTCATTGAAGCAATGGCTTGTGGTGTACCTACGTTGGCCTCGAACACGACAGCACTTAAAGAAATCGCTGAAGGTTATTCAGTTCTGGTTGATCCTGAATCTGTCGAGGACATAGCAAGAGGAATAAATTCTCTGATAAATAATAAGGTTTTGGTTAATGACCTACAAATTAAGGGCCTGCATCGTGCCAGGCAATTCACCTGGGATAAAACTGTAAGTTTAATTAATCATTCTCTTACGAAATTAAGAAAATAGAAAGTGAAATCTGTACTACTACAAACTGACATAATCTATTTTTTACTAAGTGGTTAGGATATGAATCTTTCCTGTATAAAGTTATGGTGTGAGTTAACTGCTTGACGAAAAAATAAGCTAATAATCGGCCTGCGAGATCAAAAAAAGTGATGGGTTATGAAGTTTAATAAAATAGAACTTACGTCATTTGCATTTTCATTGTGTACGAGTGTTGACCTGTTAAGTTTTATGGGGTTCAGGGTATCACTTATTCCGATGGTCATATATGGAGTTGCATTAATAATTAAGAACAAATCCATTGACAAAAATATTTTCTTTGTTTTGGTTTTCTTTTTATGTTGTGCTCCCTCGGTTATGTTTAGTTATGCTTTCGGTAAGTCCGCTGGATATTTAATATGGATAATTTTTAATTTCTTTTTTATTTCATATGTATTCAAACATCTTGCTCAGAATGATTATTCTGCTACCTTGAAAGGGCTATTTAACTCTTACCGCTTTCAAATTGTTTGTGGTGCAATTTTTTATTTCGCACATTTGCAAGACAGGGCGCACTTTCTCTATTATGAACCTTCTTACTTCGCCATCGCTTTAATACCATATGTTGTGATCGTTTTATGTAATTTTTTCCAAAAAGAAAACAAAATACAAATACCCAAAGCACAGTTTTTTGATATTTTTTTATGTATCGTTGCAATTTATACAACCAAAAGTGCTAATTTACTTCTAGTTTTCCTAATTGGTACCTGCGTCATATCGTTACATGGAAAGAACAAGATGTTAAAAATATCAATTTCTTTACTTATAATGTTTATTGGTTTCGTGGGTCTTTATTTTTATGCTAAAACAAACAATGATTTGATTGCTATTACCTTTAGAAATGTTTTTATGTCGGGTGATGTTTTAGATGGTTTGAAAGACCGTGTGGGTAACAGATGGTACAGAGTTGAAATGGCTTATCATGTTGCCTTAGAACATTTTTGGGGGGTTGGGATTGGTGCTTATACCGAGTATACGTTAAGTAATAAAAGTGCCTATCCATTTTACAATTCCCTACCGTGGTATTTAAATCCCTTCGGGCTTCCAGCGATCAATCTTTACGTCGAAATGGCGGCTACATGTGGTTGGATGGCACTGATTATATGGTTGATATGGCATCATAGGTTGTTATTTGCTAATGAAGCCGTGTTGTTTAAAGGAACTGTTATTTACTTCTCATTACTTATATCAATGATAGTTCTTATAATTGAATCTAGTTTTATGAGACCTTATTACTGGGTGTTAATTGGAATTTGTATGTCGCATAATCGATTTACTTTTAAAAGAATATTTAACAATGAAAACCCCCTTAAATAAATATACGATTCATTTTGAGCTATGATTATAGTTAAATTTAATGTATTACATTTGCCAAAGTTCAGAAAAAGGTGGGCGCGATGATTAATAAGGTAATGAGATGGGGCGTGAATGTCACTCTAATTGTACCTTTTGTTCTTCTATCAATAAACCAAGCTTTGGCGTTTAATGTCGGTGTGGGTGTACACCCCGATGGTTTCTATGGTACCCCTGAGGAATTTATTTCATTAATGAAGAAGTATGATATAAATTCCTTAAGAACAGATTATAAATGGGATTCTGTGGAAAAGGTAAAAGGACAATATTCTGCACCGAATAGTAAAACTGAAAAAGTGCTCGACATTGCTTACCAAAACGGAATTAATCCTGTTGTTATACTAGATTATGGAAACGAATTATATGGAAAAGGAAAGCCAATAACTGACGAGCAAGTTTCTGCTTTCTCTAACTATGCAGCATGGACTGTTGAGCATTTCAAAGGTAAGGCTTCTGTCTTTGAAATATGGAATGAATGGTCCAACAGGGTAGAACCTGGAGCTAATAATGATGAGTCTGCCAAAAACTACGTCAAGTTAGTGGAAGTTGTTTCAAAAGTTATTAAAAAAGAAAATCCGCAGGCGACTGTCATCGCCGGTTCTTTCAACCCTATGGATTATATTGATATTCGATGGGGTAAAGAAATCGTCAAGTTGGGCATCCTGGATTATATTGATGGCCTGTCAGTGCATCCTTATACGTGGGGAAGTAAAAGAGCCTCAATCCCCGAATTCAATATAAAAATGCTTGATAAGACTCAACAGGACCTGATGGTGTTGGCAAAGCGAACTTCACCTATACCTTTGTATATAACTGAGATGGGTTTCCCAACTTCTGATAAAAAGCCTGTTCTCACACAGCAAGAAATTGCTGACTATGCCTATAAGTATATCCTCCTGGCTAAAACTAAACCTTATATTAAAGGTGTATGGTGGTACGATTTTATTAATGATGGGAATAATAAAAATTATCGTGAACATAATTTCGGTATTCTTAATAGAGATTTGAGTGAAAAATCAACAGCAGATGCTATAAAAAATGCTTCTAAAAGTATATCAATAGAAAAGTAACAGTCATTGTTTAGTATTGTTGCAGCTGTTATTTAAAGGACGTTATTTATGAAGGTTTCGTTTTTTGTCTATAAATTCCCAGTGGCATCAGAGACATTTATTATTAATCAAATTGCGTATTTTATAAAAAAAGGGATCGATGTTGAAGTCGTGTCAGTTTTCCCTGGTGAGTTCAACATTAAGCACAAGTCACTTACCCAGTATCGCATATTAGATAAAGTAAGATTTCTTCTGGATAAAGAACCAGACAGTAAGGGACAAAAACTCATTACCAGAGTTATTGCTGCTACCGGTGCACTTACAAATAAAAAAGCATTTGAAAGCTTGAATTTCAAAAAATATGGATATTATGCAAAAACTCTAATTTTATCCCAAATTTTATCAAAGAATAGCAGGAAAATAAAATCCGACATAAACATTGCACATTTTGGAACTACAGCAGCGTTGTTAAACCAACTAAAAAGATTGGGTTTTGTTGATGGGAAAATAGCTGCTGTTTTTCACGGTAATGATATTTCTCAAAAAAGAATTTTGAATTTATTTCATTCCGATTATGAACAGCTATTCAATGATGCAAATTATATTTTTCCGGTGAGTGAGTTGTGGGCGAGTAAGATAGCCTTAACACCTGCAATAAAAAATAAAACACACGTGATAAGAATGGGCGTGAATATTAGTAAATTCATTTATAAAGAACGAATTACTATTAGTTATCCAATAAAACTTCTCTCTATCGCCAGACTTACAGAAAAAAAAGGCATCTCCGTCGCTATAAATGCCTGCCTGTTATTAAAACAGCAAAACGTTGACTTTGATTACACCATTATCGGGGACGGGCCTCTGCGAAAAGAACTTGAATCTCAGGTCACCAATCTTGGATTGGGTGACAAAATTGCCTTTTTAGGTGCGCAGACGCAAGAAACTGTCTCTGAATATTTAAATAACTCGGATGTGTTTTTACTACCTTCCGTCACGGCGTCAGATGGTGATATGGAAGGGATCCCGGTTGCACTGATGGAAGCAATGGCAATCGGTATACCTGTGATATCGACGTTTCACAGTGGCATCCCTGAGCTTATTGAAGATCGCGTGTCTGGTTTTCTGGTCAATGAAAATGATGCCGCCAGCATTGCAGGTGTCATCTCTGAAATAATCGATAATCCCGGTGTGTTGCCGGATATTTGTCGTAATGCGAAACAAACAATTGATAACGAATTTGATCAGGATAAATCCTATTCCAGGATGTTAAATATTCTACTCGGCCTGCCTTTACATATTAACCGGTGATAAATTGAAAATTTACTATTATAAATCTGCGCATGGGAATTTTGGGGACGACCTTAACGCATGGATTTGGGATGCACTACTTCCTGGCTTTTTTGATGACAATGAGAACGTCAGGGTATCCGGTATTGGCACCATTATTACTTCCGCTATGCCGCCTGCTAAAAAGTGGTATGTCTTCTCCAGCGGGGTGGGTTATGGCTATCCACCGGCTAACTTTGGTGACAGCTCTTGGGAAACGCTGTGTGTCAGGGGGCCGCTCAGTGCTGAAATTTTGGGATTGCCGAAAGACAAGTTTATTACCGATGGCGCCGCGCTGTTAAACACGCTCGCCGAGGTTAAACCCCTCACAGAAGCTGAACGTAAGGGGGTGATTTTTGTTCCTCATCACCATGCGCTCGTCACGGGGCAGTGGGAAAAGGTTTGTCAGCAGGCCGGGGTTGAGTTTGTGAATCCACAGTCGGATGCGAAGACCGTTATTCAAAAAATCCGAAATGCCAAACTGGTGCTTGCGGATGCCATGCATGCTGCGATTATTGCAGATGCAATGCGTGTACCTTGGGTTCCTTTGATTACTTCTTCACAGATCAACACATTCAAATGGCTAGACTGGACTCAGACAATAAACCTTCCTTACAGGCCAACTGTTCTGGGTAGCAGTTCATTGCGTGAGTGTATGCGTGATAAGGGCTTATATGTTTATGGCGAGAAATACCATTTACCTGATGCTGACGTTGAGTATGCCGTGAGTTATTTTAAAAAACAGCGTGAGCTGAAGAATAAAAAATGGTGGCCTCACTATCATGACCTGACACGTCTTGCCTTATACCGGATCCCTAATAAAGGTATTCAAATCATTGAAAAAGCCACTAAATTAAATCTTGATAATAGCTTTATCGATAATGCAGCCAATATCCTCTTAGCTGCCAGAAAACATCCTGGTTTTTTGAGTGAGGATAATCAGTTTAATAATAATGTAGAACGTCTGCTGGCTGGTATTGATATACTTTCAAAATGCAAGTGATATGTAAAGGATGTAACCTTGAAATCTCAAGAAAACGCCCGCAGGCCCAGCATTCTTTCTGGTGCAATCTGGTCTATTCTGGATAATACTGCGTCTCAGATCATTACGTTTGTCATATTTATTATACTTGCTAAGATTTTAACGCCCAGTATATATGGCATGTTAAGTGTTTCTTTATTAGTGACTCAATTTTTCAAAAGCGTTCTCTTTGATAGTATTGCGACTTCAATTATCAGGAAAAAATCACCTTCTGAAGTCGATTATAACTCTGCCCTTTTTTTGTGTTTTTCTTTCTCTGTTCCCGCTTTTCTGATTGTTTTTTTCGCCGCTCCTTTTATTGAGGCGTATATGAACGTGCCGCAGTTAGCCAATGTGATCCGCGGCACTGGCGTTATTATCCTGGTGAGTGGTCTGAGTCGTACTCATGAAGCCTGGCTGTCGCATAATATGATGTTTCGCCCGTTAGCGATACGTTCTATGACGTCGATTTCTATCGGCGGTATTGTCGGGGTAGTAATGGCCTACAATGGCTTCGCCGTCGCCAGTTTAGTTGTGCAGCAAGTTGTGACGTCTTTGATTTCACTGGTAGCTCTGTGGGTGGCGACACCCTGGAAGCCCAGAATGAAAATTTCAAGAGAATCAATGAAGGAATCATTGGGATTTTCAAAGCATGTCGCGTTGAGCAATGTCACTAACTTTGCAAATCAGAATAGCGATGTTTTCTTTATAACTTATTTCCTGGGAAGTGCAGCCGCGGGGATTTACTCTGCCGGCAAGCGTATCGTTAATACATTGAATCTGGTTCTGGCATCGGCTTTAATGCGTGTTTCACTGCCTGCATTCAGCCGTTATAAAAATGATATCAACGAGTTTGGTAAGAAGTATTTGCAGGCGACGTATTTAACGGTTTTGGTCACTGCACCTGCTTTTGTGGGGCTTGCAACATTGTCCCATGATATTACTTTTTTACTTTTAGGGCACAAGTGGATGAATTCTGTCCCTGTTATGCAAATTGTCAGTGCTGTAGGTTTTGTCACTTCAATTGGATATTATAACCATTCAGTGATGTTTGCCAGAGATAAGCCTGAATGGCAGGCACGACTGACATTGGTTTACGCTATTACCAATGTGGTGGCTTTTTATTTCTTTGTAAGATTTGGACTTATCGCTACCGCTCTCGTCTTCTCAATCCGAACCGTGTTGCTTTACCCTATTTCAGCATGGTGTGCCCTGACTCTGTTGAATTTAACTTTCAAACAATACGTAAAAGAGTTGATTACGCCCATTGTTTGTTCAGTTCTGATGTGCATGATACTCGTGGCGGTACAACAATACGCTGTCCTGAGCGAGTCCTGGTTTGGATTAATGATAAAAATAGGTATTGGTGCAGTGTGCTATTTTGCTTTGATTTTTACTTTCTCCTCAGTGAGTAAGAGAACAATGATTTTTTCTCTTGCAAGAAAAATTCTTCAGAGAGGATAAATGATCTCATGGAAAAAAAATTATCCTTAGTGAGTATCTTAATACCAGTCTATAACTCAGAAAAATTCCTCAGGAAAGCGCTTCAGTCAGTTGCAGAACAGACATATTCAAACGTGGAAATAGTTATCGTGGATGATTGTTCGAAAGACTCATCGCGAAAAATTGTCACCACTTTTTTTGAAGAATATGAACATATTCAGCACAAAGTCATCAATAATAAAATTAATCAAGGGGTCTCTTTTGGGAGAAATACCCTGGTTGATAATGCTTCAGGAGAGTTTATCTGTTTCTTAGATTCAGATGATTATCTTGAACCTGATTTTGTCAGTTACCTGATCGGAGTTCTGACGAAAAATAATACCAGTATTGGGCAGTGCCTGTATTTTTCTGAGGAACCCTCGGGAGTCTCCGTTGGTAAAACGAATGATTTTGCAACGGATACCACCTTACAGGGTAAAAATGCTGTTTTTTCCATGCTGGAGGGTAAGGTAACGGGATATTTGTGGAGCAAAATCTTTAAACGCGACTTGTTTGATGGCATTCGGTTTGATACTACATTGACCGTTTTTGAAGACTATGAAGTGATTATGAAAATGTTTGTTAACGGAGCTAGTATCGCTTTCGGTAATGAGCGTAAATATCATTACATCCAGCACGCGTCATCATTAACTAAACAGTCTTACCTTAAAATATTAAACCGACTGGAATACCTTAACAGGACGAAGTCACTTGTATCGCCACTTATTATCACTGAAACCGATAAAGAAAAATGGGCTAAACATAGTTATCTGGTCATTTTAATGGTGTTTATAAACGCCGTCAGATATGGGGCGCCGTTAAAGGATGTTATTGGCATCAGGCGCTCTATTGATCTCTCGTATGTTGCGAAATTATCTAAATCTGTCAGTTTAAAAAAACTCTCCGCCATCTCATTAATTAAAGTTTTCCCCTATTTGTTCTATTTTATGCTCAAGACTGCTTTTAAAATAAAAGCATAGTGTTTTTATATTCCTTTGTACCCTTCTGAATTATTAGTAAGTTATTCCTCTGCACACTGAGTGGTTGTATTCGGTGGTTTAATCTTATTTAACTCTTTTATTTTTGAGACGAAAACTATGATCCTTCCAGTAATCATGGCTGGCGGCACCGGCAGTCGTTTGTGGCCAATGTCTCGTGAGCTTTATCCAAAACAATTTCTTCGTCTGCATGGCGATAATTCCATGTTGCAGGAAACGGTCACCCGTTTAAAAGGGCTGGACGTTTCTGCACCGCTGGTTATTTGTAATGAAGAGCATCGTTTTCTTGTTGCCGAACAATTACGACAAATAGACCAGCTCTCCGACAATATTATTCTTGAGCCTGTCGGGCGCAATACGGCGCCTGCTATTACGCTGGCTGCGCTCAGTGCCATCGACAACGGTTCTGATCCGTTACTGTTGGTGCTTGCAGCCGACCATGTTATCGAGTCTCCGGATGCCTTCCATCAGGCCGTGCAGAATGCTATTCCGTTCGCTGAGCAGGGGAAACTGGTCACGTTCGGTATCGTGCCAACAGGCCCTGAAACTGGTTACGGTTATATCCAGAGGGGAACAGAATTCAGCAGTGATGCCGATCCTGTTTTTCGGGTGCAGCGTTTTGTCGAGAAACCGAATCTTGAGACTGCATTGCAATATCTGGAAAGCGGCGAGTATTACTGGAACAGCGGTATGTTTTTGTTCCGCGCCAGACGTTTTCTTGAAGAGATTGCAAAATTCAGGCCGGACATACTCGAAGCCTGTCAGAAAGCGATTGAGACTTCGCATACTGATGAGCAGCAAGATTTTATCCGTGTAGATAAAGCGGCATTTATTTCCTGTCCGGATGAATCTGTTGATTATGCCGTAATGGAAAAAACCACGGATGCGATTGTTGTTCCGTTAGATGCGGGCTGGAATGATGTGGGTTCCTGGTCGGCGCTTTGGGAAGTGAATGATAAAAACGCTGAAGGGAATGCCATCAGTGGCGATGTATTTACCCATAATGCGAACAATTGTTATATCAACACCGATGAGAAATTGGTGGCCGCCATTGGTGTGGATAATCTGGTCATCGTAAATACGAAAGATGCCGTTTTAGTGATTGATAAAAACCAGGTGCAGGACGTTAAAAAAGTCGTCGAATATTTAAAAAATAATAAACGACGGGAATATCGTTTGCACCGCGAATCCTATCGCCCGTGGGGCCGTAACGATAATGTCGTGACTGCACCCCGTTATCATGTGAACCGCATCACCGTTAAACCGGGCGGACAGTTCTCATTACAAATGCATCATCACCGCGCGGAGCACTGGGTTATTCTGTCGGGCACAGCCAGAGTTATTCTCGAAGATAAAAATTATCTGCTCAGTGAAAATGAATCAACGTTTATCCCTATTGGGGCTCAGCATATGTTAGAGAACCCGGGGAAAATTCCTCTGGAACTTCTGGAAATTCAGTCGGGATCCTATCTGGAAGATGACGATATTATCCGTATAAAAGATCACTATGGTCGCTGTTAATTTGGGGATGAAATATGTCAGGTACATTAACTTGCTTTAAAGCTTACGATATTCGCGGTGAATTAGGCGTCGAATTAAATGAAGATATTGCCTATCGCATAGGACGTGCTTACGGGGAATATTTAAAACCTAATAAAATGGTATTGGGAGGCGATGTCCGCTTAACCAGCGAAGCATTAAAACTTGCGCTGGCGAGAGGTTTGCAGGATGCGGGAACGGACGTTGTTGATATCGGCGTGACGGGTACAGAAGAAATCTATTTTGCGACGTCTTATCTGGCACTGGATGGCGGAATAGAAGTGACGGCCAGCCATAATCCGATGAACTATAACGGCATGAAATTAGTTCGTGAAGAATCTAAACCTATAAGCGGTGATACCGGGCTTGGGGAAATACAACGTCTGGCAGAAGAGAACAATTTTTCACCTGCCGATCCTGCTCAGCGTGGAACCTACGAAAAAGCGTCGGTACTCGATGCGTATATCGATAAATTACTCAGTTATGTCGATTTAAAGAATTTTATCCGTCCGCTGAAACTGGTCATCAACTCGGGTAATGGCGCTGCGGGCCATGTTATTGATGCAATCGAAGCGCGCTTCAAACAGGCCGGTGCGCCGGTTGAATTTATCAAAGTACATCACCAGCCAGACGGTACGTTCCCTAACGGGATCCCGAATCCGCTATTACCAGAATGTCGTCAGGACACCACCGATGCGATTATCAAACACAACGCCGATATGGGGATAGCGTTTGATGGTGATTTTGACCGGTGTTTCCTGTTTGATGATCTGGGGAATTTCATCGAAGGTTATTATATTGTCGGGTTATTAGCTGACGCTTTTCTCGAAAAATATCCCAACTCAAGAATCATCCACGACCCGCGTTTAAGCTGGAATACCATTGATATTGTCACCGGTGCGGGCGGCGTGCCTGTTATGTCGAAAACCGGCCATGCTTTTATTAAAGAACGTATGCGCCAGGAAGATGCAGTTTACGGTGGTGAGATGAGCGCCCATCATTACTTCCGCGATTTTTATTATTGCGACAGCGGGATGATTCCGTGGCTGCTGGTGGCGGAACTATTGCATGTAAAAGGCAAGTCCCTGCGCCAACTGATTAATGACCGCATTATTGCCTATCCGGCTTCAGGTGAAATAAACAGTTTCCTGCATCAGCCGAAAGAATCTATTGCGCGCGTGCTGGCGGTTTATGAAGGAGAAGCCATTAATGTCGATCATACGGACGGTATCAGCCTTGAGTTTGATGAATGGCGGTTTAATCTTCGCAGCTCAAATACGGAACCGGTTGTGCGTCTGAATGTGGAATCCAGGGCTAATTCAAAACTGATGCAGGAACAGACGAGAAGGATCCTTTCTATTCTCCGCAGTATGTAATTATCTGTAAAATATTTTCTGGTGAGTAATACAGCTCACTATCTAATTCGTATTACTCACTTTTAATTTCCTAAATGTTTCGCGTTTACTCTTATTTGTATTTTTTATCATCATACCAAAATAATAATTGATGAGGTTTTAATGATGTCACATGAAGTGAGTGTTGGGATTGTCGCTGACTGGTTGGTGACTTTTGCCGGGGCAGAAAAAGTTATTGCAGAATTTATAAAACTTTATCCTGAATCCGAGCTTTATTCGGTTGTTGATTTTCTCTCTGATGAATCCAGAAAACAATTTTACGGTAAAGATGTTAAGACATCATTTATTCAACGGCTTCCGTATGCAAAAACAAAGTATCAGCAATATTTGCCCCTGATGCCGTTAGCCATCGAGCAGCTGGATGTCACAAAGCACAATATTATTCTTTCCAGCAGCCATGCCGTAGCAAAAGGGGTACTCACCGGGCCCGACCAGCTGCATATCAGTTATGTCCATTCTCCGATACGTTATGCCTGGGATTTTCAGCATCAGTACCTCAGGGAAGCTGGTTTAGATAAAGGCCTTAAGGGTAAATTAGCACGATGGTTCTTGCACAAAATACGCATCTGGGATTGCCGTACCGCCAACGGCGTAGACCATTTCATTGCTAATTCACATTTCATCGCGCGGAGAATTAAAAAAGTCTACGGGCGTGATGCAGATGTTATTTATCCGCCGGTGAGCGTGGACCGTTTTACGTTGCAGGAAAATAAAGACGACTTCTATTTTACCGCGTCCCGTATGGTGCCCTACAAGCGCATCGATATTATTGTGGAAGCGTTCAGCCAGATGCCGGACAAAAAGCTGGTAGTCATTGGTGACGGGTCTGAGATGACCAAAATAAAAGCGAAAGCGGGCAAGAATATTGAGATTTTAGGGTATCAGCCGGACGAGGTCATGCAGGATCATATGCGTCGTGCGAAGGCGTTCGTCTTTGCTGCCGAAGAAGATTTTGGTATCACGCCGGTTGAAGCGCAGGCCTGCGGAACACCGGTCATTGCTTTTGGCAAAGGCGGCGTACTGGAGTCCATCCGGCCTTACGGTGAAGTAAATCCGACCGGTATTTTCTTTGCAGAGCAGACGGCAGATTCACTCCTGCGCGCTGTTTTGCACTTCGAGACCCTTCAGGGATCTTTCCTGCCGGTGAATTGCCGCAACAATGCATTGCGGTTCTCTGAAGAACGTTTTCACAGTGAACTGGATGACTATATTAAAACAAAGTGGCAAGCGTTTAATGAAAGTAAGAAAGTCATATATTAATTCTTTACGGTTCACTTATGCCATTTGTTAAATCGTTTCTGCATCTTAATTCAGGTTCACTCTCTGCCTTCCGGTGCATAACCTTACGATTATAATCGGGCATCATTCATGATGTGTTTATTAAATTGTAATCAAAGGATCTTATATGTCTAAAGTCGCACTGATTACCCATATAACCGGGCAGGATGGTTCTTATCTTGCCGAGCTTTTATTAAAGAAAGGTTATACTGTTCACGGGATTGGCGGGAATGTCGTTCCGCATAATACCGGTAATGCGGGCAGTAATTTTCACGATAAATCCTCTGATCTTCATATTTATACTTATGCTGATATCAGTACGGGAACGGCTCGCGATTTGCTCGCTATTATCCGACCGGACGAAGTTTATAATCTGGGCGGAGCAGGTCAGTTGTCTGAAAATTCTGACTCCGCAGATGATCTGTTTTCCACGGGGGAATTCAGTGCGCTGAAGGTACTGGAGGCTATCCGTATTCTCGGGCTGGAAACGAAAACGCGTTATTATCATGCGTCGCCTTCGGCGTTATGCAGTCTGGTGAATGGCATCGCGATTAATGAAATGGTGAGCCTGAATATTTATCCCTCCTGGTATGCCACGGGTATTTCTGATTTCTGGACCATTGTGAATTATCGCGAAACGTTCGGGTTATATGCATGCAGCGGCATTCTTTTTAATCATGAGTCACCACGCCGCAGCGAGAATTTCGTCACGCGCAAAATTACCCGCAGCCTGGCCAATATTACGCAGGGGCTGGAGAAGTGTCTGCATCTGGGGAATCTGAATGCGCTGCGTGACTGGGGCCATGCCCGGGATTACGTCAAAATGCAGTGGCTGATGTTGCAACAGGATAATCCCGAGGATTTTGTGGTGGCTACCGGTGTGCAGTATACCGTCCGCCAGTTTGTGACGTTTGCGGCGCTGGAGCTCGGGATTAAGCTGCGCTTTGTAGGCAAGGGCGTGGAAGAGAAGGGGATTATTACCGCGATCATCAGCCCGGTTGCGGCGGCCCTGAAAGTCGGGGACGTGATTGTCGCCGTAGACCCGCGTTATATCCGGCCTGCCGAAGCCTGTAAGGTCAATGTCAATCCGACCAAAGCCCGCCGTAAACTCGGCTGGGCACCGGAAACATCTTTGCAGGATATGGTGATTGAGATGGTGCAGGCGGACCTTGCTTGTGCGAAGAAAGCTGCACGGCTGAAATTGTACGGATAACGCCAGCCGCTGTTTCTGAGATGTATAAAAAAGCCGGAGAATGCGCTGACATTCTCCGGCTTTTTTTTGCCTGATTTTTACCGTCCGTAGCCCAACCAGAGTGCCAGTAAAACGGCAGCGATATTGGCAGCGATACTGAGCATAAATCTCGTTCTGAAAGGTTGCTTCTGCGTTTTATGCCGGAAAAGTTGCTGACCCGCCAGTGCGCCAGCCCAACCACCGAGCAGTCCGAACAGCAGTAATGTGTTTTCCGGTATCCTTCGCCAGCCTTTGCGGGCGGCTAGCTTGTCGGCACCGTAAATCAGTAATGTCAGCAGGTTGATCAGTAATAAGCCCACCCGGACAGGATAAGGAGAGATGAGACTGACGCCGACCATGAACATCAGCAGGACATAACAGACAGCGTTCATTGAGATATCACCGGAAATTGAAGGAAGACCCGAGTAACTATAAAGAAAAGTAAGGACAGAAAGGGCAGAAAGCAAAAAACCAGCCGTTAAGCTGGTTTCTTTAAAGATGGTGCCCGGACTCGGACAATGCTGCGAAGCAGCTTTGAACAGCGCTTGCGCTGGCCCCGAAGGGGTGAGTCTCAGTATGAGACGAATAATCGAACGGAGTTCGATGGAGAGTCCGTAGCTCAGAAAGCAAAAAACCAGCCGTTAAGCTGGTTTCTTTAAAGATGGTGCCCGGACTCGGAATCGAACCAAGGACACAGGGATTTTCAATCCCTTGCTCTACCGACTGAGCTATCCGGGCAACGGGGCGCATTAAACCGTATTGGGCATGTGTCGTCAACGGCTTTTTGTAACAACGGTGGCGTTCGTCACCCGACTGATGCTTTTTACCGCATTTTGGCGATTTAACTTACGATACCGGGAAAGTGTCCGTCAAAACAGGGTGGGATGGGCGGATTTTCGCGTTTTGTGATGTCGCATTCTGTAAGAATTTCCCGCAATGTTCAGGGTTGAACAGGGGAATAAAAGATGCCATTATTGCGCCGATTTATTAAACAACTCTGATCCCGTTTTCACGCGACAGCTCAAGAGGGTTGCGGCATGGCTGGTTTATCACATCGCGCTTTTCGTAAGTGCAGAAAAAATCTGATGATGATCTCCGGGTGCTGTAAACACCACGATTTCAGTTTTCCTCCTTTTGCAGATCCTTTCATGCGGTAAGGCTACCGTTTGCCTGCTGTTAGATATTAGTAAAAACAGAGCGCACCTCTGATTTTACTGTTGTCTATCAGACGTGGCCTGGCCTGAACGTCGATCTGTCACCACTTTGCCCCTCGGGCATCGTTTCATCGCACTCGACCTCGCGCTCAAGCCAACGTCATTTGCCGGGCTGGACTCTGCGCACTATACCTTTAAGACGTAAGAACCAGCTCATTGCCGTGCCCTGTGGCACACCCTCTTACTTAACCGTTTGAGAGTCTGAATGAAACACTTAAAACTTGCAGCAAGCGCTTCTGTCGCCCCTTATCTCCAGACGTCCCGCCTGGTCGTCGATCTGCGTCGTGCCGATTATGCCGACGTGGCGGCCATCATTATTTCTGTCGGGGATCTGAATCACGGCAGGCTGGCGGAGATAGAAACGCTGGGATTCGGGATCCCCGCGTTTGTTGCAGTGCAGGGAACGGAGCAGATTGCGCCGGAGTTTTTACCGTCGCTGAAAGGCGTGATTACGCTGTCCGATGCCAATCAGGCGTTCTATGCGGCGCAGATTGAATCGGCTGCGCAGGGCTATGAAGAAGCTTTGTTCCCGCCGTTTTTCGACACACTGAAAAAGTATGTCGAGATGGAGAACGCGACCTTTGCCTGTCCGGGGCATCAGGGCGGTGAGTTTTTCCGTCGCCATCCGGCAGGGCGTCAGTTCTATGATTTTTACGGCCCGAACATTTTCCGTTCCGACATGTGCAACGCCGACGTCAAACTGGGCGATTTGCTGATCCACGAAGGCTCGGCGAAGGATGCGCAAAAGTATGCGGCGAAAGTCTTCAGCGCGGATAAAACCTATTTTGTTCTCAACGGGACTTCTGCCGCGAACAAAGTCGTGACCAACGCGCTGCTGACGCGCGACGATCTGGTGCTGTTCGACCGTAACAACCATAAATCCAACCACCACGGCGCACTGCTTCAGGCAGGCGCGACGCCGGTGTATCTCGAAACCGCGCGCAATCCGTTTGGTTTTATCGGCGGCATCGACGCGGCCTGTTTCGATGAAGCTTATCTGCGCAAACAAATCAAAGAAGTGGCGCCGCAACGTGCTGGAGAAAAACGTCCGTTCCGCCTGGCGATTATCCAGCTCGGCACGTATGACGGCACCGTGTATAACGCGCGTCAGGTGGTCGATAAAATCGGGCATCTGTGCGACTACATTCTGTTTGATTCTGCATGGGTCGGTTATGAGCAATTCATCCCGATGATGAAAGAGTGCTCACCGCTGTTGCTGGAGCTCAACGAAAACGATCCGGGCATTATCGTCACGCAGTCCGTGCATAAGCAGCAGGCCGGGTTCTCGCAGACGTCGCAGATCCATAAAAAAGACAATCATATCAAAGGCCAGAAGCGTCATTGCAGCCATAAGAAGCTGAATAACGCATTCATGATGCACGCTTCAACCAGCCCGTTTTATCCGCTTTTTGCCGCGCTTGATGTCAACGCGCGTATTCATGCCGGTGGCAGCGGTAAACATATGTGGATGGAGTGCGTGAAGCTGGGTATCGAAACCCGCAAAATGCTGCTCGAACAGTGTTCGATGATTCTGCCGTTTGTTCCGCCGGTGGTCGGTGGAAAGCGCTGGCAGGATCATGAAACCGCTGAAATGGCGAACGATGTGCGTTTCTTCGATTTTGTGCCGGGCGAGCGCTGGCATGCCTTCTCGGGTTACGCGGAAAAACAGTATTTTGTTGATCCTTGCAAGCTGCTGCTGACCACGCCAGGCATTGATGCGTCCAGCGGGAAATATACCGAGTTTGGTATTCCCGCGACGATCCTGGCGAACTACCTGCGTGAGAACGGCATTGTGCCGGAGAAATGCGATCTCAACTCGATCCTTTTCCTGCTGACGCCAGCCGAAACGCCGGCCAAAATGCAGCTGCTGGTGGAAGAGCTGGTTCGCTTCGAGCAGTACATCGAAGAAGACGCGCCGCTGAGCGAAGTGTTGCCGACCGTTTACCGTAAAAACGAAGACAGATACCGCAACTACACCATCCGCCAGTTGTGCCAGGAAATGCATAACCTGTACGTCAGTTTTGATGTGAAAGAGCTGCAAAAAGAGATGTTCCGCGAGAAGAGTTTCCCGAAAGCGGTGATGAACGCGCAGGACGCTCATAACGAGTTTATCCGCGACAATATTGAACTGGTGCCTGTCGGCGAAGCCGAAGGCCGTATCGCGGCGGAAGGTGCGTTGCCGTATCCGCCGGGCGTTCTGTGTGTCGTGCCGGGCGAGCTGTGGGGCGGCGCTGTGCAGCGTTACTTCATGGCGCTGGAAGAGGGGATTAATCTGCTGCCGGGCTTCTCGCCTGAACTACAGGGCGTTTATATCGAGAAAAAACCTGTCGGCTGGAAGCGTATTATGGGCTACGTCGTCGCGGAGTAATCCGCACACGCTCACGCAGAAATGAAAACGGAGGCCAGCGGGCCTCCGTTTTTTTTTGTACCGCAATCACATCAGTCTACACGGCGATAGCTGCGCTGCGTGTTGTTCACTTTGTACAGATAGCGGCGCGATTCGGCTGACGGATGTTTGGTGGTCAGCGTGGTATAGACATCGCCCGGCGCCATGTTGTTGATGATGTTGAACGCCTGCGTTTTGTTCTGTGAGAACACGCGCAGCACGCTGCCTGCACCGCCATTGTAGGCCGTGATCACGGCGTAACGGCGTGACGTCGGGTTACTGATGTTCCCCAGATACGTCGTTTGCAGCATCGCCAGATACGCGGTGCCGGTGTTGATATTGTTCTGCGGATCGAACAGATAGCTTCGGCTCGGTTTGCCCCACTTGCCTTCGGATTTAAAGACGTCAACCCCGGCGGAATGCTGCACAACCTGCATCAGGCCCAGCGCATCGGCGTTACTGACCGCATACGGGTTAAAGGCGGATTCGGTTTGCATGATCGCCAGGATCAGCGACTGATCGACGCCGTATTTGGCGGAGGCTTCGCGGATCATCGGCAGATATTTATGCGCACGCTGATTCAGGTGGTTTGGCACCATCTGGATCGTGACGGAATAAATGATATGCATGCCGGACTGGCGGCGCATCAGTTTGTTTTGCACCAGATAATCGGCAAAGCTGTTGGCACGGCCGACCCAGCGGATAGGCTGCCCGGTGTTGTCGAGAACCTGCCCGTAAAGCATCGGCTCACGGCTGATCTGGATATCGTTGGCGTCGGAATAGAGGTCAACATTGCCCGGATCATCGCCCACCAGTAAGGTACTGACGATCGCCTGACGCAGGCTCGCGGCCGGATCGGTGCCGGAAATGGTTTCAATCGTGATGGTACCCGCATCAAAGTTGATGTGGCTGCGGGTGTAATACTGATCGCTATACTTCACGTAGTCTTTCGGACCCGCAATCAGGACTTCATTCATACCCCAGATATTTTCGATGTTATGAGCGAACTGCCCCATCAAAATATCGAATCCGTTGGTGTCTTTTACGAAAGCTTCGTCGAACTGGTTTTTTTTACTGCCGGAGCAGGAAATCAGCATCGGTGCGATAACCAGCAAAGCTAAAATTTTCTTCATCTGAAAACCATTTCTGGTGAAAGAAGCAAGCCGCGCACGAGCCTGCCTAAATTTCTGTTCCTGAACGTTATTTTGAAGGCGGGGTGTAGCCTTCAATATGAACATCCTGACCTTCAAACAGGAAATTAACCATTTCCTGTTCCAGCAATTTCCGGTCGTCCGGGTTCATCATGCTGAGTTTCTTTTCGTTGATCAGCATGGTTTGTTTGGTCATCCACTGAGACCAGGCTTCTTTCGAAATTTCGTTGAAAATACGTTTGCCGATCTCGCCCGGATAAAGCTGGAAGTCCTGTCCTTCGGCATTGCGTTTCAGAAAAGTACAAAAAATCGTTCTGCTCATGCTAATTCCTTATGATCATTCTGTTGGGACGGTTTTTTGCCATCGGCTTGTTTTGCCAGAGAGGTCAGCAAACGCTCGACCGGTGCGGCCAGCCCGACCTGTTGTGGTTGCGCTAAGTTATACCAGAGACCCGCACCTTCATCCATGCAACCCGCTGTCGTTCGCAGATTTAACCACATCGGGACGATATCCAGATGGAAATGGCTGAAAGTGTGGCGAAAAGCGGTCTGCTGCTGCAACTGATTTTGCGTAACACCGTATTTTTGAAGCCCCTGCGCCAGTTCTTCTTCTGTCGCAAATTGCGGGAAGCAGAATAAACCGCCCCACAGGCCCACCGGCGGCCGCTGCTCCAGCCAGACTTTTTCGTCCTGCTGAATCATCAGCATAAAGGCCGTTTTTTCCGGCAGCGTCGTCTTGGGTTTTTTACCCGGATATTTTGCCCAGCTGTGATGTGCGTAGGCTTCGCAGCCGGATTTCACCGGGCAAAGTTCGCATTTTGGTTTGCTGCGGGTGCAGACCATCGCCCCTAAATCCATCATCGCCTGATTAAACTGCGCGACACCTTCAGCCGGTGTGACGTCTTCGCTTATTTTCCACAAACGATTTTCAGTTTTCTTCTCGCCCGGCCAGCCGTCAACGGCATAACACCGGGCCAGCACGCGCTTCACGTTACCGTCTAAAATGGGATAGTGCTGGTTTAGCGCCAGCGACAATACGGCGCCTGCGGTCGAACGACCAATGCCCGGCAGCGCGAGAATTTCATCAAAGGTGGTCGGAAACACGCCATTGTGCTGAGTGGCAATAGTTTGCGCCGCTTTATGCAGGTTACGCGCCCGGGCGTAATAACCCAGACCGGTCCACAGATGCAGCACTTCATCGAGCGGGGCGGCGGCGAGATCGGACACCGTCGGGAAGCGTTCCATAAACCGTTCGAAATAAGGAATAACGGTTGCGACCTGCGTTTGCTGCAACATCACTTCAGAAAGCCAGACTTTATAAGGCGTTTTGGAGATTTGCCACGGCAGCGTTTTACGGCCATAGCGCTGATACCAGTCGAGCACCAGCGGCGAAAAAGTGGAGGCTTCCATCATGGGTGAATTACAGTCCGGCAGGGTTAAAAGACGGGGCTGATCACATCACAGTTCCCGTCTGGCTGTAAACCGGAACTTTCCGCACTGTATTGACGGATTTCCTGCCCGCAAGCCTTGCTAATCGGGAGTAAGTTTGGATAATGCGCCATTCTTAACAGTTAATGACCAAAATACAGCAGTGACCGAATACCGCGTCTTGCGTAACGGAGTGGAAACACCATGAAAAACGACGTCATTTCTCCGGAGTTCGATGAGAACGGTCGCGCGATGCGCCGTATCCGCAGCTTTGTCCGCCGTCAGGGCCGTCTGACCAAAGGTCAGCAATTTGCGCTGGACAACTTCTGGCCGGTGATGGGCGTGGAGTTTCAGACTGAAGCTCTGGATATTGATGCCTTATTTGGTCGCTCAGCACCGGTTGTGCTGGAAATCGGTTTTGGTATGGGCACGTCGCTTGTCACCATGGCGCAGCAGAATCCTGACCAGAACTTTATCGGGATCGAAGTGCATTCGCCGGGCGTCGGTGCCTGTCTGGCAACGGCGCACGAAGAGGGCGTCAGCAACCTGCGCGTGATGTGTCACGATGCGGTTGAAGTACTGGAAAAAATGATTCCGGATGGCTCGCTGGACATGGTACAGCTATTCTTTCCTGACCCGTGGCATAAAGCGCGTCATAATAAGCGCCGTATCGTACAGCCTGAATTCGTTGAGAAACTGCGCAGGAAATTGAAAGTGGGTGGCGTATTCCATATGGCAACCGACTGGGAGCCGTATGCAGAACACATGCTTGAGGTGATGACCAGTCTCGAAAACTGGGCAAATCTGTCGCAGGAAAATAATTATGTACCGCGCCCCGAATCGCGCCCGGTAACGAAGTTCGAAATGCGTGGCCAGCGTTTAGGCCACGGCGTGTGGGATCTGATGTTTGAGAGGAAGCAATAATGGCTACAAATCGCAGTCGTCGTTTACGTAAGAAGTTACACATTGCCGAGTTCCAGGAACTGGGCTTCTCTGTAAAATGGCGTTTCCCGGAAGGTACCGCGGTAGAAACCATTGACGAATCACTGGATAAATTCATTGACGGTGTGATCGAGCCAAACAAACTGGCCTTCGACGGCAGCGGCTATCTGCAATGGGAAGGTCTGGTTTGCCGTCAGGATATCGGTCACTGCACTGATGAACAGCGCGCGCAGGTCAAAAAATGGTTAGAAGACCATAAAATGGAAGACGTTGAAGTTTCAGACCTGTTCGATATCTGGTGGGATTGATTCTGCCAGCAGTTGAACACTGAATCTTTTAAAGGTGCCTTTCCGGCACCTTTGTTACATCTGGAGGAAGGACGTTGGGTACCGAGCTCGATAACAGTTTGCTGGAAGATATTCTTGCGCAGGTCAGGCCGCTGATTGGCCGTGGTAAAGTCGCCGACTATATTCCCGCGCTGGCAGAAGTCAGCCCTGATCATCTGGGGATTGCCGTGTGTACCACGAAAGGGGAGATCTTTCGTGCCGGTGATGCCAATACCCGGTTCTCAATCCAGTCGATTTCTAAAGTGCTCAGCCTGACGCTGGCGCTGACCCGCTATCAGGAAAGCGAAATCTGGCAACGCGTGGGCAAAGAGCCTTCCGGCCAGCCGTTTAACTCGCTGGTTCAGCTTGAGCTGGAACAGGGGAAACCGCGCAATCCGTTTATCAACCCCGGTGCGCTGGTGGTTTGCGATATGCTGCAAACCCGTCTGACTGCGCCCAAGCAAAGAATGCTGGAAGTGGTGCGTCAACTGGCCGGTTCGGCCGATCTCAACTACGATCGGCACGTTGCGCGTTCTGAATTCGATCATTCCGATCGCAACGCCGCGATCGCTTACCTGATGAAATCTTTCGGTAATTTCGATAACGACGTCATCACCGTGTTGCACACCTATTTCCATTATTGCGCATTGCGCATGAGTTGTGAGGAACTGGCGCGGACGTTCGTTTATCTTGCGAACAAGGGCCATCCGCTGGGTAATGAGCAGCCGCTGATTGATGCCCGTCAGGCGCGACAGATTAACGCAATGATGGTGACCAGCGGCATGTACGACGGCGCCGGTGAATTCGCTTACCGCGTCGGCATGCCGGGCAAGTCCGGTGTCGGTGGCGGCATTATTGCTATCGTGCCGGGAGAGATGTGTATCGCTGTCTGGTCGCCGGAACTTGATGCGGCGGGGAACTCTTTGGCAGGTATTGCTGCCTTAGAATTACTGGCGCAACGAATTGGCCGTTCAATTTTTTGAGTTTGCTGTCTTAAGGGAGAGTACATGTTAGTAAAAAGTGGAGTGGTAAAAACCGGACTGGCTGCATTGCTGGCGCTGAGTGCATGGAGCGTGCAGGCTGATTATCAGTGTGCCGTTCAGCCTAAAGACGACGTGATCATCAAGCCGCAAACCGTGCAGGTTGTCGGCAAAAGCGGTGACTTGCTGATGACCCCTAACGGCAATGTGACTCTTAACGGAAAAGACATGACCCTGAGCGCAAAACAGCGTCAGGAAGCCATCGATTATCAGGCTGGCCTGCGCCGTGACCTGCCATGGATTGATCAGGGCGCGACGGCGCATCTCGAAAAAGGCCGTGTGGCCGTTGACCGTGTGATTGTCGATAAACTCGGCAGCGACAGCAACGTGCGTAATCGTCTGGTCAAGCTGGATAAACAGCTGAAAGAGCAGATGAATCTGATTATCGAGCATCGCACTGACGGGCTGACCTTCCACTACAAAGCGGTGGATCAGGTTAAGCAGAATGGCCAGAAGCTGATGGAACAAACTATGGGCGGTGTGATGCAGGACAGCATCAACGAGATGGGCATGAAACAAGCCACGAGCGGCGGCAATCCCCTGCAGGCAATGATGGGCAATCTCGGCGGTCTGCAACAGGCCGTACAGGAAGAGTGGAACAAACAGGAAAAAGAGTTTAAAGCCTTCGGCGATGATGTTTGTAAACGCGTCACCGCGCTGGATACCCAGCACAAAGCGTTACTGGCGGATTTGAAACAGTAATTTGCTAAATGCCAGACACAAAAAAACCGCGATTACGCGGTTTTTTTGTTGGAACATGTAGTTGGAGCTACATCTTCCAGAGTTTCTACTTCCGTAAGTAGCACGAAAGTCAGCACCCCAACGCAGCTGATAATATACCCAATTCAAATTTGCGACAATCCCAACACGCATCATTTTCCCGTACGCCGAAAATCTTATCCGGGAGGTCATATAAACGTGACGAAGTAATTTAGAGGGTGATAATATCCTGTCGGGACTAATTCCCCCGTTTGGAGACGGGGCACCGGGCTCAGGGATTGGAACTGACACACCGCGAAAGTTGGCACCTCAACAGATGCTGGCCATTTGCCACGTTATCCCGGTGTGATTTGGTGAAACGCGGTTTCTTCAGGTAACTGCAAATATGAAAAAGTGCATTTATGCGCTTCTCATCGTGCTTGGTTCTATGGCGACTACTGAAAGCGACGGATGGAACATTCATGTTTCACACATCAATTTCAGCGTTAACATAGGCCAGTACTGAGCACTTAACCAACCGCCCCTCGGGGCGGTTTCTTATTTTCTAATCCTTACTCACCCAAAAACAGCTCCAGCAGCGAATTCAGGAACAGTTTACCTTTGCGGGTGATCTGCCAGTGAGTGCCGGTTTCCACCAGATATTCTTTGGCGATGGCTTCATCTAACTGCGTGCGGATCACCGATTCATCCAGCCCGGTATACAACCCAAACTCTTCGCGTGGTGCGGCTTCGAGCAGACGGAAACGGTTCATGAAGAATTCAAACGGCAAATCTTCTGTTTCCACAGGATGCTGTTTGTCCATGTAACGTCCCTGCATATAACCACGCGGATGCTTGGTTTTGACCGTGCGCAGGATTTGCCCGTCGGGCTGTGTCAGCTTGCCGTGCGCACCGCAACCGATGCCGAGATAATCCCCGAAGCGCCAGTAATTGAGATTATGCTGGCACTGATAGCCGGGTTTAGCATAGGCAGACGTTTCATATTGCTGATAACCGGCGGCCGTCAGCAGCCGATCGCCTTGCTCAAAGATATCCCACAGCGCGTCGTCATCCGGCAACGTTGGCGGACGTGAGGCGTACATCGTATTAGGCTCGATGGTCAGCTGATACCACGATAAATGCGGCGGATTCAGTGCGATGGCCTGACGCAAATCGTCCAGCGCTTCTTCGAGTGTCTGATCCGGTAAACCGTGCATCAGATCCAGATTAAAACTGCGCAAATTCAGGCCGGTCGCCAGATGGGCGGCGCGTTTTGCTTCTTCCGGCCCGTGAATGCGCCCCAGACGCTCCAGTTTTTGCGCATCGAAACTTTGCACACCAATTGAAATGCGGTTCACACCGGCGCGCTGATAGCCGCTGAAGCGGTCTGCTTCGACGGTACCCGGATTGGCTTCCATGGTGATTTCCGCACTGGCATCGAGAGGCAAACGCGCACGTACGCCGTCGAGCAGGTTTTGCATCGCTTCGCTGCTCAGCAGGCTTGGGGTTCCGCCGCCGATAAAAATTGTCCCTACGCTTCGGCCTGCGGCCAGATGCAAATCAGCATCCAAATCGGCCAGCAGATGCGCGACATAGTCGTCGTGCGGCACTTCACCCTTTAACGCATGCGAGTTGAAATCGCAGTAAGGGCATTTTTGCACGCACCACGGAATATGAATGTAGAGACTCAGCGGCGGCAACTTACGCATTCTTCTGTACAGCCTCTTTCATCGCTGCCAGCAGCAGTTTCAGCGCCTGACCACGGTGCGATACCGCACTTTTTTCTTCACGCGTCAGCTCTGCGGCTGTTTTGCCCAGTTCCGGAACGAAGAAAATGGGGTCGTAACCAAAACCGCCTTCACCGGCTTCTGCAAAGGCAATTTCACCCGGCCAGCTGCCGTGGCACACCAGCGGCGTCGGGTCTTCTGCGTGGCGCATGTAAACCAGAACGCAATGAAATTGTGCATTGCGCTGGCCCTGCGGCACGTCTTTCAACGCAACGAGCAGTTTGTCGAGATTTTGCTGATCGCTGGCATCAACACCTGCGTAACGTGCGGAATAAATCCCCGGCGCGCCACCCAGAAAATCGACGGCCAGGCCGGAGTCATCGGCCACAGCCGGTAAACCGGTTTCTGCCGCCGCGTGACGGGCTTTGAGAATGGCGTTCTCAATGAACGTCAGGCCGGTTTCTTCAGCGGATTCAACGCCGAGTTCGGTTTGTGCGACAACGTCCAGCCCGAAATCGGCCAGAAGGTGTGCGAGTTCACGGACTTTACCGGCGTTGCCGGTAGCCAATACGACTTTTTGCATAAAATAACGTCCTGAAGACCATCTGAAATGAGTTTATTCAGCGAGCAGTACCGCGACCTCGGTCGGGATATTTTGCGGATTCGTAATGCGGACTTGTTTATGGCGGCCCAGCTCGCCCTTTTCAATGCTTATCTGACTTTTGGCGACTTTAAACTGTTTGGCGAGAAATTTCACCAGATGCGTGTTGGCCTGACCGTCCACTGGTGGCGCGGTGATGGCGACTTTGAATTCATCGCCATGCAAACCGACCAGGCTGTCGCGGCTGGCTTTGGGCTGAATAATCAACCGCAAAACCAGCGCATCGGACTGCCAGCTCACCGGATTTACGGCAACTGCCATAATGTTCCGATGTAATTTAAGTTCGCGAAGAAATTATCGAGAATATAAAGAATAATCACGATAATCATGCCTGAAAAATCGATGCCACCCAGCGCGGGTAAGATGCGGCGAATTGGCCCCATCAGCGGTTCAGTTAACTGCATCAGCAGATAATCCATCGGGCCACGACCCTGCGTCACCCAGCTCAGCAGGGAGCGGATAATCACAACCCAGAAAATCAGCGAGCCTGCGGTTTTGATTAACGAAACCAGACCCGCCAGCAAATTCACCAGGCTCAGTGAAATCCCGCCGCTGATAATCAGCTCCATCAGCGGGTATTTGAGCGTCAGCAGCAGGAACGCAATCAGCAATGACGCGCTGTCAATCGGCCCCAGCGGCGGGATCACCCGGCGAAGCGGACGGATAACCGGCTGTGTGACTTTTACGACAAACTGGGATAACGGATTATAAAAATCTGTACGCGCCCACTGCATCCAGATGCGGAGCAGTAAAATCATTGCGTAAGTATTAATTACCATGACTAACAAATTGGTCAGCATAAATTGCCTTATCTAAGTATGTTAAAACTGTTTTTCCATTTCCTGTGCGCGGGTAATGGCGGCCTGCATGGCTTCGGAGACAATCTCCGGTAATTTACGATCGGTGAAAACTTTCAGTGCTTCAAACGTCGTGCCACCTTTGGACGTCACATTCTCACGAAGTTGTGACAATGGCGTATCCGGGCTGGCGGCGACCAGCGCAGTCGCCCCGCTTGCAGCCTGTTCCACCAGCATCCGTGCCGCTTCTGCACTAAAGCCCAGACGCTGTGCTTCAGCCTGCATCGCTTCCATAAACAGGAAGAAATACGCCGGCGCACTGCCCGCAGCAGCAATAATATGATTGATGCCTTCTTCGGTATCGACCCAGCACACTTTGCCGACGGCGGTCATCAGCTCGCCGCTGTAATCGCGGTCAGCTTGTGAAACCTGTTCTGGCGCGAACAAACCGCTCATGCCTTTTCCGACCAGAGACGGCGTGTTAGGCATAATACGCACAATGTTCAGATTATCGCCCAGCAGCTCGCAGAAACGCGCCACGCTGACGCCTGCGGCAATCGACAGTACCAGCTTGCCGCTAAAATCCACGTCTTTTTGCAGTGCTTTACATACATCGGCCATCATTTGTGGTTTTACAGAAAGTACCACCACATCAGCGTCTTTTGCGCAGCCATTGTTATCGCTGCTGCTTTTAACGCCATATTTTTCAGCCAGCGCGTCGCGGTGCGTGGTGGAAGGGGCACAAACGCTGACCAGATTTGCCGGATAGCCGCTTTCGACCAGACCCGCAATAATCGCGCCTGCCATGTTACCGGCGCCGATAAAACAGAGTTTACGATGTTGCATTGGTGCTCCTTGCTGTCAGAACAGGGGATAAGTAAGTCATTTATTGATGATTTAAAACAGTTTACTGCATCGCAGCGGTTACTGTTTGGCGCTGTAATCGCGGGCACCAAAAATCGCCGTCCCGATACGCACCATGGTGCTGCCTGCCGCAATGGCTGCCGGCATATCGTCGGTCATGCCCATTGAAAGCGTATCCGCTTGCGGGCAAATGACCTGCAATGCCTTCAGTGCGTCGCGCATCTGGCTGAAAACGTCCAGCTGGCGTGCGTAATCGGTTTCTGCCGCCGGAATTGCCATCAGACCGCGCAGATTCAGATTAGGCATCGCCATGATTTGCGCCGCCAGCTCCGCAACGTCTTCCAGCGCAATACCGGATTTACTGGCTTCATCGCTGATATTCACCTGAATCAAAACCTGTAATGGCGCAAGATCAGCCGGACGTTGTTCATTGAGGCGCTGGGCGATTTTCAGACGGTCAATCGTATGGCACCAGTCGAAATTCTCGGCCACCAGGCGGCTTTTGTTTGATTGCAATGGTCCGATGAAATGCCAGGTGAGCGCAGGCTGATGCCCGGCAAAGTGGGCAATTTTATCCACGCCTTCCTGCACGTAGTTTTCACCGAAGGCAAACTGCCCGGCGGCGATAGCTTCTTCGACAGCGCTCGCAGGTTTCGTTTTGCTGACTGCAAGCAAAGTAACTTCTTCTGAAGACCTGCCGCAAAGCCGTGCAGCGGCTGCGATTTTCTCGCGGACATTCTGTAAGTTCTGCTCAATAGCGTTTTGCTGACTCAGGCTCATAAGGACTCGGGAGGATTTCAACATGGATATTGATGGATTAGTGGGGCGTAGTGTAAAGCAAAATGCCTCTGATCTGCACCTTTGTACCGGCTATCCGCCAATGTTACGCATTGATGGCGAATTATGCCGCTGCGAGGATCTGCCGGTTGTGAAGGCGTCGGTGATGCAGGCACTCAGCCAGCAGTGGCTGGATACCGCGCAGCTTGACTGTCTGCATCAGGCCGGACAGGTGGATAAAGCGCTGACGCTCGGGGCGGGCGTGCGGATGCGGCTCAACATTTTTCAGCAATGGCACGGGCTTTCCGCGGCGCTGAGACCCATTCCGGCGCATTGTCCGGATTTGGCCACGCTTCACGCGCCTGACGTTTTGCAGCGGCTGATTATGAAAGAAGATGGCTTGATTCTGGTTACCGGCGCGACCGGCAGCGGGAAATCCACCACGCTGGCAGCGCTGATTGACCATCTCAACCGGCATACGGCGCGGCACATCATTACGCTTGAGGATCCCATTGAACTGATTCACACCAGCCAGCGTTGCCTGATCCAGCAGCGTGAGCTGGGGCAGCATACGCGCTCTTTTTCTGAGGCCGTGCGCGGTGCCCTGCGTGAGGATCCGGATGTGTTGCTGCTGGGGGAACTGCGCGACACCGAAAGTATCCGGCTGGCGCTGACCGCGGCAGAAACCGGGCATCTGGTACTGGCAACCTTGCATACGCGCAATGCCACGCAGGCGATTGACCGGCTGGTCGATGTTTTTCCCGCAGAAGAAAAGGCGTTTGTCCGGGCACAGCTGGCAGGCAGTTTGCGGGCGGTGATTGCCCAAAAGCTGGCGGTAACGAAAGCGACGGAGGAACAGCAGGGCGGAAGGGTGGGATTGTTTGAAGTGCTGACATCAACGCCGGGTGTGTGCAATCTGATCCGCGAGGGGAAAACGCATCAGCTCGCCGATGTACTGCAAACCGGCGCACAGGCCGGAATGCAGACATTTGCGCAGAGCCGCCAGCAGCGGCAAAGCGCCGGGTTACTGGCTGCGGATCAGGACTGACTCCATTGTTTCTCGAACCAGCTTTCCAGAATGATGACCGCCGAAGCCGCGTCCACGCTGCCTTTATCCAGTGCGCGAAAGCCGCCACGGTCAAACAAATCCGCGCGTGCTTCAACGGTGCTCAGACGTTCGTCATGCAGCTCCACCTGAACGCCAAAACGGCCATGCAGACGGTTGGCAAACTTGCGTGCACGCGCCGTAAGCGGCTGTTCTGTACCGTCCATGTTCAGCGGCAGACCAACCACGACCAGATCAGGAAGCCATTCTTTCAGCAGCTTTTCGATCTTCAGCCAGTCCGGCGTGCCGTCCTGCGCTTTAAACGACGTCAGCGGGCGCGCCGTGCCAGTGACTTCCTGGCCGATCGCAAGGCCGATGCTTTTGGTGCCGAAATCGAAGGCGAAGACTGTGCGGTTACCCATTATGCGTGCCCTGCGTGGGTGGCAAGCTGGCTGACATCCACGCCGATCATTTTCGCGGCTTCACGCCAGCGGTCTGCAATCGGTGTGTGGAAGAGAATGTCGCTGCTCGCTTCAATGGTCAGCCATGAATTTTCCAGCAATTCCTGCTCCAGCTGCCCCTGTTCCCAGGCCGCATACCCGAGCGCTACCAGCACATTTTTCGGCTGGTCAGGCGTGCCCAATGTTTCAAGAACGTCTTTGGACGTAGTGATCATGGTGCAGTCTGAAATCCGGATACTGGACCCAAAACCTTCACGCGGCGTATGCAAAATAAAACCACGATCGTCTGCCAGAGGGCCGCCGGAAAAGACCGGGCGGTCGAGGCGGATTGCCGGATCGCGTGGCTCAGGGCTGATATCGAGTTTATCGAGCACATTTTCGACGGTGAAATCTTCGACCAGTTTATTAATCACCAGACCCATTGCGCCGTCTTCATTATGTTCGCAGATATACACGACCGAACGTTTGAACTGGGGTTCGTCCAGTCCGGGCATCGCAATAAGAAAGTGATGTTGTAGATTCATGGTATGTAGGATGTTTAACCTCAAAATAGAAACAAAATCAGACAAGCCAGTTTATTACGGCAGCGTCATCAAAAAAAGCGGGCTATCCGGCAGTGCGGATAACCCGTTAATGACGATATTGCGTGATTAGCGTGCAGCCAGACGCTTTTCGATAGCGTCCATCAGCATACCGGTGATGGAAATCGGGAATGCGGCTTCGATTTCACGCGCACAGGTCGGGCTGGTAACGTTAATTTCGGTCAGGCGATCGCCGATGATATCCAGACCGACAAAAATCAGGCCTTTTTGCTTGAGGATTGGTGCAACGGTGCGGGCAATTGCCCAGTCGCTTTCGCTCAGCGGACGTGCTTCACCGCGGCCACCGGCAGCCAGATTGCCACGGGTTTCACCTTGTGCAGGAATACGCGCCAGGCAGTAAGGCACTGGTTCGCCGTCGACAACCAGAACGCGTTTGTCACCGTCTTTAATGGCAGGCAGATAGTTTTGCGCCATGCAGAAACGGCTGCCGTGCTCGGTCAGTGTTTCGATGACAACGGAAACGTTCGCGTCTTCCGGTTTCAGGCGGAAGATTGATGCGCCGCCCATACCGTCGAGCGGTTTGAGGATCACATCGGTATGTTCTTTATGGAACGCTTTCAGCTGCGCCGCGTTGCGTGTTACCAGCGTGTCCGGCGTCAGTTCCGGGAACCAGGCGGTGAAAAGCTTTTCGTTACAGTCGCGCAGGCTCTGCGGTTTGTTGACGATCAGCGTGCCTTTTTCTTCGGCGCGTTCAAGGATGTAAGTGGCATAAATAAATTCGGTATCAAACGGCGGATCTTTACGCATCAGGATCACGTCGAGCTCCTGCAGGGCGATATCCTGTTCGGTGCCGAATTCATACCAGCCGTCGTAATCCTGCTTTACGCTGAGCTTTTTGGTGGTCGCACGGCCTTCGCCGCCGCGCAGATACAGGGAATTCATTTCCATGTAATGCAGCTCGTAGCCACGACTCTGCGCTTCGAGCAACATTGCGAAACTGGTGTCTTTTTTGATGTTGATGGAAGAAATCGGGTCCATCACGATGCCAAGCTTGATCATTTGGTCTCCTCTTAACCCAGATCGCCGAAACGAACCTGTAAGGCCGTTATCGCGGTGAGTGCTGTAGTTTCTGTACGCAGAACACGGGGTCCCAGCAGGATATCAGTAAATCCGTAACCGGAGGTCATTGCAATTTCGTCGGCGGATAAACCGCCTTCCGGGCCGATCAGCAGGCGAACATGATTCACCGGCAGCGGCAGGGTATTGATGCTGTGACTGGCGCGCGGATGCAGGTTCAGCTTCAGGCTGTCGTCCTGCTCGGCGCACCAGGCTTCAAGCTGCATGACCGGACGAATTTCCGGAATGCGGTTTCGGCCACACTGTTCACAGGCGGCAATGGCAATTTTCTGCCACTGCTGCAATTTCTTATCCAGACGCTCACCGTCCAGTTTCACGCCACAGCGTTCGGAAAACAGCGGCGTAATGGTATTCACGCCCAGCTCAATGGATTTCTGGATGGTGAATTCCATCTTCTCGCCGCGCGAAATCACCTGGCCGAGATGCAGATTCAGCGGGGATTCATTGTCTGACAGCACGCCTTCTTCCAGGCTGACGCGCACGTTCTTCTTATCCACCTGCGTAATGCTGGCGTCGAAGATCTGATTACTGCCGTCAAATAACTGAATGGCCTGACCAGGCTGCATGCGCAGAACGCGCCCGACGTGATTCGCGGCATCTTCACTGAGCGCAATTTCGCTGTGCGCGTTTAACGGTTCAGGGTGATAAATGCGAGGTATGCGCATGTGAGGCTGCTGTCCTTAAAGTCTTGAGAGGGGTTATTTTGGCGACATTAGTCCGCATTGTCGCGAACTAATGTGCTCTGATGATGAGTTTAATACTAAGTTAGCTTTTTCTTTGCGCGCAAGCCTGCTGAACGTACGGATTGTGATTTCCCTGCACATTCGCAATGCGGTTATCGCGTTCGCATTCCCAGGCGGTGACCGGATACTGGCGATCCCAGGCAGTAAACAGCTGAGTTTGCTGACGGGACAGGTTCAGTTTGTACTGGTCGCGCATGTAGAAATAGGTGCGTGCGATAGCACCACGGGCGCGGGCAGGTGGCTCGGCGGCCTTGGCCTTGAAGTCGACTTTCATTTCGCAGCGTCCATACTGGCCTTCCCCGCCGTTCCACTGGCTGTACATGAAGTTGTTGCGATCGCCGTTCACTTCGCCAATTGCGGGCTGAAGGTTGTGCAAATCCGTTTCTATCTGGCGATAATCCGCGTTTTTCGCACAATTTTTGCGACCGCCATCCTGCCAGCACTGCATCTGATGGCCGAACTGCCAGGCAGGAACCACATGCTCCCACTCAATCCGGCTGGCGCGCTGTTCACTTTTACGTACCTGATAGCCACAGGACTGCAGATTCGGCGTGCCTTTTTTCCCCTGCCAGCTGATGGTACAACCGCAATAAAATGTAGGCGCACCCTGGTTAATTTTCACTGCCGCCGCTTTGGCCTGAGTGAAATTATTAATGGCGTTGCCAGACTGGCTGAAAGCGCTCAGCGGTGCCAGAGCACCGATAAACAGAAAGGATAAAAGTGTTTTACGAAACATGTTTCCGAATAGCCCGAGTGTAAAAGGTCGCAAGGGTAACGGATGCGAAGCGGTGTGACAATCAGACAATATGGCTATTTAGTGATTGAAAAATCAGCAGTTAGCGGTGCCTTTAGCGTTAAAACGTAACAACTCACCGCAATGCCGGCAGCGATATTCTGACTCTTTACGCATCACTTTATTGTGGCGTCGGACAGTCAGCTGGTGATCACGGCAGGCGCATAAATATGGGTAGGTTTTGCTTTGCACCGAGGCGACTTCGAACTTGTGCGTCCGGCTGGCGGAAACACCCAGCACATGTTCCATCATCCAGCGCCACTCTTTGCCATGCGGCGCCGGTGCGCGTCCAAACCGCCGGTAAACCAGCAAATGCGCCAGCTCGTGCGGAACCACTTCATCAATAAAAGGCTGCTGGTTTTCCATCAGCAAGACAGGGTTAAGACGGATTTGCCAGTGCTGGAGGTACGCGCTGCCCGCGCTGGTACCGCGTTGCTGATATGTGATTTCCGGCTCCGCGTAATCGGTGCCAAAAAACTGATTTGCCATCTGGAGTTTTTCCCGCAAGCAGCGCATGACGGCTTGTTGCAGGGCGATGGGAAGGCGTGAGGTTTTCATCAGGCGAAGGATAAATCTGCGGGAAGCGAGATGCAATATTGAATTCCTCCCCTTTGCAGGGGAGGAATGGCGGGCTTACTTACCGATGTCGCGCAGCGCTTCACCTTTCATCAGGTTGCGTTCGATGTGTTCCAGAGAGACGTTTTTGGTCTCAGGGATTAACGCAATGGTGATGAAGATGAACACAACGTTCAGCGCCGCGTAAACCCAGAAGGTGTTGGCGTTGCCGAGGCTGTCGAGCATGGTCAGGAAGGTCGCGCCCACGATCATGTTGGCAATCCAGTTGGTCGCGGTTGAAACGGTGATACCGAAATCACGGCCTTTCAGCGGCTGAATTTCAGAACACAGAACCCAAATCAGCGGACCGGCACTCATCGCAAAACCTACGATGAACATCAGCAGCATCGCGATAGAGAAGTATTTCGCGGCATCTGATACAACGCCAATATGCAGCATTGTCCCGAGCACGCCCATACCGACGGCCATAACCAGGAAGCCCAGTTTCAGGGTAGGTTTACGGCCCCAGCGGTCAACCAGACCGATGGCGATAAAGGTCGCCAGAACGTTAACCAGACCGACAATGACCGTGCCCCACATTTGTTGAGACGTGCTGGCAAAACCGGCAATGCCGAAGATTTTCGGTGCGTAATACATGATGACGTTCATGCCGGTGAACTGTTGCATGACCTGCAACAGGATGCCGAGGTAAACCGCACGACGGAAGTTTTTGTTGTTAGTGAACAGACCCCAGCCGCTTTGTTTTACTTTCAGGCTTTCACGGATTTCATCCAGCTCACGTTTCGCCTGTTCGCTGGAATCACGCAGTTTTTCCAGAACACGGCGGGCTTTGCCATCGTCACCGCGTGCGGCCAGCCAGCGCGGACTGTCCGGCAGGAAAAATACGCCAATCAGCAGCAACACGGCAGGGATGGTGATAACGCCCAGCATCCAGCGCCATGCGCCGGTGTAGCTGAATGCGGTATCAGACAGGTACGCCGCCAGAATACCGATGGTGATCATCAGCTGGTACATGGAAATCATGCTGCCACGGATTTTTTCCGGTGCAATTTCTGACAGGTAGATTGGCGCAGTGTAAGACGCGACGCCGACCGCCAGACCCAGCAGGACGCGGGCAATAATCAGAATTTCTGTGTTTGGCGCGAAGGCTGAACACAGGGAACCGGCAACGAACAGGATCGCGCCAATCATCAGGCTGTACTTACGGCCAATGCGGAAGTTCATCCAGCCACTGCCGACAGCACCGACGGCGGCACCAAACATCATGGAGCTGACCACCCATTCCTGCTGGTGGCTGGTGATTTGAAAATCATGGCTGATAAACGGAAGGGCACCAGCGATGACGCCGATATCTAAGCCGAACAACAGTCCGGCCAGCGCAGCGAGAAAACACACAAAGAAAGTGACGCTTTTGTTCGAGCGTTTTCCTTTGGTCGAAGTTGAGTTGTTCATCCGGTCTCCAAAATAATGCAATCGTTTTGAGTTTGTAATAATGCTTAGGTTGTTATGTTATTTACCCTGTACACAGCTTAACGTGAACCCGGTCACAGTGTTGTAATCGTTTACACTTATAGGTGTCATCGGGAATGTTGTTCGGTAAGGGTTTCAATGAGATATGCAGCAGGGAAGGGGCTTTCATGCAGAGTAATAGCCCATAAATTGATTTATATCAATCAAAATTATGTGACACATTTTTAATCATCTAAATAATCTATTAATTTATAACAAGTTATTATCTGTAACCGTTTTCACATGTCTTTAAAAATCAGATTCCATCCCTATTCATTCCGCGCTAGTCCCCTAAAAACAGGCAATAAAAAACCCCGCCGCAAGGACAGGGTTTCAGTGCAGAACAGTCTGAAAAACTTATTTCAGGCCGGCAGCTTCGCGCAGCTGAGCCGCTTTGTCGGTTTTTTCCCATGGGAAATGTTCGCGACCAAAGTGACCGTATGCAGCGGTTTCTTTGTAGATCGGGTGCAGCAGATCCATCATCTGAATCAGGCCGTATGGACGCAGGTCGAAGAACTCGCGCACAAGCAGGGTCAGCTGTTCGTTAGAAACTTTACCCGTACCGAAGGTTTCCACCATGATGGAAGTCGGTTCAGCCACGCCAATGGCGTAAGACACCTGGATTTCACAACGATCAGCCAGACCGGCTGCCACGATGTTTTTCGCCACATAACGTGCAGCGTAAGCAGCAGAGCGGTCAACTTTCGATGGATCTTTACCTGAGAATGCACCGCCGCCGTGACGGGCCATGCCGCCGTAGGTATCAACGATGATTTTACGTCCGGTCAGACCGCAGTCACCCATCGGGCCACCGATAACGAAACGGCCAGTCGGGTTGATGTGGTATTTGGTGCTGGCGTTCAGCCATTCTGCTGGCAGTACAGGTTTGATGATTTCTTCCATCACCGCTTCCTGCAAATCTTTCAGCGCAATGTCTTCAGCGTGCTGAGTGGACAGCACAACGGCATCGATGCCAACGATTTTGCCTTCGTCATACTGGAAAGTGACCTGGCTTTTCGCATCAGGACGCAGCCATGGCAGGGTGCCTGATTTACGTACTTCAGCCTGACGCTGCACCAGACGGTGTGCGTAAGTGATCGGAGCTGGCATCAGAACGCTGGTTTCGTTGGTAGCGTAACCAAACATCAGACCCTGGTCGCCCGCGCCTTGTTCCAGCGGGTCAGTGCGGTCAACGCCCTGATTGATGTCCGGAGATTGCTTACCAATAGCGCTCAGTACGGCACAAGAGTTGGCATCGAAACCCATGTCAGAATGGATATAGCCAATTTCGCGAACGGTCTGACGCGTGATTTCTTCAACGTCGACCCATGCGCTGGTGGTGATTTCACCGCCAACCAGGACCATGCCGGTTTTGACATAAGTTTCACATGCAACACGTGCTTTCGGGTCTTGCTCTAAAATTGCGTCCAGTACGGCGTCAGAAATCTGGTCTGCAATTTTATCTGGATGTCCTTCTGAAACAGATTCGGACGTGAAGAGGTGTTTAGCCATTATGTTCTTTACCTTACATACGACGGGTTAGATATCACTGCATAGCACCGGGGAGACGGGCAGATGAGGAGCACAGCTCGTCATTGTCACAATGCGTCCTGCATGTCCCCATTAGGCAAAGCCTTAAAGCAGTTTGCGCATTAATCCCTAAAATTGCTACGGACGGATTAACATCTGGACGGCTATTTTAGGATAGCACCTGTGTTGAAAGCCAGTCATTTTTGTGGCGAACATGGCGTTATTGTGCGGGTTTGCAGTGATATTCACGCATAGAAACAATCCTGATGTCATTTTCATTTTGCAATTTCAGCAGGTTGCCGGTATAAACGGCGCGCGCTGTACACATTTATAGAGACTGTAGATCCCAGCGTATTCCAGTGATTACTGTTTTCTCAGCTCGAATGCCCGCGGGTGATGCGTGGCACGTGTGGAGGTGGTTAGGTTAATGACCCACTTTTTACCGGTTGTTACATTTCAACAGCATCCCCTGCAGCCTTTAATGCGCCTTGCAGCACTTCTTTCAGCGGACCTTCTTTCAGAGAAATGTCTGCCCTCTCTGCGATGTTACAGACAGCCTGACTACAGACAGGTCAGTCGCCGACATCTGTACGCTACTCAGTAAAACCGGGATCGTATTCCCGACATATAACTGATGTAGCCTGCGACCTCCGGGGTGATTTCCCCTGATTTCTTCCGACTCGTTACACGGAGTCTAAAAACGTGTTTTACAATGATATGAGTGAAAAACAGTCCCATGGCTGTGGCTCGCAGGGTTTTATCCTGTCTGAAAGCCAGCCTTGCGGGTTGTTCTCACCTGTTGTTACTGCGATAGTGGCTGGCCATGTTGTCAGTATAGAAAGAGGATTTACCTATGTCTGATGACATCCAGTCCCACCGTCCGTCACAACCGGGCGATACTGTTTCTTTGCGCTCCATGCAGGAGGTTGCCGTGAACGATCGTGATGCCAGCAAAATGCTGCGCACTTACAACGTTGCCTATTGGGGTAACAACTATTTTGACGTCAATGAACTGGGCCACATCAGTGTTTGCCCGGATCCTGACGAGCCTTCTGCCCGTGTCGATTTGGCGCAATTGGTGAAAGACATGCGCGAGCAGGACGGTCAGCGTCTGCCCGCTTTGTTCTGTTTCCCACAAATTCTGCAACACCGTCTGCGTTCGATTAACGGCGCCTTCAAGCGCGCGCGTGAATCGTTCGGTTATGAGGGTGATTACTTCCTGGTTTATCCGATCAAGGTTAACCAGCATCGCCGCGTCATTGAATCTCTGGTCGAGTCCGGCGAACCGCTGGGCCTGGAAGCGGGTTCAAAAGCGGAACTGATGGCGGTTCTGGCTCACGCCGGAATGACCCGTTCTGTTATCGTTTGTAACGGTTATAAAGACCGCGAATATATTCGTCTGGCGCTGATCGGCGAGAAACTCGGTCACAAGGTTTATCTGGTTATCGAGAAAATGACCGAGATTAAACTGGTGCTGGAAGAAGCTGAACGTCTGAACGTCATCCCGCGTCTGGGCGTGCGTGCGCGTCTGTCCTCACAAGGCTCCGGCAAATGGCAGTCCAGCGGTGGCGAAAAGTCCAAGTTTGGTCTGGCGGCGTCTCAGGTTCTGCAACTGGTGGAAATGCTGCGTGAAGCCGGACGTCTGGAAAGCCTGCAACTGCTGCACTTCCATCTGGGTTCACAACTGGCGAATATCCGCGATATCTCGACTGGTGTGCGGGAGTCGGCGCGCTTCTACGTTGAACTGCACAAGCTTGGCGTCAACATTCAGTGCTTCGACGTCGGCGGCGGTCTGGGTGTGGATTACGAAGGCACCCGTTCGCAGTCTGACTGTTCGGTGAACTACGGCCTGAACGAATACGCCAACAACGTCATCTGGGGTATTGGCGACGCCTGTAATGAACATGGTTTGCCGCATCCGACGGTGATTACCGAGTCTGGCCGTGCTGTAACCGCGCACCACACAGTTCTGGTTTCCAACGTGATTGGCGTTGAGCGCAACGAGTTCAAAGAGCCGGTTGCGCCGGAAGATGATGCACCACGTGCGCTGGGCAGCATGTGGGATACCTGGAACGAAATGCACGATCCGGAAAACCGTCGCTCACTGCGCGAATGGTTGCACGACAGCCAGATGGACTTGCACGACGTCCATTCGGCCTATGCACACGGTATTCTGGATCTGACTCAGCGCGCCTGGGCGGAAGATATCTACCTGAATATCTGTAATAAAATTCAGGATCAGCTGGATCCAAGCAACCGCGCGCACCGTCCGATTATCGACGAATTGCAGGAACGTATGGCCGATAAGCTGTACGTGAACTTTTCGCTGTTCCAGTCCATGCCGGATGCGTGGGGTATCGATCAGCTGTTCCCGGTTCTGCCGCTCGAAGGGCTGGACAAACCGCCGGTTGGCCGTGCGGTGCTGCTGGATATTACCTGTGATTCCGACGGGACTATCGATCACTACATCGACGGTGACGGTGTGGCGACCACAATGCCGATGCCTCCGTATGATCCTGAGAACCCGCCGGTGCTGGGCTTCTTCATGGTTGGCGCGTATCAGGAAATTCTCGGCAACATGCACAACCTGTTCGGCGATACCGCGGCAGTGGACGTGTTTGTGTTCCCTGACGGCAGCATAGAAGTGCAGCAGTCTGACGAAGGCGACACCGTGGCCGATATGCTCGAATACGTGCAGCTTGACCCGAATGTGTTGCTGACCCGCTTCCGCGATCAGGTAAAAGAAACCGATCTGGATGCGGAACTGCAGGCGCAGTTTGTGGAAGAGTTTGAATCCGGTTTATACGGTTATACGTATCTGGAAGAAGACGAATAAGGGCGCCGGTTTTCGGCTCTGAATGAAAGATAAAATAAAGGCACCTTCGGGTGCCTTTATTATTTAGGTTGTGAATATTCTATTTTTGAGGATATAAATAACGAATTTGTTCTCGCGGTTATTTATCTTCGGCGATACGCTTTTTAATATTATCTGCGCGCTCCTGAGAAGGCGGGTGAGAGCTGAATAAACTCTTCTCACTGCCACCGCTCATTTTTGCCAGTTTCTCAAAGGCAGTAACCAGCCCTTTGGTCGGCAGGCCGCGTTTTTTCAGCAAGTCGTAGGAATAATTATCAGCGTCAGATTCCTGTTTCTGAGAGAACTGCGCGTTAATCAGGTCTTCACCCAGATCGGCCAGCTGTGTGCTGGAAAGCTGTCCGGCAATGCCACCGGCTGCGCCCGCTGCATTGTGCGCGGCGGAAGTGCTGTATGCCACCTGCATGGCTTTTTTGCTGTGACCCAGGGCGACGTGACCTATTTCGTGGCCCAGTACGCCTTCGACTTCATCGTCGGTCATCATGTCCATCAGGCCGCTGTAAACGCGGATACAGCCGTTCGCCATCGCCCAGGCGTTGACGTCGCTGGTGAGATAGACTTTGTAGTTAGCCTGCCGGCCATTGATGTCGTTACCGAGGTTTTTGGCAATTTTATTCAGGCGTTTTGTGTATTTGCTTTTTGATGAAGCAATTTGGGATTCGGCATCCAGCGCTTTACAGGAACCTTCCGTCATATTGATGACATCCTGATCGGTCAGCGTGGCCGCTTTGTAAGCATCTGAACCCGATTTCATTAAGGCATCGGTATTGAGCGCGCCGTTTTGACAACCACTTAATAATACGGTGATCCCGAACGCAATTGCAGTTATGCGAAAATTCATAATCCATCTTCCTTTGATAGTTAAATTAAATAAAAACGCAGGAAGAATAACGAAACGTTTTTACTTAGCGAGGAAAAGTCTTCATGGAGGGTTATTTTCAGATTTTGTGCGGTATTTATTTCTGAATAATGGATTTTTAATGAAATTAGGAAGCTTCACTTATACAGGTAATAAAAAGATGCACCCCTTAGCGGGCGCATCTTTATATATGAAGGAATTAATTACCGGCAGCTATGCGATCGCGGATATGTTTGGCACGCGCTTCGGATGACGGGTGATCGTCAAACCAGCCAATGCTGCTTCCCTGATCCAGTTTTGCCAGTTTTTCAAAACTGGTCGCCAGCCCGGTCGGATCTATCCCGCGTTTTTTCAGCAGATCAAACGAGTAATCATCGGCTTCGGATTCCTGTTTCTGAGAGAACTGCGCGTTAACATATTTCTCACCGAGATCGGCCAGCTGCGATTGCGAAAGCGTGGTGCTGACGCCGCCCAGTGACGCCACCGCCGTCCGTGCCGCCGTGGCGCTGTAGGCAACCTGCATCGCTTTACGGGTATGCCCCAGCGCGACGTGACCCATTTCGTGGCCGAGTACGCCTTCGACTTCGTTATCGTTCATCATATCCATCAGGCCGCTGTACACGCGGATACAGCCGTTCGCCATCGCCCAGGCGTTGACGTCCTTGGTCAGGTACACCTTATAGTTGGCTGGCGTGCCATTGATGTTGTCCCCCAGCGCTGCCGAGATTTTTTTCAGACGTTGCGCGTATTCGCTGCTTTCTGGTGCTATTTGCGCTTTTTTATCCATTTCTTCGCAGGACTGAACACTCAGGGTTTTTACATCGGCGTCGCTCAGTGTATAAGCCTGATAAGCCTGCGCGCCGGATTGCATTAAGGTATCGGTATTAAGGGTTGAACAACCGCTGACCAGTGCGGCCGCGCAAAGACTCAGCAAAACGGGGTGGAATTTCATCAGTTTGGGTTCCCGGAGAACGTTAATAATAAAGTCAGTACAGCCTCAAAAAAGCGCTGATTGTAAGAATAGCGTTAAGATAGGTTTTTGGGATCGCCCGATCTATAGTGTAAGTCTGAAAAAACGCACTGATTTAAAAGCGAATTCTGTGAACTTAGTCACGAGAGTGATTAAGGATTGCCGTTTTAATGCCGAGTCTGAGAAAATGACTTTCTTGACTGCTTTTTTAATCCGACCTGGAGTAGAACATGTCCTCTCGTAAAGAGCTTGCGAACGCTATCCGCGCACTTAGTATGGACGCCGTGCAGAAAGCGAATTCCGGCCACCCTGGCGCCCCTATGGGCATGGCAGACATTGCCGAAGTCTTGTGGCGTGATTACCTGAACCACAACCCGTCAAACCCGAACTGGGCTGACCGCGACCGCTTCGTGCTGTCCAATGGCCATGGTTCCATGCTGATTTATAGCCTGCTTCACCTCACCGGTTATGACCTGCCAATCAGCGAGCTGGCGAACTTCCGTCAGTTGCATTCTAAAACTCCGGGTCACCCGGAATACGGTTATACCCCTGGCGTAGAAACCACCACTGGCCCGCTCGGTCAGGGCATTGCGAATGCAGTGGGTATGGCGATCGCAGAACGTACGCTGGGCGCGCAGTTCAACAAACCAGGCCACGACATCGTCGATCACCAGACTTACGCGTTCCTGGGCGACGGCTGCATGATGGAAGGCATTTCTCACGAAGTGTGTTCTCTGGCCGGTACCATGAAACTCGGCAAACTGACCGCGTTTTATGATGACAACGGTATCTCTATCGACGGCCACGTAGAAGGCTGGTTCACCGATGATACCGCTAAACGTTTCGAAGCTTACGGCTGGCACGTTGTGCGTGGTGTTGATGGCCATAATCCTGACGCCATCAAAGCGGCTATCGAAGAAGCACATAAAGTGACTGATAAGCCATCGCTGCTGATGTGCAAAACCGTGATCGGTTTCGGTTCACCGAACAAAGCCGGGACTCACGATGTCCACGGTGCTGCACTGGGTGCTGCTGAAGTGGCGGCAACCCGTGAAGCGCTGGGCTGGAAATACGCTGCCTTCGAAATTCCGCAAGATATTTATGCTCAGTGGGATGCTAAAGAAGCGGGCCAGGCGAAAGAAGCGGCATGGAACGACAAGTTTGATGCTTACGCCAAGGCACACCCTGAGCTGGCAAAAGAGTTCAAACGTCGTGTGAACGGCGAGCTGCCAGCCAACTGGGAAGCAGAAGCACAGAAATTTATCGAAGAACTGCAGGCTAAACCTGCCAACATCGCCAGCCGTAAAGCATCACAAAACGCGCTGGAAGCTTTTGGTAAAGTGTTGCCGGAATTCCTGGGCGGCTCTGCCGACCTGGCGCCAAGCAACCTGACCATGTGGTCCGGTTCTAAGTCTATTGGCGACGATCAGGCGGGTAACTACATCCATTACGGTGTGCGTGAATTCGGCATGACCGCGATCACCAACGGTATCGCGCTGCACGGTGGTTTCCTGCCGTACTCTGCGACCTTCCTGATGTTCGTGGAATACGCACGTAACGCCGTGCGTATGGCTGCGCTGATGAAAATCCGCAACGTGTTCGTGTACACCCATGATTCTATCGGTCTGGGCGAAGACGGCCCGACGCACCAGCCGGTTGAGCAAATTGCCAGCCTGCGCGTGACGCCAAACATGAGCACCTGGCGTCCTGCGGATCAGGTTGAATCTGCTGTGGCATGGAAATACGCGATTGAGCGTAATGACGGCCCGGTGACTCTGATCTTCTCCCGCCAGAACCTGACTCAGCAACCACGTACCGCTGAGCAATTAGCCAACGTGTCGCGCGGTGGTTATGTGCTGAAAGATTGCGACGGTACGCCGGAAGTCATCCTGATTGCGACCGGTTCTGAAGTCGGTATCACTGTAGAAGCGGCTGATAAACTGGCGGCTGCGGGCACTAAAGTGCGCGTGGTTTCCATGCCTTCAACTGACGCCTTTGACAAACAGGACGCGGCTTACCGTGAATCTGTGTTGCCGAAAGCCGTTTCTGCACGTGTTGCAGTTGAAGCAGGTATCGCGGATTACTGGTTCAAATACGTTGGCCTGAATGGCGCGATCGTCGGTATGCACAGCTTCGGCGAATCTGCTCCGGCAGACCTGCTGTTCAAAGAATTTGGTTTCACTGTAGATAACGTTGTTGCTCAGGCACAGGCGTTGCTGAAGTAATCCGGTTTTCTTAACGCTGCTTAAAAGCACCTTCGGGTGCTTTTTTTTCGTCGGCAATTTCATGCGCAGGTTCTCAGTTTCGCGCGAAATGACGCAGGTCAAACCCTTCGTGTGCCGACTCCGCTAAACTCCCTGCATTCTGATGCTGTTTCAAACCGTCGGTTTTTGAGGAAATCACTGTTGAAAAGGTGATGAAAAAGTAAAATCACTGTGAATACACAGAATTGGCTGGCGTTTTTTTAAGCGTTCAGCGCGATTAATGCCTCAGTGTTTGACGAATTATTCCTTTTATTCATCGTTTGGTTTATTCTCAGCTGAACCGTTTCAGTCGGGCTATTTGAGCTTAACATCGTCACCAGGTTGTTATCGTGACTGAAACTGAGATTTTTCTGCCGTACGCATTGTGCTGACAGATGACGATGGTGATTCACCGTAAACGCACGCTGCATTACTATAGGTGTTACTGATATTGAGTAACAACCGTGTAACAGGGAGATGTATGCCAATACGTATTGCAATTAATGGCTTTGGTCGCATTGGCCGTAGCGTATTGCGCGCATTATACGAATCCGGGCGTCGGGCGGAAATCTCCGTTATTGCCATCAATGAAATCGCCAGCCCTGAAGGCATGGCACATCTGCTCAAATACGACTCCAGCCACGGGCGCTTCGCCTGGGATGTCCGCCAGGAAGGGGAAAACCTTTACGTCGGCGATGACTCCATCCGTTTACTTCATCAGTCTGATGCCAGCCAGTTGCCATGGGGCGAACTGAGTATTGACGTCGTGCTCGATTGCACCGGCGTTTATGGCAGCCGTGAAGACGGTGAAGCTCAGCTCGCGGCCGGTGCCAAAAAAATTCTGTTCGCGCATCCCGGCGGTCATGATCTTGACGCTACGGTGGTTTACGGTGTGAACCACGAGTTGCTCGAACGCCAGCACCGCATTGTGTCCAATGCGTCCTGCACCACCAACTGTATTATCCCTGTGATCAAGCTGCTCGACGATGCCTTTGGCATTGAGTCGGGCACGGTAACGACCATCCATTCTTCGATGAATGACCAGCCGGTCATTGATGCGTACCACGCAGATTTACGCCGTACGCGCGCGGCCAGTCAGTCCATTATTCCGGTCGATACCAAACTGGCCGCAGGGATCACGCGCATCATGCCCAAATTCTGCGATCGCTTTGAAGCTATCTCAGTGCGTGTGCCGACCATCAATGTCACAGCCATTGATTTGAGCGTATTTGTCGAGGGTTCCGTGACGGTAGACGAGGTGAACCAGCTGCTGCAAAAGGCCGCAACAGGTGCTTTTCGTGGTATAGTTGACTATACCGAACTACCATTAGTCTCGACAGATTTTAACCATGATCCCCACAGCGCCATCGTCGATGGAACGCAGACGCGGGTAAGTGGACAGCACCTGATAAAAACACTGGTCTGGTGCGATAACGAGTGGGGTTTTGCCAACCGAATGTTGGATACAACATTGGCAATGTCCGCTAGCGGTTTCTAGTACGGCTGTTCCGGCCTTCTGGCCGAAATTGCCTTCAAGCAACTTTAAAGAGAATCAACGAGAGGATTCACCATGTCTGTTATTAAGATGAGCGATCTGGATTTAGCGGGTAAACGCGTACTGATCCGTGCCGATCTGAACGTGCCAGTTAAAGATGGCAAAGTAACGTCAGATGCACGTATCCGCGCTTCTTTGCCAACCATCGAAATTGCCCTGAAACAAGGCGCACGCGTGATGGTTACCTCGCATCTGGGTCGTCCGACTGAAGGCGAATATAACGAAGAGTTTTCTCTGCTGCCGGTTGTTAACTACCTGAAAGAACATCTGAAATCTCCAGTGCGTCTGGCGAAAGATTACCTTGATGGCGTTGAAGTTGCAGAAGGCGAGCTGGTTGTTCTGGAAAACGTTCGCTTCAACAAAGGCGAAAAGAAAGACGACGAAGCCCTGTCCAAAAAATATGCTGCCCTGTGTGACATCTATGTGATGGACGCCTTCGGTACTGCGCACCGCGCACAAGCTTCTACTCACGGTGTGGGTAAATTTGCGCCAATCGCCTGTGCCGGTCCGCTGCTGTCTGCAGAACTGGAAGCACTGGGTAAAGCGCTGGGTAACCCGGCTCGTCCGATGGTGGCTATCGTTGGCGGTTCTAAAGTTTCTACCAAACTGACCGTTCTGGATTCCCTGTCCAAAATCGCTGACCAGCTGATCGTTGGTGGCGGTATCGCGAACACCTTCGTCGCTGCTCAAGGCAACAACGTCGGTAAATCCCTGTACGAAGCAGATCTGGTCGGTACCGCAAGCAAATTGCTGGAAACCTGCGACATTCCAGTTCCTACAGATGTTCGCGTGGCGACTGAGTTCTCCGAAACGGCTACCGCGACGGTGAAGTCTGTAAAAGACATCAAAGATGACGAACAAATTCTCGACATGGGCGATGAGTCTGCATACCGCCTGGCTGAGATCATTAAAAACGCTAAAACCATTCTGTGGAATGGTCCTGTAGGCGTGTTCGAGTTCCCTAACTTCCGTAAAGGGACCGAAATTGTGGCGCAGGCTATTGCTGACAGCGATGCATTCTCTATCGCAGGCGGCGGCGACACTCTGGCGGCTATCGACCTGTTCGGTATCGCTGACAAAATTTCCTATATCTCCACTGGCGGTGGCGCATTCCTGGAATTCGTTGAAGGGAAAGCACTGCCAGCGGTTGTGATGCTGGAAGAGCGTGCTAAGAAGTAATGAACCCTGAGCGGGGAGCCAGCGGCTTCCTGTTCTTCTTTGCCGCGCGAGGGGCTGCACAGTGGAACTCGCGCGACATAGCAAACCGATTCAATCCATCTACGGCCGACGAATACAGGACAAAGAACTATGTCTAAAATTTTTGATTTCGTAAAACCAGGCGTTATCACTGGTGATGATGTACAGAAAGTTTTCGCTATTGCTAAAGAAAACAAATTTGCTCTGCCAGCGGTTAACTGCGTAGGCACCGACTCTATCAACGCCGTTCTCGAAGCTGCTGCGAAAGTCCGTTCACCGGTTATCGTTCAGTTCTCTAACGGTGGCGCTGCGTTCATCGCGGGTAAAGGCCTGAAAACTGACGTGCCACAAGGCGCGGCAATCCTGGGTGCAATCTCTGGCGCACATCACGTACACCAGATGGCAGAACATTACGGCGTGCCCGTTATCCTGCATACCGACCATTGCGCGAAAAAACTGCTGCCATGGATCGACGGTCTGCTGGACGCGGGTGAAGCTCACTACGCGAAAACCGGTAAGCCACTGTTCTCTTCCCATATGATCGACCTGTCTGAAGAGTCTCTGGAAGAAAACATCGAAATTTGCAGCAAGTACTTAGCTCGCATGGCAAAAATCGACATGACTCTGGAAATCGAACTGGGTTGCACCGGCGGTGAAGAAGATGGCGTGGACAACAGCCATATGGACGCATCTGCACTGTACACTCAGCCACAAGACGTTGATTACGCATACGAAAAACTGAACGCTATCAGCCCGCGTTTCACTATCGCTGCGTCATTCGGTAACGTACACGGTGTTTACAAACCAGGTAACGTTAAACTGACTCCAACGATCCTGCGTGATTCTCAGGAATACGTGTGCAAAAAACACAACCTGCCACACAACAGCCTGAACTTCGTATTCCACGGCGGTTCCGGTTCTACTGCAGCTGAAATCAAAGAGTCTGTAGGCTACGGTGTTATCAAAATGAACATCGACACCGACACCCAGTGGGCTAACTGGGATGGTATCCTCCAGTTCTACAAGAAAAACGAAGCTTACCTGCAAGGTCAGTTGGGTAACCCGGAAGGCGCGGACAAACCTAACAAGAAATTCTATGACCCGCGCGTTTGGCTGCGTGCTGCACAGTCCTCCATGGTGACTCGCCTGGAACTGGCATTCAAAGAACTGAACGCAATCGACGTACTGTAATTCTTACCCTTCCGGTGCTTGACCACCGGAATGTGAGGATAATCGTCAAAGGGGCTTCGGCCCCTTTTTTATTGCCTGTTTTCCAGACACAATAGCCTGTTACGTATTTGCGGCCGCACCCCAAAGAGAGAGCCATGAAGCCAAAATCTGTCACCCTCGATGACGTCGCGCGTCAGGCGGGCGTTTCTTATCAGACTGTATCGCGTGTGCTGAATCAGGCGGCGCACGTCTCGGCAAAAACGCGGGATAAAGTTGAGCAGGCCATGGCGGCTTTAAACTACGTGCCGAATCGCGTTGCCCAGCAGCTGGCCGGGAAACAAAGTTATACGCTGGGGCTGGCGACTACCGAACTCGCCCTTCATGCGCCGTCCCAAATTGCTTCTGCAATGAAAACCCGCGCCAATCAGTTAGGTTTTAACGTTGTTATTTCGATGATTGATAACCTGAGCCTTTCTGCCTGCCGCACGGCGGTGAATGAGCTGATGTCTCAGCGCGTCGATGGCGTGCTGATTAACGTGCCGCTGTCAAACGATGATGCGGGCGTCATTGCACAGCTTTGCGGTGATTTACCGGTGCTGTTTCTGGATGTCGATCCGCAGGCTGACGTCTTTAAAATTCTGTTCGATCCGCATTGCGGGGCAGAGCAGGGCGTTGAACACCTTCTGGCGCTGGGGCATCAGAAAATTGCGGTGCTGACCGGCCCGCTGGAATCCATCTCTGCGCGGCTGCGTTACGAAGGCTGGCTGAGTACGCTGGCAAAGCACCAGATTACGCCCTGTGCCATACAGCACGGTGACTGGAGCGCGGCTTCCGGCTATCAGCAGGCATTATTACTGCTCAACCAGCCGGTGCGGCCTACGGCGATCCTGATTGCCAATGATCAGATGGCGCTCGGTGTGTTACGTGCGGTGCATGAATTTGGCCTGCGCGTACCGGAACAGATTTCGGTGATCGGCTATGACGATACCGAAGACAGCGCGTTTTTCTTCCCGCCGCTGACTACCATCAAGCAAGATTTCCGTCTGCTCGGCCACGAGAGCGTCAAGCGGCTGGTTGACCATCTGCATCATCATGGCGATAAGCAGCAATCGTCGCTGTTATTGCCGACCTCTCTGGTGGAACGCCACACAACGTCGAAACCCGGTGAATCTGCCGTTTCTCAGGAAGCACTGTCGCAGGAACTTCTCCGCATCGCCCGCCAGCTCAGCCCGCGCTGATTTACTTTTTTTGCTTCTCCGGCGCGGGATCTGTGATCCGCGTCCCTTTCCCGCACTCCCTTGCTTTACTTAATTGCTCCCTTTACGCATGTTTATATTATTGTGAGCGCATAACAATTTGCATGGGGATTATTATGACATTATCAGCGGATGAAAAACTGTCGTCACTGGCCACCGTTCTGGGGCGCCGTGACTGGGAAAAACCATCATCAACGCAATATAACCGTCTTGCGGCGCACCCGCCTTTTAACAGCTGGCGGGAAAGTGAAGAAGCCAGACGAAATCAAGGTTCCCCTAATATTGTTTCCCTGAGCGGGGAATGGAAATTCAGCTATTTTAACCGGCCAGAAGCCGTGCCCGAACAATGGCTGGAAGGTGACCTCGCGGATGCAGACAAGGTGCAGGTGCCATCTAACTGGCAGCTTGCAGGTTATGATGCGCCGATTTACACCAACGTTCAGTATCCCATCCCGGTTAATCCGCCGTTTGTGCCCGCAGAAAATCCTACAGGTTGTTACTCGCTCACAGTTTCTGTGGATAATGACTGGCTGAGCAGCGGACAGACCCGCATCGTGTTTAACGGCGTCAGTTCGGCGTTTTATCTGTGGTGCAACGGCCAGTGGATCGGTTACTCGCAGGACAGCCGTTTACCGGCGGAGTTCGATCTCAGTGATGTTCTACATGCCGGTGAAAACCGTCTGGCAGTGATGGTTCTGCGCTGGAGCGACGGCAGCTATCTGGAAGATCAGGATATGTGGCGCATGAGTGGCATCTTCCGCGATGTCACATTGCTGCATAAACCCCGGGAGCAGATCACGGATTACCAGGTGCGCACGCATCTGTTCCACGGTTTTACGCAGGCTGAACTGGAAGTGCAGGTCAGCGCGGCGGTACCTCAGGAAAGCGCGGCTGATTATCAGGTGCGCGTTCAGTTGTGGCAGGGCGATAAGCAGGTCGCAGAACATCAGCAGGCGCTTGGCAGTGAAATCATTGATGAACGCGGGGCGGCATATGATCGCACCACGCTGCGTCTGCCGGTCAGCCATCCTGCACTATGGAGTGCCGAACAGCCCGCTCTTTATCGCGCGGTGGTTTCCCTGATTTCTCCGCAGGGTGAGCTTATCGAAGCTGAAGCCTGCGACGTCGGTTTCCGTCAGGTGGAAATCAGCAACGGGCTGCTGAAAGTCAACGGACGGCCGGTTCTGATCCGCGGTACTAACCGTCACGAACATCATCCTGAAAATGGTCAGGTGATGGATGAAGTCACCATGCGCCGTGACATTGTGCTGATGAAACAGCACAACTTTAACGCCGTGCGCTGCTCGCATTATCCGAATCATCCGCTGTGGTACACACTTTGCGATGAATACGGCCTGTATGTGGTCGATGAAGCCAATATCGAAACCCACGGTATGCAGCCGATGAATCGTCTTTCAGACGATCCGGTGTGGTTCAACGCCTTCAGCGAGCGCGTCACCCGCATGGTTCAGCGTGACCGCAACCATCCCTGCATCATCATCTGGTCGCTGGGCAATGAATCCGGCCACGGTGCGAATCACGACGCGCTGTACCGCTGGATAAAATCTGTCGATCCGACGCGTCCGGTGCAGTATGAAGGCGGCGGTGCCAACAGCGCGGCGACCGACATCATTTGCCCGATGTATTCCCGCGTTGAGCAGGATCAGCCATTCCCGGCGGTACCCAAATGGTCGATTAAAAAGTGGATCAGTATGCCGGACGAAACGCGTCCGCTGATCCTCTGCGAATACGCCCATGCCATGGGCAACAGCTTCGGCGGTTTCGATAAATACTGGAAAGCCTTCCGCCAGTTCCCGCGTTTACAGGGCGGTTTCGTCTGGGACTGGGTCGATCAAAGTCTGCTGCGCACCGGCGCAGACGGCGAACGTTATATGGCCTACGGCGGTGATTTTGGCGATACGCCAAACGATCGTCAGTTCTGCATGAACGGACTGGTATTTGCCGACCGCACGCCGCATCCGTCGCTGTTTGAAGCGCAGCGTGCGCAGCAATTCTTCCAGTTCTCGCTCACCGGCACCTCACCGCTGACGATTGAAATTCAGAGCGAGTATCTGTTCCGCCAAAGTGATAACGAACAGCTGGTCTGGCGTATCGAGCGTGACGGCGAAGTCATTTCACAGGGCGAAACGGTACTGAACATCGCGCCTGACGGCAAACAAGTGTTGGATCTGGGTGATATCCCTCAGGCAGAAGGCGATTTGTGGCTGAACGTCGCGATACACCAGCCGCAGGCAACCGCGTGGTCCGAAGCGGGGCACCGCAGCGCCTGGGATCAATGGCAGCTGCCGCAACCGCTCAGCCTGCCGGTGCAGGAGAAAACCTCCACCAGCGCGCCGGTTCTGGATCGGCAGGGCGATATGATTTCTGTAGTCCACGGCGCGCAACGCTGGCAGTTCAGTCAGCAAACCGGACTACTGGAACAGTGGTTTGATGACAAAACGCCGCGCCTGCTCTCTGCACTGCGCGACCAGTTTGTCCGTGCGCCGGTGGATAACGATATAGGCGTCAGCGAAGTCACCAGAATCGATCCGAATGCGTGGGTGGAGCGCTGGAAAGCCGCCGGAATGTATCAGCTGGAATCGCGTCTGCTGAATATTTCCGCCGATCAGTTGCAGGATGGCGTGGTGATTACTACCACGCATGCATTTATGGCGGGTGAGGAAGTGCGTTTGCTGAGCCGCAAAATTTTCCGCATCGATAATCAGGGTGAGTTGCATATCAGCGCCGACGTCAGTGTGGCGGCGAACGTGCCGTCGCCGGGGCGCATCGGCCTGACCTGTCAGCTGGCAGATATCGCGGAAAACGTCCGCTGGCTGGGGCTGGGACCGCATGAAAACTATCCGGATCGTCGTCTGGCCGCGCAGCACGGGCGCTGGACATTGCCACTCGGCGATCTGTATACGCCGTACGTTTTCCCGACCGAAAACGGTTTGCGCGGTGGGACGCGTGAACTGGAATACGCCGGTTGGACGTTGCAGGGTAATTTCCACTTTGGCCTGAGCCGCTTCAGCCTGCAACAGCTGATGGAAACCAGTCATCGTCACCTTTTGCGTGAAGAAGAGGGCACCTGGCTGAACATCGACGGTTTCCATATGGGCGTCGGTGGTGATGATTCGTGGAGCCCGAGCGTCAGCCCTGATTTCCTGCTGACTGCCGGCCAGTATCATTATTCATTCACCTGGAAACGTGCCTGACAGCCTGTGCCGCCGGGTTCATCTCCGGCGGCGAAATATTCAGACGTAAGGAAACTGCGTATGTATTACCTGAAAAATACTAACTTTTGGATGTTCGGGCTGTTCTTCTTCTTCTATTTTTTCATCATGGGTGCATATTTCCCGTTCTTCCCGATCTGGCTGCACGACATCAATCAGATCAGTAAAAGTGACACCGGAATAATATTTGCCAGCATTTCGCTGTTCTCCCTGCTTTTTCAGCCGGTGTTTGGTTTACTGGCCGATAAACTGGGGCTGAAAAAGCATTTGCTCTGGGTGATCACCGGTATGCTGGTTCTCTTCGCACCATTCTTTATTTACGTGTTCGGCCCGCTGCTGAAAATTAATATCTATCTCGGTTCGGTGGTCGGCGGGATTTATCTCGGCCTGATTTACAACGCCGGTGCGCCTGCGATTGAAGCGTATATCGAAAAAGTCAGCCGCCGCAGCAGCTTTGAATTTGGCCGTGCGCGGATGTTCGGTTGTGTCGGCTGGGCGCTGTGTGCGTCGGTGGTCGGCATCATGTTCACCATCAACAACGAATTTGTTTTCTGGCTCGGTTCCGGCTGTGCGGTCATTCTGGCAATCCTCTTGCTGATCGCCAAACCTGAAGTTACGCCTACCGCGCGCGTAGTTAATGAACTGGGCGCGAACACCAAACCGTTCAACCTGAAGATTGCCCTTGAGCTGCTCAAAGACCGCAAACTCTGGTTCCTGGCGATTTACGTGATCGGCGTGTCCTGCACGTACGACGTCTTCGACCAGCAGTTCGCCAACTTCTTTACTTCGTTCTTTGATTCGTCGTCCGAAGGCACACGCGTTTTCGGCTATGTCACCACCATGGGCGAGTTGCTGAACGCCTGCATCATGTTCTTCGCACCGCTTATCGTGAACCGCATTGGCGGGAAAAATGCGCTGCTGCTGGCCGGAACGATTATGTCGATTCGCATCATCGGCTCGTCGTTTGCCTCATCGCCGCTGGAAGTCGTGGTGCTCAAAACGCTGCACATGTTTGAGGTGCCGTTCCTGATTGTCGGCTGCTTCAAATACATCACTTCAGTGTTTGAAGTGCGCTTCTCCGCGACGATTTATCTGGTGACGTTCTGCTTCTTCAAACAGGTGGCGATCATGTTTATGTCCGTCTTCGCCGGGAATATGTATGACCGTATCGGTTTCCACGGCACGTACCTGATCCTGGGATTAGTGGCGCTGACGTTCACCGTGATTTCGGCCTTCATGCTGAGCGGAAGAGGGCCGTTACAGGCTTTCAAAACGCCTGAAACGCTTAAGAACAGCCGCGTAAATTCCTAATCTGATAGCCTTTCTCAACGGGCGGTTGGCACTTCATCGCATTGTTAGTTAACCTTAAAGCACACTTGCTGCCCGCATCGTCGGGCAGCTTTGGTTTCTTGCAGCCCGACAGGGTGTAATTTTGGGGTACTTTAAATGGATGATTTGAACGTTGTAGGCAGCATTAATAATGCTGGCAACTGGTTGGTGAGAAACCAGGCCTTACTTCTGCATTATGCTGTGAACATTGTGGCGGCTATTTTCATTCTGATCGTCGGTCTGATAATCGCCCGCGTCGTTTCCGGCGGTGTCAGCCGTGTTCTGAAAGTTCGTGGTATTGATATCACGGTTTCTGATTTCCTTTCCGCTATGGTGCGTTACGCGATTATCGCCTTCACGCTGATTGCGGTTCTCGGACGCATCGGGGTGCAAACCACGTCGGTGATTGCGGTTATCGGTGCCGCCGGTCTGGCCGTCGGTCTGGCGTTACAGGGCTCGCTGTCTAACTTCGCGGCTGGCGTGTTGTTGGTTATTTTCCGTCCGTTCCGTGCCGGTGAATATGTGGATCTCGGCGGCGTAGCCGGTACGGTGACGCACGTACAGATTTTCTCAACCACTCTGCGTACGCCGGACAACAAAATCATCGTCGTACCAAACGGTAAAATTATTGCCGGTAACATCATCAACAATTCACGCGAACCGACAAGCCGTATCGATATGACCATCGGCGTGGGTTATGACTCTGACATTGATCTGGTCAAATCGATCCTCACCGAGATCATCACTGCCGATCAGCGTGTGTTACAGGATAAAGGCGTCACCGTACGTCTGAATGAAATGGCCGCTTCTACCCTGAATTTCATCGTGTACGCATGGACCAGCAACGGTGATGCGCAGAACGTGAAATGGGATCTTCTGGAATCGTTCAAACGTGCGCTGGATAAAAACAATATCAATATTGCGTATCCGCAAATGGACGTTCATTTGTATCCGGCGGCCCCTGTCGTTGTGGATAAAAACGTACAGCCTGCGGAATAAAGTCGCGGCTTCTCAAAGGGCGCCTGCGGGCGCCTTTTTTGTGTCTGAAAAATGGGCTCCTCACAAATAAGTCAGGCTAATGACCGATTAGAAATATCCATTTCCTCTAATGACACCAAAGCCCTTACACTGCGCGCAATCTCTGTTATTAACTCTTTAAGGATATTCACGTGCTGGCTATTTTCCTGCAAGGACTGGCGATGAGCGCCGCAATGATTTTACCCCTCGGACCGCAGAATGCGTTTGTGATGAATCAGGGCATTCGCCGCCAGTATCATCTGATGATTGCGTCTTTATGCGCGCTGAGCGATATCGTGCTGATTTGCGGCGGGATATTTGGCGGCAGCGCGCTGCTGAGCAAATCGCCGCTGTTATTAGCGCTGGTAAGTTGGGGCGGCGTGGCATTTCTGCTGTGGTATGGCTGGGGCGCGTTTCGCACGGCATTCAGCAAAAATCCTGAACTGGCACAGGCGGAAGTGGCGAAGCAAAGCCGCTGGAAGATTGTCGTCAGTATGCTGGCGGTGACCTGGCTCAATCCTCACGTTTATCTCGATACGTTCGTCGTATTGGGTAGTCTGGGCGGAAGCCTGAGCCACGATGAACGTTCGTGGTTTGCGCTCGGCGCGGTCAGTGCTTCTGTGCTGTGGTTCTTCGGGCTGGCCATTCTCGCGGCATTACTCGCGCCCTGGTTAAACACCGGGAAAGTGCAGCGCGTCATCAACTTTATTGTTGGCGTAATTATGTGGGGGATTGCCGTACAACTGGCGCGTCAGACCGGCGTATTTTGAGTTTTTACCCGAAAACAGGTTTTTGTCACTAATCTTAGTTTCAGTTGTAACGGTTTATGCTACGGTTTTGCGGATTGATTGAATTAACTATTGCCAGATCTTTGATGATTAATGGAGGCACTGTGAAACTGAAAGCATTGGCTGTAGCAGCGATGTTGGGATTAGGGACTTTACCTTTAGCGTTGCACGCGGCAGAAGTTCCTGCCGGCCCGCACGTGGTGACATCAGGTACGGCAAGCGTTGACGCCACACCGGATATCGCGACGCTGGCCATTGAAGTGAGCGTATCGGCAAAAGATTCCGCGAGCGCCAAGAAACAAGCCGACGATCGTGTGGCGGAATATTTTGGTTTCCTGCAGAAAAACGGAATTGAAAAGAAAGACATCAATGCCGCTAATCTCAGCACACAGCCGGAATATAATTACCTGAAAGACGGCAGTTCAGAGCTGAAAGGCTACCGTGCGGTGCGTCAGGTTCAGGTGACATTGCGTCAGCTGGATAAACTGAACGATTTGCTGGATGGTGCATTAAAATCCGGCCTGAATGAAATCCGTTCTATCGAACTGGGTGTGGCAAATCCTGATCGTTTCCGTGACGAAGCGCGTCAGAAAGCCATTGATAACGCCACACAGCAGGCAAAATCTTTGGCAGAGGGCTTCCACACCAAACTGGGGCCGGTTTACAGCATTCGTTATCACGTCGCCAACTACCAGCCAATGCCGGTTGCGCGCATGTTTAAAGCCGCCGCCGCACCCACGCAAAATGATGCCGCTGAAACCTACGAACAGCAAAGCATTCACTTTGATGATCAGGTCGATGTGGTGTTCGAACTGCAGCCGCAGGCACCCGCACCAGCTCAGTAAATATGACGCCGTAATAATGAAAAACCCGCTCCGGCGGGTTTTTTGTTTTCTGCGGCGCTAAATCAGTCCTGACGCAACACCTGATGTCCGTGTGCCAGCAGGGCATCGGTGACTTTACGCATCATGCGGCTTTCCGGCGCAAAGCGGTGCCAGTAAAGCATCCGGCGCTGGAACAGGCCGGGCGTCAGGTCGATAAGCTCGCCGCTTTCCAGCTCTTTCTCGATTTGCAGATGCGGGATCATACAACAGGTCGTGCCCTGACGTGCCAGCTGCACAAAGGCTTCCGACGAGTTAACGATATGACACGGCACGCTGCCCGGTGACAAATCGAAGTTCTGTTGAAGGAATGCCTGGTGCATATCGTCGAGATGATCAAACGCAACCGCCGGCGCTTTCAGCAGCGCGGAACGGGTGACGCCGTTCGGGAAATACCGATCGGCAAACGGCTTGGAAGCGACAAACAGGTAATCCAGCGCGCCAAGTTGATCGACCAGACAACTCGGAAGCGGCTGCGGTTGAATACTCACCGCGCCGACCACTTCACCGCGGCGCAGACGTTCCTGCGTCCGGGTTTCATCTTCAACCTGCAAATTCAGGCGGATAGGTGAATCGACCAGCACGGATTTCAGCGCCGGTAACAGCCAGGTTGCCAGGCTGTCGGCGTTAACCGCCAGCGAAAGCAGCAGCGGCGTATCGTTACTGTCGCTGTTACTGTCACTGCCGAGCCACTCTTCTTCCAGCAGTTCCACCTGATGTAACAGGGCCAGTAATTTCTGCCCCTGTTCCGTCGGACGAGGCGGCACGGTACGCACCAGCAGAGGCTGGCCGAACAAATTTTCCAGTTGTTTAATGCGCTGAGAGACCGCCGATTGGGTGATGCAAAGCTTTTGTGCGGCGCGCTCAAAACCGCGCTCACGGATCACCGCGTCCAGTGCCTGTAGCGTTCTATAGTCCGGGCGTTTCATCGGAGTTCTGTCCCTTGGATTTAATTTTATCCGAACACTATGCCACAGATTGTCAGGTTTTGTGGTGAGGAAAATCGGGGCGTTTACAACCCAATTGCACTTAATAAGTGTGATCTGGTCACGCTCTTGTCTGCCCAATCTGCCGGCACATGCTTTATAATCACCGACACTTTTCCGTATTCACGCCACTTACGTTATCAGACAGAGAAGCCATTATGACGCAGGAAGAATTGAAAAAAGCAGTCGGCTGGGCCGCACTGGATTACGTGACTCCGGGCACCATCGTCGGTGTCGGAACCGGATCCACCGCCGCCCATTTCATCGATGCACTGGGTTCGATCAAAGGTCAGATCGAGGGCGCCGTTTCCAGTTCTGACGCTTCAACGGCAAAACTGAAAAGCTTAGGCATTCACGTTTTCGACAGCAACGAAGTGGACTCGCTGGACGTTTACGTTGACGGCGCGGATGAAATCAACGGCTTCATGCAGATGATCAAAGGCGGCGGCGCTGCGCTGACCCGCGAAAAAATCATTGCCGCGATCGCCAAAAAATTCGTCTGTATTGTGGACGCGTCTAAGCAAGTCGATGTGCTGGGTAAATTCCCGCTGCCGGTAGAAGTCATCCCGATGGCGCGTTCTTACGTTGCGCGTGAACTGGTGAAACTCGGTGGTCTGCCGGAATACCGCCAGAACGTTCTGACTGACAACGGCAATATCATTCTCGACGTCCATAATCTGAGCATTCTGGATGCCGTCGCGATGGAAAATAAGATCAACGGAATTGCGGGCGTGGTGACGGTCGGGCTGTTCGCCAACCGTGGCGCCGACGTTGCGCTGGTAGGCACTTCTGAAGGCGTAAAAACTGTCACGCTGAAGTAACCTATCAATAAGCAGAAGATCTGGCTGCTTTTGCTGAAAGCAGCCAGTCATCCCCCTGTCATAACACAATGTTATGAAGATGATAATTTTCTGAATGAATCATCTTTTCTTCAAAAGCCTGAATTTGGTGACTTATGTCACATTTCTCACTATCGCCTCCTGAACGTCTTGCTTTGTAAAATCTAACCAGCAGGAAATGCTGAAAACCAACAGGCGCGGTGAGCCTTCTGCTGTCTGGCAGGCAATCGTTTGTATTGATGATGGCGTATTTTTTGTTATGTTGACTGTGAGCAGTCACCTAGCAGTTCGAATTCAGCCAGAAAAAATATAGGGTCGGGAAATGGCAAAAGTATCACTTGAGAAAGACAAGATTAAATTTTTGTTAGTGGAAGGCGTCCACCAAAGTGCGGTTGATACACTCCGTGCCGCGGGTTACACCAATATTGAATTTCACAAAGGTGCTTTAGATACGGAATCGCTGAAAGAATCGATCCGTGATGCGCACTTTGTTGGACTCCGATCGCGTACTCAGCTGACCGAAGAAGTGTTCCAGGCAGCAGAAAAACTGGTGGCTGTAGGGTGTTTCTGTATCGGTACCAATCAGGTTGACCTGAAAGCGGCAACCCGTCGTGGTATTCCGGTCTTTAACGCACCGTTCTCTAATACCCGTTCCGTCGCCGAAATGGTGCTGGGCGAAATGCTGCTGATGATGCGTGGTATTCCTGAGGCCAACGCCAAGGCGCACCGCGGGATCTGGAACAAACTGGCCGTCGGTTCTTTTGAAGCGCGCGGTAAACGTTTGGGTATTGTCGGCTACGGCCACATCGGTACACAGTTAGGTATTCTGGCGGAAAGCCTGGGGATGCGCGTCTTCTATTACGACATCGAAAGCAAATTGCCGCTGGGTAATGCGCAGCCGATTGCGACTCTGGAAGAACTGCTCAGCACCAGCGACGTCGTGACCCTGCACGTTCCAGAAACGCCAGGCACCAAAAACATGATTTCCGAAGTGCAGCTGGCACAAATCAAACAGGGCGCATTGCTGATCAACGCCTCACGCGGCACGGTGATCGACATTCCTGCCCTGTGCAATGCGCTGCGCAGCAAACATCTGTCCGGTGCAGCTATCGACGTCTTCCCGGAAGAACCGGCGACCAACAGCGATCCGTTCAATTCTCCGCTGTGTGAATTCGACAACGTGCTGCTGACGCCACACATCGGCGGTTCTACCATGGAAGCGCAGGAAGGCATAGGCCTGGAAGTGGCGGGCAAACTGGCGAAATACTCTGACAACGGTTCGACTTTGTCCGCGGTTAACTTCCCGGAAGCCTCTTTGCCAGCGCATACCGAGAAAGCCAGCCGTTTGCTGCATATCCACGAAAACCGTCCGGGTGTGCTGACCAGCATCAACCAGATTTTCGCGGAGCAGGGCATCAACATTGCAGCACAGTATCTGCAAACCAGCCCGGAAGTCGGTTATGTGGTTATCGATGCTGAAACGGATGTCACAACGTTGAACACCGCGCTGCAACTGATGAAAGCGATTCCGGGCACGATCCGTGCGCGCTTGCTTTATTGAGAGATCTGCGCAGTAACAGACTATAAACCGCCGAAAGGCGGTTTTTTTATGCTATTTCCCGCAGACGGGAAGATCTTACCGGATGAGTCGTTTGCCAGATTGCTCAAGGCGTTGAGCCGATGACGGGCGCCATCTCAGGGCACTTCACGAAAATGTCATAAGTAAAAGAACAGGCTGACCAGACCACAGAGGATCAGTGAAGACAGGGTGATTTCGAACTGGAAGCGGCGCAGCATCATCCACAGTACCTCAGGATAAAAACTGGAGAAAAAAACACCCGGCGAACCGGGTGTAAATTTAGCATTTCAGGTAATTGCGAGTTAATACCTCACAAAGACTTCTTGGTAACTTCTTATGCTGCTGGGGTTGCTTTTGTAGCCGGAGCAGCTTTCTTAGCATGTTTCACGTGTTTTTTAGCAGCCTGCGCTTTCTGCGCTACCGGAGCTGCTTTCTTAGCATGTTTCACGTGTTTTTTAGCAGCCTGCGCTTTCTGAGCTACCGGAGCAGCTTTCTTAGCATGTTTCACGTGTTTTTTAGCAGCCTGCGCTTTCTGCGCTACCGGAGTTGCTTTCTTAGCATGTTTCACGTGTTTCTTAGCAGCCTGCGCTTTCTGCGCTACCGGAGCAGCTTTCTTAGCGTGTTTCACGTGTTTTTTAGCAGCCTGCGCTTTTTGAGCGACTTTCTTGTGAGTCTTGTGTTTAGTTACATGCTTGGCCGCAGGCGCAGCGGTCGTTGCAGCAGCAGGTGCCGGAGTAGCGGTTGTTTCAGCAGCGAAAGCGACAGAAGACAGACCCATTGCAGCGGCTACAACCAGAGCTAATACTTTTTTCATGTTTAATTCCTCAGCGATATCGGTTTATGTGTCTGCCCCACTGCGGGGCCGTTGAGAAGATAATAGACATGCCGGAATTTATTGTCCGTGAGGGATTGGTTTCGGCGTGTAACGGTATGTATAAGGGGAATTTTCTGAGGGGAGTATTATCTGAGAGGAGTACCAACAGTCAGCCTATCTTCACCACGTCCACACTTTGCCCGGCGTGATCACTTGCGGCAAAGGCACATCCCAGTGCTCCACCGGCAAGACGTCCACCTGCTGGCAATCATGCGCTAAGCCAATCGGATACGGCCCGCCATCCCGCCAGTGCTCCAGCGTGCGGTCGTAGAACCCTCCGCCCATACCCAGACGTTGTCCGTGGCGGTCAAACGCGACCAGCGGCGTCAGGATGATATCCAACTGAGACAATGGCACAACCTGTGTGACATCAAGTTGTGGCTGGAGGATTTTAAGACGATTGCGTACCAGCGGTGTTTCAGGCGCATAGCGCAGGAACAACAGATGGTGAGGGGAAAACGGATGCAGCACCGGCAGACAAAGCTCTTTTCCTTCCTGCCACAGGCGCTGAATCAGCGGTGTGGTATCAAGTTCTCCGTCGAAGGACAGAAAAACTGAAATCGTGGTGGCAGACTGAATTTCAGGGTGCGCGGCAACGCGATCTGCGGCCTGAAGGGCAAACTCTGTTTGCTGACTGGCAATCAGATTTTTTCTACGCTGGCGAATTTCAGTGCGAATATTTTGTCGGGCAGAAGCAAAAAGAGGAGTGTGCGACATAGATACAAACACCAGAAAGGGATGTACCGAAAAGAAAGGGGAATCTCCGAGATGCCGTCGCAGGCTGTAACCCTTGAACCCATGGTTCAAGGTGAACGTGCTGTCGCAATCTTTAGGCTTCTCGGACGGACCGAGCATGCGCACCGATTACGGATCATCACATTCTGTTGGTACTAATTATCGGCTCAGGGGACGGGCCCGCTGGCGAACATCTCAGAGAAATTTTTTACCGCTTCTGACTGGCCTGTGACGAGCCACATCAGCAACGTGTGTTATTCGAAAGGCGCCCCTTCACGTTCAGAGATCCGGCCTTGTTCGAGCAATGCCTGCTCGATGGTTTGTTGCAGCATCCGGATACGTTGTTCCATATTGGATGCGTAATCGCGCGTTTTCAACCTTTCCTGAGCAAGTTCGTGACATACGTTCAATGCCGCGATGAAAACCAGTTGCTCTGTATTGGTGACTCTAGTGCGAACTTTAAGATCTTGCAACCGCTGATTAAGATCTTCAGCTGCCAGATTCAGTGCTTCCTGTTGTTCTGGCGGACAATTCACCCGTAACGAGCGACCAAAAATTTGAATATCTACCGGTTGTGCAGACATGCCACCTTCCTGCTGATTTATTCGTCCGCCCCAACGTGACCACTACGACCTGGCGCAGGATGTTGGAAGCGGGCGCCACTATAACTATCTCAATACCAGGTTACAACCCCATGACCGGCTGACTGCTGCCCGATTGTTCAGGGCGTGCCATTCAGGCCAAACTGAGCCTGATTGCGGGCTGCTAATCTGGTACTACGACAGACCTTGGTGGTAGCATAACACGAACTTAACCTGCCAACGATGGCGAATGCGCATGTCTATTGAGAATACTTACCCTACTTACGATTCGTTGGATCAAAACCTGAAACAACAATCGGTTGCTTTGACCGCAGCAGAAATGCACGGTCTGATCAGTGGCTTACTGTGTGGCGGCAACCGCGACGGCAGCTGGCTGACGATGGTGCATGACCTGACCAATGAAGGCCTGGCCTTCCCGCATACGCTGGCGGATTTGCTGCAACAACTTCGTAAAGTTACGTCCGATACGCTGGAAGATGACAGCTTCGAATTTAAAATGATGATGCCCGATGACGACAAAAGTGTCTTCGAACGTGCCGACGCCCTCGCCGGTTGGGTCAACCATTTCCTGCTCGGCCTTGGCATGATGCAGCCTAAACTTGCGAAAGTGAAAGGCGAAGTCGGCGAAGCCATCGATGATTTGCGCAGCATCGCGCAACTTGGCTACGACGAAGATGAAGATCAGGAGCAACTGGCGCAATCTTTAGAGGAAGTGGTGGAGTACGTCCGCGTGGCAGCCATTTTATGCTTTGGCGAATTTGGCCACAGCCTGCCGTCTGCACCGGAAAATACCCGCACGTTGCACTGATAATTTGAGAACCCAGTTAATAACAACGAACTAAAACGATTTCAGGAGAAAGTGATGACTCAGCAAGAGATCGAGAACCGTCGCCAGGCGCTGTTAGCGAAAATGGTACCGGGAAGTGCTGCGATAATTTTTGCGGCCCCCGAAGCCCCGCGCAGCGCCGACAGTGAATACCCGTATCGTCAGAACAGTGACTTCTGGTATTTCACCGGTTTCAACGAACCGGAAGCTGTGCTGATTCTGGTTAAAAGTGATGAAAATCATAACCACAGCGTGCTGTTTAACCGCGTGCGTGATCTCACCGCTGAAATCTGGTTCGGGCGCCGTCTGGGGCAGGAAGCAGCACCGGCTAAGCTGGGCGTGACCAAAGCCTTGCCTTTCGGCGACATCAACGACCAGCTTCATTTACTGCTCAACGGCCTTGACGTGGTCTATCACGCGCAGGGCGAATATGCCTATGCCGATGAAATCGTTAACCGCGCGATGGAAAAACTGCGTAAAGGTTTTCGTCAGAACTTCGCCGCGCCCGCGACCGTCACTGACTGGCGTCCGTGGGTTCACGATATGCGTCTGTTCAAATCCGCCGAAGAAATCGCAGTTATGCGCCGTGCCGGGCAAATCACTGCGCTGGCACACACCCGCGCAATGGAAAAATGTCGTCCGGGAATGTTTGAATATCAGCTCGAGGGAGAAATTCATCACGAATTCAACCGCCACGGCGCGCGTTATCCTTCATACAACACGATTGTTGGCGGTGGCGAAAACGGCTGCATCCTGCACTACACCGAAAACGAATGTGAGCTGCGTGACGGCGATTTAGTGCTGATCGACGCCGGTTGTGAATATCAGGGCTATGCCGGTGATATCACCCGTACATTCCCGGTGAACGGCAAGTTCAGCAAAGCACAGCGTGAGATCTACGACATCGTGCTGGCGTCAGAATACAAAGCACTGGAAGTCTTCGGACCGGGCAGCAGTATTCAGGCGGCGACCGAAGCGGCTGTCCGCGTCATGATCGAAGGACTGGTCAAACTGGGCGTGATGAAAGGTGATGTTGAAACGCTTTACGCTGAGCAGGCGCATCGCCAGTTCTTCATGCACGGTTTATCTCACTGGCTGGGGCTCGATGTTCATGACGTCGGTCATTATGGCTCGGTTGATCGCAGCCGTACGCTGGAACCCGGCATGGTACTGACCGTTGAACCGGGCCTGTATATCGCGCCGGATGCTGACGTACCTGAAGCGTATCGCGGTATCGGCATCCGCATCGAAGACGACATTCTGATCACTTCCACCGGCATCGAAATTCTGACCGGCGACGTGGTGAAAGAAGCCGATGATATCGAAGCCTTAATGGCGGCGGCACGTAAATAATATGAGCATTGTTTCTCTATGAGCATAGTGATTGTTGGTGGCGGAATGACCGGTGCCACGCTGGCGCTGGCAATTTCCTCGCTGACGCAGGGGCGTCTGCCGGTGCATCTGGTGGAGGCGACCGCGCCGCAAGAACACGAGCATCCGGGTTTTGATGCCCGTTCGATTGCGCTCGCGCAGGGAACCTGCCAGCAACTGGCGCGCGTCGGGATCTGGCCGGCACTGGCAAAAATCGCGACGCCTATCCGTGACATTCACGTCAGCGATCGCGGCCATGCGGCTTTTGTGAATCTCACTGCGGGGCATTATGGTGTCGAAGCGCTTGGTCACGTTGTGGAGCTGCATGAAGTCGGTAATCGTTTGTTTGCCATGCTCACCAAAGCTCCCGGCGTGACGGTGCATTGCCCGGCAAAAGTGGTTGATGTTCAAAGACAAACCGACAGCGCGAGTGTCACGCTCGACAGCGGTGAAACTCTGACCGCGCAGTTGCTGGTCGCTGCCGACGGTTCCCACTCTTCGCTGGCGAAAGCCTGCAATATCAGCTGGCAGCGCGAGGATTACGGGCAGATTGCCGTCATCGCCAACATCGCCACCAGCGAACCGCATAACGGCCGCGCGTTCGAACGCTTCACCCAAAACGGACCGCTGGCTTTATTGCCGATGTCCGACGGGCGCAGTTCGCTGGTCTGGTGCCACCCGCGCGAAGCCCGTGAAGAAATTGATCACTGGAGCGAGGCGAAGTTCCTCAGCGAACTGCAAAAGGCATTTGGCTGGCGTCTGGGTACCATGAAACAGGCCGGTAAACGCTTCAGTTATCCGCTGCAATTACAAAAAGCCAACAGCCATATCAGCCATCGTCTGGCGCTGGTGGGTAACGCGGCGCAAACGCTGCATCCGATTGCCGGTCAGGGTTTTAACCTCGGCCTGCGCGATGTGATGACGCTGGCGGAAACGCTGGCAAGCGCCGCAAAGCAGGGTAACGACGTCGGCAGTTATCGCGTACTTTGCGATTATCAGAACCGCCGTCAGCCCGATCAGCTGGCGACCGTCGGCGTGACCGACGGCCTGATCCACCTCTTTGCCAACCGTTATCTGCCGTTAATGGTTGGCCGCAATCTGGGTTTACTGGCGATGGAAGGCATCACGCCGTTGCGCGATGCGTTTACCCGACGGACGCTCGGCTGGGTTGACCGTTAATTCCGTTCCGGGCTTTACAGGAAAAATTATGCAATCTTTTGATGTGGTTATCGCCGGGGGCGGAATGGTCGGTCTGGCGCTGGCATGTGGTTTACAGGGCAGCGGTCTGCGCGTTGCGGTGCTGGAAAACCAGCTGCCGGATCTCGATTCGCCATTGCCGGAACAGCCGGGTCTGCGCGTTTCTGCCATCAACGCCGCCAGCGAGCGCCTGCTCAAATATATCGGCGTCTGGGACAACATCATCGCTCAGCGCGCCAATGCGTATCAGGGAATGGAAGTCTGGGATCGCGACAGCTTCGGTAAAATTGCATTTAGTGGCGAAGAATATGGGTTCAGTCATCTCGGGCACATTATTGAGAATCAGGTGATCCACCGCGCCCTGTGGCAGCGTGCGGAAAAATCTTCCGACATCACTTTGCTTGCGCCGGCCACACTGAAAAACGTGGCGTGGGGCGAGAATGAGGCGTTTATCACCCTTAATGACGATCGCCAGCTCAGCGCGCGGTTAGTGGTCGGAGCGGACGGTGCCCAGTCCTGGCTGCGTCAGCACGCCGACATTCCGCTGACATTCTGGGATTATCGCCATCATGCACTGGTGGCGACCATCCGCACTGAAGAGCCGCACCAGTCTGTTGCACGTCAGGTATTCCACGGCGAAGGCATTCTGGCGTTTCTGCCGCTGGCTGATGCGCATTTGTCTTCTATCGTCTGGTCAGTTTCGCCGGATGAAGCTCAGCGTCTGAGCGCGCTGGAGCCTGAGGAGTTCAACAAAATCCTCGCCAGCACTTTTGACCTGCGCCTGGGTATTTGTACCGTTGAAAGTGAGCGCCTGACCTTCCCGCTGACCGGCCGTTATGCCCGCAGCTTTGCCGGACAACGTCTGGCGCTGGTCGGTGATGCCGCGCACACCGTGCACCCGCTGGCAGGACAGGGCGTCAATTTAGGTTTCATGGATGCCGCAGAACTGGCATCGGAAATCAGACGCCTGCAAAAAGAAGGCAAAGATTTCGGCCAGCATATGTACCTGCGTCGTTACGAGCTCCGCCGCAAACACAGCGCCGCGCTGATGCTGGCGGGTATGCAGGGCTTCCGCGAATTGTTTGCCGGTGACAATCCTGCCAAAAAACTGCTGCGCGATATTGGTCTTACGCTGGCGGATTCTCTGCCGGGCGTGAAACCAAAACTGGTGCGTCAGGCGATGGGGCTGAATGATTTACCGGAGTGGTTACAGGACGATTTACTTCGATTGAAATAATCTAATTTCAGCTCAGTTTTTCCATTACATTTTCTAATCCGGGGCCGGATTTCTCATTCTGCAAATGGTGAGAAATCTGGCCTTGTCGTTATATAACATCGATACTTTTGATGTTTATTTGTAGATTTTGCGCCACAAACCCCAGTTTACCAGTCAAAAACTCTGCACAATGCCCTTGTGAAATCACTGACATTTATCCCGCTCTGCATATTTTAACTTATGGTTAGTGAGCTTATTCAGTGGTAAGTTCGAGCAAAGGGTATCGTTTGCGCGGTGTGCTGTTTATGCACTTAATTAAATGAGGAATAAGATGGTTAAGCAGACTCAGCTTTATGAACAACATGTTGCGTGCGGCGCGCGTATGGTCGATTTCCACGGCTGGATGATGCCATTGCATTACGGCTCTCAGCTGGATGAACACCACATTGTGCGTCAGGATGCCGGTATGTTTGACGTCTCGCACATGACCATCGTTGATCTCCACGGTGCCCGTACCCGTGAATTCCTCCGTTACCTGCTGGCGAATGATGTCGCCAAACTCACCGTTCCCGGTAAAGCGCTTTATACCGGCATGCTCAATGCGTCCGGCGGCGTGATCGACGACCTGATCGTTTACTTCCTCAACGAAAACTATTTCCGCCTGGTGGTGAACTCCGCGACCCGGGAGAAAGATCTGGCATGGATTTCGCAGCATGCAGAACCGTATGGCATCGAACTGACCGTGCGTGATGACTTAGCGCTGGTAGCCGTGCAGGGCCCTCATGCAAAAGAGAAAGCAGAAACACTTTTTACCGCTGAACAAAAACAAGCGGTCGCGGGGATGAAGCCGTTCTTCGGCGTTCAGGTGGGTGACCTGTTTATCGCCACCACCGGTTATACCGGCGAAGCAGGATATGAAATCGCACTCCCGCAAGAACAGGTTGCTGATTTCTGGCAGAAACTGCTGGCAGCAGGCGTGAAACCTGCCGGTCTGGGCGCGCGCGACACGCTGCGTCTGGAAGCGGGTATGAATCTTTACGGTCAGGAAATGGACGAAGGCGTTTCACCGCTGGCAGCCAACATGGGCTGGACCATCGCCTGGGCACCTGAAGACCGCAACTTTATTGGCCGTGACGCACTGGAAAGACAGCGCGAGCAGGGCACCGAACAGCTGGTCGGTTTAGTGATGACAGAGAAAGGCGTATTGCGTAACGAACTGCCGGTACGATTCACCGACAGCGCGGGCAACACGCTGGAAGGCGTGATTACCAGCGGCTCATTCTCTCCGACGCTCGGCTACAGTATTGCTCTGGCACGCGTTCCGGCGGGCATTGGCGAGCACGCCATTGTGCAAATCCGTAACCGCGAAATGCCGGTGAAAGTCACCAAACCAGGTTTTGTCCGCAATGGCAAACCGCTGGCGCAGTAAAAATTTGAGATAAAATTATCCAGTTAACGCTGAATTAAGCACTTTTTTGGAGAAAATATAATGAGCAATGTTCCAGCAGATTTGAAATATGCCTCTTCCCACGAGTGGGTACGTTCAGAAGGCAACGGCGTTTACACCGTAGGCATCACTGAACACGCGCAGGAATTACTGGGCGACATGGTTTTCGTTGATTTGCCAGAAGTGGGCCGTGAAGTCGCCGCAGGTGAAGACTGCGCCGTGGCGGAATCGGTTAAAGCGGCTTCCGATATTTATTCTCCAGTCAGCGGCGAAATCGTTGCGGTTAACGGCGAACTGGAAGGTTCTCCGGAACTGGTCAACAGCGAGCCGTACGGCGCAGGTTTCCTGTTCCAGATTAAAGCGTCAGACGAAAGCGAACTGGCTAACCTGCTTGATGCAGAAGCCTATGCTGCTTCTGTAGACGAATAATCAGGACTGCAATGCCCGCCCCGCAACCCGTTTGCGGGGCGAATTCAACACCCGTAGCTTTTGTCAGTATCCCAAGACACCTCCAGCAGATTTCAGGAATGCGTAGCAAATGACTCATACTCTCAGCCAACTCGAAAACAACGAAGCCTTTATCGGCCGTCACATTGGTCCGTCTTCTCAGCAGCAGCAACAGATGCTGGATACGGTCGGTGCAGACTCGTTAAACGCGCTGATCCAGCAGATCGTTCCGGTCGATATTCAGCTGCCGGGGCCACCGGCCGTCGGTGATGCCGTGACGGAACATCAGGCGCTGGCTGAGCTGAAAGCCATTGCCAGCCAGAACCAGCGCTATAAATCCTACATCGGTATGGGTTACAGCGCGGTGCTGACACCGCCGGTTATCCTGCGCAATATGCTGGAAAATCCGGGCTGGTATACAGCGTATACCCCGTATCAGCCGGAAGTGTCGCAGGGCCGTCTTGAAGCGTTGCTGAATTTCCAACAACTGACATTAGACCTGACCGGTCTGGATCTGGCTTCTGCTTCTTTGCTCGATGAAGCAACCGCTGCGGCAGAAGCGATGGCGCTGGCAAAACGCGCCAGCAAACTGAAAGATGCTAACCGCTTCTTCGTGGCGGACGACGTGCATCCGCAAACGCTGGACGTAGTTCGCACCCGTGCGGAAACGTTCGGCTTTGACATCATCGTTGATAAAGCTGAAAAAGTGCTCGAACTGGAAGGCGTGTTCGGCGTGCTGTTACAGCAGGTCGGCACTACCGGCGAAGTGCACGATTACACTGCGCTGCTGGGCGAACTGAAATCCCGCAAAATTATCACCAGCGTTGCCGCTGATATTATGGCGCTGGTGCTGCTGGCCGCACCGGGCAGGCAGGGCGCAGACGTCGTCTTTGGTTCGGCGCAACGCTTTGGCGTACCGATGGGTTACGGCGGTCCGCACGCGGCGTTCTTTGCCTGCGTAGACGAATTCAAACGTTCCATGCCGGGCCGTATCATCGGCGTTTCCCGCGATGCTGCAGGTAAAACAGCACTGCGCATGGCGATGCAAACCCGCGAGCAACATATCCGCCGCGAAAAAGCCAACTCCAACATTTGTACCTCGCAGGTTTTACTGGCCAATATTGCCAGCCTTTATGCGGTATTCCACGGCCCTGAAGGCCTGAAACGCATTGCGTCACGCATTCACCGCCTGACCGACATCCTGGCCGCTGGTCTGAAACAGGGCGGTCTGACACTGCGTCATAACACCTGGTTCGATACGCTGACTGTTGAAGTGAAAGACAAAGCTGCTGTGCTTGAACGCGCGCTGAGCTTCGGTCTCAACCTGCGTACAGACATTCACGGCGCGGTCGGTATCACGCTCGACGAAGCGACCTCTCGCGAAGACGTTCAGGTGCTTTTCGCTGCCCTGCTGGGTGACGATAACGGTCTGGACATCGACAAGCTGGACAATGCCGCATCGACCGACAGCAACTCGATTCCTGCGGCCATGCTGCGTGTGGATCCGATCCTCACCCATCCGGTATTCAACCAGTACCACAGCGAAACCGAGATGATGCGTTATATGCACCGTCTGGAGAAAAAGGATCTGGCGCTGAATCAGGCGATGATCCCGCTGGGTTCCTGCACCATGAAACTGAATGCTGCGGCAGAAATGATCCCGATAACCTGGCCGGAATTCGCCGAACTGCATCCGTTCTGCCCGACAGAACAGGCGGGCGGTTATCAGCAAATGATCGGTCAGCTGTCACAATGGCTGGTTCAGCTCACCGGTTACGACGCTGTCTGTATGCAGCCAAACTCCGGCGCGCAGGGTGAATATGCGGGTCTGCTGGCCATCCGTCGTTACCACGAAAGCCGTAACGAAAGTGGTCGTCACATCTGCCTGATCCCAAGTTCAGCACACGGCACCAACCCGGCATCTGCACAGATGGCGAGTATGACCGTCGTGGTGGTGGCTTGTGATAAGCAAGGCAACATTGACCTGAGCGACCTGCGTGAGAAAGCGGCGAAAGCGGGTGACGAACTGTCTTGTATCATGGTGACTTATCCTTCAACGCACGGCGTTTACGAAGAAACCATCCGCGAAGTCTGCCAGATTGTTCACCAGTACGGCGGTCAGGTTTACCTCGACGGCGCGAACATGAACGCACAGGTCGGCATCACCACGCCGGGTTACATCGGTGCTGACGTCTCGCACCTTAACCTGCACAAAACCTTCTGTATCCCGCACGGCGGCGGCGGTCCGGGCATGGGGCCGATTGGTGTGAAAGCGCATCTGGCACCGTTTGTTCCGGGTCACAGCGTGGTACAGATTGACGGCGTGCTGACGCAAAACGGTGCGGTTTCTGCGGCCCCGTTCGGCAGCGCGTCAATCCTGCCAATCAGCTGGATGTACATCCGTATGATGGGCGCGGAAGGCCTGAAACAAGCCAGCCAGGTCGCTATCCTTAACGCCAACTACATCGCTACCCGTCTGAAGGACGCGTATCCGGTGCTCTACACTGGCCGCGACGGTCGTGTGGCGCACGAATGTATTCTGGATATCCGTCCGCTGAAGGAAACGACCGGTATCAGCGAAATGGATATCGCCAAACGCCTGATCGACTATGGATTCCACGCCCCGACCATGTCCTTCCCGGTTGCCGGCACGCTGATGGTTGAGCCCACCGAATCAGAAAGCAAAGTGGAACTGGATCGCTTTATCGAGGCGCTGCTGGCAATCCGCAGTGAAATCGACCGCGTAGCGAAAGGCGAATGGCCGCTGGAAGACAACCCGCTGGTGAATGCACCGCACGTGCAGAATGAGCTGGTCAGCGACTGGAACCATCCGTACACCCGCGAAGTGGCGGTATTCCCGGCCGGGTACGACAACAAATACTGGCCGACCGTGAAACGTCTGGATGACGTGTACGGGGACAGGAATTTATTCTGTTCATGTGTACCGATGTCAGATTACGAGTAAGACTCGTTTTGACTGAGGCCGCCATTATCTGCGGCCTCAGCTAACGTCTAAATCAGGGGCGTGGGCGCCGGCCCACACCGGGTTAAGGGGCGTAAACGCGCCCCTTAACAATCCTGCGTTTTTTCACTCCGCGCTGTCGCATTTACGATGGACATGCTTCGTTAAAATAGTGAGTGGCGTAAATTCAGGTGCTTCGCACTGCCTTCTCTCGGTCTTCAAGCCATAGGTCTTGAAGCCGCTCCGTTCAGCTGAATTTTGAGCACGCCAATTACGTTTTCTAAAAGATAAACCCCCTGTGTTTTTGAATTTAAGATCCCACTGGAGTATTCAATGAAAATCGCTCTCGTCACCGGCGGTAGCCGCGGTATCGGCCGTGCAACCGCGATCCTCCTCGCGCAGCAGGGTTACGCCGTCGGCGTCAACTATCTGAATAACGAAACCGCTGCACAATCTGTCGTCGATGAAATTCATCAGGCCGGTGGCAAAGCCATCGCGCTTCAGGCTGATATTGCCGACGAAACGCAGGTGGTCGCGATGTTTAAACGCCTGGGCGAAGAACTCGGGACAATCACCGCGCTGGTGAATAATGCCGGAATTCTGTTCCAGCAGACCACCATTGAAAACCTCTCGGCGGAGCGGATTAATAAAGTGCTGTCCACCAACGTGACGGGCTATTTCCTGTGCTGCCGCGAGGCGGTGAAAATCATGTCGTACCGGCACGGCGGAAAGGGCGGGACGATTGTGAATGTCTCTTCGGCGGCTGCCCGTCTGGGGGCGCCGGGCGAATATGTTGATTACGCCGCGTCAAAAGGGGCGGTGGATACCCTGACCACCGGTCTGGCGCTGGAAGTGGCGGCGTACGGTATTCGCGTTAACTGCGTGCGGCCCGGTCTGATTTATACCGAAATGCACGCCAGCGGCGGTGAGCCGGGACGCGTCGATCGCGTGAAGGCCAATCTGCCGATGCAGCGCGGTGGCCAGCCGGAAGAAGTGGCGCAGGCGATTTACTGGCTGCTCTCCGATTCCTCCTCCTACGTCACCGGCAGTTTTCTCGATCTGGCGGGTGGGAGATAATACTTTCTTCGGATGCAGAAGCGCCTTAGGGCGCTTTTTTTATGTCCAAACGGTCAGCTCCACACAAACGGTCATAACCGGTCATGAGAAACCACGAGGAATTGTGACCGTTTGCAAAACTGTTGCTGTCTTGTTGCAACGCAAATGACGATTTAATGCCGTTCCCGCCACAGATCCAAACTTTAACATTTCATCTTTTCTCAGCTTTTCGTGACAACTATCACATGACGGCGGTGGCAAAAAATGCACACAGCCGCGTTTGAGGCACTGCGCATTCCACAACCACCGGGCTGCGTATCCTGTTTGACATCGGGAAAGAGGAATCACCACATGCTGCCAGTAGAGCGACATCGTTTTATTACCGAAATTCTCACCCAGCGCGGACGCATTCTGGTGCAGGAAGTGGCGCAGTTATGCCGTATTTCGCTGGAAACGGCGCGGCGGGATCTGGCGCTGCTGGAAAAGCGCGGCGTGCTGTTACGCAGCCACGGCGGCGCGGTCTTTACGGAACATTCGGCGGGCGAAAAAACCTATGTACCGTCGCAGATTGAACAGGGCGAATCGTTTCGTGACCGCAGTAATCAGTCGCCTGACAGCAAAACGCGCATCGCCAAACGCGCATTGCAGCTGATTAATCCGGGTGACTGTCTGCTGCTCGACAGCAGTTCGACAAGCTGGTATCTGGCGCGTCAGTTGCCCGACATTCAGCTGGTGGTGCTGACCAACTCAGTGCAGATCATCCAGACGCTGTCGGTGAAAGCCAATGTGCGCACCATCGGTTTAGGCGGTGAATACTCGGCGAAATACGAAGATTTTGTCGGCGTGCTGGCCGAGCAAATGCTGAAAGAGTTCGTCATCAATAAACTGTTTTTCTCCTGTCACGGCATCAGCCATGAAGGCGGCATCCGTGAGAGTAACGAGCATCATGCGCGGCTGAAACAGCAAATGCTGCTTTCCTCCGAGCACAAAATTTTGCTGGCTGACTCCAGCAAATTCGGCCGCCGCTCTTTTGCGCGGATCTGCCACTACCGGGAAATCGACACACTGATAACAGACCATCTGGAGGATGAAGAATTCCGCCAGGAACTGGCCTGGAGCAACGTCAACGTGATTGAAGTTTCTCCGTCACCCCTACAGAAAAAAACTAAAAACAGCCGCAACGGTCCGTTAGCTGCGGCACATAACTGACCTTCCAGGAGAGTAAACATGATCAAGAAATCCGTTCTTGCCTGCCTGTTCGCGACAGCCATGTTGTCCCTGTCGGCACACGCCGCCGATAAAATTCGCATGGGCGTGGTGGTGAAAGTCGGCGGTAACGCCTGGTTCAATGCGATGGAAGCCGGGATCAAAAGTGAAGCGGCCAAACGCGGGATAGATGCGTGGCAGGTCGGACCAACCAGCGCGGATCCGGCGTTGCAGGTGCGTGCGATTGAAGATCTGATTGCGCAAAAAGTAGATGTGATCGGCGTGGTGCCAAACGATGCCCGCGTGCTGGAGCCGGTGCTGAAACGCGCACACGACGCCGGCATCAAAGTCATTGTGCATGAATCGCCGGATCAGAAATATGCCGACTGGGATTTCGAAATGGTCGATGCCACGCAGCACGGCATTAACCACATGATCGCCCTCGCACAATGTATGAAAGAAAAAGGCGATTACGCGGTGTATGTCGGCAGCCTGACCGTGCCTTTGCATCAGAAATGGGCCGATGCCGCCATCAATTACCAGAAAGAACATTATCCGAACATGCACCTGGTCGGCGACAAATTCGGTGTCGGCGAATCGCTTGATGACAGCATCCGAACTACCAATGACCTGATGTCTAAAGACGCCAACCTGAAAGGCATTCTGGCGATCGGTTCACAAGGCCCGATCGGCGCAGGCCGTGCGGTGCTTAACCGCGGCAAAACCGATGATGTCTGCGTCTTCGGGCCATTCAGTCCGGGCCAGGGCGCAAGCCTGGTGAAAGCCGGTGCCATCAAAGGTGGCTTTATCTGGAATCCGATGGTCGCCGGTGAAGTCTTCGTGCGCATCGCCGAGAAGCTGGAAAAAGGCGAAAAAATCACTGACGGCATGACCATCGAAGGCATGGGTAAAGTGAAAGTCGATGAAGCCACGCGCACTATTCTGGGCAACGAAACTGAGAGTCTGGATAAAGCCAACCTGCCGAAACTGGTCAAAATGGGGCTGTAATCATGGCAATCTCCGGGATCATTCAAACAGATAACACGCCGCTGATTGATGTACAGAATCTGTCGGTGACCTTTGGCGGACAGCGCGCGCTTAACGATATTTCCCTGCGGCTGATGCCGGGGGAAGTTCACTGCCTGGCGGGCACCAACGGCTGCGGTAAAAGTACGTTGATCAAAGTGATCTCGGGGGTTTATCAGCCGGACAACGGTTGCCGGATCACGCTGGGTTCTGCCACGCAGGGGCTTTCGACGTTCAGCAAACTCAGCCCGGATCAGGCGCGGCAGTTTGGCGTTCAGGTGATTTATCAGGATCTTTCGCTGTTTCCGAACCTGAGCGTGTTTGAAAACATCGCCTTCGACCACAACCTGCAAGGGCTGATGGGCTGGTATCGCCCGTCACGTCTGCGCGACACCGCGCAGCGCATTCTGACTGAACTCAATTACACCTTGGACCTCGACAGCAAAGTGTCAGCGCTGCCGATTGCCCAGCGCCAGCAGGTGGCAATTTGCCGCGCGCTGGTCGCCGATGCGCGGTTAGTGATTATGGATGAACCGACCGCCTCGCTGACCCGCACAGAAGTGAATCAGCTGCTGCGCACCGTGCATTACCTGAAAAACAAAGGCATCAGCGTGGTGTTCGTCAGCCATCGTCTCGATGAAGTGCTTGAGATTTCCGACAGCGTCACGGTCATTCGTGACGGTAAAAAAGTCGGCACCTTTCCGGCCTCTGAAGTCAGCAGCGAACGCCTGACCGAACTGATGACCGGTCTGAAACTCGATCACCGCCTGAAAGCCGCCAACATGAATGACCAGCGCATCATGCTGGAAACCGACAAACTCAGCCGAGAGGGTCAGTACCACGACGTCAGTTTTAAACTTCATGCAGGTGAAGTGCTCGGCCTGTGCGGCCTCCTTGGTTCCGGGCGCACTGAACTGGCGCTCAGCCTGTTTGGTATGACCAGGCCGGACAGCGGCAAAATTTATCTCGACAGCAAACCCGTGCGTTTTCGCAGCCACGAAGACGCGATCAAATCCGGCATAGGTTATGTCTCGGAAGACCGTCTGACCCTGGGCCTGATCCAGCAACAGTCGGTCGGCGACAACACCGTGCTGGCGATCATGGATCAGCTGCGCAGCCGTTTTCATCTGATCGACGAATATCGCAAAAACAAAATCATCCAGCAGTGGATCGAAAAACTCGGCGTCAAAGTCGCTAATCCTGATCAGGCGATTTCCACGCTGTCCGGCGGGAATCAGCAAAAGATCGTGCTGGCAAAATGGGTACTGACGCAGCCCAAAATCCTGATCCTCGATTCGCCAACGGTCGGCGTGGATGTCGGCGCGAAAGCCAGTATTTACCAGCTGGTGCATCAGCTGGCGGAAGAGGGCATTTCGATCCTGCTGATTTCCGACGAAGTACCGGAAGTGTATTTCAACTGCGACCGCGTGCTGCATTTCTCCGAAGGCACAGTGAAGGGCGAATATCTTCCGGGCGCGATTACTCAGCAACAGCTTGCGGAGGCGGTCAATGCTTAAGCTCAGCCGGTTACGCCCGTCCAGCAACGAAGGTTATTTAGCCTGGGTTTTGCTGGTGGTTATCGTCACGTTTTCCCTGCTCACCAATCAGTTTCTGACGCTTCAGAACCTGCTCGATCTGACCGAAAGCTACGCCGTCAGCGGTATCTTCGCCCTCGGCCTGTTTGTGGTGCTGGTCACCGGAGGCATTGATATTTCGTTCGCCGCCGTGGCGTCCGTCGTGCAGTACCTCATCGCCACCCTGGCCATTCATTATGGCCTGAGCAGCCCGACCGGCAGCATTTTACTGGCGATCGCCATCGGCACCGTCCTTGGGATGATCAACGCCATCCTGATCTACTGCCTGCGCATTGTCTCGATCATCGTCACCATCAGCATGCAGTCACTGCTGTTCGGCATGCTGATGTGGCTGACCAACGGCACCAGCCTCTACGACCTGCCGGACTGGCTGACCACGCCGCTCCGCGTGCTGCCCTTCAGCGTCGGCGAGCAGCACTATCAGGTGGGTTTGCCGGTGGTAGTGATGCTGGCGGTGGCAGCGCTGAGCTGGATCCTGCTCAACAAAACCCATCTGGGACGCCAGCTGTTTGCCGTCGGCGGTGATCAGGAATCCGCGCGTCGTATCGGGATCCGTGTCGGGTTATTGCATCTTTTTGCTTACGGTTATCTCGGTGCAATGGCGGCGATTGGCGGCCTGGTACAGGTGTATCGCGTCGGTGAAGTGGTGCCGAATGCGCTGGTCGGCGGCGAGCTGGATGTGCTGGCGGCGGCGGTGCTCGGCGGCGCCAGCCTTAACGGCGGCAAAGGCAGCGTGGTCGGCACACTGATGGGCGTGTTCCTGATTGGCGTGCTGAAAAACGGCCTCAACCTGATCGGTGTCTCCAGCTACTTCATGAATATCGTCATCGGCGTGGTGATTGTCGCGGCCATCACCGTCACCCATTACAAGAAACGCAAAGAAACCGAAGTCGGCTACGCCTGAGGAAAACCGCTATGTTCGCGAAAAGCAGAAATGTGAATCTTAAAGCCCGGCCACGGCTGAAAATGGCTTCCCTGAAAATAGACAACACCACACTGGGATTATCGCTGTTGCTGCTGGTGGTCATTATCGGTTTCAGCCTGGCGATGCCGGGGCGATTCTTCAGTGACGCCACCTTTATGAGCGTCGCGTTTCAGCTGCCGGAACTCGGTTTGCTGACGCTGGCGATGTTTATCCCGATCCTCAGCGGCGGCCTGAACCTGTGCATTATCGCCACCGCTAACCTGACCAGCCTGCTGATGGCGTGGGTGTTTCTCACCTGGCTGCCGCCCGATGCCAGCATGGCGATGCAGGCGGTCTGGCTGACCGTGGCGCTGGTCGGCGCAATGATTCTGGCGCTGGTCATCGGCATGCTGACCGGTGCGCTGGTGGCCTATGTCGGGGCGCATCCGATTCTGGTCACGCTCGCCACCATGACGATGGTGAACGGCGTTGGCATCTATCTCTCACGCGGCGCGGCCATCAGCGGTATGCCCGACATCGTGCGCTTTATCGGCGCGGAAACCCTGCTCGGCGTGCCGGTTCCGTTAATCATCTTTCTGCTGACGGCCGCCTTAATCGCGGTATTCCTCGAACGCACGCGCCTTGGCAAATACATCTACATGAGCGGCAGCAACATCAACGCCACCCATTTCAGCGGCGTGAATACCCACCGCGTGCTGATCGCCATTTACGTGATTTCCAGCATGTTATGCGTGATTGCCGGGCTGGTGATGATGGCGCGCTTCAACTCGGCACGCATGGGCTACGGCGATTCTTACCTGCTGCTGACCGTACTGGCGATCATTTTAGGCGGCACCGACCCGAACGGCGGATTCGGCAAAGTGGCGGGCGTGGTGCTCTCGCTGATTGTCCTGCAGGTGATTTCCACCGGCCTGAATCTGTTGAACGTCAGCCCGCATTTCAGCCTGGCGATGTGGGGCGCGGTACTGATTGTGGTGCTGGCGCTGAAATTCTTCCGTGCCCGTTTCCTGCAAAAACGCGCAGGACGCATGAGCGCCGCCAAAGCGCGGGCGGCTCAACCTTAAACACCTTTTTAAAATTGCTTCTGACTTAGGAAAACATCATGGAATACAAAATTTCTCCGTCGCTGATGTGCATGAGCCTGATCGACATCAAACAGCAACTCGAAGTGCTGAACCGCCGCGCTGACATGCTGCACATCGACATCATGGACGGCCATTACGTCAAAAACATCACGCTGTCGCCGTTCTTCATCGAACAGATCCGCCCGCATACGCCCCTGATTCTGGACGTGCATATGATGGTGGAAAATCCGTCCGACTTTATCGAACCGATAGCCAGAGCCGGTGCCGATTTTATTTGCCCGCACGCCGAAACTATCAACCGCGACGCGTTCCGCATCATCAACCAGATCCGTTCTCTGGGTAAAAAGGTCGGCGTGGTACTTAACCCTGCGACGCCGGTGGAATACATCCAGCACTACATTCATCTGCTGGATAAAATTACCGTCATGACCGTCGATCCGGGCTATGCCGGGCAGCCGTTCATCCCGGAAATGCTGGGGAAAATTGCTCAGCTGCGCGATCTCAAACAGCAAAAAGGCTACCGCTATCTGATCGAAATCGACGGATCCTGCAACCTGAGGACGTATCAGGATCTGATGTCTGCGGGCGCGGAAGTGCTGATCGTCGGCAGTTCCGGCCTGTTCACGCTCGACAGCGATCTGGATATTGCCTGGGACAAAATGCTCGATCAGATGCGTCAGGCGCGTCACGCAGCCTGAGGGCAGGAGAGCCGTATGCCGCACTTTCTTGGAGTGGATGTCGGGGGCACCAATACCCGTTTAATGCTGATGGACAGCCAGCAAAATTTTCGCGGCTACCACAAAACCCCGACGCAAAGTTGGGCAGGGCAAAGTGATCCGCTGAGCGGGCTGGAAGCACTGATCCGCGGGTATCTGGATGCGCAGGATCCGCATCATCAGGTGGCACAGGTGATGCTCGGTTTGCCGGGGATCTTGTCCCGTGACCGGCAAACCGTGTTATCGCTGCCGTTTATTTCCGCGCTGGATAATCAGCCGGTCGCGGAGCAGCTTGCGCAGCGGCTGCATCTGCCGGTGACGATGGATAAAGACGTTAACCATCTGATGTGGTGGGATTTACTTCAGCACGACACGCTGCCTGACGTCGCCGTCGGCCTGTATCTGGGCACCGGTCTGGGCAACAGTTTGTGGATTAACGGCGATTTTTATCACGGTGCGCACGGCGGTGCGGGCGAGCTCGGGCATATTCCGCTGGCAGGCAATCCGCTGCTGTGCCCTTGCGGAAAAACCGGCTGCGTCGAGACGCTGACGTCCGGCAACTGGCTGACCGGCTGGGCTCGGCAGCACGCACCGCAAACGCCGTTCGCCGAACTGTTTGTGCGTCACGCAGAACATGTGGATTTAACCGAATTTGTAGCGCGTCTGGCGCGAACGGTCGCCAGTGAAATGAACATTCTGGACCCGGAATATCTGGTGCTCGGCGGCGGTGTGCTGGCGATGGAGAATTTCCCGCTGGCGCAGCTCGAACAGCAGTTGCGCAGCCATCTGCGCAGCCCGTATCCGGCGAACGGACTGAAGATCCACTTCAGCGCCGTCACCGATGAGACCGGTTGCCGCGGCGCCTGTCTGGCCGCACAACGCGTTTTTCAGTCGCAGTCACGACCGTTTTCTTTCAGGAGAGAGGCATGAAAAAAGGCAAGGTATGCGTATTTGGTTCTTTCAACCTCGACATTGTCGCTGGCATGGCGCGTTTCCCCAAGCCGGGAGAATCCCTGATTGCGCGTAACAGCATGATGGGTGCGGGTGGAAAGGGTGCGAATCAGGCAGTTGCCGCACTGCGCGCCGGTGCGCGGGTGCATTACATTGGGAAAGTCGGGCGTGATGATTTCGGCATGTTTGCCCGCCGCCACCTCGACAACGCCGGTTTCGATGCCGTCACGCTGTTTTCCACCAGCGAATGCCCGACCGGTAATGCGCTGATTTACGTCGCCGGTGCGGACGCGGAAAACATGATAGCGGTCGATCCGGGCGCGAACCTGACGGTCACCGACGAAGAGGTCGAACAATGCCGTCCGGCGGTAGCCGCTGCGGATATCCTGCTGACGCAGCTGGAAAATAATCTTCCGGCTATCGAAAAACTGATCAACATCGCCAGGGAAAACGGGACGTACATTATCCTCAACCCCGCGCCGTTCCAGCCGGTTTCCGACCACCTGCTGGCGCAGGTCGATTTGCTCACGCCCAACGCCACTGAATGCACATTACTGACCGGCATTGAGGTTCACGATATTCCATCCGCTAAGTGCGCCGCCCTCGCGCTGCACGCTAAGGGCATTCAGGCACTGATCGTCACGCTCGGCACGCAGGGCGCACTGCTTTCCGTGAATGGCGAAACGCAAATCATCGCCGCCTGCCCGGCCACACCGGTCGATACCACCGGCGCTGGCGATGCTTTCAACGGCGCATTAGCCTCGCAGCTCGCCGCCGGTTCCACGCTTTCAGAAGCCGCGCAATTTGCCTCCGCCTACGCATCCGTTTGTGTGGAAAGAGCAGGGGCTGCGGCATCAATGCCGACCTATGAAGAAGCACGGGAAAGGATGGGTGTTGGTGTGGTTTGACTGGGTTTTCTTCAGCAAAAAAGAGCGTGCGCGACGTATAAGTAATAATTATAAGTCATTGTAATAAATGCAATTAAATGGATTTTAATGAGGTTTTTTGCTTGTGATTAAACAAGGCTGGAGTAAGTTAGCCATAACTTTTATAAGGAGATAGGAAAATGGCTATTCCAGCTTACCTGTGGCTAAAAGATGATGGCGGCGCCCTGATCAAGGGCGCGGTGGACGTTAAAGACAGAGAATACAGTATTGAAGTTAAAGGGTTTCATCATAACGTGATGATCCCAACGGACAGTGCCACCGGAAAAGTAACGGGTACCCGGATGCATTCATCTATGCTTGTCGTGAAAGATTTTGATTCATCGAGCCCGTATCTCTATAAGGCGGTTGCAACGGGCCAAAATCTCGAATCCGCAGAAATTCGCTGGTACAAGATTAACGATGCCGGACAAGAAGTTGAATACTTCAATATGATGTTAGAAAAGGTTCGTATTGTTTCGATATCCCCAACGATGGGGGCTTCTGATAATCCAAATGATAATCACATGGAATCTGTTGAACTGCGGTATGAAAAAATTACGTGGAAACATAACGACGGGAATATTATTTTCTCTGATGCATGGAACGACCGCCAGACGGCATAAATAAAAAAGGGGCCATTATGCCCCTTACTGATATAACCATTTCCCCGCTTTTGCTGATTCAATAATCATTCCCACCGTGAGCGGTTTATATTCTTTGCGCTGGAATCTTTTCCACAATAACCAAACAGGCCACTCTGGTTCGAAGTAATCATCGAGATTGAAGTTGTTGTGTTCGATGCCGTATCGAGTGAACAGGTCAACTAACATTTCTTCTAACTCTTCCTGAACAAAATTCAAGTGTTCCTGAAATGTCCATTCTTTACCGACGGGCTGTTTCCTGAAGCTATATTTCTCAGTTATGTAGTTTAGGATTTCGTTTTCATCGAACATCAGAAATAGGTCCATGGAATGCGGTCGTCAGGCCGTGCAATCAGATTATATTTATTCCGGGTTTCTTATGCGACAATTGAAAAAACTATCATTGCCTGAACATATCCTACGTACGGAACATATCGCCCTACGGCTGTGCCGACCCTGATTGTCCATCGGGTTTTCCATATTCCTACGGGTGTTTCAACGGGCTCAATAAAATGCATATCCTTAAATATCCTGCGGGACATTTTAGACGCAACACTGGTACCCCATGATGACTTGCCTAATCCTTTCTTTTTAGGAATAAGCGGCCAGCCTGAAAGAATGGTGGCAGCGGTTTCAATCGCCAAACCTTCATGTTTTGAAAATTCTTCCAAAAATATTAACCAGAATAACTCCTGAGCCGATACATTTTCATGCCCATGATAAAAATACGTCCCGTTTAGCTCTTCTGTTGTATACATTACCTATGTTCCCTGTTCGCATACGAGGTTCGCGATAGTAGCACTTAAAAATGGGCATTAAATTAGCAAGGCAGATAGGTTCAATTCTTCCTGACAGGGGGCGAGCAGGAGTCATTCCTGAGAGACGCCTTCCAATTATCAAAGTAACTTCCTGTAAATCCATACAGTCTGTTTCATTGGCAAAATCATCGGAATATAGTCACCTCGCTGCGGCAAAATCCGTAGCCGGACTTGGAACTCCGAATATCTGGAACTGAAAAAATTTGTTTTTTTTCAGCGGCTACGTGCACACTTCAATTCGTGGCTCAGGCAGGGCAATCTTTATGATTGGCCGGTCGCTAGATCCGGAGTTCCAAACCTGTCTGAGACACTCCTTTAATTTGGAACCTGAAGGCGTGATGAAACTTAAATCTGGTAATGGAATGATCATCATGACAACAACCGAAACCCAATACCCTGAAAACTCCATCACCGCTTTTCGCACTTTGATTTCCGATATGGATCTCAGCAACTTCACCGAACCCCAGCTTTATGATCTTGGCGCGGTCGCCTCTGAATCTGCCGAAGGCCTTTGCCGTGGTTTGCTCTGTCTGAGCGAAGGTCTGGAAAGCGGGGAGCTTTTGCCGCCGGAAGGTGTGGCGCAGGTGAGCGCGTACATCAAAGCTACGGCGCATGTTTTGCCTGCTTTGTTTGAGTTGTCGGAAAAAGCCGGGAACGCGCTGGCGAGGTCATGAGTTCAGGGGTAACGATTTTAAGGACGGCAATACGGCGGTCTTTTCATCCTATTTGTTCAGTAACATTCGCTCATTTTTCATTCAAATAACCATCACACTTCCGCCATGTAACTGACACATAGGCAGGACAGGATAGGCACCTTATTTCGCTGACCGGTATCCTGTAATGCGCCGCACGTTGTTTCCTTATCTTATTTTGCTGCCGACGCTGATTTTTCTGTTTTTGTTCACCTATTACCCTTTATTCCAGTCAGCGATGGACAGCCTGTTTGACAGCCATCTGTCGTCGGACGCACCGCCGTTTGTCGGTCTGCAAAACTATCTGCGTCTGGTGCAGGATCCCGTTTTCTGGCGTGCGCTGCTCAATAATCTGGCTTACATCCTGATGACCGTCGTGCCCGGTATCGTGCTGGCGCTGCTGCTGGCCGTTGCGCTGTGGGAAAACACTTCGCTCAACCGCTGGCTGCGTACCGCGTTTTTCTTTCCGATGATTATCCCGCTGGTCAGCGCAGCAACCCTGTGGCTGTTCATTTTTATGCCCGGCATGGGGCTGCTGGATTACACCCTGGCGAAAATGTTCGGGCCGATGAATAACAACTATCTCGGCATGAGCAACAGCGCGCTGATTGCCCTGAGCGTTATCGGTGTATGGAAATTTGCCGGGTATTACATGCTGTTTTTCCTCGCCGGATTGCAGTCGATTCCCGCTTCTGCCCGTGAAGCGGCGCTGATGGAAGGGGCGTCGCGCCCTCAGGTTTTCTTCTATGTCACCCTGCCGCTGCTGCGCCCGACCATCAGTTTTGTGGTCACTATTGCGCTGATTTATTCCATTACCCAGATCGACCACGTCGCGGTGATGACGCAGGGCGGGCCGAATAATGCCACCACCGTGCTGCTGTATTACATCCAGAGTCTCGCCAATGACACCCACGATTTAGGCAAGGCCTCGGCGGCGACTTTCCTCACGCTGGTGCTGCTGTTTGGTTTTTCGATGCTGAATCTCCGTGTGCTGGAAAAAGGAGCTCACTATGAGCGTTGAAACATCTGAAGCGCCGGTGATGACCGGTAAAAAATCGCAGGCGGGTGCGCGTTCGCCGTCGATGTTATTGCGCGGTGCGCGTCGTTCGACATTGCCGGTTTTACTGCTGTGCGCGGCGTTTTTGTGGATGGCACCGTTCCTGTGGATGCTGTCGTCGGCGTTCAGCGAAAGCAGCTTTTCGCCGGATATGGCCTCGTTACTGCCGCGCTTTCCGCTGACACTGCAAAACTTCCGTGAGGCATGGGACAGCGCTGACTGGCTGAGGCTTTACGCCAATACGATCTTCTTCTCCTTCGGCACGTTTCTGGTTCAGCTGGTGACCATCACCACCGCCGGTTACGTCTTCGCGTATCACGAATTTCGCGGCAAACAGGCGCTGTTCTACCTGCTGCTTATCCAGCTGATGATCATGCCGGTCATCATGATGGTGCCGAACATGATGATCCTCAAACAGTTCGGGCTGCTCAACACCCTGACCGGCGTAATGATGCCGTACTTCGCCTCAGCGTTTGGCGTGTTCCTGATGCGTCAGGCGTTTCTCAGTATTCCCCGTGAAATCGAAGAAGCTGCTCTGATGGAAGGCTGCCGCTGGTGGCAGGTGGTGTTCCGCGTGCTGATCCCGATGTCATGGCCCGCCATTCTCGCCTTTGCGACCGTCAGCATTACCTATCACTGGAATGAATATTTATGGCCGCTGATGGTGCTTAACGATCCGGATAAACAGGTGCTCACCGTCGGGCTGGTGTCCTTCGCGATGGGCGCGGAATCGGGCGGCCAGTGGGGATTGATTACTGCCGGAACGCTGATGGTGTGCCTGCCACTGATGCTGGCGTTCATTATTTTTCAGAAACAGTTCCTGAAAAGCTTTGGCTTCTCGGGCATTAAATAAAGGAGTCATCCATGTTTTTAGCTCAGATTTCCGACATGCACTTTCGCAGCCATGGTCGCAAATTGTATGACTTTATCGATGTGAACGGCTGTAACGCCGAAGTGGTCAGCCAGCTCAATGCGCTGGAAGAACAACCGGATGCGGTGGTGATCACCGGCGATATCGTCAACTGTGGCCTGCCGCAGGAATATGAAGTTGCGCGCCGCACGCTGGGCAATCTGCGCTATCCGCTGTTTATCATTCCCGGCAATCACGATGACAAAGTGCAGTTTCTGGAAGCGCTGCATCCGCTGTGTCCGCAGCTAGGCACCGATCCGCAAAATATGCGTTATGCCATCGACGATTTCCCGATGCGTCTGCTGTTTGTGGATTCCAGCCTGGCCGGTGAATCAAAAGGGTTCCTGACGCTGGAAACGCTGGCGTGGCTGGAAGGTCAGCTGGAGCAGGGCGGCGGGAAACCGACGGCGGTGTTTATGCACCATCCGCCGGTAAAAGTTGGTTCGGCGCAAATGGACGCGATTTCCTGCGAAAACGGCGACCAGCTGCTGGCTCTGATTGACCGCTTCCCGTCGCTGGTTCGCGTGTTCTGCGGCCATACGCACCGCCTGATTTTCACCCAGTACAAACAGGCGATCATCACCACCATTCCCGGTACTGTGCATCAGGTGCCGTATTACCATCATAATCCCGCGCCGTTCTATAACCTCGAACCGGCGGCCTGCGTCATGCACCGTCTGGTGGATAACACCGGGCTGGTCAGTTATCTGCATCCGCTGTCGCAATATCCGGGGCCGTATCTTTACGATGCACAAATCAGTTGTCCGGTGGATGAGCAATGATGTCGGGTATTCGTCTGGAAAATATTACCAAACAGTTTGAAGGCAGCACGGCGGTGAATCATCTGTCGCTGGAGATTGCCGACGGCGAATTTCTGGTGCTGGTCGGGCCGTCGGGTTGTGGCAAAAGTACCCTGCTGCGTTTGCTGGCCGGTCTGGAAGAGGTCAGCGACGGGCGCATTATGCTCGACGGTAATGACATCTCCGGTTTGCCGCCCCGCGAACGTAATTTTTCGATGATATTTCAGAACTACGCGCTGTTCCCGCACATGACCGTTGAGCAGAACATCACGTTCGGTATGCGGATGCGCAACGAGCCGAAAGATCAGCACAAGGCGCGTGTCGATCGCGTGGCCGGATTATTGCAGCTGGAGCCGTTGCTCAAACGTAAACCGGGCAAATTGTCCGGCGGACAGCGTCAGCGCGTGGCGATGGCCCGCGCGATAGTGCGCGATCCGAAGCTTTTCCTGATGGATGAACCGCTGTCGAACCTCGATGCGCGCCTGCGTACCGAAGTCCGCGATGGGATTATGCAGCTGCATCAGCAGCTAAAAACCAGCACCGTTTACGTTACGCACGACCAGATGGAAGCCATGACCATGGCGGACAGGATCGCCGTGCTGGATAAGGGCCATCTGCAACAAATTGGCGCGCCGGAAGCGCTGTACGCGCATCCGGCTAACTTATTTGTCGCCGGATTTATCGGCACACCGTCGATGAATCTTTTTCTGCTGCCGTGCGCCGCAGGCGTGCTGACAGTCGAAAATCAGCCGGTGCGTCTTCCGCAGACTGACCACGCGCAGGCGCTTACTGAAGTGTATCTGGGCATCAGACCCGAACACCTCAGCGACCGCCCGGTGGATGGCGAAAGCCTGCAATTGCAGGCCACACTGACCTATCGCGAACTGCTCGGCGCGGAGTATCTCTGCCACGCCGACACTGCGCTGGGGAAAATTCGTTACGTTCGTAAAAACCAGCTGCGGGAAAACGTCGGGGAGATCCCACAACCCGGCGACCGCATCACTTTGCATTTCTCTTTGCACGACCTTCATCTTTTTTCAGGCCAAAACCAGCAGAACCTGCACCGGGAGAATCACCATCATGCGTAAAGTTCACGCACTGACGCTCGCCATTGGCTTCATTGCCACAGGCAGCGCCTTCGCCAAAGAAAATATCGATTTCATGTTCCCTGCGCCGGTTGACGGCAAGCTGACCATGGAAATGACCCGCGTTATCAAAGAGTTCAACCAGTCACAAAATGATGTCGAAGTGCGCGGCATTTTTACCGGCAGTTACGACACCACCAAAGTGAAAGCGGAAGCGGCGGCGAAATCCGGCCAGCCACCGGCGCTGGTGATCATGTCTGCTAACTTCACGGCAGATCTGGCGATCAAAAATGAAATTCTGCCGATGGACGAACTGTTCAAATTCGGCGATCAGAAAGCCACGCCATTCCTGACGCAAAACTTCTGGCCCGCCATGCGCCAGAATGCGCAGGTGAACGGCGTGACGTATGCCATTCCGTTCCATAACTCGACGCCAATTTTGTATTACAACAAAACGATGTTCGCCCGGGCGGGTATTACCGCGCCACCGAAAGACTGGGATGAATTGCTGGCAGATTCGAAAAAGCTGACGGATTCGGCGAAAGGCCAGTGGGGCATCATGTTGCCATCGACTAACGATGACTACGGCGGCTGGATTTTATCCGCGCTGGTGCGTGCCAACGGCGGGCAGTATTACAACGCCGATTACCCGGGCGAAGTGTATTACGACAAACCGTCCACGCTGGGCGCACTGCACTTCTGGCAGAACCTGGTTTATCGCGACAAAGTGATGCCTTCAGGCGTGCTGAATTCCAAACAAATCAGCGCAGCGTTCTTCTCTGGCAAACTGGGTATGGCGATGCTGAGCACCGGCGCGCTGGGCTTTATGCGTGAAAACACCAAAGATTTCGAGCTGGGGGTGGCGATGATGCCTTCCAAAGTGCGTAACGCAGTGACTATTGGTGGCGCGAGTCTGGTGAGCTTTAAAGGGATTTCCGACGATCAGAAAAAAGCGGCATACCAGTTCATGCAATATCTGGTCAGTCCGAAAGTGAACGGTGCCTGGAGCCGATTTACCGGTTATTTTTCACCGCGTATGGCGTCTTATGACACGCCGGAAATGAAAGATTATCTGGCAAAAGACCCGCGTGCGTCGATTGCACTGGAGCAGCTGAAATACGCTTATCCGTGGTATGCGACCTATGAAACCGTGGCGGTTCGACAGGCAATGGAAAACCAGCTGGCTGCGTTGGTAAACGACGAAAAAGTGACACCGGAAGCGGCGGCGGCGCAGGCACAGAAAGATGCAGACACCATCATGAAACCTTATGTGGAATCAACGGCGCTGACGGTACCGAAGTAAATTTTTTAAACGTCCTCCCCTGTGAAGGGGAGGATTATATTACTTCAGCCAGCCCTGCTGATGGGCGTTATCAAGATGGCCGCGGATATGCAGCCACAGTTCCGGGTGGATATCGGCGATAAAGGCATTGCGGGCTAAAACCTGCTCCAGACGGATATTGTTCTCCACCCAGCTCTGACCCTGATTGTTCAGGTTCATGACCATCGGCATGACGCGGTCAATGACCAGCGCAAACCGCGCTTCCGGGGTTTCTCCGGCTTCGTACTCGTTCCACAGATCCAGAAATTGTGTGCTCAGCGGCGCAGGCAGCAGGCCGAACAGGCGTTTTGCAGCAATGATTTCCTGATCATGCACCGCCGCACGGGCAGCGAGATCGTATACCAGCACGTCACCGGCATCGATTTCGACGATGTCGTGGATAAGCGCCATGCGGATGACTTTATTGATATCCACGCCTTCCGGTGCGAAAGGTGCCAGTGACATGGCTGCCACGGCGAAATGCCAGCTGTGTTCCGCAGAGTTTTCCTGACGCTCAGTGCCTAACACTTTGGTGCGACGTTGCACGCTTTTCAACTTGTCGATTTCCATCAGGAACTGAAAAACTTCGGTCATTGCGCCAAAATTCAGCGGGGAAGTTGCTACGGACATAGTCAAACCTTAGTCAAATTGACGGCATTATGAAGAGCATTATCAGAGATTTCCGGTACACCTTAATCGGTTGATGACAAAAAATCATGTTTTTGGGTGCGGAAAATGGCGCTGTCTTCAGAATGTCACACGGAGGAATTATAAACAAAGTGAATGAATTGAAGGGATTCCAGAAAGAGGTTGACTGAAATGATGATCCCGCTAAGAGACTGTTACATCAGGAAATACTCAATTTAGGCTTACAGGTGTACACTGGAATCATTCTCAGTTAATCTGCCTGTCGGCGTAATTTATAAACAGTGCCGGATTAACGTTATTTTATTGTTTTGCCTCGAGGGTTCTCATCGTATGGGTAAGTCATCACCACAGGGATATCCGTGGGCTGAAGAAATTGCCAACAGCCTGAGTCACGGCGTCGGGCTGGTGTTTGGGATTGTCGGCCTGGTCTTGTTACTGGTGCAGGCGATCAGCGTAAACGCCAGCGCAATGGCGATCACCAGTTATAGTTTGTACGGCGGCAGCATGATTTTGCTGTATCTGGCCTCCACGTTGTATCACGCCATTCCGCATCAGAAAGCCAAATACTGGCTGAAAAAACTCGATCACTGCGCGATTTATCTGCTGATTGCCGGAACTTACACGCCGTTCCTGTTGATCGGGCTGAATTCTCCCCTGGCGAAAGGGCTGATGGCGGTCATCTGGGGCCTGGCGCTGTTTGGCGTAATTTTCAAACTGGCGTTTGCGCACCGTTTTGAAGTGCTTTCGCTGATCACCTACCTGACCATGGGCTGGCTGTCGCTGATTGTGATTTATCAGCTGGCGACCAAATTGTCTCCTGGCGGTGTGACGTTACTGGCTGTGGGCGGCGTGGTGTACACGCTGGGCGTCATCTTCTATGCATCAAAACGCTTCCGTTTCGGTCACGCCATCTGGCACGGTTTTGTGCTGGGCGGCAGCGCCTGCCACTTTATGGCGATCTACTTCTACGTGTAGATAAAACGGCGAGTCAAACAAAAATGAAAGCGGAGTCTTGTGCTCCGCTTTTTTGTGGCTGCTATTCGCCAGACCACCACTGCACCAGCGACGGCACCGGGCGCAGATCGTAATGCGGTTCGCCCAGCAGATGGTTCAGGATTTTGGCCGAGCGCCACGCAGTCAGTGTCAACTGGCCTTCGGCGCTGCCGTGGCTGTGGATACCGGCATTCACCGCGTAAATCCGGTTCTGTTCCGGGCCGTCCCAGCGCAGGTTGAAGTTAGGCAGCAACGGCAAATGTTGTTCGCGATCGTACGGAATTCTGTTGAGCATTGGCGCGAGATAATCCGGCAAACCGGGGCGATAACCCGTGGCGAGAATGACGATATCGCCGCTGAAATGTTCCTCGGATTTCTCCAGCCCGTGTTTCGCCTGCAAACTGAAATCCCCGGAAGCGTTGCGAACGATATGATCCAGCGCGCGGTGCGGCAGTAAACGCACGTTGCGCGGCTGATGCAACACGTCAAACCGGTGATACAGCTGCTTATAAATGTCTTCCAGCGTGTGATAACTGATGCCATCGGAAGGCAGTTTCTGCGTTCTGATCTCCTGCTCACGCACGTCTTCGGGGAGCGTGTAGAAGTAATTCACATACTCGGGCGTGAAATATTCATTAGTGAAAATCGACTCATCCAGCGGCTGAAAATTCGGGCGTCGTGACAACCAGCTCAGTTCCGCGAATTCACCCCAGTGCCCGCCCAGGGCATTGAGAATAATGTCTGCGCCGCTCTGGCCACCGCCGACCACAATGACGCGTTTGCCGGTGAAATCTGGTTCACGCAATTCAATTTCAGCCGCGTGGAAACAGTTTTCCCCCAGCGCCGCGCGTGCCGGTTTGGGGATCCACGGCGCATGGCCGGTGCCGAGGCAAATGTTGCGCGCGCGGTGCTCGCCTTTATCGCTCTGCACCACAAATTCCTGCTTTTTATCATCGAAATCAATACGCTCAATCGGCTCGGAAAAATGCAGACCGGGAATGCGGTCACACGCCCAGCGCAGATAATCTGAGAATTCATCGCGGCTGATGATCAGTTGTTCTGTCGCCAGAAAACGGTAAATCTTCTTCTGCTCAACCAGATAGTTGATAAAGGAGAATTCGCTGCGCGGTGCTACCGTCGTCACCAGATCCTGCAAAACGTAGGTCTGCATGGTGGCCGTTGGCAATAACATGCCGGGATGCCAGCTGAATTCCGGGTTGGCATCAAAAAAAGCCGTGTTAAGTTTCGCGGTATCCCTCGCCATGGCGGCCAGACTCAGATTAAACGGGCCGATGCCAATACCAATCAAATCCTTCGCGGGCATCTTTCTGTTCCTTATGTGTTTTAGAAAAGACAGTGAAGTGCTTTAAGCATAGGCCAGCCACCGCAAGCTGACATTTTTCTCGAAAATAGAAACAAAACTTCATAGACTCAGACACTTCGCTCGTTTCCAAAAGATGAACAAAAGGATCCGTTATGACCCGCCTGCGCCGTTTTAAACAAGTTGATGTGTTTACCGCTGAACCGCTGAAAGGCAATGCACTGGCCGTAATCCTCGATGCCGAAGGGCTGACCGACGCCGAAATGTTCGCCATGGCGCGCTGGACCAATCTTGCGGAAACCGCTTTTGTGCTTAAACCGGAATCGCCGGATGCCGATTACCGCGTCCGTATTTTTACCACCGACAAAGAGTTGCCGTTTGCCGGACATCCGACGCTGGGCACGGCGTACGCGTTGTTGCAAAGCGGCCTGAAGCCTAAAAATCCGGGGCATCTGATACAGGAATGCGGCGTCGGGTTGGTTCAGGTTAATCAGTTGTCCGAAGGCGGGCAGGCGTTTTCTGCACCGCCGGCGGTAATGAAACCGCTTGGGGCTGAACACAATGCGTTGCTGGCGACCGCGCTGCGCGGTGGCAAAATTCAGGCTGACGTCACGCCGGTGGCGGCTGACATGGGCATTATCTGGCTGGTTGTGCGCATGGAAAGCGCGCAGGATTGCCTGAATATCACGGCTGACGCAGCGGCCATCAGCGAGCTGCAAACGCGCCTCGGCGTGAACGGCATTGCGGTTTACGGTTTGCACGATAAAAACGGCCCGGCAGATTATGAAGTGCGGGCGCTGATCGACGAAGACGGCGTGCTGAAAGAAGATCCCGTCACGGGCAGCGCGAATGCCTGTCTGGCGCGGGTTTTGAAAGCCGGGGGATTCCCGGACGGTGCGCATATGGCCGAAAGTTACCGCGTCCGTCAGGGCACAAAACTTCAGCGCGATGGCCGTGTGACAGTCACTTTCGTGGACGGCGAACCGTGGATTGGCGGCGATACCTGCACGCTGATCGACGGCACGTTAGATCTCTGATCAGCGCGGCGTCAGCCCTTGTTGCGCCGTCTGTAACAGATGAATAAACGCCTGCCTATATGGCGTGGCATTGAGGTTATGGCGGTGCAGCAGCCAGGTGCGGTTCTTCACCGTCGTGCCATCGACGCTGACGGGCCGCCGGTAAAAATGCTCCGGCAGCGGTAAATATGTGGCGACAATCGCGTAGCCCAGCCCGTGCTCCACCATTGCCATACACACTTCGAGCTTATCGACTTCCATCGTGATGTTCGGCGCGTGCGAGAAATTGGCATTCCACCAGCGTTCAATCAGCTGCGTGACGTGCGCGCCGTGATGGATTTTTATCTGCGGCATGTGCGGAAGCAGCGCAAAATCAAAATCCTGACTGTTCACCAGCACATAGTCATCTTCTTCAATCAGGTGCTTACCTTCCTTCCAGTTAAAATCATCTTTCACCAGCGCCATATCAATCTCGCCGCGCAGCAGCTTTTGAATAATATCCTCGCTGAATCCGCTCATCAGGCTGACGCGGATCCCCGGATGCGTCTGGCGAAACTGGCTCAGCAAAGGCGGCAGACGATATGCCGCGTAATTGCTGGAAACGCCGAGCGAGATTTCCCCTTGTTGCGCCTGATCCAGGCTGTGCAGATTGAGTTTCAGTTGTTGTAAATCGCTGAGTACGGTCACCGCGTGCTGCGCGAGATATTCCCCCTGCGCGCTGAAAACCAGCCCCTTTTGCCCTTCTTCAAATAAACGGATAGCCAGTTTGCGTTCGATCTGACGCAGGCGATAACTCAGGGCGGGCTGCGAGGTGTAAAGCTGCTCCGCCGCGCGGGTAATATTTTTATGCTGATATACGGCGCGCAAAATCAGCCAGTCTTTTTCGTTCATGGATTTCCCCGGAGTACTGCCCGCAAAGTCGAATACCATAAAATAATTTTTGCGTAAAAAGGGCAACAGATAAAAAGGCTCAATTTGACCAAAATCCCTAAAAGCCCTATTTCTGGGAGGCATAGAGGCAAAACAACGCAACGGCCAATTCACGATGTCAGAAAATAATTTTTGGCTTTGCACCATCGCAGGGAATAAAACATGTCGGTTTGCACTACAGAAGAACAAAAGGCGCAGATTATCGCTGCCGTCGATTTACTGGCGGCTCAGGCGACGGAGCTGGCGCTGAACATTCATGCCAATCCGGAGCTCAGTTTTGAAGAAGTGAATTCTGCGGCGGCGCTCATTGCGCCCCTGCGTGCGGCAGGTTTTGAGATTGAAGAAGAACTGGGCGGCTTGCCGACGGCATTCCGCGCCACTTATGACAGTGGTAAACCGGGGCCGGTGATTGCGTTACTGGCCGAATATGACGCGCTGGTCAATCTGGGCCATGCCTGCGGACATAACCTGATCGGCACGGCTTCTGTGACGGCAGCGCTGGCGCTGAAACAGGTTTCGCAGTTTCTGACGGGCAGGCTGGAAGTGATCGGTACACCGGCGGAAGAGGAAGGCGGCGGCAAAATTATCCTCAGCGACAAAGGCATTTTTGACGATGCCGATGCGGTGATGATGTTCCATCCACGCGATAAAACCATGGTGGTGCGCGGCGGGCTGGCGTGTGTCGATGCCGTCTTTAAATTTCATGGTAAAGCGGCGCATGCGGCGTCCGCGCCGCAAAACGGTATCAGCGCGCTGGATGCGGTCATCCACACTTTCAACGGGATCAACGCGTTACGTCAGCTTTTCACCGACGATGTGCGCGTTCACGGCATCATCACCGACGGCGGCAGCGCCACCAATATCGTTCCCGCCTACAGCGAAGCAAAATTCCTGATGCGCGCCGACACCGTGAAAGGGCTGGCCGCCGTGAAGCAAAAAGTCTTCGATGCGGCACGCGGCGCAGCGCTGATGACCGGCGCGCGGCTGGAAATCGAAGAAGGGCTGACCTATGCCGAACGCAACAACAACCTCACGCTGGCCGGATTCTTCCAGCAAAATCTGGAATCAATCGGCGTTGAGGTCGTCCCGCCTCCGCTGAACGGCGGCATCGGTTCCTCCGATATCGGCAACGTCAGCCAGATAACGGCGGCAATCCACCCGTATATCCGTATCGGCGATGTCCTTCCTCACACGCCGGAATTCGCGGTTGCCACCGGTTCAGAAGCCGGTTTGCAGGGCATGTTACAGGCCGCCAAAGCGCTGGCGATGACGGCTCTCGATTTATGTCAGGACGACACAAAGCTCCGCGCAGTCAGAGAAGAATTTTCAAACTGGCAGTCAAAACAATAACTTTGGGAAGAGAGGACAGAATAATGATGAAAAAAACACTGGCGGCTGCCGTTCTGGCACTGACCTTTGGCAGCGCGATGGCTCACGCTGACGGTGAAACCCTGCGCGTCGCCGCCGACATGGGCTATCCCCCATTCCAGTACCGTGACGCCAGCGGGACGCCGACCGGTTTTGAAATTGATATCACCAACGCCATCTGCGACGTGATGAAAGTGAAATGCGAGTTCGTGGTCAGCAGTTTTGACGCCGAAATTCCTTCCCTGCTTGCCAAAAAAGTCGATTTTATTTCGCCACAAGGTGCGACAGAAAAACGTCGTAAAGTGATCGACTTCAGTGATTTCGTGTATCACATTCCGACCAGGCTGGTGGTGGCAAAAGGCAGCCCGCTGATGCCGACGCCGGAATCGTTGCAGGGTAAACGCATTGCGGTTCAGCAGGGATCGATTCAGGAAATGTACGCCAATACCTTCTGGCAGCCGAAAGGCGTCGATGTGGTGGCTTATGCCGATCAGGATACGATCTATCAGGATTTGGTCGCCGGGCGTTTAGACGGCGCGCTCAGCCCGGCGGTCGCCGTGACCTTCGGTTTCCTCAATAAGCCGGAAGGTAAAAACTTCGAACTGACCGGCCCGGAAGTGCGTGACGACAAAATATTCAGCGTCGGCTCCTCCTACGGCGTGCGCAAAGACGACGCCAAAATCAAAGCGTTGCTCAACGACGGGCTGGCAAAAATTAAGGCTGACGGCACCTGGGAGAAGATCAAGGTGAAATATTTCGGCCCGCTGGACATGTCCGTTCATCAGCAAGGGAAAGCCCAATAATGCCTCTGCGTCCGCCGGTTCGTGAACATTTACTGCCGCTGATGGACGGCCTGTTGCACGAGTTTTCCTCGCTGCACAGGCTTTCCGGTTGTGATGATGCTGAACTGGCGGCGCATCGGATGGTGTCGTTATTGCAGGAACAGGGGCTGGATGCGCGCCTGATGCATTGCCCGTTGTATCTCAGTGATCCGCTGGCCGGCAGCCTGGAATTGTCCGGCAAACCCGGCTGGCGCTGTGAAGCGAAAACCCGTTCATTTTCTGCGCATTGCCCGCAGGGCGTGGAAGGGCTGGCTTTTTATGACGCAGAAGCCTGCGCGCCGCGTAGCGATCTACAGTGGAAAGCGTGGGCGCAGAACGTAAAAGGCAAAATCGTGATCGCCGGTCAGGGCTTTGAAGATTACGTGCAACGGCTGTGTGCCGCCGGTGCGCTCGGGCTGATCCATATCTGGGGTTCTGCGGAATCCGCACTGCATGAAGAAACTGTCGGGCCGGTTTGGGGCACGCCGGAGCCGGATGATTTTTTGCGTTATCCGCGCCTGCCGGTGATTTCAGTCAATCAGCAGGGCGGCCAGCGGCTGCTGGCAGAGCTTCAGAATAACCCGCGGATGACCGTGAAAATGGCCACACAGCTGAATTATCACGTCGCCGAATGCAGCATGCCGGTGGTGGATATTCCCGGCAGCAGCCCGGAGTTTGTATTGCTGTCTTCCCACTACGATTCCTGGCATGAGGGCGTGACAGATAACGCGACCGGCAATGCGTTGTGTCTGGCGATGGCGATCCATTTTTATCAGCAGCGCGAGACGTTGTTGCGCGGGCTGCGGATTATCTGGTGGCCGGGGCATTCCAATGCCCGTTATGGCGGCTCGACGTGGTACGCCGACCGTTACCGCCAGCAGCTGAAACAACATTGTGTGGCGCATATCAACGTGGATTCGCCGGGATGTCTGGACGCCGTCAATGTGGTGCTGAATGCCAGCGGTTCTGAATCGCATGCGTTCTTAAACGCCGCCGTTGAAGCCGTGACCGGCGAACCGGCGCTGCGCATTACCGCGCTGGGAAAAGGCGGCGACCAGTCATTCTGGGGCTGCGGTTTACCGCTGCATTTTGCCTTCCGCGAAGTGCCTCAGGAAAAAACGACGCAGTCACCGGGCAGCGGTGGCGGCTGGTGGTGGCACACTGAAGCGGATACTTACGACAAAGTGGACCTGAATATTCTCTGGCGCGATACGCAAATTCACGCGCACTGGCTGGAAGTTTTACTGACGCAGCCCGTGCTACCGCTGGATCCGCTGGCGTATCTTGACAGTTTGCAGCACTCCCTCAGGGAGCTGATCACGGTTATTTCACCGGAATTCGACCTCGCGCCGGTGGCTGAAAAACTCAGGGAATTGCAACCTGAACTGGAGAAACTGACGACACGCTGGATGGCGGATCCGCTCGTCTGGCAGGCGCAGTTAAAGCGTGTCATCGCGGATTTACATCGCCTGCGTTACAGCTCGGTTGATGATTTTCACTATGATCTGAGTTATCGCGGCGGCGCGTTTCCCGGCTTTCAGGAGCTGGCGTCAGCCCGAGAAAATACGTCGCCCGAGATGTGGCTGATGATGACCACGCGCTTCTGGCGCCAGCGGGATCGCGCACTGGCGCTGATTGAAAACGCAGACGCTATTTGTCGCTCATAACGAGCAGATAGCGACAAGGCTGCGAACCCGGATTAGTGAATGTGATAGGCAAATCGACGCCAAACGTCAGGGCATCACCGGTGGCCATCGCGTAGTTTTCATCCCCGTAACGGATATCCAGCGTGCCTTCTACCATCCACAGGCGCTGCTTGTAAGCCTGCTGATGCCAGCCGGGATAGCTGACGCGCGCTCCGGCTGGAAGGGTAATTTCCACCAGTTCGGGCGCACCATTTTTTTCATGCGCGGTCACCTGGCGGCGCAGATAACCAATATCCGGATCCTGCCAGACTTCCTGATTCGCCTGCGGGCGCAGCGGGGCGGGCTGCGGGTTTTCTTCTGAAAGCAACTGTGCCAGCGACACGCCGAGGCTGGCCGCCAGACGCCCCAGAAGGCTGGCGCTCGGGCTGCTGTCCTGCCGTTCAATTTTCGAAATCATCGCTTTACTGACCCCGGAATTGTTTGCCAACTGTTCGAGGCTCAGCCCCTGAGTTTTTCGTAATGATTGCAGACGTGTAGCGATCAACTGGTCGATTGACATATCAGGCGTTCCGTTGTTTACTTTTGTGGAATTTAATCCACTATAGTGGAAATTAAACCATAACGGAAGCGAAGGGGAACATCTGATGAAACTGATTGCCTGTAATGAACATCAGCACGCGGTGCCGATTTTGGATATTTTTAATGATGCCATTATCACTTCAACGGCTTTATATGATTATAAACCGCGCCATATCGACAGTATGACCTCATGGTTTGCCACTAAACTGATCAATAATTTCCCGGTTATCGGCCTCGAGGATGAAGAAGGGACGTTGCTGGGATTCGCCAGTTACGGCACGTTTCGCGCGTGGCCAGCGTATAAATATTCTGTCGAACACTCTATTTATATTCACAAAAGTCATCGTGGAAAAGGGCTGGGAAAAGTGTTGCTCAATGCACTCATTGACGCGGCACGCGAGCGCGATGTCCATACACTGATTGGTGCGATCGACGCGGCAAACGGTGGCAGCATTGCGTTGCATGAGAAGAACGGATTTACCCACACCGGAACGATTAAACAGGCTGCCTGGAAATTTGACCGCTGGCTGGATCTGGCCTTTTATCAGTTGATCCTTGATACGCCTTCAGCGCCCTTTGGAGGCTGAAAACGGCGGGTTGAATGAGAAAGCAAGCGCCGGAGGGCGCACGGTGATTTCAGAGCATAAGCTGTGAATCATCCCGTCGGGAAATGTGAGGCAGACCATGTCAGCTAAAGAGCAAGTTCGTCACGAAGCGTTATCGGGAAGTGCGGAAAGTCATCAGGCGCAGGATCCGCGCTGGCAGGCGGTTGTCAGTTGCGATGCGAAGGCCGACGGCCAGTTTGTGTATGCGGTAAAAACCACCGGTATTTACTGCGCGCCTTCCTGTCCATCACGCCAGCCAAATCCGCAAAATATTGAATTCTACGACAATGCCGAAGCTGCCGAACAGGCCGGTTTCCGCCCGTGCAAACGCTGCCGTCAGGGGCTTATTTCACTGGCGCAGTTTCACGCTCAGCGCGTGGCACAGGCATGCCGGCTGCTTGAACAGTCAACCGAAATGCTCACGCTGAACCAGCTGTCGGCAGAAGTCGGCATCAGCGCTTACCATTTTCATCGTATTTTCAAAGCCCAAACCGGTGTGACGCCAAAAGAATATCAGCAGGCGCAGCGCACGCGCCGCGTTCGTGAAAAGCTGGCCGATGCGGCGACAGTGACCGAAGCGGTTCACTCCGCCGGGTATTCATCCGATGGCCGGTTTTATGAAACGTCGGGCACAGTGCTGGGCATGACGCCGCAGTCATTCCGTGCCGGTGGCCGTGATGTTCGCGTGTGGTTTGCCATCGGGCATTCTTCGCTGGGCGAGATTCTAGTGGCTGAAAGCCAGCGTGGAATTTGCGCCATTTTGCTGGGCGATGATCCGGAAAAGTTGATCGCTGAATTGCAAAACAGTTTTCCGCAGGCTGAACTAGTGGGAAGCGATCCTGATTTTGAGCAGCGTATTGCCGTGATCGTCGGCTTTGTCGAACAGCCGCAAATCGGGTTGGATTTGCCACTGGATATTCGCGGTACGGCTTTTCAGCAGCGCGTCTGGCAGGCATTGCGCGATATTCCAGCCGGAACGACTGCCAGCTACGCTGATATCGCCCGCAAAATTGGCTCGCCAAAATCCGTTCGCGCCGTTGCCGGTGCCTGTGCGGCGAACCTGCTGGCCGTTGCCATTCCCTGCCATCGCGTCGTGAAAACAGACGGGAATATTTCCGGCTACCGCTGGGGCGTGGAAAGAAAGCGTTCATTGTTAGCTCGGGAAGAAAAAGCCTGACTATACTCAGCTGACTTTTCTGCCACCGGATTTTTTGATGACGAGGGACGCCGTGCCTGCTTTTTCTTTGCGCGAAGCTGCGCCAGAAGATATTGATGAACTCGCCAGATTGCACGTCGCTATCTGGCGTGAAACCTACTGCAAACTGGCCCCGGCGGAGGCATTCGCTGCGCTGGATGTGCAACGTCGTAAAGCTTTCTGGCAGGATAAGTTTGATCATCCCGCTGTGGGGCAGGGTATTTTTCTGGCAGAAGTAAACGGAAAACTGGCCGGTTTTTGCCTTGCCTCGGCGTCATCTAACCCTGATTTTGGCGAGATGGCCGAAATCAAATTCCTGTATGTTTCCGGCGATTTTAAACGTCAGGGCCTCGGTAAACGGTTAATCAGTAAAGCGGCTCAGCATCTTATTACCGCGGGATATCGCAGCGTCGGGCTGGGCGTAGTGGAAGGCAACGAACCGGCAATCCGTTTTTACAGTGCGCTGGGTGGCCGCGAAGCGGGGCGGTATACCGACTCCGGGCCGATCTGGCGTTCGCGAAATATCATTTATGCGTGGCCGGACATTACGTTGCTGTCTGCCGTGTAAATTCGCTAAGCAAAGAAAGTGCCCGCGTCAGTGAATTCCGCGGGCTATGTTTTTATTTACGCAGTTCTTCCAGACGCTGCTTCTGCTGACCTTCAGCAGAGAAGTTATCGGCGCTCAGCCAGCGGTCAAATGCCGTTTTAGATTCTGGCCATTCGCTGTCGATGACTGAATACCAGCAGGTATCACGGTTGTGGCTTCGCAGGACGATAGCCTGACGGAATGTACCTTCGTACTGAAAACCAAAGCGTAATGCTGCCTGTTTAGAGGGTTCATTCAGGCTGTGGCATTTCCATTCGCAGCGGCGGTATTTCAGCGTATCGAACAGATAACGTTGCAGCAGATAAATCGCTTCCGTGCCGAAACGCGTGCGTTTCATCAGCGGTGACCAGTTTACCCAACCAATTTCCGCAACACCGTTCACCGGGTCGATGCGCATCAGCGATACGCTGCCAACGGCACGGCCTGTAGCGTTATCCACAACGGCGAAAAACAACGGATCTTCACTTTTGACCTGCTGCGAAATAAACAGATCGCATTCAGCCTGCGTTGCCGGACGGTCAACAGAAAGATAGGTCCAGTCACTGCCGTTATCAATGCTGTGCCAGGCGTTAAACAGATCCTGGCTGTGGAGTTCGCAACTCAGTGGCTCAAGGCGACACCAGGTGCCGTTAAGCTGAACGCGTGACGGACGTTCACGAGGCTGCCAGTCGGGAAGGGCGTCGCCCACGGGCTGGCCAAAGTGGTTGAGGGTTGTCATTATCTTTTCCATTTCACTATCAGAGAGCTTTCCATAAAATCAGAATGGTGATTGGGCTGCAACCGGTGAGATGCCAAAGAGTTGAAAAGCGGAGAAAAAACCTCCGCTTTAAATTCATTAAGGCGGTAAACCTCATGCTGGTTATAAACCTATTCCCCGTTATAAACGGCCAGCGCTGCCACAGACTTTTATCTTTTCCTCCACTACTTTTTGCATAGCCAGCTTTCCGGGAACGATATATTTGCGCGGATCGTTCGCGTCAGGATGCGCTGTAAAATAGTCTTTCACTGCATCGGCAAAGGCAATTTTCAACTCTGTCGCCACATTGACTTTGCAGATCCCCAGCGCAATCGCCTCATGGATCATGTCATCCGGGATCCCGGACGCGCCGTGCAACACCAGGGGAATATCGACCCGTTGACGAATTTGCTCCAGACGGCGGAAATCCAGTTTGGGCGTGCCCAGATATAAGCCGTGTGCTGAACCAATGGCGACCGCCAGCGAATCGATGCGGGTGGATTCCACAAAGTGCCTGGCGACAACCGGATCAGTAAAGAAGCTGTCGCCTTCCTCAACGACCAGATCGTCCTCCTGCCCGCCAAGCCGCCCGAGTTCGGCCTCTACGCTCGCGTCAAAGGCATGGCATAAACGCACCGCATCGCGCACCTTTTCAATGTTTTCTGCCAGCGGAAAATGTGAGGCGTCGATCATGACGGATCGGATCCCCGAGCGGACTTTCGTCCCGATGTCTTCCAGTTCCTCATGATGATCAAGATGCAGTGCCAGCGGAATACGGTTTTTCCGTGCCGCTTCCTGACATATCGAAATCAGGTACCGGGTTCCCGCATAACTGAATGTGCCGGGCGTTCCGGCGAGTATCACCGGAGAGCTCATCGCGGCCGCCGTTTCGGCCACAACCTGTACCGTTTCCATATTGTGGATATTGAATGCCGGAACCGCATAACCTTCGCGCTGCGCCGCCAGCAGCATTTCTCTGTTTGAGATCAGATACATGAATTTAGCTCCTTGTTAAATCCAGCAGGATTTTGCCCGCCATAGGTTTTCCTTTCAGGGCGGTAACTTCCTTGGCAAATTCCTCCGGGTCACCAAGACAGCCAATGAGTGGTGTCAGATTTATTTTCTGTTCCGCGAAAAGCTGCGTTGCCAGCTGCCATTCACTGCCGGGCCAGGGCGCGGAATAATTCATCCAGCTGCCGAGTAACGTCAGCTCTTTACGCAAGATATGGCTGAAGGTTGTCACATTCAGGGTCAGATCTTTATGCAGCGTACCGACCAGCGCGACCTGCGCTTTCGGGCCCGCAATGTCGAGAGCCAGCGCGACGGTTTGCGGCGTACCAGCGGTTTCGATAATCAGCTGATTAAAACGACGCTCCTGACTTTGCTGGCGGATTTCGTCAGCGTTCAGCATGGCGCTGTTGAAGCTATGGCTTGCACCGGTTTCCAGAGCAAGCGCCAGCCGCTGAGGGTTGATGTCTATGGCGGTCACGGAACGCGCACCCAGGGCGCTTGCGGCCTGAATGATCAACTGACCGATCGTCCCCGCACCAATCACGACGACTTCTTTGCCTTCACAACCACCGGCCAGTTTCAGTGCGTGTAAACCTACGGTGATCGGTTCCAGAAATGCGCCCTGCAACAGAGAAGCGTTTTCCGGCAGCCGGAAGAGATTTTTTCTCGGCGCGACCACATATTCCGCATGGCCGCCATCGCGGCGGGAGCCGATAAACTGGTAGTGCTTACATTGTGAGTAGGCTTCTTTCTTGCATTCTTCACACTGGAAGCAGGGGAGAAGAGGAACGCACGCCACAGCATCACCTTCCTGTAAATCATGAACTTCGCCACCTGTACTGACCACGTAACCACTGAATTCATGGCCGAGCGTGATCGGATAATAATGCGAAGAGTTGGCGAAAATACGCGGAATATCAGAGCCGCACAGGCCGGAATACGCAACGCGAACTAACACATCATCGGGCGCGCTTAATACAGGATTTGCTTTTTCCTCGACGGTAATTGTTCCGCCCTGATGTACAACTACAGATTGCATCATTGTTTCCTTAAGGCGGAGGTAACTCTCCGCCTGGATGAGGGTTAAGCGCTGGCCAGTGCAGCCGCTGCCAGTTTTTCAGCCCGGGTAAAATTACGGGCGCGTCGCCATGTGAGGAATACACCCACGGCGTAAATGATGCCGATGATGCTGAGCCCCGCGATGTTTTTCAGCGTACAAAGTTGGATCAGAAGATAGGTAATCGGAGAACCGCCCTGATCCATGGATGCCACCCGGCCACCGGCCGTGAGAGCACCGGCATTTGCCGCGAGCTGAGTGTGCAAGTCGATGGTCTGCGTCGCAATCCAGAGGGTAATACTCATGATGATGCAGCCCGAAATCAGCGTGCGGAACAGGTTCCCCTGATGCACGGCAACAGCAATCGCCACAAAGAAACCGATAGTTGCCAGATCCCCAAACGGCAGAACCTGATTTCCCGGTACCAGCACCGCAATCAAAATCGTTAATGGAATAAAGATCAGGCTGGCGGATACGACGGCGGTATGGCCGAGCAGAAGCGCAGGATCCAGACCAATCAGGAATTCCTGTCCACCGAAACGGGCTTGCAGTCGTGTACGGGCATGGCGGGCAATAGGTGTTAACCCATCCATGATCGGTTTAATCACCCGCGGCATCAGCAGCATGACGGCAGCCGTTTTGACGGCCAGCTGCAATACGCCTTTGATGTCATATCCGGCGAGATAACCAATAATCAGACCCATCACAAAACCCACGGTGACGGGTTCTCCGAACGGGCCAAAGCGTTTCTGAACATCGTCGGCGCTGAAGTGGATTTTGTTCAGACCCGGGATTTTCTCAATAAGGGTATCGACCAGCACGGCAATCGGGCCAAGATAAGCCGAGGAGCCGTGCGGGATTGCGATGCCTTCAAGGTTGAAGAAATCGCGGGTATCTTTCGCAAACCAGTCGCCCAGTTTGTAGATGAACGCCGCGTGAACCACGACGCCCATGATCCCCAGCCAGTATGATCCGGTTGCCAGATGCAGCATGGCGCCGGTGAATGTCATGTGCCAGATGTTCCAGATATCGACGTTGACGACGCGTGTCATGCGGGTCAGCAGCATCACGATATTCACCCCGATAGCAATCGGAATGGCAACCAGCGCAATCTGGGAAGCCCAGGTCATCGGTGATGAACCCGGCCAGCCAATATCCACCACTTGCAGGTTGATTTCAAAATGCTCGGCCATCGCTTTTGCCGCAGGTCCGATGGAATCGAGCATAAGGCCAATGACCAGACCGATCCCGACGAAGCCGATGCCAATGTGAATGGCTGATTTAAATGAGTCCCCCAGTTTCATGCCCAATATCAGGGAGAAAATGATGATGACACCGGGCAACATGACTGTCGGCCCGAGGTCGAGGATGTAGCGCATTATTTCGGTAAACATGGCTTACTCCTGCAACAGGGTCAGTATTTGCTCACGCAACGCATCCATGCCGACGCCAGAAATGAACGGCATCCCATGTACCAGCGGAATTGTGCCGAACTTGCGGTCAACTCTGGCCGTGGTGCAAATCAGATGCGCACCGTCCATGTAGGTTTCGATCTCAGTGACGCGGCACTGGACGAGATCCACTTCAATATTGTGTGCCGCGCATAACTCTTTGATTTCCTCTGCTGCCAGAGTGGAAGTGGCAACGGCTCCGCCACAGGCGACAATGATTTTTCGCTTCACGGTAAGGCTCCTTGATGCTTTGTTTTAATGTTTTTAAGTAAGGTGTAGAGGAGATGCTTCTGTTGCTAACGGCTTCAGATATAAACGGGAGAAATTTTCTCTTCAGCCGGTAAGAAAACCTGTTGCTCAAAGAGGGATGCCAGCTGATTTTCTGGCGCAGTAAGCAGTTTTTCTAAAAATTCCGGCTTCTGTAGTTGACTGAAAAGTTGACGTAACAAGCTCAGCTGTTCTGACGGATGTGTGACGATAAGCGCCACTATCAGAGACGCAGAAACGGTGCCTTCATCATCAGCCTGAAAGAATTCAACGGGAGCATTCGGGCGAATCAGGTAGATAGCCGGACTCCGGGCATGGCTGGCTTCGCAGTGCGGAATAGCGACTGCATGCTCTTCAAGCTGAATGCCCGTCGGGAATTCAGCCTCGCGATTCAGAAGCGCCCGCGGGTAGGTGCTTTCAACCACACCGGCTTTGACCATGCTTTCTCCGATGTGGGCCAGCGCTTCGCGATGATCTGTAAAGGCAATATTTGTTTTGACGAAGATTTCGCAGTTAAGCATTGCAGCGGGCCTCCGCGCTGACGGGCTGCAGGGAACAGCCGTAATGGTAGGCGCGCAGAACGTCCTGAATTTTATCGATAATCAGTTCGTGAGGATCGCTGGTCAGTTTATTCGCCATCACCCGTTCAAATTGCGCAGGAAGATATTGGCTCAACAGGCCCAGCGGGATTTCTACTGATTTTAAATTGGCGAGCAGCGCTTCCATAGCCCGGTTGATGCGGGCATTGGGCCAGTAATAACGAATGCGATCTGAAAGGCTGAAATGCAGGTCGATCAGCGAAAGGCTGAATGTCGGGTTGTAGTATTTTTTCCAGTAAACCGGTTCGTCCAGCATGACACCGTCGATCACGGTCAGTATCTGGCTGCGTGATTCGGGGGCGATCAGCACCTGTTCGATATTCGCCAGAGCAAAAACGGCTTCACGAAGGGCAAAGGTTAACGCAGGCCCGACTTTAAGAATGGCAAAGTGATCCTTAACCAGATGACGATAGGATTCTCGGGTTTGGTAATCGGTTGAATGTGCTTCATAAACCAGTGGAGTCGTTGTTATATAAGCCGATAATCCTTCAGCGAGTTTCGGCTGATAGTGGATCACACGGCTATGATCAAACTCTACACCTGGCTGCACAACAACGGCGATGATCCGCTCAATTGCCGCCTCAAGCCCCATTTCCCTGAAAGCCTGATGATGCATTTCGAGCGTAGCTTGCGCGTCTTTCGACTCGGTCACATGAACGTGCTGAATAGCAGAAGCTTCTCCGCCAGGGACCGGAACTTCGGTGCCAATGACGTAGGTCAACGAGCATTTTTGCAGGGGGGTTGCAACACGTTCGGCCACCTGACATAAACGCGCTGCACGCTGAGCGACAACGAAAGGATCAAGCGGAACCGGATCGTCTTTGCATGACATTGAGGCGTCCAGATGGATCTTGCTGAAACCTGCTTCAACATATTGCGCTATCAGCACCTCTGCCTTAGACATTGCACTTTCAGCATCCTCATTTTGCCAGCAGTTTGGCCCCAGGTGGTCCCCTCCCAGAATGAGTCGCTGCACCGGGAATCCGACTTTTTCCGCAATCGCGAGAACGAAATCGCGAAAATCGATCGGCAGCATTCCTGTATAGCCACCAAACTGGTTCACCTGATTAGAGGTGGCTTCGATCAACACTTTACGATCGGTGCGGAGATCTTCCCGCAAGGCGGCCTCGATCACCAATGGATGTGCAGAGCAGACAGAACAAATCCCGGTACTTTCGCCTTGCTTATGTTTTTCGATAATATCTTTCATTTTGGCCTCCGTTTGTTTTCGAAGATACTCATATCATTTCGAAAGCCAAACAATAGCGTTTTACAGAATTCGTGACAGCGATCGAAATATTTCGTAAGATTGTTGCATTCGTTTTCTTTCGTCTTCCGGAGCGTGCCGTAATATGAAAGCAATCAAAGCCTGGCGGGCAAGGTGATATCACGTTTCACAATGTCGGTATTTTTTTCTCCTCTTAATGACGCCTTTTGTTTACACTGTCCGCAATACAGTCTTTCGGATCCTTAATCATGAATACTTATGATAGACGTAACAAAATCATTGATTTAGTGAATCAAAACGGCACCGTCATGGTCGCCGAGCTTTCGAGTTCTTTCGACGTTTCTGAAGTAACAATCCGTTCTGACTTGGGTCTACTGGAACAAAAGGGCGCTCTGACGCGTTTTCATGGCGGCGCGGCGAAACGCGACGCTTCGATGGCCGATCTGACGGGATTGCCGCAAGATGAAATGGTGCTTGAAGAACGTTATTTGCAGGCCAGTGATCCTAAAAAACGTATAGCTCAGGCTGCGGCAGGATTGGTAAAACCCGGAGATACCGTCATTCTCGACAGTGGCAGCACAACCATGTTGCTGGCGGAAGAGCTGGTAAAATCAGGCGACATCACCGTTATCACGAACAATCTGCCAGCTGCGTTTGTTTTATCTGAAAACCCCGATATCACGCTGGTGGTCTGTGGTGGAACGTTGCGGCATAAAACACGCTCTTTGCATGGAAACATTACGGAATATGCCTTGCAGGGAATCGTCGCCAATCTGATGTTTGTGGGCGCGGACGGTCTGGACGCCGCAACAGGCATCACCACATTTAATGAGGGCTACAGCATCAGCGGCATTATGGCTGCCGCTGCTCAGCGGGTTGTCGTTGTCACTGATTCGACTAAGTTTGGCCGTCGCGGATATAACCTGGTGTTGCCGATGGAAAAAATCGACACAATCATTACGGACACGGATATCCGTGATGAAGCTTTGCTGGCACTTAGGCAGACGTCGGCGGATCTCATGTTGGTGTAACCTTTTCGGATAACGTTTATCGGTGAGGCTGACTTTAGGCTGATAGCCGGATCAGTGAAACGGAAAGGTTTGAGGATTGCGGAGGTTCACGAAAACAATCTTCTGCATTGCAGTTTCTGGCAGGTGGTATTGGAATCCATCCCGCAAATATTGAGCCGCATGGTTAGCCACATGCGGCCTGATGAAAGGAATTACGGCTTTTTGGTGTAGACCTCAAACGTGAAGTATTTCTTTTCCAACGTCTGGTAAGTCCCGTTTTTATGGATTTCTGCCAGCGCATTATTGATAAGTGTCAGGTGCGCCTGATCATCTTTACGCAGCCCGATAGCCGTTCCTTCGCCCAGATAACGGGTGTCGTTTAACGGCTTGCCAGCAAAGGCATAATCTTTGCCTTCAGGCGTTTTCAGAAAGCCGGTTTCGGCTGCCGCCGCGTTAGTCAATGTCACGTCGATACGGCCAGAGGCCAGGTCCTGATTCACGAAATCCTGATTCTGATAGGATACGACGTTCACGCCTTTCTTCTGCCATTCGCCTTGCGCATACGCTTCCTGCGTAGTTCCCTGAGCGACGCCGACGGTTTTGCCTTGCAGCGATTCCGCCGTCGGTTGCAGGCCACTACCTTTTTTCGCAATCAGCACACTGGGAACGTGATAAAGCATGTCGGAGAAAGTGACCTGTGTTTTGCGTTTTGGCGTCATAGACATGGCGGAAAGTACGGCATCAAATTTTTTAGCATTTAGGGCAGGAATTATTCCGTCATACGCGGTTTCAACCCACTCACATTTAACCTGAGCCTGCTGACAGATTGCGTTGCCCAGATCGATATCAAAACCGATCAGCTTACCGTCCGGTGCTTTGGATTCAAAAGGGGGAAACGACGGATCTACGCCGAAACGCAATGTTGTTTCAGCCTGTGCAAAACCGCTGGTAGCCGCCAGCGCCAGAAGGCACAGCAGTATTTTTTTCTTCACAAGTAATCTCCTGATGGTGCCAAAAAAACAAACCCCCGCAGCTAAAGGCGAGGGTAAAAGTGATGCTTTCATATTTCGAATATGACGATTCAATAAGTCAGGGTCAAGCGCCAAACATCTGCGCAAAACGGGCAATAGTCGAAGATGGCCGCAATAAGATAACCGGCCGCTATGGAAAACGACTATCCGCAGAAATGGATGAGATAAATATCGTGTTATAGATGAAAAACAAAAGGATAGACTGCGATGACTCAATGGAGATGTTGCAATAAAAAAGCCGCAAACCCTTGCGGGGTGCGGCTTTCTTTGCGTATCTGGTAATAACCGAAACCTTTTGTGCACTTCTCGGGCATCAGCCAGTGAACGTGCAGAATAAGCGCCAAGGCAGATCAATGGTGCGTTTTGATGTGTTAGGAACCTGATAGAGGAAACGCCAAATTTTCTTGCCGGTGGTTTTGACCAGGAGAAAGAGTCCGTCACCGTCATGCAAGGATCTTCCCTAATTGGTATACGTTTATTGGTATATATCTTAGCGTATACCAATTCGTATACCAATAGACGCCGGTTTCAGGCGGATCATCTCGGACTTCTACAGACACAAAAAAGCCCGCAAACCTAGAAGGGATGCGGGCTTTCAGGACTTCTCCGGACTTATCTGGTAATAACCGGATCATTATTTGGTGGAGCTGGGGGGATTTGAACCCCCGTCCGAAATTACTACACCGTCGGCACTACATGCTTAGTCCAATCTTTACATTCGCCGGTTAGCTGCGGATGGACACGCCACTAACAAACTATCCTGATTGGGTTTAACGCTTTCACCCCAGGCAAGGTGTCCACGCGATCTCTTTTGGGTTTGACCTCTCTTGATCCCCGTCCTAAGAGCGGAGGCTAGGGAGAGAGGGCTCTAAGCAGGGTATTAAGCTGCTAGGGCGTAGTTTTCGTCGTTTGCGACTATTTTTTTGCGGCTTTTTACGAGGCCAACCGCCCCTCGGCATGCTCCTTGGGCTTCGCAAATCCCGTCGAATCCAGAATCAGCCCCAAGTACTATTTAGCAGTATATCAGAAAAACTGTATGTTAAGCCAGAGACTTAGCGGTTTGAGTTCTTCATGATACGTGCTTTGTCTACTTTCCATTCACGATCTTTAATGTCATCGCGCTTGTCGTGCTCTTTCTTACCTTTTGCCAGGCCGATTTTCACTTTCGACCAGGCATTTTTCCAGTACATAGAAAGCGCGACGACGGTGTAACCATCGCGTGTCACTTTACCGAACAGCGTTTCTAACTCACGTTTGTTCAGCAGTAATTTTCTTGTGCGGGTCGGATCACAAACCACATGACTTGACGCCACGTTGAGAGGTTGAATGGTTGCGCCGAATAAAAAGGCTTCACCGTCGCGGAATGTGACATAGCTGTCAGTGATGTTTGCTTTTCCAGCGCGCATCGATTTGACTTCCCATCCCTGCAAAGCAAGCCCCGCCTCGATCTCATCTTCGATGAAGTATTCATGGCGAGCGCGTTTGTTCATCGCGATAGTCGCGGAACCGGGTTTATGTGCTTTTTTCTTTGTCATAGTGACACTTATTATACTGTAAGCGATGCCGAATGAAATCCCCACGCGGTCAGAGTCAGATGTTTTTCCTGTTTGTGGCGCGCTATGCTTCGTAGTTTTTATTACCGCGCAGATAAATGGTATTATCTGTACGTTTTATGACTCCTGGAAAATGATATGCCACAGATAAGTCGTTCTGCGCTTGTGCCGTTCAGCGTGGAACAGATGTACACCCTGGTTAATGATGTCGATGCTTACCCGCAATTTCTGCCCGGTTGTACCGGCAGTCGGATTTTAGAAAACAGTGACACGTCGATGACAGCCGCTGTCGATGTTTCTAAAGCAGGCATCAGTAAAACGTTTACCACGAAAAATACGCTGATAAGCAATAAACGTATTGATATGCAGCTGGTTGATGGCCCTTTCCGGAAGCTAACCGGCGGATGGGATTTCATCGAACTGAGCCCTGAAGCCTGCAAAGTTCAGCTCAGTCTGGATTTCGAATTTACGAATAAGCTGATTGAGCTCGCGTTCGGTAAAATCTTCAAAGAGCTGGCAGGAAGCATGGTTCAGGCGTTCACTTTACGTGCAAAAGAGGTCTACAGTGCCTGAAATCCGCGTTGAAGTGGTCTATGCGTTGCCAGAACGTCAGTACCTGAGAACCGTCAAACTGGAAGAAGGCAGCAATGTTGAACAGGCGGTTATTGCTTCTGGCTTGCTTGAACTGCGTCAGGACATTGATTTAAAGAAGAACAAGCTGGGGATTTACAGCCGGCCCGTAAAATTGGTGGACACGGTGAGCGACGGTGATCGGATTGAAATTTACCGGCCGCTGATTGCGGATCCGAAAGAGCTGCGGCGTATTCGTGCCGAACGTTCAAAAAAATAAGGCGCCTGAGGCGCCTTATTTTTTTACCCTGAAAGATGATTTTTGGTAGCTACCAACGACCATCACACCCGGGCGATTTATTGCTGATCGCTCAACTTCGGTTTGTTATCGATGTTGGTCAACTCGCCACCCTGGTTAAAGGTCAGCGTTAATGTTTGCTGAGTTATACCTTCATGACCTGGCTCCTGACGGAACACGTAATACCAAACATCACTGCCAAACGGGTCGTGCAACATCGGCGTGCCAAGAACATAAGCAACTTGTTGCTTAGTCATGCCGGTATGAATTTTTTGTACATCAGCAGGAGATAAGTAGTTCCCCTGATTGATGTCAGGCCGATAAACCACCTTTTCCAGAGTGGAACAGCCCGCAGTAAGCATTAGAAGAGCTACAGCGGCGGCAGTTAGCGTTTTACAGCGCATAGTCATTACATTCCTTTAGGGCATAAGATGCCGATGATAATAGACCTTTCATCAGTTTGAAACCTTTGCGGGGCACCTGTATGACCGCTTAAATGTAAAAAAGTTGAGCTTTTTACGCTGCGAGCAACTCTTTTGCATTGGCTAACGTGTTTCGGGTGACTTCACTTCCGCCCAGCAAGCGTGCCAGTTCCTGCAAACGCGCCTTCTTATCAAGACGATTCATTTGGGTTTCTGTCACTTCGCCGTCGGTTTCCTTGCTGACAAAATAATGCTGATGACCACATCCTGCAACCTGAGGTAGATGAGTTACGCACATTACTTGTGTCGATTCACCCAATTGGCGTAACAGGCGGCCGACAATTGCGGCAGTTGGTCCGCTGATACCGACGTCCACTTCATCAAAGATCAGTGCCGGAGTTTCCATTTTTTGTGCAGTAATGACCTGAATCGCCAAAGCGATACGCGACAGCTCACCGCCGGATGCCACTTTAGCCAGCGCCTGAAGAGGCTGGCCCGGGTTAGTCGTAACCTGGAATTCCAGGCGATCCGCACCTTCGATGCTTAGATGTTCAGGTTCGAACTGAACCTGAATTTTAAATTTACCGTGCGGCATGGACAGTGCCTGCATACTTTGCGTGATCAGTTGAGTTAATTCATCAGCAAAATACTGGCGTTTTTCGTGAAGTTGTTCGGCAATGGTCACGGCCTTCTGATAATGACGTTGTACCGCTTCGCTAAGCTCGGCCTGATTCGTTTCCTGCTCATCCAGTGCCTTTTGTTCTTCCAGTAACTGACGATGCAATTCTGGCAGCTCTTCAGCGCTGACATGATGCTTACGTGCGAGGTTCATCTGGCGGGACAGGCGCTGTTCCAGTTCGTACAAGCGGTTTGGATCCATATCCAGACGTTCGCTGTAATGACGCAGTTCGTCGCTGGCTTCGCTAACCTGAATCGAGGCCTCATCCAGCATAATGATCAGCTCGTTCATTTTGCTGTCGAGTTCAGCCAGTTCAGTTAACTGATTACGGGCGGTGTAGAGCATGCTGACAATATTCTGTTCTTCACCATCGGCCAGCAAATACAGAGCACTCTGGCTGAGAGACAACAGCTGTCCGCTGTTTGCCAGACGCTTATATTCTTCATCAATTTGCTCGTATTCACCCGGCTGAGGGGAAAACTCATTGAGCTCTTTTAACTGGTATTGCAGGAGCTGGCGGCGTGATTCACGCTCATTCATCTGCTGCTGATATTGTGCCAGCTGGCGGCAGCTGTGGTGCCAGTTCTGGTAAGCGGTTCGCATTTCTGCCAGTAACAAAGGCTGGTCTGAATATGCATCGAGCAGGTCTTTCTGATGCTCAGGTTTGAGCAGAAGCTGATGGGCGTGCTGGCCGTGAATCTGAATAAGATGCTGGCCCAGTTCGCGCAGTTGGGACAACGGCACAGGCGTTCCGTTGATAAAGCCACGTGAGCGACCATCGCTGCTGATCGTGCGGCGCAGCAGGCAATCATGCCCTTCATCCAGCTGATTATCGGCCAGCCAGTGTTTTGCGGAAGGTGTATCGGCAAGGGTGAAACGAGCGCAAATATCTGCACGGCTTGCGCCAAGGCGAACCATGCTGCCATCGGCGCGGTTGCCCAGGCAAAGGCCCAGTGCGTCAATAGCAATGGATTTACCTGCACCGGTTTCGCCGGTGATTGCCGTCATACCGGCATGAAAATCGATTTCTAATTCACGGACAATGGCAAAGTTACTGATAGTTAATTGCGCCAGCATGATCACCTTCCTGTACATAACAACAGACCTGTAATTACATACAGTATAAACTGGTTTTATATACAGTAAAGGGGCTGGCGAACTATTTTTATCAAATCAGAAGAGTTTTTTTGACCATCCAAGTTTGGTACTTAATGTATTGAAATAGCTGTAATCCTTTGGATGGATTAAGTTGAGATGGAATTCACTTCGGCGGATCACCACTTCTTCACCCGGCTGGATGGGAAGGGCGATCTGGCTGTCACAGCTGATTTCCAGATCATTGCTCATATGTGAAAAACGCAGACAAATGGTGCTGCTGCTATTGATGACCAGCGGGCGCGCGGAAAGCGTGTGCGGGAACATTGGCACCAGCGCGATAGCTTCAAGCGTCGGTGTAAGGATAGGGCCGCCACCTGAAAGAGAATAGGCGGTAGAACCGGTCGGGGTCGAAATAATCAAACCGTCGGAGCGTTGAGAGAAGGCGAATTTTTCGTCAATATAGACTTCAAATTCAATCATGTGCGCGACTTTCCCCGGATGGAGAACGACTTCATTAATGGCCGTGCTCACGCGACATTGCTGGTCTTTGCAGCGTACCATGGCCTCCAGCAGGAAACGCTGTTCGCTGATGTATTCGCCCTGCAGAACATCATCGAGTTGCTGAAGGGCGTTATCCGGATCAAGATCGGTCAGAAAACCGAGATTACCGCGGTTAATGCCGATGACTTTGATGTCATAGCGTGCCAGAACGCGCGCGGCGCCCAGCATATTACCGTCACCGCCAACTACAACGGCAAGATCGGCCAGTTTGCCAATCTCCGCCAGGCTGCCGGTTTGTGCGCCTTCCAGGGCTAAATCCTGTGCCACCTGCCGTTCAACGACGACCTGATAACCTTTTGAGATTAACCAATGGTAAAGCATTTCATGGGTGGCAAGTGCCGAAGGATGGCGTGGGTGCCCGACGATCCCAATGCACTCAAATTTTTTATTCATCGCTGTGGTTATCCTCAGCAGGGTGTGATGACACCTGCATTATGACCGGTTTCATTCAAAACCAAACCTTGAAACCCCGGTTTTGATCCCCATAATAAGCCAACTAGCAAGATTAATGCTAAAACGCGGAGAGATTCATGAGTAGTAAAGAACATAAGACACCTGACGAGCAAGTCTCTGAAGAACTGAATCAGGAACAAGAGCTGCATGCGGAAGCGGAAACTCAGGCGGCAGATGTCGTTGACCCGCGCGATGAACGTATTGCAGAACTGGAAGCAGAACTGAAAGAACTCCAGCAGCGTGAGCGTGACAGCCTGCTGCGTGCAAAAGCGGAAGTGGAAAACATCCGTCGCCGTACTGAGCAAGATATCGAGAAAGCGCATAAATTCGCTCTGGAGAAATTCTCCGGTGAGCTGTTGCCAGTTATCGATAATCTGGAACGTGCTCTGGATCTGGCTGATAAATCCAATTCAGAGCTGGCAGGTTTGATTGAAGGTGTCGAGCTGACCCTGAAATCTCTGCTGGATGCTGTGCGCAAATTCGGTATGGAAGTGGTGAGCGATATCCACGTGCCTTTCAATCCGGAACTGCATCAGGCGATGACGATGATGGAATCAGAAGAGCTGGAACCTAATCACGTGATGATGGTGATGCAGAAGGGTTACACCCTGAACGGCCGTTTGTTACGCCCTGCAATGGTTGCGGTTTCTAAAGCCAAAGCCTGATTCTGTTTTTCACAGACTGATATGACGAAAGAGGCACCTTCGCGGGTGCCTCTTTTTTATGCCTGTTCGGGTAATGCTGGTACCCAATCAATCGGTGCCAGACCTTGTTGTTCCAGTAAAGCATTCGCCTGCGAGAAGTGCTTACATCCCAGAAAACCGCGATGTGCCGAAAGCGGAGAAGGGTGCGGTGCTTTCAAAACATGGTGGCGGTTGCGGTCAATAATGTTGCCTTTCTTTTGTGCATGAGAGCCCCAAAGCAAGAACACAATCCCTTCACGGTTTTCGTTCAGCGCGGCTATGACTTTGTCGGTGAAGGTTTCCCAGCCCAGTTTGGCATGGGAATGCGCCTGACCGCCTTCAACGGTCAACACCGTGTTCAGCAGCAGCACGCCCTGATCGGCCCAGCTTTGCAGATAGCCGTGAGACGGTCGTTCGAAGCCGGGAATATCAGTGGCCAGTTCTTTGTACATGTTCACTAAAGAAGGCGGAGCAGGGATCCCGGGGCGTACGGAAAAAGATAAACCATGAGCCTGATTGGGACCGTGGTAAGGATCCTGACCCAGGATCACCACCTTGACGTCTGCCAGCTCAGTGGAGCGGAAGGCGTTAAACACATCCTGCTGTGGCGGATATATAGTTTTGCCCGCTGCGCGTTCAGCTGCGACAAACTTCAAGGTATCAACGAAATAGGGCTGTTCTTTTTCCTGACCAATCACGTCATGCCAGGTGAGAGTAGTGGACATTGACGCTCTCCTTTTGAGGGTAATTTTAAACTGGCAGTAGCTTACCTGCTCATCCTGCTGAGTGAAACCCGCGTGAGCTTTTACCGATGTTTATCTGCAACTTAACGTTCTATGCAAAATTTGTTGATAATTTACAAAAATAATTTAACCGGCCACCTTGGAAAAATTGATATAAAACATAAATATGCTGAGGGTAGGAAATACCCACACGGAAAAGATTGATATTTATCAAAGAATGCGGGGTGCTCTGCTGTTATATCTGACAACAGGAAAACAGGTTGTGGTCCGGCCTGACATCAATCATTTAACAGTATCGTAGCCAACTTGGAGGCAACATATGATCACCGGGATCCAAATTACTAAAACTGACAACGAAGCGCTGAAAAACTCTTTCTGGCTGCTCGACGATGAAAAAGCTGAAGCGCGTTGTGTATGTGCTAAAGCGGGTTTTGCGGAAGACCAGATCGTAGCTGTCAGCGATCTTGGCAAATTCGAATACCGTGAAGTGCCAATGGAAGTTCAGCCAACCGTGCGCGTGGAAGGCGGTCAGCACCTGAATGTTAACGTACTGCGCCGTGAAACTCTGGAAGATGCAGTGAAACATCCTGAAAAATACCCACAGCTGACTATTCGTGTGTCTGGCTATGCGGTACGTTTCAACTCACTGACTGCTGAACAGCAGCGTGACGTCATTACCCGTACCTTCACTGAAAGCCTGTAATGGCTGCTGAGCCTTTCAGGTTCCTGTGATTGACGGATATAAAAAAACCGCCTTTCGGGGCGGTTTTTCTTTGCATCAAATCAGGCTTTATTTGGATGCGTCTTTCGCAGCGTCAGGTTTAACGCGGCGCTTACCAACGTTTTTGCTGTCACGATGGCGAACTTTCACTTTCACCTTTGATTTTTCCTGATCCGCTTTCTGCTTCTCTTTGCGTTTCGCCAGCACTTTCTTCGAGGGTTTACCGGTGACTTTTTCGCTAGGTGCTTTGGTCTTAGGACGGAAGCCTTCGAGCACGCGTGCTTTCAGCGGTTCGTTCAGGTAACGACCGATTTTACCGAGCAGCAGATGGTCATGCGCTTCCACAAAGGAGATCGCGGTGCCTTTGCGGCCAGCACGACCGGTACGGCCGATACGGTGCAAATAGATATCAGCGGTCAGCGGCAGGTCAAAGTTGAAGACGTGGCTGATGTCGTTAATATCCAGACCGCGGGCAGCAATATCGGTGGCAACCAGCACGTTAACGCGATCTTCGACCATACGTTTCACGGCTTCGGTACGTTTAACCTGTACCATTTCGCCTTCCAGGTAGCAGGAGTTAATCCCTGCCTCACGCAGCCAGGCAACCAGCTCATGCACACGCTCACGCTTACGCACGAAGATCACTGATTTAGTGACGTCTTCCTGTTTCAGCAAATGGATGAGCATCTGGGTTTTATGCGCCAGATCGTCAGCACGGTAATACCATTGCAGGATTTTTTTGCGCTCGCGGCGTGACGGATCGGCTTCAATTTCTACCGGTTCAGTCAGAATGCGTTCTGCGAATTCACGGATGGCTTCCCCTTCCAGCGTTGCGGAGAACAGCAACGTCTGTTTACGCCAGCGTGCTTCGGCAGAAATCGTTTCGATATCCTGAGCAAAACCCATGTCCAGCATGCGGTCGGCTTCGTCTAGGATCAGCGTTTCAATTGCACGGCAGTCAAAGTTTTCTTCTTTGATGTATTGCAGCAAACGGCCGGTCGTCGCAACGACGATATCCTGGTTTTCGCTGAATACTTCGGCGTGGTTCATATATGCCACACCGCCGGTGATCGTCGCGATATCCAGATCGGTATGTTTTGCCAGCTCACGCGCCTGTTCAGCAACCTGCATGGCAAGTTCACGGGTTGGCGTGAGGATCAGAATACGGGGAGGACCAGATTTCTTACGCGGGAAATCCAGCAAATGCTGCAAGGCTGGCAACAGGAATGCCGCGGTTTTGCCGGTGCCGGTAGGAGCCGAACCCAACACATCGCGTCCGTCCATTGCTGGCGGAATTGCCTCTGCCTGTATGACAGTCGGGCGGCTATAGCCTTTGTCGCCTAAGGCGTCAATCAGGCGTTCATCGAGTTCGAGTTCGGAAAAAGTGGTTACAGTCATGGTCTACCTCTACTTGGGGCGCCGATTATAGACGTGTTAGACGCGATCTTCACCTATTTAAGCGGTTTACGTGCCTTTTCCTCCACATCTCTTTACCCTATGCTACGACAGTTTTCGTTCAGAGGCCTGATGGCCGGCGTAATTACGGTGAAATGAGTGGCAAAAGAAGTCAGTTCGGCCCGGCCTTTGCGGCGCAACGGGTTTACCTTTAAACAGTTTTTCGTCGCGCATGACCGCTGCGCGATGAAAGTTGGTACCGATGGTGTTCTGCTGGGCGCGACGGCTCCCGTCAGCGGGGCTAAACGCATTCTGGATATCGGCTGCGGCAGCGGCCTTATTGCCATAATGCTGGCTCAGCGTAGTGACCCTCAAACCGCTATTGATGCCGTTGAACTCGAACCTGCCGCTGCTGAACAAGCTGCGGAAAATTTTGGCGAATCTATCTGGACACAACGACTGTCTGTATTCGCGCAGGATATTAATGATTATGCACGGCAGCATCCGGCTGAGTATGATCTGATTGTCAGCAATCCGCCTTATTTTGAATCGGCGGTAGCCTGCAGGGATGAAGCGCGAAATGCGGCCCGTTATACCGAAACCCTCACACACGCATCGCTGCTTGAATGCGCCGGAAAGCTGATTACGCCGCAAGGATTATTCAGTGTTGTGCTGCCTTATGACATTGGCCTGGCATTTGAAACGCTGGCGCATCAGCAGGGCTGGTTCAGCGCATGGCGGATGGCCGTGCGCGATCGTCCGGGAAAACCCCTTAACCGCCTGTTACTGACGTTATCGCAGCAGCCCGTTGAGAGAGAGGAAGTGGAACTGGATTTACGGGAATCTGAAGGTATTTACAGCGAAGCGTTCTGCGCGCTGATTGCGGATTTTTATCTGAATTACTGACGGATTTTGTATCTTTTAAAGTGCGTTCCTTCGCACTTTTTAGCGACTAAGGCTGCAAGATTGTCGGCTGAGGGTTTTCCTCTAAATCGGGATAATCTAGCGTGAAGTGCAGCCCGCGGCTTTCTTTACGTTCCAGTGCGCTGCGGACGATGAGTTCAGCCACCAGTACCAGATTTCTCAATTCCAGCAGATTATTAGAAATACGGAAGTTGGCGTAATACTCGTCAATTTCCTGTTGCAGCGTCATGATGCGACGCAGGGCACGCTCAAGGCGTTTGGTCGTGCGCACAATTCCCACGTAGTCCCACATAAACAGGCGCAGTTCATGCCAGTTATGCTGGATAACCACCTGCTCATCGGAATTGTCCACCCGGCTTTCATCCCATTGCGGAATGTTTTTCGCCAGTTTTGCGTGAGGCAGGCGCTTAATGATGTCCTCCGCCGCAGACCAGCCATACACCACACATTCCAGCAGTGAGTTAGACGCCAGGCGGTTTGCGCCATGCAGACCGGTGTAGCTGACTTCGCCAATCGCATACAAACCGTCGAGATCGGTACGCCCGTGCTGATCCACCATGACACCGCCGCAGGTGTAATGCGCAGCAGGTACAATCGGAATTGGCTGTTTGGTCAGGTCGATGCCCAGTGTTTGCAGCTTTTCATCAATCATCGGGAAATGATGCTTGATGAATTCCGGCGGACGATGGCTGATATCAAGATACATGCAGTCCGCGCCAAGACGCTTCATTTCATGGTCGATTGCCCGCGCCACTACATCACGCGGTGCCAGTTCGCCACGTGCATCGAAATCAGGCATAAATCGTGAGCCGTCAGGGCGTTTGAGCAGAGCACCTTCGCCACGCAAAGCTTCAGTCAGCAGGAAGTTACGCGCCTGCGGGTGATACAGGCAGGTCGGATGAAACTGATTAAATTCCAGATTGGCCACACGACAGCCTGCACGCCACGCCATCGCCACGCCATCACCGGAAGAGATATCCGGATTCGTGGTGTACTGATAGACCTTCGCTGCACCGCCAGTGGCCAGCACAACCGCTTTGGCCCGCAGTGTTTCCACGTGCTCTTTATCACGGTTCCAGACATAAGCACCGACGACGCGTTGTGTGCCCGGTAATCCGAGTTTGCTTGAAGTAATTAAATCAACCGCATTATAGCGTTCTTTAACGCAAATATTGGCGTGCGCCCTTGCTTTCCCAACCAGCGTAGTCTCTACTTCTTTACCTGTAGCATCAGCAGCATGCAGGATCCTACGGTGGCTGTGACCGCCCTCGCGCGTCAGATGATAACGCTCTTCTGAACTCGCGTTAGTTTCGGTATCAAACAGCACGCCCTGGTCGATCAACCACTGGACACAATGACGTGCGTTGCTGGCGATAAATTCCACCGCTTCTTTATCGCACAAACCTGCGCCGGCAACTAATGTGTCATCAACGTGTGAGGCAATGCTGTCTGTTTCGTCGAAAACGGCGGCGATCCCGCCCTGTGCGTAAAACGTTGAGCCTTCGTTGAGCGGGCCCTTACTGAGAACAGTGACGTGACAGTGGTCTGCAAGTCGCAAAGCCAGAGAAAGGCCCGCAGCGCCACTTCCGATTATCAATACATCGCTAACAAATTCAGATGAAGGTTGCATAACGTATGATGTTTGCAGAAGAAGAGGGAAATTCATGTTAGCCTAAACCTCCGTGAAAAAGCCACGGGCATGAGACTTCAATAGAAAAAACAATGGCGATGTGGAACTTTATGTTTCATGTGAACTCCAAGCAGTACTTGCTCAGGAATATAATGATGAAAGCTGGCAGTACGACTTTAAGCGCGGAGATGGTTTTGGGGAGATTTTACCTCGGATGAGCGAGCAGTTAGCCGATCAAGTTCTGGTTGAGCGGGTCCAGAAGGGTGATCAAAAATCGTTCAATTTACTGGTTGTTCGTTACCAGCATAAGGTAGCGAGCCTTGTATCCCGCTATGTGCCACAGGGCGATGTGCCTGACGTGGTTCAGGAATCTTTTATTAAAGCGTATCGCGCGCTGGAATCTTTCCGCGGCGACAGTGCTTTTTATACCTGGTTGTACCGTATTGCAGTCAACACAGCGAAAAATTATCTGGTCGCTCAGGGACGACGTCCGCCTTCAAGTGACGTCGACGCAAATGAAGCCGAAAACTTCGAAAGTGGTGGTGCCCTGAAAGAAATTTCGAACCCAGAGAACTTGATGTTGTCTGAAGAGTTACGACAGATAGTTTTCCGTACTATTGAAGCGCTTCCTGAAGATCTTCGCATGGCGATTACCTTGAGGGAGTTAGATGGGCTGAGCTATGAAGAAATAGCTGCCATCATGGATTGTCCGGTGGGTACGGTCAGATCCCGTATATTCCGTGCCCGGGAAGCAATTGATAACAAAGTTCAACCGCTCATCCAGCGTTAGAGATGACGGACACAGGAAGGGTACTTAGGCATGCAGAAAGAAAAGCTTTCCGCTCTGATGGATGGTGAAGCGATTGATTCAGAACTGTTAAGTTCTTTATCAACGGATAATAAGCTTCAGCAAAGCTGGCAGAGTTATCATTTGATCCGCGATACCTTACGCGGTGATATTGGGAATGTGGTGCATCTGGATATCGCAGACCGTGTGGCCGCAGCGCTGGCAAACGAGCCGGTTAAACTGGTGCCGGGTTCTGCTACAGAATCGCAGCCTCAGCCTCATACCTGGCAGAAAATGCCTTTCTGGCACAAAGTTCGTCCTTGGGCGAGCCAGCTGACCCAGATTGGTGTGGCCGCGTGTGTGTCTCTGGCCGTGATTGTGGGTGTGCAGCACTACAATCAGCCTGACGCAACGGGTGCTTCTCCGGAAACTCCTGCGTTCAATACGTTGCCTATGATGGGTAAAGCTTCTCCGGTGAGCTTCGGCGTGCCAAATGAAGGCAATACCACCAGCGGGCAACAAAATGTGCAGGAGCAACGTAAACGCATCAATGCTATGTTGCAGGATTACGAACTGCAGCGCCGCTTGCACTCTGAGCAGCTTCAGCTCGAACCGATCACGCCGCAGCAAGCTGCTGTTCAGGTCCCAGGAACTCAGTCTTTAGGAACGCAAACGCAGTAATGAAGCAATTTTGGTTTGCCGTTTGTTTAGCGACGGGCAGCCTGCTTTCTTCAAGTATCGCCTCGGCAGAACCGACTTCCGAGGCGTTATTACAAGAAATGGGTAAAGCCAGCCAGTCGCTGAATTATGAAATGGGTTTTATCAACATCACGAAGCAGGGGATTGACTCCTTTCGCTATCGTCATGCTGTCTCGAAGGAAGTCTTACTCGCTCAGCTGGTTCTGATGGATGGGCCGCGTCGTGAAATTGTCCAGCGTGGAAAAGACATCAGTTACTTTGAGACCGGGTTACAGCCTTTCACTCTGGATGGCGATCATATCGTTGATTCCCTTCCTTCCATCGTTTTCAGTGATTTCTCCCTGCTTTCAAAATACTACGACTTTATTGCCGTAGGCCGCGCCCGTGCTGCCGATCGCCTGAGTCAGGTGATCCGCGTTGTTTCGCGGGATGGTACGCGTTTCAGCTATGTCATCTGGGTGGACGAGCAGACGAAATTGCCTATGCGTGTTGATCTGTTAGACAGAGACGGTGAAACACTGGAGCAGTTCCGTGTCATCAGTTTTGATGATGGAAAGCAAGCCATTGGCATGCTGGCTGATTTGGAAAAAGCAAGTTTACCGCCTGTGCTTTCTTTACCTGCTTCCGAGCAGGCGAAATTTAGCTGGCAGGTGAAATGGCTTCCGGCGGGTGTCACGGAAGTGGCAAGCAGTCGCAGAAACTTGCCAAATATGCCCGTCACGATAGAATCACGTCTGTATACTGATGGATTATTCAGTTTCTCCGTCAATATCAGCTCTACGACCAGCGGGCCCTCTGAGCAGTTAATCAGGCAGGGGCGCAGAACGGTGCAGACAGAAATTCGCAACGGCAATGAAATTACTGTTGTCGGAGAATTGCCACCTTCAACTGCCAAACGTATTGCTGACAGTATCGTCTTCTCTACAAAATGACTTTTGGCTAAAAAAACGGGTGATCACATGATGAAAGAATGGGCCACAGTTATCTCGTGGCAAAATGGTATTGCAACGCTGCGTTGTGAAACGCAAGCGGGTTGCAGTAGCTGCCATTCACGCTCAGGTTGTGGTGCCCGCGTATTGAATGAGTTAGGGCCACAAACCGAGCATAATCTTCAGGTCAGCATCAATGAACGTCTGGAACCGGGTCAGAAAGTCGAACTTGGGATCCCCGAGGGAAGCCTTCTTCGTTCGGCATTTTTGGTTTATATGACGCCATTGTTTGGTGTCATTGCTGGCGGCGGGTTGCTACAGGCCCTGCTGAAAGAAGATATGTACGCAGTGATTGGTGCTGTGCTCGGCGGTGGATTGGGCTTCCTGATTGCAAAAGCGCTGGCGGCAAAAGTCGACGGCAAAGCTGGTTATCAGCCGGTGGTCTTGCAGGTCGGGTTACCACCGAATGCATTCCGCTACTCTGCTGACAGCTAAAACCTCTCCATTCGTGATGCGTATAAATGCCACTGTTTCTTTTGATTCAGTGGCATTTTTAGTTTCTGACAGGTATCCGGTTCTGAATCATATGCTCAATCAGCGCGATGAAAAGATCTGCGCTTGAGAGCGAGGTATAGTGCACGGAAAACAGGATCCTGCCGTGTTTATCCAGCAATCGAATCAGCGGGCTGTTGCTGCCACCGCTGATAAACTGAATGTCTTCAACCGGCACCGTTTTCCCTTCATCCGTGGTCAGCATCAGCGCGCTCAACCTGATTCGTTTTTCGTGCGTTGCCAGAAGGTTAGAGCTGATAAACCGTTTAAATCCGCAGCGGGAATTGAGCAGACGGGTAAAAAGAATATCGCCACCCTGAGCCAATGTATTTAATGCCCACGGACCACGAAACATCAGTTGTTCGTTTTTAATAACTTCAATTAACCGCTCGGAATGAGCAATGTTTGGCGTGATCCGATGCCAGGTTTTGCTATTTTCTCCACGAAATATCATCGTGTTTAAAATGCGACGTGTATATTTACCGGTTCTGAAACGATATATATCTATAATCCTTTCGAACGGAATAAAACGATTCTTTTTATCCGTCTGGCTTATAACTAAAATACCGTTTTCATGCAGCTGATAGATTTGATGTGGACGGATGAAGCGTCTTAGCATGATGAGGACAATCCCCAGCGCAATGCTGAGCAAAGCAGACAGCACAACGCTGTGCAGCCCGGCTGCGGTATGCCCGAAAGCCAGCAGGAATGCAATTTGCACCGCGCCGCCGATCAGTAACAGAACTGACAGGACCAGAGTGATCCACGAGTTGGCTTTGGCAAAGCCATGCTGACTGAGCAGCCGCCCTTCATTGATCATATCGCTAACCTTGTGACCGGATTGAAATAAAATAAAAAAGTTGTTTAAAGAAGACAGTAATTAAAACCTAAGTAGGTTGGGGGAGAGTTATTTCTTTTTATAACAATATATTAAGTCGCGGTGTCTGTTTTTGTATATGGGCATTTTCCTAAAATAAACAGAAGGCGTTTGTATTTTCCCGACTCGGATTAATGGACGTTGCTGGCAGGCGCAAAAAGGTGACAAATGAAAATAAATGAAAAGTTGACCTCTTCCTGATGGGAAAGCTCGCATAATCTGGAGTTAGGGTGTGCCGAGACTAGGTTTTCCCAGTGCTGGCATGTAGAATGCTGCGACTTAGGCGAAAGACAGCCAACCTACAAACCGTCGCTGTATGTTCATGGCGAATGATTCAGAAATACCAAGGCAGAAAAACTTTTATAATGAAGCATATACGAAATTTCTCCATTATTGCCCACATTGACCACGGTAAGTCGACGCTGTCAGACCGTATTATTCAAATTTGCGGTGGCTTGTCCGATCGTGAAATGGAAGCGCAGGTTCTCGATTCAATGGATCTGGAACGTGAACGCGGCATCACCATTAAAGCGCAAAGCGTTACCCTCGATTACAAAGCGAAAGACGGTCAGGTTTATCATCTGAACTTTATCGACACCCCGGGGCACGTTGACTTCTCTTATGAAGTTTCCCGTTCTCTGGCCGCCTGTGAAGGTGCGTTGTTGGTGGTCGATGCCGGTCAGGGCGTCGAAGCGCAGACCCTGGCAAACTGTTACACCGCGATGGAAATGGATCTGGAAGTGGTTCCGGTTCTTAACAAAATCGATTTGCCAGCCGCTGATCCCGATCGCGCTGCACAGGAAATCGAAGACATCGTGGGTATCGATGCGACCGACGCGGTACGTTGCTCGGCGAAAACCGGTGTTGGCGTGCCAGAAGTGCTGGAACGTCTGGTTCGTGATATTCCGCCGCCGGAAGGTGATCCGGAAGCGCCGCTCCAGGCATTGATCATCGACTCCTGGTTCGATAACTACCTTGGCGTGGTTTCTCTGGTGCGTATCAAAAACGGCACCATGAGAAAAGGCGACAAAATTAAAGTCATGAGTACCGGACTGGTGTATAACGCCGATCGTCTGGGTATTTTCACGCCTAAACGTGTTGATAAAGACATTCTGAACTGCGGCGAAGTTGGCTGGTTGGTTTGCGCGATCAAAGACATCCTGGGCGCGCCGGTAGGCGATACCCTGACATTAGCGCGTCAGCCTGCGGACAAAGCGTTGCCTGGTTTCAAGAAAGTGAAACCTCAGGTTTATGCCGGCCTGTTCCCGGTCAGCTCTGACGATTATGAAAACTTCCGTGACGCGCTGGGTAAACTCAGCCTGAACGACGCCTCCCTGTTCTATGAACCAGAAAGTTCTACCGCGCTGGGCTTCGGCTTCCGCTGTGGTTTCCTGGGCTTACTGCACATGGAAATCATTCAGGAACGTCTGGAACGTGAATACGATTTGGATCTGATCACCACCGCACCGACGGTAGTGTATGAAGTCCTGACCACCGGTAACGAAACCGTTTATGTCGACAGCCCCTCTAAATTGCCTGCGCTGAACAACATTCTCGAATTACGTGAGCCTATCGCCGAATGTCACATGCTGATGCCGCAGGAATATCTGGGCAGCGTGATCACGTTATGTATTGAGAAACGTGGCGTGCAGACCAATATGGTTTATCACGGCAATCAGGTTGCGCTGACTTACGAAATTCCAATGGCGGAAGTCGTGCTCGATTTCTTTGACCGTCTGAAGTCCACTTCGCGCGGTTATGCGTCTCTTGATTACAATTTCAAACGTTTCCAGACTTCTGACATGGTGCGTGTTGATGTTCTAATCAATGGCGACCGTGTGGATGCGCTGGCGCTGATCACTCACCGTGGCAACTCACAGTTCCGTGGACGCCAGCTGGTTGAGAAGATGCAGGAATTAATCCCGCGTCAGCAGTTCGACATTGCAATCCAGGCGGCGATTGGTGCTCACATCATTGCCCGTTCGACGGTTAAGCAATTACGTAAAAACGTTCTCGCCAAGTGTTATGGTGGTGACGTCAGCCGTAAGAAAAAACTGTTGCAGAAACAGAAAGATGGTAAGAAACGCATGAAGCAAGTGGGTAACGTTGAGTTACCACAGGAAGCGTTCCTGGCCATTCTTCACGTAGGCAAAGACAGCAAATAAATCCTTAATTGAGTTGTAGGGAGTATGCATGGCTAACATGTTTGCCCTGATTCTGGCGATTGCAACGCTGGTATCAGGGATTATCTGGTGCCTTGATCGTTTCAAGCTGGCACCCGCACGTCGGGCGAAAATTGCTAAAATTAAGGCCGAAACTGGCGGTGCAGTTGACGACGTCACGCTGAGCAAGGTCGCGAAGCAGCCAGGCTGGGTGGAAACCTGTGCTTCTGTATTCCCGGTACTGTTAGTCGTGTTCGTGGTGCGTTCATTTATTTATGAACCCTTCCAGATCCCGTCCGGTTCAATGATGCCAACGCTGTTGATTGGCGATTTCATTGTGGTGGAAAAATACGCCTATGGTCTGAAAGATCCGATCACTCAGACCAAGCTTATTCCGACTGGCGAACCAAAACGTGGCGATGTGGTGGTATTTAAATACCCACGTGATCCGAGCGTTGACTATATTAAACGTTTAGTGGGGCTGCCGGGCGATCGCGTAACCTATGATCCCTTCAGCAAGCAGGTGACCGTTCAGCCTGCCTGTGAAAATGGACAGAGTTGCAATACGGCGCTTGCGGTGACTTACGACACGGGCACAGCCAGTGATTTTGTACAGACTTTCGGCCAGTCTTCTGGAGGCGAAGCAAGCAGCGGTTTCTTTGAGACTCCGCCGACCGGCAACGTTCCGCAGGACGGCGTTCGTCTGGTGCAACGCAATGAAACGCTGGGCAATGTGACTCACCGTATTCTGACCGTGCCTGGCGCGCGTGACCAACTGGGTGCGTATTATCAGCAACCGGGTCAGCCTCTGGGAACCTGGGTTGTTCCGGCCGGCCATTATTTCATGATGGGCGACAACCGTGATAACAGTGCCGATAGCCGTTATTGGGGCTTCGTGCCAGAGCAGAATTTAGTGGGCAGAGCCTCTGCAATCTGGATGAGCTTTAAAAAGCAGGAAGGTGAATGGCCGACCGGTGTTCGTTTAAGCCGTATTGGTGGGATTCATTAATCTGCTGGCGTCAGCAGCCCGATAATTCAAGTTGCAGGAAGCTATGGCTCCTGCAACTTCTGTTTTGGCGGCTATATTAGCGCAGCATTATATTTTCACCCGTTGTAGAATATCCTTTCGGGCGATAAAAGTTGGCCCCCTGATTTTTAGTTTTTCTTTGAAAAGAACAAAAACACAAAAGAACAGAGGGAGCCACTGCAAACGAAACAGCTTTGGATTGGCTTAGGGCGAAGCAGGCCTGTTCCGTATGCTGAAGTTTTTGACGCATTCTTGATCTATTGGTAACTCATGAATCCCATTGTAATAAACAGGCTTCAGCGGAAGCTGGGCTACACTTTTCAACAGCAGGAGCTTTTATTGCAGGCACTGACTCACCGCAGCGCCAGCAGTAAGCACAATGAGCGTTTAGAGTTCCTGGGTGACTCAATTCTTAGTTATGTAATTGCTAACGCTTTGTACCATCGCTTTCCTCGCGTAGACGAGGGCGATATGAGTCGTATGCGTGCCACGCTGGTACGCGGAAATACGTTAGCTGAAATGGCACGTGAATTCGATCTCGGCGAATGCCTGCGTTTAGGGCCGGGCGAATTGAAAAGTGGTGGTTTCCGCCGTGAGTCAATTCTCGCGGATACGGTGGAGGCACTCATTGGCGGCGTGTTCCTGGACAGTGATATCCAGACCGTCGAAAAGCTGATTCTCGATTGGTACCGTAGTCGTTTAGACGAAATCAGTCCCGGTGATAAGCAGAAAGACCCAAAAACCCGTTTACAGGAGTTTTTGCAAGGTCGCCATCTGCCGTTGCCTTCTTATCTGGTTGTGCAGGTTCGCGGTGAAGCGCACGATCAGGAGTTTACCATCCACTGCCAGGTCAGTGGCTTGAACCAGCCGGTTGTAGGAACCGGTTCAAGTCGCCGAAAAGCCGAGCAGGCGGCAGCGGAACAAGCGCTGATACAGCTGGAGCTTGAATGAGCGAAGAAAAAAGTTACTGTGGTTTCGTTGCAATCGTAGGCCGTCCTAACGTCGGCAAATCTACATTGCTTAATGAATTATTGGGGCAAAAAATCTCCATTACTTCACGCAAACCACAAACCACGCGTCACCGCATCATGGGCATCCATACCGAAGGGCCATATCAGGCTATTTACGTGGATACCCCGGGGCTGCACATCGAAGAAAAACGTGCAATCAACCGCCTGATGAACCGTGCTGCAAGCAGCTCAATTGGTGATGTTGAACTGGTGATCTTCGTGGTTGAAGGCACAAACTGGACTGCTGATGATGAAATGGTCGTCAACAAACTGCGTGATTTGAAATCGCCGGTTCTGCTGGCTATCAACAAGATTGATAACGTCACCGACAAATCTAAATTACTGCCGCATTTGCAGTTCCTTAGCGAGCAAATGAACTTCGTCGATATCGTGCCTATCTCTGCTGAGAAAGGGACCAACGTAGACACCATCGCCGCTCTGGTTCGCAAACGTCTGCCGGAAGCGATTCATCACTTCCCGGAAGACTACATTACCGACCGTTCACAGCGCTTTATGGCCTCTGAAATCATCCGTGAAAAACTGATGCGTTTCCTGGGCGAAGAGCTGCCGTATTCAGTCACCGTTGAAATCGAACGTTTCGTCACTAACGAGCGTGGTGGTTACGATATCAATGGCCTGATTTTGGTAGAACGTGAAGGCCAGAAGAAAATGGTTATCGGTAACAAAGGCTCTAAAATCAAGACGATTGGCATCGAAGCCCGCCAGGACATGGAAAACATGTTCGAAGCGAAAGTCCATCTTGAGTTGTGGGTTAAGGTCAAATCCGGCTGGGCAGATGACGAACGTGCATTGCGCAGCCTGGGTTATGTAGACGACTTATAAGGTCCGCGCCTATGGAAGGCTGGCAACGCGCATTTGTTTTGCATGGGCGACCTTACAGTGAAACCAGCCTGATGCTGGATCTCTTCACTGAGGGACAAGGGCGGGTACGCATACTGGCTAAAGGTGCGCGTGGCCGCCGGTCCAATCTGAAAGGCTGCCTGCAGCCTTTTACGCCTTTACTGGTTCGCTGGAGCGGTCGCGGAGAAGTCAAAACCCTGCGCAACGCCGAGCCGGTTTCTCTGGCACTTCCCCTTTCTGGTTTGATGCTTTATAGCGGCCTGTACGTTAATGAACTGGTTTCCCGCGTACTCGAGCAGGAAGCGAACTATTCCGCCTTATTCTTCGATTATCTGAATTGCCTGCAAAATCTGGCCGGTGCCACAGGCTCGCCGGAATATGCCCTGCGCCAGTTCGAATTATCCCTATTGTACCATCTGGGCTACGGCGTGGATTTTCTGCATTGCGCTGGCAGCGGCGAAGAAGTCAGTGACACCATGACTTACCGTTACCGCGAAGAGAAAGGGTTTATCGCCAGCCTGGTTATCGACAATTCCAGTTTCACCGGCAGGGATTTAAAAGCCCTCGCCAGCCGTGAATTTGACGTCGTTACCTTGCGCGCTGCCAAACGTTTCACGCGCATGGCGCTGAAGCCGTATCTCGGCGGGAAACCGCTGAAAAGCCGTGAGCTGTTCCGCCAGTTTCAGGTTAAAAAGCCCGTCTCATCTTCTGACAATTCTGTCGGTTAATTCAGACTCCGCTCTACACCCCGACATCCGCTAAGGTGTAAACTGCGTAAAACGTTTTTGTTCCATTCTTAAATCAATCCATTCAAAAATCTGGAGCTGTTATGGCTGAGTTGCTGTTGGGCGTTAACATTGATCACATCGCGACACTGCGTAATGCGCGTGGTACGGCTTATCCTGATCCTGTCCAGGCTGCGTTTATCGCCGAGCAGGCGGGGGCGGACGGCATTACTGTTCACCTGCGAGAAGATCGCCGCCATATCACCGACCGTGATGTGCGTCTTTTGCGCCAGACTATCCAGACCCGTATGAATCTGGAAATGGCCGTGACCGATGAAATGGTCGGGATCGCCTGTGAAATTCTGCCGCATTTCTGCTGCCTGGTGCCGGAAAAACGCGAAGAAGTGACCACCGAAGGCGGGCTGGACGTGGCTGGTCAGCTCGACAAAATGACAGTCGCCGTTTCCCGTCTCAGCGAAGCGGGCATTCTGGTTTCCCTGTTTATCGACCCGGATTTGCGTCAGATTGACGCCGCAGTTGCCGTCGGTGCGCCTTATATTGAAATTCACACCGGTGCTTACGCTGAAGCCCAAACTGATCTTGAGCGTCTGGCTGAACTGGAACGCATCAAACAAGGTGCAGCGTACGCCGCAGGCAAAGGCCTGAAGGTTAATGCGGGCCACGGTCTGACTTACCATAACGTGCAGCCGATTGCGGCGCTGCCGGAAATGCATGAGCTGAATATCGGCCACGCGATTATCGGTCAGGCGGTGATTGACGGGTTGTCTGGTGCCGTGCGCGAAATGAAAAACCTGATGCGGGAAGCACGCCGTTAATGAGCATTTTAGGTTTAGGTACGGATATCGTTGAAATAACCCGTATCGAAGCTGTGATTGAACGCAGTGGTGACCGGCTGGCGCGCCGTATTCTGTGCGCGAATGAATGGGCTGTTTACCAGCAACATCAGCAGCCGGTTCGCTTTCTGGCCAAGCGTTTTGCCGTCAAAGAAGCCGCAGCAAAAGCGCTGGGAACCGGGATCCGCAACGGTCTGGCGTTTGAGCAGTTTGAAGTGGTCAATGACAGTCTCGGGAAACCGGGGCTGGTATTCCATGCGCGCGCAGCGGAAATGGCGGCAGAAATGGGCGTGAAATCGGTGCATGTCACGCTGGCTGATGAACGCCGTTATGCCTGTGCAACCGTAATTATCGAAAATTAATTCAGTGCATCACGCCGTGAATTATACGTTGTGATGCAGTACCACGAATTTATCCCACAGCTCTTCGTTAGTTTCTTTATGTGCTGGATTGATGATGATCGTATTGTCGATCGGGCAGACACTCTGACAGGTCGGTTTATCGTAATGACCGATACATTCCGTACAGCGATCGCTGTCGATTTCATAGATCTCATTGCCCATCGAGATCGCCTGATTCGGGCACTCCGGTTCGCACATATCGCAATTTATGCATTTGTGTGTGATCAGCAGGGCCATAGTCTTTCTCGTATCGTCAATAATCAGGGCGCGCAGTATAGCAGAATTGCGCTGGCGTAGGATCCGCACCCGCGCCTTTCCACATCTCAAATGATCCTGATCAAACCAGCTTTTTTACCAGCTCTTCGCTGTGGCGGATCCGTTCCGGCGCATGCTCTGTATCCTGCTGAACCAGTGCAACAAACAGTAAATCTGTCAGGGAAGATTGCGCGGTGGTAGCCGAAAGAGCCGCGCCGCGCGTTGCCGGTAATTCGGCGACCGTATACAGGCAATGGTCAGCCTGCTGCTGCAATGAATTTGGCGAGAAGCCGGTCAGTGCCAGCACTTTTGCGCCGCTCTCTTTCGCCACCCGTGCCGCCAGATTGATTTCACTGCGCTCACCGCTGGAAGAAATCGCCAGCAATAAATCGTCTTTTGACAGTGCCTGAACGGTGGCAATCAGCACGTGCGTATCGGATTCCGCGATGGCTGTGACGCCGATTTTCAGCAATTTATACGCCAGATCTCTCGCGACCAGCCCTGACGCGCCGATGCCCGTCAGCACAATTTTTCTGGCATCTGTCAGCATTGAAAGGGCTATTTGCAGACGCGGCTCGCTGTTGATATCCAGCGTAGCACGCAGCGCAGACTGCTTTTCGGCCAGCAGCTTTTCCCCGACAACGTGCAGGCTGTCCGTACTCAGAATCTGATTATGGACGGTAACCGGCTCACTGTTATTGGGGGATGCCAGCGATTCACTCATGGCCAGTTTCAGCGCGGGGAAGCCTTTGTAGCCCAGCTTCTGAGCGAATTTCACCACGCCGGACTGGCTGACACCGGCCATTTCAGCCAGTTTTTGTGAACTCAGATGGCGCGCCTGTTCCGGCTGCGCCAGTAAAAAGTCAGCCAGTTTTCGGTCATTTTGTGCCAGTGTCGGGTAAAGCTGGCGGATGCGGATCATGCAGCTCATGGTGGTTTTTCCCAGCCTCTCTGAATACTGACATCACGTTTTACGGATTATGTTATCTAAAATAGCAAATATTCCTCGCAATGATGAATAAAATATTCAAATATCACGTAACTAATTTGAATTAAATATTCAGGAGAACATCATGAGCCATAACGCTAACCTGGGAACCCTTGTTTCAGAAACACGTAACCCGGAAACCATGAATCTGGATGAGATGTCCACGCTTGAGCTGGTGATCTGCTTCAACCAGCAGGATCGTAAAGTGCCGGAAGCGATTCAGAAAGTTTTACCGGAAATTGCGAAAGCGGTAGACAGCGCGGCGGCCTCTTTTAAAGCCGGTGGCCGGTTGATTTATCTCGGTGCCGGAACCAGTGGCCGCCTCGGCGTTCTCGATGCATCTGAATGTCCGCCGACTTTTGGCGTGCCGCACGGGATGGTCGTCGGGCTGATTGCCGGCGGCCCTGGCGCGATGCTGAAAGCCGTGGAAGGTGCGGAAGACAGCGAAACGCTGGGCGTTGAAGATTTAAAAAACCTCAACCTTACGGACAAAGATACCGTCGTCGGGCTTGCTGCCAGCGGCCGCACGCCTTACGTGATTGGCGCACTGCGCTACGCAACGGACCTGGGATGCGCGACGGTCGCCATTTCCTGTAACCCGGATTCCCCGATTGCCCGCGAGGCAAACATCGAAATTTCACCGGTGGTTGGCCCGGAAGCTCTGACCGGTTCGACCCGTCTGAAATCCGGCACGGCGCAAAAACTGGTGCTGAATATGATTTCGACCGGTGCGATGGTCAAAACCGGCAAGGTTTACCAGAACCTGATGGTCGATGTAAAAGCCACCAACGTGAAGCTCGTCGACCGCGCCTGCCGCATTGTGGTGGAAGCCACCGGAGCCTCGCGCGCAGACGCTGAACAGGCATTATCGCAAACCGATTTCGACGTTAAACCGGCTATCCTGATGCTGCTGGCAGGTATTGATGCGTCCGAAGCGAAGGCACGCCTGAGTCACCATAATGGATTCCTGCGCGCTGCTCTGGCGGAATAATACGGAGAGAAAAGCATGGCGATGGATAAAACGAATCTCTTGGCTTCACAGATTTTGCAGGGTGTCGGCGGCGAAGGAAATATCAGTAAACTGGAAAACTGCATGACCCGCGTACGTGTGGAAGTGCATGACGACGCGCGTCTGGATCTGACCCGCCTGAAAACACTGGAAGGCATTAAAGGCTACCTTAAGCAGGGCGATCAGCATCAGTTTATCGTCGGGCCGGGTGCGGCGGCGAAAGTCGTGGATGCCATGCGCACATTGCTCAGAACCACCGATGCGCCGGTTCAGAATGATATCGCGCGTAACAAAGCCAGCGCGAAAGCCAAATACTCCGCGCCGATGAGCGGGGCGCTGCGCAAACTGGCTGATGTCTTTATTCCGCTGATACCGGCCTTTATCGCGTCGGGGCTGATCATGGGCATTATCAACCTGCTCAAGCGGCCAGATATTGCCGGTTCCATTGCCACGGATTTCCCGAATATTCTCGGGCTGTTAGCGATTTTTGGCGGCGCGGTTTTCGCCATCATGAATATTCTCGTGGGCGTGAATGCGGCCCGCGTGTTCGGCGGTTCACAGGCGATGGGCGGCGTAATGGCCGGCATTCTCTCCAGCCCGGCGCTGGCGCAAATTACGCTGTTTGGCGAAACGTTGCAGCCGGGACGCGGCGGGGTAATCGCCGTGCTTTTAGTGGTAGCCCTGATGTGCTGGCTTGAAAAACGGCTGCGTAATTTACTGCCGGAATCGGTGGAGCTGATCCTGAATCCGCTGATTACCACGCTGATTACTGCCACGCTCGCTATCGTCATCCTGCAACCGATCGGCGGTTTCATTTCTGACGGCATCGCGCACGGCGTTAATATCGCGATAGATAAAGGCGGTTTGCTGGTTGGCGCAGTGCTGGCGGGCGCTTTCCTGCCGCTGGTCTTGTCGGGGTTACATCAGGGGCTTGTGCCGATCCATGTTGAACTGATTCAGGCGCACGGTTCTAACCCGTTACTGCCTATTCTGGCGATGGCAGGCGTCGGGCAGGTTGGGGCGGCGATGGCGGTATACATGAAAACCCGCAATGCGCGGCTGAAAAAAGTGATTAAAGGCGCGCTGCCGGTCGGTATTTTAGGTATCGGCGAACCGCTGATTTTCGGGGTGACATTACCGCTGGGGCGGCCTTTTATCGGTGCCTGTTTAGGCGGCGCGGTCGGCGGTGCGCTAATCTGTTACTGGAAAGTCGCGACGGTGATCACTTTTGGTATTTCCGGATTGCCGCTGGCGCTGACCATTATTTCCGGCAAAGTCATGTTGTATCTCGCCGGTTTAGTCATTACGGTATTGGCTGGTTTTATTTTTACCTGGCTGATGGGGTTCAACGATCCCGAGGAGTAACGGATTGAGTACGAAGCCTGATCGACGGGTCGTGTTTTTTGATCTTGATGGAACACTGCACCAGCAGGACATGTTCGGGAGTTTTTTGCGGTTTTTGCTCCGGCGGATGCCGCAGAACCTGATTCTGGTGATCCCGGTCTTGCCGCTGGTGGCGATTGGATTGCTGATGCACGGGCGGGCCGCGCGCTGGCCGATGAGTTTGCTGCTTTGGTCGATCACTTTTGGTCACAGCGAAGCCCGGCTTAAAGCGCTGGAATTGCAGTTTGTCACCGCGTTTCGCCACAAAGTGGTGGAGTTCCCGGTTGTACAGCGGCGGCTGCGTGAATACCTCGACAGTGATGATACCGAAGTGTGGCTGATCACCGGATCGCCGGAAAATCTGGTTCAGCAGGTGTATAACGCGTCGCTGTTTCTGCCAAAAGTGCGTCTGGTGGGCAGCCGCATTGCGCGCGGTAAAGGCGGCTGGGTGCTGCCTCTGCGGTGCCTGGGTGAGGAGAAAGTGGTTCAGCTTGAACGCCGCATCGGTTCTCCGCTGAAACTTTACAGTGGCTACAGCGACAGCAAACAGGACAACCCGCTGCTGTTTTTCTGCGAGCACCGCTTTCGCGTCAGCAAGCAGGGCGAACTCCAGCAACTGGAATAATTCCGCCGCCGGACCTTCGTCTTAACTATCATACTAAAACAGGCCGGTTTCCGGCCTGTTTGCATTGGGATGACGCAGGTATACTGCTGGCCGCTAAAAAGAGATTGAGGTTGAAGTGTCGGACGCAGAGTTATGTAACGGGTTTGCAGAAATGAAAGAACACGAATACTGGATGCGGTATGCCATGAATCTGGCGCTGAAAGCGCAGGATGAAGGCGAAGTGCCGGTGGGCGCTGTGCTGGTTTTGGATAATCAGGTGATTGGCGAAGGCTGGAACCGGTCTATCGGGCATCATGATCCGACTGCGCATGCGGAAATTATGGCGCTGCGCCTCGGCGGAAGTGCTGTACAAAATTACCGTCTGCTGGACGCCACGCTGTACGTCACGCTTGAGCCTTGCGTTATGTGCGCAGGGGCGATGATCCACAGCCGTATCCGTCGCGTGGTGTATGGCGCAGCGGATGCCAAAACCGGTGCCGCCGGTTCCCTGCTGGACGTTTTGCGCCATCCGGGCATGAATCATCGAGTGGAAATTCTGCCGGGCGTCTTAGCGGAAGAATGTTCCGAACAGCTGAGCGCGTTCTTTCGTTTACGCCGCAGCCAGAAAAAGGCGCTGCGGCTGGCAGAGCGCGCTGCGCAAGCCGGTAATACCTCTGAAGAATAAGCCCGCTCGTTGCTATAAATGCTACGGCGCCAGGGCTTCTTTTGCGTCCACGACCGGATAACCCTGGCCCAGCTGAGCCTGCAACGCCGCTTTCTGCGCCTGTTTCTTCTCTTTCTCCATCAGATACCCGACCAGACTGAGCTGATAGCGGCGGATGTTTTCCACATAATTGTACGCCTGCGTGCCGCGCGCGTAGCCATACGTTGTGCGGCTGAAATAGCGCTTCTGGTTGAGCATCGGCAGACGCTGCTTCACATCGGCCCAGCTGTCCGGATTGGCTTTTTGCTGCGCCGTCAGCTTACGGGCGTCGAGCATGTGGCTGTAACCCATGTTGTATGCTGCCAGCGCAAACCAGATCCGTTCATCTTCGGGAATCGATTCCGGCATCTTATCCATCAGGTGCGACAGATACAGAGCGCCTCCGCGAATACTTTGCTCGGCATCGGTCCGGTCATCGACATTCAGGCCATCCGCTGTGGTGCGAGTCAGCATCATCACGCCGCGCACGCCGGTCGGAGATTTTGCCTGCGGATCCCAATGGGATTCCTGATAGGCAATCGCCGCCAGCAGCCGCCAGTCAATTTTATCCGCGTATTTTTCAAACAGCGGTTGCAAAACCGGCAGCGTACTGTCGATGGCGTTCAGGAAAGTTCGCGTATCGACATAATCAAAATCGCCGACGTGCCCGAGGTATTTCTCCTCAAGTTTCTCCAGCGTACCGTCTTCGGAAATCTGGCTGAAAAAGTCCAGCATCGCCGCAGAAAGGCTGTCGTCATCCGGTTCCTTGCGGTAATACCAGGTCACCGGCTCATCTTCCGTGGCATCAAAAGCCACGGCCAGACGCGGATAAACGCGCTGCATCAGTGCGATGGTGACGGAATCTCCCAGCGTGTAATCCAGTTTGCCGTTCTCAACCTGTTGTAACAGATCGCGCGGCGAAAGTTTGTCCGTCGTGGTCCACGTCAGATTGGGGTATTTTTTGGCGGCAGCTTCCAGCGTCAGGATGTGCGCACTGCCGGCGGAAACCACCAGCGTACCTTTTACATCCGCAAAACTTTTCGGGCGCGCGGCTCCCTGCCGGTAAACCAGTTGCTGAGAAACGGAATAGTATTCCGGCCCGGCACGGTAGTTTTTCAGGCGCGCATTGTTATACACCAGCCCGGAAGCCAGCATGTCGGTTTTGTTGTTGTCCAGATCGTCGAACATGGACTCGATCGTGGTGTGCTGATTCACCACCAGCTTTACGCCCAGATAATCTGCGAAGCGTTTAGCCAGTTCGTAATCGAAGCCGAGATTTCCTTCCGGGGAGTCCATAAAAGTCAGTGGAGAATTGAGCGTGCTTACGCGCAATTCTCCACGGGATTTTATCTGATCCAACTGGTCGCCTTCGCCTCTGTGCCACGGGACGGCAGGCCATAAGGCCAGCGCCAGCAACAGGGCGGCAATCCCCATCAGAACATAGTTAATTTTTAGTCGCGTCAAATAGTTATCTCGCTGCGGCGCTCTTGTTTTTTTACGATGTGCTGTGCAGTTTCTATGGTTATATCCCCAGTGCTGACGCATTTTGCTCAACAAAACGGCAGTCTGCAACATTATTCATATTAACCGCAATATTTATAAGGTTATGAGTGAATATCAATATTCCCGACGCAAACGGTTTCGTATGCCGCAAGCTTTCTTTATAATAGCCCGCGTTTTCCCCCTGTTGCGCCCAATGAAGCACTGTGGTCAGTGTCTTCGAAGACGAGAGATCTGTGATTATGGAAATACTGCGTGGTTCGCCCGCTTTGTCGGCTTTTCGCATTAACAAATTATTATCCCGCTGTCAGGAAGCACGCCTTCCGGTCAATGATATCTACGCCGAATATGTACACTTTGCCGATGTCAGCGCGCCGCTGAATTCGGACGAACAAACCAAGCTGCAACGCCTCCTGAAATACGGTCCTTCTCTCGCTGAACATGCGCCAACAGGTCGTTTACTGCTGGTTACCCCGCGTCCTGGCACCATTTCTCCGTGGTCTTCCAAGGCGACTGATATTGCACACAACTGCGGTTTATCTCAGGTTCTTCGCCTTGAGCGCGGTCTGGCGTTTTATGTTCAGGCTCCTGAACTGACCGAAGCACAATGGTCGCAGCTGGGCGCATTGCTGCATGATCGCATGATGGAAACCGTCTTTGGCAAACTCGAAGACGCCAGCGCGCTGTTCGCGCAGCAACAGCCTGCACCGGTTCAGCATGTCGATATTCTCGGCGAAGGCCGTATCTCGCTGGAAACCGCCAATACCAAACTGGGTCTGGCGCTGGCGCAGGACGAAATTGATTACCTGATGGAGGCCTTTACGTCGTTGGGGCGCAACCCGAATGACATCGAACTGTATATGTTCGCACAGGCAAACTCAGAGCATTGTCGCCATAAAATCTTCAACGCTGACTGGATTATCGACGGCGAAACGCAGCCGAAATCCCTGTTCAAGATGATCAAAAACACCTTCGAACAGACGCCTGATCACGTGCTTTCTGCGTACAAAGATAACGCTGCCGTGATGGAAGGTTCGCAGGTCGGCCGTTTCTACGCCGATGCGAAAGACGGTCTGTACGATTTCCATCAGGAGCAGGCGCACATCCTGATGAAGGTTGAAACCCATAACCACCCGACGGCGATCTCTCCGTGGCCGGGTGCGGCGACAGGTTCCGGCGGCGAAATCCGTGACGAAGGCGCAACCGGTCGCGGTGCAAAACCGAAAGCCGGTCTGGTCGGTTTCTCCGTTTCTAACCTGCGTATTCCGGGCTTCGAACAGCCGTGGGAAGAAGATTTCGGTAAGCCGGATCGTATCGTTACCGCGCTGGATATTATGACTGATGGCCCGCTGGGCGGCGCAGCCTTCAACAACGAATTTGGTCGTCCGGCGCTGCTGGGATACTTCCGTACTTACGAAGAAAACGTCAACAGCCACAATGGCCCTGAGCTGCGCGGTTATCACAAACCGATCATGCTGGCGGGCGGTATCGGCAACATCCGTGCTGATCACGTGCAGAAAGGTGAAATCACCGTTGGCGCGAAACTGATTGTGCTCGGCGGCCCGGCGATGAATATCGGTCTGGGCGGCGGTGCGGCTTCTTCAATGGCCTCCGGCCAGTCTGACGCGGATCTGGATTTTGCTTCCGTACAGCGCGACAACCCGGAAATGGAACGCCGTTGCCAGGAAGTGATCGACCGCTGCTGGCAGCTCGGTGAAGCCAACCCGATTCTGTTTATCCATGACGTGGGCGCTGGCGGTTTATCCAACGCGATGCCGGAACTGGTCAGCGACGGCAACCGCGGCGGCCGCTTCCAGCTGCGTGACATCCTGAACGACGAACCGGGCATGAGCCCGCTGGAAGTCTGGTGTAACGAATCGCAGGAACGTTACGTCATGGCGGTTGCACCGGCTCAGCTGGCGCAGTTCGATGCGATCTGTAAACGCGAGCGCGCACCGTACGCGGTGATCGGTGAAGCCACAGAAGAAATGCATCTGTCTCTTGAAGACAGCCATTTCGATAACCAGCCGATTGATATGCCGCTGGACGTACTGCTGGGGAAAACCCCGAAAATGACCCGTGACGTCACCACGCTCAAAGCGAAGGGAGATGATCTCAACGGTGAAAATATTCAGATTGCCGAAGCGGTAAACCGCGTGCTGCATCTGCCTGCTGTGGCGGAGAAAACCTTCCTGATCACCATCGGCGACCGCACCGTGACCGGTATGGTTGCACGCGATCAGATGGTGGGACCGTGGCAGATCCCGGTGGCTGACTGCGCGGTCACTACCGCCAGCCTCGACAGCTATCACGGTGAAGCGATGTCTCTGGGCGAACGTGCGCCAATCGCCTTGCTGGACTTTGCCGCTTCCGGCCGCATGGCCGTCGGTGAAGCACTGACGAACCTGGCCGCGGTCGAAATCGGCAGCCTGAAACGCGTTAAGCTTTCTGCTAACTGGATGTCTGCGGCCGGTCACCCGGGCGAAGATGCCGGTTTGTATGCCGCGGTGAAAGCGGTGGGCGAAGAGCTTTGCCCGGCACTGGGTATCACCATTCCGGTGGGCAAAGACTCCATGTCGATGAAAACCCGCTGGCAGGAAGGCAACGAACAACGCGAGATGACGTCACCGTTGTCTCTGGTCATCACGGCATTTGCCCGCGTCGAAGACGTGCGTCATACCGTGACGCCGCAACTGCGCACCGATAAAGGCGACACCGCATTGCTGCTGGTGGATCTGGGTGCCGGTCACAACGCACTGGGCGCGACGGCGCTGGCGCAGGTTTATCGTCAGCTCGGCAACACGCCAGCTGATGTGCGCAGTGCTGAACAGCTAGGTGGCTTCTTCAACGCCATGCAGGCGCTGGTTTCTGAACAGAAACTGCTGGCCTACCATGACCGTTCCGACGGTGGTTTGCTGGTCACGCTGGCGGAAATGGCCTTTGCCGGTCACTGCGGCCTGACGGCGGATATCGCCGCTCTGGGCAACGATTCTCTGGCGGCGCTGTTTAACGAAGAGCTGGGTGCAGTGATTCAGGTTCGCGCTTCTGACCGTGAAGCCGTCGAACATACGCTGGCACTTTTCGGTCTGGCAGACTGCACGCATTACCTCGGTACTGTTGAAACCGGTGACCGCTTCATCATCACGCAGGACGATAAGCCGGTGTACAGCGAAAGCCGCACCACGTTGCGTACCTGGTGGGCAGAAACCACCTGGCAGATGCAGCGCCTGCGCGATAACCCCGAATGTGCCGATCAGGAACATCAGGCCAAAACCAGCGATCTTGATCCTGGCCTGAACGTGAAACTGAACTTTGCGCCGGACGAAGACGTGGCTGCGCCTTATATTGCGAAAGGTGCGCGTCCGAAAGTGGCCGTGCTGCGTGAGCAGGGCGTTAACTCCCACGTTGAAATGGCGGCGGCTTTCCATCGCGCCGGTTTCGATGCGGTTGACGTGCATATGAGCGATTTGCTGGCCGGTCGTCGTGATTTGCAGGACTTCCATACGCTGGTGGCGTGCGGCGGTTTCTCTTACGGTGACGTGCTGGGCGCGGGTGAAGGCTGGGCGAAGTCTGTCCTGTTCAACGACCGCGTGCGTGAAGAGTTCGCTGAATTCTTCCACCGTCCGCAGACTCTGGCGCTGGGCGTGTGTAACGGTTGCCAGATGATGTCGAATCTGAAAGAACTGATCCCCGGCGCTGAACACTGGCCGCGCTTTGTGCGCAACCTGTCTGATCGCTTTGAAGCGCGTTTCAGCCTGGTAGAAGTGACCGCCAGCCCGTCAATGTTCATGCAGGGCATGGCCGGTTCACGTATGCCAATCGCCGTTTCCCATGGCGAAGGCCATGTGGAAGTGCGTGATGCTGCGCATCTGGCACAGATCGAACACAGCAATCTGGTGGCGCTGCGTTTTGTCGACAACAACGGTCAGGCGACTGAAAACTATCCGGCCAACCCTAACGGTTCTCCGAACGGTATCACCGCAGTCACTAACCTCTCAGGCCGCGTCACCGTCATGATGCCGCACCCTGAGCGTGTCTTCCGCACCGTCAGCAACTCATGGCACCCGGAAGAGTGGGGTGAAGACAGCCCGTGGATGCGCATGTTCCGCAACGCGCGTAAACAGCTGGGCTAATCATTAAAAAGCTTCAGTAATAAAAATCCGTAGTGCGAAAGCCTGCGGATTTTTTTATGTACGAATATCAAAAAATAAACTAATCATGATATTAATTTCGTGAGTGTAAGAAGATATGTCAAAAAGGGCCGCTGGGTAAATTTGTAACCGGCTGTTTTACAATGAAATAGCATATCTGGATCTCTGTAGTTTATATTTACTGAATATATTATTAAATATTTATATGTGTTAAACGCCATATAATGCCCTGGTCAACTCAACAGGGCATTTACGCCAATGGAAAATATAATCTCCGCGAATTCTCGCTCAATACTCTCTTATTCACTTTTGACGTGTACATTATTAATGTCCATTAATGGACAGGCGCAGGAAAATGTTGCTAATTATCAGCAGCAGGAAATGTCTTCACAAGAAAATAATGACGGGCTGTGGTCTTCATTTAAAAATAATATCGCTGAAACCTGGAATAAACCTCAACAGCAAGATCTCTTTATTCCGGTATTAACCCGCCATAATCGTCACACGCACAGTAAAAAACAAATTGACGGATATAATGAACATCCGTGGGGAGGCGGTTACGGCGTTTCACGTTATGACGATAAAGGAAACTGGCACGCGCTTTATGCCATGGCGTTTAAAGATTCCTTTAATCATTGGGAACCCGTTGCCGGATATGGATATGAAAAGATATGGCAGCCTTTCAGCGATCAGGAATTTCGCCTGGGAGCCGGATACATTGCCGCCATCTCTGCACGTGACAACTATGATTACGTGCCTTTCCCTATGGTGTTACCGCTGGTGTCTGCCGGATATTCGCGGGTGACATTCCAGGCGACCTACGTGCCGGGGACGAATACAAAAGGCAATGTTCTGTTTGGCTGGTTCCGCTTTCAGTTTTAACTGAATTTCTTTACTTAATAAATACCTTTATTAAATTTAAAACAGTCAGAAGTATTACAGACTATTCTGATAATTTAAGTCTCCACCCCTTAATTTTCAGGGAATTAAGTGTCTAAACGTTTTTTGTTACAACCCTGTTTAACCTGTTTTCTTATGCTTTGTTTATGATATTGCTTCGATAAGGAGTGACGTTGAATATGGTAAATAAGAAAAATCTCAGGGATGTCGGTTTATTAATGTCTGTAATTTTTAGCCCAAACCTGTGGGCCAACAACAGTGGAATACATCCGGTCAGCGATCCGGATACCGTGCAATACAAATCGCTGGCAGCCAATGTCTGGTCCGATTTTAAAGACAAGGTCTCCACCACCTGGAATGACTCTGATTCTCAGGATTTGTATCTGCCGGTTATTACCTGGCATAACCGGCTGACCTACGATAAAGAGAAAACTGACAAATATAACGAACGACCATGGGGCGGCGGTTACGGTATTTCCCGTTATGATGATAAAGGAAACTGGAACGGCATTTATTTTATGGCGTTTAAAGACTCGCACAATAAATGGGAGCCGATCGGCGGTTATGGCTGGGAGAAAATATGGACACCTGCGCAGGATAAAGATTTCCGTTTAGGTCTGGGTTATACGGCCGCCGTGACGGCGCGTGATGACTATAAATATATTCCTATTCCTATCGTTTTACCGCTGGCCTCCATCGGTTATAACAAGCTGACTTTCCAGGCCACGTATATTCCGGGAACCTACAACAACGGCAACGTGTTCTTCGCCTGGCTGAGGTATCAGTTCTGATGCTCTGCATTGTTACACTTTTGTGACAGTGCAGGCCGGGGTTGTGAGCACGATCTCCCTCTTTTTCTCAATATTCACCTATGCTGAAAATTCACCGCACTTATCAATCTGTTGAACGCAGAATGAGTGCGGTACTTTTTTTATTTCAGGGAATATTCATAAAGAGGAACACTCGTGAAAACAACGTCGCGTTATCTCGCTTTAACCGCACTTGCCTGCTTGTTACCACTCTCACTGCCCGCCGCTCAGGCCGCACAATCCGATAACCTGGAACTGCAACAGGTGCTGGTTCTCAGCCGTCACGGCATCCGTGCACCGCTGGTGAATTATGGTGATGTCCTGGCGGAATCTACCACGCACACCTGGCCGGTCTGGAAAACAGAAGGGGGGTTACTGACCCCGAAAGGCGGCCAAATCTCCGAGCATATGGGGCATTACCTTCGCGCATGGCTGGCGAAAGATAAGCTTCTGCCTGCTGCGGGTTGCCCGGAAACTCAGCAGGTTTTCGCCTATGCCAACAGCCTGCCGCGTACAATTGATACCGCGAAACATATCACCACCGGCGCATTTCCAGGCTGTGATGTGCCGGTCATCAACCGTGTAGAAATTGGCAAAATGGATCCGGTATTCAACCCGATCATTACCGCCGAAGTGAATGACAGTTTTAAAACCAGTGCGCTGAATTCCATCAGCCAGCACGCGGGCGAGGGCGGTTTGCCGGGCCTGAATCAGCGTCTGAAGCCGAACTATGCGTTGCTCGAAAATATTCTCGATTATAAAAACAGCAAAATCTGCAAAGAGAAACAGCAATGCGATCTGGCGTCTCAGCCTTCGGATGTAGTGCTGACGCAGGGTAAAGAACCGGGAATTACCGGGCCGTTGCGTATGGCAACCGGTGCGGCAGATGCATTCATGCTCCAGTATTACGAAGGTTTCCCGCTGAAGGATGTAGCGTGGGGGAAAATCAGCACAGATGATCAGTGGACCAAACTGGAAACCATCAAAAATCTGTATCACGAAACGCTGTTCGGCTCTCCGGCGATTGCTGCCAATGCCGCGAAGCCTTTACTGACGTTCATCTCCGGCGCGCTTGATCCGAAACAGGCCTCGACCGCGGATGAGAAAGCTGCACAGCAGGCAAAACTGGCTCTGCTGGTCGGGCATGATTCGAACATCGCTTCATTGCTTGCGGCACTGAAAACGCAGGATTACACCCTGCCGGGACAATTTGAACGTACGCCAATCAGCGGTACGGTGGTCTTCCAGCGCTGGCATGACAAGAAAGCGGATAAAGATCTGATGAAGATCGAATATGTTTATCCGACAGCACGTCAGATCCGTAACAACGTAGCCCTGAGCCTGAAAAATCCTCCTGAGCGCGTCACGTTGCAAATCGAAGGCTGCAAAGTGGATAAGCAGGGCTTCTGCCCGATGGAACAGTTCACTCAGGCCGTACGGAAAGATTTGCAGGGCTGAGCCGGCTTTAACCGCTAACTGGCAATAGATAGTGTTTTAAGTTAGTTAGCGGCAGCAAACTGTCATCCGATAATGTGCCGACGTTTTCTTACTCCGGCACATTATGGCGTCCTCTTCTTTCTATCTTAGCCCGCACCAACGGGGCGAAATTAAAGCGCGTTCCCGCAGCCTTTGGTGGCGGCTGGAAATACCGACGTGGTGCCTGATTTTCGCCATTTACGGCGGCTGGTTTTCCGTGGTGTTCTTCTGGAACAGCCTCGGTCCGTGGCTCGGCACGCCTTTGCTCATCTGGTTTACCGCCTGGTATATGTCGCTGCAACACGAACTTATTCACGGCCATCCCACACGTAAAGCCTGGCTGAACCAGCTGCTCGGCACCTTGCCGCTGGCGGTCTGGTATCCCTACGGGCTTTACCGCGACACGCATTTGCAGCATCACAAAAATGAACATCTGACGATCCCCGGTGACGATCCCGAAGCCTATTATTTCAGCCGCAGAAGCTGGGAAAGCCTGACGCCTGCGATGATGGCCGTTGTCCGTCTGCGCAATACCTTGCCTGGCCGGATGATACTCGGCCCGCTGATGGATATTTTCAGCACGCTGACTGGCGCACTGCTGGCCGTCTTTCGCGGTGAATGGCGTACCGTCGCGATGTGGCTGGTTCATGGGATTTTGCTGGCGCTGTTGCTGGTCTGGATGGCGCGCCAGGGGGTATCTCCGGGCTGGTTTGTGCTGGCAATCAGCTATCCGGCCCTGAGCCTGACGAAAGTGCGCTCGTTCTATGAGCATCGCGCTGAACACTCGCCCGAAACACGTTCCACGCTCAACGAAGCCGGTTTTGTCTGGCGCCTGTTATTTCTGAATCTCAACTATCATCTGGTACATCATGATTTGCCGGGCGTGCCGTGGTTTGCGCTGAGGCAGATATATTTTGCTGACCGCGATGCGTATATCCGGCGCAGCGAAGGGTTTGTCGTAAAAGGCTACCGCGAGTGGTTCCGGCAGCATACGCGCGCGCCGGTCGCGGTGGAAATGCATCCGTTTGCTGCGGGGGATCCGGCAGCAGAAAACGGTCACAGCGACTATGATTATCAGCAGGACACCCCCTGACGGAGCTGCCAGATCATGCTGATGTCTTTACCGATGTACGCCATTTCTCCGCTGGACGTGGAAATTTTCACCGTCGCTTTACTGGGTAAACTCAAGCGGCTGGGCATGAAACCGCTGCCGGTTTCACTGAGCTGGCCGACGAATTTGCTGGCGCACTGGCAGAATAAAGATTTGTTGCTGAGCCAGACCTGCGGTTTCCCGCTGGTGGAAAGCCTGCCGCAGGTGCAGCTGGTTGGCACATTCAGTTACCGTGCGCCCGGTTGTGATGGTTTTCGCTACCGCAGCTTTCTGCTGGCGCGTGAAGAACACAGCGGCTTACATCTGACCAGCTTTCGCCATCGCAGGCTGGCTTTCAACAGCACAGATTCGCAGTCAGGCTACAACAGCCTGCGCGCACTGGTTGCGCCGCTGGCCGAAAACGGAAAATACTTCTCTGAGGCGCTGGCAACCGGCAGCCATCTCGAATCACTTCTGTACGTGCAGCAGCATAAAGCCGACATTGCGGCGATTGACTGCGTGACTCTCGAACTGCTGCGTCGCACCGATCCTGAACGGGTCAGCGGGCTGGTTGTCGTCGGGCAAACGGCTGCCGTGCCGGGGCTTCCGCTGATCACCTCCGCGCAGACGTCCCCTGAACATCTGGCGATGCTGAGACAGGCATTGCATGAAGTTTCCCGCGAACCGGTGAGTAAACCGTTGCTGATTGAAGCGTTTACCGAGGTGCCGCGACCGGCGTATGAAGTGATCAGGCAGATGAAAAGAATTGCTGAGGAGTTTGGCGTGCGTGAGCTGATGCCGGAATCTGTCAGCTAAAAAAACCGGGCTTCAGCGTCCGGTTTTGTCTGTCAGATCCCGCGGATAATCAGTGCGTTTCTATCGGGAAATCTTCGTTCACATCGCCCCATTCGGCCCATGAACCGTCATACAACAGCACATCTTTCACGCCCAGCGCGTCAAGCCCGAAAGCCAGCGCCGCGGCGGTAACGCCGGAACCGCAGCTGGTGATCACCGGTTTATTCAGATCCACCCCCAACCGTTCAAATGTTGCTTTCAGCTCCTGCGGCGATTTCATGCGACCTTCCTGCGTCAGTTCGGTAAACGGTACGCTGAGGCTCTGTGGAATATGCCCGCCGTGCAGTCCCGGACGCGGTTCCGGTGCTTCGGCTTTGAAACGCGCCTGCGAGCGTGCATCGATAATCTGCACTTTACCGATGGCATCTTTCACCTGCTGCGCGCTGGCGACGACCGGGCGCACCAGTCTGGCATTGAACGTCGACGGCACGCGGGTGTGTTCGCCGCTCTGAGTTGGTTTACCTTCGGCAATCCAGGCATTCAGCCCGCCATCGAGCACGCGCACGCTTTTCGCGCCGAAACTGGTCAGCATCCACCAGACACGCGGGGCGGAGAACAAATCCCCTTCATCGTAAAGCACGATGGTTTGCGTATCGGCCACGCCAAGGCGGCTCATCGACGCGGAGAATTCTTCTGCTGTTGGCATCATGTGCGGCAGGCCGGTGGTGCAGTCGGAAATACTGTCGACCTCGACATAAATGGCGCCGGGAATGTGCGCCTCGAGATATTTGCCATGAAAATCAATCGGCGGAGTAATACCCGGTTTCGATTTACGGCAATCGATAATGACCACGTCCGGTGAATTCAGATTCTTCGCCAGCCAGTCGGTAGAAACGGTATGGGTAGAGAAAGTCATGTTCTGTTGCCTTATCTTTTTTGTGGAGCCAGCCTCAGAGATCGCCAGGGATCAGGGAATACATCCAGGCGTCGCGCGGCTGACCATGATAATAAAGCCGGTTGCGGTGTAAACCTTCGGACGTCGCGCCCGCTTTTTCCGCGACGCGGCGGCTGCGGTCATTGCCGTCCATCGCGACGATTTCCAGTCGCGTCAGTTCGAGCTCTTTAAACGCGAACTGCGCCGTGGCCCTGACCGCCAGCGTGGCCAGACCCTGACCGGTATAACCGGTGCGGATCCAGTAGCCGAGATTAGAAAACTTATAATCCTGACTGATGCGGTTGATGCCCACGCTGCCAATCAGATTGCCGGTGGCGCGTTCAAACAGACAGAAATTGAATTCTGTGCCGCGATGACGTTTGTGCTCGCTGTCGGTGAGATATTTCCTGCTGTCTTCCAGCGAATATTTATCTGTACACCAGGATTCCCACTCGCCAATCTCGGCGACGGAAGCCTGAACGGCAGCAAAATGCGTGATCGCTTCCAGTTCGGTTGCGGCGCGGATCTCGATTTTTTCGTCCTGATAAATCTGGCGTGTCATCATCTGCGGTGTCCTGGAAGCCGGAAATCATCTATGAAACCAATCAAATCAGCCTCACATATCCGGCCGCTGGATGTCAATTAGCGTAGAGATCAAATAAGTGAGAAAAAACAGCAGGCTGTCCGTCAGCGCAATTCAGCTTTCCGGCACCAGCATCACCAGTTTGCAATCGGCATAACCCGCCGGGAAAAACGTTTGCTGCCGGTACCGCGTTTCGCCACTGAGCGGGTGGTTAAAACGCCGCGCGCCGCCTTCGCGCGCCAGCACTTCCTGCTGCGTCCACCACTGATTAAATTCGCTGCTTTGCCCGCGCAGGCTGATCACTTTCTGACGCACGGCGTCGGAATGAGCGTAATGACTGGTCTCAGCACGAAATTCTGCCACCACGCGTTTAGCGCGTTCTGCCCAGTCGGGTACCAGCTGCCGGGAAAGCGGATGCAGAAACATAAAATCCAGCAGATTAGGCCGTTCAACTTTTCCCAGCCAGCCGCTGAATAACGCACCTGCGGGGGGATTCCACGCCAGCACATTCCAGCAACTGTCGAGCAGATAACCGGGGCCTGTGATCTGATTGACGCAATTTTTCAGGCTGTCATCCGGTGCGCCGGACAGGGGCACGGCAAGCGGATCTTTCACCGACGCAAGACTGAACAAATATTCGCGGGCGGCCGGTTCCATTTGCAGGGATTTCGCCAGCCTGTCAAGCGTGGCGGCAGAAACAGACACATCGCGCCCCTGTTCAATCCAGGTATACCACGTGGCGCTGATGCCGCTGATTTGTGCCAGCTCCTCGCGCCGCAGCCCGCTGGTTCTGCGCCGTGCAGAACCGGGAAGGCCCACCATTTCCGGCGTGACGCGTTCGCGATGCGTGCGTAAAAAGGCGCCTAAAGCTCCCGGGCCGCTGAGCGACTCTATGTTATCAATCATATTTTTTCTCAGGCTGGAAGTAACTCATACCAGTATAAATGCTCATATTGTACCCGTATAGAACAATGCCTATAGTGATTTTGAGGTCATCTGAAACCGGCGTTTCGACGAAAATAATAAGGCAAACAGGAGCAATGAAAATGACAACAAATACCCACAGTCAGGCGGTCGATAAGCAATTTGGTTCGCAGGCGCAAAATTACCTGACGAGCGCCGTTCACTCGCAGGGCGCAGATTTACAACGTCTGGCCGTTTTACTGGCGCCATTCCCGGATGCGCAGGTCATTGATCTGGGCTGCGGCGCAGGGCACGCCAGTTTTGTTGCGGCGCGTGCCGTAAAAAATGTGATTGCCTATGATTTGTCGGTGCAAATGCTGGAAGTGGTGGCGCAGGCGGCGAAAGATAAGCAACTGGAAAATATCACCACTCAGCAGGGGGTGGCAGAATCACTGCCGTTCGCCAGCGCCAGTGCAGATATCATCATCAGCCGGTATTCCGCGCACCACTGGCACGATGTCGGGCTGGCGCTGCGTGAAGTGGCGCGTGTGCTGAAACCGGGCGGCAAATTTATCATGATGGACGTGGTGTCGCCGGGGCATCCGCTGCTGGATATCTATCTGCAAACGGTCGAGGTTTTGCGCGATACCTCTCACGTCCGCAACTATTCTCCGGGCGAATGGCTGGAAATGGCGTCCGGAGCCGGTCTGATTGCCGGCGAAGTCACCACCGACCGTCTGGTGCTGGAATTCACCAGCTGGATTGCCCGCATGCGCACGCCGGAGCATTTCTCCGTCGCCATCCGCGAGTTGCAAAAAAAGATGTCAGACGACGTTGCCCGCCACTTTGAGATCCAGCCCGACGGTTCGTTTACCAGCGACATTATGATGCTGGTGGCTTCTAAGGGGTAAAGTGCCTGAAAGGGGTTTCGCCCTCCTGTGAGAGGAGGGCGGAAGCTATGCTGCGCTATTTCTTCCCGAACATCTTCTTCCCGAGCATTACCAGTGCCAGAACGGCGGCACCGACGATAAGGCCGACCACTAAATCCGTTGCGCCGGTAATCAGCGTGTTGATCCAGCTTTCGTGGCCGTGGGTCAGTGGTTCAATCAGGCTGTGCATAAACGGCAAACCGTGACTGATAATACTGCCGCCCACCAGGAACATCGCGATTGTGCCAACGACAGAAAGGGTTTTCATCAGCCACGGGGCGGCGTTCACGATGACGCGGCCGAACGCGCGTACGCCATTCATCACACTGCTCTCGCCCGACAGCTTACTGAGATACAAACCCGCGTCGTCAATTTTGACTATCGCGCCGACCAGCCCGTAAACGCCGATGGTCATGGCGACGGCAATCAGCACCATAACGGTGACCTGATTGATAAACGGCGCGGATGAGACGATACCCAGCGAAATCACGATAATTTCAGCAGAAAGAATGAAATCGGTACGTACGGCACCTTTTACCTTTTCTTTCTCCCGTTTTTTGGCATCGGCCTCATCTTTTACCTGCGGTGTCGCCGGTTTCTCTTCATGATGATCGCCGGGCATCAGTTTGTGCGCGATTTTCTCGAAGCCTTCGTAACATAAGTACGCACCGCCAATCATCAGCAGCGGCGTAATTGCCCATGGAATGAACGCGCTGATCAGCAGCGCCAGCGGTACCAGAATGGCCTTATTGACCATCGAACCTTTTGCCACCGCCCAGACAATCGGCAATTCCCGGTCGGCTTTAACACCGGAAACTTGTTGCGCGTTCAGTGCCAGATCGTCTCCCAACACACTGGCTGTTTTTTTTGCCGCGACCTTACTCATTGCGGCTACATCATCAAGTATGGATGCAATATCGTCGATCAAGGCCAGAAGGCTGCCACCCGCCATAAACACTCCCTTATGTCCCGGTCATCATTCCGCAGAGAAGATGCAGGGAATTTTGTTGTTAAAATCAGTTTTCGCACACGCGAAAACCGTTCTTCTGTCGCCACGGCTGTGCAGGTGATCACGGCGACAGGTAAAACCCTAAAAAATAATCATAACAGCGATTGCACTCTCTCGTCGATTTGTGCGAATGTTGTGCGGGTTATAAATAACTTTGAAAACTCTCCATACTTTCTCCATTAAATATCTTTGAATTTCGGCCAGTTATCTGGCAGGAAATGTTTACTTTCATTCTCTCCTTATTTTTACCACAATGGTTAAACTTCTTTACGTTGCATTACGTCCCCTTTCATTGATTCGCCGATAATTAATTCAACGGATTACTTCCGCTCCATTAATTAACGAAACTAACAAAAGAAAGGTGCGTATTATGAAACTCTTACCTATGTTTACTGCAGCTGTAATTACCGTCGCTTCATTCTCAGCACTTGCCGCAACGCCTATCTCTGAAATGCAGGCGCAAAGTGGTAACTACCAGTCACTGGGTATGGTTTCAGTGAGTGCACCAAGCACAGTCCCTGGCAGCCTGCATGACCAGCTGGAACAGATTGCCAGCGATAAAGGCGCGACACATTACCGCGTAGTCGGTGCCGGTACTCCCGGTGATTCCAGCCTGACCCGTGCGAACGTTGAGCTGTATAAATAAGATTAAAATTATCTGCTGATAACGAAAAATTTTTATTAAGACGTTATTTAGCTAATAAGTGTGAGAAGGCCAATGTCACCTGACATTGGCCTTTTTATTATTTGTGCCACCTCTGTTATTTTTGACCTTTTTGAGAATCATCCCATGTGATTTTTCTGAGTTAAAACTTTCTGATGTTTATTCCCCTTATTAATCATTTCTTAAGAATTTTTTGGCTTAATGGGGGTCTGATTCCTCAGGAGGAGTTAATATGTTGAATACCGCGAGAATGACAATTAAGAACACCGGTCTTTCGCTTCAGAACCAGTTTTTTTATCTGCAGAATTTTATTACCTCACCACGGACGATGGGGACGCTGATGCCGTCCTCGCCATGGTTGTGCCATGCGATGCTGAGCCAGATTGACTGGACGACGTCGCTGGATATCGCAGAGCTGGGTGCCGCAGATGGCGTACTGACCCGGCGGATCCTCAGCCGGATGCGCGCTGATGCGAAGCTGGAAGCGTTTGAAATTCAGCCCGCGTTTGTCCGAAAGCTTAATCAGATGGAAGACCGGCGTTTGCAGGTGATGGCGCATTCTGCCGAGCACATGAGCACGGATTATGACGCAGTGTTTTCGTGCCTGCCGCTGTTGTCGATGCCGGTGCGAACCAGCATGAAGATTTTGCAAAAAACGCAGCAGCAGCTGAAAAGCAAAGACGGCGTGCTGGTTCTGTTTCAGTACAGCCAGATGTCTGAGAAACTGCTGTCGCGCTATTTCACCTGGAAAAAAATCCGCGTGGTGAAGAATTTTCCACCGGCCATTGTGTATATCTGTAAACCCCGCTGATACAGCCACTTAGACATTCTTGCTGTCTGAGAGGTTTGCAGGGCATTGCGCTACAAGGATTTTTCAGTATGATGCCCTGAATGGCGTAAATAAAACGCTACAGAAGCTTCACCGGCAGGTGACAAAAATCTGCCAGTGAGGCTTTTTTGTTGTACTATCTCGCGAGTACAGCGCAAACCAGTACACCAGACCACTTTTTGCGACAAAGACTTCATATTGATGATGGATTTTCATCAGGTGAGATACGGGACTTTCGGGGAATAAAGGATAGCGGTAATGACACAACCCATTTTCATGGTAGGCGCGCGTGGCGCGGGTAAAACGACAGTTGGCAGTGAGCTTGCAAAAGCGCTGGGCTACAAATTTGTCGATACCGATCTATACCTGTTACGCACCTCAGGCCTCAGCGTGGCAGATATTGTCGACCGTGAAGGCTGGGAGGGGTTCCGTCGCCGTGAAACCGAAGCCCTGAAAGCTGTCTGCTCACCGCTGACTGTGATCGCGACCGGGGGCGGCGCGGTGCTGGCGCAGGAAAACCGTGATTTTATGCGGGAAGCCGGAACGGTTATTTATCTGCGTTCACCAGCAACGACGCTGGCAAATCGTCTGGAAGATGCTCCGCAGGAAGATCAGCGTCCGACACTGACCGGCAGGCCTATCACCGAAGAAATGATGCAGGTGCTGAACGAACGCGAAGCGCTGTATCAGGAAGCCGCTCACCACGTGGTGGATGGTACTCAGGATCCTGCGCGGGTAGTGAATTCTGTCATGAATGCACTGGCGTTGCCGATGGCGCGCTAACGTCATCTGCGGTAAAACGTCATCACGACGGGTCCTCTGAGGCCCGTTTTTTTTGCCTGAAATCCGGTGTTAAGCTGTAAACAAAACGGGCCATTTCTCGTGACAGGGATCACATTCGCCTAAGTATTGTACTGGTGTATGAGCGGGCGTAAACTAATAACTCAGGTGATTACTTAGACGCAGCGCCGTGACGCTGAAAACCCACAACGGACCCGATGATGAAACCCCTGATGTCTTTCTTTAACCAGCACAGTAAAGCCATGCCCGCAATCTGGTCGATCACGATCATTCTGGTCGAAGCTTCGATCGCGTTGTATATTTTGCGTAATATTTAATCAAAATAATCTGCTGAGTTTTACATCGTTCACTTCATAAATACTCGGCATTCATTTCCCTCTCCTCGCCATTCGATTGCTTTAGGAATTTCTTTAAGCATATTCATTTATCTGTCTTCTTCTGGCGGTTAAATAAACGTCTTGACGCTGACACGTATCAGCTTTAGTTTTTATTTAACTTAACAGGAACCCTGTTCCATATACCGGAACTTACTCCTTTATGACCACTTTAGAAAATGCGGCTGCGGTGCTGAAGTTATTTTCAACCCAGGGGATCCGGCAGGGACATCCCGGCTTGTCATTCAGTGACGTGGTCGAAAATTTAAAATTACCGAAAAGTACCGTTTCACGTTTACTGATGACGATGGAAACGCAAGGGCTTTTGGAACGCGATCAGGACAGCCGTTTATACCGGATCGGTAAATTATTGCTGGCAGTCTCCAGCCATTATTTATCCGTGCCGCTGGTGGATTCTGTTTCACCGTATATGACGCAACTGAGTCAGTTGACGCAATGCACGGGCTATGTGTCGATGCTGGAAGGGCGCGACATTATGGTCATGCGTATGTTCCCCGGCAGAACCTATTTACAAGTAGTGACGCCAGCCGGAAGCCTGCTGCCAGCGCATGAGACCGCCATTGGCCGTGCGATCCTGGCGCGTTTTAGCGACGAAGAGGTGGTTCAGCGTTTTAACGGGGAATATCAGGTTAACTCCGTCAATTCCCCTGCAAATATGGATCTTCTTTTGACCAGGCTGGCGGAAGTCAGGCAGACAGGATTATCGTTTGCCAATAATGAAACGCTTCAGGGCATCAGTTCTTTAGCGACCAGCATTTTTAATAAACACAGAAATGAAACGGTAGGGCTTTGTTTGTCATTCCCTTCTCCCGAACAGGGTAAAAATATTCCGAAAGGCATAAAAGAAGGATTAATTGCTGTGACCCGGCAAGTCGCCGAAAAATTGGGTGATGAGTACTGGCAATGATTTTTCATCGCAAGGACCAGTAACGGACCCGGATTATTTATTCATTTTTAGCCAACACCAGGGGCCTTATGTCAGACCAACGTGCAAAAGATAATAAGGAAAATCCGCTAAAGGATATTGGCACGCTCATCGTGATGATTATTCTGTCTATTTTAGGCGCTATCATCGGGGTCCAGTTAATAACGACGTTAGGTGTTACGCCTAATACCTCTATTATCGGCGCGCTGTTTGCCATGCTGCTGGCCCGCATTCCGATGCAGGCTTTTCAGCGTTACCGTTCAATCCACACCCAGAATCTGGCGCAGACCGTCATTTCTTCCGCAACTTTTGGCGCAGCAAACAGCCTGCTGATGCCGATTGCCGTGCCTTATGTTCTCGGACAGCCGCAGCTGATTATGCCGATGTTTATCGGTGTTGCCGCCGCGATGCTGCTGGACGCCTATCTGCTTTACCGCCTCTTCGATACCAAAGTTTTCCCGGCCAGTAACGCCTGGCCCCCGGGCGTGGCGGCGGCGGAAGCGATCAAAGCCGGCGATAACGGCGGGCGTCAGGCGTGGTTGCTGGTGGCGGGCGTGGTGATCGGGCTCGGTGGCGCGGTACTGAAAATTCCGATGGCGGCGTTTGGGACGGCATTCATCGGTAATATCTGGGCGCTCAGCATGTTCGGCATCGGATTGCTGATCCGCGCTTACGCACAACCGGTGGCCGGGCTGGATCTTAATGCCCTGTACATTCCGCACGGCATGATGGTCGGCGCGGGGCTGGTTTCGCTGATTCAGGTGATTCAGGTGGTTCGCGCTAAAAATGCCGATGCACGCACGACGTTTACCCAGCCGGCGAAAGAAGTGCGTACGGCGCTGGGGTTGGGCGCATTCGGCTATATCGCGATTGCTGCGTTGCTGGCACTGGCCGGGGGGTTATACAGCGAAATGTCCGTCGGCATGCTGATTGCGTTCGTGGCTTACGCCGCCTTTGCCGCTTTCTTCCACGAGCTGATCGTCGGCATTGCGGCCATGCATTCCGGCTGGTTCCCGGCGTTTGCCGTGGCGCTGATCACGTTGATTATCGGCATTCTGATTGGTTTCCCGCCGCTGGCACTTTGCGTGCTGACCGGCTTTACCGCCGCGACCGGCCCGGCGTTTGCCGATATGGGCTTCGACCTGAAAGCCGGATTCATTCTGCGCGGTTATGGTAAAGACTTACGGGCCGAACTGGCGGGGCGTCGCATTCAGTTATTCGCCGCGTTGCTGGCTTTTATCATTGCGATCCCTGTGGTGTGGTACGCCCATTACGGCTACTTCGCGCAGGATCTGGTGCCGCCGGTGGCGCGCGTTTACGCCAAAACCATTCAGGCCGGTGCTCAGCCGGGGATCGCTCACAGTCTGCTGATTTGGGCGATTCCGGGCGCGCTGATTCAGCTGATTGGCGGCCCAAAACGCCAGCTCGGCGTACTGCTGGCGACCGGGCTTCTGATCAACAGCGTGATGGCGGGCTGGGCGGTAGTCTGCGGTATCGTGCTGCGCATCATCATTATTCGTATCTGGGGTGAAAAAGGGCGTACGCCAATGGAAGTGCTGGCGGCAGGTTTTATTGCCGGTGACGCACTTTACAGCTTCTTCACCTCGGTTTTCAGTGCCAAAAAGTAAAGCGTTATTGCCAACACCAGGGCCGTTATCTGGCCAGCATTAAACACTGACTGTTCCGATGATGAACAGCGTTCGTGACCGTTTTGGCTTTTGCGCCTGTGCGCCGGTCACGAAGTTTTAAGAGGATTTTGTGATGAGTTTGCAACAGACATTAACGGTATTTGAACTGATGGATAGCGCACACGTCAGCGGTCAGGATGTTGTGGATTTATTTGCCCGTTATCCGGGCGTTATCGCCAGAACAAACCGTGCGGATGGCCCGAAAGGCGGCACGGATTTCGTCCGAATCACCGTGCCTGGCAGCAAAGGAAAAAGCAGTGGCGGCACTGCGCCGACGCTGGGGATTATCGGCCGTCTGGGCGGGATTGGTGCACGCCCGACGCGTATTGGTCTGGTGTCCGACGCGGACGGCGCGATTGCTGCGGTAACCTGTGCGCTGAAACTGGCGGACATGCAGCGTAAAGGCGATACGCTGGAAGGCGATGTCATTATCACTACCCACATCTGCCCGAACGCGCCAACCCGCCCGCACGATCCGGTAGATTTCATGGATTCGCCGATCGACGACGTGACTATGAATGACAACGAAGTCGTCGACGGCGTGGATGCGATCCTTTCCATCGATACCACCAAGGGCAACCGCATTATCAATCACAAGGGTTACGCCATTTCGCCGACGGTGAAAGAGGGCTACATCCTGCGTGTTTCCGAAGACCTTGTGCGCATTATGGAGATGACCAGCGGCAAGCCGGCGGTCACTTTCCCTGTCACCACACAGGACATTACGCCCTACGGCAACGGCGTTCATCACCTCAACAGCATTTTGCAGCCGTCAACGGCGACCAGCGTTCCGGTGGTTGGCGTTGCGATCACGGCAGAATCTGTGGTGCCGGGCTGCGGTACCGGCGCGAGCCATGAAGTGGATATCGCCCTGGCGGCGAAGTTTGCCGTGGAAGTCGCAAAAGAATTCGGGCGCGGTACGTGCCAGTTCTTTGATGCCGACGAATATCAACTCCTGTTGTCGCTGTACGGAAGCTTGCGCCACCTGCAAAACCGGAAGTAAGCCTTATGATCACGACCTTTGCGACGTTAACCATTGGACAGGCGCCGCGCAGCGATATTATGCCGCTGCTGATGGCGCATCTGCCGGCCAAATCAGTGACCCACGTGGGCCTGCTGGACGGAATGAGCACGGAGCAAATTGAGCAGCGATATGCGCCTGCGGAAGGCGATGCGGTGCTGGTTTCGCGTTTGCTGGACGGTTCGCAGGTCACCATGGCGGCGCATCGGGTTGAGCGCGGATTACAGGAAAAAATCGACGTTCTGGAAGCGCTCGGCTGCATGACTATTTTGCTGCTGTGTACCGGCGAATTTAAAAAGCTGCACGCCCGCAATGCGCTTCTGCTCGAGCCTGACCGGATTATCCCGCCACTGATTGGTGCGATTGTCGGCGGGCATCGCGCAGGAATTGTCGTGCCGATCGAAGAGCAGATCGTCGAGCAGTCTGGCAAATGGCGGAAGCTGTCCAAACCGCCGTGCTTTGCGGTGGCCAGCCCGTATATTTCCGATGACCAGACCATTATCGAAGCGGCGATGCGTCTGGCGCAGCAGGGTGCGGAAGTGGTGGTACTCGATTGTATTGGTTACACGCGGCATCACGCCGAATTGCTGAAAAAACATCTCAGCATTCCGGTTCTGTTGTCGAACGTGCTGATGGCAAAACTGGCGGCGGAACTGATCGTCTGACGCCGGGGAGTAAAGCGGTTATGTGCGGAGCGGATAGCCACCCACAATGGCACTGTGCGACGCTAAAATCAAATCAGCGACGCCGCTTTGCGGGCGGTGTCGTCTGGTGCAGATAAAGCGGTAATAATCAGTGACAGAATGAGGTTTGTGCCCCTAATATGGAGGCTCTGAAAATTATCGCAAAGGGCCAATCTATGTTGAAAAATAATGAGTATTTTGACGGGAAAGTTAAGTCGATTGGTTTTGACAGCGACAGTACGGGTTCAGCCAGCGTTGGCGTGATGGCCGTCGGCGAATACACTTTCGGCACCGCTAAGCCGGAAGAAATGACCGTCATCAGCGGCTCGCTGAAAGTGCTGATCCCGGGTTCTCCGGACTGGCAGGTCTTCAAACCGGGCGAAACCTTCTACATTCCGGGTAAAAGTGAATTCAATTTGCAGGTCGGCGAAACCACGTCGTATCTCTGCAAGTATCTGACCAAATAAATCATTCAGACACAGCAAAAAAGAAAAGGCGCCAATGAGCGCCTTTTCTTATTCTTGCAGACCTGAAATTAACGTTGGGCTTCGCCGCCCAGCGCCTCAATCAGATTCTGGATTAATGCAGCCAGTTCACCGGTCATCAGCACGAAATCAGCATCGAAACGTCCGGCGAAATCTTCGCGATCGATGTCTTCGTTCTGGTCACGGATCACGTCGCTGAATTTCAGACGTTTGATGCTGCCGTCGTCGGCCAGAACAACGGCAATGCGTTCCTGCCAGTCGACGGCCAGCTTGGTGACCAGTTTGCCATTCTCGATGTGCGTGGCGATTTCGTCGCTGACCAGCGCCTGTTTCTTACAGCGGATCACGCCGCCTTCTTCAAGAATCGCTTTCAGCTCGGCTTCGTCCTGCAGGGCAAAACCGGCAGGCGTCTGGCCTGAACGCACCCATTCGGTCAGCGTCAGTTCGATCGGGCTTTCCATGGTTAATGGCACAACCGGCAGTGAACCGAGGCTTTTACGCAGCAGCGCCAGCATGTCTTCCGCTTTTTTCGCGCTGGCGGCATCGACCATGATCAGGCCGTTAACGGTGTCGATCCACATGAATGTCTGGCTGAAACGGCTGAATGCGCGCGGCATCAGGCTGTGCAGCACTTCGTCTTTCAGGGAATCTTTTTCGGTTTTCTTCAGCTTACGGTGTTGCTCACCTTCAAGCTGATCAATCTTCGCCTGTAACTCCTGTTTGATGACCGGAGAAGGCAGGATTTTTTCTTCTTTACGGGCGCAGATCAGGATCTGACCGCCGTTAACGTGAGTCAGCGCGTCGCCACCGTGGGAACCCATTGGTGAAACCCAGCCGGTTTTCGCCATATCCTGGCTGCCGCACGGGGTAAAGGTGAAAGCGCTGAGCTGTTTTTCCATTTCGTCAGCAGATAACGAAACTTCACGGCTCAAACGGTATACCAACAAATTCTTAAACCATAACATGGCGTTATCCCTGTCCCGGCGCACTCGTGGTACGCTGATTAAATGAATGCAGGGCGGCATGATAACCAATTGAGCGCCGGTCGTCGTTAAGAAATCACCGCAGCATGAAACATTGCATAACAGCTTATTCTGGTGACGACAGCAGCGAGCTTCTACACTGATTTAACCTCAAAAATAACTGACCCTACCGGCAGAAACAGGAGAGAAAACGTGCGAATTGGCATTGATTTAGGCGGCACAAAAATAGAAGTCATCGCGTTATCCGGCGAAGGGAAAGAACTGTTCCGCAAGCGGGTGGATACGCCAAGAAATGATTACGAACGCACGCTGAAAGCGATTGAAGGTCTGGTGCTGGACGCCGAAAAAGCCACCGGCCAGCACGGCAGCGTCGGCCTTGGGATCCCCGGTACGCTTTCGCCGTTTACCGGTAAAGTGAAAAATGCCAACTCGGTCTGGCTAAATGGCCAGCAGCTGGATGAAGATCTGGCGCTGTTGCTCAAACGCGAAGTGCATATTGCTAACGACGCGAACTGTCTGGCGGTTTCCGAAGCCACTGATGGCGCAGGCGCAGGCCGTCACACCGTGTTTGCCGTGATTATTGGTACCGGCTGCGGCTCCGGTATTGCGCTTAACGGCGTGGCGCACGCGGGCGGCAACGGCAATGCAGGCGAATGGGGACACAACCCGCTGCCGTGGCAGGACGAGGAAGAAATCCAGTTTGCCCGCGACGTGCCGTGCTATTGCGGCAAATCCGGCTGCGTGGAGACGTTTGTGTCGGGCACCGGTTTTGCAGAAGATTATTTCCGGCTGTCAGGCCAGCGGCTGAAAGGTGCGGAAATTATTGAGCTTGTTGAGCAGGGCGACGAAACGGCGGAGCTGGCGCTGGGCCGCTACGAGCGTCGTCTGGCGAAAGCGCTGGCCAACGTGGTGAATATTCTGGATCCGGATGTCATCGTTTTTGGCGGCGGCATGAGCAACGTCGATCGTCTGTACCAGACCGTTCCCGTGCTGATCAAACAGTGGGTGTTTGGCGGCGAATGTGAAACGCCGATCCTTAAAGCGGTTCACGGCGATTCCAGCGGTGTTCGCGGTGCAGCCTGGTTGTGGCCGCAGTCGCGCTTCGCGTTGTAATTTTCTGGCAGACAAAAGCCGCATGATGTCACGCCATCATGCGGCTGTATCGGTTACTGCGACGGGACTTTAAATTCACTGCTCAGGCGGCTGACGCCCAGCCCGTTCACCTTGGTCACTTTGATTTGCACCGGAATGCGGTCTTTCATCGCTTCAACGTGGCTGATCACGCCAATGGTTTTACCGGAGGCGTTCAGGCTGTCGAGGGCGTCCAGCGCGGTGTCCAGCGTGTCGGCGTCGAGCGTACCAAAACCTTCGTCGAGGAACAGCGAATCGATGCGGGTTTTATCGCTCACCAGATCTGACAACGCCAGCGCCAGCGCCAGACTGACCAGGAAACTCTCGCCGCCGGATAACGTGCGGGTATCACGCACGGCGTCTGCCTGCCACGTATCGACAACCTGCAACTCCAGCGCGTCGCTGGTTTTACGTTGCAACAGATAACGGCCATGCAGTTTTTCCAGCTGGCGGTTCGCCAGATACACCAGATGATCCAGCGTCAGCCCCTGCGCGAACTTACGGAATTTCGCGCCATCGCTGGAGCCAATCATCTGATTAAGATATCCCCAGTCATCACAGGTCAGCTGCGCCTGCGCAATCTGCGCGATTAACTGCTGCTGGCTGCCGCTTCGTTCCTTGTCGAATTTAAGCTGATTACTCACTTCGCCGGTGCGCTGTTGCAGCGCTTTCAGGCTTTGTGACAGCGATTCCTGCTCGGCCATCAGCGCCGTGAGATCGCTTTCGTATTCACTCAGATGCGCCGGGCGTGCGAGCCGCTGTTTCTCCAGTGTCTCTTTCGCGTCGCTTAACAACGCCTGAGCCTGTACCCGCTGTTTCTGCAACTGGTCTTTACGCTCAAGGAGTTGCTGGCGTAATGCGTCGTCGAGCATCGCGAGTTTCACTGCGTCTTCATCCGCAAACTCGCTGTGGGCCAGCGCCTGTTGCCAGTCTGTTTGTGCCTGATGCAGACGGGCCGTGGCCTGCTGATGTTGCAATTGCGTGCTGGCGAGCTGACCGGCCAGTTTGTCGCGAAGTTCCTGCGCCCGGTGAAGGGCAGTCTCGGCTTCGCTGACCGCTTTCTCGGCGGCCTGTTGTTGCTGATGTAAGTGCTCGCGAACCTGCGTAACCTGACGGGCGCCGAAGAGTTCTGTGCGCTGCGCCGTCAGTTCCTTCAGCGTTTTCTCGCCATCCGCATACTGGGTTTGCAGGCGTTCAAGCTGTTCCAGAGACTTCGTCAGGTTTTGCTGCGTCAGCGTAAAACGCTCTGCCAGCAATGCACTTTGCTGCTGGACTTTTTGTTGTTCGCCGGCGGCTTCGCTGAGGGCGTCTTTCGCCTGTTGCAGCGCACGGGCCAGCTGTTCATGCTGGCGGAGGGTTTCCTGTGTTTGCTGTTCTTCCTGATCGCATGACGCCAGCCATTGCTGAATGTCCGCCGCATCATTCAGGGTGAACGTCAGACCATGCGGAGCGCTGATTTTCTTCCAGTTTTCGAGATGCGCGTTCAGTTGCTGCTGGTCGTGCTCAAGCTGCGTTTGCAGGCGCAATTGGTGTTCTTTCAGGCTTTTAATTTTCGCGGCCAGTTCGATTCCGCTGGCTTTCGCTGCATCAAATTCCAGCTGCATTTTCTCAACACGCTGCGCCGTTTCAGACGGTTTGATCTCCTGATAACTTTCAATCGCCGGATGCGAGGTGGAACCGCACAGCGGGCAGGGTAGGCCGCTTTGCAGATTCGCGCGTTCTGCCGTCAGGCTGACGATCAGTTCCTCGCTTTTCAGCCGCGCTTTGACATCATTCAGATGCTCGAGCTGTTTCTGGCATTGCAGACGGATTTTGCCAAGGCGTTCTTCTTCTTCCGCGATTGCCGTCTGATTCTGCGCAAAATCCTGATGCTGCTGACGGACACGTGAGTCGAGCTGAGGGAAAATCTGTGCGAGTGAGAACAGCTGCTGGCGTACCGGACGCAGTTGCGCCAGTTCAGATTGCCGCTTCTGCAACGCCGTCAGCGGCTGCTGTTTTTCCAGTTCAACCTGACGCTGTTGCTGAGTCTCAAGCGCGGCGGTCAGCGTGGTGTGTTTCGCCTGATGCTGCTGACTCTGTACCTCCAGTTTCTGCCGTTCTTCGGTGATTTTCGCCAGCGTCGCGTTATGCTCACTGGCCTGTTTCTGTACTTCACTGACGGCCTGCTGCGTGTCAGTCAGTGATTTGTGCCACCGGGCAATTTCGCTATCCAGCGGCAGAACTTTTTCGTCCATCAGCGTCTGTAGCTGGCGCTGCTCTCCGGCCTGTTTCTGGCGAGCGGTTTTCGCCTGTTCCAGCGCCAAAGCCAGCGGTGTCATCTGTGCGGCCTGTTGTTGCTGTTGCTGAACCAGTTGCGTGAGCGCTTGCTGTAACTCCTGTGTTTCTTTCTCACAGCGCAACCGGTCGCTGAGCAGCGGACGCAGCTTTTCAGCCGGTTCACTGCGCGCGAGTTGTTGCAACTGCGGCGCTGCGGCGAGGTTTTCCTGCTCTGCCGCCGTCAGCTGCTGCTGAGATTGCTGATATTTTTGCTGTACCTGCTGCCATTGTTGCAACCAGTTCAGATCCTTCTGGCGCTGAAGCGCCTGCTGGCTGAGGATAATTTCCTGCGCGTTCAGCGCGGCCAGTTCCGTTTCAAACGCCTGACGCTGCTCTTCGCTGAGCAACTCGATACCTGCCATACGCTGATACAAACCGTCGAGCTGATTTTTGGCTTCTTTATGTTGTTCAAACACGCGCTCAGAAAGCCGCCCGTAGATTTCGGTGCCGGTGAGTTCTTCCAGCAATTCCGCGCGGTCGTTGGCATCGGCATTCAGGAACGCGGCGAACTGGCCTTGTGAAAGCATCATTGATTTGGTGAAACGGCCAAAATCCAGCCCGGTCAGCTCGGCGATGGCATCAAGTTTATCGCGCACTTTGTCGGCCAGAATTTTTCCATCGGCCAGCAGTGCCAGTTCCACTTTCGGCGCCTGTAAATTGCCGTCCGGCGAGTTTTTGGCCCGGCGCTGGCTCCAGAACGCGCGGTAGCCAATGCCTTTGACCTCAAACTCGACTTCCGCCAGCGATTCGGCGGTGTGGCGGGTCATCAGTTCATTCTGACTCGGCGTGACGTTCAGACGCGGTGTCTGGTGATAAAGCGCCAGACAAATGGCGTCGAGCAGGGTGGTTTTCCCCGCGCCGGTCGGGCCGGTGATGGCAAATAAACCGTTGCTGGCAAACGGCTCAGCGGTGAAATCAATTTTCCATTCGCCTTCCAGCGAGTTCAGGTTTTTTAATCGCAGGCTGAGAATTTTCATTGTGCGCCGTCCTCCGCATTCTGACCGCTGGTGATCTGTTCAACGACCTGCGCAAACAGCGTGCGCATCCGCGCCTGACGCGGCTCATCAGGATCCGGTTCCAGCGCCAGACGTCGTTCAAACACGTCACTGACGCTCAGCTCGCTCAGCGTTTCCTTTTCCTGCTGCTCAATACTGTGGATGCGCTGTTCTTTGCTGCGGCGTAACAGCACGACTTCTACCGGCAGATCTTCCGTCAGCGCCTGAATGCGTCGCTGAATATCGCTGAGATAGTCCTGCGTGGCGACTTCGATATCCAGCCAGACCGGCTTTTGCGTATCGCCGCCTGCAAACTGCGCCAGCTGTTTTTCGATTTCAGCCAGCGAACCTTTGATGATCTGCATGGGCTGGAAAACCGGGATTTCCAGCGTGTCGATGGCGTTAAGCGTTGCGCCGTCGAAATCGAGTAAGTACACACTTTTGGCTTTGCTCAGTTCGTCAAAACTCAGGGCAATCGGCGAGCCGCTGTAACGGATATGTTCGGTTTTTGCGACGCACTGGGCGCGGTGAATATGCCCGAGCGCCACGTAATCTACCGGCGGAAATGCCTGGGCCGGGAAGGCGTCGAGCGTGCCTATATAGATGTCGCGCACGGAGTCAGACGTGCTGACGCCGACGGTGGTCAGATGGCCGGTAGCGATAATGGGCAACGGCACACCAAGTTTCTGACGCTTCGCCAGTGCGGCCTGATACAGCGCGTCATAATGCGCCGCAATGGCTTCCTGCAACGCGAGCTGTTTGTCGCTGCCGGACTGTCCGGCCTGGCTGGCGAGTAAATCGCGCGGACGCAAAAACGGAATGGCACACAACACCGCGCCGGGCTGGCCTTCACGCGTGTTCAGCACTAAAACCTGTTCCTCCAGATTTTCGCCTACGGTGGCGATCACCCGCGTATTCAGGCACGAAAGCAGTTCGCGGGATTCATTGAGCGTGGCGACGGAATCGTGATTCCCGGCCAGCACCACCAGCTGACAGCCGGTTTGTTGTAATTCCACCACGAAGCGGTTGTACAACTCGCGGGCGTAACTGGGCGGCGAACCGGTATCAAAGATGTCCCCGGCGACAATGACGGCGTCCACCTGATGCTGCTGCACCTGACCGGTCAGCCAGCGCAAAAATGCCTGATGTTCAGCGGCGCGGCTTTTGGTAAAAAAGTACTGGCCGAGGTGCCAGTCGGAGGTGTGGATCAGGCGCATGAGACTCCCGTGTGAACCCTGTATGACGACAATGGTGCAAAGTATAAACGTCGGCGGGGGAACCTGTCCCCGATAAATCAGACCAATTTCAGCAGGATGGCGGGAATTTATCTGTCATATTTGCCTTAAATGAACCATCATTTTCATTCATAAATCTGTCACAAAACTGACGCATAATGGCGCCCGCAATCAAATAAAAGATCGCTAACCTATTGGCAGGACCTACGATGGCTAGACGTATATTGGTGGTTGAAGACGAAGCTCCAATCCGTGAAATGGTGTGTTTTGTACTGGAACAGAATGGATATCAGGCAGTAGAAGCTGAAGATTTTGATTCAGCGATTGGCCAGTTAGTGGAACCTTACCCAGAACTGATCCTGCTCGACTGGATGCTACCCGGCGGTTCCGGTATTCAGTTTATTAAGCACCTTAAACGTGAAGCACTGACCCGCGAAATTCCGGTGATGATGCTGACCGCTCGCGGTGAAGAAGAAGATCGGGTGCGCGGCCTGGAAGTCGGTGCCGATGATTACATCACTAAACCGTTTTCACCAAAAGAACTGGTTGCCCGTATTAAAGCGGTGATGCGCCGGATTTCGCCAATGGCGGTCGAAGAAGTGATCGACATGCTGGGGCTCAGTCTGGATCCGTCGTCTCACCGGGTGATGGCCAACGAGCAGGCGCTCGATATGGGGCCGACCGAATTTAAGTTGTTACACTTCTTTATGACCCATTCCGAACGCGTTTACAGCAGAGAACAGTTGCTCAATAACGTGTGGGGCACTAACGTTTATGTGGAAGATCGCACGGTAGACGTGCATATTCGTCGTTTGCGTAAAGCGCTGGAAACCAGTGGACATGACAGAATGATCCAGACTGTTCGTGGTACCGGATATCGTTTCTCAACGCGTTATTGAGTCCCCCACAGCGGAGAACCTGTGTGTTAGAACGTTTGTCATGGAAACGTCTGGCCGGCGAATTTTTTCTCTTTTGTCTGCCAGCCCTGATCCTCGGAATTTTCGTCGGCCATTTCGGCTGGCTCCTCTTTGCGTCGCTGGTCGCGGCGCTGGGCTGGAATTATTACAATCAGCTTAAACTCTCTCACTGGCTGTGGCTTGACCGCAGCATCACCCCGCCGAACGGGCGCTGGAGCTGGGAACCGCTGTTTTACGGGCTGAACCAGATGCAGATGCGCAACCGGCGACGTCGTCGTGAATTAGGTCAGTTGATCAAACGTTTCCGCAGCGGTGCCGAATCGCTGCCGGATGCGGTGGTTCTGGCGACGGAAGAAGGCAATATCTTCTGGTGTAACGGACTGGCGCAGGATCTGCTCGGTTTCCGCTGGCCGGAAGATAACGGCCAGCATATTTTTAACCTGCTGCGTTATCCGGAATTCCGCACCTGGATCCAGACCCGTGACTTCAGCCGTGCCCTGAATCTGCAACTCAATAATGAACATTACGTCGAGTTTCGCGTGATGCCGTATTCCGAGGGGCAGCTTCTGATGGTGGCGCGTGACGTCACGCAGATGCGTCAGCTCGAAGGCGCGCGACGTAACTTCTTTGCCAACGTCAGCCATGAACTTCGCACGCCGCTCACTGTGTTGCAGGGGTATCTGGAAATGATGGAAGACGCCAAGCTGGAAGAGCCGTTCCGCACCAAAGCGCTGGATACGATGCAGGAGCAGACGAGGCGCATGGACGGGCTGGTGAAGCAGCTTCTGACCCTGTCGAAAATCGAAGCATCCGCCAATATCGATATGCACGAGAAGGTCGATATTCCGGTGATGCTCAGCATGCTTGAGCGGGAAGTGCAGACGTTAAGCGGCGGGAAACATGAAGTGGTGTTTCGCGTAAACGAAAAGCTGAAAGTCTTTGGCAATGAAGATCAGCTGCGCAGTGCGGTGTCGAATCTGGTGTATAACGCCGTGAATCACACCCCGCCGGGCACGCGGATTGAAGTCAGCTGGCAGCAAATTCAACATGGCGCGCAGTTTCAGATAAGTGACAACGGGCCGGGCATTGCGCCGCAGCACTTACCGCGTCTGACCGAACGTTTTTACCGTGTGGATAAGGCGCGCTCACGCCAGACCGGCGGCAGCGGACTGGGGCTCGCCATCGTAAAACATGCGCTCAGCCACCATAATTCGAAACTCGAAGTTCTCAGCGAAGTCGGTGTCGGCACGCGGTTTATGTTCACGCTGGCACCAAAATTGATTGTTCCTCAGGGTTCAGACTCCCCGGTCACCGTAAAACCTTAATTTCAGCAATTTACGTAAAGTCTGTTATCAGCCGATAGCAGGCTTTTTCATTTCTGTTTATGGCGCGATTCTGCCTGATGATCATGAATTTATTTCACGTCCCATGAAAATTCCTCTGTTGTGAGTGAACAGGCTGCATGACAGTATGGCCTTAAAGCCGTTTAGACATCCAGATGTCTACAGGTAACGCAACGTAATTATTTACTTTGTAAATCATTCGCATTCCGCCAGGGGCGTGATGCCATAAGGAGTTTTCATGCAACGTACTACCCCTCCGTTCCGCGCTGACGTCGTTGGCAGTTTCCTGCGTCCGGCCGCGATCAAAGAAGCCCGCAAACAGTTTCAGGCCGGTGAAATTAATGCAGTACAGCTGCGCGCGGTGGAAGACACTGAAATCCGCCGTGTGGTGGATTTGCAGCGTGAAGCCGGTCTGCAGGTGGTGACGGATGGCGAGTTCCGCCGTGCGTGGTGGCACTTTGACTTCTTCGAAGGCCTGGAAGGGGTGGAAGGTTATGATGCGGTTCAGGGGATCCAGTTCAACGGCGTACAGACGAAAGCGCGCAGTATCAAAGTGGTGAGCAAACTCGGTTTTGGTTCGCACCCGATGCTGGAAGATTTCCGTTTCCTGAAAAGTATCAGCGGAACGGCTGTGCCGAAAATGACTATTCCCAGCCCGAGCGTGATGCATTTTCGCGGTGGCCGAAATGCTATCAGCAAAGACGTTTATCCTGATCTGAAAGACTATTTTGACGATCTGGCACAGGTTTACCGGGACGCGATCAAAGCCTTTTACGATGCCGGCTGTCGTTATCTGCAACTCGACGATACCGTCTGGGCGTATCTGTGTTCTGAAGATCAGAAGAAACAAATCCGCGAACGGGGTGACTCTCCGGAAGAGTTAGCACGTACTTACGCTGACGTGCTCAACAAAGCCATCGCCGGTAAACCTGACGATCTGGTGATTGGCCTGCATGTTTGCCGCGGTAACTTCCGTTCAACCTGGATTTCTGAAGGTGGCTATGAGCCGGTGGCAGAGATTCTGTTTGGCGGTGTGAATATCGACGCCTTCTTCCTGGAATATGACAATGAACGTTCAGGCGGTTTTGAGCCACTGCGTTTCATCAAAAAAGGTCATCAGCAGGCGGTTCTGGGGCTGATTACCACCAAATCCGGTGAACTTGAGCTGGCGAAAACCGTGGAAGCACGGATCGCAGAGGCGGCTGAATATCTGGACATTAACCAGATTTGCCTGAGCCCGCAGTGTGGCTTCGCGTCTACGGAAGAAGGCAATAGCCTGACCGAAGCGCAGCAGTGGGAAAAACTTAAACTGGTGGTGGATATCGCCGCCCGCGTCTGGTAAATCCGGAAAGCGGCTAAATTTTGCCCTCGTAAAAATGCTGGATATTGTGCGTGAAATGACCTGTGAATGGTGATTTCACGCATTTTTAATCTTATCGGAGCATATCTTGTGCTTTGTTCGTTCAAAAATCATACATATCATATTGCGTGTTTTGGAAGGTATTTAGTGATTGTTACTGCTTTGTCGTATTAATCTGGTTGAACACTCTGCTTTTTCGATCACGGCTTGCCTTTCTACGCTATAAACGTTTACCTTAAGCCCCGCTGTCGCTCGATACTCCCTGCATAACAACGTAATCATCTGCATATCATCAGGCGTTTTTAGCTCACTCCGATCCTCACATTGGTGTTCTCTGGCTATGACAACGCCATTCATCCTTCTGACGGAGTAGCACGACGACAGCATCGGACACTTTATTCATTTGAACAGGCAACACGACACCAATCATGAGTACTCGTTTAACAAATAAAGATATTCTGGCGCTGGGTTTCATGACCTTCGCCTTATTCGTCGGGGCAGGAAACATCATTTTCCCGCCGATGGTAGGCTTGCAGGCCGGTCATGAAGTCTGGTGGGCAGCTGCCGGGTTTATGATCACGGCGGTAGGGCTTCCTGTGATGACTGTGATTGCGCTTGCGCGCGTCGGTGGCGGTGTTGACGCCCTGAGTACGCCTATTGGTCGTGGTGCCGGTATTCTTCTGGCGACTGTCTGTTATCTGGCTGTGGGCCCGCTGTTTGCCACACCGCGTACGGCGACGGTTTCCTTTGAAGTCGGTATCGCACCGATGACCGGTGACGGCCCGCTGCCTCTGCTGATTTACAGCGTGATTTATTTCGCTCTGGTGATTGGTATCTCCCTGTATCCGGGCCGTCTGCTCGATACCGTCGGGCATTTCCTTGCACCGCTGAAAATGGTGGCGCTGGGCGCGCTGGGTATCGCTGCACTGCTATGGCCTGCCGGTCAGTCCATGCCTGCGGTTGACGCTTACCAGACGGTGCCGTTCTCCAGCGGTTTTGTTAACGGCTATCTGACGATGGATACGCTGGGCGCGCTGGTCTTCGGGATTGTTATCGTTAACGCCGCACGTTCGCGTGGCGTGACCGATGCCAAACTGCTGACCCGTTATACGGTTCTGGCAGGGCTGATTGCCGGTCTGGGCCTGATGCTGGTCTATCTGAGTCTGTTCAAACTGGGCGAAAACAGTGCCTCGCTGGTGCCAAATGCAACAAACGGCGCGGTGATCCTGCATGCTTACGTGGCACATACTTTTGGCAGCGTGGGTAGTTTCTTCCTCGGTGCGCTGATTTTCATCGCCTGTATGGTCACCGCGGTTGGTCTGACCTGCGCCTGTGCTGAGTTCTTCGCTCAGTATCTGCCGTTGTCATATAAAACGCTGGTCTTCATTCTGGGTCTGTTCTCAATGCTGGTGTCCAACCTGGGCCTGAGCCATCTGATTCAGATTTCCGTACCGGTTCTGACTGCGATTTATCCGCCGTGTATTGCGCTGGTTGTACTGAGCTTTACCCTGCGCTGGTGGAACAGCACTACGCGTATCGTCGCACCTGTGATGGTTGTCAGCCTGGTCTTCGGTATTGTTGACGGCATCAAAGCTTCTGCTTTTGCAGATCTGATGCCAGCCTGGACTGCGAACCTGCCGCTGGCGGCGCAAGGTCTGGCCTGGTTACCGCCGTCATTATTAATGCTGGTGCTGGCCGGTATTTATGACAAAATCAGCGGTCCGCGTAGCGTCACTGCGCACCAATGATCATTTGGTGAATGTTCAACGGCATAAAATATAATTAGTCTGCTGAATGTTTCGCCAATCGGGCCACGGAGAATCTTCCGTGGCTTTTTCATTGGCAGGTAAAAAAGTTAATTTCTTAAAATACGCACTTTTGATATTTAAAAAACATACGGGTTAATGCACATGCAGCAAGAAGCTGAACAACCAACAGAGCAAAAAGAAGCGCCAGGCACGAAGCTAAAACGTGGCCTGACAACGCGCCATATTCGCTTTATGGCACTGGGATCAGCCATCGGTACCGGTTTATTTTACGGATCTGCCGATGCCATCAAAATGGCCGGACCAAGCGTGCTGCTTGCCTATCTGGTCGGCGGGATCATCGCATTTATCATCATGCGTGCATTGGGTGAGATGTCCGTTAATAATCCGCAGAGCGGGTCGTTCTCCCGTTACGCGCAGGATTATCTCGGGCCGATGGCCGGCTACATCACCGGCTGGACGTATTGTTTTGAGATTCTGATTGTCGCGATTGCCGATGTTACGGCGTTCGGTATTTACATGGGCGTGTGGTTCCCGGATGTACCACAATGGACCTGGGTGCTGAGTGTGGTGCTGATTATCGGCGCTATCAATCTGGTGAGCGTGAAGGTGTTCGGTGAACTGGAGTTCTGGTTCTCCTTCTTCAAAGTTTTCACCATCATCATCATGATCATTGCCGGTTTCGGTATTATCTTCTGGGGCATTGGCAACGGTGGGCAGGCGACCGGTATCCACAATCTGTGGACGAACGGCGGCTTCTTCAGCCAGGGCATCATGGGCACGATCCTGTCGTTGCAACTGGTGATGTTTGCCTATGGCGGTATCGAGATCATCGGTATTACCGCCGGTGAAGCGGAAGACCCGAAGAAATCTATTCCGAAAGCCATCAACTCCGTTCCACTGCGTATTCTGGTGTTCTACGTGGGTACGCTGTTTGTGATTATGTCGATTTTCCCATGGAATCAGGTGGGGACGCAGGGCAGCCCGTTCGTGCTGACGTTCCAGCACATGGGGATTGCGGCGGCGGCAACCATTCTGAACTTCGTGGTGATCACCGCGTCTCTTTCTGCGATTAACAGTGACGTGTTCGGCGTGGGCCGTATGCTGCACGGTATGGCAGAGCAGGGGCAGGCGCCTAAAATGTTCAGCAAAGTTTCGCGTCTTGGCACGCCGTGGGTCACAGTTCTGGTGATGATGGCGGCGCTGCTGGTGGCGGTTTATCTGAACTACATCATGCCGTCCAGCGTATTCCTGGTGATTGCGTCTCTGGCGACATTCGCGACCGTTTGGGTGTGGATTATGATCCTGTTCTCCCAGATCGGTTTCCGTCGCAAGCTCAGCAAACAGCAGATTAAAGAGCTGGAATTCCCGCTACGCGGCGGCGTTTATACCTCGGTCTTCGGGATCATTTTCCTGGTGTTTATTATCGGGCTGATTGGTTACTTCCCGGATACCCGCGTGTCGCTGTATGTCGGTCTGGTTTGGGTTGTGGCGCTGCTGGTCGGTTACCGCTTCAAATTGCGTAACGACCGTAAGAAAGCAGCACTGGCGCTCAGCAACAAAGCGTAAGCAAGCACTTACCTTCCGGTAAAGAAACGCCCCCGATATCATCGAGATAGCGGGGGCGTTTTATTTTCTACGCAGGAAGATTAATAACCTATTGCTGCACCTGCCGGCCGGCGCACATCATTCGCGCCGTACAGATAGCCTTCGCGCACTTTACCCGATACTGCAGAGTCGTTACCTGAAGTGGCCGGTGTCACGCCAGCAGCACCCGGCAATCCCACCATAATCAGCTCTGCTGCGCCCCACGGTGTTTGTTCAACCATTTTATAGCCCATCTTTTGCAGGATGTTCAGGCTGTCCTGAGAAACGCCACGCTGCTCGTAATAGACTTCATCCGGCAACCATTGATGGTGAATACGCGGCGCATTCACGGCTTCCTGCGGTGGCATTCCGTGATCGATTACATTCAGTGCCGTCTGCAGGGTAATGGTGATGATGCGTGAACCGCCCGGTGAACCCAGAACCATGAAGGTTTTACCGTCCTTCGTCACCAGGCTCGGGCTCATTGACGATAGTGGGCGCTTACCGGGGGCGATTGAATTTTTCGGCCCCTGCACCAGACCGAACAGATTTTTCTCACCAATTTTGGTGGTGAAATCATCCATTTCGTCGTTAAGGAAGAAACCGGTGCCCGGTGCAATGACCACAGAACCAAACAGACCATTGATAGTGTAAGTGGTGGAGACCGCATTACCCATTTTATCGACGATGGAATAATGGGTGGTTTCCGGTTTCTCGTGGGGTTCCATACCGGGCTGAACCTGTGTAGAAGGCGTGGCTTTATCCGCTTCTATTTTCTTACGGATTTCCTCCGCGTAACTTTTGCTGACCAGACGATCGATCGGGTTTTTTACAAATTCCGGATCGCCGAGATAGGTATTGCGGTCTATGTAGGCATGGCGCATGGCTTCGGTGAGGACGTGAATTGAAGCCGCCGAGTTGAAGCCCATACTTTTCAGGTCATAACCTTCGACGATGTTGAGAATTTCACACATCGTCACACCGCCGGAACTCGGAGGAGGGGCGGACACAAATTTATAGCCGCGATAGCTGCAAGTGATCGGCGCGTCTTCAGTGACTTTATAGTTTGCGAAATCCGCCGCTGTCAGGATGCCGCCCCCTTTTTTTGATGCCGCTTCGACAGCTGCCGGGATTTTGCCTTTATAGAAAGCATCCGGCCCGTTTTTTGATATAGATTCCAGCGTATTGGCTAAATCGGTTTGCACCAGTGTATCGCCGGGCTGGAATGCGCTGCCGTCTTTATGCAGGAAGATACGCGCCGCTTCAGGATCTTCTTTGAAGCGGTCGACCTTGGTATCGAGAATATCGGTATCGCCACGGGTGAGCACAAAACCTTCGCGCGCCAGTTTAATCGCCGGCGCCATGACCTGCTGGCGGGTCAGTTTGCCGTATTCCTTCTGCACCGTATCTAATCCTAAAACCGTACCCGGTACACCGGCGGCAAGATAGCCGTAGAGGCTGGCGCCTTTTTTTACGTTACCGTCGGCGTCGAGATACATATTGGCGCTGGCGGCAGCCGGTGCCGTTTCGCGAAAGTTAATAAAGGTGTCTTTACCATTGGCAAGATGCACCGTCATGAAGCCACCGCCGCCTATATTGCCACAACACGGGTTGACGACGGCCTGCGCATAACCGACTGCTACGGCGGCATCAATGGCATTACCGCCCATTTTGAGAATATCGACGCCAACCTGCGACGCCAGATGTTGCGAGGTGACAACCATGCCATTTTTGGCTTCTACCGCAGGACCGGATGCGGCGTACAACGGGAAGCTGGTCAGTAAAGCCAGCGCGATGAGTGATTTCCGTAACATAGGGGCTCCTGTTTATTACCCTGTCTTATGAGTCATAACCTTCAGGTTATTGTGTGATAACGCTTTTTTGTTTTTTAATCCGGCAGTATTTCGACAAATAACTATGCAAACTGCACGCCATAATGACGCGACCGGGACGTTTTCAGCGTAGACGCAAAACAGGAATAACGGGGAGCAGGAAGAGGAAATTGTGATCGTGCCGGACGGCAGCCAAAAAAAACGGCCAGCTAAGCTGACCGTTGATAACCGTTAAATCCGTGAAGGGATTACAGGTTTGAAGCGTTTTCAGACAGGTATTTAGCCACGCCATCCGGAGATGCGCCCATGCCTTTTTTGCCTTTTTCCCACTGAGCCGGGCACACTTCGCCGTGCTCTTCGTGGAATTGCAGTGCGTCAACCATACGCAGCATTTCGTCGATGTTACGACCCAGTGGCAGATCGTTCACTACCTGGTGACGAACAACGCCTTCTTTGTCAATCAGGAAAGAGCCGCGCAGTGCAACGCCAGCGTCCGGATGTTCGATACCGTAGGCTTTCTGAATTTCGCGTTTGATATCAGCAACCATTGCGTATTTAACAGGACCGATACCGCCTTTCTCAACCGGCGTGTTACGCCATGCGTTGTGAACGAACTCGGAGTCGAAGGAAACACCAACAACTTCTACGCCACGATTCTGGAATTCTTCGTAACGGTGATCGAAAGCGATCAGCTCAGAAGGACACACAAAAGTGAAGTCCATTGGCCAGAAGAAGATAACAGTTGGTTTGCCTGCTGTGTGTTTTTTGAAGTTGAAGTTTTCAACTACTTCGCCGCTACCAAGTACTGCTGCTGCGGTAAAGTCAGGGGCTGGGCGAGTTACCAGAACCATAAATTACTCCTTTAAGACCCTTGAGGGTGTCGTAGGTGAGTGGAAAGGGTGAACAAAACGACTGCCAGTATAGGGGCAACCCTCAGGTGAATAAACCCCTTCAGACCAATCAATCAGATAGCACTCGGCTATCAGTCTTTGACGTAAGTCTCAATCTTCTTTAACAACAATCCGCTGTTTTGCAGGGGATCGTGCCGTCACTCACAACTTTATGGAGTTATTCAGAGTTCGCGGTCTTTCGCCTGCTGCATCATGACCGGATAAAATTGCCAGAAGAGTTGCTCAAGTGCGTCGTAATTGAGCTCTATATCGTGGAAAGAGCCGCTCAGTGCGCTGAGTTTTGGGCGGCGGTTCGCCATGCCCTGCAAGACTTCGCCGATGAACGGCAGAACGGCATAACGCTCCAGCCAGCGCTGTGGCCAGATAAAGTTATTCAGGTTCTGAAAACGTTCCGGCATGCCCGGAAGCTGCGGCTCGATTTCCTGCTGACAGGCGGCGATAAAATCTTCCAGCGGCTGTTGCGGATGCAGGGAATTCCAGTGGCGCGACAGGAAGTGATCCCACACCACGTCGAGCGTAATCGGCGAGACGCGGCGGAAATCATCCCGAAAATAGCTGCGGGCAATTTTCACTTCGGGCAGGGAATCCGTCATGACATCGACGCGACGATGCATGCGGATCCCACTGACAATTTCCGGGCTGTATTGCCCGTCAGGATTGCCCCGAACAAAATCCGCCAGCAGATTGCCCAGCAGGGAACTGTCGGCCAGAGAGGCCAGATGGAGGTGCGCTAAAAAATTCATCGGGCGAGTATAACGCAGGAAAGTTGATCCCTGACAGGGCAGCGGGTGCCTTTCTTCGTTCATAAGCTTGCAGGGGATGCCCCGTCCCACTAGACTAAGCCGCCTGTTTTTGTCGTTAAAGTGAAGTGAAAAGCCATGCGTGTTGCCGATTTTTCTTTTGAACTCCCGGAATCCCTGATTGCCCGCTATCCGCAGACCCAGCGCAGCGGCTGTCGTTTGTTGTCTCTTGACGGGCCGAGCGGTGAGTTAACGCACGGCGTGTTCACCGATATTCTCGATAAAATCCTGCCCGGCGATCTGCTGGTCTTCAATAATACCCGCGTGATCCCGGCCCGCGTTTTTGGCCGTAAAGTCAGCGGTGGTAAAATTGAAGTGCTGGTTGAGCGCGTTCTCGATTCGCACCGCGTTCTGGCGCACGTTCGCGCGTCGAAATCGCCAAAGCCGGGCGCTGAACTGCTGCTGGGTGATAACGAAGATATTAAAGCCACGATGGTGGCGCGTCACGACACCCTGTTTGAGCTGCAATTTAATGAAGACCGCGATGTCTTTACGCTGCTCAATGAAATCGGCCATATGCCGTTGCCGCCTTATATTGATCGTCCGGATGAAGATGCTGACCGCGAGCTGTATCAGACGGTTTACAGCGAACGCCCGGGCGCCGTTGCCGCACCGACCGCCGGTCTGCACTTTGACCAGCCGCTGCTGGATGCGCTGAAAGAAAAAGGCGTTGAGCTGGCGTTTGTCACGCTGCACGTCGGCGCGGGGACTTTCCAGCCGGTGCGCGTTGACACCATTGAAGACCACATCATGCACGCTGAGTACGCCGAAGTGCCTCAGGAAGTAGTCGATGCGGTTCTGGCGTGTAAAGCGCGCGGCAATAAAGTGGTGGCGGTGGGCACTACGTCAGTTCGTTCTCTGGAAAGCGCGGCGAAAGCCAGTGAAAGCGCGCTGATCGCGCCATTCTTCGGCGATACTAAAATCTTCATTTATCCGGGATACCATTATCAGGTGATTGATTGCCTGATTACCAATTTCCATCTGCCTGAATCCACGCTGATCATGCTGGTGTCGGCGTTTGCCGGATACAAAAATACCATGAATGCCTACCACCAGGCGGTGGCAGAGCAGTACCGTTTCTTCAGTTATGGCGATGCGATGTTCATCAACCGTAACCCACTGGCGCCGCAGGAAGTGGTGGGTCAGTAAACCTGAATCAGCAGTTAACGGCCTGGACGCACTCGGTGTATTCAGGCTTTCTTTTCCGGGCGTCATGCCACGGACTTAACCTCATCAGACTGTTTCTCTGATGCTGGAGGCAATGTGAAATACGAATTAAGCACTACCGATGGCCGTGCGCGTCGCGGACGTCTGGTCTTTGAACGTGGCGTGGTTGAAACTCCGGCATTTATGCCTGTGGGCACTTACGGCACCGTAAAAGGCATGACTCCGGAAGAAGTCAAAGAAACCGGCGCACAGATTTTACTGGGCAACACGTTCCACCTGTGGCTGCGTCCGGGGCAGGAGATCATGAAACTGCACGGCGATCTGCATGATTTCATGAACTGGCATGGCCCGATCCTCACCGACTCCGGCGGCTTCCAGGTTTTCAGCCTGGGCGCGATGCGTAAGATTAAAGAAGAAGGTGTGCATTTCCGCAATCCGATCAACGGTGATCCGGTGTTCCTGAGCCCGGAAAAATCCATGGAGATCCAAAACGATCTCGGTTCTGACATTGTGATGATCTTCGATGAATGTACGCCATATCCTGCTGACTGGGATTACGCAAAACGTTCGATGGAAATGTCTTTACGCTGGGCAAAACGTAGCCGCGATCGCTTCAACGAGTTGAATAATAAGAATGCTTTGTTCGGGATTATTCAGGGAAGCGTTTACGAAGATTTACGAGATGTATCATTAAAAGGGCTGGTAGATATCGGCTTTGATGGTTACGCTGTGGGCGGTTTGGCAGTAGGCGAGCCGAAAGAAGACATGCACCGTATCCTTGAGCACGTTTGCCCGCAAATCCCGGAAGACAAACCACGTTATCTGATGGGCGTGGGTAAACCGGAAGATTTGGTGGAAGGCGTACGTCGCGGTATCGATATGTTTGACTGCGTCATGCCAACGCGTAATGCGCGTAACGGCCACCTGTTTGTCACCGACGGTATCGTAAAAATCCGTAACGCCAAGCATAAAGATGACACCTCGACGCTCGACGAACATTGTGATTGTTACACATGTCGCAATTATAGCCGCGCCTACTTGCATCATCTCGACCGTTGCAACGAAATTCTCGGTGCGCGGTTGAATACCATCCATAACCTGCGCTATTACCAGCGTCTGATGGCCGGTTTACGCCAGGCTATCGAAGAAGGTAAATTAGAGCAGTTTGTGACAGACTTCTACGAGCGCAAAGGCAAGCCAGTTCCGCCTTTAAACTTCTGATTTCTTTGCCGTGTCGGCATCTCCACAAGGTGGTGCCGATTTTATCATTTGTTGAACCGGCATTATGGGGTATTGTGCGAGACGTTTCATCGCCAGACTCCGGCTTGGATCACTGTTATTTTCTAAAACAATTTTGCTTCACAACAACAATGAGGGAATTTAAATGAGTCTTTTCATTTCCGATGCTGTCGCAGCGACTGGCGCACCATCACAGGGAAGTCCTTACTCTCTGGTTATTATGCTGGTGGTATTTGGTCTGATTTTCTATTTCATGATCCTGCGCCCGCAGCAAAAGCGTTCTAAAGAACACAAAAAACTGATGGATTCCATCGGTAAAGGTGACGAAGTCATGACCACGGGTGGTTTGATCGGTCGCGTAACGAAAGTAGCCGAAACTGGCTATGTGGTTATCGCACTGAACGACACTAACGAAGTGATGATCAAGCGTGACTTCGTGGCAGCAGTTCTGCCAAAAGGCACGATGAAGTCTATCTAATTTTCGATTTTCCCGAAGGGAACTGCCGTGTTAAACCGTTATCCTGCGTGGAAGTATCTGATGCTGGTCGTTGTGATCATCGTCGGGCTGCTTTATGCACTTCCCAACCTTTATGGTGAGGATCCGGCTGTTCAAATCACTGGTGCTCGGGGTTCCGACGCCAGTGCAGTAACGCTGGACCAAGTCCGTAACGCTTTAGATCAAAATAACATTCAGAGCAAATCTATTGCTCTGGAGAATGGCGCTATTCTTGCCCGTTTTAAAGATACGGATGTTCAGCTTCGCGCTCGTGAAGTGCTGAACGGCGTTCTGGGCGACAAATTTGTGATTGCACTTAACCTGGCTCCGGCAACGCCGCGCTGGTTGAGCATGCTGGGTGCTGAGCCGATGAAGCTGGGCCTCGACTTGCGTGGTGGTGTTCACTTCCTGATGGAAGTGGATATGGATACCGCGTTAAGCAAGCTGCAAGAACAAACGATGGACAACATGCGCAGCGATTTGCGCGACAAGAATATCCCTTATGCCACGGTGCGTAAGCTCGACAACTATGGCGTTGAGGTGCGTTTCCGTGATGCTGCGACCCGCGATGCGGCCGTCAGCTATCTGACCCCACGTCACCGCGATTTAGTCATCACCAACAGCGGCGATACTGCTGTTAATGTGGTGATGACGGATGCCCGTCTGAATGAGGCGCGCGAGTATGCGGTTCAGCAAAACATCACTATCCTGCGTAACCGTGTAAACCAATTGGGTGTGGCCGAGCCGCTGGTACAGCGTCAGGGCGCAGACCGTATTGTGGTTGAGTTGCCAGGTATTCAGGATACTGCCCGCGCTAAAGAAATCTTAGGCGCAACGGCAACGCTGGAATTCCGTCTGGTTAACACCAATGTGGACGCCTCTGCAGCGGCAACAGGCCGTGTTCCGGGTGACAGCGAAGTGAAAAATACCCGTGATGGTCGCCCGGTTGTCCTGTACAAACGTGTGATTCTGACCGGTGACCATATCACTGACTCCACATCCAGCATGGATGAATACAATCAGCCACAGGTTAACATTTCTCTCGACAGCGCTGGCGGTAACGCCATGTCTAACTTCACCAAGGATAACATTGGCAAACCGATGGCAACCTTGTTCGTGGAGTACAAAGACAGCGGTAAGAAAGATGCCAATGGCCGTTCGATTCTGGCGAAACAGGAAGAAGTGATTAACGTCGCGACGATTCAGTCACGTCTGGGTAACAGCTTCCGTATTACCGGCGTGAACGATCCGAATGAAGCCCGCCAGCTTTCTCTGTTGCTGCGCGCCGGTGCGTTGATTGCGCCAATTCAGATCGTTGAAGAACGTACCATCGGCCCGACCCTGGGTATGGAAAATATCAAGCAAGGTCTGGAAGCCTGTCTGGCAGGACTTGTGGTTTCAATTATCTTCATGCTGTTCTTCTATAAGAAGTTTGGCCTGATTGCGACCACTGCGCTGATTGCTAACCTGGTACTTATTGTGGGGATCATGTCCCTGATACCGGGTGCAACACTGACCATGCCGGGGATTGCGGGTATCGTATTAACCCTTGCCGTAGCGGTTGATGCCAACGTACTGATTAACGAACGTATTAAGGAAGAGCTTAGTAACGGACGTTCAGTACAGCAGGCTATCGAAGAAGGTTACAAAGGCGCGTTCAGCTCCATCTTTGATGCCAACGTTACGACGCTCATCAAGGTTATCATCCTGTATGCCGTCGGCACCGGGGCAATTAAAGGCTTTGCGATTACAACCGGTATTGGTGTAGCGACGTCAATGTTTACCGCAATCATCGGTACCCGTGCCATCGTAAACCTGTTGTACGGCGGCAAGCGCATCAAAAAGCTGTCTATCTGAGGAGTGCGTTGTGGCACAGGAATATACTGTTGAACAATTAAACCATGGTCGTAAAGTCTATGACTTTATGCGATGGGATTACTGGGCTTTCGGTATCTCTGGTTTCCTGTTGATCCTTTCTATCGCCATTATCGGTGTGAAAGGTTTCAATTGGGGTCTGGATTTCACCGGCGGTACGGTCATTGAAATCTCGCTGGAAAAACCTGCGGATTTGGACGTGATGCGCGCAGCGCTTGAGAAATCAGGCTTTGCCGATCCGCTGGTACAGAACTTTGGTAGCAGCCGTGACATCATGGTACGCATGCCACCGACTCAGGGTGAAACCGGCGGCCAGGTTCTGGGTACCAAAGTTCTTAGCGTGATTAACGAAACGACCAGCCAGAATGCTCAGGTGAAACGTATCGAGTTCGTCGGGCCGAGCGTAGGGGCCGATCTGGCGCAGAATGGTGCTATGGCGCTGTTAGTGGCGCTGATCGCTATCCTGATTTACGTCGGTTTCCGCTTCGAGTGGCGTCTTGCCGCAGGTGTTGTTATCGCGCTTGCTCACGACGTTGTGATCACCATGGGTGTACTCTCGTTGTTCCATATCGAAGTTGACTTGACCATCGTCGCTTCACTGATGTCGGTTATTGGTTACTCACTTAACGACAGCATCGTGGTATCGGACCGTATTCGTGAGAACTTCCGCAAGATCCGTCGCGGGACACCTTACGAAATCTTTAACGTGTCGCTGACCCAGACGCTGCACCGTACATTAATCACATCCGGTACCACGTTAGTCGTGATCCTGATGTTGTATCTGTTTGGCGGTGCATTGCTCAGTGGTTTCTCACTGACCATGTTGATTGGTGTTTCAATCGGTACGGCTTCATCAATCTACGTTGCGTCCGCGCTGGCTCTGAAACTGGGCATGAAGCGTGAACATATGTTGCAGCAGAAAGTGGAAAAAGAAGGTGCAGATCAGCCTTCGATTCTGCCGTAATCTGCCGGTAGCGTAGAAAGTAAAAACCCCGCAATGCGGGGTTTTTTTATGTCTGATTCCTAAAACTGAAAGCCCAATTTTTACTTCGCCGGAACCGGTTCTGCGGCCTGAGCGGGTTTCTGCGTGGCGACAATATTATGCAGATGAACAAAGCCCAGCGTTTCAACGGTCACCTGATCGAATTTCACCTCTATCGTTTTCACCGGACCTGGTAATAAATCCGGTTCAACCGTGATGGTCTGCGTTTGCATATCTACAGTCAGCGGCTTGCCGGTCACTGGATCCAACTGGCCCCAGTTCAGTGTGGCGGTAAATGCAGGCAGCGGCTGGCCGGCATTATTTTTAATTTCTAATACGGCCTGAACACCGCTGGCATCCGGGGCAACGCGGGTCAGTGCAAGGCTCAGTTCGCCAATTTCACTCTTCACCAGTGCAGCGCTTTTCGCCGCAGGAAGCAAATAGACGCCGTTAGTGGACTGGCGGTTCAGCGTAGTTTGCTGTTCCAGCGCTGTCGCCAGATCGGTCAGGCGGGAGAGTTTTTGGTTCAGTTGGCCTACTTCGGCTTTCAGTTCCGGTAACTTGGGATCTTGCTGTGCGCAGCCCGCAAGGCTGAACAATGCGGCAAAGGCCAGTAAGAGGCGGGGAGGTTTTGTCATATCAGAGACTTCCTTTCATCTGCCCGTTGAAACATTCGTTCCGGGCACCAATATAAGATGAGTAAGTTTAACCTGATGTCTATGAAAGTAGCGACAGCCTTTGTTGTCGGCACACTTCGGGGTAAACTGGTGTCCAATTATGCTCGCTGTCAGGAAGTGCTATGCATTGCCCATTTTGTGCCGCTGTTGATACTAAAGTCATCGATTCCCGCCTGGTAGGTGATGGATCTCAGGTCCGCCGACGCCGCCAGTGTCTGGACTGCCATGAACGCTTCACGACTTTTGAAGTGGCGGAACTGGTGATGCCGCGCGTCATTAAAAGCAATGAAGTTCGCGAACCTTTCAACGAAGACAAGCTTCGCAGCGGCTTTCTGAAAGCGCTGGAAAAAAGACCGGTCAGCTCCGACGACGTCGAAACGGCCATCAGCCACATTAAATCGCAGTTACGGGCTACCGGTGAACGTGAAATTCCTGCCAAAATGATTGGTAATCTGGTGATGGATGCCCTGAAAGGGCTGGATAAAGTCGCCTACATCCGCTTCGCATCGGTTTATCGCAGCTTTGAAGATATCCGTGAATTTGGCGAAGAGATTGCCCGTCTTCAGGACTAAGGAACGTTAATGCTCCCCGAACAGCCTGCCGGAACATCGTCTGACGAATTACACCGTGATGAACGTTTTATGGCGCGTGCTTTTGAGCTGGCGCGTCGCGGACGTTTCACCACCACACCCAATCCGAACGTCGGCTGCGTGATCGTCCTTAATGGCGAAATCGTCGGTGAAGGCTATCATTTGCGTGCCGGTGAACCGCATGCGGAAGTTCATGCATTACGCATGGCCGGTGAGAAAGCCCGGGGCGCGACCGCGTATGTCACGCTCGAGCCGTGCAGCCATCACGGGCGTACGCCGCCTTGTGCCGATGCCCTGCTGGCTGCCGGTGTGACCCGCGTAGTCGCCGCGATGCAGGATCCCAATCCGGAAGTTGCCGGGCGCGGTTTGTATCGCCTCAAACAGAACGGCATTGACGTCAGCCACGGGCTGATGCATTCCCAGGCGGAAGCCGTGAATCTCGGTTTCCTCAAACGTATGCGTACCGGTTTTCCTTACGTGCAGCTCAAAATGGGCGCGTCGGTGGATGGCAGAACCGCGATGGCCTCCGGAGAAAGTCAGTGGATAACTTCCCCGGCAGCCCGTGCGGATGTTCAGCGTTTTCGTGCTGAAAGCTCGGCGATTCTGAGCACCAGCGCCACCGTCCTGGCTGATAATCCTTCGCTGAATGTGCGCTGGAGCGAACTGGGCAGCGAGGTGCAGGCAATTTATCCTGAAGGAAATTTGCGTCAGCCGCTGCGCATTATTCTCGACAGTCAGAACCGCGTAACGCCACAGCATCAGCTGGTGAATATCCCCGGCGACGTGTTGCTGGCGCGTCTGGACACTGATACGCAAATCTGGCCTGAATCCGTCGAACAATGGCGTGTGGCCGGACGCGATAATCGTATAGATCTGGTTCTGCTGATGATGCAACTGGCAAAACGCCAGATAAACTCCATCTGGGTGGAAGCGGGCGCACAGCTGGCAGGCGCCTTATTACAAGCCGGTCTGGTTGATGAATTAATCGTTTATATGGCACCTAAGTTATTGGGTAATAATGGACGCGCACTCTGTGAGCTGCCTGGTTTGCAGCATCTGGCAGATGCGCCGGAGTTTGCTTTCAGCGATATCCGCCAGATAGGCCCTGACTTACGTTTGCGCCTGAAACCAGTGTACTAAACAACACGTACTGAGAATTTTACGCCTCTCTGTCTGAATGGGTTTGAAAAGCGCATGTCCAGACAGGGTAATTTTATGATAGAATCCGCCCCCCTGCGGCGGGGGTTAGAAACTCCTGAACCCACTTTAAGGAAAACTATGAACGTTATCGAAGGTGCTGTAGCCACGCCGAACGCGCGCGTAGCGATCGCGATTGCTCGTTTTAATAATTTCATCAACGACAGCCTGCTGTCAGGTGCTGTTGATGCGTTGAAACGTATCGGTCAGGTCAGCGATGACAACATCACCGTAGTCTGGGTCCCTGGCGCATACGAATTGCCTCTGGCAACCCGTGCACTGGCTGAAAGCGGTAAGTACGACGCCGTTGTTGCGCTCGGAACTGTGATCCGCGGGGGCACTGCCCATTTTGAATTCGTAGCGGGCGAATGCAGCTCTGGCCTGTCCAGCGTTGCAATGAACAGCGAAATCCCGGTTGCCTTTGGTGTGTTGACGACAGAAAGCATCGAACAAGCCATCGAACGCGCAGGGACAAAAGCCGGTAACAAAGGTGCAGAAGCTGCACTGACCGCGCTTGAAATGATTAATGTTATCAAGGCTATTAAGGCCTGAATCTAGTTAAGGGGAAATCCGTGAAACCTGCTGCTCGTCGCCGCGCCCGTGAATGTGCCGTCCAGGCGCTTTACTCCTGGCAGTTGTCGAAAAATGACATCGCCGATGTTGAATTAGAATTCCTGACCGAGCAGGATGTCAAAGACGTAGACATTGCCTATTTCCGCGAACTGCTGTCTGGTGTGGCAAACAGTGCAGAGAAACTCGATGCATTGATGGCGCCATACCTGTCCCGCCAGTTGGACGAATTGGGCCAGGTGGAAAGAGCGATTTTGCGTCTGGCTCTGTTTGAGCTGAGCAAACGCCAGGACGTCCCTTACAAAGTGGCGATCAACGAAGCTATCGAACTGGCTAAAACCTTCGGTGCTGAAGACAGCCATAAGTTTGTCAATGGTGTGCTGGATAAAGCGGGCCCGCACATTCGTAAAAAATGATCGTCAGCCAGGGTCAGTGGCATTCATAAATGGCGACAGTCATTTTCGGTGCAATACTGAGTCTGTTGATAATCTGGTGATGTCACCTCGATTATCCTCTGTGTGACACCCCTTTTTAAGGCCGGGCTTCCGGCCTTAAGTCATTCTAACGATTTGGAATTGTACTATGGCATGCGGCGAATTTGATGTAATCACTCGCTACTTCAACAGGTTCAGAACCGCCCGACAGGATGTTCAGTTAGGCATTGGTGATGATTGTGCCTTGCTGACAGTGGGCGAGAAGCAACTTTTAGCAGTCAGTACCGATACTCTGGTCGAAGGCATCCATTTTCTCAAAACGATTTCACCGGCTGATCTTGGCTACAAAGCGCTGGCCGTTAACCTCAGCGATCTGGCTGCTATGGGCGCCGATCCTGCCTGGGTTTCTCTGGCGCTGACGCTTCCTGAAGTGAACCCTGACTGGTTGCAGGCATTCAGTGACAGCCTCTTCGACCAGCTCAATTATTACGGTATGCAGCTGATTGGCGGTGATACCACCCGCGGTCCGCTGAGCATGACCCTGACTATTCAGGGGTTAGTGCCCGCTGGTCGCGCATTAACACGCGGTGGCGCTGGTGTTGGAGACTGGATTTTCGTCACCGGCACGCTGGGCGACAGCGCGGCGGGTCTGGCAATCCTTCTCCAGGAGCTGAATGTCAGTGATATTCCAACCCGCGATTTCCTGCTGAAACGCCATCTGCGTCCGTCACCCCGCGTTTTGCAGGGGCAGGGATTGCGCGATTTAGCGACCTCAGCGATCGACCTGTCCGACGGGCTGATTTCTGATCTTAAACATATACTGAATGCCAGCGAATGCGGCGCGCGTCTGGATCTCGATGCGATCCCGTTCTCCGATGCCATGAAGTCGGTTGCTGACCATGAACAGGCGCTGAAATGGGCGCTTACGGGCGGCGAAGATTACGAGCTGTGCTTTACCGTACCGGAAATCAACCGTGGCGCGCTGGATGTTGCGCTCAGCCATCTGGGCGTTGATTTTACCTGTGTCGGGCAAATTGCTCCGCATTCCGAAGGCCTCAAATTTATGCGTTCCGGGGCTGCCGTTGAACTTGAATGGCAGGGGTTCGATCATTTTGCCGGTAGGGAGTTGTTGTGAATATAAGCCGTAAAAAACGCCCGGCAGGGTACAAAGGAAAAACCGGTGATCCGGTGCAGGACATGGCGGCCGCGAAAAAGCGTCTGAACCTGCGTAATCCGTGGCACTTACTGGCAACCGGTTTTGGCAGCGGATTATTCCCTGTCGGACCGGGCACCGCAGGCTCCATCGCCGCGATCCCATTCTGGATTGTCATGACATATCTGCCGTGGCAGGTGTATTCCATGATCGTCATGTTCAGTATCTGTATCGGCGTATATTTGTGTCGCCAGACTGCGCGTGACATGCGGGTTCATGACCACGGCAGTATCGTGTGGGATGAGTTTGTTGGCATGTGGATCACGCTGATGGCGATCCCGGTAAACGACTGGCGCTGGGTGCTGATCGGATTTATCGTTTTCCGCGTGCTGGATATCTGGAAACCGTGGCCGATCCGCTGGTTTGATCGCAACGTTCAGGGCGGGATGGGGATCATGATCGATGATGTGGTCGCCGGTGTTCTGGCTGCCGCAATTATCTATCTGGTGGGACATCACTGGCCGTTGTTCTGAACTGATTTGCTGTGACGTGATGTCAAAGGCGCTGCCGGTTTCGCGCAGCGCCTTTTTACCTTTCAACCACGTATCAGCCGCTGTGATTATTTAAAACCAGTGGCCACGTGCGGTACATACGCCATTTCCAGCTCTGCAATTTCTTCTGCTGACAACGTAATGTCTAGCGCGCCAATAGCATCTATCAGATGCGCAGGGCGGGATGCACCGATAATCGGTGCGGTCACGACGCGCTTACTCAGGATCCACGCCAGCGCGATCTGCGCACGCGCCACCCCGTGATCTTCAGCGATTTTACCCACGCGTTCAGCAATTTTACCGTCGGCCTCATCGGTGGCGTCATATAGCGTTTTGGCAAAATTATCGGAAACAGAACGTGCCGTGGTTTCTCCCCACGGACGGGTCAGTTTGCCGCGTGCCAGCGGACTCCATGGCAGCACCGCAATATTCCTTTCCAGGCACAGCGGATACATTTCATTTTCTTCTTCACGCTGGATAAGATTGTATTGATCCTGCATCGACACAAAGCTCGCCCAGCCGTTTTGTGCCGAGACATCCAGCGCCTGTTTAAACTGATGGGCGTGCATGGAAGATGCGCCGATAAAACGTGCCTTACCGGCTTTGACGACATCATTCAGCGCTTCCAGCGTTTCTTCAATGGGCGTTTCGTAATCCCAGCGGTGGATTTGCAGCAGATCGACATACTCCATGCCAAGGCGGCGCAGGCTGTCATCAATGGATTGCATAATCGAAGCGCGTGACAGCCCCGGCTTCAGGCCGGTGACGGCGTTGTAAACCTTGGTCGCCACGACAATCTCATCACGCTTTGCAAAGTCCTTCAGCGCGCGGCCGACGATTTCTTCGCTGCTGCCGTCGGAATAGCTGTTGGCGGTATCAAAGAAATTTATTCCCGCCTCAAGCGCCTGTTTAATGATCGGGCGGCTGCTTTCTTCGGGCAGTGTCCATGCGTGGGTTCCGCGATCCGGTTCACCGAACGTCATACAGCCAAGGCACAGGCGTGAGACGTTCAGGCCGGTTTTTCCGAGAATAGTGTATTGCATGACATCTCCTGGTCAGGATGAATTGAAATCAGAAAGTCGTGAAAATGATTAGCACGCTATAACTGTAGCTTACTGAACGCCAGGATTGGGTGACGGGGGAAAAAGTTAGAAAGGAAAATCCCCTCTTTCAGGCTGAAAGAGGGGAAAAGGCTAGGCCAGCCAGTCGGTGATCTGACGGTCGATGCCTTCAGCGTCCAGCCCCAGATCGTGACGGATTTCGTCCTGTGTGCCTTGCGGAACAAAGTTGTCCGCCAGGCCGATATTGAGCACCGGCACCAGAATGCGTTTGGACATCAGCAACTCATTCACGCCGCTGCCCGCACCACCCATAATGGCGTTTTCTTCCAGCGTCACCAGCACTTCATGGCTGGCCGCCAGTTCCTGAATCAGAGCCTCATCCAGCGGTTTCACAAAACGCATATCCACGACGGTGGCATTACGTTTTTCAGCCGCTGCCAGCGCGTCCGGCAGTAAAGTACCGAAGTTCAGGATGGCAACTTTCTCGCCTTCACGACGCACAACGCCTTTGCCAATTGGCAGCGACGCCAGCGGTTCACAGGTTGCGCCCGTGCCGTTGCCGCGCGGATAACGCACGGCAACCGGGCCGCTGTTATGGTGATAACCGGTATGCAGCATCTGGCGACATTCGTTTTCATCGCTTGGCGTCATGATGGTCATGTTCGGAATGCAGCGCAGGAAAGACAGGTCGAAAGCGCCCTGATGCGTCTGACCATCTGCCCCGACGATGCCGCCACGGTCAATGGCGAACAGCACTGGCAGATTTTGGATGGCCACATCGTGGATCACCTGATCGTACGCGCGTTGCAGGAACGTCGAGTAAATCGCGACAATCGGCTTGTAGCCGCCAATAGCCAGACCGGCGGCAAAAGTCACGGCGTGCTGTTCAGCAATTGCAACGTCGAAATACTGCTGCGGATATTCACGCGAGAAGCGCACCATGCCGGAGCCTTCACGCATCGCAGGCGTAACCGCCATCAGTTTGCTGTCTTTGGCTGCGGTCTCGCACAACCAGTCGCCGAAAATTTTCGAATAAGTAGGCAGACCTTCTTTGCTTTTTGGCAGCGTGCCGGAAGCCGGATCAAATTTCGGCACTGCGTGGAAACTGATTGGATCCTTTTCCGCTGGTGCGTAACCTTTGCCTTTTTTAGTCATGATGTGCAGCAATTGCGGGCCTTTCAGCTCGCGCATGTTTTTCAGCGTTTGCGCCAGCGCAACGACATCGTGCCCGTCAACCGGCCCGATATAGTTAAAGCCCAGCTCTTCAAACAAGGTACCCGGCACCATCATGCCTTTCAGATGTTCTTCGGTACGGCGCACCAGTTCTCTAATCGGTGGCAGACCGGACAACACTTTTTTACCGCCTTCACGCAGGTGCGAGTAGAGTTTTCCGGACAGCAACTGCGCCAGATGATTGTTCAGCGCACCGACGTTTTCGGAAATCGACATCTCGTTATCATTGAGGATGACCAGCATGTCGGGTTTGATATCGCCCGCATGGTTCATCGCCTCGAAAGCCATCCCGGCGGTGATGGCGCCATCGCCAATCACGCAAACGGTGCGCCGGCCTTTGCCTTCACGCTCGGCGGCAACGGCCATGCCGAGACCCGCACTGATGGATGTCGAGGAGTGGCCCACGGACAACGTGTCATATTCGCTTTCGCCGCGCCAGGGGAACGGATGCAGCCCGCCTTTCTGGCGGATGGTGGAAATGCGTTCGCGACGGCCGGTCAGAATCTTGTGCGGATAGGCCTGATGGCCGACATCCCAGACAACGTGGTCGAATGGCGTGTTGTAGACATAGTGCATCGCAACGGTCAGTTCTACCGTTCCCAGACCGGACGCAAAGTGTCCGCTGGACTGGCTGACGCTGGCCAATAAATATTGACGCAGTTCGTCACAGAGCTTGGGCAGACTCTCTTTAGGGAGTGAGCGGAGATCTTCGGGATTCTCCGCCAGCGCCAGTGTCGGGTATTTGGCTAATTCAAGACTCATCAGTTGCTCATAGTAAGTTTAATTATCGCGTTCAATGATAAAGCTGGCTAACGCGAGAAGTGGCGCTGTGTTGTAAGAAAGTGCAGCCAGCTGATCCAGTGCGGAAACGGCTTCCTGATACAGATCCATCGCTTTGGCTTTTGCGCCGTCCAGCCCCAGCAGGGCAGGGTAGGTACTCTTCCCGAGTTGCTGATCCGCACCCTGACGTTTGCCGAGCGTAGCGGTGTCGCCAATCACATCCAGAATATCGTCCTGAACCTGAAACGCTAAGCCGATAGCTTGTGCGTAGTTATCCAGTATAGGCAAAACGGCACGTCCGGTTTCACCGGCAGCCAGCGCACCCATGCGCACGGCGGCGCGGATCAACGCACCGGTTTTATGGCGGTGGATTTTTTCTAACGCTTCAAGACCCACCTGCTGGCCTTCTGCGGCTAAATCCAGTGCCTGACCGCCACACATGCCGCTGGCTCCGCTGGCGCTGGCCAGTTCGGAAATCATCGACAGGCGATCTTTCACGGCCACGTCCGGCATATCACCATCGGCGAGAATCGAAAATGCCAGTGTCTGTAGTGCGTCACCGGCAAGAACAGCATTGGCTTCGCCAAATTTAATGTGGCAGGTCGGCTGGCCACGGCGCAAATCGTCGTCGTCCATCGCAGGTAAATCATCGTGGATCAGCGAATACGCGTGAATACATTCCACGGCGGCGGCTGGCGCATCCAGATTCTTCAAATCCAGGTTGAACAGTTGTCCGCTGGCATACACCAGATACGGGCGCAGACGTTTTCCGCCCAGCAGCGAACCGTAACGCATCGCGTCCACCAGCGGTAAATCCGCCAGAGGTTGTGCGCTAACGTAGGCCGTCAGAACGCCATCGACACGCTTTTGCATGGCACGAAGTTCGCCAGTAAAGCTGTCAGAAGAAGATAAGGAGATCGCTTCAGACATGACCAGTTACTCTGCTTCCGGGGTGAACGGAGTCAGCGGAGCCTCGTTGTCGCTGTCGAGCAGGATCTGAACACGCTGTTCTGCCTGTTGCAGCTTTTGCTGCCCCTGACGTGCCAGCTGGACGCCTTGTTCAAATTCGTTCAGCGCATCTTCCAGAGGCAGCTCGCCAGACTCAAGGCGGGAAACGATCTGTTCCAGTTCGGCCAGGGCCGTTTCAAAATTGGCAGGTGGTGCAGATTTTTTTGGCATAATTCTCTTTTGATATCGTTGATCAGAATTGATGATCAGAGGTCTGAGCCGCAGAGCCGGTTTTCAGCCTCGAGAGACATTCCTGTTCAGCATGACATCTGCTGTCGGGTTTTGTGCACAGAGTACGCATTTTAAGTGATATACTCTGCGCCGCAGATATTATTGCTAAGCCCAATGTGGCACATAACATACATCTGGCTTAGCAATAATAGGATCCTAGATCCTTATTCAGCGACTTACTACCCCGTTTTTTCACCCGCTAACAAAAGACTGCCATGAAGTTTATCATTAAATTGTTCCCTGAAATCACCATCAAGAGCCAATCTGTGCGTTTGCGCTTCATTAAGATCCTCTCAAGCAGCATCCGCAACGTTGTGCGGCCGCATGATGAGACGCTGGCAGTAGTCCGCCATTGGGATCATATCGAAGTTCGCAGCAAAGACGAAAGCAAACACGATCTGATTCAGGAATTACTCTGCCGTATTCCGGGTATCCGTTATGTTGAAGAAGTGGAAGACCGTCCTTACACGGATCTTCACCATATTTTCGAACAAACGCTGGAAGCCTATCGTGCTGAAGTAGAAGGAAAAACGTTCTGCGTACGCGTTAAGCGTCGCGGTAAACATGATTTTTCTTCAACCGAAGCGGAACGCTACATCGGCGGCGGCCTGAATCAGCACGTCGAATCTGCGAAGGTCAGCCTGAAAGATCCGCAAGTGACGGTGAAACTCGAAATCAACGACGATCAGCTGGTGTTGGTAAAAAGCCGGCTCGAAGGTCAGGGTGGTTACCCGATTGGCACGCAGGAAGATGTGCTTTCGCTGATTTCCGGCGGTTTCGATTCCGGCGTGTCCAGTTATATGCTGATGCGTCGCGGCTGTCGTGTGCATTATTGCTTCTTCAATCTGGGCGGCGCGGCGCATGAAATCGGCGTGAAACAGGTAGCACATTATCTGTGGAACCGTTTTGGCAGCTCACACCGCGTGCGTTTCATCTCTGTCGATTTCGAACCGGTGGTGGGTGAAATCCTCGAAAAAGTCGAAGACGGTCAGATGGGCGTTGTCCTGAAACGTATGATGATTCGTGCCGCCTCTTCCATTGCTGAGCGCTACGGCGTTCAGGCGCTGGTCACTGGTGAAGCGCTCGGTCAGGTGTCCAGCCAGACACTGACCAACTTACGCCTGATCGACAACGTGTCTGACACGCTTATCCTGCGTCCGCTGATTTCCCACGATAAAGAACACATCATCAAGATTGCCCGTGAAATCGGCACGGAAGATTTTGCGAAAACTATGCCTGAATATTGTGGCGTGATTTCCAAAAGCCCGACCGTGAAAGCCGTGAAAGCGAAAATCGAAGCCGAAGAAGCGATGTTCGATTTCAGCGTGCTGGATAAAGTTGTCAGCGAAGCGCGAAATGTCGATATCCGCGAAATTGCAGCGCAAGCCGCAGAAGTCGTGCCGGAAATTGAAACGGTCGCTGAATTTACGTCAACCGATATCGTGCTGGATGTCCGTGCGCCGGATGAAGCCGACGCGCAGCCGCTGACACTGGAAAACGTTGAGGTTAAACCTCTGGCGTTCTACAAACTTGCGACTCAGTTTGGCGATCTCGACCAGACCAAAACCTATCTGTTGTATTGTGACCGTGGCGTAATGAGCCGTTTGCAGGCGCTGTATCTGAAAGAACAGGGCTTTGATAATGTAAAAGTCTATCGCCCATAGTCATTAAGCGTTAGTCAAAATAAAGGGGTTCAGCCATGCTGAGCCCCTTTTGCTTTGCGGCATCCGGATTAGGATTCGCGTGCGCCTTCGTCGGTGTAGTTATAAATACCTGGCGCCAGAACCAGTTGTGCGGCAATTTCTGCGGCTTTGGTTTTGCCCAGAAGCAGGTCGATAATTTTAAGTGCGAACTCCATGGACGTTCCCGGCCCCTGGCTGGTGAGCAGGTTTACGCGCGGATCGAAAATCACCCGGCGATCGGACCATTTGTTCGGATCGATTTTGTCTTTCAGGCCCGGAAAACCGGTCATGTTACCGACAGGGAATAAATCGTGATATTCCAGCACCAGCGCGGGTGCGGCGCAGATCGCCGCCACGATTTTACCGCTGACGTGCATCTGACGGACTTTCTCCACCAACAGCGGGCTTTCACTGAAACAGGTCGCGCCGCCAAGGCCGCCGGGCAGAACAACGACGTCGTGGTCGTCATCGGCGACATCCACCAGCGCGGCGTCTGCCAGAATACGCACACCGCGTGAACAGCGGATTTCAAGATTGCCATCCCCCGCAACGCTGGCTGTGGTGACGTGGATACCGGCGCGAACCAGCAAATCAATCACGGTGACGGCTTCAATTTCCTCGCTACCAGGTGCCAGGCAGACCAGTACCGATGCGCTCATAGTCGTTTTCCTTTCTTTTAATTTGTTCAAATAATCGGGTATTAACCGGCAGGTTGAGTCCGTATTTGCGTCCGCGACGCAGCAGATAGCCAGTAATGTAATCAATCTCAGTGTGACGCTGGTTGCGGATATCCTGCAACATGGAAGAGTGATTGGCGGCGGTGGAATCAATCACCTGATAAATAAAGCTCAGCAGCGATTCACTGTGAATTTCCACGCCTTCAATCGCCATGACCTGCGCGACTTCCTGACAGATTTGTTCAATCTGGTCGGCATACGCCAGCAAATCCCCGTTGGTACATTCGTAGGTGGCGGTCAGAGGATTAATCACGCAGTTCACCGCCAGTTTATTCCACAGCGACGGCTTGATGTTGTCGTGCCACGCGACGTCCGGCAGCGCGTGATGCAGCACATCTGCCAGCGAACTCAGCGCCGCAGCGCGTGGCGAAACTGGCCCGATATGCGTGGCACCAGTGGCAACGTGGAGAATGGCATTGCCTTCGTGACGCGCCGCGTGCGTGGTTGCGCCCTGCAAAATCGCCAGCCGGTTTGGCGGCAATTCATCGACGGTTCCCATGCCGTTGTGCAGCAGTAATATCGCGCAATTATCGTTCAGCATCGGCATCAGCGCGCTGACGGCTCCGGAAACCTGCCAGGCTTTGAGGGTTACGAGCAGTAATTCGCTTTGCGCCAGATGCTCAGGATCGTTGGTGGGCAGGTTACGGTTAAAGGCGATGCCTTCGGGGGAAATCACGTTGACGGCACAAAATGGCTGCGGAATACGTATCCAGCCCTGAACGTCGTGGCCTTGCTGATAAAGTGCTGAAAGCCAAAGTTGCCCCAGCGCACCACAACCAAGAACTGTTATTTTCATTGTGCCTCCCCGGGAATGCGGCGAAAACCGCCGTTAAAGCCGGTTGTAGAAAGAATATTCTGCTGTCCGGTTATCTTATTAGTATAGACATTTGTGCTGTACATCACATTTCCACCTGTACTTTTTGACCATTGGAGCATTTTATGTTCGGTGGTTTGCTGTTGTTTGGCATCGACGGTTGAAGGCGGTATTATGCACGCCATATAACGTGCAATACAAAAACTACAGGGAGAAGCGATTATGCCGTCTTTTGACATTGTTTCCGAAATCGACATGCAGGAAGTGCGCAACGCCGTGGAAAATGCCAGCCGTGAACTGCAAACCCGCTGGGATTTCCGCAATATTCCGGCCAGCTTCGATCTCAACGAGAAAAACGAGAGTATCAAAGTGGCCAGTGAATCTGATTTTCAGGTTAATCAGCTGGTTGATATTCTGCGTGAGAAGTTAGCTAAACGCGGCATTGAAGGCGGGGCGCTGGAAATTCCTGAGCAGATGGATCACAGCGGTAAAACGTACAGCGTTGAAGCTAAACTGCATTCTGGGATTGAATCCGCGCTGGCGAAGAAAATCGTCAAGCTGATCAAAGACAGTAAAATCAAAGTGCAGGCGCAGGTACAGGGCGACGAAGTTCGCGTCACCGGCAAAGCGCGTGATGATTTGCAGGCCGTGATGGCGTTAATCCGTAACGGCGATTTAGGCCAGCCCTTCCAGTTTAAAAACTTCCGCGACTAATAGCCTTCGACCTTCGCGCTGCAGATGCGTTGACTGGCGGGAATATTAAAGGGACGCTGTGCGTCCCTTTTTTATGGTGGTCACTTCGTCTGGCGTAGCCTTTTCACCAGTTCGAAGTCTTTAAAGTAGATCGGTTTATCGTGCTGCATTGAAAGATTTCCGGCGATCCCGGTCAGGATCGACATCGCTCCGGCCCGATGATCGGCCGCGCGTTTTAACGGATCATCTTTGCGCTCGCCGAACAGGTCTTCCAGCATGGCATTATCGCCGCCGCCATGACCGCCTTCTCCCAGCTGGAATTGGGCTTTCCACGGTTGTGCAAATAACGGGTAAACCGTGATTTCTGCCTTTTCGATACTGCCTTCGTTCTCACGTTTACCACCGGCATTCACGTAAGACATTTCGACGATTTTCATTTCAATGCGGCCTTTGGTGCCGTTGAACACCACGTTCAGTCCTTCCCACGGCAGATACGCATTCAGCGAATAAGTCAGCTGCACTTTGTTGTGGTATTTCACCAGCACCGATAGCGTATCTTCAATATTAATGCCGTCGCTGAATACGCTCTGGTCGCGGAAATAGTTATCCTCATGCTCGGCATCCAGGTACAGCGCTTTGAGCTGCGCATTCTCTTCCATGTGCAGAGCAAACGGATCGTTCTGCGCCTGCGGATAGCCATGTGCACGCGGATAAAATTGAGTCACGCCGCGCTTCTCGGCATTCTCTTTTCCGTAAAAACGCAAATCACCCTGGGCATACACTTTTTCCGGTGTGCTGTTCAGCCAGAAGTTCATCAGGTCGAAGTGGTGGGTGGATTTATGCACCAGCAGGCCGCCGGAATTGCGTTTTTCACGGTGCCAGCGACGGAAATAATCTGCGCCGTGTTCGGTATTGAGCAGCCATTCAAAGTGCACAGAAAGCACTTCGCCGATGGTTTCCTGCTGGAGTAGTTCGCGGATTTTGCTGTGATGCGGGGCGTAGCGGTAATTGAACGCGACGCGAACCTGATAGCCCGTGGCATCGACAGCATCCAGAATGCGCAGCGCGCGCTGTTCATCAATGGTCATTGGCTTTTCAGTGATGACGTCACAACCGGCGTGCAGGGCGCGGACGATGTAGTCGTCGTGGGTGCGATCCATGCTGGTGACAATCACGATGTCCGGTTTAGTTTCGTCGAGCATTGCAGAGAAATCGGCAGCTTTCCATGTTGATACACGGGCGATGCCACTCTGCTCAAGCTGGCGGTTTGCATAATCCATTCGCGTCTGGTTTGTATCGCAGAAGGCCACAAATTTTGCGTTGTGGCGGTATTTGCCGGTGATCGCTTCAATGTACAAACCTGAGCGACCACCGGTGCCAACGAGAGCATATGTTTTCATGAGATCCTCAATAGGCCCGAAAGCCGTCATCACTGACAAAATTTTGTTAAGGAATTCTTGAGGATAATGATTACTGGGTTTTTTTAAGTGAGGAGAGTCACGCGGTGGGGATAAAATTGAAACGCTGTGCCAGTTTGCAGGCACAGCATTTATTAACGTCAGAGGGCGTCAGGCAGCGCTGACCAGTTGTTCGAGAGCCTGGCGGTTGGTCTGTTTGGTATCGACCTTCACGTAAGCACTGAATTCTTCCGGTACGACTACCGCTTCTGCCACGCCCGGCTGGGCCAGAATGCGCGCCTGAAGGGCGGAATCTTTTACCGCCAGTTCAGACAGCGTAATGCGCAGGCTGCTGACGTACGGCGGTTCGGTCATAGTAGAACTGACCAGCAACCAGACAATGGCGATCGCTGCGCAAACCAGGAACACTGCGCCAGCACCTGAGTTTCCGTATACGTAACCGCCTAAGCTGCCGCCGATCGCCACGCCGATAAACTGGCTGGTGGAATACAAGCCCATCGCGGTGCCTTTGTATCCTGCCGGAGATTCTTTGCTGATAAGCGAGGGCAGAATGGCTTCCATAACGTTAAACGCCAGGAAGAACAGCTGGATACCGGCAATCACGGCCCATAAATGCAGACCCGCCGACCACAGCACGATTTCCGCCAGCAACAGTACTGCGACACAGCCCATGAATACCTGTTTCATGTGGCGTTTTTTCTCGGCGTAGATAATGACCGGAATGACGGCAACGAAAGACGTAAGCATGGTGATCAGGTAAACGCGCCAGTGTTCGCTTGGCGGGAAACCTGCGTGTTCCATCACTTGCGGTAACACCACAAAACTCGACATCAGCAGGATATGCAGACACAAAATTCCGAAATTGAGTTTCAGCAATTTGGCGTTGCTCAGCACTTTACCGAAGCTGCCTTTCACCATGCTCGATTCACGATTAAGAATGTGCGTGGCAGGGGAGGGCACCACGGCAACGGTAATAATGATGCCGAGAATAGTCAGTACTGCGATGGCCCAGAACAGGGCGTGTAAGCCCCACGCGTGCGTGATAATCGGGCCGAGCACCATCGCAATTGCAAAGGTAATGCCGAAGCTGATGCCGATAAACGCCATTGCTTTGGTGCGGTTCTGTTCGCGGGTCAGGTCAGACAGCAGGGCCATGACGGCGGCAGCAATCGCGCCGGAGCCTTGCAGGGCACGACCAATGATCACGCCCGAGATAGATTCGGTTGAAGCAGCCACAATGCTGCCGATGCAGAAGATGACCAGACCAAAGACGATCAGGGGTTTGCGGCCCACGCGGTCAGAAAGCAGTCCAAACGGGATTTGGAAAACGGCCTGTGCCAGTCCGTAAATGCCTATGGCGATGCCGATCAGTGCTTCGCTGGCGCCGGAGAGTTTCATGCCATAAGTGGTCAGTACTGGCAGAACCATGAACATGCCAAGCATGCGCAAAGAAAATACTGTCCCTAGTCCCCATGTAGCCCGACTTTCCTGCGGGGTCATCTGGTTATCGTTCACATTACTACCTCAAAATAACAATCCGACATTTTAATGATTAAGCCGGCCTGGGTAAAACGATGGATCTTTAGCAGATATTACGGGATTTGCCTGATGCTCAAAGCAAAAGAAAAGGCCAGTATTGCTACTGGCCTTTCGCTATGATTTCAGAGCGTTACACTGAAATTGTGTGTTACCAAACGTAGGTCAGCAACGATGTTGGCGCAGAATTAAAATCCACGGACATCATGAAGCTCAGCGACATGATAGTGATGATGGAGAAACCAAACAGTTTTCTCGCCCACACCACGTCGTTTTCCGTTTTGTAACCCTTCAGTGCCATGCCCAGCCACCAGATACTGACAGCGGCGGCAACGACCAGGTATTTATACCCTGCGTAACCGCTCAGGGTCAGCATCAGCGTCGCAATCATAAACGCCAGAATGTAGACGATAATATGATGTTTGGCGACAGAGATGCCTTTCACCACTGGCAGTACCGGGATGCCTGCTGCCTGATAATCTTTGAAGCGGAAGATGGCAATCGCGTACGAATGCGGCATCTGCCACAGGCTGAAGATCAGAAGCAGGATCAGGGCACCGGTATCGAACTGGCCTGAAACGGCGCAGTAACCGATAACCGGTGGCGCTGCGCCAGACAAGCTGCCGATCAACGTGCCGTATACCGAGTTGCGTTTCATGTACAGGCTGTAAACGCCGACATAAACCACAAAGCCCATCACTGCCAGCCACATCGCCAGCGGATTTGCTCCGATATACAACAACGCAAAGCCCGCAATACCCAGAATGGTCGCGTAAACCAGGCTTGTTTTCGGCGGAATAAGCCCTTTCACCAGGACCCGGTTCTTCGTTCTTTCCATGATCCGGTCGATGTCGCGGTCGATAAAGTTGTTAAATACACAACCCGATGCGACAACCAGCGAAACACCCACCAAAGTGGCGAGAAAGAGTGGGAAGTCGATGCTGCCTTTGGCAGCAAGGAGGAATCCCCCGATGACAGAAATTAAGTTGCCGAAAATAATTCCTGGTTTCGTTACTTGCAGGTATTGCTTAATCATCACGTGCAGCTCGGCTCTTTAACTGACCATCATATTGAGGTTGAGGTTATACATAATCCACAATGAGCCCACAACGACGATAAAGATAATCACAGCGGTGAACAGAAGTGCCACCAAGTTCCAGCGCTCTTCCGACGACGTATTCATGTGCAGGAAGAACACCAGATGGACAACGATCTGGATGATTGCGGACGCAACCACGGTACCCAGGATCAGTGAATGTGATGCCGTGTCGGTCATGACCATGGCAAACGGGATCACCGTCAGGATAACCGACAAGATGAAGCCAATCGCATATGACTTCAGGCTGCCGTGGCTTGCGCCACCATGGGAAGTAGCAGAATGACTCATTACATCGCTCCCATCAGATAAACAACGGTAAACACGCAGATCCATACTACGTCCAGGAAGTGCCAGAACAGGCTCAGACACATCAGACGGGTTTTGTTAACTTCAGTCAGACCGCGACGTGAAACCTGAACCATCATGGTCAGGATCCAAATCAGGCCACAGGTCACGTGCAGACCGTGGGTGGCGACCAGTGCAAAGAAGCCAGACAAGAAACCACTGCGCTGCGGGCCATAGCCTTCAGCAATCAGGTGATGGAATTCATAGAGTTCCATCCCGATGAAGCCTAAACCGAACAGGAATGTCAGGAACAACCAGCCGTTAACGCCTGCTTTGTTACCCTTGTTCATGGCCAGCATTGCAAAGCCGTAAGTGATACTACTGAACAGCAGGCAGAAGGTTTCTACCAGCACGAACGGCAGTTCAAAAATGTCTTTACCAGTGGGACCGCCAGCGGTCCCGTTTACCAGTACTGCATACGTTGCGAACAGGCTCGCAAACAAGATGCAGTCACTCATCAGGTAGATCCAGAAGCCGAAGACTTTGGTAGCACCTGCGTCGTGGTGCCCATGCTCAGCATGGGCTTCATCGTGGTGAGTCAGAGTATCAGTTGCCATGTTTCACACCTGCTTTACGGATTTGTTCAAAATGCTGGTTTTCAATACGTTCCACTTCTTCAACTGGCACGTAGTAATCAACATCTTCGTCGAAGCTTTTCGCAATCCAGGTCGCAGCCAGGGCAATGAAGCTCACTGCTGCCAGCCACCAGATATCCCAGATTAATGCGAAACCACAAACCAGGCTCAGCATAGCGATGATGAAACCGGCGCCGCTGTTACGTGGCATATGAATCGGTTCATATTTAGCAGGCTGCTTGTAAGCGGTACCTTTCTCTTTCATGTCCCAGAACTCATCACGGTCGTGAATTTGCGGCACGATAGCGAAGTTGTAGAACGGAGGAGGAGAAGAGGTTGACCACTCCAGAGTACGTGCGCCCCACGGGTCACCGGTCAGATCACGGTTCTGGTCGCGGTCGCGAACAGAGACGAAGATCATGATCAGCTGGCAGAGGATACCGATAGCAATCAGTGCAGCACCACATGCCGCAACAACCAGCAGCGGGTGGAACTCAGGATCGATATTCTGGCTGACGCGACGGGTCATCCCCATGAAGCCCAGTGCATACAGAGGCATGAACGCGACGAAGAAACCGATGATCCAGAACCAGAATGAACGCACACCCCATTTTTCGTTCAGCGTGAAGCCGAAGGATTTAGGGAACCAGTAAGTCAGACCAGCGAAGCAACCGAAGACCACACCACCGATGATAACGTTATGGAAGTGGGCAATCAGGAACAGACTGTTGTGCAGCACGAAGTCAGCACCCGGAACCGCCAGCAGAACGCCAGTCATACCACCAACGGAGAAGGTGATGATGAAGCCAACGGTCCACAGCATCGCCGCGTTAAGCGTGATACGGCCCTGATACATGGTGAACAGCCAGTTGAAGATTTTTACCCCAGTCGGGATAGAAATGATCATCGTCATGATGCCGAAGAAGGCATTGACGTTGGCGCCTGAACCCATGGTAAAGAAGTGGTGCAGCCAAACGATGAACGACAACACGGTGATGGCGATGGTTGCCCATACCAGCGAGGTGTAACCGAACAGACGTTTTTTGGAGAAAGTTGCAGTAACTTCCGAGAACACACCAAATACTGGCAGAACCAAAATGTACACTTCCGGATGGCCCCAGGCCCAAATCAGGTTGATGTACATCATCATGTTGCCGCCCATATCATTCGTGAAGAAATGGGTGCCCAGATAACGGTCTAATGTCAGCAGTGCAACAGTCACGGTCAGAATCGGGAAGGACACGATAATCAACACGTTGGTGCACAGTGCGGCCCAGGTAAATACCGGCATTTTCATCAGCGGCATGCCTGGCGCGCGCATCTTCAGGATGGTCGCAAAGAAGTTAACACCGGTTAGCAAGGTCCCGACACCGGATATCTGGAGACTCCAGATCCAGTAATCTACCCCGACCCCGGGACTGTATTCCTTACCTGACAGTGGCGGATAAGCCAGCCAGCCGGTCTGTGCGAACTCGCCAACACCCAGAGAGATGTTGATAAGCACCACAGCCGCGGCGGTGAACCAGAAGCTCACGTTGTTCAGGAACGGGAACGCAACGTCGCGCGCACCTATTTGCAAAGGAACCACTACGTTCATCAGACCGATTACGAAAGGCATCGCCATGAAGAAGATCATGATAACGCCGTGCGCGGTAAAGATTTGGTCATAGTGATGAGGCGGCAGGAAGCCCGGTTCACCTGCAGAAGCAAGAACCTGCTGGCTACGCATCATGATCGCATCGGCAAAGCCACGCAGCAGCATGACGAAGGCCAGAATGATGTACATGATACCTAATTTTTTGTGGTCGACAGACGTCAGCCACTCGGTCCACAGATACTTCCACTTACCGAAATAGGTGATGCCGGCAAGAACTGCCAGGCCACCAATGATAATCGCGGCAACTGTGACCATGATAATCGGTTCATGATACGGAACCGAATCAAGCGTTAATTTTCCGAACATCGTTTATTCCTCGGCTCCGGCTGCGTGAGACTGTCCACCCATATCCATGCCTTTCATGTCACTGCCGGCTGGCATTGGCATGGTATGACCTTCTGGCGCTGCCTTCATGTCATGCATGGAGTATTTGCCAATGATTTCTTTGAACAAACCAGGTTTTGCTACAGAGAAGTATTCGACCGGGTTGTCGATACTCTGTGCAGCCAGTTTGTTGAAGTCATCAGTGGTTGCCAGCTGGTTCGGTGCGCTTTTCACTTTTGCTACCCAGGTGTCGAAATCGGCACGGGTTGGAGTCGCAATTGTGTTGAACTTCATGCCAGAGAAGCCGCGGCCGCTGAAGCTTGCTGAGATGCCCTTATAGGTACCCGCCTCATTTGCAATCAAGTGCAACTGAGTCTGCATACCGGCCATCGCATAAATCTGCCCGCCTAACTGAGGAATAAAGAACGAGTTCATCACAGAGTCAGAAGTGACTTTGAACTGAACCGGCACATCTTTAGGAATGACGAGCTCGTTAACGGTAGCGATGCCCTGTTCCGGATAAATGAACAACCATTTCCAGTCCAGAGAAACGACTTCAACCGTCATCGGTTTTTCGTCAGTCACGATAGGCTTGAACGGATCAAGCGAGTGGGTGGTTTTCCAGGTAATCGTTGCCAGAATGGCAATGATTATAATTGGAACTGTCCAGACGACGGCTTCAATTTTGTTGGAGTGGGACCAATCAGGACTGTATTTTGCTTTTGTGTTGGAAGCACGATACTTCCACGCAAAGGCAAACGCCATGATAATAACTGGTATAACGACGATCAGCATTAAACCAATCGCTGTTAAAATCAGCGTTCTCTGCTCAAGTCCAATTGCTCCCTTGGGATCCATCAATGCCGTATTGCAACCGCTCAACATTAACGCGGAGGCAAATAAGGACAACATCCCAATACTTTTATTGTATTTCTTAAGTCTCATCTAACGACCTCAATAACTAGGGCTCTATTGTCGCTTCAGGTGTGCGGGCATTTTACGGGAAGGTTGCAGGACTGTAAACACGCTTAAACAAGTGTCAAAGCGCTGTTGACACTTTATGTTAACGCAGTCACACATGTCACGGATCGTGACAATTTACAGTGGGCAACAATATGTTGCGTATAGATTTTTTTCTATAGTGATGAAAAACAAGGGGTGATACATTTTCAAATATTTATGGCCGTCCATAATCCCGGCAATAGGTTTAATTAATGTTAAATTAATGTAGAAACCAAGTGAAATAAAACACACAAAAAGAACCGGAGAAAAATTATCCCAACAAATATAATTTTTCCTGAATTTAATTTATTGGGTGATATTTATAGATCATTTGTTAAATGAAACGCGCCATTCATTTTGATAATGAATGGCGGTAAATCAGGAACGTGCAGTCCTGCGCAGTGAGAGAAAATCGAGCAAACTGCCTAAAATAATACCGATAAGACAAACGAAAACGCCCGCCTCCAGCAAAAATCCGGTAAACCCGTGCCACGACGCCCAGCCTAAACTGTTCACAATCAGCGTCACCAGCCACACCACCAGCAGCAAACTCCCGCCCAGCATGCAGCGTAACGCCCAGCTGTAAGGTTTGGCGAAGTGAATGCGCGGCAGGAAAGTGTCCGTTTTTTGAGTGTATTCGAGCGTCTGGCGGCAAACCGCTAACAACAGCAACCCCGGAACACCGGCAACAATCGAGAAAAGATAGAACCACGGCCAGCCGTAAGCCTCCACGAACCAGCCGGCAATCGGACCCACATAGACACGGCCCACCGCAGAAAGTGCAGAGAGCAGGGCGAACTGGGTTGCGGAGAACGAACGGTTGCAAAGCGTCATCAGCAGGGCCACAAACGCCGCTGTTCCCATCCCGCCGCACAGGTTTTCGAAGAAAATTGCCGCGCCCATGGTATATAGATCTTTATCGGTAATGGCGAGAAGCCAGTAACCCGCATTTGAAACTGCCTGTAAAATACCAAACAGCATCAGCGCGCGGAACAGGCTCAGACGCTGCATCAGCATCCCGCCAAAAAGCGCGCCAATAATCGTGGCCATCAGACCGAGCGTTTTGTTCACCAGCCCGACTTCCCCTGCGTCAAACCCGACACCACGGATTAAGAATGTCGTGCTCAGGCTGCCCGCAAACGCGTCGCCCATTTTGTACATCACGATGAGAAGTAAAATCAGCCAGGCGTTATTGCGGCCAAAGAAGTCTTTCAGAGGTGCCACAACGGCCATTTCAATCGTGCGCGGTGCAGGCTGAGAATTTTGCGGTTCCGGCGATATCAGTGTGGCGAAAACGCCCATCAGCATCAGCACCGCCATCAGCCAGTACATGTGCTGCCAGCCGAGATATCGGTCTGCAAGCCATAACGCCAGCCCGCCGGAAACCAGCATTGCCAGACGATAGCCCAGCACGGAAACTGCGGCACCGTTTCCGCGTTCTTCAGGTGGCAGTAAATCCGTTTTATACGCATCGAATACGATGTCTTGCGAAGCCGATGCGAAAGCAATCAGCACTGCCAGCGCAGCCAGCCAGAACAAATCTTTACCGGGATCCATAAAGCCCATGGCGAAAATCGCCGCGACCAGCAGCAATTGCGTCAGGATCAGCCAGCCGCGGCGGCGTCCGAGAAATGACGGGGTATAGCGGTCCATCATCGGCGACCACAGGAATTTGAACACGTAAGCCTGGCCGACCAGCGAGAAAATCCCAATAGTTTTCAGATCGACATTTTCGACGGTCATCCACGCCTGCAATGTGCCGGACGTCAGCGCCAGCGGTAAACCGGAAGCAAAGCCCAGAAGCAGTAAAATGACGGTATTGCGTTGCGTGAAAATCTTAAAGTACTGACTGATCATGAAAATGTGTTCCTGCGAACCGGTGAGAGAGTGACGCAGAGGCATAATAAAGGAAGCGGGGAGAATAAAGGAAGGAATGCTTGTTCTGAAAAGCATTCTGCCCGGACTGGCCGGGCAGAATAGGTCACACAGATTTCAGCCGGAGCTTATCGGGCGTTAGCCTTGATGAAGTCGCTGATGCTGGTGTCGGAGGCCATGTCGCTGATGACATCACCCAGAGTGGTGTTAACCGCGTTGGTGATTTTGGCGTTGGTGGCGGAAAGCGCACCCTGAACGTTGTACGTTGAGCGGTAATTTTTCACCTGCTTGCTGCCATTTTTCGCCGTAGCGATGATAGAAATATCTGCTTTGGTGGTGATGTTGTAGCGCAGGTTACCTTCCTGAACATCCGCATACAGGTTATTGACGACAATCTGGAGGTCAACTGCGCCGTCAGCACCGACCATGTAACCGCGTGCGGTCATTTGTTTTTCCAGAGATTCCTGCAACAGGAAACGCAGATCACGTGAAGGCGTGAGGGAAATCAGCTGGCCGTCACGGTTAACTTTGGCCAGAGCCTGATCCTGGCGCTGGTCAGCACCGTTGATGCTGATCGTGATGCCCTGAAGTGTTGGGTCTTGTGAAGGCAGAACAATTTTCGGGGACACATCCAGCGTGTTAGTGCTGGTTGCGCATCCGGCCAGCATGAACAGTGCCAGCACAGGGAAAATGATTTTTTTTAACATGTGTGTTTTCTCAATATTAATAAAGGAGTAATGCTCAAAAATTTGCCGACATCATAACATCGCCATTTGCGGGTGGAAGTCCCGTCAATCTGTAAAAACGGATATTTAGCGTTTTTTTTCAGCAAGTATGCAGTATCACCGACTCCGGCGTAGCGAAGCCGCGATTTCTTTGACAGACTGAGCGCCATTTTTATCAATCAACTGCATAAATTTTTTAATGTGATTAACGTAGAGCTGTAAAGCAGCCTATTATTTAAATGTAGAGAGTTTTAAGTAGATAGGTGTACCAGACAGGCGCGGTTCTCTGCAGATGCGGTGTGAGGAGATTGCTATGATTCGTGAGCAAATAGAAGCAAAATTAGCTGAGGCATTCGACCCTGCGTTCCTGGAAGTGACTGACGAAAGCTATCGTCATAATGTACCGGCAGGCTCAGAAAGCCATTTCAAAGTCGTCATGGTGTCCGATAAATTCGTCGGCGAACGCTTTTTAGCACGTCATCGTGCCATTTACGGGCGTTTAACCGAAGAACTGGCGGGCAGCGTGCACGCACTTGCTCTCCATACTTACACGCAAAAAGAGTGGGAAGGCTTACAGGACACCGTTCCCGCATCACCGCCTTGCCGCGGTGCGGGAACAATGGCCTGATAGTGAGGATCTGATTCACAAAAGGCACAAATATCAGCATTTGAGACGGTAAAACTGGAACTTTCCTTATCAGATGCGGTATTAGTAGAGGCGAATTTCAAGAAACGGCCCGCGGGCCGTTTTTGTTTTTCCTCTGACAGGCAGACGACAAGGTGGTTAACGCCTTTGCATCGACCGCATTTTTCGAAGGATCGAGTCCCGTGTGAGTTTCCCTCCCGCGCGTAGAGATACCGTCCTCGACTCAGTGCGCATGCGTCGCTATAATGTCGCGTCTAATTTTTCCGGAATGGTTTCGGACGCTCTCGAATACAGGGCTACGTTCTGATAACAGAACTGTCCCGGTTCTTAGAAGTCGTTTTCAAGGTAAGTTCGCGCGATTGTGCTTCTCATCTTGAGAACGACTTCTGGAGTTGACCGAGCACTGTGATTTTTTTTTGAGGTAACAAGATGCAAGTTTCTGTTGAAACCACTCAAGGCCTTGGGCGCCGCGTAACGATTACTGTTCCTGCTGAAAGCATTGAAAAAGCAGTGAGCAGTGAACTGATCAACGTCTCTAAAAAAGTACGTATTGACGGCTTCCGTAAAGGCAAAGTACCAAGCCACATCATCGAACAGCGTTATGGCGCGTCAGTACGTCAGGACGTACTGGGTGATCTGATGCAACGCAACTTCGTTGATGCGATCATCAAAGAAAAAATCAATCCAGCTGGCGCACCTAACTATATCCCGGGTGAGTACAAGCAGGGTGAAGACTTCAATTTCTCCGTAGAATTTGAAGTGTACCCGGAAGTTGAGCTGAAAGATCTGGAAAACATCGAAGTTGAAAAACCTGTTGTTGAAGTTAACGACGCTGATGTTGATACCATGCTGGAAACTCTGCGCAAGCAACAAGCTGACTGGAAAGAAACTGACGCTGCAGCCACTGCTGAAGACCGCGTTACCGTTGATTTCTCCGGTTCTATCGACGGTGAAGAATTCGAAGGCGGCAAAGCCTCTGATTTCGTACTGGCTATGGGCCAGGGCCGCATGATCCCAGGCTTCGAAGACGGTCTGGTGGGTCACAAAGCCGGTGAAGAATTCACCATCGACGTAAACTTCCCTGAAGATTACCACGCAGAAAACCTGAAAGGTAAAGCGGCTAAATTCGCGATTACCCTGAAGAAAGTTGAAGAACGTGAGCTGCCAGAACTGACGCCAGAATTCATCAAACGTTTCGGCGTGGCTGATGGTTCTGTTGAAGGTCTGCGTGCTGAAGTGCGTAAAAACATGGAACGCGAACTGAAAGGTGCTGTACGTAACCGCATCAAAACTCAGGCAATCGACGGTCTGGTCAGCGCTAACGAAATCGACGTGCCATCTGCACTGATCGACGGCGAAGTAGACGTTCTGCGTCGTCAGGCTGCACAACGTTTCGGCGGCAACGAAAAACAAGCGCTGGAACTGCCACGCGAGTTGTTCGAAGAGCAAGCTAAACGTCGCGTTGTTGTCGGTTTGCTGCTGGGCGAAGTGATCAGCCAGCACGAACTGAAAGCTGATGAAGATCGCGTTAAAGCGTTGATCGAAGAAATGGCTTCTGCGTATGAAGATCCACAGGAAGTGGTTGAGTTCTACAGCAAAAATAAAGAGCTGATGAACAACATGCGTAACGTCGCGCTGGAAGAACAAGCGGTCGAAACTCTGTTGTCTAAAGCGAAAGTGACTGAAAAAGCCACCACCTTTACTGAGCTGATGAACCAGACTCAACCTGCATAATCTGATTGCATGTTGCTGAGCCTGTTTACAGGTTCGACACTGAAGCCCGCAGTTTTTACTGCGGGCTTTTTATTTCCTGAAAATCAGATATTTTTGTTTTTGGCTGTTGTTTTTGCACTATATTTATCAATATAAGGCACAGCTCACGTAGACCTGTTCATTCCATTTCACCAATATGGCCTTTCATCCACCCGGTCGGGGTGAAAGAGAAAAGAAATTTTCCGTCAGGCTTGAAAAAAGGGCGTAAATCCCCCAATTAATAATGACGAACCCAGGTAAATTTGCAGTTAAAATCTGACTGATAACGACCGTCAGACGTGTAAATGGCGACTTGGCCGCTTGAGCATAGTCATGTGTGCCTATCTCAAGTAGAATCGGTTTTAAATAGCGCCAAACAGAATCTATTAGGAGACGGTTATGTCATACAGTGGTGAAAGAGAGCAATTTGCACCAAACATGGCGTTGGTACCCATGGTGGTTGAGCAAACTTCACGGGGCGAGCGTTCATACGACATCTTCTCCCGTCTGCTTAAGGAACGAATCATCTTCCTGACGGGTCAGGTTGAAGACCATATGGCTAACCTGATTGTTGCCCAGATGCTGTTCCTGGAAGCAGAAAGCCCGGAAAAAGACATTTACCTTTATATCAACTCACCGGGTGGCGTGATCACTGCGGGGATGTCGATTTACGACACCATGCAATTTATCAAGCCGGACGTCAGCACCATTTGTATGGGCCAGGCGTGTTCAATGGGTGCGTTCTTGTTAACTGCCGGTGCTGAAGGCAAGCGTTTCTGCCTGCCAAACTCCCGTGTGATGATTCACCAGCCGTTGGGTGGTTTCCAGGGGCAGGCCACAGATATCGAAATCCACGCGAAAGAAATTCTGAAAGTGAAATCCCGCATGAATGAGCTGATGGCGAAACATACGGGCAAAACTCTTGAAGAAATAGAGCGTGACACTGAACGAGATCGTTTCCTGTCTGCGAACGAGGCTGTAGAGTACGGGTTAGTCGATTCCGTATTTACCCATCGCGCCTGACGGCTTAGTTCTGCCGGGCTGATGGTCTATAGTTATACTCATACGGATGTCTCAGGGGCAGCGTTTGTCAATTAAACAAACGTTGCTCACTTTGAGTGATAACGGGAACGAACAGACATCAGCCAATCATGCGGCTGTTGTGTAATAGGGTCGTGCCGTGGTGTTTGTTACGCTGCGGGACTGATATTAAAGAAGAGGTTTACTGATGACAGATAAGCGCAAAGACGGTTCAGGAAAGCTGCTGTACTGCTCTTTTTGCGGCAAAAGCCAGCATGAAGTTCGTAAGCTGATTGCCGGGCCGTCAGTGTATATCTGCGATGAGTGTGTCGACTTATGTAACGACATTATTCGCGAAGAGATCAAAGAAGTCGCGCCACATCGTGAACGCAGCGCATTACCGACACCGCATGAAATTCGTCAGCATCTTGACGATTATGTTATCGGTCAGGAGCCTGCGAAGAAAGTGCTGGCAGTGGCAGTTTACAACCACTACAAGCGCCTGCGTAATGGCGATACCAGCAACGGTATCGAATTAGGCAAGAGCAACATTTTGCTGATCGGGCCGACAGGTAGCGGTAAAACGCTTCTGGCTGAAACCCTGGCGCGTTTCCTGGATGTGCCATTCACGATGGCCGATGCCACCACGTTGACCGAAGCCGGTTATGTGGGTGAAGACGTCGAAAACATCATTCAGAAACTGCTGCAGAAATGTGATTACGACGTTCAGAAAGCGCAACGCGGTATTGTTTATATTGATGAAATCGACAAGATTTCCCGCAAGTCTGACAACCCATCGATCACACGTGACGTGTCCGGTGAAGGTGTTCAGCAGGCGCTTTTGAAACTGATTGAAGGGACTGTCGCTGCCGTACCTCCGCAAGGCGGACGCAAACACCCTCAGCAGGAATTCCTGCAAGTTGATACTTCTAAAATCCTGTTTATCTGTGGTGGCGCGTTTGCCGGCCTGGATAAAGTGATTGGTCAGCGTATCAATACCAACACCGGTATCGGTTTTGGTGCAGAAGTGAAAGGCAAAGAGCAGAAGGCAACAGAAGGTCAGTTGCTGGCGCAGGCTGAACCAGAAGATTTGATCAAATTTGGTCTGATCCCTGAGTTCATTGGTCGTCTGCCTGTCGTTGCAACACTGAGCGAACTGAATGAAGAAGCTCTGATTCAAATTCTGAAAGAGCCGAAAAATGCCCTGACTAAGCAATATCAGGCATTGTTCAATCTGGAAGGCGTTGAACTGGAATTCCGCGATGAAGCGCTGGTCGCGATTGCGAAAAAAGCCATGGTCCGTAAAACCGGTGCCCGTGGTCTGCGTTCAATCGTTGAAGCCGCATTGCTGGATACGATGTATGATCTGCCATCTCTTGAAGATGTCGAGAAAGTGGTTATTGATGAATCCGTGATTGCGGGCCAGTCAGAACCTCTGATGATTTATGGCAAACCAGAAGCACAACAAGCATCTGGCGAATAATTAGCCAATCTATCCAGAGAGTTAGCCACGAAATGGGGGATTTTGTCCCCCATTTTTTTTTCGCACATTCTTATCGTTGAATGTCGGACATTCATCCCCATATACTCAGTTAACGACTTGCTGAAACCCGTCTGACTCGTGTTTCACGAGATTTCCTTAACCTGGCGGAAGCTAAACTAAGAGAGAGCTCTATGAACCCTGAGCGTTCTGAACGCATAGAAATCCCCGTATTGCCTCTGCGCGATGTGGTGGTTTATCCGCACATGGTGATCCCGTTGTTTGTTGGCAGGGAAAAATCGATTCGGTGCCTCGAAGCCGCGATGGATCACGACAAAAAAATCATGCTGGTGGCGCAGAAAGAAGCGTCAACCGATGAGCCGGGCGTTAACGATCTCTTCTCCGTGGGTACGGTAGCCTCAATATTACAAATGCTGAAGCTCCCGGACGGCACTGTCAAAGTGCTGGTGGAAGGGTTACAACGCGCGCGTATTACGACGCTTTCTGACAGTGGCGAGCATTTTGCTGCCCAGGCGGAATACCTTGAATCTCCGGCCGTGGACGAACGCGAGCAGGAAGTTCTGGTTCGCACAGCGATTAATCAGTTTGAAGGTTATATCAAACTGAACAAAAAGATCCCGCCGGAAGTGCTGACTTCGCTTAACAGCATTGAAGATGCCGCACGTCTGGCTGACACCATCGCTGCACATATGCCGCTGAAACTCGCTGACAAACAATCCGTGCTGGAAATGTTTGATATCACCGAGCGTCTGGAATATCTGATGGCGATGATGGAATCGGAAATCGACCTGTTGCAGGTTGAGAAACGCATTCGTAATCGTGTCAAAAAACAGATGGAGAAAAGCCAGCGCGAGTACTATCTGAATGAGCAAATGAAAGCGATTCAGAAAGAACTTGGCGAAATGGATGACACGCCTGATGAGCATGAGGCGCTGAAACGCAAAATCGAAGCGGCTAAAATGCCGAAAGAAGCGCGTGAAAAAACCGAAGCTGAGCTGCAAAAGCTGAAAATGATGTCACCAATGTCCGCCGAAGCCACAGTTGTTCGTGGTTATATCGACTGGATGCTTCAGGTGCCATGGAACGCCCGCAGCAAAGTGAAAAAAGACCTGCGCAAAGCCCAGGAAGTTCTGGATACCGATCACTTTGGCCTCGAACGTGTCAAAGACCGTATCCTTGAGTATCTTGCGGTGCAGACGCGCGTCAGCAAAATCAAAGGACCAATCCTGTGTCTGGTTGGGCCTCCGGGTGTGGGTAAAACCTCACTGGGTCAGTCCATCGCGCGTGCGACGGGCCGTCAGTATGTGCGTATGGCGCTGGGTGGTGTACGTGATGAAGCGGAAATCCGCGGTCACCGTCGTACCTACATCGGTTCTATGCCGGGCAAACTGATTCAGAAAATGGCGAAAGTTGGGGTGAAAAACCCGCTGTTCCTGCTGGATGAAATCGACAAGATGTCATCTGACATGCGCGGTGACCCGGCTTCAGCGTTGCTGGAAGTGCTGGATCCTGAACAGAACGTGGCGTTCAACGATCACTATCTGGAAGTCGATTACGACCTGTCAGACGTGATGTTTGTGGCGACCTCGAACTCGATGAACATACCGGCACCTTTGCTGGATCGTATGGAAGTGATCCGTCTTTCCGGTTATACCGAAGACGAAAAACTGAACATCGCCAAACAGCACCTGTTGCCAAAACAGCTTGAACGTAATGCGCTCAAGAAGAATGAACTGACTGTTGATGACAGCGCGATTATCGGCATTATCCGTTTCTATACCCGTGAAGCGGGTGTACGTAGTTTAGAACGTGAGTTGTCTAAACTTTGCCGAAAAGCGGTTAAACAATTGCTGATGGATAAAGACCTCAAGCACATTGAAATCAACGGCGACAACCTGAAAGATTTCCTCGGCGTGCAGAAGGTCGATTACGGCCGTGCTGACACCGAAAACCGTGTGGGCCAGGTCACCGGCCTGGCGTGGACCGAAGTGGGCGGCGAATTGCTGACCATCGAAACGGCCTGCGTACCGGGCAAAGGAAAGCTGACTTACACCGGTTCTCTGGGCGAAGTTATGCAGGAATCTATTCAGGCCGCGCTGACTGTTGTACGTTCGCGTGCGGACAAACTGGGTATCAACCCTGACTTCTACGAAAAACGTGATATTCATGTTCACGTACCAGAAGGGGCAACGCCGAAAGATGGCCCGAGTGCCGGTATTGCAATGTGTACCGCGCTGGTGTCTTGTCTGACAGGTAACCCGGTTCGTGCGGATGTGGCGATGACCGGTGAAATCACTCTGCGTGGTTTGGTTCTGCCAATCGGCGGTTTGAAAGAAAAACTGCTGGCAGCGCATCGTGGTGGCATCAAAGTGGTTCTGATCCCAGATGACAACAAACGCGATCTGGAAGAAATTCCGGCGAACGTGCTGGCAGATCTTGAGATCCACCCGGTTAAACGTATTGATGATGTTCTGAACATCGCACTGCAAAATCCGGCTTATGGCGCATTACCGGTTGCAGCAAAATAGTGACCGCGACAGACACAGTTGAATAAAACTCAGGCTGGCAGGTGAAATCTCACTTGCCAGCTTTTTTTTGTGCCGTTAAGTTAGTCAACTGTCAGAAGGTTTCAGGCTGCTTTCAGTCGCTTGCATAGCCCTGACAAGATTGATATAACAGCAGCGCGGTCACGTCCGTAGGGAAAATGCGCCGTGATGATCGAATTTTAAGAGGGGATGAAAAGAGTGAATAAGTCACAATTGATCGACAAAATTGCTGCCGGTGCTGATATTTCTAAAGCCGCAGCGGGACGTGTTTTAGATGCTGTTCTTGCATCTGTTACTGACACCCTGAAAGCTGGGGATGAAGTCGCTCTGGTTGGTTTCGGTACTTTCTCAGTGCGTGAACGTTCAGCACGTACCGGCCGTAACCCACAGACCGGTAAAGAAATCAGTATTGCAGCGGCTAAAGTACCTGGCTTCCGTGCAGGTAAAGCGCTGAAAGATGCCGTTAACGGTTAATTACCTGCTGACTGACGTCGAAACTGTGTGAGGGGCATTGCTGATGCTTTTTCATTCAGGTCTGGTTGTTAAACAATAACCTGACGTCATCGGGCTGGTAAGGTAAGATATAAGGCGCATCGAAAACGGTGCGCTTTTTTTATTACAGCGGAGTGTTGCCTCACTATGATGGACAATTTACGCGCGGCTTCCAATAACGTCGTGCTCAAAATCATTCTGGCCCTGATTATTCTGTCCTTTATTTTGACAGGGGTGGGCAACTACCTGGTCGGCGGTTCAGGCGACTATGCAGCGAAAGTGAATGGTCAGGAAATCGGGCGTGCTCAGTTAGAGCAGGCGGTGCAGAATCAGCGGAGCCGTCTGCAGCAGCAGCTCGGTGATCAATTCTCTGCGCTGGCAGGCAGCGAAGGTTATATGCAGCAGTTGCGTCAGGAATCCCTGAGCAATCTGATTGACGTCACTTTGCTGGATCAGTATTCCAAAAAATTAGGCATTGCCGTCAGCGATCAGCAGATCAAAGACGCGATTTTTGCGACCCCACAATTCCAGACTGATGGCCGTTTCGATAACGCTAAATATCTGCAAAGCATCCAGAGCATGGGTTACACCGCGGATAACTTTGCACAGCTGATGAAACGTCAGCTGATCAGCCAGCAGCTCGAACAAGCCTTCGGTCAGTCCGATTTTGTTCTGCCAGCAGAAAGCAAATCGCTGGGTGAACTGATCCTGCAAAGCCGCGATGTACAGACGGCCACGCTGGACACAAACGCTCTGGCGGCCAAGCAGCAGGTCACTGACGCAGAGTTACAGGCTTTCTACGACCAGAACAAAAACAAGTTTATTTCCCCTGAGCAAGTCAAGATCAGCTACATCGAAATGGATGCTACGGCGATGCAGGGCAAAACTGACGTGACTGACGCGGATATCAGCGCTTACTACGATCAGCACAAAAACGAATTCGGTCAGCCGGAACGTCGTCGTTACAGCGTTATCGTCCTGAAAACTCAGGCTGATGCCGACGCTGTGGCAGCAGAGCTGGCGAAAGGCACTGATTTCGCAGAGCTGGCGAAAACTAAATCGACCGATGCACTGAGTGCAAAACAAGGCGGTGATCTGGGCTGGATGGAACCTGAAACAACTCTGCCAGAATTTAAAAACGCGAATCTGACCACGAAAGGTCAGGTGTCTGGCGTCATTAAATCTGACAGCGGTTTCTTCATCTTGCGCCTTGAAGATGTGACGCCTGAGAAGGTGAAACCTCTTGCTGAAGTCCGTAACACGATTACCGACAAGCTGAAGCAGGAAAAATCACTGGATGCTTACTACGCGCTGCAACAAAAAGTCAGCGAAGCCGCGACCAATGATAACGAGTCTTTAGCTTCTGCTGAGCAGGTTGCAGGAACCAAAGCGGTTCATACTGACTGGTTCACTCAGAATCAAATCCCTGCAGGTATTAATTTCAAACCTGTTGTGCAGGCGATTTTTGAAGGCGGTCTGATTGGTCAGGACGGTTCACCGGGCAGCAACTCAGACATCATCACCGTAGACGGCGATCGCGCCTTCGTGGTACGTGTCGATGCGCATAAAGCTGAAGGGGTTAAACCGTTCGCTGACGTGAAAGATCAGGTGACGGCGATGCTTAAACATCAAAAAGCACAGGATCAGGCGCGTGTTGATGGTGAGAAACTGCTGACCGCTCTGAAAGACGGTAAAGGCGATGACGCGATGAAAGCCGCAGGTCTGAGCTTTGGCGCAGTACAGAAAGTACAGCGCAGCCAGCAGCCTTCTGCGTTCGAAGAAAACGTCTACGCGTTACCACACCCGCAAAAAGACCAGCCGGTTTATGGCCTGTCTCAGGATGACAAAGGTAACAGCGTTCTGGTCAAGCTGACCGGCGTGACACCTGGCGTTGTGCCTGAAGCCGATGTGGCACGTTTCACGCAGGAGATGCAACAGACCTCCTCGAACGTGACCTTTGATGCGCTGCTGACAAATCTTCGTCAGGAAGCAAAAATTAAATACGGTTCAGCCGCACAAAACCAGTAAACGCCGCAAAGTTATGCAACGCGTTGCAACAAACAAAGGCCGCTTTCGCGGCCTTTTCCATATTTGAAAGTTGCCCATTGTTCGCTGTTTCGCCCTGATGCACTCTCTCCGTGCTGTCAAACACATGGAGGATACAGCATGAAAAAATTAGGCATTACTTCACTTTCGTTGGCTCTGGCTTTGGGGCTTTCTACTTTACCGGTGATGTTGCAGGCGGCACCGAATGCCGCCAGTAGCGTGGCAACCACGACGGCTGCGCCCGTGACAGCAGCGGGCAAAGTCTCAGGCCCGCAGGTGAAAAAGGAACAGGTGGCGGTGACAGATGAAAGTACCGTCAACATCAATACCGCAACAGCGGAAGAGTTTGCCAAAGTGATGAATGGCGTAGGGATGAAAAAGGCGCAGGCCATTATCAGCTACCGTGAAGAACTCGGGCAATTCACCGACATCGAACAGCTGCGAGAAGTACCGGGGATCGGTGCTGCACTGTTCGAACGTAACAAGGACCGTCTGAAACTGTGACGGATGTCGCGGCGGCAATTCCTGAACGGTTGCCGCCGTTTTCTTCTGCTAATCTCTAAAGACATCTGACCAGTTTGGTTGTATGCCTCAGGCGATTATCAGGAGTTTTTTAACCACTATGCATACGTTTATTAAAGTTCGCGGTTTTCACATCGATGTTTACCAGCACGTTAACAACGCGCGTTATCTTGAATTTCTGGAGACGGCACGCTGGGAATGGCTGGATAATCAATCCGGCTTCCAGTGGATGAGCGAAAACAAAATCGCTTTCATCGTGGTCAATATCAACATCAATTATCGCAAACCGGCCGTACTCGGCGATGTGCTGCGCATTGACAGCAGTATGCAGCAGTTAAACGGTCGAAGCGGTGTGCTGGAACAGGTGGTAACTTGTGAAGGCGAAGTGGTGGCAGATGCCACGCTGACGTTTGTGTGTATCGATCTGCGGACACAAAAAGCGTTACCGCTGGAAGGTGAGCTGCTGGAAAGATTACGTGAGCTGGAACTGGAGAACGACTGATTCGCGGCTGCACAGTGAAAACAAAAACGGGCAGCTTCAGGCCGCCCGTCATAAAACTTTGCCGTCTGACCGTTAACGCAGACCGGTTTTCTTCTTAAGGCTGGCGGTAACGCCATTTTTATCCAACTGATATTGTTGCAGGCCGTTGGCGCGCAGATGACAGGCTGCACATTCGCCGCAGCCATCTCCGGCAATGCCGTTATAGCAGGTCAGCGTTTTGTGGCGGACCAGATCCAGTTGCTGGTAATAATCCGCCAGCGCCCAGGTTTCCGCTTTGTTCAGCCACATCAGCGGCGTCTCGAAACGAATATCACGCGCAAGACCCAGAGAGACAGCCGTATTCAGCGCCTTCACGAACTCGTCACGGCAATCCGGATAGCCGGAGAAGTCAGTTTCACACACGCCGGTAATCACGGCTTCTGCCTGAATTTGATAGGCATAAATTGCTGCCAGTGTCAGGAACAAAATATTACGGCCGGGAACAAAAGTGCTCGGCAGGCCGCCGTCATTTTCATCGCCAAAGTTAGGTACAGGGATGTTATCGCGCGTCAGGCTGCTGACCGCCAGTTCATTGAGCAAATTCACATCCAGCACTTTGTGTGCGCGGGCACCTAATTCTACGGACAGCTTTTGTGCAATCTCAATTTCAGCACGATGGCGCTGGCCGTAATCAAACGTGACGCAGTGAACTTCGTCATATTGCTTCAATGCCTGAATCAGACAAGTTGTTGAGTCTTGTCCGCCGCTGAAAACCACCACTGCTCTTTTCATTCTGTTTACCTGTATTACGAAACCGACTGCGTCCGGCGCAGTAAAATTGGGCTAATGGTACTTTCCTTTAACGTCATAGTGTAGCGAAACAGCTCGTTCACGCGTTTTCGGATAACAAAGGCGGCGGAACCCAGGCCTGACAAAAATCAAACCAGCCCCACGCCGTGAGCTGAACCCCGCTAATCCGCGGCGGCGCGCTGACCTGATACTGATAGTTAAATAAAGGTGTTACGATCCCGGTTTGCATCCATTGATAGAAATGTTCGCGCAATTCATCGGCGCGACGGTTTTCGAGCGGAATTTGCTGAATATGGAGGAGGCGCTGTTGCTGTTTGTGCAGATCATCTTCGCGTAAAATTTCCAGCCAGAGCGGATCCTGCTGCAACCAGTTTTCCAGCGTGGCTTCAGGTGATTCACCGATCAGACGATCGCCGAGCAGCAGATCGGCGGATTTCAACAGTTCTCCGTCTTCCCACAAACGCCCCTCGTGATAAATGACTTCCAGCGCGCAGCCCTCATCAGCCAGTTTTTGCTGCAAAGCATGAGCGACCAATTCAAATTCCACCGGCGGATGAAACAGGAGCCTCAGCTTTTCCGGCAGAGGAACGTCGGTATCGTCATGCAAAGGAATGGGCCAGCCGGGCAGCATTTCTTTGCTGGCTTTCACCAGGTCATGATCAATCGGAAGATTATCCAGCATGCCACTGCGCTGGATCAGCCGGACAATTTTCCGTGCCTGAGCTTCATTCAGAACGCCCCGCCGCAGATTGGTGGCGATATAACAAAATCCCAGGCTGGTGCTGCGCCTGACTGGTTTGACGCGCGACAATTCTTCCTCTTCTCCCAGAATGATCCTCACCGGATGCTGACAGCTCACATTATTCTTTTGCGCGAATAACTGCGGCGTGATCCAAAATTCTATCGCCGCAAGATAAGGATGTTGCAGGGTATAAAGCGTGTGCTGTTCCAGCCTGACCAGTTCGGGAGAAAAATGCGTCAGCCGGAAAGGACCCGCGCCGATGTGCGGATTTTCAGGATGTGAGAGCAGACAATTAAGATCGGCAAACCGGTGCGCCAGCCAGTAATCAGGAATATCGAGATCAAATTGCAGGCACTGTGCGTGTGGCTGAGATATTTGGATCACAGATGCCAGATTGTGTTTTCCCCGTGCTGAATGGCGCAATTGCTCAAAGCGGGTCAGCAGTTGCGATGTTTTCAGCGGTTCTCCGTTGTGCCAGAAAAGCTGACTGCGCAGAAAGAACTGCCAGGTTTTGCCGTCATTGCTGATTTGCCAGTGATGGGCCAGATCCGGCTGTGGCGTCGGGTTTCCGGGGACAAAGTGCGTCAGACCTGCATGAATGGTATGCGCCAGGTGTTGTTCTGCGCGGCCGGTCAGCGTTAAGGGATCCAGAAACTGGAGAGGGCGGTAATACGGGATCCGCAGCGTGGGCGAATCTTCCTGCCATTGTCCGCCAAGGTGCGGCGCAAGCAGGGTATTCAGATGTGTCGGGTCCAGCTGACTGAGTTGCAAAGCTGCCGAATGCTCGCCGTTTTTGAGCAACTCCTGCAAATAAGCACCGCGCAAATCCTCGGGGGATTTAAGGCAGCACAACGACGCGCGTTTTCCGCGACCGGACTGTGAGTGCCAGTTTATCCACCCCGCATCTTTAAAATGGCTCAGCAACGTCCGCGTGTGGCGTTCGCTGCAGCAGAAAATATCGGCCAGTTCAGTCACAGTCAGTAAAACGGGTTCCTGCCCGGTTTTCACATACAGGCGCTGATACTGGTTAAGCCGGTTTTGCAATCGCATGGAAAATACGGAACCTTATTTTTCTGGTACGGGATTCACTTCAGCATATCGCAGACTTTTGCCGATGGCGCGGGGCCGAAAACCAAAGTGTGAACTAAACCCGGAAGAGTATTCATAAACTGTTCACTATTAGTTCCGCAAATCGCAGTCCATACTTTGAACGTGAAAATCATTCCCGCCCAGAGAGGAAATATGTACCGTTTAGCTGCATTCGATATGGATGGCACACTTCTTTTACCCGACCATACCCTGGGCGAGAAAACGCTGGCAACCCTGCGCCAGTTGGCAGAAAAACCCATGCGACTTACCTTTGCTACCGGACGTCATTATCTTGAAATGAAAGATATTCTGGCCAATATAGGCATGGAAGGTTTTCTGATTACCGGCAATGGCACACGTATTCATGACTTGTCCGGGCATTTACTGCACGCCAGTGATTTACCGGAAGATTGTGCGCATGAATTGCTGCACACGGGCTGGGATACACCGGCGAGTCAGCATGTTTTTCGTGACGACGGCTGGTTTACCGCTCTGGACGACCCCGACTTGCTGATCCCGCATCAGTTCAGCGGTTTCCGTTATCATTTGCAGGATCTGCGCACATTGCCCGATGCAGGCAACAGCAAAGTGTGTTTCTGCGCACCGCATGAAACCCTGCTGAAACTGGTTCCCCAGCTGAAAGCGCATTTCGGCAATCGTTTGGACCTGTGTTTTTCGGCGCATGATTGCCTGGATGTACAGCCTGCGGGCTGTAACAAAGGCAGCGCGCTGGCACTTCTGACGGGGGGGCTTGAGATCAAAATGTCTGAATGCATGGCCTTTGGCGATGCGATGAATGACAGGGAAATGCTGGAAAGCGTCGGAATGGGGCTGATCATGGGCAATGCATTGCCTGTGCTGAAAGAACAATCGCCGCATCTGCAAGTTATCGGGCACTGCCGGAATCAGGCGGTGTCTCACTTTTTGCAACACTGGCTGCACACACCAAACCTCACCTATTCCCCCGAATATTAAGGTTTTGCAGCAAGCCGGGATTATCTGTCCCGGCTTTTTTCCTTCATACTTCAAGCTGCTGGTGCGTTGGCTAACCTAAAACCTCAGTTAAGGCCTTCTAGCTGCTGTGCGTACACCGAAATATCCCCGATGTTCTTCGCGATCCAGTTCTCGTCAAAATAGGTATTCAGATAACGTTCGCCACTGTCGCAAAGTAACGTGACGATTGAACCTGTCTCGCCATTTTCTCGCATTTGTTTAGCCAGTTGCAGCGCGCCCCAGACATTTGTTCCGGTTGAACCGCCCACTTTACGACCAAGCACTTTTTCCAGCCAGTGAAGCGTCGCGACGCTGGCCGCATCAGGCACCTGCATCATGCTGTCGATGACGCTGGGAATAAAAGAAGGCTCGGCGCGCGGGCGGCCAATCCCTTCGATACGGCTGCTGCATTGCGCAGTTACGCTGGCATCATGTTGCTGATAGTAATCATAAAATACTGAGTTTTCCGGATCGACCACCACCAGTTCGGTATTATGCCCCTGATAACGAATATAACGCCCCAGTGTGGCTGAGGTGCCGCCTGTTCCGGCGCTCATTACCAGATATCGCGGTACCGGATGCGGCTCGCGGGACATCTGGCGGAAAATACTGTCAGCGATGTTATTGTTTCCCCGCCAGTCGGTAGCGCGCTCAGCAAAGGTAAACTGATCCATGTAATGCCCGTTCAGTTCACGGGCAAGCAGTTCGGAAGCGGCATAAATCTGACCGGAGTTTTCAACAAAGTGGCAGCGGCCGCCATAAAATTCAATTTGCTGAATTTTTCGAGGCGCGGTACAGGCAGGCATCACGGCAATAAAAGGCAGGCCGAGCAGGCGCGCGAAATAGGCCTCAGAAATAGCCGTACTGCCCGACGACGCCTCGATGATCGGCGTATTTTCACGTATCCAGCCGTTGCACAGACCATACAAAAACAGGGAACGCGCCAGACGATGTTTCAGGCTGCCGGACGGATGCGTGCTTTCATCTTTCAGATACAGCGAAATTCCGGGGAAATCATTCAGGGCGAGACGAATTAAATGTGTATCGGCTGAACGCTGAAAATCCGCGTCGATTTCTTTGATAGCGTGATTAACCCAGGCGTTTTGCATAATGAGAGCTCGCAGAAGAAGTTTTGTAGGATTAAGAATAACGCAAGCGGCAGAGAAATAAGTTACCCTTTACCCCATGAGCTGCGCGTATTGTAGAAAAATATTCTCCCGGAGTGCGTTATGGTAGATAAAATTGACCTCAGGCTGTTGTCGTTATTGCAAAAGGATTGCACGCTTTCTCTGAATGAACTGGCCGAAGCGGTAAATCTCACCACCACGCCTTGCTGGAAACGGATAAAACGTCTTGAAGACGACGGCATTATTTGTGGAAAAGTGGCCCTGCTGGATGGTGAAAAACTCGGGCTGAGCCTGACAGCGTTTGTCCTGATTAAAACTCAGCATCACAACAGTGAGTGGTATCAGCGATTTGTACAGCAGGTGGAAGCCTTTCCCGAAGTGCTCGGTTTTTACCGGATGGCAGGGGAATACGATTATTTACTCCAGGTTCAGGTTTCCGATATGAAAAGCTACGACAACTTCTACAAGCGGCTTGTGAACGGCATTCCAGGACTGAACGATGTGACCTCAAGTTTTGCGATGGAACGCATAAAATCGACGACCGCATTGCCAATTTAATGCAAAAGTTGCAGTAAAAAGTTTCATCAGAAACGCATGTTAACTCTGGTATCCTTGTCGTCCTGAAGAGAAAACAGGGTTTCTGAAACCTGTTTAACTCAATAAAATCATTATTATTTGTATGGAAAACGCTGCGTGAGATTGTTTGCACAATTAGGCTGGTACTTCCGACGCGAATGGCGCCGGTATCTGGGTGCCGTTGGCTTGCTGATCATTATTGCCATCCTGCAATTACTGCCACCCAAGCTGGTTGGCGTAATTATTGATGGCGTAACGTCAAAACAAATGTCTGCAAGTGTGCTTTTCGCGTGGCTTGGCCTGATGCTGGGCACGGCTGTTGTGGTGTATTTGTTGCGATACGTCTGGCGCGTGCTGTTATTCGGAGCGTCCTATCAGCTTGCTGTCGAACTGCGGCAGGATTTCTTCCGGCAGCTCAGCCGCCAGCATCCGGCCTTTTATCTGCGTCATCGCACTGGCGATTTAATTGCCCGTGCAACCAACGACGTTGACCGCGTGGTCTTTGCAGCCGGCGAGGGCGTTCTGACTCTGGTGGATTCGCTGGTCATGGGGCTGGCGGTGCTGATTGTAATGGCAACGCAGATTAGCTGGGAACTGACGCTACTTTCTCTGGTTCCAATGCCGGTGATGGCGATCATCATCAAACGTTATGGCGACCAGCTGCATTCCCGTTTCAAAACGGCGCAGGCGGCGTTCTCCTCACTGAATGATCAGGCGCAGGAAAGCCTCACCAGTATCCGGATGATCAAAGCTTTTGGGCTGGAGAATCATCAGTCCTCGCAGTTTGCCGATGTTGCGGCAGATACCGGCGCTAAAAACATGCGCGTTGCGCGCGTTGATGCGCGTTTTGATCCGACCATATATGTGTCTATCGGCATGGCAAACCTGTTGGCGATTGGCGGCGGGAGCTGGATGGTAGTCAACGGTCACCTGACGCTCGGTGGATTAACCAGCTTTGTGATGTATCTCGGGCTGATGATCTGGCCGATGCTGGCGCTGGCCTGGATGTTTAATATTGTTGAACGCGGAAGTGCGGCCTACAGCCGTATCCGCAGTTTGTTGCAGGAAGCCCCTGCTGTGGCAGACGGAACAAAACCGTTACCGGCTGGCCGGGCCGTGCTTGAAGCTCAGATAACCCGATTCCAGTATCCTGAAAATAGTCAGTCTGCACTGAATGCTGTGGAATTCACCCTGGAGCCGGGCAAAATGCTCGGACTGTGCGGCCCGACCGGCTCCGGGAAGAGTACGCTTCTGGCTCTACTCCAACGTCAGTTTGACGTTACAGAAGGGGACGTGCGCTATCACGGGTTATCTCTTAAAGACATTCAGCTCGACAACTGGCGCGCGCGTCTGGCGATTGTCAGCCAGACACCTTTCCTGTTCTCCGACACGGTGGCGCAAAACATTGCGCTTGGGCGTCCGGAAGCCACTCAGGAAGAAATTCAAGAAGCGGCGCGGCTTGCCAGTGTACATGACGATATTCTGCGATTGCCCCAGGGATACGAAACCGAAGTCGGTGAGCGCGGCGTAATGCTTTCCGGCGGGCAAAAACAACGTATTTCCATCGCCCGTGCGTTACTGATGAAAGCAGAAATCCTGATCCTTGACGATGCGCTGTCGGCAGTTGATGGTCGTACGGAACATCAGATCCTGCATAACTTACGGCAGTGGGGAAGTGACCGCACGGTGATCATCAGCGCACACCGCCTTTCTGCCCTGACCGAAGCAAGCGAAATTTTGGTCTTCAACCATGGAAGCATTTCGCAACGTGGCAATCACGATCAGCTTGTTGCGCAGCCCGGCTGGTACCGGGATATGTTCCGCTATCAGCAGCTTGAAGCTGCGCTGGACGACGTGCCGCAGGAAATGGAGACGGAACAACGTGGCTGAACCAAAAACGAATAAAATTCAGAAGTTATGGCCAACGCTTAAACGACTTCTCAAATACGGAAAACCCTACAGCAAGCCACTTTCCTATGCTGTCATAATGTTGTGGGTTGCTGCCGCGGCGGAAGTGACCGGGCCCATTCTGATCAGTTTCTTTATTGATCATTATGTCGCGAAAGGGGAGTTGCCCTGGGGGAAAGTCAGCTTGCTGGCACTTTGCTTTATCTTCCTGCAATTTCTTGCCGCAAGCCTGCACTATTTTCAGGCGTTATTGTTTAACCGTGCCGCCGTGGGTGTGGTCCAGCGTTTACGTACCGATGTTATGGACGCCGCACTCCGGCAGCCGCTCAGTGCGTTCGATACCCAGCCGGTCGGGCAGCTTATTTCCCGTGTGACCAATGATACTGAAGTGATCCGCGATTTATACGTGACCGTGGTGTCGACAGTGTTGCGCAGCATCGCCCTGATTGGCGCAATGTTGATCGCGATGTTCAGCCTGGACTGGCGGCTGGCTTCCGTGGCTATTTGCATTTTCCCGGCAGTATTTGTCGTGATGGGGCTGTATCAGGTCTACAGCACGCCGGTTGTCCGCAAGGTGCGCGCTTATCTGGCGGACATTAATGACGGGTTTAACGAAGTCATTAATGGCATGAACGTCATCCAGCAATTTCGTCAGCAGAAAAGATTCGGCGAACGCCTCACGCGCGCCAGCCAGTCGCACTACATGGCGCGTATGCAAACGCTGAGGCTGGAAGGTTTTCTGCTGCGTCCATTGCTCAGCCTGTTTTCATCGCTGATTCTGTGCGGTTTGTTGCTGCTTTTCGGATTCAGTGCCGAAGGCTCAATTGGTGTGGGCGTGTTGTATGCCTTCATTAACTATCTCGGGCGCCTCAACGAACCGCTGATCGAACTGACTTCGCAGCAATCTATTTTGCAGCAGGCGGTTGTTGCCGGTGAACGTATTTTCGATTTGATGGACAGAACCCAGCAACAATACGGTCCGGACGACAAATTACTCACCAGCGGAGAAATTGAAGTCAGGGACGTCAGCTTCGCTTATCAGCCCGACAAATGGGTACTGGAAAATATCTCCCTGCACGTTCCGTCGCGCGGGTTTGTAGCGCTGGTCGGGCATACGGGTAGTGGCAAAAGTACGCTGGCGAATCTGCTGATGGGATATTACCCGCTCAATAAAGGTGAAATCCGCGTGGACGGACGCAATCTTGCTGACCTGTCGCATACCAGCCTGCGTAAAGGTATCGCAATGGTTCAGCAGGATCCGGTGGTGCTGGCGGAATCGGTGTTCGCCAATGTGACACTGGGGCGGGATATTGATGAAGCTCAGGTCTGGCACGCGCTGGACATCGTGCAGCTTTCGCCGCTGGTGCGTGAAATGCCGGAAGGGCTCAATACGCGTCTGGGTGAACAGGGGAATAATCTTTCCGTGGGCCAGAAACAGTTGCTGGCGATGGCGCGCGTTTTGGTGCAGGCGCCTGAGATTCTGATCCTTGACGAGGCAACGGCCAATATTGATTCCGGAACCGAGCAGGCAATTCAGCGTGCGTTGCGGGCTATCCGTCAGCAAACCACGCTGGTGGTGATCGCCCACCGTCTTTCAACGATTGTCGATGCCGATAATATTTTGGTATTGCATCGGGGTCAGGCGGTTGAACAAGGTAACCATTTTCAGCTTCTGGCAGAAAAAGGCCGTTATTATCAGATGTATCAGTTGCAGCTCGCAGGGCAGGAGCTGGCGTCCACCGGTACGATTATTTCAGCAACAGAAAACGTATAATCTTTTAGCTGGCGCAGCCTGATTGCTGCGCCAGTTCATTTCTTCCTGTTCTTTTAATCCCTCCTTTTCGCGTCTCACGCACCTGATTCATGCAGCCAAAACGTTCCTCTGACTTTCTCTGCACTAAAAGGTAGCGACAGGCACTTAAATGGTGCGCATGGGGTCAGGCTGAATACGGCCTCACAACTGTGCGCCGGGTCACGAATAATCTGAAAATGCCGTATTACGCGGGAATCGCATGAATATTTGCGTGATTTCAACTCTGGCACACCCTTTGCTTTAACCATTCCGTATCGGGCGCGAGGTTTCTCGCGGCAAGCCCTTAATTCGAGGAGTGGCAATATGAAGCTGGTTACTGTGGTGATCAAACCTTTTAAGCTGGAAGACGTGCGTGAAGCACTGTCTGCTGTTGGAATTCAGGGGCTGACCGTAACGGAAGTTAAAGGTTTCGGCCGTCAGAAAGGTCACGCTGAGTTGTATCGCGGTGCGGAATACAGCGTGAACTTCCTGCCAAAAGTAAAAATCGACATTGCTATCGCTGACGATCAGCTGGATGAAGTGATCGACGTGATTAGCAAAGCGGCCTACACCGGCAAGATCGGTGATGGCAAAATTTTCGTTGCAGAATTGCAACGCGTCATCCGTATCCGTACGGGTGAAACTGACGAAGCAGCACTGTAATTTCAGGCCTTTATCTCTGATATAAATCGCTTTGATATAAATCAGGTTAGAAAAAACAGTTTTGAGAAACAGGGGTGGGTTAATAATGAAAAAACTTTTATCCATGATGGGGCTTGGCGCGGTTGCATTGCTGCCTTCGCTTGCCATGGCAGCAGCACCGGCAGCCGCAAACGGTGCTGACAACGCATTTATGATGATCTGTACTGCCTTGGTACTGTTTATGACTGTACCTGGCGTGGCATTGTTCTACGGCGGCTTACTGCGTTCTAAGAACGTTCTGTCCATGCTGACTCAGGTTATCGTGACCTTCGCGCTGGTTTGTGTTCTGTGGATCCTTTATGGCTACAGCCTCGCATTCAGTGAAGGTAACGCCTTCTTCGGCGGCTTCAGCAATGTGATGATGAAAGGCATCGGCCTGGATTCAGTCACGGGCACCTTCTCCCAGATGATTCACGTTGCGTTCCAATGCTCTTTCGCCTGCATCACTGTAGCGCTGATTGTGGGCGGTATCGCTGAACGTGTTCGTTTCTCTGCGGTGCTGATTTTCACTGTGATCTGGCTGACCTTCTCTTACATCCCGATGGCTCACATGGTGTGGGCGGGCGGCTTCCTGGCGGCTGATGGCGCGCTGGACTTCGCGGGTGGTACGGTTGTTCACATCAACGCCGCTATCGCAGGTCTGGTGGGTGCATATCTGCTGGGCAAACGCGCAGGCTTTGGTAAAGAAGCGTTCAAACCACACAACCTGCCGATGGTCTTCACCGGCGCTTCAATCCTGTACGTGGGCTGGTTCGGCTTCAACGCCGGTTCGGCAAGCGCGGCGAGCTCCATTGCAGCCCTGGCATTCCTCAACACCGTTATTGCGACCGCAGGTGCAATCCTGTCCTGGACGCTGGTTGAGTGGATGGTTCGCGGTAAGCCTTCTCTGCTGGGCGCAAGCTCCGGTGCTATCGCAGGTCTGGTTGCTATCACCCCGGCGTGCGGTACTGTTGGCGTGGGCGGTGCTCTGATTATCGGTCTGGTAGGCGGCATTACCGGTCTTTGGGGTGTGGTTACCCTGAAAAAATGGCTGCGTGTGGACGATACCTGTGACGTTTTCGGTGTCCACGGCGTGTGCGGTATCGTAGGTTGTCTGCTGACTGGCGTATTCACTTCCAGCTCTCTGGGCGGTGTGGGTTATGCAGAAGGCGTCACCATGGGCCATCAGGTCTGGGTTCAGTTCTTCAGCGTCTGCGTTACGCTGGTCTGGTCTGGCGTTGTGGCCTTCATCGGTTACAAAGTGGCTGACATGATTGTAGGTCTGCGTGTTCCTGAAGAGCAGGAACGTGAAGGTCTGGACGTGAACAGCCACGGCGAGAATGCTTACAACCAGTAAGCTGATTTCAGAGAAAGTAGTGCGCTAACTCTCTAATTAAGCAGTATAAAATAATAAAGATGAAAAAACAGAAGGGGCGATATCACTGTCGCCCCTTTTTTATGTCTGATTTTGCGTAATAGCGGATTTACTCGACCGGTCTTTGGCGGATCACGCCTTCCTGCACCGTAGAGGCCACTAAAACCCCTTCACGCGTATAGAACTGGCCGCGCACAAAACCGCGGGCGCCGGAAGCTGAGGTGCTTTCAACGGCATACAGCAGCCAGTCGTCCATGCGGAAAGGGCGGTGGAACCACATCGAATGGTCGATGGTCGCCACCTGCATTCCCGGCTCCAGGAAGCCAATGCCGTGAGGTTGTAGCGCGGTGGGAAGGAAATTGAAATCAGACGCGTAGCCCAGCAAATACTGGTGGATCCGCAGATCGTCAGGCATTTCGCCGTTCGCGCGGAACCACACGGCACGGTGCGGCTCTTCAACACTGCCTTTCAGCGGGTTGTGGAATTTCACCGGGCGCATCTCGATTGGCTTATGGCCGATGAATTTTTCGCGGAATTTTTCCGGAATAAGATGCGCCAGATTTTTAGCAATATCGGATTCCGACACCAGTGATTCCGGCGGTGGCACGTCCGGCATCGTATTTTGGTGCTCAAAACCTTCTTCCTGACTCTGAAAAGAAGCCGTCATATAAAAAATTGGCTTGCCGTGCTGTACGGCTTTCACCCGACGGGCGCTGAAACTGTTGCCGTCGCGCAGGATTTCAACGTCATAAATAATCGGTTTGCTGCTGTCGCCCGGGCGCAAAAAGTAACTGTGAAACGAATGAATACCACGATCGACCGGTACGGTTTGTTTGGCGGCATACAGCGCCTGACCGACAACCTGACCACCAAAGACCTGACGTAAACCCAGATCTTCACTTTGACCACGAAACAGCCCTTCTTCGATTTTTTCCAGATCTAAAAGATCCAGCAGATTTTTTAATGCCTGACTCATAGTGGCCTCATGAAAGTTACCGGCTGATGCATGCCGGGCGGAAAAAAAATGCGGTCTCCGGCACAGGTCTAACCTGTTAATCATAGTGGATCTTCCTGATGCTCAGAAGCCCTGTTTTGTCGTCGGGAGGAAAACTTCAGATTTTTGTGCCATGATTAATAGGTAAGCTGGTTAAAGTCACTAAATTCATCGTCGGCGTTTATTACAGCTTGTCGACAAGCGACTAATAAAAAGGGAGTACGATCAATGAAACTTTGGCAGATAGTAGGTGGAACCGCGCTGTCTCTGACTCTTGCCGGGTGCGCACCGCACCACCAGGACCCAGCGCAACAGCCCCCTGTTAATACGGCGGCCAGTCCGTCGACCGAACCTGCGATCACCGGCCCAAATGTGTCTGGTAGCGTGTTTATCAATCAGCGAGTGGCTTTACCGCCTGATGCGGTTCTGACCGTCACATTGTCTGATGCGTCTCTGGCGGATGCGCCTTCACGCGTGATTTCACAGAAAGTCGCAAGAACCCAGGGTAAACAGGCGCCGTTTACGTTTATCCTGCCGTATAACCCGCAGGAAATTGCGCCAAATGCCCGCGTCCTCCTGAGCGCAGCGGTGACCGTTAATGGTCAGATGACCTTCGTCACCGACAGCATTAAGGAAGTGATTAACCATGGTCAGGGCACCCGTGCCGACCTGCAACTTGTGCCGGTTGTCGCCGTACCGGTTGCCACCAAGCCGGATGCTTCAGGTCCGCTCAGCAACCCGTCTACTCCGGGGCTGGGCACTTCGCCGGCACCGATCAGCGCAGTGCCATCACAGTCAACTTACTGATGTAAAGGCTGTCTGCGCACTCAGGCACCGCTCCGGCGGTGCTTTTTTATGGGCGCAGTTCTACCATTTCCAGCCGTATTTCTCTAAATCGACTTTGCCTTTCTTAAAGACAATCCCTTCAGCCAGTAACGCCTGACGTTGACGTTTAAAATCTTCGCCTTGCAGGGAAATCTCGCCGTGGCGGTTAATCACGCGATGCCAGGGAAGGGTGCTGCCTTCCGGAAGTTTCTTGAGTACGCCGCCGACCTGACGTGCCGCACGCGGAGATCCTGCGAGCTGCGCCACGTTACCGTATGTGGTGACTTGTCCGGTTGGGATGGCGGCGATAATCTGAAATACGCGCTGGCGAAAGTTATCGGGGTCCGACATGACATCCTCCTCAGTGTTTGCCGGACAGTATGACGTAAAAATCGGGGTTCTGTCCGGCCTGATTCAGGCGTATTGTTTAAGAAAACAACGGTTGTCGGCGGTTAACTTGCTTTTGCTCTGGTCATCACAGATAATGCCCACCGCTTCGATTCTCTTGTACAGAGACGCGGGGCCAATAACGACAATGGGGGCCCTGTTGGTTCTCCCGCAACACTAACTTGTTAACTCGGTCAGGTCCGGAAGGAAGCAGCCATGGCAGGTGTCGTGTGTGCCGGGATGTAGCTGGCAGGGCCTCCACCAATTTCAGGCCCTCCCGTTTTACCTCTTCTGCTAACCCGTTCACTCTTTGAGATAAATTTTGCGTCAGCCTTAAAACAACGGGCAAGGTATTTTCGCGCCCGTTATCAGGTGAAATGAAATCAATGATGTACCAGCGTGGCGAAGTAGTACACCAGCGGAACAGCCAGAATATACAACCCCAGCGGGACTTCGCGCCCTTTTCCGGCCACGATTTTAATGAGGATGTAAAACAGTAATCCGCCGGCGATACCGGTGCCGAAGCTGTTCGAAATCAGCGTGATCATGACCATCATCAGCACCGGTAACGCATCGGTGAAGTTGCCCAGATCAACTTTTCGCAGGTTACTGAACATATTCAGGCCGATCAGAATCAGCGCTGGCGCGGTGGCTTCCTTGGGGATCATCAGCGCAACCGGCGTGAATAACAGCATCAGCAGGAACATGACCGCTGCGGCCAGCGCTGTCAGACCGGTTTTCCCCCCTGCTTCGGCCGCGGCGGAAGATTCAATCAGCGCCGTCGCCGCAGGAATGCCGACAACCGGCCCCAGTGCGGCGGCAATCGAATCCACCATGAAAGGCCGGTTGATGTGTTTCATGTTGCCATGCTCATCCAGCAATCCGGCCTCGCCGCCGACGGCCAGAGTCGTGCCCATCGTTGAAAAAAATTCAGATGCAAAAAAGATAAACAGAAACGGCAGGAAAGCGATATTGATTGCGCCTGCCAGATCAACTTTACCGAAAAGCGGTGCGACAGAGTGTGGCAGGGAAAGCCAGTGTTCAGGCAGATGCGTGACGCCGAACGGAATACCCGCAACTGTCGCCAGCAAAATGGCCCACAGAATGGCACCCGGCACTTTTCTCGCCTGTAATCCGATGGCAACCAGCAATCCAAGCAGGGCAATTAGCGCACCCGGTACAGTAAAATCCCCCAATCCGAGAGCCGATGTTTTTGCGTTCGCCATCACCAGCCCGGCATTACGAAAGCCGAGAAGGGCGACAAAAATCCCGATGGACGCCGTCAGCCCTAATTTGATCGACTGCGGAACCGAGCGGGTGACAATTTCGCGCAGGCCGAACACGGTCATGATAAAAAACAAAATCCCAGACCAGCAGGCGATACCCAGCGCGACCGGCCAGGTGACGCCGTCGCCAGCCAGCGTAATGCCGACCAGAACCGAGCCACCAATCCCCGGGCCGACCATAAACGGCAGGTTGGCGTAAAAGGCCATCAGCAAAGAACCGAGAACAAACACCACAATCACGCCCGTGGTAGCCGCGCCTTTGTCCATTCCGCCCACCGCCAGCAATCCCGGGATAACGACCAGCAGATATGCCGCGGCCAGAAATCCGGTTATTCCGGCCAGACATTCCGTTTTGACTTTGGTCTGGCGCTGGCGTAACTGAAAGCGGCGTTCCAGCCAGCCGCCTTCAGTCGCAGGTGCAACATTTTTTACCGAACTTTCACTCATACAAACTCCCCTGGAAATGCTTTTTATAATGTTGTGTTTGCTATCATTTTTGTGTTTTAGCGCTGAGAACGACTCAGACGTTATCCGGCCAGATTTCCAGAACCGGATCGACGATTTCACGTAAACCACCGTCGGTCAGGCCTAAGTCGGTTAAGTGTGGCCCTGCATTACACGCCAGACAGGTGCCTTCGATGGCTTTGAAGACGCGATAAGGCGGCTCCCAGTCAGCGACCTGTGCGCTGAGTTCGCGCAGATTCTTAAATTCTTTTGCCAGCTGCTCTGCGGGTAAGTCGGAGAGCATTCCGGCAATCGGCATCTCAATTTTGGCCAGAAGCTTGCCGTGCTGACTCAGGGCCATGCCGCCGCCGCTGGCGATAAGTTGGTTTGCCGCCAGCGTCATGTCGGCAGGTTCACGGCCGATCACCACCAGATTGTGTGAATCGTGCGAGTAAGACGTAGCAATCGCACCGCGCAATTCTCCCCAACCTTCAAGCAGAGCCATTTTTGGCGTTGCGTCGTGCCGTCCGTGGCGATGCTGAACCCAAATCAGGCTGAAGCCTTCCGGAAGCTGAACGGTACCGTCCTGCACGCTGACCGTGACTTCGCTCCACTGTGTAAACCGGGCGCCTTTGATGTTGCGCAGACGCGCTTTACCGCTGCTCAGACCGGGTATTTTCAGGCGGAAATCATCTTCGCTGAGCGGCTTAAGTTGCATCGTATCGCGGGGAGGAACCACGCCGCTGGCTGCAGCTGGCGTAAACAGAAGTTTGCCGTTTCTGGCAACGCGAACGCCGGCAACGTACACGGCTTCCGGGTGCAGATTTTCAAGCGAATCGAAAGCGATAATGTCAGCGGTACGGCCTGAGGCGATCAGCCCTAAATCTGAACGTTTCATCCGGATAGCGGCATTGAACGTGGCCATTCGCAAAACGTCTTCCACGCGTAAACCGTAAGAGATCAGGAGTTTAATCAGTGCGATAAGTCCGCCTTTTTCCAGCAAATGGTCTGGCGGAACATCATCGGTACACAATGTAATTTGCGAGGACAAATGCGGGAGCGCGAGCAACGCGGCGGCGATATCCGGCAAAAGATAAGGATGCGAGCCACGGATCTGAAGCGTCAGACCGGCGCGTAATTTTTCGAGAGCATCTTCTGCGGAAGTCAGTTCGTGATCGGAAGTGACGCCCGCCGCCAGATACGCCTGCAGCTGCTCGTCCTTCAGACCGCGCGCGTGGCCTTCAATCAGCTTGCCGCTATTAATTCCGGCATCAAGGATCTCAAGCATTCTCTCGCTGCCGTTGAGCACGCCGTACATGTCCATGACTTCGGCCACGCCCGCCACCTCTGGCCAGCTCAGCATGGTCTGCATTTCCTGACCTTTGAAATCAGCGCCGGACATTTCCAGCCCCGGCGTTGACGGCACGCTGGAAGGCGCTGCGCAAATCACCCGCAAGGGCAAATTCCGGCTGGCCTGTACGGCGTACTGAACGCCCGGCACGCCCAACACATTCGCCAGTTCATGCGGATCCCAGAACACCGTAGTGGTGCCCTGAGCGACGACGATTTCAGCGTATTTTTCCGGCGGCAGATGTGAGCTTTCAATATGGACGTGTGTATCGATAAAGCCCGGCGACAAATAATGCCCTGATAAATCATCAATGTTGCTTGCCTGCGCGAATTTTCCGCGCGGATGAACGCTGGCAATCATATTGCCGGTGATCCCGACGTCGGCTTCACGAATTTCTCCCGTCACCATATCGATGATTTTTGCGTTTATCAGAAGACGGTCGAAAGGAATTTTCCCTAACGCAGCGCTCACAGCCCGCTGGCGCAGGGAAGCAGAAGTGATGTTATCGGTCATTTCAGAATCCGGATTTGCAGTGTTATCGGGCTAATGTAGGCAGAGGAAACGGCTTTGCACAGATGAATTATTTTATCCGTGTATAAGATGCGGTTATGCTGAGCAAACGTTTTCTATTTTTCGCGGAATGGCTGCATATATGTCTGAACCCTGGCGCCGGTTGCCTGCACTCTCGCTCAAGCAAATCCAGTATTTTGTCACGCTCGCGCAGTTGCGCAGTTTTACAGAAACGGCGAACCGACTGGCAATTAGTCAGCCCGCGCTGAGCAGTGCTCTGCGGCAAATTGAATCGGTGCTGGGCGGAAAGTTGTTGCACCGGACTGCGCAGGGCGTGAGCCTGACAGAGCAGGGCGAAGCTGTTTTGCCATATGCAGAGCGCTTATTGAATACAGCGCATGGCGTATTCGATGATATGCAGCAAATTATGCGGGAGGGGGGAGACGGGACTTTGCGTATCGGGCTTGTGCCTTCGGTCAGTACATTGTTATTTCCTGCTGTGCCGCAATTATTATCCGAATATTTCCCTGACATGCGTGTGGAATTTCACGACCTGACAAACGATGCTTTATTACTGGAACTTGATAACGGTTCCGTGGATTTTGGTATCGGCGCAACCGACAGTACTGTGCCGGGTTCTGTAGCGATTTATCCTCTGCTTGAGGATCCTTTTGTGGCAGTGATGCGGTGCGATGATGCACTGGCAGAAGGGCATAATATTCCATGGCGACAACTGGCAAAAAGGGATATTGCTATGTTTTCAAAGGGGAATGTGAGCAGGCTGGTGACATCGCTTATTGAAAGCCATCGTCTGAATTTGCGTGTGGGTTATCGTGTGGATTTTCAGGAAACACTGTATGGTTTAGTGCGTTCGCGACTGGCGGTGGCAATATTACCAGAGTTATATACGGCAACGCTTAATGATGACGAATTAACAGTGATTCATTTGCAACAGCCGACATTAAGCCGCACGGTAGCGATGATGCGTAAACCCGCGCCATTGAGATCGCCGAAAACTGAACAATGTTTTCAGTTTCTTTTGCAGACATTTCACAACCAGATCAAACAGAACGCAGAGAGAATTATCTGAAAGAAATTGTTAAATAACGCTAACGTTATTTTGTATAAATAATAAGCATTGGGCCGAAAGTTATTTCGACCCAACTTTATCGATCAACGTACAAACTTCCAAACGGATACCGGGATTTTATCGTAAAGCTTGTTCATCGTCAGCTCCGCTAAACGATGGTCTGCCGCCGAGTAAAACAATTCGAGTTCATCGTCGGAAAGTTCGTACTTATTTTTTTCAATAACACGTTCAAGTGTATCAATAGTGGTGCATTTTCTTAAACGCATCAAATAGTCGATTTTGTTCATCTTCGCCTTTTCATTTTTATCTGATGACTGCATATAAATTATTACTCAAGTCTTCATCAGGGTACAGATGTAGTCCCCTGAGAACATTCTGAATAGTCGCTTCTTGGTTTTCTGCCATTGGCGCAAGTCAGAATCGTTAATTCCATAATTACTGAACAGGGTGTAGGTATCATCCAGATACTCTTCAACCAGGTCACTTAAATGGGTATCGTCCGGATACTTAATTTTAAAACTCATCACGAAAGACGCAATGTGTTCAATCAGTTCATTGAGCTGCAGGTTTACAGCCGAAGTCGGGTCGTTGACCCAGCCATGGTGACTGTCACCCAGTGTCGCAATTCCTTCATCGTACAACATTTCATTCAGGTAGCGTAACTGAGCGATATCGTGCCGCTTAGGCGAGTACTCATCCATATCATCCCCTCCGTAATGGTTTATTCGGTGTTGATAACACTCTGTGAGTAAACAACAAAACTTGGTGGCTTACAGAAAACGGCTCTCACTACAAACGCTATGAACTTACTAAAATTTCAAAGACCCTTACATAGGACAATGTCTTTGAACGGAGGTTTACTCAATTTATATACAGCCAGTAATTTAAATATAATTCATTTTCAGAAAGCTGTGCAAACGTATTACTCAAACTTACAATTCGTCGGCCGTCGTTCCTTTGTTCAATTCAATTATATCAAACTCCAAACCCTCAGGTTTTACATGGAATGTGACACTTTGCGTCATGAACTCTTCGGCATTAATGTCCAGGCAGCCATTGAAGACTGTCCAGCGGAAACGGTAAGTCATTGAATAATAGTTTTTGTCAATTTGTGTTATTGACACGATTTGCAAAGAACTCGGTTCATACTGCGCATTTTCTGAGAAATAACGTAAATCCCCAATTAAAGGTGCTTCAATTTCAGATAAAGTGCATTCAATTATCTGTTGCAGTACCTGAGGAGATAGAATTTTCTCATTAATATCGTAAGGGATGATTTTCTTCAACAGTAATTACCTCTTACTCACTTACCTTTTCATTATTGCACATTTTTAACAGGATGTGTTTTGACCAGTGAAAAAAAAAACCTGACAGAAATTTTATAACTTTCTGATTCTCATGAAAATTATCATCAGCACATCAATTTTTACCCTTTTCTGACATTTTTGCCCGCAATTCGGTGCCAGGGCACCGGCTGAAATCCTCCAGCCGGTAAAAAACTGAAACAGTTCACGTATTGCTCTGCAGTTTGGTTTGTGATGTTATATTGTAACGAATGGAGGGGCCATGACTAAAACACTCTTTACGCTTTCTTCGCCGGTACGCTGCGTTGCGGTACTGGCTGTGCTCGTTGTTTTATGGGCTGCGATTTATTGGGCGATTTCACTACCATGATTTTTGTTAATAATGTCGAAGTCGGTTATGACCGGCATGCGGTTGCCATGCCGTTGAACGGGCAGTTTCGAAGTGGTTCACTGACGGCCATTATCGGCGCGAACGGTGCAGGGAAATCGACGTTTCTAAAAACACTCGCAGGGCTGCAACAGTCTGTGGCGGGCGATATTACGTTTACCAGTGGCAAACGTCCGCGGCTGGCGTATTTACCGCAGCAGGCCGAACTGGATCGCGGATTTCCTATCAGCGTCTTTGATCTGGTCGCTATGGGCTGCTGGCCGCAAAGTGGTTTGTTTGGCGGAATTAACCGCCAGTCTGCGGCGGCGGTGGCAAAGGCGTTAGATACTGTCGGCATGACAGAAATGTCACTGCTTCCTGTGGGTTCGCTTTCCGGCGGACAGTTGCAGCGCACGTTGTTCGCGCGTTTGCTGGTTCAGCAGGCGCCGTTAATTATGCTCGATGAGCCGTTTACCGGCATCGACAGCCAGACGACTGAACTGCTGCTGAAAGTCATTGCGCAGTGGCATCAGGAAGGTAAAACCGTGATCGCAGTTTTACACGACATCTCTATGGTTGCCCGGCATTTTCCCCATGTGCTTTATCTCAGCGCAAGCCAAAATCTGTGGGGAAGTGCGCACGACGTTCTCGGACATTTTCCTCATCAGGCGCATGCCTGCGTCTCGGCAGAACCTTTCTCTCTGGCGGCGGGAGTCGCAAATTCATGATGCTTTTTCATTTGCTGGCCGATCCCTTTATTGAATTCGGCTTTATGCGCCGCGCCTTAATCGCCTGTATCGCATTATCAATCAGCGCCACGCCGTTGGGCGTTTTCCTGTTATTACGTCGTATGAGTCTGGTCGGCGATGCACTTTCGCACGCGGTATTGCCCGGTGCCGCTATCGGCTATCTGATTTCGGGTATGTCGCTGGTCGCAATGGGGATCGGCGGGTTTATTGCAGGGCTGGCGGTTGCCATGTTATCCGGGCTGGTGAGCCGCAGAACGCAGCTTAAAGAAGACGCCAGTTTTGCCGGATTTTATCTCGGCTCGCTGGCGCTCGGCGTCACGCTGGTTTCGCTGCGCGGCTCGAGCGTCGACCTTCTGCACGTTTTGTTCGGTTCTATTCTGGCCATCGATTCTTCCGCCATGATTATGGTCGGCATTATCACCAGTCTGTCATTGCTGGTGCTGGCCTGTATTTATCGCGCGCTGGTGATTGAATCTTTCGACGCTTTATTTCTTCGTGTCAGCGCCGGGAAATGGCTGGCGGCGATCCACGGTATTTTTCTGGCGCTGGTCGTCATCAATCTGGTTGCCGGTTTCCAGATCCTCGGCACGCTGATGTCAGTCGGTTTAATGATGCTGCCTGCGGCCAGCGCACGTTTCTGGGCACGGGATTTACCGCATACCTTACTGAGCGCCATGATCATTGGTGTCATCGCCAGCGTGGTAGGGCTGATCTGGTCTTATTACGCATCGTTGCCGGCGGGACCGGCGATTGTGCTGAGCGCGACCGTTATTTTCTTTATTTCAGTTTTATTTGGAAAGCGCGGCGGGATGTTAACGGCGTCGCGTTGTTAAGAAGTACCACTATTAAGGGGACATGATGAAAGTATTACCTGTATCACTCGCAGTAGCTGCCCTGCTGTCGAGCCCGCTGGCAATGGCGAAAACCGTAGACGCGGTAGCCAGTTTTTCTATTCTGGGTGACATCGTTCAGGAAGTCGGGGGCGAACACGTTAAGGTTACGACGTTAGTCGGGCCGGATGGTGATCCGCACAGTTTTGAACCTTCACCGAAAGACAGCAAAGCCATCAATGCGTCTGACGTCGTGTTTGTCAGCGGTTTGGGGCTGGAAGGGTGGATTGATCGACTGGTGAAAGCTTCCGGTTATAAAGGCCATCTGGTAACGGCATCTGAAGGTGTTAATTCCCGCAAGATGGAAGAAGACGGTAAGCAAATCACCGATCCTCATGCCTGGAACAGCATGGCGAACGGCGTGATTTACGCGACTAATGTGATGAATGCGCTGATCAAAGCCGATCCGGAAGATGCGGATTATTTCCGCCAGCGCGGCACGGCTTACATTGAGCAGTTACAAAAGCTGGATGCCTGGGCGAAAACGGAATTCACCGGTATCCCTCAGTCAAAACGTAAAGTGCTGACCAGTCATGACGCATTTGGTTATTTCGGTCAGGAATATCACGTCAGCTTTATGGCTCCGGTCGGTTTTTCTACCGAAGCGGAAGCCAGCGCCAGTGGTGTGGCTTCACTGATTAAGCAGATTAAAGAAGAGAAAGTGAAAACTTACTTCATCGAGAACCAAACCGATCCACGTCTGGTGAAGCAGATTGCTGCTGCCAGCGGGGCGCAACCGGGTGGAGAGTTGTATCCGGAAGCATTGTCAGGCCCGCAAGGTCCGGCAACGACTTATGTGAAAGCGTTCAAGCATAACGTTGAGACGATTGTCGCCAGCATGAAATAAGATTTCCCTCCTCACGGTCATACTGTGGGGAGGTTTACATCATGTCTTAATCATAGAAAAAGCCCCGTCGGGCAAGCGGCGGGGCTTTTGTTTTATGGGTAAACGGGCCAGCAGAAAATATTAACGTTTCTTCTTTTTACCCTGTACCGCTTTGAAGCGTGGATTACTTTTACAAATCACATAAATCCGGCCTTTACGACGGACTACGCGGCAATCCGGATGTCGGTTTTTAGCTGAACGTAATGAACTGAGAACCTGCATTTCATTTTCCCTGGAGTGGTTTATTTCTTACCGAGGAAGCTGCCAAAGCGCTGATTGAAGCGCGCGGTGCTGCCTTCTTTGGAATATTCTTTCTGCTTGCCGGTGTAATACGGATGTGACGCTGAAGAGACTTCGATAGTCACATACGGATAGGTTGCGCCTTCCAGTTCAATGGTCCGGTCAGTAGAAATGGTTGAACCGACTTTGAAGTATTCGTCTGCGCTGGTGTCGTGAAAAACCACGGTGCGATACGCAGGATGTATAGCGGGTTTCATAATGCCTCGAAATGTTATGTTATACTATAACAATAAGTATGCACCCATCTGTTTTCCGGTTCAAGACTCAGGCGAAAAAAAAGGCCGCATATGCGGCCTTTTCTATGGAGCGTATCCTCTTACAGCGTCGGATGCTCTACTTTGTGGGTATGTTCGATGTCTTCGTTCTTCTTACCAAAGCGGCGGCGAACCACCACGAAGAAGACCGGAACAAAGAAAATCGCCAGCAGTGTTGCAGTGATCATCCCGCCCATTACGCCGGTACCTACGGCGTTCTGAGAACCGGAACCTGCACCGGAACTGATAACCAGCGGCATTACACCGAGGATAAAGGCCAGTGAGGTCATCAGAATCGGACGCAGACGCATACGAACCGCCTCCAGAGTTGATTCGATGAGACCTTTACCTTCTTTATCCATCAGGTCTTTGGCGAATTCGACAATCAATATGGCGTTCTTCGCGGACAACCCGATGGTGGTCAACAGACCTACCTGGAAGTAAACGTCGTTGCTCAGGCCACGCATTGTCGCGGCCAGAAGCGCACCGACCACACCGAGCGGCACTACCAGCATAACCGAGAACGGTATAGACCAGCTTTCATACAACGCCGCCAGACACAGGAAGACGACAATCAGTGAGATGGCGTACAGTGCCGGAGCCTGGTTACCTGACAGACGTTCCTGATAAGACAAACCAGTCCAGTCAAAGCCGATACCGTTTGGCAGTTTAGAAGCCAGAGACTCCATCATTGCCATCGCATCACCACTACTTTTACCCGGTGCTGGCTGACCCAGGATTTCCATCGAAGGCAGACCATTATAACGTTCCAGACGCGGTGAACCGTATTCCCATTTCGCGCTCGAGAACGCGGAGAACGGTACCATCTGGCCTGCGCTGCCACGGACATACAGATTATTAATATCGGAAGGCAGCATGCGATATTTGTTTTCAGCTTGTACGTACACCTTCTTCACACGACCACGGTCGATGAAGTCGTTGACGTAGCTACCACCAATCGATGCACCTAATGTGGTGTTGATGTCGGAAATTGAAACGCCAAGAGCCGTTGCTTTTTCCTGATCAATTTCGATTTTGAACTGTGGTGTATCTTCCAGACCGTTTGGACGAACCTGAGTCAGTAAGTCAGGATGCTGAGCAACCATGCCCAGCAACTGGTTACGTGCCTGGGTCAGTTTGTCATGCCCAAGGTTAGCCTGGTCAATCAGCTGGAAGTCGAAGCCTGTTGCCGTACCTAACTCAACAATTGCCGGTAAGTTGAACGGGAACACCAGCGCATCTTTGATGGTACTGAAAGCGCCCATTGCACGGCCTGCAATCGCAGGAACCTTGTTCTCAGCTCCGCCACGTTCAGACCAGTCTTTCAGACTGACGAACGCGATACCGGTGTTCTGACCACGACCTGCAAAGCCAAAGCCGTTAACGGTAAACACGGAGTTTACGTTGGCCTTTTCTTTGGTCAGGTAGTAATTGCTGACTTCATCGAGCACTTTCTGCGTACGTTCCTGCGTCGCACCTGCTGGCAACTGCGCCATGGTCAGGAATACGCCCTGGTCTTCTTCCGGCAGGAAGGAGGTTGGCAGGCGAATAAACAGGAACGCCATGCCGACAACGATCAACAGATAAATCACCAGATAACGACCGGTGCTGCGCAGAATGTTGCCTACGCTGTCGGTGTAGTGGTGCGTGCTTTGCTCAAATTTCTTGTTAAACCAGCCGAAGAAGCCTTTCTTCTCGTGATGCTCGCCTTTGGCAACCGGCTTAAGCATGGTCGCACACAGCGCTGGCGTCAGGATCATCGCCACCAGAACAGACAACACCATGGCCGAAACGATAGTGATGGAGAACTGACGGTAGATAACACCGGTAGAACCGCCGAAGAAGGCCATCGGGATGAATACTGCGGACAGCACCATCGCGATACCGACCAGAGCACCCTGGATTTGCTCCATGGATTTCTTAGTGGCTTCTTTTGGCGGCAGGCCGTCTTCGACCATCACGCGCTCGACGTTTTCTACCACCACGATGGCATCATCGACGAGCAAGCCTATCGCAAGCACCATCCCGAACATCGTCAGGGTGTTTATCGAGTATCCGAATGCTGCCAGAATCGCAAACGTACCGAGCAATACGACCGGAACCGCGATGGTTGGGATCAGCGTTGCGCGGAAGTTTTGCAGGAACAGGAACATGACGAGGAACACCAGAACGATAGCTTCGAACAGTGTTTTACCCACTTCCTTGATCGAGATTTTAACGAACGGCGTTGTATCGTACGGGTAAACGACTTCCAGGCCAGCCGGGAAGAATGGCTGAAGCTTAGCCAGCGTTGCCTTGACCGATGCTGCTGTATCAAGGGCGTTAGCGCCGGTCGCCAGTTTGATCCCTAAACCAGAAGCAGGTTGTCCGTTGAAGCGGGCAATAACATCGTAGTTTTCACCACCGAGTTCAATTTTTGCCACATCTTTCAAACGTACCTGAGAGCCATCCTGATTCACTTTCAGAATGATTTTACCGAACTCATCAGCGGACTTCAGACGAGTCTGCGCCACGATAGAGGAGTTCAGCTGTTGGCCCGGAACCGGTGGTGTACCACCGAGCTGGCCTGCGGCAATCTGGTTGTTCTGAATTTTGATTGCGTTGATGACATCAACCGGCGTCAGCTGGAAGTTATTCAGCTTGTTCGGATCCATCCAGATACGCATCGCGTACTGGGCACCAAACAGCTGAACGTCACCCACACCGGCGGTACGGCTGACCGGGTCTTTGATGTTCGAACCGACGTAGTCGGCGATGTCATCCTGGGTCATCGTACCGTTGTTGGAGATAAAGCCCGCTACCATCAGGAAGCTGCTGCTCGATTTCTCAACGGAAATACCCTGTTGCTGAACTTCCTGCGGCAGCAACGGTGTTGCCAACTGCAGTTTGTTCTGTACCTGAACCTGCGCGATATCCGCGTCGGTACCAGAAGCAAAGGTCAGGGTGATCTGAACCGTACCAGAAGAGTCACTGGTCGACGACATGTACATCATGTTGTCGATACCGTTCATGTTCTGTTCGATAACCTGCGTGACCGTATCCTGTACCGTCTGCGCATCCGCACCCGGGTAAGTTGCGGTCAGCTGGATAGCCGGTGGCGCAACGGTTGGATACTGTGCAATAGGCAATTTAAGAATTGCCAGTGCCCCCGCCAACATGATGATGATGGCGATCACCCATGCAAAGATGGGACGATCTATAAAAAACTTAGCCATGAATTACCGGCTCCTATTAAGACTTCGTCGCTGTAGCGGGTGCTGCTGCGTTTTGATCAACTTCCTGTGCAGTAACCGGTACGCCTGGCTTAATTTTTTGCAGACCTGTCACGATAACTTTATCGCCACTTTTCAGGCCATCGGTCACGACCCATTTGTCGCCGATTGCCTGCGTTGTGGTGACAGTGCGAAGTTCAACTTTATTGTCAGCACCTACCACCATCGCTGTCGCATCACCGCGTGGGTTACGGGTGATACCTTGCTGAGGAACCAGCAGAGCGTTGTTGTTTACCCCTTCATCAAGACGCGCACGCACGAACATGCCCGGCAGCAACGAACCTTGTGGGTTAGGGAAAATGGCACGCAACGTAATGGAGCCCGTCGTTTCATCAACCGTCACATCAGAGAATTCTAATGTACCCGCCTGCGTATATTCTTTACCGTTATCCAACAGCAGCTTGACCTGTGCTTTACCGTCCACCTGTTTCAGGGAACCATCAGCCAGTTCTTGTTTCAGACGCAGGAAGTCATTGCTCGACTGGGTCACGTCAACATAGATAGGATCCAGTTGCTGCACGGTCGCCATTGCGGTTGTCTGGCCGGTAGAGACCAGCGCGCCTTCGGTCACAGAGGAAATACCAATACGTCCGCTGATAGGGGAGGTCACTTTGGTGTAAGCCAGATTGATACGCGCCGTTTCAACAGCCGCTTTGGCTGTCACAACAGCCGCATCGGCCTGCGCTGCGGTCGCTACAGCAGTATCGTAATCTTGCTTACTGATGTAGTTAGTGCCGAGCAGAGGTTTGTAACGGGTCACGGTAAGACGAGAAATTTGCGCATTAGCCTGCGCTTTTACCAGATCGCCTTTAGCGCTGTCATACGCGGCCTGATAAGTGGCTGGATCAATTTGATATAAAGAGGTCCCGGCTTTAATTTCGCTGCCTTCAACGAAGTTTCGTTTCAGAATAATGCCGCCAACCTGCGGACGTACTTCAGCAATACGGAAAGAAGCAGTACGGCCAGGAAGTTCGGTAGTCACATTAAGCGGTTCTGTTTTCAGTGTAACGACGCCTACCTGAGGGGCTTGCGGCGCACCTTTTTGGGCGTCTTTATCGTTACATCCTGTAAGTGCTAAACTTCCGGATAGCATCAGAACTACCGCCAGAGGCGTTAACCCTCTGTTTTTGTTCATAAATAAACCTCAAGTGTCCGATTTCAAATTGTCCAATGGATCACAAGACTTAAAATCCATTGCTGCGCTCTTAGTATGTGCATGCTATGTTACATACATTCAAGAATGTATGTAAATCAAACTCCCCTGAATGATAATCCTATGGCACGAAAAACCAAATCACAGGCGCTGGAGACCAGGCAACACATACTGGATGCGGCTGTGCGTGAGTTTTCTGCCCGAGGGGTATCGTCGACATCACTGACTGATATTGCGAATGCAGCCGGTGTGACACGGGGCGCAATTTATTGGCATTTCAGGAACAAAGTGGAACTGTTTAACGCGATTTGGGAGGCCTATGAGTCCCAGATTAAAGTACTCGAACTAGAGTATCAGACAAAGTTTCCGAATAATCCACTGCGTATTTTGCGTGAAATCCTGATTTACATTCTGGTCGCCACGGTCACTGATCCTCAGCGTAAAGCATTGATGGAAATTATATTCCATAAATGTGAATTTGTTGGGGAGATGACGTCCGTTCATGAAGCCAGAAAATCCCTCTATATGGAAGGATACGGTAAAATTGAACGTATTCTTGAGAGATGTATTAAAGAAAAACAATTACCTGCCACACTGGATACCCGTCAGGCCGCCGTTATTTTGCGGGCTTACCTGACCGGGCTGATGGAAAACTGGTTATTTATCCCCGAAAGCTTTGATTTACAAAGTAATGCTGAGCGGTTTGTGGACACTTATCTCGACATGCTGCGCCACTCCTCTTTCCTGGTTCTCCCGACCAAAACCGTGTAATCGTTTTCTCGCAATTAATAAGTCTGCAATCTTTATTGACACCTCAGCCCAAAAATTTCACTTTCTGATGTTGTATTCAGAAACGCTTTTCTCCTTCCTTTAAAGTCGAACGCTGCTATTGTCATCCTTATATTATTCATTCGGCAAATGAGTTGAAGCTGACGTATGTTTATCCGGTGTATGGCCGTTCCTTCAGACAACGTTTCTGTCCTGAAAAAAAATGGGATTTGGCGCGTTTTCACGCTCGTGATTTATCTCTCAATATTGATATTTTCCCTTCCCGGTCATGCCGCCAGCAACGATATTCCGACCCGCAATGAAGTCCAAAATCAGCTGGATGCGTTAAACCGGCAGAAGAACCTGACGCCGGTAGATAAATTGTCGCAGCAGGATTTGATTCACACGCTGGAATATCTGGATGCGTTAGATCGGGTTAAACAGGATGTCACTCAGCTTCATCAGCAGGTTGCCGAAGCGCCGCAGAAACTGCGTGTTGCGATGGACGGGCTTGATCAGTTAAAGAACAGCACCAAAGATGACGTGGATAAAGCGCAGCTTTCCGCGTTGTCGCTGCGTCAGCTGGAGAATCGCCTCAATGATACGCTCGACGATCTCCAGTCCTCTCAGGAAGATTTGTCGACGTTCAACACCCAGCTGATTTCGCTGCAAACCCAGCCCGAACGCGTGCAGAACGCGATGTACAGCTATTCTCTGGCGATTCAGAAAATCCGTAATCAGCTCAACGGAATGTCGCCGGGGCAACAGGACCTTCGCAATACACAACAAACGATGCTGGTGACGCAGCAGGCGCTGCTCAGCGCGCAGATTGATTTACAGCGCAAAAGTCTCGAGGCCAACACCACGTTGCAGGATTTACTCCAAAAGCAACGTGACTACACCAACGCGCACATTAACCAGCTCGAACATACCGCGCAGTTATTGCAGGAAGTGGTAAATGGCAAGCGACTGATTTTGTCCGAGCGGACGGCGAAAGAAGCCCAGACGCCGGACGATACCTCGAACATTCAGAACGACCCGCTGGTGGCGCAGGAGTTGGGAATTAACCGCAAGCTCAGCGAACGTCTGATTGCCGCCACGGAAGAGGGCAACCAGCTGGTTCAGAAAAATATCACGGTAAAAAACTGGCTCGACCGTTCTGCGCAGGCCGAGCATGATCTTAAAGAGCAAATTACCGTACTGAAAGGCAGCTTATTGCTTTCGCGGATCCTGTATCAGCAACAGCAAAATACTATTCCGCCGTCCGGCCTGATCACTGACATGAGTGCGCACATTGCCGATTTACGCCTTGAACAGTTCACCATTAACCAGCAGCGTGACGCGTTATTCCAGGGCGACAGTTACATTCAGGGCGTCGTCGCCACCAGCAAAGAAAACATTAACGAAGATATCAGCGACGCGCTCGATCAAATTGTGGACATGCGCCGTGAACTGCTCGATCAACTGAATAAACAGCTCGGCAATCAGCTTTCTCTGGCAATCAATTTGCAGATTAACCAGCAGCAACTGATAAGTATTAACCAGTCGCTGACCGAAACGCTGACGCAGCAGATTTTCTGGGTGAGCAGCAACAAACCGATGAACTGGGAATTCATAAAGTCGCTGCCTGACGATGTGAAAAACCAGCTGAGCAGTCTGAGTTTTAATTTCCCGCGCGGCGAGCTGATGATGGGCGCGCTGCATTCATTGCCCGCCACGATCCCGATTTTACTGGTCATTCTGCTTTTACTCTGGCGCCGGAAATATATCAACCAGCGCATCGAATCTCTGAGTAATGATGTCGGGCAACTCAAACGTGACAGCCAGCTGCACACGCCGCAGGCGCTGATTCTTCTGGCGCTCAACGTGCTGCCGGGTGTGTTTCTGACGCTGGGCATCGGCTACTGGCTTTCACAATGCGATATTGATTCGAGTGATTTTTTATGGACGCTGGCGCAGCGGCTGGCCGTCTTCCAGTTTGTGATGGGCTTTTGCTACCGGATGCTCAAACCTGGCGGCATTAATGAACGTCACTTTAATACGCCGGTTGCCACATGCGCACATTACCGGCGTTCGGTGATCCGCCTGAGCCTGGTAATGTTGCCGCTGATCTTCTGGTCGGTACGTGGTGAAAAAGCGCCGCTGGGGCTGGTGGACGACATCATCGGGCAGATAGTGATATTCCTGACCTTACTGGCGCTGAGCGTGCTGGTCTTCCCGATTGCCCGCGACGGCTGGCGTGAAAAAGATTCTCACAGCATTCGTCTCGTGATGGTCACGGCTATTGCGCTGGCACCGGTTTTCCTGACAGGGCTGGTCGTCACCGGCTACTTCTACACCACACTACGTCTTGCAGGTCGCTGGATTGACAGCCTTTATCTGCTGATTTTCTGGAACATCATGTATCTCACCGCGCTGCGAGGACTGAGTGTGGCGGCGCGACGGCTGGCTTATCGCCGTGCGCTGGCAAGGCGACAGACTGCCGCTGCGAAAGAGGGCGCGGAAGGGAGTGAACCGGTAGAAGAAGAGCCGCCGCTGGGCTTGGATCAGATTAACCAGCAGTCTTTGCGGCTGACCACCATGGTGTTGTTCTTCATCTTTGCCACCGTGTTTTACTGGATTTGGTCTGATTTACTGACGGTGATTTCCTATCTCGACAGCATTTCTCTGTGGCATTACTCCGGCACAGTGGCCGGAACCGTGACGCAACAAACGGTCACACTGGGGAATTTATTGCTTGGATTCCTGGCGGTGATAGTGGCGTATGTTTTAACGCGCAACTTGCCGGGATTGCTGGAAGTTGTGGTGCTTTCGCGCCTCCAACTGCGGCAGGGGACGTCGTACGCCATCACCACGATCCTGACTTATTCGATTACGGTGATTGGCGCGATAACCGCACTCGGATCGCTCGGCGTTTCCTGGGATAAATTGCAGTGGCTGGTGGCAGCACTGTCGGTCGGGCTGGGCTTTGGTTTGCAGGAGATTTTCGCCAACTTCGTATCGGGTCTGATCATATTGTTTGAACGCCCGGTGCGTATTGGCGATACCGTCACTATCGGTACGTTCTCGGGCACGGTCAGCCGCATCCGTATCCGCGCGACGACGATTATCGACTTTGACCGCAAAGAAGTGATCATCCCGAACAAAGCATTCGTTACTGAGCGGCTGATCAACTGGTCGCTGAGCGACACCGTGACCCGCGTGCTGATCAAAATCGGTGTGGCCTACGGATCCGATCTCGACAAAGTGAAAGAGATCTTATTGCAAGCGGCGCATGAGAATCCGCGCGTGATGAGTGATCCTTCGCCGCTGGTGTTTTTCCTGAATTTCGGTGCCAGCACGCTGGATCACGAACTGCGGGTTTATGTCCGTGAACTGGGGGATCGCAGTTATACCGTCGATGAGCTTAACCGCAGCATTGATAAACTTTGCCGCGAAAACGACATCAATATCGCCTTCAATCAGTTGGAAGTGTATTTGCATAACCAGGACGGGAATGAAGTGCAGGAACTGAAGCGGTCGCTGAGACAACCGGGAGATGAACCGGACGCGCTGCCGCAGAGCTGATTACCGCCGGACAATTCAGGGGAAAGCGACGGATTCCCCTGAAACAGGCAGCCGGGCGGACGGCTTAGAGATAACTGATAGAAAGCGTGTTTTTGCTGTTTTTCAGCTTTTCCTGATAATCACGCTGAACGATTTCCAGTGCTGCAAGAGCCGTCTCGGGCGCAATTTCATTGCACTCAAGCAGGTAAATCAGATCGACAGCAAGCTGAAGTTCGGGGGGCGCATTTTCTACTGACATATTAGCCAACATTATTAGAAGCAGGTTTTGGACTTATCATTATAGATAAGAAAAGGCGGGCTCTGAATGCCGGATTCAAAAAATGTGATAAAGATTCAAAAACCTTTTTCCTGACGCTCGATTTGTCTCTCAATTTTAGCCAGCGCCTGACGACAACGCATCAGACGGCCTTCCAGTGCAGCCAGTTCTTTCTGTACCCGCTGCTGATCGGCGAAAGTAGCCAGTTGCCCGAGCGTCGTTTCCCGGTCTTCAATCATTGCCACCAGACGGCGCTCAAACTGCTGAGTTTCCGCCAGTCGCGTATAGTTATCATGGCTTTTGCGTTCCGGCGTCTGGTGCGTTTTCCGCAATGTTTGCGTCGCCAGTTCGCGCTGCATGGCGGTAATTTGCGCCACCAGTCGTTCGGCAATAAAAGCCACCTGCGCTGAACGCTTTTCGACAACTTCCTGATTCAGTTGCTGCAAATTGATTTTTATTTCAGCCAGATAATCCCGCAGACGGGTGCCTTTGGTTGAAAACAGGGCGACATCAAAGCGCGCCTGAGAAGCCGAAACGTGGCCAATCGGCTCAATTTCCCGCGCCAGCGTTTCTATCTGCTGATCAAGGACATGTAAAATTCGTTCTGTGCTCACGGCGACTCTCCTTGGATGACGCGCCTAGCTTACCTGTAACCCCCGGCGATACAAGTCTCACCCGGATATGACAGCAATCTCACACTTGTTTACACTGGGACACATCTTTCCTCATTCTAAAACCTTAACCTCTCCATGAAACGTGTTCTGTTGATTATCGGTGGCTGGGTATGTGTCGTGCTGGCCACACTGGGTGTCGTCTTGCCGTTGCTACCAACGACGCCTTTTTTGCTGCTCGCCGCCTGGTGTTTCGCCCGATCATCGCCACGTTTCCACCAGTGGTTACTCTATCGTTCATGGTTTGGCGGTTACCTACGCCACTGGCAGCAACATCGTGCGTTGCCAAAAGGGGCAAAACCCAAAGCAGTGATCCTGATCGCAGTGACTTTCGCCATTTCGATTTATTTTGTCCCGCTATTATGGGTGCGTATTTTATTGGTCTGCATGATGTTTATGTTGCTTATCATGATGTGGCGATTACCAGTGGTTGACCTTGAGCAATAAAAAAGGTGATCATGTCCGGCTGCGGGTTGCTTTTTAAAGCAGCTTTGCATAGATTTGGGCATCTCGTACGTCGGTGCGCTCCCAATTTCCTTCCTTAAACGGCATGCTTTATATGAGCGTGACGGGGGACATTTGACCGCCCGCGTTTAAGTATGAACAGCAGCTTTATCAGGCAATTAACATTATGACCGCTACCGCACAGCAGCTACAGTTTATTAAAGACAGTATTAAGACCATCCCTGACTATCCTAAGCTAGGCATACTGTTCCGTGACGTCACCAGCTTGCTGGAAGACCCGAAAGCTTATGCTGCAAGCATTCAGTTACTGGCCGATCGTTACCGCGACGCCGGTGTGACCAAAGTGGTCGGCACCGAAGCACGGGGTTTCCTGTTTGGCGCACCGGTTGCCCTGGTTCTGGGCGTGGGTTTTGTCCCCGTTCGCAAGCCAGGTAAATTACCGCGTAAAACTATCAGCGAAACGTATGATCTTGAATACGGTACTGACAGCCTTGAAATCCACGTTGATGCTATTCAGCCTGGCGAAAAAATTCTGGTGATCGACGATTTGCTGGCAACAGGTGGCACGATTGAAGCCACCGCGAAACTGATCCGCCGTCTGGGTGGGGAAGTAACCGACGCCGCGTTCATCATCAACCTGCCGGAACTCGGCGGTGAAAAACGCCTCAACGATTTAAGCATCAACTGCTACAGCCTGGTTTCTTTCGACGGGCATTGATCCAGACAAGCCTCGCCTGCTCAGGCGAGGCTGTGATAGCATTGCCTTCATGATCCCCTGACTTTCCCGGTATTAATGAGCTATCAGGTTCTTGCCCGTAAGTGGCGCCCCCAAACTTTTGCCGACGTCGTCGGACAGGAACATGTGCTGACCGCACTGGCTAATGGCCTGTCGCTCGGGCGCATCCATCACGCTTACCTGTTTTCCGGTACCCGCGGCGTGGGGAAAACCACTATTGCCCGCTTGCTGGCGAAAGGGCTTAACTGCGAAACGGGCATCACGTCCACACCTTGTGGCGTTTGTGAAAACTGCCGCGAAATCGAGCAGGGCCGTTTTGTTGACCTGATCGAAATCGACGCCGCTTCCCGCACCAAAGTTGAAGATACCCGCGAATTGCTGGATAACGTGCAATACGCACCGGCCCGTGGCCGCTTCAAAGTTTACCTGATTGACGAAGTCCACATGCTCTCGCGCCACAGCTTTAATGCGCTGTTGAAGACGCTCGAAGAGCCGCCGGAGCACGTGAAATTCCTGCTGGCGACCACCGATCCGCAAAAATTACCGGTCACTATTTTATCGCGTTGTTTGCAGTTCCATCTGAAGGCGCTGGACGCTGAACAGATCCGCAAACAGCTCGAACACGTTTTAACTGAAGAAACGATCACGACTGAACCGCGTGCGCTTCAACTGCTTTCTCGCGCGGCGGACGGCAGTATGCGTGATGCGCTGAGCCTTACCGACCAGGCCATCGCCATGGGGCAGGGCGCGGTGACGACAGAAACCGTAGCGCAGATGCTCGGTACGCTTGACGACGAACAACCGCTGGCCATGCTTGAAGCGCTGGTCAGTGCGGACGGCGGCCAGATGATGGCGCAGGTGGAACAGGCCGCATCGCGTGGCGTGGACTGGGAAAATCTGCTGGTGGAAACGCTGGCATTACTGCACCGCATTGCGATGGTTCAGCTGTTACCTTCCGTCCTCGACAACCATTACGCCGCGATCGAACAACGTTTGCGTGAGCTGGCGCGGGTGATTCCACCAGCCGACGTCCAGCTTTACTACCAGACATTACTGATTGGCCGCAAAGAGCTGGCGTATGCGCCGGACAAACGCATGGGCGTTGAAATGACGTTGCTGCGCGCGCTGGCCTTCCATCCGAAAGTGATTATTGCAGAACCGGCGCCGGTGCCGGTGGCGGCTCCTGCGTACGTTCCACCACAGGCACCGGCGCAGTCCGCCGCGCCGTACAACGCGCCTCAGGCTCCGCAAGCTCCACAGAATTATTCGTCACCGCCGTCGCAGGGCAATGCGGAACCGGCGCAGATGCCGGACACCACCGCCCAGCTTTTGCAGGCGCGAACTCAGTTGCTCAGGCAGGGGAGTACCACCCCAAAAAAAGCTGAGCCGGCAGCGCCAGGAAAAGCGCGGCCGGCAAATTCAGCACTGGAGCGCCTCGCTTCGGTGACTGAACGTGCGCAGACAATGGCCAGCGTGAAGAAAGAACCCGCTGCGCCGGTAAAAGAAGAGGCGTACCGCTGGGTTGCGCAGAACGAACCGGAAGAAGCGCCGGAACCGGTCGCCACGCCAAAAGCATTACGTGCCGCGCTGGAACATGAAAAATCGCCGGAACTGGCTTCGCGTCTCGCCGAAGAAGCTATTGAACGTGACGCATGGGCCGCTCAGATTAGCCAGATGCCAATGCCAAAACTGGTACAACAGCTGGCACTGAATGCATTTTGTGAGCAACCCGAGCCGGGCAAAATTTGCCTGCATCTGCGTTCATCGCAAAAGCACCTGAATTCACCGTCGGCGCAGAAAGTACTGTCGGATGCCTTATCGGCACTGCATCAGACTCCGGTTGAACTGACCGTAGTGGAAGATGATAATCTGGCGGTGAAAACGCCGCTGGAATGGCGTCAGGCCATTTATGAAGAAAAGCTGGCGCAGGCGCGTCAGTCTATTATTGCGGATAACAACATTCAGACTTTGCGTCGTTTCTTCGATGCAGAGCTGGATGAAGAAAGTATTCGCCCTATTTAAACGCCGCGGTTGTGACGCGGCCATTGCTGAGAGAGAAGACTATGTTTGGAAAAGGCGGCATTGGTAACCTGATGAAACAGGCCCAGCAAATGCAGGAAAAAATGCAACAAGCTCAGGCGGAAATCGCTCAGCTGGAAGTCACCGGTGAATCAGGCGCTGGCCTGGTGAAAATCACCATCAACGGTGCGCACAACGTGCGTCGCGTTGAAATCGATCCAAGCCTGCTGGAAGACGATAAAGACATGCTGGAAGATCTGATCGCTGCGGCATTCAACGATGCGGCCCGTCGTATCGACGAAACTCAGAAAGAAAAAATGGCAGCGGTGTCTGGCGGCATGCAATTGCCACCAGGCTTTAAGATGCCATTCTGATGCAAACCAGCCCTCTCCTTGAATCTTTAATGGAGGCGTTGCGTTGCCTGCCGGGCGTTGGCCCGAAGTCAGCGCAGCGTATGGCATTCCAGCTGCTGCAACGTGATCGCAGCGGCGGAATGCGGCTGGCGCAGTCTTTAACGCGCGCCATGTCTGAAATCGGTCACTGTGCCGATTGCCGTACTTTTACCGAGCAGGAAATCTGTACGATTTGCGCCAATCCACGGCGTAAAGAGAACGGCCAGATTTGCGTGGTCGAAAGCCCGGCGGACATTCACGCGATAGAACAAACCGGTCAGTTTTCCGGTCGCTATTTTGTGCTGATGGGCCACCTGTCACCGCTGGATGGCATCGGGCCGGACGATATTGGTTTAGGCCGTCTGGAAGAGCGTCTTGAGAGTGAAAACATTCAGGAAGTGATTCTGGCGACTAACCCGACGGTTGAAGGTGAAGCGACCGCTAACTACATCGCAGAAATGTGCGGCCAGTATGGCGTGCTGGCGAGCCGTATCGCGCACGGTGTGCCGGTCGGCGGCGAACTGGATATGGTTGACGGCACCACGCTGTCGCATTCCCTCGCCGGACGCAATCCCTTCCGGTTCTGACTATTATCGCCGGGCGCACCTTGCTGCCCCGGCTTAATTTCTGCTATCCCTCTGCATTTCTTCTTAAAAATTTTCCCTTATGCTTGAAAACCCCGGTCCATAACCCCACTTACTCCTCAACGTCTGATTTGGTCACTAACAGTATCTGGATTGAGGTAATTTGATGAGTATGAAAGGACAAGAGACACGCGGGTTCCAGTCTGAAGTAAAACAACTGCTTCATCTGATGATCCATTCTCTGTATTCAAACAAAGAAATTTTCCTGCGCGAGTTAATCTCTAACGCTTCCGATGCCGCTGACAAACTGCGCTTCCGTGCGCTGTCTACGCCTGAACTGTATGAAGGCGACGGCGAGCTGCATGTGCGTCTGGCGTTTGATAAAGAAAAACGCACCCTGACGCTGAGCGATAACGGCATCGGGATGACCCGCGATGAAGTCATCGACAACCTCGGGACTATCGCGAAATCCGGCACCAAGGCTTTCCTGCAATCTGTCGGTTCAGAACAGGCTAAAGACAGCCAGCTGATCGGCCAGTTTGGTGTGGGCTTCTACTCTGCCTTCATCGTGGCAGACAAAGTGACCGTGCGTACCCGTGCGGCGGGCGCCAGCGCTGATGAAGGCGTGTTCTGGGAATCCGCCGGTGAAGGCGAGTACACCCTGGCAGACATCGAAAAAGCCGATCGCGGGACCGAAATTACCCTGCACCTGCGTGAAGATCAGGACGAGTTCCTGGATGACTGGCGCGTGCGCTCCATCATCAGCAAATATTCCGACCACATTGCGCTGCCGGTTGAAGTCGAAACCCGCAACGAAGAAGACGGCACCGTGACCTGGGAGCAAATCAACAAAGCGCAGGCTTTGTGGACCCGTGGTAAAGCCGAAGTCACCGATGAAGAATATAAAGAATTCTACAAACACATTTCCCATGACTTCAGCGATCCGCTGAGCTGGAGCCATAACCGCGTTGAAGGTAAACAGGAATACACCAGCCTGTTGTACATCCCTTCGCAGGCACCGTGGGACATGTGGAACCGTGATCACAAACACGGCCTGAAACTCTATGTTCAGCGCGTGTTCATCATGGACGAAGCCGAGCAGTTCATGCCGAACTACCTGCGTTTCGTGCGGGGCCTGATAGATTCCAACGATCTGCCGCTGAACGTTTCGCGTGAAATCCTTCAGGACAGCCGTATTACCCAGAACCTGCGCAGCGCGTTGACCAAGCGTGTTCTGCAAATGCTGGAAAAACTGGCCAAAGACGACAACGAAAAATACCTGCAATTCTGGAAACAGTTTGGTCTGGTATTGAAAGAAGGCCCGGCAGAAGACGGCGCGAACAAAGAAGCGATCGCCAAACTGTTGCGTTTCGCCAGCACCCGCAATGACAACAGCGCGCAAACACTGTCGCTGGAAGAGTATGTGGCGAACATGGTGGAAGGTCAGGACAAGATTTATTACATCACCGCTGACAGCTATGCCGCCGCTAAGAGCAGCCCGCACCTGGAACTGTTCCGCAAAAAAGGCATTGAAGTTCTGCTGCTGTCTGACCGCATCGACGAATGGATGATGAGCTATCTGACTGAGTTCGATGGCAAAACCTTCCAGTCCGTCAGCAAAGCCGACGACACGCTCGACAAACTGGCTGACGAAAGCGAAGAGCAGAAAGAAGCTGAGAAAGCGCTGGAGCCGTTCGTTGAACGTGTGAAAACGCTGCTGGGCGATCGCGTGAAAGAAGTGCGTCTGACGCACCGTCTGACCGACACGCCAGCTATCGTCACCACCGGTGCCGATGAAATGACCACGCAGATGGCAAAACTGTTCGCCGCTGCCGGTCAGGACGCGCCGGAAGTGAAATACATCTTCGAGCTGAACCCGGAACACGCGCTGGTGAAACGCGCGTCTGATGTGGCTGACGAAGACCAGTTCAGCGAGTGGATCGAACTGCTGCTCGATCAGGCGCTGTTTGCTGAGCGCGGTACGCTGGAAGATCCAAACCTGTTTATCCGCCGCATGAATACGCTTTTGCAGGCATAATTGGCTGAAATAACACTGAAAAGGGCATCGTGAAAACGAGGCCCTTTTTTTATGGCCGCTGTGTTTTCCGTTGCGTTAACCCGGTGCCCGCAGGGGTTGTTCCTTGAGCAAAAGTGCTCAGAATGGTATGGTTGACCGGTTTTCGAGATTCATAATAATTACATGCAAGGGGATTTACGCAATGCGTATCATTCTGCTGGGCGCTCCGGGCGCAGGTAAGGGTACTCAGGCTCAATTCATCATGGAGAAATTTGGTATTCCTCAGATTTCTACCGGTGATATGTTGCGCGCCGCTGTGAAGGCCGGAAGTGAGCTCGGCAAGAAAGCAAAAGAGATTATGGATGCCGGTAAACTGGTGACCGATGAACTGGTTATCGCACTGGTGAAAGAACGTATTCAGCAGGAAGATTGCCGCAACGGTTTCCTGTTAGACGGTTTCCCGCGCACGATCCCGCAGGCTGACGCCATGAAAGACGCAGGCATCAGCGTGGATTACGTGCTGGAATTCGATGTGCCGGACGAACTGATCGTTGACCGTATCGTTGGCCGTCGTGTACACCCGGGCTCTGGCCGCGTGTATCACATCCAGTACAACCCGCCGAAAGTTGAAGGCAAAGACGATGTCACTGGCGAAGAACTGATCACCCGTAAAGACGATCAGGAAGAAACCGTGCGTAAACGTCTGGTGGAATACCATGAGCTGACTGAGCCGCTGATTTCCTACTACAGCAAAGAAGCCGCTGCGGGTAACACCAAATACGTCAAAATCGACGGTACACAGCAGGTTTCCGCAGTACGTGATGAACTGGCTAAAATTTTAGGCTAATTCTCACAAGTTCTGCACTATCACGGGGTGACTTCGGTCGCCCCGTTTGTTTTTCTGCAACCCGAAGTATGACGGGTAATTAATAACAATTCGCATTGATAGCTATTGCCGTTGTTCCGATTGTCTTTGTTTTCGTTACAATGACGTGCGCCACTTTGCCATGTCTCAGTTAAACGGCGGCGCCCATCTTTTCACACTGGCTTCAGGGCCTTCAATTTAGGAAATTCCGCATGACGCAGACCAAATTCGGTGTCCTTCTGGTCAATCTCGGGACACCGGAAGCACCAACTCCGCAGGCCGTTAAAAAATATCTGGCTGAGTTTTTGAGTGATATCCGCGTTGTGGATACCCCACGTCTGCTGTGGTGGCCTATTCTGAATTTCGTGATTTTGCCCCTGCGCTCTCCGCGCGTTTCTAAACTGTATAAAGCGGTCTGGATGGAAGAAGGTTCGCCTCTGATGGTCTTCAGCCGCCGTCAGCAAAAGGCACTGGCAGAGCGTCTGCCGGGGACGCCGGTGGAACTGGCGATGAGTTATGGCAAGCCGGGCATGAAAGAGCCGATTGAAAAATTGCTGGCGCAGGGCGTAACGAAAATGGTGGTTCTGCCGCTGTACCCGCAATATTCCTGTTCCACCAGCGCGGCCGTTTTTGACGGCGTGGCGCGTGTGCTGAAATCCCAGCGTCGCCTGCCTTCCCTGAGCTTTATCCGCGATTACGCCACGCATCCGGCGTACATTTCTGCGCTGAAAGCCAGCATCGAACGTTCATTTGCTCAGCATGGTGAACCGGATCGTCTGGTATTGTCCTTCCACGGGATACCGAAACGTTTTGTAGCGGAAGGCGATGATTATGAAAAACGCTGCCATGAAACGGCGCAGGCGCTGACCGAGGCGCTGCAACTTCCCGCCGGCAAAATTATGCTGACGTTCCAGTCGCGCTTTGGCCGCGAACCCTGGCTGACGCCGTATACCGATGAAACGCTGAAAGGCCTTCCGGCTCAGGGCGTTAAGCACATTCAGATTATCTGCCCGGGCTTTGCGGCGGACTGTCTGGAGACGCTGGAAGAAATCAAAGAAGAGAACCGTGAGATTTTTATTCATGCAGGCGGCGAGCGCTTCGAATATATTGACGCCTTAAACGACCAGCCCGAGCATATCGATTTGCTGCAACAGCTGGTCACTCAGCACTTCTGACTGAAGCCTGAGCTTTTTGAATTTCCCGAGAACAATGAATGAAATTTCCTGGTAAACGTAAGTCTAAACACTATTTTCCGGTCAGCGCACGTGACCCCTTATTGCGTGACTCCATGTTGCAGGAGATGCAGCCGGAATCCGAAGGCGGCGCGTCTTATATCGTGGGTATCGACCAGACCATGGTCGATATTGAAGCGCGCGTTGATGAAAGTTTTGTGGCCCGCTACGGGCTGACGCCCGGCGAATCCAACATTCTGAATGATGAAATGTCGGAAGCGCTTTATCAGGAACTGAGAAGTCATGATCTCATTTCTCATCAGTTTGCGGGCGGTACCGTCGGCAATACCTTGCACAACTACTCCGTGCTGGCCGATGACCGTTCCGTCCTGCTCGGCGTGATGTGCAGCAACGTGAAGATTGGCGATTACGCCTACCGGTATCTTTGTAACACCTCCAGCCGTGTTGATCTCAATTACCTGCAAGGCGTGGACGGCGCAATTGGCCGCTGCTTCACGCTGATAAGCGATACAGGCGAGCGTACGTTTGCCATCAGTCCGGGCAAAATGAACGAACTGCACGCCTCAAGCGTGCCGGAAGAGGTCATTGCCGGGGCGTCCGCGCTGCTGCTGACGTCCTATCTGTTGCGCAGCAAACCCGGCGAACCGATGCCGGAAGCTACGATGCAGGCGATTGAATACGCGAAAAAACATCAGGTGCCGGTGGTCTTAACGCTCGGTACGCAATACGTCATTGCCGATGATCCTCAGGCCTGGCGTGATTTCCTGCGTGATCACGTTTCGATTCTGGCGATGAACGAAGACGAGGGTTTCGCACTGACCGGTCTGAAAGACCCGCTGATGGCCGCCGACAAGGCTCTGGAGTGGGTGGATCTGGTGCTGTGTACCGCCGGACCGAACGGCTTATTTATGGCGAGTTATACCGAAGAGGAATTCAAGCGCACCACGCAGCATCCGCTGCTGCCGGGCGCGATTGCTGAATTCAACCAGTATGAATTCAGCCGCGCAATGCGCCGCGACTGCTGCCAGCAGCCAATGAAAATTTATTCGCATATCGCGCCGTATATGGGCGGGCCGGAAAAAATCATGAATACCAACGGGGCGGGCGATGGCGCGCTGTCTGCGCTGCTGCATGACATTGCGGCTAACGGTTTCCACCGTACTTCTGTGCCGAATTCCAGCAAACACGCCCGTGAGTATCTGACGTATTCCTCGCTGGCGCAGGTGTGCAAATATGCCAACCGCGTCAGCTATCAGGTACTGAATCAGCATTCTCCGCGTCTGACGCGAGGATTGCCGGAACGTGAAGACAGTCTGGAAGAAAGTTACTGGGAACGATAAACGTGGCCGGGAACGGGAAGTCAAAAGGGCGGGGGGATTTGAACCTCCGCCCTTTTTTTTCAGCCCGCCTGAACCTGATTCCTGCCTGACGTTTTCGCGCGATATAACGCGTCATCCACACGTTTAAACAGCCGGGTGAAGTCTTCCCCCGTTTCATACTGCACCACGCCGACGCTCACGGTCATTGCAGGTAAATCATTGTGCGTAAATCCTTCCACGGCTAAGCGCAGCGTCTCAGCGACATGTAATGCGCCTTCCAGGCCGGTCAGCGGCAGCAAAATCAGAAACTCCTCGCCACCCCAGCGAAACACAGTATCGCTTTCGCGGATCCCCGTTTCCAGCGTTCGCGCCAGCATTACCAGCGCATCATCGCCTTTGTTATGACCGTGCTGATCATTAATCGTCTTGAAGTGATCGGCATCCACCAGCATCAGACTGAAATTATGCGTTCGCTGCGGGTTTTGCGTCCGCGCGTTTTCCACCAACTGCATAAACTGGCGGCGGTTGCCCAGCCCGGTCAGCGGATCACGGAGCGCCGCGTGTTCCAGCTCCTGCTCAAGGCGCTTTTGCTCGGTAATATCATGAATGATGCACAGCATCAGCCGCACGCCATCCACGTCCACCGGGCCGGCATAGGTCTGCACATGACGCAGATTGCCGTCTGCCAGTTTGTGCATAAACGTCAGCGGCTTATGCCCGCCGGGCAAACGCGCGATTTCATGCATCACGGGTAATACATCCTGCCCCATCGCATTAATTTCCCATGTGTGTCTCATGCACATTTCATCGCGTGAATAGCCATAGAATCGTGTCGCCGCCAGATTTGCATCCACAATTTGCCCGTTATTGTCCGGGTCAATCAGCAGCATCGGCGCGGTGTTGGTCTGGAAAAATCGTTCATAGAAACCGCTCTGATCACGGCGGTAAGGTCGGGCTTCGCTCAGGAATGAACCGGGTGCCGGAACATTGGCCGCAGAGGTATGCGTGCCTTCGAACACGATGACCTGTTCCTGCAAGCCAAACTGTGCCAGAGAAAGACGACAGCTCAGGGGGAAGGCACGACCTTCTTTGTGGATGGTCCAGATTTCAATCACCTGATCGCCTTTTTTCAGATGTGGCAGATAGGACTCGAGGGATTGCAAAGACCGGGCCGAAAACTGCCCGTTGCGCAGGGGACCAAGCAAACTGTTACCCGCAAGTTTTCTGGCCGCTGTATTGGCGAAAAGAATTTGCTGGTTATGTAATGAGACAACCCAGACCGGCGTGCTCAAAATGTTCAACGTTTCCAGATGGGATAGCAACATCGCAGTACCGGTCAATTTTTGGCATAAAAAGAGGATACCGCGAAACGATCTGATTTGGTTCTTTTTATGTTGCGCAAGTTAAAGGGAAATTTGTGCGGGAAGGGGACGGGCGCAGCAAAAGTACTGCGCCCGGCATTCAGAAAGAATCAGATGGGGCAAAATGGCCGTTTCTGGTCTTCGGTCAGGGTGTCTATTTGCAGCATATCGATCATGCTGTTGGCGATTTCACGCTCGCCCATCACCACGCGGTCCGCGCCGCGCTCCATGATGTAGGTGACTTCATCGTCATAGTGCGCACGGGCGATGATCTCAATATTGGGCCGTTTTGCGCGGGCTGATGCGACGATTTCACCGGCTTCATAACCGTTCGGAATCGTCACCAGCAGCCAGCGGGCACAGTCAAGGCGCGCCAGATCCATAATTTCCTGATTGGCGGCATTCCCCAGCACCGTGCTTATTCCCTGATCGCGCAATGCTTCGACGCGCGGACGCGAATTTTCAATCACCACCAGCGGAATACCGGCAGCCTGAAGCTTCTCGCCAAGCAGGCTTCCCACGCGGCCATAACCGACCAGCAGGGCGTGATTGCACAGATCAAACGGGATCTGTTTTTCGTCTTCCACCGCTTCTTCAACGCTCTGATCTTCGATGGTCTCGGTTTTTTCCAGATATTTTTCCAGCAAACTGAACAGCAGCGGGTTAAACATAATCGACAAGATTGCGCCCGCCAGAACCAGATTGCGGCCATGCTCAGACAGCAGCCCCAGCGAAATACCCAGACCTGCGAGGATAAAGGCGAATTCACCAATCTGCGCGAGACTGACTGAAATCGTCAGCGCCGTGCGCCGCGAATGCCCGAACATCTTCACCAGTAAGAAGGCGGCAATCGACTTGCCGAACACAATAATCGCCAGCGTAGCGACGACTGTCAGCGGTTCGCGCACCAGAATCATCGGGTCAAACAACATGCCGACCGACACAAAGAACAGCACGGCGAAAGCATCACGCAGCGGTAACGTATCGTGCGCGGCGCGCTGGCTGAGTTCGGATTCGTTCAGCACCATCCCGGCGAAGAACGCGCCCAGTGCAAACGACACGTCGAAGAATTCGACCGCGCCGTAGGCGATGCCCAGTGCCAGTGCCAGAACCGACAGCGTGAACAGCTCGCGTGAACCGGTGCTGGCGGTTTTTGCCAGGATCCAGGGCACCACGCGGCGGCCGACAACCATCATCAGCACCATAAAGGCAATGACTTTGCCGATAGTAATCGCCAGTTCAGTCAGCAGGCCGGTAATGCTGGCGTGGTTGCTTTCGAGCATGCTGCTGAATGCCGGTAACAAAACCAGCGTCAGTACCATCACCAGATCTTCAACAATAAGCCAGCCGATGGCGATTTGCCCGCGCTGACTTTCAATGAGTTGCCGTTCTTCCAGCGCACGCAGCAGAACTACGGTACTGGCGGTGGACAGGCAGAGGCCAAACACCAGCCCGGTCGCCATGTCCCAGCCGAGTAAACGCGATAAACCCATCCCAAGCAGCGTCGCTACCGCGATTTGGGCTACAGCGCCGGGAATGGCTATCGACTTTACCGCGAGTAAATCTTTCATGGAAAAATGCAAACCGACGCCAAACATCAGCAATATCACGCCGATTTCGGCCAGCTCCGGTGCAAGTGAAGTATCAGCAACAAAGCCCGGTGTAAAAGGACCGGCCAGCACGCCTGCGGCGAGATAGCCAACCAGAGGGGATATTCGCAGGCGGTTGGCGAGCATTCCTAACAGGAAAGCGAGTACCAGACCGCCGACGATGGTAGTGATGAGAGGCGTAGAATGATGCATTCAGTCTCCTTCTGGTTATGCATGGCACAAATGTGTTGCAGATTGTTTCTAAGTTTATGGTAAAAATCGTTTACGCGTTGGTATTTTTTGGCCTTTTTTGCGCTAAATGCACGACAGACCGAAAAAAAAATTCGAACGGGAGATTTAAATGGGTTTTCGCGGGCGAATCTCAAGAGGCAACGGCTTTTTTTGCTGCCGATAAATCATTATCGGCAGTGGAAGGGAATGCTTCAGGCTTGTTTACGTTCAATATTTGGCAGGAATGCCGTCAGTATCCCCAGCAATGGCAGGAAGGCACAAATTTGATAAACCAGCTCGATGCTGGTTCTGTCCGCCACATAGCCCAGCACCGCAGCGCCAAGGCCGCCCATGCCAAACGCCAGGCCAAAGAATAGCCCCGAAACCATACCGACTTTTCCCGGCATCAGTTCCTGGGCAAACACCAGAATTGCCGAAAACGCCGAGGCCAGAATCACGCCGATAATGACGCTGAGAACGCTGGTCCACATCAGATTGGCGTGCGGCAAAAGCAGGGTAAATGGCGCGACGCCGAGAATTGACGCCCATATGACGTATTTGCGCCCAATCTTATCCCCAACCGGACCGCCGATAATGGTTCCGGCTGCTACGGCAAACAGGAAAACGAACAGATGGATTTGCGCATTCTGTACGGAAACACCAAATTTATGAATCAGATAGAAGGTGTAGTAACTGCTCAGGCTGGTCAGGTAAAAATACTTCGAGAACACCAGCACCAGTAAAATCCCCAACGACATCGCCACAGTTTTACGCGGCAACACGGTCACGGTATTTTTCACCGGTCCGCGCTTTTTCGCCATCAGATGCTGCTGGCGATACCACTTACTGATTTGCAGCAGAACGACAATCCCCAGCAGCGCCGCCAGCGAGAACCACGCGACGTTGCCTTTACCGTAGGGCGCGATGATTAACGCCGCCAGCAACGGGCCAAGCGATGCCCCGAAATTCCCGCCGACCTGGAACAGCGATTGCGCCAGCCCGTGACGTCCGCCGGAAGCCATACGCGCCACGCGGGACGATTCAGGATGGAACACCGACGAACCTGTACCGACCAGCGCGGCGGCCAGCAGCACCACCGGGAAACTTTGCGCCACGGCTAGCAAAAGCAAACCAGACAGCGTAAAGCCCATGCCGATGGGCAGCGAATATGGCTGCGGATGTTTATCGGTGTAATAACCAATCAGCGGTTGTAGCAGCGACGCGGTAATCTGATACGTCAGCGTGATCAGGCCAATCTGAGTAAAGCTGAGTGAGAATTCGTTTTGCAGCAACGGATAGATCGCCAGAATCAGCGACTGAATCATGTCATTGAGCAGATGAGAAACGCTGATCGCCGCCAGAATAGAAAACGCAGTCTTTTTGACTGCGTCTTTCTGCGGGCTGTCTGGCGTGGCCGTATTGTCGGTCATAGCAGATGAACCTGTCTTATTTGTGCATATAGGAAATGCGTGTAGGGAATCAGTCGATCCGGTCAGTCGGCTTTTGCGATCTCAGCAAACTGGCCTTTCAGTAAGCGGCAAAGATCGCCTGCCGCAAGTTCAAGATCAAGCCCGCGTTTACCACCTGAAACATAAATGGTAGAGAAAGTCTGCGCCGGGCTATCGATCACCGTCGGCAGCAGCTTTTTCTGCCCCAGAGGGCTGATGCCGCCCACCAGATAACCGGTGACGCGCTGTGCGATGACGGGATCGGCCATGTCGGCTTTTTTGGCGCCGAGCGCTTTGGCGACTTTCTTCAGATCCAGCATTGATGCCACCGGCGTGACGGCAACGGCGAGATTTTTGGGATCGCCATTCAGTGAAACCAGCAATGTTTTGTAGACCTGACGCGCATCCAGCCCGAGCTTTTTTACCGCCTCGTCGCCAAAGTTGGTTTCGTCGCTGCTGTGTTCATACGGGTGAAGGGTAAAACTGACTTTATTTTTTTCCAGGAGCAATACGGCAGGGGTCATACCTGTCTCCTTATTTTGTTTTTTTGTTCGAAAAAACGTCATCAGCTCAATCTGATGAAATTTAACAACAAAGTATCTTTATTACGCGGAGGGGAAATAGTAGAGCAATGAATGGTTATTGCCAAGACCCGCTACAGGTTGCTACCCTGTGCGCGCCGGTGCTGTGCCTGAAAAGGCCGGTACTGAAGCTATAACAAAAAAATGAAATTCCTCTTTGACTGGCCGGCCTTAAAAACCGGCCATTTTTTTATCCTTTCAGCAATTCCGGCAGATTCCCTTCACCATACAAATGCAGCGCGCCCACGGCGACCACGTAATTTCCCGGCGGAAGTTCGGAAAGCTGTTTTTTCCAGCGCACATTGCGCTGATTCATCAGAATATCGTAGAGATCGTTGCTAAACGTATTCGGCAGCTGTTCAATCGCCAGCCCCGGTTTGGCATCAAGCCACCAGCTGATCATCGTTTGCAGTAATCGGGCGTTGGTGTGCCAGTGTGTCAGCGTATCTTCGAGCAGCGCTCTGCCGCCGTCGGGCAGTTGCTGCAACAGTTCAAACTGTTCCTGCGGCCCTTCGAGTTCGATGACCCGCGTGTTTTGCTGCTTTGCCGATTGCAACAACTGATAGTCGATGCCGTAATCCCCGCGCAATCCCAGACGCTGTGCCTGTGTTGCCTGCAACATCAGCGCAACCTGCCAGGAAGGAAGCGGGTTCAGCGTCCACATTGAAACGCCAAGCTCTTCGCATAAGCGCTCAACGTGGAGATATTCGGATTCGGTCAGACGATCGGCCAGAGGCGGAAATTCGCCGGACATGCTGAAAGGGGATTCTGTTCCGCTGATATCGGCTTCGACAATCAGGGCATCGGCTTTTTGCAGGCGGCGTAACAAAGCCGCGGGCAGCGGTTGCATATCCTGCGTGCCCATATGAATGCTGCCGACCAGATGCAGCGAGCGGTTGCCGGGAAGCCGGATATCCATGGCAGGATATGAATACTCGACAGGAAACAGCCTGCGTAGCCAGCTGAAAGCCTGGTTGAAAAACTGTGCCATATCGCATGGTCTCCCGAAAAATGAGAGACCATGCTAACGCGTCAGCGTTTTAGCGAACAGAGGAAACGTCTTGTTTTTTCGGGGTAAAGCGTAAGAGGCGGTTTGCGTTAGTGACAACGGTAATGGAAGACAACGCCATCGCCGCGCCTGCGACAACCGGGCTGAGCAATGTGCCGGTCAGCGGGTAGAGCACGCCTGCGGCAACCGGAATGCCAATCACGTTATACACAAACGCGCCTAACAGGTTCTGCTTCATATTGCGCAGCGTGGCCTGTGACATGGCCAGTGCATCGGCAACGCCGTTCAGGCTTGGCCGCATCAGCGTGATGGCCGCCGTTTCAATCGCCACATCGCTGCCGCCGCCCATTGCAATCCCGACATCTGCCTGCGCCAGTGCGGGCGCATCGTTAATGCCATCGCCAATCATCGCAACCTGCTGGCCTTTGGCCTGCAACGCTTTAATCGCCTCGGCTTTTCCTTCCGGACGAACACCGGCAATCACCGTATCGATGCCTGCCTGCGCGGCAATAGCTTGTGCCGTGCGCGGATTATCGCCGGTCAGCATCACCAGCTGATAACCCAGCTGATGCAGGCGTTGCAGCGCGGCAATGCTGTCACTGCGCAGCGGATCCCGCAGGGCGAACAGCGCGGCAATTTCACCGTCTGCCGCCAGAAGCACCGGCGTTGCACCTTGCTCAGACATCGCTTCCAACAGCGCATCGGTCTGCTGTGTATCGACGCCGTTTTCCTGCATCAGCGCCTGATTCCCCAGCAACAGCGTTTTGCCTTCTGCTTCACCGCGCAGGCCCAGCCCGCCGAGCGTGCGGAAATACTGCACGTCAGGTATCGCCAGACCCTCCGCTTTATCGACAATCGCCTGCGCGAGCGGGTGGTGCGAGCCCTGTTCCAGCGCGGCGGCAAAGCGCAGTGCCTGCTGTTCACTGACACCGCCGAAGGTGTGAATATCCGTCACTTTCGGCTGGCCTTCTGTCAGCGTCCCGGTTTTATCGAAAACCAGCGTCGAAAGCGTACTGGCTTTTTGCAGGGCATCGGCATCACGAACCAGCACACCCAACTCTGCGGCGCGCCCGACACCGGCGGTAATCGACATCGGCGTTGCGAGCCCCAGTGCGCAAGGGCAGGCGATGATCAGCACCGTGGTGACGATCACCAGCGTGTACATCAGCTGCGGCTGCGGGCCGAAGAAATACCAGATGGCACCGCTGAACAGGGCAATCAGCACCACGACGGGTACGAAGACGGATGAAATTTTATCCGCCAGTTTGCCGATTTCCGGTTTGCTGCTTTGCGCTTCCCGCACCAGTTTGATGATGCGAGAAAGCGTGGTCTGGCTGCCAATCGCATCCGCGCGGAACAATACGCTGCCGTCTCTGACCAGCGTACCAGCATGCACTTTTTCGCCCTGAGATTTTTGTTGCGGGACAGGTTCGCCGGTCAGCATCGCTTCATCCATCCACGCTTCGCCGCTCTGAATTTCGCCGTCAACCGGAACGCGGTCGCCGGTGGTCAGGCGCAGCGTCATACCTTGCTGCACATCGGCCAGCGGCAGCGTTTTTTCGCCTTCCGGAGTCACCACGCGCGCCGTCGGCGGCGTGAGATCCAGCAGGCGTTCCAGAGCTTGTGACGAGCGCTGACGCCCGCGTTGTTCCAGCGCATGGCCGAGGTTAATCAGGCCGATGATCATCACGCTGGCTTCGTAATAAAGATGCCGCGCCTGCATCGGAAAGGCATCCGGCCAGAGGCTGACAGAAATGGAAAATATCCACGCCGCACCGGTACCAAGTGATACCAGCGTGTCCATATTGGCGCTGCCGTGCATCAGGCTTTTCCACGCGCTGCGGTAGAAGTGGCCGCCTGCGACAATCATGATCAGCAGCGTCAGCAGGCCGACAATCAGCCAGCCGGTCTGGTTGCTGGCGGTGACCATCATTTCGCCGCCCAGCAATCCCCACAACATCAGCGGGATACCCGCCGCCAGCCCGACCGCCGCCTGCCAACTGAAACGGATCATGCTGCTGCGCGCCGTTTGCTGCTGGCGCTCGCGGCGTCTGGTTTCATCAATAATGATTTCAGCGCCGTAACCCGCGCGTTCAACCGCCGCAATCAGGGCATTCTGGTCAGCATCACCGCTGACCAGCGCACTGCGTTCCGCCAGATTGACCCGCGCACGTTCGACGCCGTTCACGCCTTCCAGCGCCCGCTGCACTTTACTGACACAGCTGGCGCAGCTCATACCGCTGAGCAACAGCTGCACGCTGTCATCAGAGGCTGAGGTTTGAAGAATGTGGTTTTCAGCCGGAACAGGTGACGCGGCCGCTGACAGGGGTTCCGGCAAAACACTCGCCTTATCGGTCAGCGGCTCAGATTTTGGGGACGCGTCTTCCACCAGTTGTGCTTCATATCCGGCATTTACGACGGCGTCGATCAGGCTCTGGCTGCTGGCGTCGCCTTTCACAATGGCTTTATCCAGAGAAACTTCAACGGCGGTGGTGCCGTCAACCGCTTCGAGCGCTTTACGCGTTGAAGCCACACAATGCCCGCAGGACAGGCCTTGCAGAGATAATACGGTGGTGGTCATAGTGGTTTTCCTTGGGTTAACTTTCACTAAGAACAGAGGATAAACCTTCCAGCAAGGGGAAGGTCAAGCAACGGTTTCGCCTTACCGGTATTTTTCATTTTTCTCTCATTTACACTTTATTTAGAAATTCCCTTGCAGATTGGCTTATCGTTATCTCCCAAATTATATAACGATGAAGGGTAAGGGGATTTTCAATGGCAAAAATGCAGACAACACTTCTGCTGATGGCAGGACTGATGGCGGCGCAGGCTTCACAAGCCGCTGACGATTTTCGCGTCACCTACGCCGGTTCGATGGGCGTGGTAATGGACAAATATCTGGGGCCGGATTTTGCGAAAGAGAAGAAGGTCAATTATCAGGGCCAGGGGCAGGGCGCTTACGGCATGGCGAACTTGCTGGCGTCGAAAAAAGTCGTGGCGGATGTGTTCGTTTCGATAACGCCGGGGCCGGTTGAGATCCTGCAAAAAGCGGGCATGGCCGGGCAGGCAATCCCGGTGGCCAGCACCAGCATGGTCATTGCTTATAATCCGAAAGGCAAATATGCCGAAAAATTTGCCGCGATAAAGGAAGGCAAAGCGGGCGCTGAGCCGTGGTGGAAAGTGCTCCAAACTCCCGGATTACAGTTCGGCCGTACCGATCCGGTCAGCGATCCTCAGGGTCAGAACATTATTTTCACCATGATGCTGGCCGAAAATTACTACAAACAGCCGGGTCTGGAAAAAGCCGTGCTGGGCGATGTACAGAATCCGAAGCAGATTTCGGGCGAGGGCGGCCTTCTGACCCGTCTGGAAGCCGGTCAGGTTGATGCCGCGTCGGGCTACGAAAGTGCCACGATTTCCGCGCACCTGCCGTACATCAAACTGCCGGATGAAATTAACCTGAGCAATCCGCAGATGTCGAAAGACTGGTACAGCAAGGTGACTTTCAACGTCAAAGATTCCACCGGCAAAGAGAAAACGCTGAGCACGCAGCCGCTGGTCTTCTACGCGGTGGTGCTGAACAACGCGCCGCATCCGAAACTGGCGAAAGAATTTATCACTTACCTGCAAAGCGCCAAAGGTCAGAAGCTGTTTGAACAAAACGGCTACGACAAACCTAAAGGCGGAAACCTTTAAGTTGCGTGCGTCAGGAATGGCGGTTCCCGCGCTGGCACTGCTGATGGTGCCTTTTGTCACGCTGCTTTTCCTGACGCCGTGGTCAGATTTTCATCTGGCTTACGGCGACAGCCATGCGGTGGTGGTGTCGCTCGGCCTGAGTCTGATATCGGTCGGCCTGATTATTCTGCTCGGGCTGCCGGTCGCGTTCTGGCTGGCAAAAACGACCTCACGCTGGCGCACTTTGGTGGAAGTACTGGTGCTGATCCCGCTGCTGACGCCTCCGCTGGCGATGGGGATTTTGCTGGTGTCGGTTTACGGGCCCTACGGTTCGGTCGGTGAAACCCTTTCTGCCATCGGTATGACGCTCAATAACAATGCGCCCGCGTTTGTGCTGGCGCAGATTTATGGGGCGCTGCCTTATTTCATTCTTTCGGCGCGCGGTGCACTTGAAGCGGTGCCGCGCGATGTCGAAGAGGCTGCGCAGACGCTGGGCGCACGGCCTTTTCAGGTGCTTATCCGGCTCACGTTGCCGCTGGCCTCACGCGGAATTGCCGCCGGGATCGCCATTGCCTGGGTACGGGCGATTGGTGAATTCGGCATTGTCATGGTGTTCTGTTATTTCCCGCAGGGTATTCCGGTCAAAATGTTTATCAACCTGCAAAACGACGGCGTGACGTCGGTTTACTCGCTGCTGTGGATCCTGCTTATCGTGACGTTGCCGCTGCCCATGTGGTTGCTGATGCGCACCAAAAAACAGACCGTGCATTACAGTTGAGGATTTTCGTAAAACCGTAAACACGTATACTGTTCAGATATAGTGCAAAAACAGGGCGACGCGGAGGCGAAATGAATATCAGTGATGTGGCGAAAAAAACCGGGCTGACCAGCAAGGCGATTCGTTTTTACGAAGAGAAAGGGCTGGTGACAGCACCGGCGCGGAGCGAGAACGGATACCGCCGCTATGCACAAAAACATATCGAAGAACTGACGTTGCTTCGTCAGGCACGGCAGGTGGGGTTTACGCTGGAAGAGTGTCAGGAGTTAGTGGCGTTATTCCATAATCCGGATCGCCACAGTGCAGATGTGAAAGCACGCACTTTAGAAAAGGCCGCCGAAATTGAGCGGCACATTGAAGAACTTCAGCTGATGCGCCAGCGCCTGCTGACGCTGGCGGAATCCTGCCCCGGCGATGACGGCGCAGACTGCCCGATAATCGATAATCTTTCTGGCTGTTGCCACAAACACTAACGTCAGGCGTTACTGCGCAGGGCGTTCTACGCGCAGCGTCGCGCCCTCGACACCGGTAATTACCACTTTATCACCGACTTCCAGCGGCGAAGCGCAGGACGCCCGCCAGCTGCTGTCGCCGATTTGTACCCGCGTATGCTGATTTTTCAGCGGTTCGAGCACGGTGGCGTAAGTACCTACTAACTGCTGTCCGCGCTGGTTCAGCGCCGAATTACCGCTGGTTTTGTCCGTGCGCTGATTCAGCCATTTCCACCACAGCCAGGCGGCGATAATGGTCAGAAGGGCAAACGCCACGCCCTGCCATTCCCACGGCAGCGGCAAAATCCACGTCACCAGCCCCACCAGCGCCGCCGCTACGCCACTCCACAGTAAGTAACCACTTGCTCCTACCAGCTCTGCCGCCAGCAACAGGCCGCCCAAAGACAGCCAGAACACATGCGGACTTGCCATGAAATCGCGAAGCATTATTTGCCGCCTTTGGTTTCTTTAAGCAGCTCAGCAATCCCGCCAATTGAGCCCATCAGGCTGGTGGCATCCAGCGGCATCATGATGACTTTGCTGTTGTTCGCCGAGCCTATTTTGGTCAGCGCATCGGTATATTTCTGTGCCACGAAGTAGTTAATGGCCTGAACATCTCCGGCAGCAATCGCTTCAGAGACCATTTTGGTGGCCTGCGCTTCCGCTTCCGCCGCACGTTCGCGGGCTTCAGCTTGCAGGAACGCCGACTGACGCTCACCTTCGGCTTTAAGGATCTGCGACTGTTTTTCACCTTCCGCACGCAGGATGGCGGACTGACGAACGCCTTCGGCTTCCAGAATGTCGGCACGTTTTGTACGTTCCGCTTTCATCTGTGCGTTCATCGCAGAAATCAGTTCAGCCGGTGGACGCACATCACGGATTTCGATACGCGTAATTTTCACGCCCCATGGATTGGTGGCTTCATCGACGATATGCAGCAAACGTGCGTTGATGTTGTCGCGTTGTGACAGCATTTCGTCGAGCTCCATCGAACCCAGCACGGTACGGAAGTTGGTCATGGTCAGGTTCACGATCGCCTGTTCCAGATTGCTGACTTCATAGGCGGCACGCGCCGGATCAATAACCTGGATAAAACACACAGCGTCGATGGCGACATTGGCGTTATCGCGGGAAATCACTTCCTGAGAGGGGATATCCAGAACCTGTTCCATCATATTGATTTTGCGGCCAATGCGGTCAACAAATGGCACAACCAGGTTCAGCCCCGGCATCAGGGTTTTGGTATAACGGCCAAAGCGCTCTACGGTCCACTGGTAGCCCTGTGGCACGATTTTGATCCCGGCGTAAACCACCAGCAGCGCCAGTACGATCAGAATAAGGATAGGAATGGGAATGAGGTCAAACATAGTATGAAACTCCTGTAAAACTGTGTCCTGAATATTCCGGCGGAATATTCGAGTAAAAACATGTCCCTGGCGCACTCCCCGAAAGTCAGGCGCGTGCGCAATTGTCGCACAAATAACTTACGCGTCGTATTAATAAAGGATAGTTCAGGGGATAAAAGGCAGGGGAAAAGGCGAAAAAAAACGCACGTCAGGAAGGGGGAATGCCCGACGCGCGTAAGAAATTTTTAGCGTGAATCAGTACAGCAGGGAATATAACTGGCGACGATATTTAGCCGCCAGCGCGTCGCCGGTGCCGAGTGCCGCCATGATATCCATCAGCGTTTTGCGTGCCGCGCCGTTTGCCGCACCTAAATCTTTTTTTAGCGGAGCCATCAGCAGTTCCAGCGCTTCTTCGTTACGCCCGACCTGATGCAGTTGCAGGCTGAGTTTAACCACCAGCTCGGCGTTGTCAGGATCCTGCTGTAATTCCTGTTGCAGCAGCTGAATTTCAGGGGTGTCAGCCGCCTGTTTCAGTAGTTCAATCTGGGCAATCAGCCCCTGATAACGGGAATCTTTATCCTGCAAGGGAATGGTGGCCAACACGGCTTCCGCGTCGTCGGAACGGTTCAACTGAATCTGAACTTCCGCCAGCGTCATCCCGATATCACTGCGGTAGTTGCTCACTTGCCATGCATCTTTCAGCAGCGGAAGGGCATCGGCGAAGTTACCTTCTTGTATCAGTTCCTGCGCCTGAGCCAGTTTCAGCTCTTCTTCTTTCGGCAGGACTTTCTGCAGCAGTTCGCGGATCACTTCTTCCGGCTGCGGCCCCTGGAAACCATCCACCGGCTGACCATCTTTAAACAGGTAAACTGCCGGGATAGAACGCAGGCCAAACTGCTGGGCAATCATCTGCTCGGCATCGCAGTCCACTTTCGCCAGAACCAGCTGACCGGCATATTCCGCCGCCAGTTTGTCGAGAATTGGCCCCAGTTGCAGGCAATGCTGGCTGCGCTCAGACCAAAAGTAGAACATCACCGGCACCGACATGGATTGTTCCAGCGTCTGATGCAGATTGGTTTCGTTGATATCGATAACAGTAGGTTGTGCAAGCATGAATTCTGTCTCTCTCGCGCTAAGGCTCAAAGTCATTTAAAGCATTAAATACCAGATGGGGGCAGGTTTTACGGCTTCAACCCCCGTCTGTGTTTACTTAGCTGTTTCCGCGCAATATTTTGTCCAGCAAACGCGAAGGTAAAAGGCGTTTCAGCACAGTGAGCACATGGGCGACCAGCGTAACCGGATACCGCAGACGCGCCTTTGGGTTTTCTAAAGCATGGTGCAATTTCGGCAAAACGGCCTCCGGCGGCAGCGTAAAACGCCGCGCGATCCCCGGGTTTTCGACCGGCCGCTCAGCCTGGGACTGATTCACGTTAGCCGTAAAGTTGCTGCTCAGCGGGCCGGGTTCAATCAGGCTCACCTGAATGCCCGTGCCGTGCAACTCCATGCGTAACGTATCTGACCAGGCTTCTAGCGCGAATTTGCTGGCGGCATAGGTTCCGCGGCCCGGCGTCGTCACCAGCCCCATCACCGAGCTGGTCTGAATAATGCGGCCTTCGCCGTGCGGCAACATTGCGGGCAGTAATAGCTGCGTCAACTGATGCGTGCCGAACAAATTGGTGGAAAATTGTTGCTCAAACTGCTCGCGGCTGATGGTGTTCAGCGGGCCGTAAACACCGTATCCGGCATTGTTGAACAGGCCGTAAAGACGATTGCCGGTCAGCGCGATAACCTCCGCGGCGGCAAGCTCTACGCTGTGTTTGTCATCAAGATCGAGCGCAATAGTTTCAAAACCGAGTTGGCTGAGCGTGTCGATATCTGCACTTTTACGGCAGGCGGCCAGCACCCGGTAGCCGCGAGCCCGTAAATCTTGGGCGGCAACCAGCCCTATTCCGCTGGAGCAACCGGTAATTAATACTGCTTTTTGCATAACTTTACCTGTGAGGTGTCCCTATTTTTCATGGCTGTGATTTACTAGGGAGTCGGGTGAAAAAGGTAACGTCTTGGTTTTAATCACGTCACGGTATTATTTATTGTAACCCTACTGCGTCACCAGCGGCGCAAGTTTGTCGGCCATCCAGTCGGCGATAAAAGACTGTGCCGCCAGTGCGGGATGCAAACCGTCGTCCTGCATCCACTCGGGTTTTGCGGCGACCGGCTCCATAAAGAACGGCACCAGCGGGATGTTTTCCTGCTTCGCCAGCGCCGGATAAATGGCGTAGAACGCATCACCGTAACGGCGGCCATAATTTGGCGGCAGGCGGATTTGCATCAGCAGCGGTTCGGCGTTGGCCCGTTTTACCTGACTGATAATCTGCGTCAGCGTTTGTGAAATGTTTTGTGGCGGAAAGCCGCGCAGTCCGTCATTCGCGCCCAGTTCAATCAGCACCCAGCGCGGATGATGTTGTTGCAGCAAAGTCTGTAAACGGGCCAGCCCCTGTTCGGCGGTATCTCCGCTGATGCTGGCGTTAATAATCGTGGGTTTATCCCCTTCTTTTTGCCACTTATTATTGAGCAACGACGGCCAGGATTCGGCTACCGGAAGGCGATAGACGGCGCTTAAACTGTCGCCGATAATCAGTAAGTTATCAGCAGCTATGGCGCGAAAACTCAGCAATCCCAACAACATAAGGAAGGGGAGATGCCAGCGGAAAACGTTCTTGAAGTTCATCATCTTAGTAAGCACGTCGGTCAGGGTGAAGGACAGCTCACCATCCTGTCCGGTGTCGAGCTGGTTGTCAAACCTGCCCAGACAATTGCCCTGATTGGCGAATCCGGTTCCGGTAAATCGACGTTGCTGGGGATCCTCGCCGGACTCGACGACGGCACCTCGGGCGACGTGATGTTGCTCGGCAAATCCCTGAACTCTCTCAATGAGGAAGGGCGCGCCGCACTGCGGGCAAAAAACGTCGGATTTGTATTTCAATCCTTCATGCTGGTGCCGACGCTAAACGCGCTGGAAAACGTGCAACTTCCGGCGTTGTTGCGCGGTGAAAGCGACAGCAACAGCCGTCAGCAGGCGGTGCAGTTGCTGGAAAGTCTCGGGCTGGGCGGGCGTTTGAATCATCTTCCGGCGCAGCTTTCCGGTGGCGAACAGCAACGTGTGGCGCTGGCGCGTGCGTTTATCGGCAAACCTAAACTTCTGTTCGCCGATGAGCCGACCGGCAATCTGGATCGCGCCACCGGCGAACGTATCGTCGATCTGCTGTTCTCACTGAACCGAGATGCGGCCACCACGCTGATTCTGGTCACGCATGACGAACAACTGGCGGCGCGTTGTCAGCGGCGTCTGCGTCTGCGTGACGGGAAATTGTGGGAGGAAGCATGATCTGGCGCTGGTTCTGGCGGGAATGGCGATCGCCTTCGCTGCTGATTGTCTGGCTGGCGCTGACGCTGGCGGTGGCCTGCGTGCTGGCGCTGGGCAGTATCAGCGACCGCATGGACAAAGGGCTGAGCCAGCAAAGTCGTGAGTTTATTGCGGGAGACCGCGTGCTGCGTTCTTCTCATCCGATTACTGAAGCCTGGTTGCAGGATGCCGAAACGCAGGGGCTGAAAGTCAGCCGTCAGCTCTCATTCATGACCATGACCTTTGCCGGAAACACGCCGCAGCTGGCGTCGGTAAAAGCCACCGATCTGGCGTATCCGTTATACGGGGCGTTGCAGACGGAACCGGTGGGGCTGAAACCGCAGCCGGGAACCGTGCTGGTGGCACCCCGTTTGCTGGCGCTGCTGAACGTGAAAGTGGGCGATGATCTGGATGTCGGCGACAGTACGCTGAAAATTGCCGGTGTGATTGTTCAGGAACCGGATGCCGGTTTTAACCCGTTCCAGACCGCGCCGCGCGTAATCATGAATCTTGATGATGTGCCGAAAACCGGCGCGGTTCAGCCGGGCAGCCGCCTGACGTACCGCTATATGTTTGCCGGTTCCCCGCAGGCCATTCAGACCTACGGCGATGCCATTAAAGGGCTGCTGAAACCCGATCAGCGCTGGACCGGCATGGAGGATTCCGAAGGCGCGCTGGGCAAATCATTACAGCGTTCACAACAATTCCTGACGTTGTCAGCCCTGCTGACGCTGATGTTGTCGATTGCCGCCATTGCCGTGTCGATGGGGCATTACTGCCGAAGCCGGTACGATCTGGTGGCAGTGCTGAAAACATTAGGCGCCGGGAAAAAGGCGCTGCGAAAACTGATTATTGGTCAGTGGCTGGCAGTTCTGGTACTGGCGGGAATTTGCGGCAGCATCGTCGGACTGGCCTTTGAAGCCGTTCTGATGAAAGTGCTCGCGCCGGTTCTTCCCGCACAATTGCCGCCTGCCGGTGGCTGGCCGTGGGTCTGGTCGATGGGCGCAATGGTCGTGATTTCACTGCTGATTGGCATCCGTCCTTACCGTCAGTTGCTGGCCACGCAACCGCTGCGCGTGCTGAGAAATGACGTTGTGGCGAACGTCTGGCCGCTGCGCTATTTCCTGCCGGTGATGGTGCTGGTGGTCGTCGGGTTACTGGCGGCGCTGATGGGCGGCAGTCCGCTGCTCTGGTCACTGCTGGCGGGCGTGCTGGTGCTTTCGCTGTTGCTCGGTGTGATTGGCTGGGGCGCTTTGCTTTTGCTGCGCCGCCTGACGTTCCGCCAGCTTCCGTTGCGTCTGGCGGTCAACCGTCTGCTGCGACAGCCGTGGGTAACGCTCAGCCAGCTGGCGGCGTTTTCCATGTCGTTCATGCTGCTGGCGCTGTTGCTGGTGATGCGCGGGGATCTGCTGAACCGCTGGGAGCAACAGCTTCCGCCGGACAGTCCGAACTTCTTCCTGCTCAACATCACCAAAGAGCAGGTTCCGCAGGTGACGGATTTCCTGCATCAGCATAACGCGCAGCCGGAAGCGTTCTATCCGATTGTACGGGCGCGTCTGACGAAGATTAACGGCGAAGCCGCGACGGACAAAATCAAACCGGACGATGCGGGCGGGGAAGCGGTAAACCGTGAACTGAATCTGACCTGGATGGACGGATTGCCGGATCATAATCCGCTGACCGCAGGTAATGGCGCACCGAAAGCGGGTGAAGTGTCCATCGATGAAGGGCTGGCCGGACGTCTCGGACTGAAAATCGGCGATTCGGTGACCTTCACCGGCGATACGCAGGATTTCACCGCTAAGATTACCAGCCTGCGAAAAGTGGACTGGGACAGCCTGAAGCCGAATTTCTACTTTATCTTCCCGACGGGCGCACTGGATGCCCAGCCGCAAAGCTGGCTGACCAGTTTCCGTTATCACGGCGATGACAGCACCATTACGCAACTGAACCGTCAGTTCCCGACGCTCAGTTTGCTGGATGTCGGTTCGATTCTGCGGCAGGTCGGACAGGTCTTACAGCAGGTCAGCCGGGCGCTGGAAGTGATGGTGATTCTGGTGATGCTGTGCGGCGGTTTGCTGTTGCTGGCACAGATTCAGGTCGGGATGCGTCAGCGCCGTCAGGAGTTGATCGTTTATCGCACGTTAGGCGCGAGTAAAAAAATGCTGCACCGTACTCTCTGGTGCGAATTTGCGGTTCTTGGACTCGTGGCGGGCATTGCGGCGGCGATAGGTGCCGAAGTGGCGTTATGGTTGTTGCAGCGAAAAGTGTTTGATTTCCCGTGGGAACCGGATTACCTGATGTGGATCGCCGTTCCGGTGGTGAGCGCGTTGCTGCTGTCTGTCTGCGGAGGCTGGCTGGGTGTACGGTTGCTGCGGGGGCGGGCGCTGTTCAGGCAATACGACTCGTAACCGTCATACTTCGAGCCACAGGTGCGTTGGCTGCGTTCAGTCACCCGAATCACTTACCTGAGTAAGCTCATCGGGATTCCTTGACTTGCCGCCTTCCTGTAACTCGAATTATTTAGGTTACCAGAGCATCTCCTTTTAATAAGGAGGTGCTCAAATCAAAGCTTTTCAACTGCCCATTCAATGCCGCTGGCATATTCGGCCGGCAGCATCGGGATCAGTGCATTCAGGTTTTCTTTCAGCAGGCTGGCGCTGGCATCATTGAGATTCAGGTGTCCGACTTTACGACCCGGACGCACGTCTTTCTCGTACCAGTGCAGATTGACCAGTGGCAGGCTCAGCCACTGTTGTGACACATCCGTGCCAATCAGATTCACCATCACCGACGGCGTACTGACCACCGGTTTCGGCAGCGGCAGACCGAGTATGGCGCGCAGGTGCATTTCAAACTGGCTGTAGGATGCGCCGTTTTGCGTCCAGTGCCCGCTGTTATGTACGCGCGGAGCCAGTTCGTTGATGAGCAAACCTTCGCTGACCACGAAACATTCCATCGCCATCACGCCGACATAATTCAGTTCGTTGAGAATGGCGGACAACATGCTTTCTGCCTGCTGTTGCAGCGCAGCGTCCGGCTCCGGCAGTGCGACGCTGGTGCGCAAAATACCGTCCTGATGCAGATTGTGCGTCAGCGGATAAAAAACGGTTTTCCCGTCGTGACCACGCGCACCTACCAGCGACACTTCACCGGAGAAATTGATGCCCTGCTCAACGATGCATTCGCCGTAGCAATCTTGTGGCAATGTATTTTCTTCGCCGGAACGCAAGCGCCACTGACCACGACCGTCATAACCGCCGACGCGACGTTTCACAATCGCCAGTTCGCCAAGCTGTGAAAAAACCTGCGGCCATTGTGCGGCATCTGCCAGCAATTGCCACGGCGCAGTCGCCAGACCGAGCTGGTCGAGCAACTGTTTCTGCGTCAGGCGATCGGCCAGACGCGGGAAAATATCGCGGTTAACGAACGCATTATGCGTTGCCAGTTCGCGGGTCAGCGCGGTTTCCGGCCAGCGTTCGATTTCTGCGGTAATGACGCTTTGCTGATACGGCACGGCTTCCGGTTCGGCATCAAGTCCGACCGGATAAACGGCAATGCCCAGCGGTTCACCGGCCTGACGCAGCATTCTGCCTAACTGACCGTTTCCGAGTACGCAAACCGGTTTCATGCTTCCTCCCGCGGATCGGGATTATTCAGCACTTCATCCGTTTGTGCGACACGCCACGCGGCCAGATTTTTGGCAATTTCAGTATCATGCAGCGCCAGAATTTGTGCCGCCAGCAACGCGGCGTTAGCGGCACCCGCTTTACCAATTGCCAGCGTACCGACCGGAATACCGCGCGGCATTTGTACGATGGAATACAGGCTGTCGATGCCGCTCAGGGCCGCGCTTTGCACGGGCACGCCGAGCACCGGCACCAGCGTTTTCGCCGCCAGCATGCCCGGTAAATGCGCCGCGCCGCCTGCGCCTGCGATGATCACATCAAAACCATTGGCCGACGCCTGTTCAGCAAAGGTGAACAATTTGTCCGGCGTGCGGTGTGCGGAGACGATATCGACATGGAAAGGAATATTCAGCGTTGTGAGCACTTCGGCGGCGAACTGCATGGTCGCCCAGTCACTTTTAGACCCCATAACGATGGCGATTTTTGCCGGGGTAACGTTGGATGACATGTCTGTATAGCTCCTGTGATTCGGATTTAAAGCGTGTGAGGGCGCAAATGATATCACGCTCACGAAGCAAGGAAAACGGTTGCGTAGCCGGAATACGGTGCATTTTTGATGAGAAGTGCGCGACAGATTTGTATAATCCCAGCCACGATAATATTCGCCATCCCCACTGGAAACTGAACTATGACGCAGGCTTTACTGGCACCGATTTATGATTTTCTTCACTGTGAAACACCTGCGTTATGGGTGGATGTGGCGCTGGAAAATCAGACGGTCATGCTGATTGACCACGCTAACTGTGAAAAGAAAGCGGCGGCCACGGCGATGAGCCTGATGACCAAATATCTTGAGCGTACCGAGTTGCTGTTTTGCGCGGCACGTCTGGCGCGCGAAGAGCTTCATCACTTTGAGCAGGTGGTGGAAATCATGCAGAAACGCAATATTACTTATACCCAGCTTTCACCGTCGCGCTACGCCAGTGGCATGATTAAACATACCCGCCATCATGATGACCTGAATATTCTGGTGGACCGTCTGATTATTGGTGCGTACATCGAAGCGCGTTCCTGCGAGCGATTTGCCAAGATTGCTCCGCATCTCGATGAAACCCTGTCACGCTTTTATACGTCGCTGTTGCGCTCAGAATCACGCCATTTTGCCGATTATCTGGCGCTGGCCGAACAGTATGCGGGAACCGATATCAGTGAACGGGTGGAGGAGTTTGGCAGGATTGAAGCGGAACTGATCTTAACGCCAGATGAACAATTCCGCTTCCACAGTGGAGTCCCAGTCTGCGGGCTTAAAACGGGAAGCTGATCAGTTCCACATTACCGGCGGTGACTTTCACCATCGAGCCTTCTTCGTGCCATGCGCCGAGTACTACGCGGTGGCCGGTTTTATTTTCTAAAGGCACATCATGAATAGCCGGGCGGTGCGTGTGCCCGTGGATCATCCACTCGACGCCTGCCGCCTGCATTTCACTGATCACCGCCTGCGGATTCACGTCCATAATTTCCAGCGATTTTCCCTGATTAGACGCTTTGCTGTTGGCGCGCATTTTTGCGGCAATCGCCAGTCGCCATTTCAGAGGCAGCATCAGGAAAAATTTCTGGATAAACGGGTTATGAACTTTTTTGCGGAAATTCTGGTAGGCAACGTCATCGGTACACAGCGTGTCGCCGTGCAGGATGAGCACGCGGCGGCCATAAAGCTCGAGAACTTTTTTCTCTGGCAGCAGCGTCATCAGGCTTTCACGCGCAAAACGTCTGCCGAGCAGAAAATCGCGGTTACCGTGGATGAAAAAGCAGGGCACGCCTTGCTGGCGGAGCTGGTTTAACGCCGCAGCGATTTCTGCGTGTAACGGTTCCGGGTCATCGTCACCAATCCAGGCTTCGAATAAATCCCCGAGAATGTACAGCGCATCAGCCTGCGGCGCATCTTCGCGAAGAAAACGCAGAAAACCGGCAGTGATTGCCGGTTCCTGTGCGCAAAGATGGATATCTGCGATAAAAAACGTGGTCATCCCGACGCTAATTATTCGCTGATGGTGACGCTTTTGATCACAACATCTTCTTTTGGAACGTCCTGGTGCATACCGCTGCGGCCTGTTTTCACGGCTTTGATTGCGTCAACCACGTCCTGACCTTCAACCACTTCTGCAAATACGCAGTAGCCCCAACCCTGCGCGTTTTTGCCGCTGTGGTTAAGGAAATCGTTGTCAGTAACGTTGATGAAGAACTGTGCGGTGGCAGAATGCGGATCGTTAGTACGCGCCATCGCCAGCGTGCCTTTGGTGTTTTTCAGGCCGTTATCCGCTTCGTTATCGATAGGTGCGTCGGTGTTTTTCTGGTTCATGCCTGGCTCAAAACCGCCGCCCTGGATCATGAAACCGTTAATCACACGATGGAAAATTGTGTTGTCGTAGAAGCCTTTACGGCAATAGTTCAGGAAGTTTTCAACCGTGGCTGGCGCTTTGTCAGCGAAAGTTTTAATGACGATATCGCCGTGGTTGGTGTGGAAAGTGACCATAATTATCATCCTGCTAATGTTGATGTGTGCTCTGTGTCAGAGCGGCTACTATAGCCTTTTCTTATACCATAACTCAAAAGTTGCCGTCAGCAGCGCCTTTGTGACCACTAAAGCCCGTCCGGCGGCCTTATGCCGTTTCGGTGAAATCATTTTCGTTATATTATGGCCGTTAGTGTCGCTTAACTGCGCCAACGTCATTTTCTACGCCCAACACACGGAATAGCCTGATGCTGAAGATTTTTAATACCCTGAGTCGCCAAAAAGAGGAATTCAAGCCAATTCATGCCGGTAAAGTCGGGATGTACGTGTGTGGGATCACTGTTTACGACCTGTGTCATATCGGCCATGGCCGCACCTTTGTGTCTTTCGATGTGGTATCGCGTTACCTGCGTTACCTCGGTTATGACCTGAAATATGTGCGTAACATCACCGATATCGACGACAAAATCATTAAACGTGCCGCTGAAAATGGCGAAACTTTTATGGCATTGACCGACCGTATGATCGCCGAAATGCACGCGGATTTTGCTGCCCTGAATATTCTGCCGCCGGATTCTGAGCCGCGCGCGACCGGACACATTCATGAAATCATCGATATCGTGCAGAAGCTGATCGACCGCGATCACGCTTATGTCGCCTCCAATGGCGACGTGATGTTCTGGGTGGAAAGTGATCCGGATTACGGTGTGTTATCCCGTCAGGATTTGGATCAGTTGCAGGCTGGCGCACGCGTCGAAGTTGAAGCTAACGTGAAGCGTAATCCGATGGATTTCGTGCTGTGGAAAATGTCCAAACCGGGCGAACCGAGCTGGACCTCTCCGTGGGGCGAGGGCCGTCCGGGCTGGCACATCGAATGTTCTGCGATGAACTGCAAGCAGCTGGGCGCACATTTTGATATTCACGGTGGCGGCTCAGACCTGATGTTCCCGCACCACGAAAACGAAATTGCGCAGTCAAGCTGCGCACACGACGGCCCGTATGTGAACACCTGGATGCACTCCGGCATGGTCATGATTGACCGCGAAAAGATGTCCAAATCGCTGGATAACTTCTTTACCGTGCGCGATGTGCTGAAATATTACGATGCGGAAAGTGTGCGTTACTTCCTGATGTCCGGCCACTATCGTAGTCAGCTGAACTACAGCGAAGAGAACCTGAAACTTGCGCGTACCTCGATGGAACGTCTGTACACCTCGCTGCGTGGTACTGACGCCAGCGCAACGCCTGCCGGTGGCGACGCGTTTGTGGCGCGTTTTCGTGCGGCAATGGACGACGATTTTAATACGCCGGAAGCCTATTCCGTGCTGTTCGATATGGCGCGCGACATTAACCGTCTGAAAACGGAAGATATGGCGGCGGCAAACGGTCTGGCAGCAGAACTGCGTCAGCTGGCGGGCGTGCTCGGCTTGCTGGAGCAGGATCCGGAGCAGTTCCTGAAATCCGGTGCGCAGGCAGATAATGACGATGAAGTCGCTGAAATCGAAGCGTTAATCAAACAGCGTAACGATGCCCGCGCCAGCAAAGACTGGGGCATGGCGGATAAGGCGCGCGACCGCCTGAATGAAATGGGTATCGTGCTGGAAGATGGGGCAAACGGAACCACCTGGCGCCGTAAATAATCTCCTTCAGACTCCATTTTTTTGGAGATGCAAGATCTCAACAGCCTCCTTTCTGGAGGCTTTTTTATAAGGACTGTCCTGTGACTCAAATGCTTCTGACGTATCAGCCTCCGTATGACTGGCAGTGGATGACCGCGTTTCTTGGCGCACGTGCCTTGCAGGGCATCGAGCAGCAGGACGGCGAATTTTTTCAGCGCACACTGGCGGTGATGCACAACGGCGTGCGGCTGAGCGGCTGGTTGCGGTTGCGTCCTTTGCCGGACCTTAACAGTGTCGAACTGGAGGTTTCGCCGTCGCTGGCTCCGGTTGCAGAAAATGTAGCGCAGCAGGTGCGGCGGTTACTGGATCTGGATGCGCAGCCATTACTGATCGCTGAAGGTTTAGGTCCGCTGGCCGAAAACGCCGTGGGACTCCGTCTGCCGGGCTGTATAAATCGTTTTGAGCTGACGGTGAGGGCGATACTGGGTCAACTGGTCAGTGTGAAAATGGCGGCAACGCTGGCGACGCGGCTGACGGAAAAATGGGGCGAACCGCTGAGCACGCCTTTTGCGGCGCTGACGCACCTGTTTCCGTCTCCGGCGGCAATCGCGAAATTAACGGTCGATGATTTACGCGGTATCGGTGTGCAGGCCAAACGCGCGGCGTGCCTGATTAATATTGCACAATCGGTGGAAGAAGGGCGGTTGCCGCTCGATGACATTACCGATGTGCAGGAAGGTGTCAGACAGTTGCTGGCGATGCCGGGCATTGGCAGCTGGACGGCGAGTTATGTGGCGATGCGCGCGTGGTCTGCGCCGGATGTTTTTCTGGGCGGCGATTATCTGATTAAGCAGCGCTTTCCCGGAATGACGCCGGGGAAAATCGCCCGTTACGCCGAGGTCTGGAAGCCGTGGCGCACTTACGCCACGCTGCATTTATGGTTCAACAATGACTGGCAGCCTGATTTGCCCTGATTATTCCGTTCCGTTCTGAGGCGGCGACACGGATTGCGGGGCGTGGGCGGTTGCGGTTTTCTGGTCGGCTTCGTATTTGAAAACCTGTCCGCGGCCGTTACGTTTGGCGGTATAACAGGCCATATCGGCCTGCGCCATAAATTCACTCCCGCTGATGTGCGGATTACAAATTTGCGTCAGCCCTGCGCTGGCGCCGATGCGGTACATTTTCTCTTCCCACATAAAGTGGTACGCGTTGATCTTATCCACCAGTTGCTGAACCATGCCGAGCCCTTGTTCCATCGGACAATCAAACAGAATCAGCGCAAATTCATCACCACCCAGACGCGCGAGACGATCGCTGTTGCGGATATGTTCCTGCATCAGCGTGCTCAGCTGACGCAACAACTCATCGCCCGCTGCGTGGCCCGCACTGTCATTGATCGCTTTGAAACGGTCGAGATCGATAAACGCCAGCGTGTGAACCTGATGACGCGTCGCCGTCAGGTTTAGCGCTTTTTTCAGGCTCGATTCAAAACTGCCGCGGTTAGACAGGCCGGTCAGCAAATCGTGGGACGCGCTGTAGCTGAGTTTGCGCATCAGCTCGCGGGATTTACTGACGTCCTGAAGTACCAGCACGATACCGATCGGCTCATCTTTCAGCGTGCGCAGCGGCGAAACGGCCAGCTGGACATCAAACAAACCGGTGTCGTGGCCGTGCAGCACGAGGGAACGTTCCACGGAAGAGTGCAGGTTTTCGTTGATATCAAATTGCAGCAGGTTGTCGATAAGCGGCCCGTCAGGCCCTTTGCTGATCAACACGATCCGGTTTACCGGCTGCCCCTGCGCCTGCTGCTCTGACCAGCCGGTCATTTTCTCCGCCACCGGATTCATGAACGTAATATTCATATTCCGGTCGGTGGAAATCACGGCTTCATTGATCGAATTCAGGGTGATGTGCAGCAGCTCTTTTTCTTCATGCAGCGCTTCAGACAGCCGTTTGTTGGTCATTTCCGTGTGTTTGAGTTCGTTAATATCCTCAATCTGAGAAATGAAATACAGCGGGTTGTGGTGTTCATCACGCACCAGCGAAACCGCCAGCAAAGCCCAGACGAGTTCACCATTGCGGCATAAATAGCGTTTTTCCATGGTGTAGCTCTGGATTTCATCATCGAGCAACTGCTTGAACAACGTGAGATCTTTGCCTAAGTCTTCCTGATAGGTTATTTCCTGAAACGACAGCGTAGTCAGATACTCCGCTTCATAACCCAAAAGGTTGCACAGCGCCTTGTTGACCTGGAGCAGTTTTCCCTGCGGAGAAACCAGAGTCATTCCGATGGCCGAATATTCCATGGCGTTACGAAAGCGGTTTTCGCTCTGGGTAATGTGCGATTTCTCCATGCGCAAGGAATGCATGGCCATGGCCATCGCATTAGCTGGCATCAGGATCAGCAGCAGCGGCAGGAAAATTAACCCCTGCGGGATTTGCATCACTGTATGGGGCTGAACGTTGATAATCCCGCTGGTGTGCAGCAGGGCAATCATCAGCGTCATCGAAAGGAAAATAATAAAGGCTTCAATACGCGGCAGGCGGATGGCGCACCACAGCAGCGGAATGGTGATAAACGCGAAGGTGTAAGGCAGCCATTTCAGTGCGAGAAAACCGGCGATCAGCGTCAGAATCAGTGTCAGAGCCAGCTCAAAAAAACGCTGAGAAGTGAGATTTTTGCTGAAATAACCGCGCTGATAAATCAGCCCCAGCGGCGTGAGTGCCAGGATCGCCACGGCCTCAGACATAAACCAGGTTGCAAAACGGTTTTGCAATTCGCCTGGTGAATGAATGTGCAGGATGAACAGCATCATGATCACCGAACTGACCAGCGGGCAGAAAACCACGGCAATCAGCAAAAACTTCACCCAGGAACCGAGACCGGAAAGCGGATCCCGCTGTGGCAACATCCGGCGCAACAATACTGCACACAAAGACGCTTCAATCAGGTTGTTGAGCAGATAAGGAAAATAGCGCGGGAACGGCGTGCCCATGACCGCATGGGCGGCGGCAATGCCCAGAGACGCGGCGCAAAGCAACGTCAGCCACTGGCGATAAGGGTGATGAAAAAGGACCGGGATAAGCAACGCAGTGGGCAGCCATAAACCCGCCAGGCTCGACTGTCTCTGAATAACGTTCATGCACGCAAGCGCCAGCAGGCAGATAGCAATACCTAAAAGCAGGGGGGCTTTCCAGTCTGCCCTGTGAACTATGAGAGAAGGTGGTTGGCTTCTTTCCACGATGAAAACCCTTTTCTGACCGGCGGCGAATGACAAACAAATGCAGTAATAGCTGTTGTTCTATTTTTTACTCGTCGCGGCGGTGTGGGGATCGCGCGGCGGCATGTTATCAGTATCGGAAAATCAGAATGAATTATTAATATAAATTCTACATTACGGTGTAATAGATAACGAATATTCCGGCCCGAAAGCCGGAAAGTGTGCGTCAAAGCAAGAAAATAGTGGCAAGGCCCAGGAAGATAAAGAAACCGCCGGTGTCAGTCAGCGCGGTGATCATCACGCTGGAACCCACGGCAGGGTCACGGCCAAGGCGAACCATGGTCAGAGGAATAACCACGCCCATCAGCGCGGCCAGCAGGAGATTCAGCACCATCGCCAGCGTCATCACAGCGCCCATCTGCCAGTCGCTGTACAGCAGCCACGTCACCACGCCCATCAGCCCGCCCCAAACCAGGCCGTTAATCAGCGCTACACCCAACTCCCTGAACATCAGAAATCTTAGGTTACCGAGCTGAACATGGTGTAGCGCCAGCCCGCGGACAATCATCGTGATGGTTTGATTGCCGGTATTACCGCCGATCCCGGCGACAATCGGCATCAGCGCGGCAAGGGCCACAAGTTGTGAAATAGTATGTTCAAACAGGCCGATAACGCGCGAGGCGACAAACGCCGTACACAAATTGATAGCCAGCCAGGCCCAGCGGTTTCGTACGGCCTTTCTGACCGGAGAAAACACATCTTCTTCCGGGCTCAGGCCGCCCATCCGGCGCAGATTGCTGTCGGTGTCGTTATTCACGAAATCAACAATCTCTTCCACCGCCAGACGTCCCATCAGTTTGCCTTTTTTATCCACCACTGGGGCGGTAATCAGGTCATAACGTTCAAACGCGCTGGCCGCGTCTTCGGCCTTATCTTCCGGCTCAAAACTGGTGAAGTCGGTAATCATGACGTCAGAAACCGGCGTATGCGGCGGGTTCAGTAAAATTGTGGTCAGCGGGAGTTCGCCGAGCAGCGTATTTTTCCGGTCGGTAATGAATAACTTATCGGTCGCTTGCGGAATGGTTTTACGCAGACGAAGAAAGCGCTGCACGGTGCCCAGCGTGACATCCGGGCGAACGCTCAGCAGCTCGAAATCCATGATACGGCCCACGCATTCCTTGCTGAACTTCATGACTTCGCGGACTTTATCGCGCTGGCGCGGGTCGAGCGACGTCAGAACCCGACCAATCAGGTCACGCGGAAGGTATTCGGCGAGATACACCTGATCGTCCACGTCGAGCAGCGACATGGTTTTGAGCAGGTCTTTATCGCTCATCTCTTCAATCAGGCTGTCCCAGACGGTTTCTGAAACTTCGACCAGCGCTTTACCGCGCGCCGACGGCTCAACCAGGCTCCACAACGCCAGACGTTCACGTATGGGTAATGCTTCCAGCACGTCGGCGACGTCCGCCGCATGCAGTTTTTGTACGCGCGCGGTGAGTTCGGCGGTGTTATCCATCAGTGTGGCACGCGTTGCGTCATCCACATCCAGGTCTTCGCCCAGTATGCTCTCAGCCAGATTGTCGGTATTCAGAAGGAGATCGAGGATCCTGCTGCGGCTTTCCGCCAGCTTTTGGCCGTAATTCTTAGGTTTTTCGGCAGACATTCGAGATCCTTATTCCTTGAAGTAACGGCAACTTTTCAGCGTGCCGGTACATGTTTTTTCGGGGGTCTGATCTCGTCGGGTTTCGGTTGGCGTTTCGGACTGTTTTTGGTTCTGATGATGCGTATACGCGCCGATAGCTGAGTAGACGAGACGGCCGAACAAAATAATGAAGCTTATCGATAAAACGATTTTCGTCATCTTGATGTTGGATTTTCGAGACATAATTAAGATCGCTTAAGTGGTTCCTGGCTCCGGTAGCGGGAAAGAAAGAGGATAAATAATAATATTTACAATATATAACAGAACTAAACGGGCAACCAGATAATCAAAAAAAGCGCAAAGAAGGCGATTTGACCTCCGGTGAAAGCCTCACTGCATAGAATTTTTCTCTTTGTTTCATGATTCTAATCTAAATAAGATTTTTCACTTCATTCATCGCGTGATTAATTTGTTTTGGATGATTTTTAGTGAAAATCGTAAAGATTCTGTTTAATGATCTGCATCAAAGGATTTAAGATAAGTCGCATTAGAATCCAGCCATAATTTAAATATCTGCGACCAGGCTTTCGTCCGCTGTATTCTTTTCTTCCGCATTTTTTTCTGTGAAATGACATTTTTACAATGATAACGGAGAGCGGACCTGTCGCCACTGCTGCCGGATTGCCTGACGTCCGTGACATCCTAAATCACTCACCGCTGCATGAAGCTCATGCGCAAACGTAGATGGACTTGATGCGTAAAAATTTCTCCTGGCATGACCTGCGCCACAAATGGTGGGGACTTCCCGTTATTTGCGCGCTGGTATTGATTCCAGTGACGTCATGGCTTTCGCCGATCATTATGCTGCCGGAAGGCCGGACGTATCTGATCTACATGCCGCTGGCAACGTGCGTTGCCTTACTGATGGTATTTGACTGGGCGGCTTTCCCGGGCATTGTCCTCACGCTTTTCCTGCGTTATTACCTGCGTGTCGGTTTTGACATGAGCGTGCTGATGACGGTGATTTATTTCACGTCACTGTTTCTCGCATGGCTGGGTTATCGCTGGCAGGCCGGGAACCGCTGGTCGGCTCCGTTGGGATTAATGACGCTGGCGAAAGTTCGTGTTGGCTGGCTGCTGATTTTTCTGACGTTCTTTTTTATGATCGTCTTGCAGATTGTCGTGGAAAGCGGGCTTTTACCCGGTTATCTGGGCATGGCGACCGCAGAGTTTGTCACCCTCAGAACGCTGGTCAATTTGCAGGCAATGATTTTAGGGATCTTGCTTAACTCTCACGTTATTTATCTGGTTATCCGCCTGATCCGTCAGCCACGTTATTTCCGCGTGTTGCGCATGATGTTGAGAAAACAGCGTGCGCCGGGCGTGAAACGTCTCGAAGTGCTGCTGTGGTTTGTTGTGCTGACCTTCATGGTGACGTTGCTGTGCATTCCGGGGCTCAGCGAGCCGTTTACCAAGATTTTGCTCAGCGACTATACGCTGACACTGCTTTTCCCGGTGCTGCTGTTCGGCGCGCTGCGTTATGGCTATTACTTCATCAGCATCGTCTGGACGGTTACGCTTACCGTCTTATTCAATAACTATCAGGGTTTTATCTCTGAACACGGGTTTACACATAATCTGGTCTTTGTTTCTGCGCTCATGCTGGTTTATACCGTGACGCTGTTACTCATGTCGGTCCTTTCTTCCCGTCAGCGTCTGCTGATGAAAAAATTCAGCGCCGCGGCGTTGCAGGATCCGGTCTTTGGCCTGCCCAACCTGCGCGCGTTTAACCGTGATCTGGCCCGTCATCCGCGCTCAATGTTGTGCTTCATCCGCGTTTCGGACATGGATGTGCTGAGCCGCAACTACGGCATGCAGTTGCGTATCCAGTTTAAACAGCAACTGGCGCTGGGGCTGAATCCTTATTTGCAGGACGGTGAGCGGGTTTACCACCTGCCGGGATATGATTTGGTTCTGCGTTTAAACTGCGAAGACGCCGATAAAAAGCTTCAGTATTTGCATGATTATCTGGAAGATTTCCGGCTGATCTGGAACGGTCTGCCGCTGCATCCGAACATCGGCTTATCCTATTGCACAGTCTATTCCCCGGTTGAGCATTTGCCGATTTTGCTCGGCGAACTTAGCGGTATTGCGGAAGTTTCCCTGACCACCGGTCAGCCAGAATCCAATAAAAGCGACCACAGTCAGGTTCAGCTGGAGATTAAAGAGAAAGTCGACATGCTGCATAAAATCCAGCGTGCCCTTGATGACGACCGCTTTGTGCTGATGGCGCAGCCGATACTGGGCGTGCGCGGCGACAGCTATCATGAGATTCTGCTGCGCCTGTTTGATGGTGAACAGGAATCACTGGTGACGCCGGATAAATTCCTGCCGGTGGTGCATGAGTTCGGTCTTTCTTATCAGATGGATATGTGGGTTCTGCGGCACACGCTGATGTTTATTCATCAGAACCGCGTGCGTCTTCCCAGCCTGCGTTTTGCCGTGAACTTTACACCATCCACGCTGTGCCGCCCGACGTTTACCCGCGATTTTAAAACGCTGATGCTGGAATTTGAGATCGAACCGTTCCAGATCGTTTTAGAAGTTACGGAATCGCATTTACTTCAAAACATGAAGTATGCGGATTATGCGATGCGTGAACTGCGCTCTTATGGCTGCCGGATTGCGATTGACGACTTCGGCACCGGTTACGCCAGTTATGGCCGCCTCAAGGCGATTCAGGCTGATATTTTGAAGATTGACGGCAGTTTTGTGCGCAACATGCTGACTGATCCGCTGGACGGATACATTGTGCAGTCAATTTGTCAGGTGGCGCGCATGAAGCATCTGTCGATTGTGGCGGAATACGTGGAAACCGAAGAGCAGAAAGCGGCACTTCACGCACTGGGCGTGGATTATATGCAGGGGTATCTGGTGGGCAAACCTCTGCCGCTGGCCTCGCTGCTGGAATTTCAAAAAAACTGATTTATCAGTACGCTGAAAAGTTAAAAGCCCTCTGAGCATAAAATGCCAGAGGGCTTTTTTTATTGTCCGGATTTATTTGTCAGAAGGCTCAGCGTCTTCTTCTTCGAGCATCAGTTTCCAGCCCGTGACATCGTTCCAGTAGCTTTGTTCGCGTTCGAAATCGAGCTGAACCAGGTTATTCTGGGCCAGATATCCCGCCGGGAAACGCAGCGTCCAGTGATTATCATCGGTCGATAACCGCAGGGATTCCGGCGTGGTTGTCGACTGGCGCTGGTTGTTGAGCAATGCCCCCAGACGCAGCAGCTGAATCAGCGGAATATAATGCTTCTTCTTAAACAAATTCAGGCGCGGCAGTTCTTCGAGCTTGATGGCTTTGCGGTGAAAACGCACCAGCGTCGCCAGCAGCGTTTGCTGTTCCTGATTAAAGCCCGGCAAGTTGGTATTTTGCAGGATATAAGAAGAATGCTTGTGCATGCCGGTGTGGTTGATGCTCAGGCCGACCTCATGCAGCATGGCGCTGAATTTCAGCAGAGATTCGAGCTGCGGCTGTACCAGTTTGGTATTTTGCGCCAGCCATTGGGCATACAACTGTTCCGTCGTTTCAAGCACGCGGCGCGCCTGTTCCCGGTCGATATTGTAATGCTCGGCCAGGCTTTTCGCCGTGCGGGTGCGGATATCCTGATGACGGAACCGGCCTTCCATTTCATACAACACGCCTTCACGCAGCGCGCCGTCGGAAAGGCGTAATTCTTTCACCGCCAGCGCATCAAACACGCCGCGCAGAATCGCCAGGCCGGGAACGAATACCGACTGACGATCTTCTGATAAGCCCGGCAACTCCAGCGCACTGAAATTCTTAAAGTTCAGCACGGCTTCGGTCAGCATTTCCAGCCGTTCAGGGGTAATCAGACCGTCTTTTTCACCCATTTCGACCAGCACTTCATGGGCGGCTTTGATACTGCCTGAGGCACCCAGCGCATACTGCCAGCCTTGCAGACGATACTGCCACGCCAGTGTTTCGAGTTTCTGTGCGGCGGCGAGTTGTGCGCGTTTGAAATTGCTGCGGCTGATTTCACCGTCGGGGAAAAACATTTGCGCAAAACTGACGCAGCCCATGCGGCGGCTTTCGGCCAGTAGCGGCTCGAAATCTTCGCCGATGACCAGTTCAGTCGAACCGCCGCCAATGTCGACCACCAGCTTGCGGCCTTTTTCAGGTTGCGTGTGTTCAACGCCCATAAAAATCAGACGTGCTTCTTCCTGACCGGAAATAATTTCTATCGGATACGGGATCACTTCGGCGGCGCGCTTGAGGAATTCCTCAGCGTTCACCGCCTGACGCAGCGTATGGGTTCCAACGATAGTGACGTTATTTTCCGGAAAACCCTGCAGGCGTTCAGCAAATAAAGCCAGGCAATCCAGCCCGCGTTGAATGGCTTCTTCACTGAGCACATTTTTATTGTTGAGGCCATCGGCCAGGTGAACGCGCTGTTTCAGGCGTCCCAGCACCTGCAATGCGCCGTTAACGACGCGGGCGATCACCATATGGAAACTGTTCGATCCGAGGTCGATTGCAGCAATTTCCTGTGGCTTGGCATTCAATGGGCTGCTGCTTTTAAGGGGCATAGTTGTGTAACGCTCCAGGGGTTCAGGCTTGCTGACTTTGTTGTTCCAGATCTTTGAGATATTCGTAAATCGCCAGTTGTGCGCGCACTTTGCGACGATTTCCGCGTGGAACATACCGGTTGCTCAGTTCTTTATCAATCACTCTGGCTTTTACCGTGTCGCTGAACAGCAGTTCGAGAATGTCCAGAACGCGCTGTTTCAGGCGCGGATCGAGCAGGGCGACAGCCACTTCAATACGGTAATCGATATTTCGGGTCATCCAGTCAGCGGAAGACAGGAAGACTTTGGTATCGCCACCATTTTCAAAGACATAAACGCGATCGTGTTCAAGATAGCGGTCGATGATACTGGTGACCTGAATGTTTTCGCTGAAGCCGGGTAAGTTGGGCACCAGTGAACACATGCCGCGGATCAGCAGGCGGATTTTGACGCCCACATTCGACGCGACGTACAGACGATCAATCAGCCCTTTGTCCACCAGATTGTTGATCTTCAGCGTAATGCCGCCGGTTCCGCCAGCCTGTACGTTGGCGATCTCTTTGTCGATCAGGCGGTAAAGCATGTCGCGCGAGTTTTGCGGCGACACCATCAGATGTTCGAAAGAAACCGGGCGGTAAGGGTTTTCAATAAAGTTGAAGACGCGACGGACTTCGTTGGTGATACGCGCATCAGCGGTCAGCAGCGAATAGTCGGTATAAAGCCGCGCGGTTTTCTCGTTAAAGTTACCGGTCCCAATATGAGCATAGCGGACAATTTCATCGCCTTCGCGGCGCGAGATAAGAAAGAGTTTTGCGTGAATTTTCAGACCCGGCGCAGAGAAAATAACGTGTACACCGGCTTCCGTCAGACGTTTCGCCCAGTGAATGTTAGCTTCTTCATCGAAACGCGCCTGTAACTCAACAACAACCGTCACTTTCTTGCCGTTATGCGCGGCGTGGATCATCGATTCAATAATGCGTGAGTCTTTTGCCACGCGGTAAATATTGATTTTTATCGATAAAACGTTGGGATCAAACGACGCCTGGCGCAACAGTTCGAGAACGTGCTCAAACGTGTGGTACGGGTAATACAGCAACACGTCCTGTTCACGAATGGCGGCAAAGCCGTTACGGAATTTATCGAACCACAAATGACGCAGGCGTGGCAGAGGGCGGTTGACCAGATTGGCTTTGCCGACGTTCGGGAAACCAATGAAATCTTTAAAGTTGTGGTAACGGCCACCGGCAATTACAGAATCGTAGTTGGAAATACCGAGCTTGCCGCGCAGCAATTCCACCATTTCATCCGGCATGTCGCGCTGATAGACAAAACGCACCGGCTCAGCGGTCAGACGCTGTTTCAGGCTCGATGACATGAGTTCCAGCAGGCTGGATTCCATTTCTGTGACCAGATCGTATTCGGCGTCGCGGGTCATTTTCATCGAATAGGCATTCAGCGCATCGTAATCGAAGAAGCCTTTGAAAATGTCGTCGAGGCAATAACGCAGAATGTTATCCAGCAGGATCATCGGCTTGCGGCGGCGCGGCGCTTCCGGTGGCAGGTTAACGAAACGCGGAACTTTATCGGACGGGATTTCCAGCAGGGCGTAGTGAATCTCTTCGCCGCGGATAATTTCTACCGCCAGATAGGTGTAATCGTCTTTGAGGAATTGCACCAGATTGGTGTCGTGATTAATGAGGATCGGCGTAATGTGCTGGCGCAGCTGATGTTTGAAATACTGACGCAACCAGGCTTGCTGGTTTTCCGACACCTGACGCTCGTTAATCAGGAAAATTTGATTACGTGCCATTTCCAGCAGTAAATCGTTGTAGAGACTGTCAAATTCCTGATCAATGCGAAGCACTTTTGCCTGAATTTTTTTCAGCAAATGACGGGACGCGCCAAGAAAACCCTGTTCCTCACTGATGAGGATCCGCCGTTTTAAATCAGCAAAGCGGACTTTATAAAACTCATCCAGATTATTGGAGTAAATCCCTAAAAAACGCATCCTTTCGATCAGGGGATTACTTTTGTCTGCCGCTTCCTGCAACACGCGCTCATTGAAGGACAGCCAGCTTAGTTCTTTCTCGATATAAAGCTTTTCCTGACCCATTTTCACTCCGTTCATTTGGCTTACAACCTGGCCCATACAGGCAAATCGCCTGAAAAACACCGCAATTTAGCTCAACGTGATCTTCATGTTACCCGTCTGTTTCAAAGCCGGGCGCAACAGGAAGCCTTTTGTGAGAGGGCCTAGTGTCTACTACCAATATTGCGAAAGATTGACAGGAAAGTCCAACACTACAGGGGATGAATTAAGGAGAGTCTATGCAGGGGGAATAAATGAGGATCAAAAGCGGGAAAAGTCTTACCGGTGAAGGCGTTGTCGCCCTCACCGGTAAGGTATTTATGCGAAATCAGACGGCGCTGGCACCAATAAGAGATTCAGGTTTTACCTGAACAGGCTTAGTTTTATATTTCGCCAGGAACTGAGGCTGGAAAATACACATGCGGATGGCGCTGCGATATTCGCCGTTCACAAAGAATTCCTGCTTCAGTTCGCCTTCAAGTTCAAATCCGAGTTTGCTGTAAATATGAATCGCCTTTTTATTTTCTTTGTCGACGATTAAATACAGCTTATAGAGGTTCAGAACGGAGAAGGCATAATCCATGGCCAGACGGACGGCATCACCGGCAAAGCCTTTACCCTGATGCTGCGGGTCGATGATTATCTGAAATTCCGCGCGGCGGTGAATATGATTAATTTCGACCAGTTCGACTAATCCGACCGGTCCGCCCTGGAATTCAATAATAAAGCGACGCTCGCTTTGGTCATGAATATGTTTGTTATAGAGATCTGTCAGTTCGACGAACGCCTCGTAAGGCTCTTCAAACCAGTAACGCATGATGCTGGCGTTATTATCAAGACGGTGAACAAACGACAGGTCATCCTTTTCCAGTGGACGTAATCTGACGCTGTTATTGCTAAACATGGGGTGTTCCTCAAAGAATCAAAAAGCCGTTTTACCTGAGGTAACCTTCGTGAATATGAGATCTGAAACAACCGTGTTTCAGATGAAGGTCGGCGCACAAACGACGTTTAAACGTGCGCCGGGATGGGCATTATATCGGGTGAAATGTAAACAAGTGTCAAATGACAGAAAATAAAAAACCGGCACGGGGCCGGTTTATAGTGAAATCATCGCGCTTAAGCAGATTAATCCGCCGCGTAACCCTGTTCAGGCAGTGGATTATTATCCAGTAGCGCCTGTCCATTTTGCAAGGACAAACGTCCTTCAACAAACCAGCTGACCACCAGCGGATAAATGCTGTGTTCCTGCGTTTGCACACGCGCCACCAGCTCTTCTTCAGTGTCTTCGGTAAACACCGGGACTTTCGCCTGCAATATGACAGGGCCACCATCGAGCTGCTCAGTGACAAAATGCACCGATGTGCCGTGCTCGGTATCCTGATTTTCAATCGCCTGGCGGTGAGTATGAAGACCCGGATATTTCGGCAACAGGGAAGGGTGGATGTTGATCATCCGTCCGGCAAAGCGCTGAACGAATTCTGCGGTGAGGATACGCATATACCCGGCGAGTACCACCAGATCGGGCCGGAACGTGTCGATGGCATCGGCCAGTGCGACATCAAACGCGGCGCGATCTTCGTAGGCTTTGACATCCAGCGCATGCGCAGGAATGTGGGCAGAACGGGCTCTTTCAAGCCCGTAAGCGGCGGATTTGTTGCTGAAAACAGCGCAGATTTCTGCGTTGATCCTTCCCTGCTGGCAGGCATCGATCAGGGCCTGTAAATTGCTTCCCTCGCCTGATACCAGAACCACAATCCTTTTCATTTCTATACCTGTCTTCAGTGAGTTGAATTACTGGATGACAACACGTTCAGCGGAGTCAGAGGCTTTAATGTAGCCAATTTTCCACGCTTTTTCGCCATTATCGTTCAGTAAAGCAATCGCCTGTTCAGCCAGCTCAGCCGGAAGTGCAACCAGCATGCCAACGCCACAGTTGAAGGTACGGTACATTTCGTGACGGCTGACGTTGCCGGCGGTTTGCAGCCATGTAAAGACATCCGGCCACTGCCAGCTTGATTCATCAATGATGACCTGAGTATTTTCAGGAAGAACGCGCGGAATATTTTCCCAGAAGCCGCCGCCGGTCAGGTGGACGATACCGTGCACCTCGACGTTTTCGATCAGATTCAGGATCGATTTCACGTAAATTTTGGTCGGTGCCAGCAGATGGTCGGCCAGCGATTTGCCTGCCAGAACGGTGGTTTCCGGATTGGTTTTGCTGACTTCCAGAATTTTGCGCACCAGCGAGTAGCCGTTGGAGTGCGGGCCACTCGCGGCCAGGCCGATCAGCACGTCGCCGTCAGCCACTTTGCTGCCGTCGATAATTTCTGATTTTTCCACCACGCCGACGCAGAAGCCCGCGACGTCGTAATCTTCGCCGTGGTACATCCCCGGCATTTCAGCGGTTTCGCCGCCAACTAACGCACAGCCGGACTGTTTACAGCCTTCTGCAATACCGGTGATCACGCTGGCGGCAGTGTCGACATCCAGTTTGCCGGTGGCGTAGTAATCGAGGAAGAACAGCGGTTCAGCGCCCTGAACGATCAAATCGTTGACGCACATCGCGACCAGGTCGATACCGATGGTATCGTGGCGTTTTAAATCCATCGCCAGACGCAGCTTGGTGCCAACGCCGTCGGTACCCGAAACCAGCACGGGTTCACGATATTTTTGCGGCAGCGCGCAGAGAGCACCAAAACCGCCCAATCCACCCATAACTTCCGGGCGACGGGTCTGTTTTACTACACCTTTAATGCGGTCTACCAATGCGTTACCGGCATCGATATCTACGCCTGCGTCTTTATAGCTGAGAGAGGTTTTGTCGGTCACTGCGAAGTCCCCACGGCGGTTTGGGTTGGTGGTTGAAAAATAATGCGTGGCAATTCTAACAGTGGAAGCAAACGTTTGCGAGCGCCTTATTGACTGTGTCTATCTATACTGATTTTAGAAGCCAATGAGAGAGCTTATCCAAAGTCACTCTGATTGCAGCAAGGCGGCAAACGCACGAATCCCGATGAGCTGACATGAGTCAGTGATTCGGGTGAGAAAGTGCAGCCAACACCGCAGCAGTTAGACTGACGAAGGATATGTTGATCCGGATCAGGCAATTGGCAGTGGCGTTCAAAAAAAATGGCGTTATAATCTCGCGATTTTTTTTTGCAGCCCAACCACCTTAGGAGAATAAACAATGAAGATCGTCGAGGTGAAACACCCGCTGGTGAAACACAAGCTGGGCCTGATGCGTGAAAATGACATCAGCACGAAACGTTTTCGCGAACTGGCTTCTGAGGTGGGTAGTCTTCTGACGTATGAAGCGACTGCCGATTTAGAAACTGAAAAAGTGACTATCGAAGGCTGGTGTGGTCCGGTTGAAATCGACCAGATCAAGGGCAAGAAAATTACTGTTGTGCCAATTCTGCGTGCCGGTCTGGGCATGATGGAAGGCGTACTGGAACACGTCCCGAGCGCGCGTATCAGCGTGGTGGGTGTGTACCGTGATGAAGAAACCCTGAAGCCTGTGCCGTATTTCCAGAAGCTGGTTTCTAACATCGAAGAACGTCTGGCGCTGGTGGTTGACCCGATGCTGGCAACCGGCGGTTCCATGATCGCAACCATCGACCTGCTGAAAAAAGCGGGCTGCCAGAGCATTAAAGTTCTGGTGCTGGTGGCGGCACCGGAAGGGATCGCCGCTCTCGAAGCTGCGCACCCTGACGTCGAGCTCTACACGGCCTCGGTGGATCAGGGACTCAACGAAAAGGGCTACATCATGCCGGGGCTCGGCGATGCGGGCGACAAGATATTTGGTACGAAGTAAGCGTTAAGCCGACTCATGAGTCGGCTTTTTTTTGGTTTTTAAAACACATAACACAACACCACACTTTAAGAGGATCACATCCATGACCCGTCGTGTCATCGGGGTAAGTGAGCGTCCGCCTTTACTGCAGACAATCCCCCTGAGTTTCCAGCATCTGTTTGCCATGTTTGGTGCCACCGTTCTGGTTCCCATTCTGTTCAAAATTAACCCGGCAACGGTGCTGCTGTTCAATGGCATAGGGACTTTGCTGTATTTATTTGTCTGTAAAGGGAAAATACCGGCGTATCTGGGTTCAAGCTTCGCGTTCATTTCACCGGTGCTGTTGCTGTTGCCGATGGGGTATGAAGTGGCGCTGGGCGGATTTATTGCCTGCGGTTTACTGTTCTGCCTGGTGGCGCTGATTGTTAAGAAAGCCGGGATTGGCTGGATTAACGTGATGTTCCCGCCCGCAGCGATGGGCGCAATCGTTGCCGTCATCGGGCTGGAGCTGGCCGGTGTGGCTGCCAATATGGCCGGTTTGCTGCCGGCTGACGGCGTACCGGTGGATTCCAAAACGATCATCATCTCTCTGGTGACGCTGTCGGTGACGATCCTTGGTTCCGTGCTCTTTCGCGGTTTCCTGGCGATTATCCCGATCCTCATCGGCGTGCTGGTAGGTTATGCGCTGTCCTTCTTTATGGGCGTTGTGGATGTTTCTGCGATTGAAAACGCGCACTGGTTTGCTCTGCCAACTTTCTACACACCGCGTTTCGAATGGGTAGCGATCCTGACCATTTTGCCTGCGGCGCTGGTGGTTATTGCCGAGCATGTCGGGCATTTAGTCGTGACGGCGAACATCGTGAAAAAAGATTTGCTGCGTGATCCGGGCCTGCACCGTTCGATGCTGGCTAACGGCCTTTCTACCGTGTTGTCCGGTTTCTTCGGTTCTACTCCCAATACCACATACGGCGAAAATATCGGCGTGATGGCGATCACCAAGGTTTACAGCACCTGGGTGATTGGTGGTGCGGCGATTCTGGCGATCCTGCTTTCCTGTATCGGGAAACTGGCGGCGGCAATTCAGGCCGTTCCGGTTCCGGTAATGGGCGGCGTTTCCTTGCTGTTGTATGGCGTGATTGGCGCATCCGGTATCCGCGTACTGATTGAATCTAAAGTCGATTACAACAAGGCACAGAACCTGATCCTGACTGCGGTGATCCTCATCATCGGCGTCAGCGGCGCGAAGATCCACATCGGTGCGGCGGAGCTGAAAGGCATGGCGCTGGCCACGATCGTGGGTATCTTCCTGAGTCTGTTGTTCAAAGTGATCGAGATTTTCCGCGGCGAAGAACAGATCATTGATATCGATGACGAGAGGGAAAATCCGCCAGTCTGAGGGGGATCATTTCTGACCGGTTTGCCAGCGCGCAACCGGTCAGGTGCTCGGATCGCAAGCGGTTGCACCGGGCACAGTTCATTTCACCGCGGATCCTTGCTAGAATTTGGCAGTTCCTTTTATTGACGTGACAACATCTGCGGTCTTCATACCGCTTTGGTTGAGGTGCTTCTGAATACGCCGGCACAGCTTTCCCTGCCACTTTATCTGCCCGATGATGAGACTTTTGCCAGTTTTCATCCGGGGGAAAACTCTTCTCTGCTTTCTGCGATTCAGACCGCATTGCATCAGGAACACGGCACGTATATCTATTTTTGGTCCCGCGAAGGCGGTGGCCGCAGCCATCTTTTACACGCAGCCTGCGCCGAATTATCGCAACGCGGTGAAGCCGTGGGTTATGTGCCTTTAGACAAGCGCGCTTATTTCGTCCCTGAAGTGCTGGACGGCATGGAGCATCTGGCGCTGGTTTGTATTGATAACATCGAAGGGATTGCCGGAGATGATGAATGGGAAGCGGCCGTTTTCCATCTTTATAACCGCATTCTCGAAACCGGTCGCACGCGCCTGTTTATTACCGGCGATCGTCCTCCGCGTCAGCTGAATCTCAGCTTGCCGGATCTCGCTTCCCGTCTCGACTGGGGGCAAATCTACAAACTCCAGCCGCTTTCCGATGATGAAAAACTTCAGGCATTACAGTTGCGCGCCAAACTGCGCGGTTTTGAATTGCCGGAAGACGTGGGGCGTTTCCTGTTAAAACGCCTGGATCGCGAAATGCGGACATTGTTCATGACGTTGGATCAGCTCGATCGCGCGTCCATCACGGCGCAGCGGAAACTCACGATCCCGTTTGTGAAAGAAATTCTGGGGCTGTAAATCAGGGTTGTAAATCGGAGAAGATCCGGGTTCGTGTGGCGAACCCGAATTTGACGCGGGGAATTACAAAATCTCTTTCACCTGTTCCGGTGGCCGGCCTAAACGCGCTTTGCCGTTGGCGATCACAATCGGACGTTCAATCAGTTTCGGGTTTTCCACCATCGCCTGCAAAAGCTGAGCTTCACTCAGGTTTTTATCGGCCAGATTCAATGTTTTATAAATTTCCTCGCCTTTGCGGATTAATTCCCGCGCAGAGCTGAATCCCAGCTTTTTCAGCAAACTTTGCAATGTTTCAACAGACGGAGGTGTGTCCAGATACAGGATCACTTCCGGCGTAATACCTTCATCTTCCAGCAGTTTCAACGTTTCGCGGCTCTTTGAGCAGCGCGGATTGTGATAAATCGCAACTTCATCTGACATAACTTTCTCCCTGATAGATTCAGACATCAGCCTTTCTGATACTGGCGGAAACGCCCCTGTAACTGGCGGAGCTGATCAATACGTGCGTCGTAGCGGGCCTGCTCGAGGCTGCCTAATTTCTGCAATGCACTGGCATTACTCAGCATTTCAATCGCCTGATCCAGGCGCCCGACCAGCGCCATACTTTCAGCGCGCGCGGCCAGTTCCTGCGCACGCAAGCCTTGCGCGGCAGCAGCCTGAGACAATAAATCCCAGCCGTTCGGGTCGCCCGGATAATTGAACGTATAACGGTTCAGGATTTTCATGGCGTTGGCCGGTTTCGCACCTTCCAGATAGGCGTTTGCCAGGTTCAGCTGCAAAACAGGGTTGGAACTGGTCGCCGCACCGGCCTGCTCCAGACGGGCGATCGCCTGTGGAGCGCGTTTGCTGTCGATGTCATTATCGGTGGACAAATCGAGCAACCATTCGTTGCCCGGATAGGTCGTCAGCAGCGGTTCAAGAATGGCGCGCGCCTGATCGAATTTTTTCGCTTTATAGAACAGCAATGCGTGGCCATATTTCGCCGCCAGCTGTTCACGGACATTGCCGTTACTCAGCTTTTGCAGATAGTCATCGGAAAGCGGATAGCTTTCTGAGCCGTACATCCCGAGGATACGCACCTTCGCCATCACGTAGTCCTGTGACGACTGGACAAACAGGTGCGGCATCTGGTTGGCGCGGTTACGGATATCGGCCAGACGGCTGTCCGGCAACGGGTGCGTCAGCAACATTTCCGGCGGACGCGTCGAATAACTGGCCTGATCGGCAAGCTTTTGCAGGAATGCAGGCATGGCCTGCGGATCAAAGCCGGAACGCTGCAACACCTGGATCCCGATGCGGTCGGCTTCCTGTTCGTTGGCCTGCGTGAAGCTGATCATCCCCTGCGCGGTTCCGGCCAGCGTGCCGGTCAGCGCCGCCATGCCCATTTGCGGGCTGGCCATTGCCAGAAGAATCGAACCGAGTGCGCCAACCCACGTCAGCGGCGCGTTACGCTGCTGATCTTCCATCGCACGCGCCAGATGGCGTTGCGTGACGTGAGAAATTTCGTGCGCCATCACCGAAGCCAGCTGGCTTTCGTTATCGGTATACCGGAACAGCGAGGAGTGAAGCACCACGTTGCCGCCGAAGAAGGCAAAGGCGTTCAGCTCATCGTTATTGACGATAAAGAAATGGAAAGGCGTGCGGACGGAATACGCGTGGGCGACCAGACGTTGGCCGAGCGCATTAATGTATTGATTCAGCAGCGGATCGTTAATCAGCGGCGTACTGGCGCGCATCTGACGGACGTAAAAATCGCCCATCTGCAGTTCCTGATTAATACTGAGCGTCCCGCCTGCGGTGGTGCCGATGTCGGGAAGCTGATCGCTCGACACGGGCGCTGACGGTGAACGGGTATTTTGGGATGAAGAACCAACGGGCGTCGACCAGAATGAACTGTCGTCGGCTCCTGCGGGGAGGACTGTGCCAGTGAACAGGCTGCCCAGGCACAGGGCGATCACCGTTTTTTTCAACCGCATTACCATAAACATTTGCTTCCCAATAAGTTAACCGCGATGCCGATAAGCATTAAGAGCCTTTCATCCATGAACTGTTGGTCACACCATTATTTTGTGACGCTTTTCTTTGCGCCGGTCTCTATAGTAGCTATCCTCGTGAGAGTTTAAAACACTCCGCAGCTACAGTTGTGTGACAACGAGATTTGAAGATAGTTACTTGTGTCTGAGCGCGCAGGGAACGAACAGCGCAAACCCGTCAGACCCGGAATTTACAGGAGTGTTCTCACGATGTTGGACATGTTATTGCAATGGTATCGCCGCCGCTTTACTGACCCGCAGGCCATCGCGCTGCTGGCTATTCTGGTGGCGGGTTTTTGTATTCTTTATTTTCTCAACGGCATTCTGGCACCGCTTTTAGTGGCGATTGTGCTGGCGTATTTACTGGAATGGCCGACGGTACGGCTGCAACACGTCGGGCTGTCGCGCACGCTGGCGGTCAGCGTGGTGCTGATTATATTTGCCGGGATTTTACTGCTCGGCATGTTTGTGGTGGCGCCGGTGACGTGGCAGCAGGGCGTCAATTTGCTGGCCGATTTGCCAAGTATGCTTAACCGTTTCTATGATTTTGCCGCCACATTGCCTAAACGTTATCCGGCGCTGGTGGATGCGGGCATCATCGATATGATGGCCGAAAACCTGCGCAGCAAGCTGTCAGGGCTAGGCGAATCCGTAGTGAAATATTCACTGGCGTCGCTGGTCGGTTTACTGACGCTGGCGATCTACCTGATTCTGGTGCCGATGATGGTGTTCTTTTTGCTCAAGGATAAAGAGCAGATGCTGAACGCTGTGCGCCGTATTTTGCCCCGCGACCGCGGTCTGGCAGGGCAAGTGTGGGCAGAGATGAATCAGCAAATCACCAATTATATCCGCGGAAAAGTGCTGGAAATGATCATCGTGGGTGTGGCGACCTATCTGGTGTTTGTGGTTATGGATTTGCGTTATTCGCTCTTACTTGCTGTGCTGGTGGGCGTATCGGTTCTGATCCCCTACATCGGCGCGATGCTGGTAACCATTCCGGTGGTCATTGTGGCGATGTTCCAGTGGGGTCTTGGCGCGGATTTCTGGACGCTGATTGTGGCGTATCTGGTGGTTCAGGGATTAGACGGCAACGTTATCGTGCCGCTGTTGTTCTCGGAAGCTGTAAATCTGCATCCGCTGGTGATTATTCTTTCGGTGGTGGTATTCGGCGGACTGTGGGGATTCTGGGGTGTGTTCTTTGCGATACCGCTGGCCACACTGGTCAAGGCCGTGGTTCACGTCTGGCCGGATGAATCCCTGAACGAAACCGTCTGAAAGGGCGTTACATGTTGGTTTAGCAGCAATAAAAAAAGCGCGTCTGCGCTTTTTTATTTTCCACTACCGTAAGCCAACTTTGTGATGGTGCGAAGGTTACCGGTTGGCTCAATTGCCGTTGAGGTAAGCCATCACAATGTCGTGGTGGTTGGTAGTTTTGAAGTCGTCGAAGACTTTCTCAACGTTGCCATTCCCGTCGAGCAGGAAGCTGATGCGATGGATGCCGTCGTAGGTTTTCCCCATAAAGGATTTTTCACCCCAGACGCCAAACTGTTCGCAAACCTGATGATCTTCATCGGACAGCAATGTGAAGTTCAGCAGTTCTTTTTCTGCGAAGCGTGACAGTTTTTCTGGCTTATCAGTGCTGATCCCCAGCACTTCAACGCCTGCGCTTTTCAACTGATCCATGTTGTCGCGAAGACCACAAGCCTGCACGGTGCAGCCCGGCGTCATCGCTTTAGGGTAGAAATAGACCAGGACTTTCTGTCCCTGGAAGTCGGCCAGATTAATTTGTTCACCATCTTGATCGGGCAAACTAAATTGCGGCGCAGGGTCACCGGCTTTCAGTGGGCTCATTGTCTTTCTCCGTATCTCTTAGCTGTTACTGCAGTTTATCTTCATTCTCAGAATAACTAACGACGTTAATACTGCCTTGCGCTTTCAGTTCTGTACATAGCTGATGGAACGCTTGCTCAATAATTGCCGGGTCGGTATTGGCGGCACTGTGCGCGGTCATCTGAATAGATAACTGCGCAGGCGTGGTCGCATCGGCCGGACGTGTTTTTGACGCAAGTTCGGCGATATTCATCTGATGTGTATCGAATAAATCAGTAAAACGCTCAATCAGATGAGGGGAGTCTTTAACATCCACTTTTACCCAAACCGTCGCAGGCATCGGCGGGCGTTCATGTGCGCTGGTACGCTTCATCACGATCAATAATTCCAGTTCAGCGCCTTTCTGCGGCAGGGTGGATTCAATCAGCGTGATGGCATTCCAGCTGCCGGAAAGCAGCATAATAAACGTAAATTCATCGCCGAGCATCGCCAGACGGCTGTCTTCGATATTACAGCCGCAGCTGCTGACCTGACGGGTGATGGTGTTCACGATACCCGGACGATCGGCACCTAATGCGGTAATAACCAGATAATGTTGTTGTGGCTGCGGCAAATTGTGTCTTCCTGTCGTGCTTGGGAGTATTCCCAAGGTAAACATAAAAAAAACCGCCGGACAAGCGCTTACCGCTCGTTGTTTGCTTGCTTTTGCAGTGGTGTCAAAAGTACCATGAGTGACCTGTTTGTGGAGGGGAAGGTCAATGTTTACGGGAAGTATTGTTGCACTGGTTACGCCGATGGACACCAAAGGTGCTGTCGATCGCGCGAGTCTGAAAAAACTGATTGATTATCATGTGTCCAGTGGTACTGCGGCGATCGTTTCCGTTGGCACGACCGGTGAGTCGGCAACGTTAAGCCATGAAGAGCACGGTGACGTGGTTCTTCAGACGCTGGAACTGGCCGATGGGCGCATTCCTGTTATCGCCGGGACCGGGGCAAATGCCACCGCTGAAGCGATTTCTCTTACACAACGCTTTGAAAATAGTGGCGTTATTGGCTGCCTGACAGTCACTCCCTATTACAACCGCCCGACGCAGGAAGGCCTGTATCAGCATTTCAAAGCGATTGCTGAAAACACGTCTCTGCCGCAAATTCTCTATAACGTGCCTTCACGTACCGGCTGCGATATGTTGCCGCCGACCATCGCGCGTTTAGCAAAATTGAAGAATATTGTTGCTGTTAAAGAGGCAACAGGGAACTTAAGTCGTGTTAGTCAGATCCAAGTGCTGGTTGATGATGAAGATTTCATTCTGCTGAGCGGCGATGACGCCAGCGGTCTGGACTTTATGCAACTCGGCGGCAAGGGCGTCATTTCCGTCACTGCCAACGTAGCTGCCCGTGAAATGGCTCAACTGTGTGAGCTGGCGGCCTCCGGTAACTTTGCCGAAGCGCGTCGCCTGAATCAGCGCCTGATGCCGTTGCATCAGCATTTGTTTGTAGAAGCAAACCCAATCCCGGTGAAATGGGCCTGTAAGGCACTGGGTTTGATGGCAACCGATACTCTGCGTCTGCCTATGACGCCGTTAACAGATGCTGCCCGTCCGGTCGTGGAAGAAGCATTAAAAAGCGCCGGTTTGCTGTAACTCTTAGGAAGATTTGATGGCCTCTTTATTTGACAAGAATAGTTTCCAGATGACCCATTTGCAGAAGTCTGCCGTAGCAAAAGTGGTCGGGGTTTCCCTGATTATGTTGCTGGCCGCTTGTTCAAGCGATCAACGTTATAAGCGCCAGGTAAGCGGCGATGAAGCTTATCTGGATGCCCCTGCGCTGCATGATCTGAAAGCGCCAGCGGGCATGATTTTACCGGTTCAGAACGGTACGTATGAAATTCAGGCCGGTTCAATGCAGGGCGCTGTCGGCAAACAACTCGACATTCGTCCGCCGTCCCAGCCGCTGGCCTTACTGAACGGTTCTCAGACCCAGTTCTCTGGCGATAGCAGCACCGTACTGTTGGAAAATACGCCGCAAAACCGCGACCTGTGGAACAGCGTAGTGAAAGCCGTTGAGCAAAATAATTACAAAATTGCTAACCGCGATGATGCTAACCAGACTCTGACCACTGATTTCGTTAACTGGAATCGTGCCGATGAAGACTTCCAGTATCAGGGCCGTTATCAGATCAGCGTGAAACAGCAGAGCTACCAGTTAGCGCTGACCGTGAAAACGCTTGAGCTGAAACAGCAGGATAAAGCGGTCACAACCACAGCTGAAATCCAGCGTTATAACAGCCAGATGATGAACACCATCACGACGAATCTGGATAAAGTGCAGCAGGATACTCAGGCACGCCTCGACAACCGTCGTGTGGGTGAGATTGATGTCCAGAGCGGCGCGGATGATACCGGTTTACCTGTGCTGATCGTTCGTTCAACGTACGGCGTAGTGTGGGATCGCCTGCCGAATGCCCTAGCGAAAGCTGGCATGAAAGTCACCGACAGCAGCCGTCCGCAGGGCACCTTGTCCGTGACCTACAAACCACTAAACGACGACGCGTGGCAGACACTGGGTGCGAAAGATCCGGGCCTCACTTCCGGTGATTACAAACTTCAGGTCGGCGACCTCGATAACCGTAGTAGCTTGCAGTTCCTTGATCCGAAAGGACATGCTCTCAGCCAGTCGCAAAACGACGCGATGGTGGCGGTCATGCAGGCCGCGTTTAGCCAGAGCAGCGCAAAATAATACCAAGGGGCTCCGGCCCCTTTTTACATCTGTTTTTTCCACTGGAGTAAGTAAAGATGCAAAAGTTAGCTGAGTTGTATCGCGGCAAGGCGAAAACCGTCTACACCACCGAAAACCCGGACCTGCTGGTACTGGAGTTCCGTAACGATACGTCAGCACTGGATGGTCAGCGTATTGAGCAGTTCGACCGTAAAGGGTTGGTTAACAACAAATTTAACCATTTCATCATGGCTAAGCTGGAAGAAGCGGGTATCCCAACGCAAATGGAACGCCTGTTGTCTGACACCGAAGTGCTGGTGAAAAAACTGGATATGGTCCCGGTTGAATGCGTTATCCGTAACCGTGCTGCGGGTTCGCTGGTAAAACGTCTGGGCATTGAAGAAGGTCTGGAACTGAACCCGCCGTTGTTCGATCTGTTCCTGAAAAACGACGCGATGCACGACCCGATGGTCAATGAGTCCTACTGCAAGACCTTTGGCTGGGTAAACGAGGAAAACCTCGCGCGCATGAAAGAGCTGAGCTACAAAGCGAACGACGTTCTGAGCAAACTGTTTGACGATGCAGGTCTGATCCTGGTCGACTTCAAACTGGAGTTCGGTCTGTTCAACGGTGAAGTTGTACTGGGTGATGAATTCTCCCCGGACGGCAGCCGCCTGTGGGATAAAGAAACCCTGAACAAAATGGATAAAGACCGTTACCGCCAGAGCCTCGGTGGCCTGATCGAAGCGTACGAAGAAGTTGCGCATCGCATCGGTGTAAAACTGGACTAAGCGACCGCTATTTTTTTAGCGGGGCTGCGCAATCGTTTACGCGGTGCAGCCCGGTGTTCAACGGGTGATGAAAATCATCACCCGCTCTTTTCTTTACGTTTTATTTTCCCTTTTCCTCACTGTTTTATTTCATTTAAATATTCCTCGCCTAAAATTACGTCCCTTCGCAGATGGTATTAATCGTGTGCGCTGGCTAGTCTTTAAAAAAACAGTCTGGAGGTGGGGTATGCGTTGGCAAGGGCGTCGCGAAAGCGACAATGTAGAAGACAGACGCGGAGAAGGAGCTAACGGCGGGCCGGGAATGGGCGGTGGCGGAATGCGCCTGCCTATCCGTGGCAAAAGCGGCATTGTGATTATTATCGTCGTACTGGTGGCCGGTTATTACGGCATCGACCTGACGCCGCTGATTGACGGCGGTCAGTCCGGCGACATACAGCGTCAGACGCAATCGCAATCCATCAGCCCGAAAGATGACGAGCAGGCGAAATTCACGTCCGTGATCCTCGCGTCAACAGAAGACACCTGGAAAGAAATATTTCAGAAAGAGGGGATGACCTACCGCGAGCCAAAACTGGTGATGTACCGCGGCGCAACCCGAACCGGGTGTGGCACCGGTCAGTCGGTCATGGGGCCTTTTTATTGCCCGGCGGACAGCACGGTTTACATCGATCTTTCTTTCTATCAGGATTTGCAGAATAAGCTCGGCGCGGGCGGCGATTTTGCGCAGGGTTATGTGGTCGCGCACGAAGTCGGTCACCATGTGCAAAACCTTCTGGGCACCGAGCGTAAAGTTCGTCAGATGCAGCAGGGCGCTTCGCAAACTGTGGTGAATCAGCTTTCCGTAAAAATGGAACTTCAGGCCGACTGTTACGCCGGTGTCTGGGGCCACGCGATGCAGCAGCAAAACGTGCTTGAAGAAGGCGATTTAAAAGAAGCGCTGGATGCCGCGCAGGCGATCGGCGATGACCGTTTGCAACAGCAAAGCCAGGGGCGCGTCGTGCCGGACAGCTTTACGCACGGCACGTCTCAACAACGCTACACCTGGTTTAAACGCGGGTTCGACACCGGGAATCCTGACCAGTGCAACACCTTCGCCAGCCGCTGATTAAGTGAGAATAAGCTCTGGTCTGCCAGTAAAAACTGTTCAATAATCAATGTCCGACTTTGAGAGGCTCACTGAGCCTCTCTTTCATCTGCATGTTGAACCGCTGGGAACGCCATGGCTTTTCTCGATCCAACCCTTTTAATTCTGCTCGTTTTTGCCGGTCTCGGAATTATCAGTCACAACAGTGCCGTCACTATCGCAATGTTTTTTCTCCTGACGGTGCGCATTACACCGCTCAATAATTTCTTTCCGTGGATCGAAAAATACGGCCTTACTATCGGCATTATTATTTTAACCATCGGGGTGATGGCACCGATTGCCAGCGGCAAAATCAGCGCCAGTACCGTGGTTCACTCTTTCTTCCACTGGAAATCCATTCTGGCGATCCTGGTGGGCGTGCTGGTGTCATGGCTGGGCGGACGCGGTTTGACGCTGATGGGCAGTCAGCCGCATCTGGTGGCGGGTCTGCTGGTCGGGACGGTGCTGGGCGTGGCGATGTTTAAAGGCGTTCCGGTCGGGCCGCTGATTGCGGCAGGTCTGCTGTCGATGCTGGTGGGAAAAACCTGAGCGGTAACCCATGGATATTGCGCTAAAAAATACCCTGCAACAGCAGATGCTTGAACAGGGCGTTCGCCGTCTGCTGGTTTTCAGCGGCGAGGCCGCGTGGTGTGCCGCACAGGCCGAGCAGTTCGCGCAAGGGCAACCTGGCGACTGGGTGTGGGTCAGCGAAAATTCCCCGGCAGGCGCGCAGTCTGTGACTTTTTCTGCGGTACACACGTTGCTGGGACAGGAAAAACTGCACGGCATATTCGACGCGCGAACCGGGCTGAATGCCGACGCGCTGGCGGTGTTTTCCGGCATTCTGAAAGCGGGAAGCTGGCTTATTTTACTGGTGCCGGAATGGGATGAGTGGCCGCAGCGTCCTGATGCCGACAGTCTGCGCTGGAGCGAACAGCCGCAGGCGATCCCGGCTCCGCGTTTTATCCAACGTTTTCAAACTTTACTGCGTCGCCATCCGGAAATTTCCGTGTGTCGCCAGAATGCGCCTTTAGCCATTCCACCTTTATCGCCCGCCGTTGCGTGGATACCGCCCGACGGCCAGCCAACGCCTCAGCAGCATCTGATTTTGCAACAGCTGCTGAGCGCGGACTCCGGCGTCTGGGTGCTGACGGCACCGCGCGGTCGCGGCAAATCAACGCTGGCCGGCATGCTCGCCAGTCGCTGGCCGGGTATCTGCCGGATTACCGCGCCGGGTAAAGCGTCCGCAAATCAAATCCTCAGTCATCTTCCGGAATCGGCCTGTTTTATCGCACCGGATGCCTTGCTTGCATTAAGTGACACCGGGCCGGTGACGGACGCCGACTGGCTGATAATCGATGAAGCGGCGGCGATCCCCGCACGGATGCTCTCGGCGCTGATTGCCGCGTTTCCCCGCGTTTTACTTTCCACCACGGTTCACGGCTATGAAGGCACAGGCCGCGGTTTTCTGCTGAAATTCTGCGCCTCGCTGCCGCACTGGCATGATTTACGTCTGACCGAACCGGTCCGCTGGTCCGCAGGCGACCTGCTGGAGCCGTTCATCAGCGAGTTATTGCTGTTTTCGGAAGAAATTCCCGCCGGAGATGCCACGACAGCAACGTCCGAAATATTCTCCATCGATGCCGGCGACTGGCTGCGTGAACCTGCGCTTTTGCAGCAGTTTTACGGTTTACTGACCAGCGCACACTACCGCACCTCGCCGCTGGATTTACGCCGCCTGCTCGATGCACCAGGCATGATTTTCAGTGCCGCCCGGCAGAAAAGCACGCTGACCGGTGCGCTGTGGCTGGTGGATGAGGGCGGGCTGAGTGCGGAACTGGCGCATGAAGTCTGGGCAGGAAGGCGGCGTCCGCGCGGGAACCTGGTCGCACAATCTCTTGCCGCGCACGCCGGTTTCCCGCAGGCGGCGGTTTTGCGTTCGCGCCGCATCAGCCGTATTGCTGTTCATCCGGCGTTCCGGCGTCAGGGAATTGCCAGCGAGTTGCTGATGCAGCAAAAACACAGCGCGCAGCAACAGAGGCTGGATTTTATGTCGGTCAGTTTCGGGTATACCGATGAACTCGCCGCGTTGTGGCAGCAGGCCGGTTTTCGTCTGGTCCGCGTGAGTTCGCAGAAAGAGGCCAGCAGCGGATGTTACGCCGCGATGGCGCTGTTACCGTTAAGCGATGCCGGAAAGGCGCTGACGGATGCCGCAGAGTCGCAGCTCAACCGTGACTGGCGCTGGCTGGCACCGCAGATTGACCGCCAGCTGCCGCTCCCGTTAACGGGCGGTTTATCATTAGATGAAGCCGACTGGCGCGAACTGGCCGGATTTGCGTTTGCGCACCGGCCGCTGGAAAGCAGTTTACCGGCGCTGAACCGCCTCTTACTGCAACTTTCCCTGCCGCTGGTCGCCCTGCGCGCTTACCTGCAACAGGGGAAAAGTGTCGCCGGCATTGTGCAGATGCTGCGGCTGAATGGCCGGAAAGACCTGCTGGTCCGCTGGCGTCAGGAAACGGCGCAGGCGCTGAAAGCCACGGATGCGACGGCGTGTGAAATTTGGCGTCGGCGGGCAATTTCCCTGCACACTGGCGATTAAATCAACGGTTTTATTGCAAAAAATGGAAAGACTCGTTCAATAAAACCCGATTTCACTGACCGGCGGGCGGCGTATAGTAAGGCCATTAACCTACAACGGGAGAAATTCATGAGCTCAGAACAGATTATTGTCCAGCAACCGGAAGAAAGAGCTAACCAGCTGATTTTACTGTTTCATGGCGTGGGCGATAACCCGATTTCCATGGGTGAGATCGGCAAGTTTTTTGCGCTTTCTTTTCCACAGGCGCAGGTTATCAGCGTCGGCAGCCCGGACATCTGTGATTTTGGCCGTGGCTTCCAGTGGTTCTCCGTGCAGGGCGTGACGGAGCAAAACCGTCAGCCGCGTGTCGACGCGGCGATGCCCGCATTCGTCGAAATTGTCCGCGACTGGCAGCAGAAAACCGGCGTGCCGCCGGAACATACCACGCTGATTGGTTTTTCTCAGGGGACCATCATGGCGCTGGAATCCACCAAAGTGGAAGAACATCTGGCTTCGCGCATTGTGGCTTTCAGCGGACGTTTCTCCGTCCTGCCGGAAAAACCGATTTCTGCCGGTACGGTGGTGCATTTTATTCACGGTGAACAGGATCCGGTGATTAACCCGTTCCAGTCAAAAAGTGCCGCTGAGCGCCTCAAATCATTAGGCTGCGATTGCACCCTGAATCTTCAGCCGGGCATGGGCCACGGGCTGGATTCACACATGATCAATACCGCGATTGCGCATTTGAAAAACTACGAACCGAAGTCTCATCAGCACTGATTTTTACCCGTAAAAAAGCCCCCGCCTGTTGATCAGTTGGGGGCTTTTTTATTGAAATCACAGAGGTTTATTTGCGGTTATGACGCAGGAAGTCATCCATGAAGTTGGTCAGTTTCTCTGCCGCTGGCAGTGAAAGCGCGTTGTAGATTGAGGCGCGGATCCCGCCAATGGCGCGATGCCCCGCCAGACCTGAGAAACCGGCTTCATGGCTTTCTGCCAGGAATTTTTGCTCCAGCGTTTCATCCGGGAGTTTAAACGCCACGTTCATTTGTGAACGGTCTTCCTTGCTGCTCCAGCCTTTGTAAAAACCGTCGCTGTTATCAAGCATCGCATACAGCAATTCGGTTTTATGGCGGTTGGTTTGGGCCATATTTTCCAGACCGCCTACGTCATTGAGCAGCCAGCGGGTGACCAGCAGAACCACGTAAATCGCAAAAACTGGCGGCGTATTCAGGTTGGAATGGGATTCAACCTGACGACGGTAGTTGAGGAATGTCGGCAGTTCGTCGGAGGAGGCTTTCACCACGGTGTCATGCACCAGCACAATCGTCACACCGGCCGGGCCGATGTTTTTCTGGGCATGGGCGTAAATCACCGAGAATTTATTAGCATCGCACGGTTTAGACAGGAAATCAGAGGACATATCGCAGACGCGAGGCACATCATCGCGGCCCACAACGCGCTGGAATTGCAGCCCTTCCACGGTTTCGTTCGAAACGTAATGCAGATACGGCGCGTCCGGTGAAAAATCCAGCTCGCCATCAGATGGCAGACGGTTAAAACCACAGGACTCACCGCTCCACAGCACCTTTACCGGGCCTTCGCGACGCGCTTCGGTCACAACCTTGCTGCTCCAGTAACCGGTATCCAGATATTCAGCCGCATGTTTCTGGCCGCGAAGTAACGTCATCGGCACCATGGAAAACTGCTGCGTGGCGCCGCCTTGCAGAAACAGAATATGGAAATCCTGAGACAAGCCGAGCAGGGTACGGATGTTATTTTCCGTTTCTTCGACGACGGCAGCGAACCAGTCTGAGCGGTGGCTGATCCCGAGGATCGACAGGCCAACCTCCGGCACTTCTTTGATGGCGGCCTCGACCTGCGCCAGAACCGTTTCCGGCAATGCGCCGGGACCACCAGAGAAATTCAGGGCGTTACGTGAAATCATGTTTATTCTTGTCCTGTTAGCGCATCAGCGGAAGTGTCGGCGTGCGCAAAGGCACGGGATAACAGCAACTCGCGGCATGCTGTTTTAACTTTATTCATATGGATTTGTTTGTGCGGGAACATGACTTCCAGGTCCATGGCGTGAACCACCATTGCCGGATCAATTTCAAAGACCAGCAACGAGCCGTCGGGCGCTTCGCTGCAATCAATCCCGACATAATCGAGTAGGGTTGTGTCATAAATGGCCTTCAGCGCGGCGTGGTGGCGCGCGGCGAATTCGTGGAAATTCGTCAGGAAAGCCGCTTCTTCTTCACGCTTTTTATGATCTTCATACATCGCCGCGTTGACGTAATGCACCATCCAGTGCGACGAAATAGCCATATGGCAGGCGTAAGGTTTACCGTCGATCAGCGATATACGGTATTTACGGAACTGGCCGTCCGCGTTGCTGTAATCGATGAATTTCGACAGGAAATAATCTTCAACGCCAACGCGCGCAAGGTAATCCGCCAGTTCGTCCTGCCGGGTGATTTTCTCCAGACCGTGGCCACCGTGCGAACCTGCGGGGCGCAGGATAACCGGGAAATCACTGCCCGGTAACGCATCGCTCAGCGTCATTTGCCCGCTTGCGACCGCAGTAAGCAGGGCGTGCGTCACCGGATACGCCTGCGCGATGGTGAGCCCCGGTTTGTTTTGTAAAACGCGGCTGGCGATGTGGCGTTCTGAATGAGGAATGTACTCGGGAGCGTTGATCACCGGCACCGGCCACTGGCGGGTCAAGGTTTCCAGTTGTTGCAACAGGAACAGATTTTCGGTGGTCGCGCTGATGCCAATCATCAGCAGGTCATGTTCAGGAATGGGCGCCTCAAACGGTGCTTCCGGCGTGATGTAGTAATAAATCAGGTCGATGTCGCTGTTTTCCAGCAGACAGTCGAGGGGCACGTTGGCGGACAGCGTACCGGGCACCATCAGCATCAGTAAACGCAGTTTTGCCGGTTTTTGCACAGCGCTGAGGGTATAAACCTGCTGCATCGCCAGCGCCTGATTCTGGATAGTCAGGCCAAGATCGGTGCGTTGCAGGCACAGCATCACCGTGGAAAGGTTCATCCACAAAATGGCATCATCAGGATTTTGCTGCGCACGTGTGACCAGTTCCTGCGCGATCGCGGTGCACTCGTCACCGGCTATGCTCATGCGTAAAAATGGAGCAAGCCCCAGAAATTGCGTGGCGTCGGCTGTCGCCTGCTCTGGTGTCGGGGTTGTTAAAGTTGGCAAAGGACTCGTCTCTCCGTACGTCAGTTTCACGTCACATGATACTGGCCGGAGAGAGAGTCAATCGGCGGAGAATCGCTACATAATCCGCCGACTAATATTGATTAGGTTTTTTAGCCGTGCTGACCGGTGTTACTTTTTCTTTGGCCAGTCATCGTCTTTATCCCACTCGGCATTGTTGTCGCGATGCGGTGGAAGTTCAGGTTTATCTTTCAGGTATTTCTTCACGTCCACACGACGTAACTCTTTCATCCCGCTGATAAACATGCCGATCAGAATGATCAGAACGATCCACCAGTAATCTTTAATCCACTCCATGGCGTGCTCCTTAATTTATGTAGGGTTTAGGGCGATAAAACGCGGAAAAAATGTCGCTATCTCACTGATGACCCAGTCAGAACCGGCGATATCCTGGCCCTGCCACGCGCTGATTAGCACCTCCGGCGTCAGCTGTGATTCGCACTGCTGTGCCAGAGGACGATAACTCAGGTGCCAGGGTTCAACGGCAACGCCGCCACGATCCTGTGCAAAAGGCCGGTAAAAGCCAAATGCTTCCATGTGCGCCGACATCCAGAGGTTCAGCGGATGAAAATAGCCGTTTTCCTCGTATTCCCACGGCTCCAGTTGCAGCGTCCGGCCTTCCGGCAGCAGAGACGGATCGTAAACATCCAGATCGCTGCCCCAGTGGTGGCGGCTTGCGCCCGGTAGTGCCGACCAGCGCAGGATCAGTTCACAACGTTCAGCGGCAGACAACGTGCTGATGTCCACCGGCTGGCTGTTCTTATCTAATACTGGTCGCTCGCCGCGAAATTTGCCATTCCAGATGGCCTGCTGGCGACTGAAATCACGAAAAGTACTGGCTGGCTGCAAATTAAACCCGGCCTGCGCCGCTGCTTTTTGCATTTCTGCAAAGGCACCGGCGGCGGCTTTTTGTAACCGGTGCGGGACTTCGCCCAATGTGACCAGATGCGCGTCGGAGCGGCCGGTCAGCATTTCGTGGCTGATCATGCGACTAACTGTTCCATGATGCGCTGATACATACGGCTGAGAACCTGCAAATCGGCGGCATGTACGCATTCGTTGATTTTGTGGATGGTGGCATTCACCGGTCCCAGTTCAACCACCTGAGCGCCCATCAGCGCGATGAAACGCCCGTCGGAAGTTCCGCCGGTGGTTTGCAGTTCTGGCGTGATTTCGCTGTAGTGGCGAACGGCATTCACGACGGCGTCAACCAGTTCACCGCGGGACGTCAGGAACGGCTGGCCGGACACCACCCAGTTCAGGGTGTACTGAAGATTGTGGCGATCCAGCAGTTCAGCGACGCGCTGCTTAATGATGGCATCGGTCAGTTCCGTGCTGAAACGGAAGTTAAACTGCACATACAGCTCGCCGGGGATCACGTTATTGCTGCCGGTACCGGCATTGATATTGGCGATTTGCATGCTGGTCGGCGGGAAGAATTCGTTGCCGTTATCCCAGACCGTAGCGACCAGTTCGTTGAGCGCAGGCATGGCGCGGTGCACCGGATTATCGGCCAGATGTGGATAGGCAACATGCCCCTGAACGCCATGCACGTGCAGGTTAGCGGTCATCGAGCCGCGACGGCCATTTTTCACAATATCGCCCACGCGCGTGGTGCTGGACGGCTCGCCGACCAGGCAAAAATCCAGGCGCTCTTTGCGTTCCATCAGGGCGTTAACCACTTTGACGGTGCCGTTCACGGCGCTGGCTTCTTCATCGGAAGTAATCAGAAACGCCAGACGGCCTTTGTGATTCGGGTTTGCTGCCACAAAGCGTTCTGCCGCGACCACCATCGCCGCCAGCGAACCTTTCATATCGGCAGCGCCACGGCCATACAGCATGCCATCGCGCAGGGTTGGCTCGAACGGGCCGGTTACCCACAGATTGTGATCGCCGGTCGGTACGACGTCAGTGTGCCCGGCAAATGCCAGGGTTTTGCCTTCACCGCGTGTCGCCCAAAAATTGAGGGTATCGCCAAAATTCATCGGCTCAACGTGAAAACCAATGGCCTGCAGGCGGGCAATCATAATTTCCTGGCAGCCTGCATCGTCCGGGCTGAGGGAAGGGCGGCGGATTAACTGCTGGGCTAAATCGAGAACCGGACAACTCATGTTACTTCACCTGTGCGAGAAATTGCTGATAGCTTTCTGGTTTGAATCCCAGCAGAGACTGGCCATCTGGCGCCAGCAAGAAAGGGCGTTTGATCACCGCCGGATGTTCAAGCATCACGGCTTTGGCGCTGGCTTCGTTATCACAGGCCGTGCGCGTGGCTTCGTCCAGTTTGCGCCAGGTGGTGCCGCGCGTGTTGAGCATCGCTTCCCAACCCTGTTTGTCGATGAGGTTTTGCAGCAGCGCCTCGTCCAGGCCTTCAACCCGATAATCGTGGAACTGGCATTCAACGCCATTTTCTTCCAGCCAGCGGCGGGCTTTTTTGACGGTATCGCAATTTTTAATGCCGTAAAGAATAAAAGTGGTTTGAGCAGACGTCGTTGCCATAAAAAAACATAACCTGTGAGTAATAAAGGAACTTTTGACCAGCGCAAAAAGCGGGGCACGAATAATCACATAATGAGGCAAAACGCGGGCAGGATCCAGACGGGGCGGGATTGTGATCGCGATTAAACAATTGTCACTGAATTTTTGCGTGTACAAAAAATAGACGTATAATGATGCCGTCCAATCAAGGGGAGAAAAATGTTAGAGCAAGAATTAGGTAACTGGAAAGACTTTATCGACCGTATGTTGAAAGCGTAATTGCCCACAGTACCAGCGACAAAGCAAAGAGAAGATTTATTCACCGTGTCAGCGCGTCATAATAAAAACGTTTGTTCAGGAAGACCATTACGTCCATTTAGAGACGATTTACACCAGCCAATAAATCATTAATAAAAAAGGCGTTAATTCACATTAACGCCTTTTTTGTGCCTGCTATTTGTGTTCGTGAGGCACGGTTGCGACGATATCCGAGATGACCGGCTCACCGGTTTTCCCCGGGAAGCGGCGGCGGACCAGCACAAAGAACAGCGGAACGAAGAAGATTGCCAGAACGGTGGCAGAAATCATCCCGCCGATAACCCCGGTGCCGACTGCGTGCTGGCTCGCGGAACCCGCGCCGGTGCTGGTCGCCATCGGCAAGACCCCGAAGATAAACGCCAGCGACGTCATCAGAATAGGGCGCAAACGCATCCTTGAGGCTTCGAGCGTGGCTTCTACCAGCGCTTTGCCTTTGTGGTTAAGGTCATTGGCAAACTCGACGATCAGAATGGCGTTTTTGGCCGACAAGCCGATGATGGTTAACATCCCGACCTGGAAGTAAACATCGTTTTCCAGCCCGCGCAGCCACGTTGCAATCACCGCACCGATCACGCCTAACGGCACCACCAGCATGACCGAGAACGGAATCGACCAGCTTTCATAAAGCGCCGCCAGACACAGGAATACGACCAGCAGGGAGATGGCGTACAGCGCCGGAGCCTGCGCACCGGAGAGGCGTTCCTGATAAGAAAGCCCCGTCCATTCAAGACCGAATCCGGCGGGGAGTTTCGCAACCAGTTTTTCCATCTCGTCCATCGCCGTACCGCTGCTGACGCCCGTTGCAGCTTCACCGACAATTTCTACCGCAGAATAACCGTTGTAACGTTCCAGACGCGGTGAACCGGTTTGCCAGTGCGACGTGGTGAATGCGGAGAACGGCACCATCGTTCCGCTGGAATTGCGCACGTACCATTTATTGACGTCGTCCGGCAGCATACGGAACGGCGCGGCAGCCTGAACATAAACTTTCTTCACACGCCCGCGGTCAACGAAGTCATTCACGTACGTGGAACCCCAGGCGGTACTCAGCGTGCTGTTGATATCCGCAACGGAAACCCCCAGCGCCTGCGCTTTTACCTGATCGATGTCGATCTGCAACTGCGGGCTGTCATCGAGACCGTTATGACGAACGCGGCTCAGCGTGCTGTCTTTGCTGGTCATTTCCAGAAGCTGATCGCGCGCGGCCATCAGTGCATCATGACCATTCCCGGCGTGATCCTGCAATTCCATATCGAAACCGGCAGATGTCCCCAGTCCGTTGATGGCCGGTGGTCCGCTGGCGATAACGCGCGCCTCGCGGATGTGCCGGAATTCTTTGGTCGCGCGGTCAATAATGTCGAAGACAGAGTTATGACCGGAGGTGCGTTTGTCCCAGTCCGTCAGGCTGATAAACAGACGGGCAACGTTCTGACCGTTACCGCCCGGGCCTGCGCCCAGCGTGGAGAACACGGAAACCACATCATTCTTTTCTTCCGTCAGGAAATAGTGCTCGATTTTCTCGACCACTTTTTGTGTCTGTTGCAGCGTAGAACCCGGCGGCAGCTGAACCTGAACGGTCAGTACGCCCTGATCTTCCTGCGGCAGGAATGACGTCGGCAGTTTCACAAACAGGAACGCCAGAATGCCGAGGATCAGCAGATAACCCAGCATATAACGCACGCTGTGGCGGAGAATGCTGCCAACGCCCCGTTCATAACGGTGCGCATTCTTATCGAACGTGCGGTTAAACCAGCCGAAGAAACCTGTTTTGCCGTGATGATGGCCCTTGGCAATCGGCTTGAGAATGGTCGAACACAGCGCCGGTGTGAGGGTCAGCGCGACAAAGACAGAAAGCACCATCGCGGCGACAATCGTGATGGAGAACTGACGGTAGATCGCACCGGTTGTACCGCCGAAAAACGCCATCGGGATAAATACGGCCGACAGCACCATGGTGATACCGACCAGCGCACTCTGAATTTGCCCCATCGATTTTCGGGTTGCGTCTCTGGGGCTTAGCCCTTCCTCGCTCATCACGCGCTCGACGTTCTCCACCACCACGATGGCGTCATCGACCAGCAGCCCGATGGCGAGCACCATCGCGAACATTGTCAGGGTGTTGATGGTGTAACCGAACTGATGCAGCACCACGAACGTACCCAGCAAAACCACCGGGACGGCAATGGTCGGGATCAACGTTGCGCGGATATTTTGCAGGAACAGATACATTACGAGGAACACCAGCACGATCGCTTCGAACAGCGTTTTCACCACGTCGGTGATCGCCGCTTTGACGAATGGCGTGGTTTCATAGGCGATGCGGGTTTCGAGCCCGTGGGGGAAGTATTTTTCCAGTTCCGTCAGACGTGCGCGAACCAGTTTGTCGGTTTGCAGTTCGTTGGCGCCGGACGCCAGCTGCACGCCCATACCAGATGCGGCCTGGCCATTATAACGGCTGAGAATGCTGTAGTCTTCGGCACCCAGACCGACGGTTGAGACATCGCCGAGTTTGACCTGTGAGCCGTCCTGATTCACTTTCAGGGTGATATCGCGAAACTGTTGCGGCGTTTGCAACTGCGACTGCGCGTTAACCGTTGCGTTGAGCGCCTGCAAATCAACCGACGGTGCGCCGCCGAGCTGCCCGACTGCCACCTGACTGTTCTGGTTTTCAATTGCCGTCACCACATCGCTGGTGGTCATCTGGTAGTTAGTCAGTTTGTTCGGATCGAGCCAGATACGCATCGCATATTGCGTGCCGTAAGCGGTAATACTGCCGACACCGTCGATACGGCTTAGTGGATCCTGAATATTGGAGGCCACATAGTCGGCGATATCCTGCTTATCCATACTGCCGTCGGTGGACACGAATGCGACGGTCATCAGGTTGGTATCACCGGTTTTCGAGACGGTGACCCCCTGCGTTTGCACCGCCTGCGGCAATCGTTTCATCGCCTGTTGCAGCTGGTTTTGTACCTGTTGCAAGGCTTCATTCGGGTCGGTTCCGGCCACAAAACTCAGGGTAATCTGTGACTTGCCGTTGCTGCTGCTCTGAGAAGACATGTACATCAGGTTGTCCAACCCGGTCATGTTCTGCTCGATGATTTGTGTCACCGTGTTTTCTAACGTCTGAGCTGATGCGCCCGGATAAGTCGCGGTTATACGCACATTTGGCGGAGCCAGATCGGGGTACTGTTCAACGGGCAAAGAATAGATAGCCAGTGCGCCGGACAAGGAAATGATGATCGCTAAAACCCAGGCAAAGATCGGGCGATCGATAAAAAAGTTAGCCATGCGTCAAGAACCTCGTTGTCACTCTGGCGTGAGTGACTAACATCAGCAAACAAACAGAGCGTCAGTAATCTGACAAAAAAATCCCCTGAAAAGGTTTTCTCAGAGGCAGTACCGTCCGGAAAGGACTGAGCGAGTGTTAGAGTGTCGTTCTACGTCAATGCACTTTACCTTCTCATTCCCGATAAAACGTGGAGAAATAAAGGAGATAATGTAAAAAAGCCTCCCCGCACACAGGGTTATGTCTCACACGTATTCGCTGAAACAGTCTACGCTTTGGCTATCTTCTTTTTATGACAATACGCAGGGGTCGTCCAGATGAGTTTGAATTTGAATTCGGTGTTTGCGCGCCGTCTCTATCTTTGCTGGTTGCTGGATAACGAACAAAAATCGAATGTGCCCAAACTGATGGAGATTACCGGCTGGCCGCGCCGCACTTTGCAGGATGTGCTGAAAGCGTTACCGGGGATGGGCATCGAGCTGGAATTTGTGCAGCAGGGCGTGCGCAATAACGACGGCTACTATCAGATTTCCGGCTGGGGACCGCTGGATCCCCAATGGATTGGCCGACATCGCGAGCAACTTCTCGACGCAATTGAGCACGGCTGACGCTGGCAGGGGCGTACTATTGCGGCTATGATATCGGGCTTCTCTCACCACTTCTGAGCGGAGGCACGCTAAATGTCATCTCATGGCAGGTCATCTAAAATCGAAAACGTCCGGACCGAGTTACTCTCTGATAACTGGTATGTTCTTCGAAAATTCACCTACGACTTAATCAAACGCAACGGTGAACGTCAGCCGCAATCCCGTGAAGTGTATGACCGGGGAAACGGTGCGACCATTCTGCTTTATAACCGGCCAAAGAAAACCGTTCTGCTGATCAATCAGTTTCGTATGCCGACGTATGTCAACGGCAACCCGACCGGCATGTTGCTGGAAACCTGCGCAGGGTTGCTGGACGATGATTCGCCGGAAGACTGCATCCGTAAAGAAGCGATTGAAGAAACCGGTTTTGCCGTCGGGCACGTCGAGAAACTCTTCGAATGCTACATGTCGCCGGGCAGCGTGACGGAAATCGTTCACTTTTTTGCCGCAGAATATGATGAATCGCAGCGGGCGAATGCTGGCGGTGGCGTGGAAGATGAAGATATTGACGTGCTGGAAGTGCCGTTCACCGAAGCGCTGGCGATGATCAAAGATGGCCGCATCAAAGACGGTAAAACGATTATGTTGCTTCAATACGCGCAGTTGCAGGGCTGGCTGGCGTAAAAGTTTTAATCCCGAAAAGTCATTGTTATCTTAAAAGTCAAAGGCACCCGCAGGTGCCTTTGACTTTTAGTGTTCCAGACTGATGGCGGTGCTCCCTGCGTGGCCTTTCAGCGCTGACCACGGCAAGACTGACCATTCCGGGCTTTCGCACGAACGTTGTACGCGGGCGAACGTCGGATCAAAATACAGGCCTTTCGGTGTGAAATACCACGCCGGGAACTGCCAGACGGACGGATCCGAATAATCGCAGTCATCGTCGCTATCGTCGGTCGGCTTCTTCATCTGTTCCGGATGCGCCGCAGTAAGTTGTTTCACCAGCCACGGTGCCCATTTCTTATCGCGGTACGAGGCGAAGGTATCGAAATCCACGTCATTTTTGCCCGATGAGGCACGATCTTCCGCATTGAGATAATGGAACGGCGCGCCGTCACCGACCCACACGATGTCTTCCAGCGTCAGTGTATCCGCCGTTTGGGCGTTCATATTGACCGGCGCTTCGCCGAAATCAGGATGCGCACCGCCGCAATCATAGGACGTGAACAGACTGACACTGACGACTTCCGGGCTCATGAATTCCGGCGTAACGGTCTGCTGATATTCGCCCTGACCAAACCGGCTGGCGCCGAGCATACACGCATGCCATCCGCTGACTTCCTGCCATAAACGGGTGCGCAGTTTCTGGTTCATCGCCTGCAAACTGGCGTCCGGATAACCGGACACAATCTCGAAAAGCGTGATTTTCGACTGAGGCTCAACCCACCATTGCAGCTGATAGCCCATGAAATTCTCGCTTTTACCGGCCTTCAGCTGCAATTCGGATAACCGCAGATACTCGTAAGGATCGGTATGAATCAGCGAACCCAGATAGCTGTCGTCGGTAGCCGCCGCAGGAAGCTGCGCAGGTTTTAGCGTCACCGGCAGCGTTTTGCCCTGCGGGTTGGTCCAGTTGCCTTGCCAGCCACCGTTTTCATCTTTGGTCAGGGTAAATTCAGGACGCGGCGTATCGTCAAAATCGTCCAGCCCTTCCTGAAGTTTGAGATCCTGCCCGTCCAGCGCGCCGTTGAGTGGCAAATCCAGATGGTACTTCTGATAAAAGTAACGGCCCGTCACTTCGTCAGGTTTATTCATGTCCAGCTCAACCACTATGCTGGTTTTTCCCAGTGTGCCGTTGTACACCACCGGCGGCTCTTCCGCCCACGCGGACAGAGAGAACAACGTTATCAGCCAAATCCATAACTTCATCTGAATCTCCCGGAGAAATGAACATCATCCTTTCGCCATTTTTTTTCGTTATTGGCGGAGTCAGTGTACTGAAAGTTTCGTTACGTCACCATTACGTGATTTCGTAAGTGGTGAAAAATAAATGCCTGCAAAAAAATAAATCCGGCAAAGTATCTCTTTCTTATTTCGAATAAAAAATGCTGCATTGTTGGCAGAGTCTTGGCGGCGGTTACGCTATTATCAAAAAAGATAATTTCGAACAGAGCAGAAACTCATAATGAGCAGATGGATTACCGCCCCTTTATGCCTGCTGGCCGGAATGCTGGCTTTCAGCGCGCAGGCCGAGCCGACGCAGGCAATTTATAACGACTGGCAGGTCAGCTGCGACAATCTCAATCACTGCGTCGCCCGAAATTCTCAGGACGGGCAGGAGCTGGTAATGAAAATTACCCGCGAAGCCGGACCCGAAGGTAAATCGACTGTCAGCATTGATTACCAGCGCAACAGCGATGAACAGTCTGCTGAAGCGCCAATCGCCAGCCGTTTGCAGATGAATGGCAAAACGCTGAGCTTTAATCATCGCGAATGGGATGTCAGCAAAAAACACCTTTCTACCGGTAACCGTCTGGTGGTGAATGATTTTATTGCCGCTATCCGTGAAGGCAGCAGCATTCAGCTGGCCGGTAAAGCCGATACCGCGCAGCCGGTCAGGCCGGTTATTTCACTCAAAGGGCTGAAGGCCGCTTTGCTGGCAATCGATGCACAGCAGGGGCGCGTTGGCACGAAAACTGCCTGGGCGAACCGCGGAACGAAGCCGGTGAATACGGTGCCGCCGATCCCGGCAACGCCGGTTCTGCCGCGTTTCAGCGAACCTCATGCGCTTTCTGAAACTGAGATTTCGGCGATAACGCAGAATGCCGCGACTACCATTGAGAACAACGATTGCAGCCTCGACCCGTCGGAGCGCGAAGTACATATCTTTGCACTCAGCAACGAGAAAGCGCTGATGACGGTGAACTGCGATATGGGCGCGTATAACCTTTACGCGCTGGGATTCCTGGTTTCGCGTCAGTCACCGTATAAAATGGACGATCTGGCGCTGAGCATGCCGTTCAAACTGGGCGAAGACGATCAGTCTCCGGAACTGATCAATGCTGATTTTGATCCGAAAACCGGATTGCTGACGACCTACGATAAAGGCCGTGGCGTCGGAGATTGCGGCGTCTCTTCCCGCTGGATATTCGACGGCAAAACGTTCCGCCTGGCCGCGTTTGCGTCAGAGCCAAGCTGTGATGGCTACAGCAGCGGCGGCGACTGGCCGGTATTATGGGTTACACAGGCTCAGTAACTCAGTCTTTGTCCTAAAGCAGACATAAAAAATGCCCTGTCAGCGTGAAGCTTGCAGGGCATTTTTTCGAAGCCGGATTGGGTCAGAAAATTATACTGACGCCTTCACCACGACTTTATTGCTGGCGAACTCAACGTTCTGGTCAGCAACGATTTTGCAGCGTTTACGGGTTTCGACTTTGCCGTTGACCTTAACCTGGCCTTCAGCGATCACCGCTTTAGCGGTACCGCCACTGTCACACCAGCCCATAAATTTGAGCAGGTCGCACAGTTCAACGTGCGGATGTTTTTCGAGAAAAAAAGTTTCCATGTATTCCTGACTTTATGTGTAGTGCTAATTGTTTAAGACTTATTTGCGCTGATGTCGTGATATTCCTCACAAGCCTGCAAGGTATTCTGGATCAGCGTCGCGACCGTCATCGGGCCAACACCGCCCGGCACCGGTGTGATAAAGGAAGCTCGCTCAGCGGCGCCATCATATTCCACATCGCCGACAACTTTACCACTTTCCAGACGGTTTATACCGACATCAATGACAATCGCACCCGGTTTAATCCATTCGCCCGGAATAAAACCCGGTTTACCGACGGCAACCACCACCAGATCGGCGTTTTCGACGTGATGACGCAGATTTTTAGTGAAGCGGTGCGTGACCGTCGTGGTGCAGCCCGCCAGCAGTAACTCCATGCTCATCGGACGGCCAACAATATTGGATGCGCCGATCACCACGGCGTTCAGCCCGAATGTATCAACGCCATAACGTTCGAGCAGGGTCACGATACCGCGCGGCGTACAAGGGCGCAGCGTTGGCGCGCGCTGGCACAGACGCCCCACGTTGTACGGATGGAACCCGTCGACGTCTTTGTCAGGATGAATACGCTCGAGCACCTTGATGTTATCAATGCCCGCAGGCAGCGGAAGCTGAACCAGAATACCGTCGATTTCGTTGTCGTTATTGAGCTGATCGATAAGGCCGAGCAGTTCGCCTTCGGTGGTCGTCGCCGGTAAATCGTAAGAGCGGGAAATAAACCCGACTTCTTCGCAAGAACGGCGCTTGCTGGCAACATAAATCTGCGATGCCGGGTTTTCACCGACCAGTACGACAGCCAGCCCGGGAGCACGTTTCCCTTCCGCCAGTCGTTGTTGAACACGCGCCGCAACTTCGTTTCTGACTTGCTGCGCAATCGTTTTACCGTCAATAATCTTTGCTGCCATCAGGGAATAAATCCATCAATTAAAAAATGCAGGGGGATGCGTCTATTTTGTCAGAAGCGGCGTGCGCTGTCAGGCGCTGAATGCGAATAACTTGTTATCGGCGGGTGAGAATTTAACCTGAGACAGTGGCGAAAAAAGTGTCTATTTTAGATGTGACTCTATTTAAATCATGAGGAAAGGAATAAATGACACGTAAAGTGGGAATCATCGGTGCCGGGCACGTGGGCGCTGACGTCGCGTTTTCACTGGTCACACAGGGTTTGTGCGACATCATTGTGCTGCTGGATGAAAATGAAAAGAAAGCCGTCAGCCAGTCGCTAGAACTACGCGATATGGCTTCACTGACTGCTTCGCGCGTTCAGGTCATCGCTAATGATTACAGCGAATTGCATGACGCCGACGTGCTGGTCATCGCCGTCGGCCCTAAAACGCTGTTACGCGAAGACCGTCTGGAAGAGCTGGCCGAAACCCGTGCGGCAGTCCGTGAAGTCATTCCCCGTGTCATCGCCAGCGGTTTTGGCGGCGTTATTATCAACATCACCAACCCGTGCGACGTGATAACCCAGATTATTCAGCAAACCAGCGGCTTGCCGGATTCGCAGGTATTTGGCACCGGCACGTCTCTGGATACCGCACGGATGAAACGCGTCGTCGGCGAGTTTTTCGGCTTTGATCCGAAAAGCGTCACGGGCTACGTGATGGGCGAACACGGTGAGTCGCAGTTTGTCGCCTGGAGCACTGTCACGCTCGGTGGACGTCCGGTCGCCGAACTGGCGGGCGATCGCGAGGTTGACTGGGCAAAAATGGACGACGCCGTTCGCGGCGGCGGCTGGGAAATCCTGCAAGGGAAGGGCTGGACCAGCTTCGGTATTGCGACCGCGTCAGCGCGTCTGGTGGATGCCGTGCTGTCCAATGCGCAGAGCGTGTACCCGGTTTCCGCGTGGGATGACGAACTTAGCGTGTATATCGGGCAACCTGCGGTGATCGGTAAAAACGGTATCGTACAAACTTTGCAGCCGGAACTGACCGCCTACGAAGGCGTGGCATACCACGCCTGCGCGCGCGTTATCACCGCTGCATTGAAATCTGAGCACGAAAAATAACCACCGCTGATGACATCGTCTTATCAGGCATACCGGGAATAACTGCTAATTGTTCAGGCATTAAGCAGAGAGTTCGAAAGCCATTGACTCAACCCGGTCTGCCCGTATAATCCGAACCCGCAACGCTCCCAATTTGGGACAAGCAATGCGCCCTTAGCTCAGTTGGATAGAGCAACGGCCTTCTAAGCCGTAGGTCACAGGTTCGAGCCCTGTAGGGCGTACCATTCAAAATCAATCACTTAGCTGTCAGTCGTTCCCTTCGAAATTTGCGAGTGGGACAGATTTGGAACAAAAACCCCAAAATAGCGTCTATCTGCTTCGCGTGTCAGCCATTTGACGCGGCGGGAGATTGGCTTTCTCGTCTTGATGACAGGTGCCTTACTCAGCCACTTCCATTCATCGGCGGCGATCCGAAATAATCCGCGAATGAATGAAAGGTATTGGCTGCGCGTGGCCGCTGAAATCAGCTTCTCTTTGTACTGAGGAACTGGCTTGCCTTTCCTCAGAGCTGCATCCCTGCGCGATTCCCATATCTGCTTGTGCTTCCTGTCAGGCATCCTTGCTGATCTGCCCCCAGGATTAGATACAACGCTCACCTAGTAATGTCGGATCCTTCACTCTCAGAATTACCCTTTCTCCAGCCCGCCGCAAATTCAGACGGCGTCTGATAATTGAGCGCGGAGTGCGGGCGGCACTCATTATAATCCTGACACTGATGGTTCTCCTGGCATGACTGACGTCACTGAACCAGTGTTCATTCAGGCATTCATCGCGAAAGCGTCCGTTAAAACTCTCAATAAATCCTTTCTGTATCGGCTTGCCGGGCTGGATAAGCCGCAGCTCCACGCCATGCTCAAAGGCCCATTGATCGAGCGCGCGGCAGGTAAATTCCGGGCACTGATCAGTTCTTATCGTCGCCGGATAGCCGCGAAACAGCGCAATGCTGTCCAGAATACGCGTGACCTGCACGCCTGAAATCCCAAAGGTAACAGTGACCGTCAGGCACTCCTTCGTGAAGTCGTCCACGCAGGTCAGGCACTTGATCCTGCGACCGGTGGCCAGTGCATCCATGACGAAATCCATCGACCAGGTCAGATTAGGCGCAGCCGGACGGAGCAGCGGCAGACGTTCTGTTGCCAGCCCTTCACGGCGCAGCAACTACCAGATGCGACGGTAGCCAAAACGTCTGCGCTCCAGTGCCAGTTCGGTGATGCGTCCGGATAAATGCGCATCTGACGCCGGACGCTGCGCTTCGTAGCGGCAGGTCGACCGGGACAAACCTGTCAGCCTGCAGGCACGACGTTGCGACAGACCGGTCGCATCACACATCAATATCACGGCTTCCCGCTTCTGGTCTGTCGTCAGAACTTTCGCCCAAGAGCCACCTGAAGCGCCTCCTTATCCAGCATGGCTTCGGCAAGCAGCTTCTTGAGTCTGGCGTTCTCTTCTTCAAGCGACTTCAGGCGCTTAACCTCGGGCACCTCCATACCTCCATACCTCCATACCGCCATACTTCTTACGCCAGGTGTAAAACGTGGCATCGGAAATAGCGTGCTTGCGGCAGAGTTCACGGGCGGATACCCCGGCTTCAGCCTCGCGGAGAATACTGATGATCTGTGGGTCGGAAAAACGCTTCTTCATGGGGATGTCCTCATGTGGCTTATGAAGACATTACTAATATCGGGGTGTATTAATCAACGGGGAGCAGGTCAATTTTCGAACAGAGAAAAATACTGTAATAACAAGGGTTATAACGGTTGTATTCGAATCCTGCAGGGTTCAAAAATCCGCTAAACAATTTCCCCTATGGCACCAGCACAATCTTACCGCTGAAGCTTCGGGTTTCCAGCAGTCGGTGCGCATCTGCGCCGGATGATAATGCAAACTGAGTAACTGGCGGAAGAACTACGCTGCCTTCTTTAATCAGGGCAAAAAGCCGGTCTGCGCGGCACTGGCGCTCTTTGGCGGAGGTCAGGTACGTCCAGAGATCGGCGCCCAGAATGCCGTGAGAATTGAGCTGGAGGCGGGTTGGGTCGAATTCAGCAAGCGCTCCGCCGGACATACCGAACAGCACTACACGGCCGCCGTCTTTTAGGGAATCCAGACTTTGGGTGAGCGTTGTTCCCACGGAGTCGAATACCACATCGCAACCTGCGCTCTGCCACAAACGTACCTGCTCAGGCCAGGTGTCATAATTTGCAGCAGCATCAGCGCCAAGCTCCAGACAAGATTTCTGCTTTTCCAGGCTCGATGCAACAGCAAAGGCGTGGATGTCCTGATGTTTTAGCATCTGAAGCAATAAACGCCCGACGCCACCCGCGGCAGCCAGTACTGCGACGTGCATTCCGGCACGTAAAGGCAGCACATCGTGAAGCAGATAATCGGCAGTCAGGCCTTGCAGCAAAACTGCGGCGGCATCAGTTTCAGACAGCCATTCCGGTAAGCGGATTGCGTGGTCGACCGGCACCCGGATATGGCTGGCGTGCGCCAGCGGGACATCGGCAAAACCAACGCGATCGCCAGTTTTCCAGTCGGTCACATTTTCACCCACAGCAATGACCCGGCCAGCCCCTTCATAACCTGCGATATACGGCGAGGTTCCTGCCAGCGGATAACGGCCCTGACGGCGGTAAATGTCAGCAAAATTTAGCCCGGCTGCGGTGACCGCAACCAGTAATTCTCCTGAAGACGGAACAGGATCGGCCGCCTCATGCATATGTAATACATCGGCCGAACCCGGATTTTCAAAAACCAGTGCTTTCATTGCCTTTCCTTAACTTAATCTTTGTGAATATTGCGGCGATTATCGTGAAGCGGTCGCAGGAGATAAACAGCGGTCTGCTTTATTTATTCGATAATAAAAATTTATAATGCTTCATTTTATCCTCACGGAGCAGAGCAATGGATTACCTGAAGTGTGTCGAATCGTTCATCACCGCGACAGAATCCGGAAGTTTTACGGCCGCCGCCGATAAGCTGGGTATCACGCCTGCTATGGTCGGTAAGCACATCCAGATGCTGGAGACCCGCACGGGCTGCGTGTTGATTAACCGGACCACCCGGCGTCAGGGGCTGACGGAAGCAGGGCACCGTTTTTATCTTTACGGAGTGCAGATCCTCGCAATGATTGAAGATGCCGATTCTCTGGCGCGTCATCTTAACGAACAGGTGACGGGCATGCTGCGTATCAGCGCGCCGGTTGCGTTTGGTCAGCGTATCCTCACGCCAATATTGTCGAAATTTCTGCAACGCTATCCCGCCGTCAACGCCGATCTGGTTCTGAGCGACCGCCGTGTGGATATGATTGAAGAGCGTTTTCAGATAGCGATACGCATTGGTAATCTTCAGGACGAAGGATATGTCGCCGTTCCTTTACCGCCTTATGAGATGGTGCTTGCAGCCTCACCGTCGTATCTGGAGACTCACGGAACACCGGCAACGCCCGCTGATTTAGCCCGCCACCATTGTGTCAGTTTCAGCCAGTGGCGCTCTGCTCATCGCTGGCAACTCCTGGGGCCGGACGGTCAGATTGATGTAGATATCGTCCCGCGCCTTACCGTGGATTCCGGTGAAGCTATCCGTCAGGCCGCGTTATCTGGTCTGGGCGTAGTTATGCATTCCTGCGTCACGCTGCAAGATGATATAGAGGCCGGACGGCTGAACCGCGTATTACCCGATTACGCGCCGGTATCCAGACCCATGCATTTACTCCGTTTACCCATAAGGCCCGCCGCTACCGTGGTTTCATCTTTCTTTGAATATTTTATGCAGCAATTAATCCCGTAACCCGGCACGCCTGCTAGTGATGGTCACATCATCGGGTAAGTTATCTTTTTCTTCACTTTCCCCAGCTTGTCGCTGGCTTTTTCCGACAACTCAAACAGGACCGGCAAGATATGCGCTGAGGCTTTCAGGTAGGCGCTGACCTGCAAAATGCCTTCGGGCGGCAACAATTCTCCGTTCTCCAGCCCTTCACTCAGGCACAGTAAGCCTTGGCATAAACCTTCGGCGGATTCTGACGCCAGTGCGCTCAGGTCGTAAAGCTGCCCCTCGTTAAAATTCCCCAGATCCAGCCCGGCAACCAGTGAGCGAAAAACGGTGACTGAGTTTTGCTGAAATGCTGTGCCGCTTTCGAAATTCATCATGATGTTTATCCCGAGTCAGTAAAATTGAAGCAGCTTTCCGGGCCGCCTTTACCGGGTTGACTCTATTCCTGACCGAGAAATAAAGAAACAGACTGTATGTATTTACAGTGTTTTTAATTCAGATTTGGAAAGTGTCTCGCAAATCGTGAGGGTTCGGCTGACACGTTTATTTAATGTGATTGCTGCGGGCTGGTGATCTTGATCACAAAAAATCCGGCGCAGCACGATTGTTTATATATGTACCCGTCCTGCTCTCACTGCCGGGGTGCGTTGTGCTTATCGTGAAGACCGGATTTATTTTTTTCTGATGTCCGTTGCTGTGTTTCCTTCTATCCGGAGAAAAAAAATGTCGTCATCTGATGTAGCAAAACTGACTGAAAATCCACTGAAAAATACCAAAGTGATGAACCTCTTTGTGTCTTTCGCGGCGGCGATGGCCGGGCTGTTGTTCGGCCTTGATATCGGTGTGATTTCGGGTGCGCTTCCCTTTATTACTGACCATTTCGTCCTTACCAGCCGGCAGCAGGAATGGGTCGTCAGCATTATGATGCTCGGCGCGGCATTCGGGGCGCTTGCCAATGGCTGGCTCTCTTTCCGGCTGGGGCGCAAATACAGCCTGATGGCCGCAGCATTATTGTTTGTTCTCGGTTCGCTTGGCTCAGCGTTTGCTTCAGGTGTTGAAATTCTGATGGTTTCTCGTCTGATCCTCGGATTTGCAGTTGGCATCGCCTCTTATACTGCGCCTCTGTATCTCTCTGAAATGGCGTCAGAAACTATCCGCGGCAAAATGATCGCTATGTATCAGCTGATGGTGACTTTCGGTATTTTGCTGGCCTTTTTGTCTGATACGGCGTTCAGCGCAAGCGGCGACTGGCGCGCCATGCTGGGGGTTCTGGCGATCCCTGCATTAGTTCTGATGCTCGCGGTCTGCTTTTTACCCAACAGCCCGCGCTGGCTGGCGGCGAAAGGACAGCATATTGAAGCGGAACGTGTGCTGCGGATGCTGCGCGATACCTCTGAAAAGGCCCGTCAGGAACTGAATGAAATTCGTGAAAGTTTGAAGTTAAAACAGGGCGGTTGGAATTTATTTAAAGCCAACAGCAATGTGCGTCGGGCGGTGTATCTCGGCATGTTATTGCAGGCCATGCAGCAATTTACCGGCATGAATATCATCATGTATTACGCGCCGAAAATTTTTAATCTGGCCGGATTTACCAGCACACAGGAACAGATGATTGCCACGATTATTGTCGGCCTGACGTTTGTGCTGGCGACTTTCATTGCTATCGGCATGGTTGATAAAGCGGGGCGTAAACCTGCGCTGAAAATAGGTTTCAGCGTGATAGCGCTCGGGACGCTGGTGTTGGGATATTGCCTTCAGCAGTTTAATCACGGAACGGCGGGAGCCGGGCTTTCCTGGTTGTCGGTGGGGATGACGATGATGTGTATCGCCGGGTATGCCATGAGCGCTGCGCCGGTGGTGTGGATCCTGTGTTCTGAAATTCAGCCCCTCAAAAGCCGCGACTTTGGGATCACCTGCTCAACGACCACCAACTGGATTTCCAACATGATTATCGGTGCGACTTTCCTGACGCTGATGGACAATATTGGCGCCGCAGAAACATTCTGGCTGTACACCGCACTGAATCTCGCTTTTGTTGTGATTACTTTTATTCTTATTCCTGAAACGAAAAACGTAACGCTTGAACAGATTGAAAGAAATCTGATGGCAGGGAAAAAACTGCGGGATATCGGGCAGTAAGCCGGTTGAAAAATTTTTGAACAGGGAGAAGATTATGTCTGCGCTGACAAGCATGGTTAACGGTCTGGATTATCCGATTAATGATGAAGAACTTATTGAAATCCGCTACCAGACCCGGGACAAAGTGGACGAGTTTAATGCACTGGGTGCGCGTCAGGTGGCTGAGAAAGACAGCCTGATCAGAAAAATATTCGGTCAGGTTGGGCACAACGTGCATTTTGAAAAAGGCATGCGTATCGATTACGGTATTAACACAACGTTTGGGGACAACGTTTTCATCAATTTCAATTTTGTCCTGCTCGATTGCGCGCCGGTGTGTATTGGGAATAACGTTTTTATCGGGCCAGATGTGCAAATTTATACCGCTCAACATCCGCTGGATTGTGATTTACGCAGGGAACATATCGGGAGCGCGCAACCGGTCACAATCGGTGATGATGTCTGGATTGGCGGAGGGTGCATCGTTCTGCCAGGCGTCACCATCGGAGCGGGAAGTACAATTGGTGCTGGCAGCGTAGTGACTCGTTCTATTCCAAAGGGCGTTGTTGCCTGTGGTAATCCGTGCCGGGCGGTTCGTCGGGTAGATTAATTGTGTTAAATAAATTCCTAAGTCAAATTTCAGTGTTAAAAACATAAAAAAGCCCGCTCCAGGCGGGCCGCAAATGCGAAAAATACAATATTTCTTAAAGTTCGCAAAGGATGAATGAAATTCTAATAAAAATCAATAAATTATCAATTTTTCTAATATTGAATCTGCCGTGCTTTGTGTTTTATTTATGAATCCCGCTCATAGCTCCTTTCATATTTTGTCATCTAGTCGTTTAAACGGAATGTCTGTACCTTTTATCAGAACGAGAAAACGGAGAGTAAAATGTCTGACAAAATGAGAATTACCAAAAGCGGTTCTGTTCCTTCACAGAATGGCCCGGAAAGCTATTTTACCGGCAAGGTGCGCATCGATACGCCGTTCAGCGGTACTGAATCTGCGCGCGTCGGGGGTGCAACCGTGACCTTTGAACCGGGCGCGCGCACCGCATGGCACACGCATCCGCTGGGCCAGACGCTGATCATCACTCACGGCCGTGGCTGGTTGCAGGAAGAGGGCGGTGAAATTCGTGAAATGAATGTCGGCGATATCGTGTGGATCCCTGAAGGGGTTAAACACTGGCACGGCGCTACGCCGGAAAATGCCATGACTCACATTGCAATTGCCGAATCTCTTAACGGCAGCCCGGTGGAGTGGCTGGAAAAAGTGACCGACGCTCAATACCAGAAGTGATTTTGGGGATCAGAAATGAGCGCGATCCTGTCCGGTTGTCCCGGACGGGGTTTCTGCGTCTTATCATCCGCGCGGATTTTTGCGGGGCTTGGTCATGGAATTACTCAGCTCATAGAGCCGGTTCATGGTCTGAAGCGGGACTTTTGGTGAAGAGGCGGCCAGCGCCAGCACCAGAATTTCGAGGCAAATGACAGGCGTGCCGTGGACGGGGATTTTTTCCGCATCAGCGCTGCGAGGAATAAACACCACGCAGTCCGCTTCTTTGATAAAAACGGATTCAGCCGAGCCGGTCAGTAAAATAGTTGAAATCCCCAGGCGTTTGGCTTCTGCCAGCGTTGTTACACCTTCCCGATGGGCGCTTCGTTGCGCCATCATAATCAGCACATCGCCCGGACGCATGCCGATCAGTTGCTCACTCAGCGACGCGCCGGTACGGTTAAGCACATACGCGGGCGTCCCGTTACGGTTGAACAGACGGGCGGTATATTCCGCCAGCAGAGAGGAAGCTCCGATGCCAAAAATGGCTATCCGGTCGGCGGTTTTCAACAACGCGTTGGCACGCGAAAGTGCCAGCCGGTTCTTCTCCTCCGACAGCATCTGGCAGGTATAAAGATAGCCGTCGAGCACGAAATCAATGCTGGAATTGGTATCCGGAGTCAGGGAATTCACCGTAGTTGCCATTTTTGCCGACGACGTCAGCGTCTCCCCGAGATAACTGGCCAGCACATTTTTCAGGTCGCGCAGGCCGGAAAACCCCAGCGCCTGAATGGCACGCACGACCGTAGCATCTGAGCTTTGGGTATCCGCTGCGATTTCCATGGCGGTTTTATCCAGCACTGCGCCACGGTGAGTATGAATATACTGCGCAACGGCAAACAAGCGTGGCGATAACTGGTTTTTACGCAGGCGGAAACGTTCGCCGTAGAGATCCGGGCCGGAGCGGTTGGGTTTAGTTTTCGGTTTTTTCACAGTTACGCCTGTTCATTCACATTGCTGCCATTTTTTTACAGTGTACTTCGGGAGCGACTTACAGGTTTGCCAGTCTTTGCCGCTGATAAGCCAGCATCGACGGTTCCAGCGGCACGTATCCTTCCGGGCTGTGGGTCTGATCAGCCACAATAGTTTGCCCTTCATCAGACAGCGTCATTTCCAGCCAGGCTTTAACCAGCGGATCCAGCGTGGCGCCCGGCGGCAGGTCAAAGCAGAGCGAAACATAGCTTGAAAGCGGATAGTTCCCCTGCGCCACATTGACTAAATCCGGCGAATAAAATGCGGTGTTTGCTTCTGAGGCCAGCGGCAAAATACGCACGTCGTCAGAGAACAGTGCCGCGTTACACCAGCCCAGACAGCCCGCCCCGAACGGGTCTTGCGCCACGGCTTCAATCACGGCGCGGCGATCGGCGAGGCCTTCATAATGGGCAGGATAATGGCGCCCGGCCAGATGCGCATACCGGAATGCGGTGGCGTATTTCCCGTTATCTCGCAGGCCATAAAGATGAATGCGCCGTTTATGCCATTTGCCTTCGAGCCCCAGTTGCTGCCAGTCAGTGATATCTCCGCAGCTTTGCCCTGAAGAGAAAACCGAGGCCAGCTGCGCCATTGTCAGTCCCGCCATAGGGTTATCACGGTGAACATAAATCGCAGGCGGACTTTTGGCTTCCGGTCGCGGTCCGTGGCCGGTATATCCGACATGGATTTCCGTCGGCCGGTAACCTTTTACGCGCTCAAAAGCCGCCAGTTCATGAGGCCACGGCGCGCGCGACATCGGTGCCAGCCAGCTGGCATCCGCCGCCAGTGCCATAATCGCTGTTGACGAGCCTTCCAGCGTGCAGTCGAAAGAAATTGCCGGATTCGCTTCGCGGAAAAGTGCGCACCACGGAAGGATCAGAGAGGCCATGCCGTCATTTCCGACAATCGGCAGCGGGAGATTTATTGTGTTTGAATTCATGAATGCACCGCGAATATTGCACGCTGCTGAGCGAGCTCAGCAGGTTCCAGAGGCAGACAGGTTGTCTCTGCGATTATTGTCTGACCGTCATCGGAGAGCAGGAAACCGGCCAGTCTATGTGCGTCGTGGCCTTCACTGGCGGGCAGATAAAGAGACAGAAAACGGGTAAGCGGGTCGCGCGCCTGGCCCGTCAGCGTCATTTTACGTAATAGCGGATGTTCTCCGGCGGAGTCAGCAATGCCAATGCCGTCTGGCATATTCTCAAGCCGCGCCAGAAGCGTGGCCGAATCCAGCACATATTCAGTCCGCGCAGTCAGCTCACGTCCGGCAAATAAATGCTTTTGTAAAAACACCTGAAGGGCGCTGTCTTCCGGCAGGCTCAGCGGCAGAATACTGGCATCGTGAGAAGACGAAAGGAGTTGTCCCCAGTTCGAAAAATCACCCTGTGCATTTCCGCGCGTGAAAATCTGTGAAAGTTGCGTCACCGAAATTTCAGTCAGCGGATTACTGTGATGCACGTACACGGCTGGCGTTGCCGGACTGACCGCCAGCTTCACAGAAAACGGTGCCGAGCCGCGCTGCTTTTTATACGGCACGGATTCCGTGGGCGTAATTTCTCTTTCAATCAGCGCCATCGTGGAACGTCGGTTAATCAGAAAGGCAAACGCGGCATCGTCATGGCAAAAAGTGGCGGCGACCGGAATATCAGGGTGAACGCGACGGAATGCCGCAATGATTTTTTCAACCAACGGCACAAGTTCTGGCTTTGCGGTAATCCTGATAACGCTTTTCTTTTCAGAGGGGTACTGCGCTGGAGCGGGCAGGGGGCTGTCCGGGTTCAATCTGTTATTCCTTCTGGCTGAGTCTTTAAAACTTGCGCGATCATGCATAACTCATCTCAGTGATGCATGAGAAGAATTATCATTATCCTTTAAGAATCATGATGAAGTACGTAACTGTAGTAGTCAACGCTACGAAGGTGTGTCGGGATATCAGGGCTATTCCGGGTGAGTTTTGCAGAACAGATTACGAAAATAATATATTCAATTTCAGAGGGATATAAAAAATGAAATCCCGGTTTTTACTCCGCCGGGCTTCTCTTTTTTACACTTCATTGCCTGACGTTTACTACTACAGCCCTATGTGATGGAATGATAATCATTCTAATTTAGTGAGCCCTTTGATTCCTGTAAGATTGAGCAGGAACTGGCCAGCGGCGCCCGGTGTTTCGCGCAATAAGCGAGTCAGTAATCAGGTTTTCTTCCTGAGAAAGTCGGCACGGATATGCTGAAAAAAATAATAAAAGCCGGCCTGAAATTAATTTTGATTTAAATACTTTTACGGATGTTTTTGGGGATTGTATGAACTTCAACAAAATGAAAAAAAACGCGCTGTCGCTGTTAATTGCCAGCTTTCCTGTTTTATTGCCTGTCAGGGAAAGTCTGGCTGAAACGCGTTCCGGCGAAAATAGCGTTAAATACCCTGATCAAAGTAGTGATAATACAAATCTGCAAAAAGATGACACCATTGAAGTTAACGGAAGCTCTTACAGCGAACCTTCGGGATATATTCCCGGCTATGCCGACGTGGGGGCTTATCAGGGACGCGATATGATGGATGTTCCCGCCTCAGTCAGCGTCGTTTCCAAAGATATTATTCAGGCGCAGCAGGGCACGGGCTTATTTGACGCTTTGCGAAATGTGGCGGGTATTGTTCGCCAGCAACAAAGCGGAATTGCTTACGACCAGCTTTCCGTTCGCGGTATTAATCTGGATAACCGCTCAAGTTATATGTTTAACGGCGTTCTGCCTTTTGATAATAACCTGCCGATTCCGATGGAAGATAAGGAGCGGATGGAAGTGCTGAAAGGCGCATCGGCACTTTATTATGGCTTTGTCGCGCCCGGTGGCGTGGTGAATATGGTGACCAAACGGGCGGGGCAGCAGCCTGTCAGAACGGTGACGTTTTCGACCGATGATAATGGCTCGTCCCTCGCGCACGTCGATCTGGCTGACCGCTTTGGTGAAGAGAAAAATTTTGGCGTCCGCATCAATGCCGTCACCAATAATATCCATACGCCGATAGGCGGCGATAATGGTAACCGCCGGATGTTCAGCGCAGCATTGGACTGGCAGGCGACGGATCGGCTTTTGCTCAAATATGACTATGAGTCAATCCGCGCACGTATTACTGAGCAGGCGGCAATCGCCACGCCGACCGCCGTTAATGGCGTCATGACCATTCCTTCAATACCTGATCCGAAAAAGCTGTTATCGATGAAAGGGAAAGACACGCATTCCTCGGCAGAAACGCACTTACTTCAGGCTGAATATGCCCTGACCGATAACTGGACGGGTAAAGTCAGCGCGGGGCAATCGCGTACCAAGCGTGACCGCTGGTTGTGGGTCTTTGATAATTACAATGCGCAGACCGGCGAGGGAACGGTTTATGGTGCCGATCAGCCTGGCCAGGATTATCTGAACCAGAACGTCCGGGCGGAAATTAAAGGCACGTTTGATACCGGTTCCGTTGAGCATGAATTGTTATTTGGCGGCAGTCAGAACCGTCTTTACCAGCCGAGTTTTGAAACCTACATGTATTCTGCTGCGCAGAATATGTATGACCCGGTGACCATTACATCGCTGACGCGTGCGGCTAAAAACAGTAAAAAAACGCTGACTGACCGCAGCTTTAAAGAACAGACTATCCGCGACGGCGGCCTGTTCCTGCAAGATTGGATCACGCTCAACGATCAGTGGCAGGTGACCGGCGCTGTGCGTTACGGGCGCTATACCAGCCAGCAGCTTGATGCGGCTTCCGAAGATGTTCACGCGGTTACGCCAGCCGTCAGCGTGCTTTATAAAGTCACGCCGGATATCAGCCTGTACGCCAGTTATGTGGAAGGTCTGGAGTCGGCGGGAACGGCACCATCAACCGCCGCTAACGCCGGGGAATCCCTGAAAGCGGCGGTCAGCAAACAGAAAGAATTGGGGATCCGCACACGGGTTTACGGTGAACTTTATGCGTCGGCGGCTTATTTCGAGCTGAAACAACCGTCTGCCAGTACCGGCGATGATCTGATTTATTCCCTTAACGGCGAAGCACGATTTCGCGGCGGGGAATTCTCGCTTCAGGGCGACGTCACGGAAAATACGTCGGTGATGGGTTCTGTCATGTTGCTGAGTGCGGAAGTCACCTCAACCACCAATGAAAAGCTGCTGGGGAAAACGCCGGAAAATACGCCGAAAAAAGTGGCGAACATCTTCATCAACCACAAGCTGGATTTCATTGACGGTCTGGCGGTTAATGGTGGCGCGTATTATGTCGGCTCACGACCGGTGAATGCCCAGAATCAGGCGTTTGTGGCGGGCTATACGACGTACAATCTGGGCGCGAGTTACACCACTAAACTGGCGGGAACCAGGGCCACATTCCAGGCAACCGTGAATAATGTCACCGACAAACGTTACTGGAGCGCGGCAGGCAGTGGCCAGCTGGCGGTCGGGATGCCAAGAACGTTACTTCTTTCCTCAACGTTCGAATTTTAACTTCGCAGGCAATTCCGGGCGGGCGGCAAATAAGCTGCCCGTAATCTCCCTCACGATAAATTCTGCACGTCTGATTTAGCTTTTCGACTTTTTATCCTAAATTACCTGCTTATTCGCTGACCCGTTTTATTTAAGCCTAAAAAACCCCGATGTTCGGCCCATTAAAACCGGTGCTTTCAGTAGCTCTGTGATATCCAACTCGACTACTATAAATAAAAATCAATCATTGAGTCTTCTCGGGTATGGCATATTTTTCTACAGATGAAAGTCTCGTTCGTGAGCGTTCTGATCGTTTCTTACGACGAATGTATTTAATGCGCATACTTGGCACTTTTCTCTGTTTTTTCCCCATTGCCTCGGTGCTTTTAGAACGCGAAGCTTCCTGGATCCCGATGGGTTTTCTGGTGCTGAACGCGTTTGTCTGGCCGCACGTTGCAATGCTGATTTCCCGCCGTTCCAGGCATCCTAATCAGGCTGAATTCAGAAACCTGGCGTTCGACGCCATTGCCGGTGGCGCATGGGTCGCGCTGATGGGCGTGTGTCCGCTGCCATCTGCGATCATTACGTCTATTCTGGTTGCCGACCGGTTTTCTGCCGGTGGCTGGCAATTACTGCGCCGTGCTGCGCTGTTTTACTGCGCCGGATTTATTCTGTGCTGGCCGCTTTCCGGGATGAGCCTCTATACCGAAGTGAGCGACCGGACGTTATGGCTGACGCTGCCGCTTTCCACGATTTACATTATTGCGTTCAGCGCCGCCAATTATTCGATTTCCCGCAAACTGCGCGATAAGCAGCACGAACTGGAAAAATCGGCGCTGATGGATCCCTTTCTTGGCCTGCCTAACCGGCGTTTGCTCGATCGCCGCCTGATGCTGGAATTTGAACGTTCAAAGCAGGATCTGGCCTGCCTGATGGTGCTGGGCGTCGATGATTTGAAAATGGTGAATGACCTGTTCGGACGCGAAGCGGGCGATTATGTTTTACGATCGGTATCAACTATTTTGCGTAAGGAAACGGCTGAGCACGATTTTCCAGCCATACTGGGCGGTGACGAATTTGTGGTGATACTGCCGGGCATTTCCGAAGAAGAAGCGTATGCGGTCGGATACCGGTTGTTGCTGAAAACCTCGGAAATTCGTCTGTCGCAGGATTCTGGTTTTCAGTGCTCGATGAGCATTGGCGTGGCGACATCCAGAAATCATGAGAATTACAATCAGTGGCTGGCCGCCGCCGAACGGGCATTGATAAGCGTGAAAAAGAATGGAAAAAACAGTATTGGCAGCGCGGGCAGGGCTTAGGCCGTTGTTCATCTACACTGAATAGAATGGAAGATGTCTCGGGATAAATAATGAAAAATATCAAAATAATGATGGTAGCAGCGGTGGCAGCAGCAACTTTATTGGCAGGATGCTCATCGATTGATGAACCCGTTGGCGCGGAAGTCTACCGGCCTGCAAACTTTGATGCGTCTTTTGTACAGGGGCAGGCAAGCTATGAGTCTTCCGTGTTTTCCATTCTGGAACGTCAGCGCCGCGCGGATACCTATAAAAAGATCTTCGATTTTTGTACAGGGAAATTCCAGACGCTGGGTGAAAGCAATGACGGCGACCGGGTACACATAAGATTTGCATGTCTGCCGAAACCGGCGACGCAAAGCACGTATTCAAATCAAAACACTTACTCAATTCAACAAAAATCCCCGTCGCTGTACTGAGGCCGGCTGTGTAAAACGGATGCAGCGACCGGCGGGAAACGGAGTCAACGATGAGCAAGGAAAGACCCGACTTTATCGCCAACTGGCGTGAGCTCGAAGGCCCGGACGACAGCAGTTATCCGGGTGATGATGAACTGATGTCGATTGGTGCACCGCTCGGCAAAGCGCTGGGGCTGACGCGTATCGGCATTCATCACGAACGTCTGCTGCCGGGGCGACGTACCTGTTACGCGCATGCTGAAAGTTCTGAAGATGAGTTTGTTTATGTGCTGGAAGGCCAGCCTGACGCGTGGATAAATGGCCACCTGCACCGGCTTAAACCTGGCGACGCGGTGGCGTTTCCCCACGGCACCGGCATCTGCCATACGTTCATCAATAACAGTGAAGAAGAAGTACGTTTGCTGGTCGTTGGCGAAGCGAATAAGCCGGAAAACCGCATTCATTATCCGCTCAATCAGGAATATGAAGCAACGCGTAAAGACCGCTGGCTGGATGTGCCTGAACAGGAACTGGGTAGCCACGACGGTTTTTCAGATTCGAGAAGAGAAGCCAACAAAAAGCCGGTGTAAAAACCGGCTTTTTTGGATTCATTCATGAAATTGAAGATGCGCTTACTGGATACCCAGTGACTGCCAGCGTTGCTGACAATACGGCATCATGCGATGAATTTTCAGGCTTTGCGCCTGGTGGCGGTTCAGGGAATAACCCTCCGGCGTAATCTCTAAAGTGTCGCCGGTTTGCAGTGTAAAGTCGTTATCGACAGACAGGATAAGCTTCAGGTTTTTGAATGCCTGAATGCAGATATATTTCAGTCCGGTCTGTGGGATACTCAGGATATCTATGATTTTCCATTCCATATTCTCGCTCCTTTCCTGTTGCTGCCTGATTTCTGTGTCCCCTTTTCTACCTCAGATCCACGTCATTTTTTGTCATCACAAGGTAATGATTTCTTTATAGGCGTTCAGATAATTTGAATGCTTGAACTGACTCACAAAAAGAAGGCGAGAGAACCCTTTGGGATCGCATATTCGGATTTTTCGGAAAGATTGTGAATCATCTGTGTTTGAAAAACGCTTGAAATGACGTGAGCAAAACAGTTATCTAAACCCCAAGTCTGACTTTTAATTTATTTCTCAGGACGGGAAGGACGCAACAATATGACCACAGATTCACGCGAATCAGATTTACGCAAAACAGTGTCAGAAATCGGGCAGGACGAATTTATCTGGCTGGAAGGATTGCGCAATGAAAAAGCGCTGGCCTGGGCACATGAGCAAAATTCGGTCACACTTTCTGCTTTCACGCACGGAAAAGATTTTGACCCGATCCGCGAAAAAGTGCTTCAGGGGCTGAATTCCCCCGAGCAAATTCCGGGTGTCTGGAAATGCGATAACGACTGGTACAACTTCTGGCAGGATGCGAAAAATCCAAAAGGATTATTGCGCAAAACCACGCTCGATGAATTCCGCAAAGCCGAACCGCGCTGGGAAACGGTGCTCGACGTCGATGCGCTGGGTAAAGCCGAAAATATTGAATGGGTTTTCTCGGGCTTCTTGAACCTGAAACCGGGCTTTGAGCGCGCTTTCGTTGTGCTTTCTCCGGACGGCGGCGATGCCTGCGAAGTCCGCGAATTTGATTTGAAAACCAAAGAATTTGTCACCGGCGGTTTTTATCTGCCGGTAGCCAAAAGCCGCATCAGCTGGATTGATGTCGACCATATGTTTGTCGCCACCGATTTTGGCGAAGGTTCGATGACCGATTCCGGCTATCCGCGTATCGTGAAAATCTGGCAACGCGGAACGCCGCTCAGCGAAGCGGTGACGGTTTACAGCGCCGGGCAAAAAGACATGATGGCTGCGGGTTATCAGGGATCTGACGGGGACATTAAACGCAATTACGTGGTGCGGGTTATCGACTTCTATCATCGCGAAGTTTTTCTGGTGGACGAGACCCGCTCGCTGGTCAAAATCGACATTCCGGACGATGCCAAATTCACCACCTGGCAGGAATGGATCCTTATCGAACCGTCCAGCGAATGGCAGGTGAATGGCCAGCGCTGGCCGTCAGGTTCATTGCTGACGATGAATTTTGACGCCTTTATGGCAGGTGAGCGCACGCTGAAACCGCTGTTTGTTCCTGATACCGGTTCCGCGCTCAGCGGCGTGACGCAAACCCGCGATCAGCTCAACGGTTACTCACATACCCGTGATCACATCATTCTCAGCCTGACCCGTGATGTGGTAAATCGCCTTGAAGTGCTGACACCAAAGAATGGCGAATGGCAGCGTGAACCGTTCGGGCATGTGCCGGAGCTGAGTAAAATCAGCGCCTGGGGCGTGGATGATAAAACCAACGAATACTTCATGAGCGTCAGCGGTTTCCTGCAACCCGCCAGCCTCTCGCTGGGCAATCTGGACAACGGCGCTAACGCCGAAGCCGAATTGCTGAAACAGGATCCGTCGCATTTTGACGCCTCCCGCTATCAGGTCAGCCAGCACTTTGCGCAATCTGACGACGGGACGCGCGTGCCTTATTTCGTGATCAGCCGCAAAAATGTGGTTTATGACGGCAAAAATCCGACGCTGTTATACGGTTATGGCGGTTTTGAAGTGTCGCTGGAGCCGTATTATCTGGGCGTGAGCGGTGTGTCGTGGCTTGATCGCGGCGGCGTTTTCGTGGTCGCGAATATCCGTGGCGGTGGCGAGTACGGGCCTGAGTGGCATAAAGCCGCGCTGAAAGAAAAGCGCCTGCGTGCGTATGAAGATTTTGCTTCAGTGGCGAAGGCGCTGATTGCCAGCCAAATCACGTCACCGGCGCATCTGGCGGCGCAGGGCGGCAGTAACGGAGGCCTGCTGGTGGGCAATATGCTGACACGCTATCCGGAACTGTTCGGCGCGATAGTCTGCGAAGTGCCTCTGCTGGATATGCAGCGCTACACGCAGATTTCCGCGGGGGCGTCGTGGATTGCCGAATACGGCGACCCGCAAAAGCCGGAAGAGTGGGCGTTTATCCGCGAATTTTCGCCATATCACAATATCGACCCGCAGAAAAAATATCCGCCGGTATTGTTCTCGACCGCGACCAGCGATGACCGCGTCGGGCCGGATCATGCACGAAAAATGGCCGCGAAGATGCAGGCACTGGGTATTCCTGACGTGTATTTCTACGAGAACACCGAGGGCGGGCACAGCGCGGCGGCGGACAAAACGCAGTCGGCATTTAAACGTGCTCTGGTGAGCGAGTTCCTGCTGCATTTCATCGGGCGTAAACCGTAACTTCCGCGCACGGCGTTACATGACTGGGCGGGGGAAATTTCCCACTCAGTCATATTTCGACATGTTTTATCAGGCTTTTTCCCTTCCAAAAGCGTTGCCTCGCCCTTCATTCGTTGTTTATTATTTCCGCTTCATTTGATAACAATTATCAAAATCATTTCTTATTCATTCTCATTTTCGGGGATTTGCATGTTAAAGAATACCGCTCGCGTGCTGTCTGTCGCAGGTCTGATGGCCGCTTCATTTTCCACTTTTGCTACCACCTATCCGCTGACTGTTACCGATCTTAGCGGGCAGAAAGTGACGCTCGACAAAGCCCCGCAGCGCATCATCTTGCAGGATGGCCGCGATATTCTGGCGCTTGCTGTGCTGGATAAAGCCGATCCGTTTAAGCGCGTCGTGGCGTGGAACAATCTGCTGAAGACCACCGACAGCGGCACCTGGGACATGCTGAAAAGCAAATGGCCTGAGTCGTCCAAAATTCTGGATATGGGATTCACGGACAAAGGGCAGGTTGATCTGGAAACCGTGATTTCCAAAAAACCTGACCTGATGATTGCGCAGGTACGTGCGAAGAATTCTCTGGCACAGGCGGGTGTTCTGGATAAACTTGCCGCGCTGCACATCCCGGTTGTTTTCGTTGACTACGAAGCGGATCCGGCGAAAGACACGGCACCGAGCATTGAGCTGCTGGGTAAAATTGTGAATAAGGAAGACAATGCCCGCGCGTACACCGCGTTCTATAACGAGCACTTCCAGAGCATTCAGAAAGCCGTTGCTGCTATTAAAAACAAACCAAACGTGTTCATCGAGCCGATTGCCGGTCGCGATGATTCCTGCTGCTTTACTCACGGCGACGCGGGCTGGGGCAAACTGATTCAGGCGGTAGACGCCAATAATATCGGCACCAAATTGCTGCCGGGCGCATCAGGCACGGTTTCTCTGGAGCAGGTGATCAGCATGAAGCCGGATGTTTACATCATGACCGGTTCCGCGCGCCCGAGTAAAAACGGTTCCGTGACCCACATTCTGCCGTTCGGTTATGGCGCGAATGAGGCCAGCATCGACAAGGAAGCGAAAGTTCTGCTTTCCCGCACCGGTGTGGCGCAGATCCCGGCGGTCAGCAGCCAGCACGTTTACGGCGTTTACCACCAGTTCTACAACCACCCGTACAATATCGTCGGGATGGAATATCTGGCGAAATTCATTTATCCGGAACAGTTTAAAAATCTGGATCCGGCAAAAACCTACCACGACCTGGTGCGTAACTACACCAATCTGCCGGATCAGGATTTCATTCTGGGCTGGTCACCGAAGAAATAAGTCTTTGAGCCTCCCCGCCTGTGGTCTCGCAGGCGGGTTTTCAACCCCGTCACGGCGCTTCTGCACAAACTTTACCTCCGTCACATTTGTTGACACTCCGTTAATTCATACAAAAATATAACTGTATTACTGTATCTGCATAACGCCGACTGGCGTAGTACGACACATCAACAAGGTGAATTTATGCAATCTGAAGAACAGCGTTTAATTGACGGGCTTTTTAGTCGTTTACAACAGGCTGAGTCCAATACGGCACCGCGCGATGCGGAAGCTGAACGTGTGATTCAGGCCCATATCCGCCAGCAACCGTCAGCCCCTTATTACATGGCGCAGGCGATGATTATTCAGGAAGCGGCGCTGACCAAGCTGAATGCTCAGGTGAAGGAACTGCAACAGCAAAACGAACAGTTGCAACAGCAGGCACAGAACGCGAAACCGCAAAGTACCGGTTTCCTCGCCGGGCTGTTTGGCGGTGGTTCGGCACAGCCTGAACCCGCGCGTCAGTCTTCACAAGGCAGCCAGCCAATCCCGGGTACGCAAGCCTGGGGCGCACAGCCTCAGCAGCAACAATACGCGCCACAACAGCAGGCTCCGGCTCAGGCCGCGCCACAGGCACCGGGCTTTCTGGGCAGCGCATTGCGGACTGCCGCCGGTGTTGCGGGTGGGGTTGTGCTGGCAGATATGCTGACCGGAATGTTCCATCACAGTCAGCCGCAGGAAATCGTCAATATCATTGAAGAGCCGCCCGTGCAGGATCTGAATCCTGCCGACAGCAGTTTCCTCGACAACTCACAGGGTTTCGACAGCAATATACCGTCCTGGGAAGATGCCTCGTTGCGTAACGATAATTCGGATTTAGGGTTTGGTTCTGACGACTTTGATTCCGACGATTATAGCAACGACGATGATTCGTTTTTCTAACCGCTTGATGTCAGAAGGCTATTAAAGGCCGTTCTGACAGCAGAAAACGGCGGCAGAAAGTGAAGAGTGAGAGCTTTATCGCTTATTGCCATCAGAATTCTGGACAAAAGTTAAATCTGTTGCTGTACTGTATTTGACACACGTTTTGTGTCCAACATTCACGTAAAGGTAAGTTTGATGTCTAAGATTAAAGGTAGCGTTAAGTGGTTCAATGAATCTAAAGGTTTTGGTTTCATTACCCCTGAAGATGGCAGCAAAGATGTTTTCGTTCATTTCTCTGCTATTTCCAGCAATGGTTTCAAGACCCTTGCTGAAGGCCAACGCGTAGAGTTCGAAATCACCAATGGTGCCAAAGGCCCGTCGGCTGCTAACGTTATCGCTATCTGACTTTAGCCGATTTCTTAAAAAACCCGCCGAAGCGGGTTTTTTTTTGCCTGGACATTAGTGCGTATAACGGTAAACCCTTACGCGGTTTTGCGCACCAGCGTCACGAACATCAAAATAGCGATCGCGTAACAGCCTAAAATCGTCAGGCCCATGGACAACGCAGGCATGCTGCCAAAACCGGTGACCGGTACGGCAATCGCACCCAGCGCAAACATACACACGCCAAGCAGCGCAGACGCGCTCCCCGCATTTTTCCCCTGACTTTGCATCGCCAGCGACCCGGCGTTCGGCCCGATAATCCCTATCACCATCACCGAGAAGAACAGCGGAATCAGCAGCGTCACCAGCGGCGCATTCAGGCTGGCAGCCATCACCAGCGCAACAGATGCCACGGCCGCTATCACTAACCCGGCTTTAACGAGCGCCATTTCACCGAAACGGCGGCTGAGGCGCGTGGAAACCTGCGCAGAAATCACCAGCCCGATACCGTTAATGGCAAAACACAGGCTGAACATCTGCGGGCTAAGATGGTAAATCTGTTGCAGTACGAAAGGCGAAGCGCCGATGTAGGCGAACATCCCCGCCATGATAAAACCTTGCGTCAGGCACAACCCCATAAACGGACGGTGTCCCAGCAGGCTGAAAACGGAACCGAGCATGCTGAAAATACCGCCTTGCGCACGGCGTTCCGGCTGCAAGGTTTCATGCAGTTTCAGGGATGAGAAGCTGAACAGCAGGATGGCAATAAAGGCCAGCACAGCGAAAATTCCCCGCCAGTTCATCCAGCTGAGCATGGCGCCACCCAGCACCGGCGCGATAATCGGCGCCAGTCCGTTTACCAGCATCAGCAGCGCGAAGAACCGTGTGAGTTCATGGCCGTTATACAAATCTCTGGCGACGGCGCGTGAAAGCACAGCGCCGCCTGCGCCCGCAATGCCCTGTAACAGACGGGCGACAATCAGCTGATTGATGTCCTGCGCGACGGCGCACCAGACCGATGCCGCGAGCAGTAACGCCAGAGACCACAGCAAAGGGCGCATGCGGCCATAACGATCGCTGAGCGGGCCAAATAATAGCTGGCCGAAACCGAGGCCGAGTAAACCCGCGGTCAGGCTCAGCTGAGCGCTGGCGGTGGAAGTGTTGAGATCGCCGGCCATTTCAGGCAATGCTGGCAAATATAAATCTGTACATAGCGGGCCGAGGGCGGCAAGCGAGCCGAGAACCAGGGCGTAACCGAGGCGTTTTTCTTGCAGATGAGCGCTCATGGTAAAAGTTTATTCCAGTTTGCTGGTGGTTAAATCCGTGCCAAAGAGATCCTGGAAGTAGCGATTGTATAAAGCTTCCAGATGCTCTGCGTCGGCGTGAACGGTAGTCATACGTCGGAATGCGGTGCCTTCACAGATCACCGCCAGAGATTCGACTTTTGCCGTCATTTCAGCCTCTGAAAATTGCGGGAAAGTTGCACTGAGAAGGGATTTTGCTTCGCTGAACAGTTGTTTTTCTGAATCGCGCCAGATTTTTTCCACGATAGGATTGCGGGTCGCTTCTGCGGCAACCTCAAGCATCAGCGCGTGGTCAATCTCTGCCTGTTCTTTTTGTTCGATACACTGATCCTCTTTATAAGGCGCGCTTAAATTGCCAATCCGGCGGTGTGCCAGGTTATGAGCAACCTGCTGCAAGTTATGCGCGTTGCCGGTCATCAGGCGGATTTTCTTCATCACGATGCGACGAACAATTTCTTCGATGATGGCGTCTTTATTAGCGAAATACCGGTAGATCTGCCCCACACTGAGCTGCGACGTTTTGGCGATTTCGGCCATGCCTGCACCATGAAAACCGTGTTTGCGAAAACACAGCCGGGCGGCGGCAATGATCTGGTCGCGTCGCGCACTGATGCGCGCGTCTTTACTGCAAAGTTGTGGGTGAAGCATGGATACCTGGCACCTCTGTTGAAAATGAGTGTGAACGATCATTCTCAATTATAGGCAATAAGGAGGAACAGGTAAATATTTGTATTATGAATGGAATGAAAAGTGACGCTTCGTTTCAGTGTGTTTTCACGGATCCAGAAAGGCCGACGGCGCATCCATCAGGAATGCGCCGTCGGCGGAAAAGGGTGTACTACGGGCGCGCAGGGCGCATCTGTCTAACTAAAATATGCCTGTAAAAAAGCCACTACAGTAAGAATACAGAGGGCAACAACCAGAAATTCAGAAGACGTTTTTGGAACAGAAAACATGGCATACCTCAATTTATAAACCTGAGCGGGTTTTGCCATTATCTGCAGATAACATGAAGGAAACATTAAGAAACGCAGAGAAGGGGTGAAGCTGTGTCACAAATTTGTTACAGCGATGCCCGTTGTCATAAAAAAGGCATCGCCGGAAGGTAGGATCAGTGCGCCGTGTACCAGCTGACCAGCATGAAGCCGAGCAACGTCAGGGCAATCGAGCCGAAAAGATTAAGCGCGATATTGAGCAGGGCATCGCCAAAACGGCCCATTTGCAACAGCGTAACAACTTCCAGGGAAAACGTGGAAAAGGTGGTCAGCCCGCCGCAGAAACCGGTCGTAATGAGCGCTTTAACCACCGGATCGACGCTGTTCATGCGGCCAAAAATCGCGATGGCCAGGCCAATAATAAATGCGCCGATGAGATTGACGGCCAGCGTACCGAGAGGCACCACAGGCGTGATCACATTCATTTTGAGCCCGAGATACCAGCGAGCGACACTACCAACCGCACCACCAATCAACACAGCAAGAAAGGTACTGAACATAAAAAAAACCTTAAAAAAAAGTGAAATTCAGAAAGGCCCGGGCACGACGCTACGAACCTCTCACGAGATTGCGTAGACATCATCAGCCGGTAAAGGCGGTTTGGGAGGAATGTCATCTCCATATTGCAGGCAGTAAGTTTACCGTGTGTGATAGTGATTGTGTAGCCGCGAATGAGAAACAGATTTTAACAAGGAAATAGCCATGTTAATCAGAGAAGGTGATGTAAACGACGCACAGGTTCTGGCGGGATTACTCGGCGATTTGGATTATCCCAATACGCCGGAAGCGATCGCTGAGCGGATTGTCGTAATGGCCGCCAATCCGGACAGCCGTTTGCTGGTAGCAGAGAACGAAGGGCGCGCCGTCGGTTTTATTTCGCTGCATTTTATCCCGCAAATCGCCCTCGCCGGTGAATTCTGCCGGATCAGTTATTTGTGCGTGAGCAGTGAATCGCGTGGCGAAGGTATCGGGCAACAATTGCTCGATGAGGCTGAAAGGCTGAAAGGCTGGCCGGCGACCGTGGCTGTGACCGGATGGAAGTTCACAGCCATACGCGCCGTGTCCGCGCGCACGTGTTTTATGCCCGCGCGGAATATGAGGAATCGCCTAAGTATCTGATGAAAAAGCTGACGCCCCGCTGATCATCATGCGCCCAGCGCCAGAACGATGGCGTCGGCAATCAGGTCCACTTTCTCAGGTTTAATCTGGCTGGTGCTGATACGGATAAACTGCCCCGGCCCAATGCGGCTGCGCTCGCCGGGCAGAACAGCAATGCCGCGTGCCGCCAGCGTGACCAGCGCAAACTGTTCCGACGGAACGGGGATCCACATTGCCAGCCCGTCGCGTTCCGGGATATTTACTCCGCGAATGCGCAGCGCGTCAGACATCGATTTGCGGCGCTGAGCGTAAACCGCTTTCGCATGGGCAATGCTTTCCTGCGTTTTAGAATCCTTGATCAGCCACGCCAGAGCTTCCTGCAAAATTCGGCTCGACCATCCCGCTCCGAAGTTCCGGAATGATTTGATTTGTTTGATCAAATCCGTCGAACCGGAAATCACCGCCAGCCGTAAATCCGGCCCGTAAGCTTTGGAATACGAACGGACATGTACCGTGCGATCCGGCAATACGCTGCCCATGCTGACGGGCGCGTAGCGGGATAATTGCCCGATGCCGTCATCCTCAATAATCAGCGTATTGGTGTGGCGGAGAATTTCGGCCAGCTCCGCGTAACGCTCCGCATTCATGGCGTGACCGCAGTGCGAATGGGTGCGCGGCTGGTAAATAAACGCGGACGGATTTTTGGACAACGCCAGACTCAGAGATTCCGGCGTCGGGCCGAACTCATCGCATTTTACCGGGATCACCTGCGCGCCGAGATTATCCAGCATATCGAGCAAACGCGTGGCGGTCGGGTCTTCAATCGCCACGACGGAACCTTGCATCAGCAGGGTTTGTAGCGTGAGGTTCATGCCGTCAAATCCGCCGTCGGCAGACATGAACGCCGGTGCGTCGTAAGGCCAGTCCTGACGTGCGGCTTCCAGCAGCGAAGGCGCGATGGCTTCGCGCTGATAGCTATTCAGGTTATCTGCGCCAACGCCGTGCTGCATGGCTTCTCGCAAATCAGGCAAAAGCGCCGGATCGGGCGATGACAGCGCGAGATCCGCAATAATATGCTCGCCAAAGTTACCGATTTTTTCAAACCTTGCCGGGCGCGGCGACAGCATGTCACCGCACACCCAGACGCCGTTGCGGCCTCGCCCGGCGATCACTTTTTGGCGCCGGAGCTGACCCCAGGCGGCAGATACCGTGGCCGGGCTGACGCCCAGCGCCTGCGCCAGTTCACGGACAGCGGGCAGATGCGTGCCGATCTCGATGACGCCGGACCGGATCATCGCCGCTGTTTCAATTGCAATGCCCCGCATCGAACGATCCTGTAATTGTGTCGCTAACCATTCTGCATCCAGCGTTTTTTCGAGGGGTTTATCTGCCATGTTTTTGCCTTTTGTTCAGTAACAAAGATTCTATTGTACATATTAATTTATGCCATTAGTATCAAACTTAGCCAACGGAGGCGATAAAATAATCACATTACGCTGAACATGATCTCCTTCGTAAAAGAATTTGGTGCGTTTCCGATAAGGTTTGTAAACGCACAGTTGTCTTTCTGCATATCAACCATGCTGACACTTAAGGGGATAGATGTGACGATTACCATCAGGCTGGCTGTTCGTGACTGGGATTATTTTACGCCGCTGGCGTTGGGCGACCTTAAACCTGAAGGGTTTAATCTCGAGATAGATCGCGTGGGAACGCTGGTGGATAACCTGGCGACCAGTGATAAATATGACGCGGGTGAAGTCTCTTTCAGCCGTTATGCGCAGGGGCGGGCTCGCGGTGAATCTGATCTGCTGGCGATCCCACACTTTCTGATGCGTGGTTTCCGCCAGCGCTGCATCATCACCCGTGAAGACAGCCCGCTGACCGAACTTTCTCAGCTGGCAGGCAAGCGCATTGGCCTGACCGGCTGGCAGGATTCCGGCAACACCTGGACCCGTACGCTGCTGGCGCTGGAAGGCGTCGGTATTGAAGACGCAAACTGGTACGTTGGACGTCTGACGGAATCGCATCCGGTTGTCGATCGTCTGGCCGGGTTTGGTCGCGAAGGGCGCATTGAAGCGGTGCCCGAAGAGCGCCCGATGATGGAACTGTTGCAGGAAGGCTGGCTGGACGCCGTATTCACGCCATTCATGCCTGACGGTTTCTTCAAGCCTGATTCCGGTTTCCGTCAGTTCCAGCCTGATTTCCGTGCGGCAGAGCTGGCCTATTTCAACCGCGTGGGTTACATCCCCGGCATTCACCTGCTGGCGATTAAACCTGCCCTGGCCGAAGAACATCCGTGGCTGCCGCAGGCGCTGAGTGAAATCATCGACCGTTCTTATCAGGTCTGGATGGATAAACGCGCAAAATATGCTGATACCACACCGTGGTTGCTGGACGACTTGCGTCGTACAGTGGTTGATTTACCTGCGGACTGGAACGCAAACGGTTTCGCCGCCAATGAAAAAATGATCGACGATTTTGCACATGAATTATATGCCCAGAAGCTGACGGCGCAGCGCCTCACACCGGCTGATTTGTTCCCTCAGTTCGCCACACAAAAGTGACGGGAGAGTAAAAATGAAAGTTGCATTAGGTCAGTTTGCTGTTTCCCGCGAATGGGAAGCCAACGTTGAAACCTGCCTTTCGCTGATGGCGAAATCTCTGGAAGCAGGCGTGGATTTACTGGTGCTGCCGGAAGGTATTCTGGCGCGCGACATCACTGATCCTGATCTGGTTCTGAAAGCCGCACAACCGCTGGATGGTCCGTTCGTCAGCCAGCTGGTGGCCGCCAGCCGCAGCAATCAGATGACGACCATGATGAGCGTTCATACGCCTGCACCCGATGGTCGCGCATGGAACGTACTGATTTCTATCAGGAATGGTGAAATCATTTCAGAATACCGTAAGCTGCATCTTTACGATGCGTTCTCCTCGCAGGAATCTAAAAACGTCACGCCGGGCAGCGATGTACCACCACTGGTTGAGGTTGCAGGGTTTAATGTCGGCCTGATGACCTGTTACGACGTGCGTTTCCCTGAGCTGGCGCGTCGTCTGGTACTTGATGGCGCGGACGTCCTGGTCTTGCCGGCTGCGTGGGTCAAAGGTCCGCTGAAAGAAATGCATTGGGAAGTGCTGGTCACAGCCCGTGCGCTGGAAAACACTACGTATATGGTCGCTGTCGGCGAATGCGGTGAACGTAATATCGGTAACAGTATGGTGGTCGATCCGCTGGGCGTGGCGATTGCCCGCGCGGCTGAAGCCCCTGCACTGGTTTTTGCTGAGCTGGACAAAGATCGTCTGGCGCATGCCCGTAAAGTATTGCCTGTGCTGGCGAACCGCCGCTTCGGTTTGCCGCAACTGCGCAATGACTGAACCTGACTGCAGCCGGTCCTCAACGGTTGCACCGTCCGGTGAATAAAGCCGTACCGAGCGCCTCACCAGGGAACTCGTTTTTCATAAGACTTAAACACGATCTGAGCCAGGGAAGGTTTTCATTATAAATACACAACATTCATAAACTCACAGACCGACTTTTTACACAGAGGAATAAGAAAATGATGGCAAAACAATTACGTCAGGCTGCTGCACTGACCGCTGCATTACTTTCCGTAACGTCCATGAATGCCTTTGCTGCTGAAACGGTGGCGATCCCGGCTCAGACGATGGATCCGGCAATTCACGCCAAATTACCTGCGGATATTCAAAAATCCGGTGTGATGACCTCTGTGAACAACGGCTCGTTTCCTCCGTACGAAATCGTGACCGGGGCGAATGGCCTGGATGGCGCGAGTGCGGATCTGGCGCATGCACTGGCAGAAGTGCTGGGTGTGAAAATTGAGCACGCTTCCGTAAGCGGTTTATCCGGCATCCTCAGCGGAATGGCTGCAGGGCGTTATCAGATGGGTATCGGCCCGATTGGTGATTACCCGGATCGTCAGGCGAAAAATGATTTTATTGATTTTGTAAAGGAGTTCGTGGTGTTCGGCGTGCGTAAAGGCAACCCGGAAAACATCAATTCTCTGGATGATACCTGCGGTAAACGCATCGCCGTCATGGCGGGTGGATCTGCCGAACAGGTGATCCGTAAGCAGTCTGAAGTGTGCGTGAAAGACGGTAAACCGGCGGTTACCGTGCAATCTTTCTCTGACCAGCCTACCTCGATTCTGGCCGTGCGTTCTAACCGTTCGGACGCGTTCTTCTCTTCTCAGGCACCGCTGACCTATTTCGTTGAGAAAGCGAATGGCCAGCTGGAACTGACCGGCACCGGCAAATCCAACGGTTTTGGCGATATTTTCCAGGGAACGGTGGTCGCGAAGGATTCTCCTGTACGTGACGCTATTCTGGCGGGATATCAGAAACTGTTCGATAACGGGACTTACGCCATCATCATGAAAAAATGGGGTCTGGAAGGCAACATGATCCAGGCGCCGGGGATCAATCTGGCAAAGGCACAACCTAAATGACTGATAAAACGTATAGTTCAAAGCCGGCAGTCAAGGACGACTATACGCAGGATCCACGACGTAACGTTGAATTCTCCCACGCGCCACGCAACATTGGCCGTTGGATTGCGTGGATTGTCGCGCTGCTGATTGCCGCCGATGTGATTTGGGCCGTTTCGCATAACCCTAATTTCGAATGGCATGTGGTCGCGCAGTGGTTCACAGAAGCGACGATCATCAAAGGCCTGGGCGTTACGCTCGGCCTGACCGTGGTGTCCATGTTGATCGGGGTGTTCATCGGCCTGATGCTGGCGATCGCCCGTTTGTCTGACAGCCTGTTGCTGCGCAAACTGGCCGGTTTATACATCTGGTTTTTCCGTGGCACACCGCTGCTGGTGCAGCTTTTATTCTGGTACAACATGTCGACGCTGTTCCCCCGCGTAGTGATCGGCATCCCGTTTGGGCCGGAATACATGAGCTGGAATACCAATGATCTGATCACCCCGCTGACGGCGGCGATTGCCGGTCTGGCGCTGAATGAAGCGGCGTATATGGCGGAAATCATTCGTGCCGGTTTGCTGTCGGTTGATAACGGTCAGGCCGAAACGGCGCAGGCCTTCGGGATGAGCCGTGGCCGTGCGCTGCGCCGGATTATCATTCCACAGGCGATGCGTTCGATTATTCCGCCAACAGGTAACCAGCTGATCAGTATGATCAAAGCGACATCGCTGGTCAGTGTGATCGCAATGGGCGATTTACTGTACTCGGTGCAAACCATTTACAACCGCACCTTTGAAGTGGTGCCGATGTTGATGGTGGCGGTGGTCTGGTATCTGCTGATCACCTCAGTGCTGAACCTCGGCCAGTCGGCGATTGAACGTTATTATTCCCGTGGCACACGTCGCACGGTGGCGAGCGCCAAGCGTCGTCAGGAAAATGCGGAAGAAAAAGGGGTTCCTGTTATGAATCCACCGGGCCTGGCCCGCAAGGAGGACTTATGAGTCAACTTTCTGCCGACGCGCAGTCATCCGAAACGGCATCTCTGGTTGTTGCCCGTAATGTGCATAAAAGCTATGGCGATAACGAAGTGCTCAAAGGCATTGATCTGGATGTCAAACCCAGCGAGGTGGTGGTGATTTTGGGGCCTTCCGGGTCCGGGAAATCCACATTCCTGCGTTGTATTAACCATCTGGAAGATATCGACCGTGGCTCAATCATGGTGGGTGGCGAGCAAATCGGTTACGAGCTGCGTGGCGACAGGTTGCATAAATTATCCGAACGGGCGATTGCGCGCCAGCGCCGTGATATCGGGATGGTATTCCAGCAATTTAACCTGTATCCGCACATGACCGTTTTGCAAAATATTATTGAAGCGCCGGTCGGTGTGCATAAGGAAAGCCGCCATGAGGCCGAAAAATATGCCCGTGAGTTGTTGCAGAAAGTCGGGCTGAGCGACAAAGCCGATGCTTATCCGCGTCATCTTTCCGGTGGTCAGCAGCAACGAGTAGCGATTGCCCGCGCGCTGGCGGTGAAACCGAAACTGATGTTGTTTGATGAGCCGACATCGGCGCTCGACCCTGAACTGGTGGGTGAAGTGCTGGCCACGATGCGTGATCTGGCGCAGCAGGGGCTGACCATGATTGTGGTCACGCATGAGATTGGGTTTGCAAAAGAAGCGGCTGACCGGGTGGTCTTTATGGATCGCGGTTATGTGGTCGAGCAGGGTGCTGCGGATGAAGTGCTGGTCAATCCGCAGCATCCGCGTACTCAGGCGTTTCTCAGCCGCTTTATCTGACGTTTACAACAGGAAAACCAGACGGGCTGAAACCGGGAACCGGGCGAGATTAACTTGCCGTTTCCACCCGGTTCCGCCCGTTTTTTTTGGCTTCATACAATGCGTGGTCAGCGGCATTCAGCCAGTGTGTCGCGGTTTCCTGAACGTCATCACATTCAGCAATACCCGCGCTGATGTGGATTCTCAGGTCAGGATGTTGCGGAAACAGGCTGTTATCCAGCCGGCTTTGCAAACGTTCTATCGCGCGCCGGGCCTGTAGCTCCGTGCTGTGCGGCAAAATAGCGGCGAACTCATCACCCCCAAACCGGCCGATAATATCGGCGGCGCGCATCGTATGCTGTAATTCCTGTGCCAGCAGAATAATGGCCTGATCGCCGACGCTGTGCCCGTAATTGTCGTTGATGGCCTTAAAGTGATCGATGTCGATCAGCACCAGCGTGGTCTTATGCCGGTAGCGGCGGAAGCTTTCCAGCTCGGTGTTAAGCAGCGATTCCCAGTGGCGACGGTTGTACAGCCCGGTCAGTCCGTCGCGCACACTGATTTGCATGATGGCCTGTTTATGTTCGGCCAGTTTTCGGGATGTGCGGTAGGTGACGTTGCCGAGAAAAATCGGGTAAATCATGATCATTGGCAGGCAGAGATAAAGCTGGAACGGCGTGGTTTCGGGCATGAAGGGGATATCGGCGACAAGCAGTAGCGCAATGGCAACCGTAATTTGCGCGATAACGCACCGGAAGAATAACCGCTGGCCGCCTGCGGAGATATTATTCATGCCCATCATGGCAAATATGGTGGCAGAGGGCAGGGCGTTGAAGCCCATCATTGCAATCCATATGCCGCCGAAAATGGCGTCGGCCTTCAGGTTATTGATTTCACTGTTAAACGGGCTTGCCGAACGCTTTGCTTTCCAGTAGGCAATGTGCGGCCAGATGAATCCGTTTAAAAACAGCAACAGCCAGAGCCAGACGGGCGTTGTGTGCTCAATCATCACCGAGCCGACACAAAAACTGCCCGTTCCCAGCCCGACGATGCGGGGCAAATAAGTCCTTTTGGCAAAACGTATTCCGGAATGATGAGTATCGTTAACCAGAGTCGTATGAAGCTTTTTCGGCATCGGTTCTCATTACAGGGTCAGTTAACCCGGGTTAATAATCTGGTCGAAATCAAATTTGAAGGTGTTTTACAGATTTTAAAAACTGAAAGACTTTATGAGCGTGCTATTCAAGCTCATAATAGCTTACTCTGGTCACAATGCGCACAGTTCTGGATCCGTTCTGTTACATTTTCGGGTTGTATTAACGTCGCGAATGGCCGTTAATAACGGCAAATTGTCACTGCTGTATTCCAGCACTCAGTGTAAAGAAGGTATGTATGGAAGGTCTAAGTATTACTAAATTGTTGGTGGTCGGCGTGCTGATCGTTCTGTTGTTCGGTACCAGCAAACTGCGTTCTCTGGGCGGTGACCTGGGTGCAGCACTGCGTGGCTTCAAGAAAGCCATGAATGATGATCCGGCGCCTGCTGAAAAAACCACTGCCGAAGAAAAACCAGCCGAGCGTGTCGAACACAAAGACTGAGTTTTTACGGAATTAATTCCGGTTACAAATTTCGGGCATTAAAAAAGGTTGTTCTTATGAACAACCTTTTTTGCGTTTTGGGCATCAAGAAGTAACGAGATATTACTTCACTTCTAACCCTTTGGCTTGCAGATCGGCGTGATAAGACGAACGCACGAACGGGCCACAGGCGGCGTGCGTGAAGCCCATTTCCATCGCCGCTTCTTTCATCTGGTCAAACTCTTCCGGGCTGACGTAACGCTGCACCGGCAGGTGGTGACGGCTGGGTTGCAGATACTGACCCAGCGTCAGCATGGTGACGCCGTGGCGGCGCAGGTCACGCATCACTTCGATGATTTCTTCGTTTGTCTCACCCAAACCGACCATCAGGCCTGATTTGGTTGGGATTTCCGGATGCGCTTCTTTGAAACGTTGCAGCAGCGTCAGTGACCATTCGTAGTTAGCGCCCGGACGAACCTGACGGTAAACGCGCGGCACGTTTTCCAGGTTGTGGTTAAACACATCCGGCGGGCTGGCGTTGAGAATATCCAGGGCGCGATCCATACGGCCACGGAAATCGGGTACCAGTGTCTCGATTTTGATGGTCGGGTTTTTAGCGCGGATCGCCGTGATACAGTCGGCAAAGTGCTGCGCGCCGCCGTCACGTAAATCATCACGGTCAACCGAGGTGATGACGACATAACGCAATCCCATATCCGCGATGGTTTGTGCCAGTTTTTCCGGCTCATTGGTATCCGGCGCGGTTGGACGACCGTGTGCCACGTCGCAGAACGGGCAGCGGCGGGTACAAATTGCGCCGAGGATCATGAAGGTCGCGGTGCCGTGGTTAAAGCACTCTGAAAGGTTTGGGCATGCAGCCTCTTCACAAACGGAGTGAAGGCCATTCTTGCGCAGTGCGGATTTAATGCCCTGAATTTTCGTTGAGTCCGCAGGCAACTTGATTTTCATCCATGCCGGCTTACGTAACATTTCCTGCCGGTCACTGACCACGGTTTTCACCGGGATTAACGCCATCTTATCTGCATCGCGGTATTTGACGCCGCGTTCCATCTGAATCGGTTTACTCATAATCTTGCAGCTTCCAGGTTCGTCTCTCGTAACTCGAGTTTTTTCAGGACATTCAATGAACTGGCTGATTCATCAAAAAAAGTAGAAATAATGCGGAAATTATATCATTGAAGCATCACCGGATTCAGCCTTTACACATAGCCTGAAGTGCTAAACGCTGCATTTTTTTAACCTGAAGAAGATTTTTTCCTTAAAAAACTAGTCTTATTTATCACTTAATTTTTTGATATATATAATTTTTTAAGTGCGACTCTCGTTATCTTCTTCTGGTGTTAATGGTGTGTAAATATTTTCGCCGATTCCGAAAATTCAGCCGGAAGACGTCAGCGATTCATCCTGTGAGAAAGCCAGTTTGATCGCATCAATAATCATGCTCAGCGTTTTATCGCTTTTTGCCGTTTTGTTGTAATACATGATGATATCAAATGACACCGCTGGAATATCCGATTCGAGGATATCGACCGGAAAACTTTTTTGCAGCAGTTCGACCATTTTTCTCGGCAATATCCCCAGCAAATCGGTGTTGGAAACCATCGAGAGAGAGTTTATTGCGTTATAACTGGTAAACACTATAGGGCGATCTGGCAGGAAACCGCTGATTTCAAATTGTATACGCTTGAGATCGCTGGCGTTTGTCACCACGGTGGTCTGCGGCATGGCCAGAGCCTGTTGGAGCGTAATGGTTTTATCCAGCGTCGGGTGATTCTTTCTGCACACAAATACCGCGGTATCTGACATCAGCCGGATGCCTTTCAGTGACTTGTTAAACAGCGGGCTGGTATCAATCACTAAATCCGCACGATGTTGGATCAGCGTATCTTCCGGATCGCTGAGCGGCAGGTGTTTCAGCGTGTAGTTGCTGTTGATTTTCATCAGCTCTTTGAGGATCAGCGGAAACGTTTGTAGTGCGACATACGGGTAACAACTGATGGTCAGTACGCGGGATTTGTCGTTATCGTGCGTAAAGTCCAGACCGGTGAGAATCGAACTCAAACCCTGACTGATGTGCTGATGCAAATTAATGGCATACGCCGTCGGGCTGATACCTTGTCCGTTACGGATAAACAGCGGATCGGGAAAGGTATTGCGTAATTTCTGAATGGACTGGCTGACTGAAGACGGCGTCAGGTTCAGCGCTTTCGCGGCGTGAACAATGCCTTTATGCAGATATACCGCTTCGAAAACGGTGAGCAAATTGAGATCAAGGTTATGAAGCTTATTCAGGCTGGCACTAATATCGTTATCATCCATAAATATTTCCCGGCAGTGTGAAGGACTGTCCCGGTTATTAGCCGGGAAGTATGCTTATCCGTAAGCGATAAAATGCTAAGAAGTTCAGCGGGTGATAGTAAACCAGAATGCGAAGTAAAACTGCTAAAACGTTGATAAGTCTGATGGTAAAGCACAGGAATCAGAGCGGCGAAGTCGCGTACTGCTCAATTTGCCAGGGCAGATAATCAACTTGCTGATAATCAAGACGATGATTAAAGGATTTCACCAGAACCGGCATAACCTGGTCAACGGTCAGTCCCGGTTTTTCCTGGCTGGCCTGCGTCATTTCCAGACCTGCATACCCGCACGGATTAATCCGGTGAAACGGCTCGAGATCCATATCAATATTCAATGCCAGACCGTGCAATGAACATCCTTTTCGAATGCGCAGGCCGAGGGAACAAATCTTTTTGCCATCGACATAAACGCCGGGCGCATCGGCACGCGGGTAGGCATCGATAGAAAAGTGCGCCAGCGTATCCACTACGGTTTGTTCGATAGCCGTGACTAACTGACGGACGCCCAGTTTTTTCCGTTTCAAATCGACCATCACATACATCACCTGCTGGCCCGGTCCGTGATAGGTGACCTGACCGCCGCGATCGCTTTGGATCACCGGAATATCGCCGGGCATTAAAACATGCTCTGCCTTTCCTGCCTGACCCTGAGTGAAGACGCGCGGATGCTGAACCAGCCAGATTTCGTCCAGCGAGTCGGCGTTCCGGTGCTCAGTGAAATGGTGCATGGCCAGAGAGACAGGCTCATACGGCTGAAGGCCAAGCTGGCGCAGTACGATACGTTCTTGCGGATTATGTGATTGCACGGCAGTTATCGTCAGTAGGAGGAGGGAAACGCGCGACAGAATTTCTCTCGCGCGGGTCGGTCAGAAAGGGCTTACAGCACCATGCGGACAATTTCGATATTACCCAACTCAGAATACAGGGTTTCGACCTGATCGATGTGGGTGGCGGTGATCGTAATTGAAACGGAGTGGTAATTCCCTTTACTGCTCGGTTTTACCTGAGGATTGTAGTCGCCAGGCGCATGGCGTTGCACGACTTCCACAACCTGGTCCACCAGCTCGGGTTGTGCCAGGCCCATTACTTTGTAGGTAAAGGAGCAAGGGAATTCGAGCAGTTCGTTCAGTTTGGTTTTCATGTGCACTCCAGCGTATTAAGTATTATCTCTGAAAGTATAACTCCCGCCGAAGCGGGAGCCATAATCTATACCGATTATATGGGGATTGTTGCAAACTTTTTCAAGCGGACAACTTAGCCAAACCAGTGGTGGAACATCAGCTTGATATAATCGACGATGCGGCCGAAGAAACCGCCTTCTTTCACTTCGTTCATCACGACCAGCGGACGTTCATCAATGGTTTTACCATCAAGCTGGAAATTGATTGAACCCACGACCTGATTTTTCTGCAATGGCGCGTGCAGTTCAGGTGTGTTCAGCACATAGCTGGCTTTCAAATCTTTCATGCGGCCACGCGGGATGGTCAGATAAGCATCTTTCTCAACGCCCAGCGCAACGCGATCGGTATCACCAAACCAGACTGGCTCAGAGGCGAATTCTTTACCTGCTTTCAACGGAGATACAGTTTCGAAGAAACGGAAGCCCCAGGTCAGCAGTTTTTTGCTTTCAACTTCACGGCCTTTATAAGTATGCCCGCCCATGACAGCAGAAATCAGACGCATCTGGCCTTCTGTTGCGGATGCCACCAAGTTATAACCCGCGGAATCGGTATGGCCGGTTTTGATGCCGTCAACGTTCAGGCTGTTATCCCACAGCAAGCCGTTACGGTTCATCTGGCGGATATTGTTGAAGGTGAATTCTTTTTCTTTATAGGTTGCGTACTCTTCCGGTACATCGCGGATCAGCGCCTGACCAATCAACGCCATGTCGCGAGCAGAACTGTACTGACCGGCGGCATCCAGACCATGGACGGTACCGAAATGGGTGTTTTTCAGGCCCAGCGCGTTCACGTAGTTGTTCATGATGGCAACGAACGCATCCTGACTTCCGGCGACGTGATCGGCCATTGCCACACAGGCATCGTTGCCTGATTGCAGAATAATGCCGCGGTTGAGTTCAGAAACTGGCACGCGATCGCCGGGTTTGAGGAACATTAGGGAAGAACCTTTGAACACCGGATTACCGGTTGCCCAGGCGTCCGGCCCCACGGTGACGATGTCGGTCGGAGAGATTTTGCCGGCTTTGATGGACTGACCGATGACATAACTGGTCATCATTTTGGTCAGGCTGGCGGGGTCTCGGCGCGCATCAGCATTCATTTCCGCCAGAACTTTGCCGGAGTTGTAGTCGATCAGGACGTAGGCTTCTGCATCAATTTGCGGAACGCCAGGGATCATTGTTTTTAAATTAACATCGTCGGCATAGGCGGACGCTGCACTGAAAGTGATAACGGTGCCAAATGCGAGGCTTTTGACTAAACGTGAAGTGTTTACAAGTTTCATGATCGGGACAACAACATCCGTGGAGGTAAGTGATAAACGTGCGCCACTATAGCAGAAGAGTCATAAGTCAGACATCTTCGATTACCGGCGCTTACTGACTTTTACTTATAAGAAAAGGGACTTATAAGTCCGGGGCCTGAGCCCCGGAGGGGTATTACATGCTGGCAGTGACAAAAGATTGCTGTTGGGCTTCGCTGGCGAGCCGCTGTTGCAGTTGAACCGCCTGCTGGCGCGTGCTGAAGGGCCCAAGCTGAACGCGGTAAGTACTGCCATTGGCCTGCACTTTGCCCGGAACGTTGAAGCGCTGGCTCAGGCTTTTCTGCCATAACTGTGCGTTTTGAGGATTACTCAGCGCACCGACCTGTACCATATAACCAGAACTCGGAATGGCAGTAGTATGCGCTGGTGCGGCGGCAACCGGCGCGGCAGAGGCCGCGATAACCGGTGCTGCGCTGGCTGTTACCACCGGCGCGACAGGTTCGCTGCCTTCAAGTACGCCTGCGCGCAATGGCGTTGGCGCACTCAGAAAACCCCCACCGCCGCTGTTGCCGGACATTGTGGTAGCAGCAGGCACATTTGCGTTGCTGCTGTCTTCGTCATTGGTCAGCGGTGCTGCGTTCGGGTTGCTCAGCGTACTGTTGCTGATCGGGCGCACATCAGAAGTGTTCACCGGTTCTGAGGACAGCGTCGGCGTTCCCATGCTGCTGGCACCCAGGCTCGGGCGCGATGGCAGGGCGTAGGATTGCTTGGCCACAGTGGTACCGATGGTGCCCGGGCCAGACATCGTACCGTCCGGCGCAACGTTAATGAAATCAACGCGGACTTTGGTGCTGTTAGTCAGGTTCAGACGATCTGCCGCAGCCTGAGACAAATCAATAATTTTGCCCGGAACATACGGGCCGCGGTCATTTACACGCACCACCAGCATACGTCCGGTTGCCATATTGGTAACGCGCACATAGCTTGGAATTGGCAGGGTAGGATGCGCCGCCGTCATGGCTGTCGGGTCGAATTCTTCACCAATTGCCGTGGTATTGCCGCCGTTTTCCTGACCGTACCAGGCTGCCTGACCGACTTGTGAGAAGTTTGACGGATCTTTGACGATTTTATAGGTTTTACCGTTGACGGTATAATCCTGCATCGTGCCCTGATTATAAGGTTCGTAACGCGGATCAGCCCCGCCGATTTCCACCACAGGGCCGTTGTAGGCTTGTTGCGGTGCCGGTTGTTGTTGCTGAGTATCATCAGTGGTGCAGCCACTTAACAGCAAACCGATAATGACAGCTCCAAGCCACTCCTTACGCATTGCTCACCTCTATAAATTTTTTGACAACATTTTTCGATGAGTATGTATCGACATGACGATACCAAACCCTGCCATTAGCACGATGAGTGCCGACCCGCCATAGCTGACCAGAGGCAAAGGTACCCCAACTACCGGGACAATACCACTGACCATACCGATGTTAACAAACACATAAACGAACAGAATCAACATCAAACCACCGGACATTACGCGCCCAAATGTGGTCTGTGCATTGGCCGCGATCACCAGCCCGCGCATGATAAGGCACAGGTAAAGCCCGAGCAGAACCAGCACGCCGATAAGGCCCAGTTCTTCGGCCAGTACGGCAAAGATAAAGTCGGTATGACGCTCTGGCAAAAATTCCAGCTGTGATTGCGTTCCGTGCAACCAGCCTTTGCCGGAGAGACCGCCGGAGCCAATCGCAATCTTCGACTGAATAATATGATAGCCCGCCCCGAGCGGATCGCTCTCCGGATCAAGCAGCATCATGACGCGGTCTCGCTGATAATCGTGCATCAGGAAGAACCACAATATCGGAATAAAGGCAGCGACCAGAATGGCGGCGACCGCAATCAGTTTCCAGCTCATGCCCGACAGGAACAGGACAAACAGGCCGGATGCGGCAATCAGAATTGACGTCCCCAGATCCGGCTGCGCAGCAACCAGCAGAGTAGGGATGAAAATCAGCGCCAGCGCAATCGCCGTATTTTTCAACGACGGCGGGCAAACGTCGCGGTTGATAAAGCGGGCGACCATCAGCGGAACGGCTATTTTCGCCAGCTCTGACGGCTGAAATTTGATAATCCCTAAATCCAGCCAGCGTTGCGCGCCTTTACTGATACTGCCAAACGCATCGACCAGCACCAGCAGGAAAACGCAGAATATATAGAGATAAGGTGCCCAGCTTTCATAAACGCGCGGAGGGATTTGTGCCATCACCAGCATAATCACCAGACCCATCAGGATCTGGCCGATTTTACGTTCCATCATGCCCATGTCCTGACCGCTGGCGCTCCACATCACGAACGCACTGTACGTCAGCAGCGCAAGTATGATCAGCAACATGGTCAGGTCGATGTGCATTTTCGACCACAATGATCTTTTTTGTTGGTTCTCAGTCATTGCCGGTTAATCACCTTCAGTTCCCGGTGGCGCGGGTGCGTCAGCCGGCAGTTGTGTCGTGTTATCGCCCAGTAAAATATGGTCGAGTATCTGCCGCGAAATTGTCCCTACCGCCGGGCCTGCACCACCGTTTTCCAGCACTACAGCAACGGCGACGGTTGGTTTGTCATACGGCGCGAAAGAGGTCATCAGTTTGTGGTCACGCAGATGTTCAGCAATCTTATGCGCATTATAGATTTCATTGGCTTTCAAACCGTAAACTTGTGCTGTCCCGGATTTTGCGGCCGCTTTGTAAGGCGCATCGGCGAAATATTTACGGGCCGTGCCGTTCGGACGGTTGGCAACACCATACATCCCGTCTTTCGCAATTTCCCAATAGCCGGAATGGATATCGCCAATCTGCGTGGTTTCCTGCTGCTGATACGGCACCTGTTTGCCATCAACTTTCGTGCTCAGCAACAGGTGCGGCGTTTTGACATTGCCGTCATTAATCAGCGTGGTCATGGCTTTCATGATTTGCACCGGCGTTGCGGTCCAGTAACCCTGGCCTATACCGACAGGAATAGTGTCACCCTGATACCACGGTTTTTTAAAGCGTTTAAATTTCCAGTCGCGGTTTGGCATATTGCCGCTGCGCTCTTCGGATAAGTCGATACCGCTGTACTGACCATAGCCGAATTTCCCCATCCATTCAGAAAGACGGTCAATCCCCATATCGTACGCAACCTGGTAGAAGAAGGTATCCGCGGATTCCTCAAGGGCTTTGGTCACATTCAGGCGGCCATGACCCCAGTGTTTCCAGTCACGATAGCGCTTGTCTGAGCCGGGTAACTGCCACCAGCCGGGGTCAAACAGAGAGGTGTTTTTGTTGATCACACCGGTCGTCAGCGCCGACACGGAAATATACGGTTTCACGGTTGACGCCGGCGGGTAAACGCCTTGCGTGGTACGGTTGATCAGTGGTTTGTTCGGATCGTTTAACAACGAACTGTAGTCTTTGCTGGAAATCCCGTCGACGAACAAATTCGGATCATAGCTTGGGTTAGACACCAGCGCGCGGATTGCACCATCACGCGGATCAGTAACCACCACGGCGGCGCGGCTGCCGGTCAGCAGGACTTCAATATATTGTTGAAGCGGCAGGTCGATGGTCAGATAAATATCTTTCCCGGCCTGAGGCGGCTCCTCATGCAACTGACGGATCACGCGGCCACGGTTGTTAACTTCCACTTCTTCATAGCCGGTTTTGCCGTGAAGCGTGTCTTCGTAAAAGCGTTCTATGCCGAGTTTGCCAATATCGTGCGTTGCGGCGTAATTTGCCAGAATGCCGTCTTTATCCAGACGCTCAACGTCACGATCGTTAATTTTCGAAACGTAGCCGATAACATGCGTGAGGGCTGAGCCATATGGATAATAGCGGCGCTGATAGCCTTTGACTTCAACGCCGGGAAAATGGAACTGGTTCACGGAGAAACGCGCGACCTGAACTTCGGTCAGTGCCGTTTTCACCGCGATAGACGTAAAGCGTCGCGAACGCTGGCGCTCTTTTTTGAAGTTCTCGATATCGTCCGGGGTTAAATCGACGATAGGTTTCAGCCCTTCGAGCGTGGCCTGAAGATCATCGACTTTTTCGGGCACAAGTTCGAGCTGATAAATCGTGCGGTTTAACGCCAGCGGGGTTCCGTTGCGGTCATAGATAATGCCGCGGCTTGGCGCAATCGGCACCAGCTTGATACGGTTATCATTGGAACGGGTCTGATAATCCTGAAAACGGACAATCTGCAGGTTATACAAATTGAAAGCCAGGATACCACTAAGTAGCAGAATGCCGATGAACGCCACCAGTGCACGGCGCACAAAGAGGGCTGATTCAGCCGTATAGTCGCGAAAAGGGTTACGATCTATTTTCATCCCACTACTTAATTCATGTTGCTGACATTCACCACCCGTTATTCGCGGTGGTATGGATGATTAGTGGTAATACTCCAGGCGCGGTAAAGGCTTTCCGCGACCAGAACCCGAACCAGCGGGTGAGGAAGTGTCAACGGAGAGAGCGACCAGCTCTGTTCCGCTGCGGCTTTACAGGCCGGTGCCAACCCTTCCGGGCCGCCGATTAACAGGCTGACATTTCGTCCGTCCTGTTTCCAGCGTTCCAGTTGTTGTGCCAGTTGCGGGGTTTCCCACGGTGTGCCCGGAATATCCAGGGTCACAATGCGATTACCTTTACCGACAGCAGCCAGCATCTGTTCGCCTTCTTTTTCAAGAATGCGTTTGATATCAGCGTTCTTACCGCGTTTCCCTGCCGGAACTTCAGTCAGTTCAAACGGCATATCTTTCGGAAAACGGTGCAGGTAATCGTTAAAACCGGTTTGTACCCAGTCAGGCATTTTTGTGCCGACGGCGACAAGTTGCAGTTTCACGCATTAACCCCAGAGTTTCTCGAGCTCATAAAGCTGACGGCTTTCTTCCTGCATGACGTGAACGATGACTTCGCCCAGATCGACAACAACCCAGTCGGCTTCGTTGATGCCTTTCACGCCCATCGCGTCCATACCGGCCGCTTTCACTTCTTCAACCAGATGTCCGGCGATAGCCACTACATGGCGGCTGGATGTACCGGTACAAATAATCATGCAATCAGTAATACTGGATTTACCTTTAACATCAATGGCAATGATGTCTTGTGCTTTCAGGTCGTCGACTTTATCGACAACAAAATCTTGGAGCGCTTTACCTTGCAAAGGTTCCCCCTGGGGATGTTTGAAACAATTGACCTCACAAGACAGCCGCCGGTGAATCACCGAAGCAAAGGCCTGTCTCATGATGGATACACATAGCGGTTATCAGGAAAACAACTGAAAACGTTTAACAATCAATACATTGTATTGGTTAATCACGCAGCGTTATCGAGAGCCGAAATTAAGCGGCGCAGTATACCACGCGTTAGCTACTCGCGGTACAAGCCCTGTGATTCTATATAGCGCTCAACGGCAGATGGCAGCAAATCTGAGCAATCAAGCCCCGCATGACGCCGTTCGCGGATTTCCGTTGCTGAAATATCTATCAGCGGTGTATTGGCCTGATAAATGAATCCGGCGGGTTTCTGTTTGAGTTTCTCCGCATCGACCACCCGGTGTGCGTCGTACCAGCGCTGGAGCGCCGGCGTATCGAGCTGTTCCTGATATCCCGGACGCGCCATCACCACCAGATGACAAAAATCGAGCAGCGATTCCCAGCGGTGCCACTTGTGCAAGGTCAGCAATGAATCCTGGCCAATGATAAACGCCAGCGGGCAATCATCGCCATGTTCTTTACGTAACGTTGCAAGTGTCTCAATGGTGTAGGACGGCGTATCGACATTCAGCTCACGTGAGTCCACGGAAAACAACGGGTTACCCGCAACGGCCAGTTCAACCATGTACAGACGCTGTTGCGAGCTGGCTTCCGGTTGCGGGCGATGAGGCGGCACGTTGTTAGGCAACAAAATGACCTGATCAAATCCGGCCTGTCCGGCCAGGTTGGTCACGGGCTTCAGGTGCCCGTAATGAATCGGGTCGAAGGTTCCGCCGAAGAAAGCCAGTAAGGGTGCCGGGCGTGAGGAAGAATGTGAGGTGGTGAGTGACATACTTGTGTCCTGCTTCAATACGAACCCGAAACCACGTAATCAACAGGCAGGGGTTTTCCACACAATAACATGGAGAGGCTTTCCAGTTCTGACCAGACAGACTGACCATAATCCTGTTTCAGGGTGATTTCCATTTGAGTCAGCAAACGGACAGCCTGCGTCAGATGTTCGAGTGATAAACGTTGTAACGCCTGCGTCACCAGCGTCCGGCGGTTTTGCCAGACCTTTTGCTGATCAAAGAGCGTGCGCAATGGCGTCGAATCCATTTTACGCTTCAGGTTAAGCAGCATCAGAAGTTCGCGTTGCACGGTTCGCAGCAAAATAACCGGTTCGCTGTCTTCCTGCTGTAGCTGACGCAAGATGTGCCAGGCACGTTTGCTTTTGCCTGCCAGCAGTGCGTCGAGCCAGTGATAGGGCGTAAAGTGCGCGGCGTCGTTGACGGCCGTTTCAACGCGTGGCAGCGTGAGTTTTCCGTCAGGATAAAGCAGGGAAAGCCGCTCGAGGGACTGAGCTAACGCCAGCAGATTGCCTTCATAGCAATAACATAAAAGCTGGTTTGCCGGTTCATCCAGTTCAAGCGATAACGCCTGAGCGCGGCGGGTGACCCAGCGGGGAAGCTGCGCCTGTTCCGGCGTCTGACAGCTGACAAACACGCCTTTATCACTCAGCGCTTTAAACCATGCGCTGTTTTCCTGCGCTTTGGTCAGTTTGGTTCCGCGCAGCAACAGTAAGATGTCGTCATGCAAAAGGGTAGTCAGCTTGAGTAATTGTTCTGCCATCGGCGCAGTCGGGCCATTATCAGGCAGGATCAGCATCAGGGTCTGACGGCTGGCGAACAGGCTCAGCGCCTGACAGATACTGAAAATTGACTCCCATTCGGTGTGGGTGTCGAGGGCAAAAGTGTAGTGTTCCTGAAAATCAGAAAGCTGAGCCGTTTTACGGATACTGTCCTGACTCTCCTGCAAAAGCAGAGGATCGTTACCACATAGCAGATAACAGGCGCGCAGCCCCTCACGGAGCTGCGCGGCAAGTTGTTCCGGGTAAATTCGGATCATTTTGCGGAAGTGCTGGCCGGAGCCGGGGTCGATACTTCAGAGGTATCATACGACTTGCTGGCAGATGACCGGGTTGAAATCACTTCTACCTGACCATTCACTTCATCGGCTTTACGCAGTTCTGACGCATGAACCGCCAGTAACTTACGAATCAGCTGCTGAGCCGCCTGCTGGCGCATCTCTTCCAAAATAATGTCCTGCTCGTTATCTTTCGCCAGCGCCGTTAACGGGTTGTCAAAGAAGGAACGGAACACTCTCACATGGATCGGATACAAGTCTTTGCCCGGCATCAGGACCGTTGCATTGACGTCCAGTTGCATCTGGTACTCAGCCGTTTTACCGTCCTGGAAGATTGACGCAGTACTTCTGCCCGTCGATTCTGCACCAATGCGCAGCGAAGGAATGCCCTTACGCTGTTCTTTGGTTGGATCATCTACGATGGTCACGTTGCTCAGACGCAACTGAGATCGGATATCACGCGTCAACGGACCGTACGGGTCACCACTGTCCAGAACGATGGTTCTCAGCTCGTCCGGAACGTTGGTTTTTCCACGTAAGTGGAAACCACAGCCTGCTGTCACCAGCACTGCTGCGGCCAGCAGCAGCGTCATTATAGGATGTCGCACAGATCCTCCTTGACTCAACCTACAACCAGGTTAAGCAGTTTGCCCGGGACGTAGATTACTTTACGGACCGTAACCCCATCCAGATATTTTGCGACCAAATGTTCTTCTGCCGCACGCTCGCGCACTTGTTGCTCGGTAGCATCAGCGGCTACGGTGATTTTAGCACGTACTTTACCATTCACCTGCACAACGACCAGTTTGGAATCTTCCACCATGGCCTGTTCATCAGCCTTTGGCCACGGCGCGGTATCCACATCACCTTCACCGTTCAGCGCCTGCCAGAGGCTGAAGCAAACGTGCGGAGTAAACGGATAAAGCATGCGGACAACGGCCAGCAGAGCTTCCTGCAGCAGTGCGCGATCCTGTTCAGTTTCCTGAGGTGCGCGGCCCAGCTTGTTCATCAGCTCCATCACCGCGGCGATTGCGGTGTTGAAGGTCTGACGACGGCCAATATCGTCGGTGACTTTGGCGATAGTTTTATGCAGGTCACGACGCAGATCTTTTTGCGCTTCGTTCAGGGAAGCCGCATCAAGGGCAACGGTCAGGCCTTTTTCTGAATGTTCGTAGGCCAGTTTCCAGACGCGCTTCAGGAAGCGGTTTGCGCCTTCAACGCCAGACTCCTGCCATTCCAGCGTCATTTCTGCCGGAGAAGCGAACATCATAAACAGACGCACGGTGTCTGCGCCGTATTTGTCTACCATCACCTGAGGGTCGATGCCGTTGTTTTTGGACTTGGACATCTTGCTCATGCCGGCGTAAACCAGCTCGCGACCTTGCGGATCGGTCGCTTTAGTAATACGTCCTTTTTCGTCACGCTCAACCGTGGCATCTGTCGGGGAAACCCAGATACGTTCGCCGTTGCTGCCGGTGTGGTAGAAGGCGTCTGCCAGCACCATACCCTGACACAGCAGGCGTTTTGCCGGTTCGTCGGAATCGACCAGACCTGCGTCACGCATCAGTTTGTGGAAGAAGCGGAAATACATCAGGTGCATGATGGCGTGTTCGATACCACCGACATACTGATCAACCGGCAGCCAGTAATTGGCCGCAGCCGGATCCAGCATACCTTCGTCATATTGCGGGCAGGTATAACGCGCGTAATACCAGGAAGATTCCATGAAGGTATCGAAGGTGTCGGTTTCACGCAGACCCGGAATGCCATTCACAGTGGTTTTCGCCCACTCAGGATCGGCTTTAATCGGGCTGGTGATCCCATCCATCACGACGTCTTCCGGCAGGATAACCGGCAGCTGATCTTCTGGCGTAGGAATAACGGTACCGTCTTCCAGTGTGATCATCGGGATTGGCGCACCCCAGTAACGCTGACGGGAAACACCCCAGTCACGCAGACGGTAGTTAACTTTTCGCTGACCAACACCCTGAGCAACCAGTTTGTCGGCAATAGCGTTGAAGCCTTCTTCGTGATTCAGACCATCGAATTCGCCGGAATTAAACAGCGTACCTTTCTCGGTCATCGCTTCTGCAGTGACTTCAGGATGGCTGCCATCAACGTTCAGGATAACCGGTTTGATCTGCAGGTTATATTTAGTGGCGAATTCCCAGTCACGCTGGTCGTGACCTGGAACGGCCATGACCGCGCCGGTACCGTATTCCATCAGAACGAAGTTAGCGACCCAGATTGGCAGTTTTTCACCAGACAGCGGATGAACAGCAAACAGACCGGTTGCCATGCCTTTTTTCTCCATCGTTGCCATTTCTGCTTCGGCAACTTTGGTGTTACGGCATTCGTCGATGAAATCGTTCAGTGCAGGATTATTTTGCGCACCCAGCTGTGCCAGCGGATGACCGGCGGCGACAGCCACATAGGTCGCACCCATAAAGGTGTCAGGGCGGGTAGTGTACACCGTTACTTTTTCGTCGCTGTCTGCCACGTCAAAAGTGATTTCCACGCCTTCGGAACGGCCAATCCAGTTACGCTGCATGGTTTTGACCTGCTCAGGCCAGCTTTCTAGCGTATCCAGATCGTTAAGCAGCTGATCGGCGTAATCGGTGATTTTGATGAACCATTGTGGAATTTCTTTGCGTTCTACTTTGGTATCACAACGCCAGCAGCAGCCGTCGATAACCTGTTCGTTCGCCAGAACGGTCAGATCATGCGGGCACCAGTTCACTGCCGAAGTCTTCTTATAAACCATGCCTTTTTCGTACAGCTTGGTGAAGAACCATTGTTCCCAACGGTAGTAATCCGGTTTGCAGGTCGCGATTTCGCGATCCCAGTCATAGCCGAAGCCCAGCAGTTTCAGCTGGTTCTTCATATATTCGATGTTTTCGTAAGTCCACGGCGCAGGCGCAGTGTTGTTTTTAACCGCAGCACCTTCAGCAGGCAGGCCGAAAGCATCCCAGCCAATTGGCTGCAGAACGTTTTTGCCGAGCATACGCTGATAACGGGAAATCACGTCACCAATGGTGTAGTTGCGCACGTGTCCCATGTGGAGGCGACCTGACGGATAAGGCAACATGGAGAGACAATAATATTTCTCCTTACCAGGCTGTTCGGTAACTTTGAAGGTTTGCTTCTCTTGCCAGTGAAGCTGAACGTGTGACTCAATGTCTTCTGGACGGTATTGCTCTTGCATGGCGGCCGGTGGTCCTGTGAGTGAAAACAGCTACGCCTGTAGCTCAAAAAGTTTTAATCAAAAGATCCGCATAGCATAGCCGATAAGCGGAGGGTGCAACAACACCCGCTGAAGGGCTAACGGGGATTTCTGCCTTCTTCTGACGCATTATTCATGATCTGCGAGTCAACCCGGGATAATCTGCGCGCCGTATCAGGGATTTACGTCTAAAATAAAGACAATACGCTCCCGCCGGGCAAACGGTCATGTCAGTTCAAGGAGAGGAAGTTATGAGCAATATTACGCAATCTTACCGCCAGTTAGTGTCTTCGCTGACTGAGCGGTTAAAAAATGGCGAACGTGATATCAGCGCACTGGTGCAGGATGCCCGTGTCCGTCTGCAAAATGAAGGCAAGTTGTCAGAAATTCAGATTGAACAGTTAACCTCTGCCGTCAGGCGCGACCTGCATGAGTTCGCGCGCAGTTACGGCGAGAGTCAGCGCGCGGTGGCAGAAGACGACGGAACTGACAGCGTGTTTTTGCGTGTGATTAAAGAAAGCCTGTGGAAAGAACTGGCCGATATGACCGACAAAACGCAGCTTGAATGGAAAGAAGTGTTTAAAGACGTCAGCCATCACGGCATTTATCACAGCGGGGAAGTGGTGGGGCTCGGGAATCTGGTCTGTGAAAACTGTCATTTCCATCTGGCGGTATACACGCCAGAGATTCTGAGCCGATGTCCTAAATGTGGAAATACCGAATTCAGCCGTCGCCCGTTTGAACCGTGATGTTTAATTGTCTGCTTCCGGTCTGATCCGGAAGCAGACAATTCAGGTTTTAGTGCAGAATTTTCGCCAGGAAATCGCGGGCACGATCAGATTCCGGATTATTGAAGAAGTCGTCTTTATTACGGTCTTCAACAATTTTACCTTCATCCATGAAAATCACGCGGTTCGCCACTTTACGTGCAAAGCCCATTTCGTGGGTGACCACCATCATTGTCATGCCTTCGTTTGCCAGCTCAACCATTACGTCCAGCACTTCGTTGATCATTTCCGGATCAAGCGCTGAGGTCGGTTCATCAAACAGCATGGCAATAGGATCCATACATAATGCGCGGGCGATAGCGACACGCTGCTGTTGCCCGCCGGAAAGCTGACCGGGGAATTTGTTGGCGTGAGCAGATAAGCCCACGCGATCCAGCAGTTTCAGGCCTTTTTCTTTCGAAGCTGCTTTATCGCGTTTCAGCACTTTTACCTGAGCAAGCGTCAGGTTATCGATGATCGACAAATGCGGGAACAGCTCAAAATGCTGGAACACCATGCCAACTTTCGCGCGCAACTGAGCCAGATTGGTTTTTTTGTCATTGACCGGCGTGCCGTTAACCAGGATCTCACCTTTCTGAATCGGCTCCAGTCCGTTAACGGTTTTGATCAGCGTCGATTTACCTGAGCCTGAAGGCCCGCAAACCACCACAACTTCACCTTTTTTAACTTCGGTGCTGCACCCGGTCAGCACCTGAAAGTGCCCGTACCATTTAGAAACATTCTTCAGTGAAATCATGAAACGGTCCTTTTCTTCAAATAACGCACCAGCAAGGAAGCACAAAGGCTGATAACAAAGTAAATAAGTCCTGCAAAGAGCACCATCTCAACCAGCGTACCGTCACGGTCGCCGATATTGGATGCGCTGCGGAAGAAGTCGGCGAGGCCCAGAACATACACCAGGGAGGTATCCTGGAATAAGACAATCGCCTGCGTCAGTAACAACGGCACCATCGCGCGGAACGCCTGCGGCAAAATCACCAGTTGCATGGACTGCCATTGTGTCATGCCCAGCGCCAGCGCGGCGGAAGATTGCCCGCGGGCAATACTGATAATCCCTGCGCGAATGATTTCGGAATAGTAGGCTGCTTCAAACAAGGCGAACGCCACCATCGCAGAAATCAGGCGGATATCCGTTTTAGGGGATAAACCGAGCACTTTTTGCAGGAAGCCGGGCACAATCAGATAGAACCACAACAACACCATCACCAGCGGCACGGCGCGGAACAGGTTGACATAAGCCGAGGCAAACCAGCTGACCGGTTTGAAAGACGATAAACGCATGACCGCCAGCAGCGTACCCCAGAGGATACCGACAACAATCGCCAGCGAGGTGATTTTCAGGGTGACGACCATGCCCTGCCACAAGTACGGCAGGCCGGGACCGATAGAACTCCAGTCAAATTCATGCATTCTTATTTACCCCCCATGTTGCCCGGCAGGCGGACTTTACGTTCTACAAAATGCATCAGGAACATGATGATGGCGTTGATAAGGACGTAGGCAACGGTAATCGCAGTAAATGATTCATACGCATGTGCGGAGTAATCAAGCAGCTTGCCGGCTTGTGCCGCCATATCGACCAGACCAATGGTCGAGGCGATGGCTGAATTTTTAACCAGATTGACCATTTCGGATGTCATCGGTGGCACGATCACGCGATACGCGTTTGGCAACAGAACATAACGATAGGTCTGAGGCAGCGTCAGGCCCATTGCCAGACCGGCATTACGCTGGCCGCTTGGCAGTGACTGAATGGCCGCACGCACCTGCTCGCATACGCGGGCAGCGGTGAACAGACCGAGACAGATTACTGACGAGGAGAAGAATTGCACATTTGGCGCCAGCTCTGATTTAAACCACATACCGATATTTTCGGGCAGCAGTTCAGGCACAACCAGATACCAGATAAAGAATTGCACAATGAGTGGCACGTTACGGAAGAGTTCAACGTAACAGGTGCCGATACCGGAAAGGATCCGGTTGGGAACGGTACGCAGTATCCCGAAAAGTGAACCGACGAAGAACGCGATAATCCAGGCGCAAACCGACAGTGCGACAGTGACCTGAAATCCATTCCAAATCCAGCCCAGGTAGGTGGTATTCCCAAAGGGGGCTTGTTGCAAAAATATGCCCCAGTTCCAATCTATTGACATAAAAACTCCGTAAACCGGGTAATGAACTACCCATCTGAGTGATGACGTGGTCCGCGTGAAAAATGACTGGGAGGATATGCGGGGTGGGGAACGACCACCCCGCATCCGGTCTGCATCATCACAGGCTGGTGGTCCAGCCTTATTCTTTAATTACACTTCTCTTGGTTATACCCGTCTGTCTGGTATTTCTTACAGTGCTTTATCGTTTGGCGCTTTGAACAGGGCTTTCATGTCGTCAGACAGTTCAAAGTTCATGTTCAGATTCTTCGGAGGAATCGGTTTTTTGAACCAGGTTTCAAACCACTTAGTCGCCTCACCGGAAGTCTGTGCTTTCACGATGGTGTCATCGACCAGTTTTTTGAAATCGGCATCATCTTTACGCATCATGCAGCCATATGCTTCTTTGGACTGTGGAGTTCCGATGATTTCCCAGTTGTCTGGTTTTTTGGCTTTCGCACGTTCACCGGCTAACAGGGCATCATCCATCATGAAGGCAACGGCACGACCGGTTTCCAGAGTACGGAACGAGTCACCGTGGTCTTTCGCGCTGATGATGCGCAGATCCAGTTTTTTCTCTTCGTTCAGCTTATTAAGCAGCACTTCAGAGGTTGTCCCGGAAGTCACCACAACGGTTTTGCCTTTCAGATCAGCGAAGTCTTTAATCTCCGACCCTTTCTTCACTAACAGACGGGTGCCGATAACGAAGATGGTGTCGGAGAAAGCGGCTTGCTGCTGGCGCTCGAGGTTGTTGGTGGTAGAACCACACTCAAAATCATAGGTGCCGTTTTGCAGCAACGGAATACGGTTCTGCGAGGTGATTGGCATCATTTTGACCTGCAGGTTTGGCAGGTTCAGTTTTTTCTTAACCGCGTCAACGATGGCGTCGGAATAGTCCTGTGAATAACCTACGACTTTCTGTTCGTTATTGTAGTAAGAGAATGGCACTGAGGATTCGCGGTGACCTACCACGATAACGCCATTGTCTTTGATTTTTTTCAGGGTGCCGGTCAGTTCTTCTGCGTGAGCAAAGCTGCTTACGGCAACGCTTGCCAACACTACGGATAACGCCAATTTGCGCAATTGCATGTCCAACTCCTTGCTGTCATTAGGGATCCAAATCACGGATCAGAAAGTGCTAATGCCTCGTCATATGAAGCTAGAAAATAACTGAATGTGAATTTTATGAAACCACATTGTTTCTTTTTTGAGACGAGACACGCACCAATTAAAAGCAATTAACGGGCTATGCACTTAGAAGGTGCATGAGGAATAGCCTTTTTGTTCCAAAATGATGCACGACGTCATAAAAAGTAACTAATCAGATATCTTTCAATTAGATGTAGCAAGAGTCATGCCAGAAAGCCTGATTTAACTTCATCAGCGGTCAGATAATCAGCGCTTAATGCCGGGTTTATAACAAACGGCAGCAGGTAAAAGGGGGGAAAGATTACGGGGGCTAAAAAGAAGATGCGACAAAACAGTTCAGGCGCCCGAAGACGCCTGATTTAAAGAGAAAATACGAAAATTCAGTTTTTGCGACGACCCAGCCACAGTGCCGCGACAGCCATGATGAGCGTTACTATCCACACCGGCCACCAGCCAACGCGCGCATACGGCGTCATACCGGTTGTCGGCGTGACCTTCACGTTCAGAACCTGACGGGTAAACTGCGGAATTTGGGCGGTCACATCACCCTGAGCATCCACTACGGCGGTAATACCGTTGTTGGTGCTGCGCAGCAACGGGCGGCCTAATTCCAGCGAACGCATACGCGCCATCTGGAAATGCTGCCACGGGCCAATCGAGTGGCCGAACCAGGCATCGTTGGAAATGGTCAGCAGGAAATTGGTGTCCGGCCGCAGGTTGTCACGCACCTGCTCACCGAATACCACTTCATAACAAATGGCAGTGGTCAGATTGAGTCCGCTGACAAACAACGGTTTCTGCACATAATCGCCACTGGTCAGGCCCGACATTGGCAAATCGAAGAACGGCGCGAGAGGGCGTAGCAGCCTTTCCAGAGGAACAAATTCACCAAAGGGTACCAGATGGTGTTTATTGAAACGGTTGTCGTCCGGGTAACGATAAGTTTGTTCACCGCCCAGCACAATGGCGCTGTTGTACACCTTCATGCCTTCTTCGTTGCGGCGCGCATCGATAATCCCGGTGACCAGTTGAGTCCCGTGAGAACGGTAAATATTATCCACCATGCTCAGGAAACCCTGCTGATCGGACTCAATATCTGAAATCGCGGATTCCGGCCAGATGATCATGCTGGATTTGCCAAGATAGGGACGGCTGAGATCCAGGTACGTTTGCAGCGCGCTTTCCAGCGCCTTCGGATCCCATTTCATGGACTGCGGAATATTGCCCTGAACCAGTGCAACATCAACAGCTTTGTCAGGCTGTTCCTGATACCAGTGGATATAGCGCAGCGGCCATGGCAGCAGCAACATTGCCAGCGCAACAATACCCGGGGCTTTCCGGTGCTGGTAAATGGCATACACCAGCAGACCGCTCAGGGAAGTCAGTAACAGCGTAATGCCGTTCACACCGGTGATTGGCGCAAGGCCTTTCAGCGGTCCATTGATCTGGCTGTAACCGAATTCAAGCCACGGAAAGCCGGTCAGCACCCAACCGCGAAGGAATTCAGTAACTTGCCACAGCGCCGGCGCGGCAATTGCCAGTTTCCACCAGGTGGTTTTTGGCCAGAGTTTGCTGAAAATACCGGCAAACAGCATGGTGTACAGCGACAAATAAGCCGCCAGCAAAATCACCAGGAACAGGTTGATGGCTTCCGGCATGCCGCCAAAGGTGGCGATACTGACGTAAACCCAGTTGACGCCTGTTCCAAACAGGCCAAATCCCCAGCAGAAACCTATCCACGCGGATTGCGCCGGACGGCGATCCAGCGTTAATGCCAGCAGACCGCAGAGCGAGACGATTGCTGCAGGCCAGAAATCATAAGGGGAAAAAGCGAGCGTGCCACAGGCACCGAATAAGAGCGCCAGCAGGGCGCGAACCCGCTGGCGTTGATATAAAGAGGCAATTGCCATGGAGTAATTATTCTTCCAGTATCGGTTGCGGCGCGTCGTCCGGTATTTTTACGTGAACCTGAATAATACGGCGGCTGTCGGCCATCGCAACCTTGAACAGGTAACCGTCAATTTCAATGCTTTCGCCTCGTGCAGGCAAATGGCCGAAGGACTGCATCACCAGACCGCCAATCGTATCGACTTCGTCGTCACTGTAATGGGTCTGGAAGACTTCGTTAAAATCTTCAATCGGTGCCAGCGCGCGGACGGTGTAGGTGTGGCGGCTAAGTTGACGGATATCCAGATCTTCTGCTTCGTCATACTCATCGTCGATCTCGCCGACAATCAGTTCGAGAATATCTTCGATAGTGACCAGGCCTGATACGCCGCCGAATTCATCGACAACAATCGCCATATGGTAACGCTGGGAGCGGAACTCCTTCAGCATGCGGTCAACACGTTTGCTTTCGGGAACCACCACGGCGGTTCTCAGCACTTTATCAATGCTGAATGGCTCGGACTCTGTGCGCATAAACGGCAGCAAGTCTTTGGCCATCAGGATGCCTTCAATGTGATCCTTATCTTCGCTGATCACCGGGAAGCGGGAGTGTGCGGATTCGATGATGACATCAAGACACTCTTCCAGCGGTTGATTGCGTTTGAGCGTGATCATCTGAGAACGTGGGATCATGATGTCCCGGACGCGCTGCTCGGCGATATCCATCACGCCTTCCAGCATGTCACGGGTATCGGGGTCGATCAGCTCGTTTTGTTCTGAGTCACGGATCAGCTCAACCAAATCGCCACGGTTTTTGGGTTCACCGTGAAAGAGCTGGTTAAGGATAAGGGAAAAGAAGCCCTTCTTGGGACTGGGGCTGTCACTATTTTGTGAATGGTCATCGCTCATGGCGTTTGGTTTGTTTTACTCGTGTTAGTGAAAATTAGGCGAAACGCCTGCGGATGAAAAACCTTCACCGGGCAGGCGCTGCGCAAGTTTACTGATAAATTCAGTCGTCTTCTTTCTCTGAAATATAAGGATCCGGATAACCCAGATCCAGCATGATTTCAGTTTCAATCGATTCCATTTCTTCGGCTTCTTCGTCAACGATATGGTCATAGCCCAGCAAATGCAAACTGCCGTGAATCACCATATGTGCCCAGTGAGCCCAAAGTTCTTTTTCCTGCTCTTTGGCTTCCTTCTCAACCACCTGACGACAAATAATCAGGTCGCCGAGCAGTGGCATTTCCATGCCCGGAGGAGCTTCGAACGGGAAGGATAACACGTTGGTCGGTTTATCCATGCCACGATACGTCATATTCAGTTCATGGCTTTCGGGAATATCGACCAGACGGATCGTTACTTCCGATTCTTCCTGAAACTGCGGAAGAACCGCCTCCAGCCATTTTTGAAAGTCATTTTCAGACGGTAAGCCTGCGTTTTCTTCACAAGCAATTTGTAGATCGAGGATTACCGTGTTCATTGACTAACCTGCTGGGATGCGCTGTTTTGATGTTCATGTTTACGCTCTGCGGCAATCGCATCACGACGTTTCTGGTCTTCTTCTTCCCACGCTTCGTAAGCTACAACAATTCGTGCGACAACAGGATGACGAACGACGTCCTCGCTGTGGAAGAAGTTAAAGCTCAGTTCTTCAACCGAAGACAATACTTCAATGGCGTGGCGCAGGCCTGATTTCTGATGGCGCGGCAAGTCGATTTGCGTGACGTCACCGGTGATCACCGCTTTGGAGTTAAAACCAATACGGGTCAGGAACATCTTCATCTGTTCAATGGAAGTATTCTGGCTTTCATCGAGAATAATGAAGGCGTCATTGAGCGTACGCCCGCGCATATACGCCAGAGGAGCCACTTCAATAACGTTGCGCTCAATCAGTTTTTCAACCTTCTCAAAGCCCAGCATTTCGAACAGCGCGTCATACAGCGGGCGCAGATACGGATCAACCTTCTGACTCAGGTCACCCGGCAGGAAGCCCAGCTTTTCACCGGCTTCAACGGCAGGGCGCGTCAGCAGAATACGGCGTACTTCCTGACGTTCCAGCGCATCAACGGCAGCGGCAACGGCCAGATAGGTTTTACCCGTACCGGCAGGGCCGATACCAAACGTGACGTCGTGATCCAGAATATTGGCAACGTACTGCGCCTGATTCTTAGTTCGCGGTTTGATCACGCCACGCTTGGTTTTGATGATGACCGCTTTGCCAAAATCAGGCACGCTTTCAGCCGTTTGCTCAAGAACGCGGCTTTCTTTAATCGCCAGATGGATTTTTTCAGGGTCGATATCCTGAATCTCGCCACGCAGCGGCGCGGTGTCTACGTATAAGTCGCGCAGAATATCAGCGGCTGCTGCAACCGGCAGGCTCTTTCCAACAAGCTTAAATGCGTTATCACGACGGTTGATTTCAACGCCCAACCGGCGTTCCAGTTGTTTGATATTGTCATCAAACGGCCCGCACAGGCTCAGCAGACGCTGATTGTCTTCGGGCTCCAGTAAAATCTCTTGTGTTACAACGTTCAAACTTATCCTTTGGGCCACTCTGGACCAGTTTACCCTGCATACTTCAGGGTACGTTCAGTGAGACATACGGCCGTAAACTGCTTTCAGCCGTCAACCATACCTGAGTTAATAATACATGCCCTTGGCAAAATATGCTGCGGCTTGCAGGCAGTTACATGAACCTGCATCCGGATATGCGGCCTTTCCTGGAAAATTAACCCCTGGAAGCCGGTGTTGCGTCTGAATTCTCAAAAGAAACAGGACGCCGGAGCGCCCTGTAGGTTCTGTCATTCTTCGCTTCAATGATTTACGGCTGATAGAGCCCAACGCCCAATTCATTTTCTTTGCGTGTGCGGGCAATAACAGATTGTGGTGACTCGTGCAGACGCAGCGCCATTTGTTCTTCTGTGCGGATGACTACGCCACGCAGGGAGTTGGCATAGACATCGACAATTTCGACATCCACGAATTTGCCAATCATGTCAGGCGTACCTTCAAAATTGACCACACGGTTGCATTCTGTGCGTCCGGTCAGTTCCATAATGTCTTTACGGGACGTCCCTTCCACCAGAATGCGCTGAACGGTGCCCAGCGTGGCGCGGCTAAACCGCATCACCTGTTGCGTGATCCGGTCCTGTAACAGCGCCAGACGCTGTTTCTTCTCGTCCATGCTGACGTCATCGACCATGTCTGCCGCAGGTGTTCCCGGGCGTGGAGAGTAGATAAAACTGAAGCTGACGTCGTAATTGACCTGTGCAATTAAATCCATAGTGCGTTCGAAATCATCGTTGGATTCGCCCGGGAAGCCGATGATGAAGTCAGAACTGAAATGGATATCCGGACGCGCAGCCCGCAATTTACGGATAGTCGATTTGTATTCCAGCACCGTGTGAGGGCGCTTCATCATAGTCAGAATGCGATCAGAACCGCTCTGAATAGGCAGATGCAGGAAACTCACCACTTCAGGCGTGTCTTTATAGACCTCGATAATATCGTCAGTAAATTCTACCGGATGGCTGGTGGTAAAGCGGATGCGGTCAATACCGTCGATGGCCGCCACCAGACGCAGTAATTCTGCAAACGTGCAGATGCCACCGTCAAAGGAATCGCCGCGGTAGGCGTTGACGTTTTGCCCCAGCAGGTTAACTTCACGCACACCCTGAGCGGCAAGCTGAGCGACTTCGAACAGGACGTCATCACACGGGCGGCTGACTTCTTCGCCGCGCGTGTAAGGCACCACGCAGAAGCTGCAATATTTGTTGCAACCTTCCATGATGGAGACAAATGCGGTCGGGCCATCCGCGCGTGGTTCCGGCAGACGGTCAAATTTCTCAATTTCCGGAAAGCTGATATCCACGACCGGGCTTTTGGTGCCGCGAACATGGTTGACCATTTCTGGCAGGCGATGCAGGGTTTGCGGGCCAAAAACGATATCAACGCAGGGCGCACGCTTACGCAGCAATTCCCCTTCCTGAGATGCCACACAGCCGCCGACGCCGATAATAATATCCGGGTTTTTCTTTTTTAATAATTTCCAGTGTCCCAGCAGGCTGAACACTTTCTCCTGGGCTTTTTCCCGGATTGAACAGGTATTCAGCAGCAGAATGTCTGCTTCTTCAGCGTTATCCGTCAGCTGGTAACCGTGGGTGCTATCGAGAAGATCGGCCATTTTGGATGAATCATATTCATTCATCTGGCAGCCCCAGGTTTTTATGTGCAGTTTTTTAGTCATCAGCGTGTCAGTACTCAGTACGGGGAACGTTAGATCGGCAGTGCCGCAGTGCATAGCGTTGTTCAGGGGCGGTATTGTAAACCCTCACCTTAGCGCTGACCAGTGCGGGAAAGCAGCTTAGGCCCTGATGCAGACACAAAAATCCGGTACACTTCGCATAATGAACTGAAATAGAAAGCTGGAATAAAATGAATAATTCAGAGAAGTCATTTGATGCAGTGATCGTCGGTGGTGGGATGGTAGGCGCTGCGGCAGCTCTCGGGCTGGCCCGTCAGGGGCTTCAGGTTGCATTGATCGAAAATGAAGAGCCGGCTGAATTTGACGCATCAGCGGCAGCAGACCTGCGAATTTCTGCGATTGGCTGCGCTTCGGTGCGGTTCTTGCAAAAATTAGAGGCGTGGCCTGCTGTTGAAAAAATGCGCTCGGTGCCGTATCGCCGCCTGGAAACCTGGGAAGTTGACGGTTCCGACGTCAAATTCGATGCGCAATCACTCGGATTACCGGAGCTGGGATTCATGGTTGAAAACCGCGTGCTTCAGCTGGCGCTCTGGCAGCAGTTTGATGCTTTCTCCAATCTGACCCGCTTCTGCCCGGCGAAACTGCGCCATCTTCTGCAACATGACGATAAAACCTGGTCACTTCAGCTGACCACCGGTGAACTGCTGCGTACAAAACTGGTCGTCGCCGCCGACGGAGCGAATTCTCTGGTACGCCAGCTGGCGGGCATCGGCGTTGATGGTTGGGAATATCGCCAGCACTGTATGCTGATTAACGTTGAAACCGAAACGCCGGATCAGGATGTCACCTGGCAGCAGTTTTTCCCTTCCGGCCCGCGCGCATTTCTGCCGTTGTTTGGCAATCAGGCATCGCTGGTGTGGTACGACAGCCCGCAGCGCATCCGTTATCTGAAAACGCTGAACATGAAACAGCTGATGGCGGAGATTATGCAGGCCTTCCCACCACGCCTTGGAAAAATCAATGCAACAGCAGCGGGCGCGTTCCCGCTGGTTCGCCGCCATGCGCAGCGTTATGTCCTGCCGGGGCTGGCGCTGGTGGGCGATGCAGCGCATACGATCAATCCGCTGGCCGGGCAGGGCGTGAATCTGGGTTATCGCGACGTAGAAGCATTGCTTTCGGTGCTGGAAAAAGCGCGTGACCACGATGAAGCGTGGAGCAGCGAGAAAGTGCTGCTGCGCTATCAGCGTCAGCGTCGCCTGGATAATCTGCTGATGCAAAGCGGTATGGATTTGTTCTATACCGCGTTCAGTAACGATCTGGCGCCCGTCAAAGCATTGAGAAATCTGGCACTGATGACGGCACAGCGTGCAGGCGCACTGAAAACCAAAGCGCTGAAATACGCATTAGGCATTTAATGAAGTGAGAGAGGGGCTGGCCGGATGAATGTCGGCTTGCCCTTTTTTTGAGTCTGACTCTACCGACAGATAGCAAAAAGCCCGCACGAGGCGGGCTTTCTTAATGTGGCTGGGGTGCCAGGATTCGAACCTGGGTATGCTGGTATCAGAAACCAGAGCCTTACCGCTTGGCGACACCCCAATTTTAAAACTCACTACCTTTTGAGCAGTGCACTGCAAGTAAAATGGTGGCTACGACGGGATTTGAACCTGTGACCCCATCATTATGAGTGATGTGCTCTAACCAGCTGAGCTACGTAGCCAAATTCTACTGACTTACTTCAAAACTTCAAGCACTAATTTAACTAACTTAATAATAAATTTCAAGTGCTTACCAATTATACAGAAAGAAGTATGGCTGGGGTACCTGGATTCGAACCAGGGTATGCTGGTATCAAAAACCAGTGCCTTACCGCTTGGCGATACCCCAACAGTACAACTTCTTCAAATTGGTTTTTTCTCACATTCACATCAGAGATGCGAAGGTAAGAAAATGGCTGGGGTACCAGGATTCGAACCTGGGAATGCTGGTATCAAAAACCAGTGCCTTACCGCTTGGCGATACCCCAACTGTGCTGCCGACTCGATGAAATGGTGCGGGAGGCGAGACTTGAACTCGCACACCTTGCGGCGCTAGAACCTAAATCTAGTGCGTCTACCAATTTCGCCACTCCCGCAAAAAAGATGGTGGCTACGACGGGATTCGAACCTGTGACCCCATCATTATGAGTGATGTGCTCTAACCAACTGAGCTACGTAGCCCTCTTTTTTCGCGCTACCTTCATCGGCGTTGCGGGGCGCATTATGCGTATATGACCGTTTTGCGTCAACACCTTTTTTGGAGAAAAAGGCGTGAGAGCGTCCATTTGTCTGGCTTATAACCACTCTGGTGATTAATTGGGCAAAAGACATTATTTTTACTGGCTTTACCCATAAAAAAACGGGCCTGAAAAGGCCCGCTTGCTTCATGGAAAATAACCGGTAAAGGCTTATTTATACGCTGACTGGTGAACGCCAACCGCACGGCCAGAAGGGTCATCCATGTTTTTGAACGCTTCATCCCATTCGATGGCTTTCGCTGAAGAACAGGCCACTGACGGGCCGCCAGGAACACATTCAGCCGCGCTTGGAACCGGGAACAGTTCTTCGAAAATGGTGCGGTACAGGTAGCCTTCTTTTGACGTCGGCGTGTTGTACGGGAAACGGAAATGCGCAGTTTCGAGCTGTTGATCGGTAATCTGCTGAGACGCGACTTCTTTTAACGTATCGATCCAGCTGTAACCTACGCCGTCCGAGAACTGTTCTTTCTGGCGCCATGCCACGCTGTGTGGCAAATAAGACTCAAAACATTCGCGCAGGATATGTTTTTCCATTTTGCCGTTGCCGCACATTTTGTCTTTCGGGTTGATGCGCATTGCGACGTCGAGGAATTTTTTATCCAGGAACGGTACGCGGGCTTCAACGCCCCAGGCGGACATCGCTTTATTGGCACGGGCACAGTCATACATGTGCAGGGCCAGCAATTTACGCACGGTTTCTTCGTGGAATTCTTTCGCGTTCGGCGCTTTATGGAAGTACAGGTAACCGCCCAGGACTTCGTCAGCACCTTCGCCGGACAACACCATCTTGATGCCCATCGCTTTGATTTTACGGGACATCAGATACATCGGCGTTGACGCACGAATGGTGGTCACGTCGTAAGTTTCGATGTGATAAATCACGTCACGGATAGCGTCCAGACCTTCCTGCACGGTGAAGTGGATTTCATGGTGCACGGTGCCTAAATGGTTTGCGACTTCCTGAGCAGCGCGCAGATCCGGAGAACCTTCCAGACCGACCGCAAAGGAGTGCAGCTGTGGCCACCACGCTTCGCTCTGATCTTTATCCTCAATGCGGCGACCGGCAAATTTCTTGGTAATTGCTGAAATCACGGAAGAATCCAGACCACCGGACAGCAGCACGCCGTAAGGCACGTCAGACATCAGGTGACTTTTCACCGATTCTTCCAGCGCATCTTTCAGCGCCGCAGCGTCAGTGACGTTGTCTTTGACGTTTTCGAAATCGAACCAGTCACGCTGGTAATATTCACGGATTTCGCCTTCCTGGCTCCACAGGTAGCTGCCTGCCGGGAATTCTTTGATGGTGCGGCAAACCGGCACCAGCGCTTTCATTTCAGACGCCACGTACATGTTGCCGTGTTCGTCGTAACCCATATACAGCGGGATGATGCCCAGATGGTCGCGGCCAATCAGGTACGCGTCTTTTTCTGTGTCATAGAGAATGAAGGCGAACATGCCTTGCAGTTCATCGAGGAATTCAGGGCCTTTTTCCTGATACAGCGCAAGAATCACTTCGCAGTCAGACGCGGTCTGGAACTCATACTTATCGCCCAATTCAGCGCGCAGAGCCTGATGGTTGTAGATTTCGCCGTTTACAGCCAGAACGTGGGTATGTGCTGCGTTGTACAAAGGCTGTGCGCCGTTGTTCACGTCGACAATCGACAGACGCTCATGCGACAGAATCGCTTTGTCGCTGGCGAACACGCCGGACCAGTCAGGCCCGCGGTGACGCATCAGGCGCGAGAGTTCCAGCGCTTTTTTGCGCAGCTCGACGGAGTCAGTTTTGATATCGAGCACACCGAAAATTGAACACATATTTCTATCTCCCTAACGACGTTTCTCTGGCTGTCATTTTTATGTTTGCGAATGAGGATCAACGTTGCCGTTCTTTCAGTTTTAGTCAGGCTTTGTTGCGTTGCTGACTATGAAAATGCGTCAAAACCCCTGTGTTGTGCAAGTGGTTTAACGCTCTTCTGATAAATAGTTGGTTGAGTGCAGGTAATCTTTAACGAATCGGGAGTTTTATGGCATTTTCATTAGCGGATTATTAATTTAATCGCAGAAAATTGAGGAGGATTCAAAAAAAGAGAAAAGTGAATGAAAATCAAACAGCAGGACGAAAAAAAACGAGCCGGGATACCAATCCGGGCTCGTTTTCATATATTTATGAGTGTCTGTTAAATCACGTCGATATCGGCAACGGAAGGGTAAATCCAGGTCGGACGGAACGGCATTCCCTCAATATCATTGAGGGTAGAAACACCGGTCAGCACCAGAATAGTTTCCAGACCCGCCTGAAAACCGGCCAGAATATCTGTTCGCAGATTGTCGCCCACAATGACCGTTTCTTCGGAATGCGCCTGCATTTTATTGAGCGCCGAGCGGATAATCCACGGGCTCGGCTTGCCGACGTAAAACGGCTGGCGTCCGGTAATTTTTTCGATAGGTGCGCATAACGCGCCACAGGCTGGAACAAAACCGTGGCCGTGATTGTCCGGGTTTGTCGCAATAAAGCGCGCGCCATTCGCCACGAAATACGCCGCTTTATGAATCATGTCCCAGTTGTACGAACGCGTTTCGCCGACGATCACAAAATCAGGATTGATATCTGTGATGGTAAAACCCGCTTTATACAGCTCGTGAATCAGAGCGCCTTCGCCAACGACGTAGGCTTTTTTACCTTCCTGACGTTTCAGGAAATCAGCTGTCGCCATCGCGGACGTGAAGAACGCGCTTTCCGGCACTTCAAGACCGGCAGCGCTGAAGCGGTTTGCCAGATCCTGCGCTGTCTGGGAAGGGTAGTTGGTGAGAATGACCAGAGGCATTCCCTGTTCCTGAATTCGGGCCAGAAAGCGATCGGCGCCGGGTACAGCTGTGTTGTCGTGCAACAGCACGCCATCAATGTCACAGATTACATTCTTAATTGTCATGATTTCCAAACCCACATTTTTCAGCCCCATTCCTGGCAGCCAATTACTATAGCACGCCTTAATTTTCCATCAGACGCTGCAACAGAACGCCATTCAGCATAGCCCGTTTGACCAGCGCAAATGCACCAATCGCGGACTGATGATTAAGCGCGGAAGTCACAACCGGTAGATTACGGCGGAAATCTTTCAAAACCTGAGCATTAATGCAGTTTTGGATGGCCGGCAGCAGGACTTTATCCGCTTCGGTAATTTCACCGGCAATCACCACTTTTTGCGGATTAAACAGGTTGATCGCAATGGAAACGCCTTTGCCAAGCTGACGGCCCACATGCTCAATCACTTCAGTGGCCAGCGCATCATGGCGATTGGCGGCTTTGCAGATAGCGGAAATTGAGCAATCGTTCAGACTGAGTTTACTGGCGTAACCCTGCGTGAGCAGATGGCGTACACGGTTTTCGATAGCGGCATTCGCGGCGACTGTTTCCAGGCAGCCGAAGTTGCCGCAATGGCACCGTTCGCCCAGGGGATCGATCTGAATGTGGCCGATTTCACCCACGTTGCCGTTGCTGCCGAGGAAAATCTGGCCGTTAACGATAATTCCTGCGCCGGTACCGCGGTGAAGACGAACCAAAATGGAGTCCTGACAGTCGCGGGTTGCCCCGAAATAGTGCTCGGCGAGGGCCAGACTGCGGATATCGTGGCCGACAAAGCTGGTGACTTTGAATCTGGCTTCCAGCGCATCGACTAATTTCCACGCACCGACGCTGATATGCGGCATATAGCGGACGATGCCTTTATTCGGATCGACCAGGCCTGGAAGGATGACAGAAATGGCAATCAGTTCGCGGATTTTACGCTGATTCAGCTCGATAAATTGCGCGATTGCCTCAAATAAGGCGTTCTCAAGCGTTTCCTGAGTGCGTTCGGGCAGGGAATAATGTTGTTCGGCCAGTGACTTGGCGCTGAGATCGTAGAGCGTGATGGTCGCGTCATGTCGGCCAAGACGAACGGCGATGGTATGAAAAGGACGGGTTTCGGTGATGATCGAAATAGCGCGGCGACCCCCGGTGGAAGCCTGCTGATCCACTTCTTTGATCAGCCCGCGCTCGAGTAACTGTCGGGTAATTTTGGTGACACTGGCGGGCGCTAACTGGCTCATGTCGGCGATTTGAATGCGCGAAATGGGCCCTTGTTGGTCAATCAGGCGGTAAACCGCCGCGCCGTTTAACTGCTTAACCAGATCAACGTTGCCGATTTGTGCCTGCTGTCCGCCAGTTGTCATCAATGCTGTTATCCGCTCAATTAAACTTCGTCACCATTAACGATAGTTTTTGTGATTTTAAAATCATGAGTGAACGCGGTGAGGTTGGCGACTTTGCCTGCTTCAATGCTACCCAGCTGGCCGTCGAGGCCAATCGCGCGGGCCGGATAAAGCGATGCCATACGCAACGTTTCATCCAGTGCAATGCCGACATGTTCAACGCTGTTTTGAACTGCTTCGATCATGGTCAGCGCAGAGCCGCTCAGTGTTCCGTTTTCGTCCACACAGAGTCCGTCACGGTAGTATATTGTTTTACCGGCAAAAATGAACTCATCAATATTGGCACCCGCTGGCGCAGTGGCGTCGGTGACCAGCACCAGTTTCTCGCCTTTGAGCTTTTTCGCGTTGCGAATATTGGCGTAATCGACATGCAAACCGTCGGCAATCACACCGGTATACACTTCCGGTGTATCGAAGATTGCACCAATAAGGCCAGGCTGACGACCTGTAATCGCTGGCATTGCATTATAAAGGTGCGTTGCGAAGGTGATACCGGCCGCAAAACCCGCGCGGGCTTCGGCATACGTCGAATTGGAATGGCCTGCGGAAATCACAATACCGGCAGCGCGCAGCTGACGGATATAGCGGGCTTCAACCTGTTCCGGTGCAAGCGTCAGCTGTGTGATGACATCGGCGTTTTCACACAGAAAATCAATCATGGCGTCGTCGGGCTTACGGATAAAGGCCGGATTGTGGGTGCCTTTTTTCAACGGGCTCAGATACGGGCCTTCAAGATGCAGACCCAGCGCCTGATTCGGATATTTTTCCAGATACGTGCGCATTACGCTGACGCCGTGCTTCATGTAGTCATCGCTACAGGTGATCAGCGTAGGTAAGAAACTGGTACAGCCGGATTTTTCGTTGGCTTTCTGCATGATTTCTAACGTTTCTACGGAAATCGCTTCCAGTGAATCGTTGAACTGCACGCCGCCACAACCGTTAAGTTGCAGGTCGATAAATCCGGGGGCAAGAATGGCACCGTCCAGATCGCGGGTTTCCACATTGTCCGGCAGCTCGCTGACCGCGCAGACACGTTCGATTTTGCCATCGGCAATCACGACCGCATGGTTATCCAGAACGTCGTGGCCGGTATAGATCCGGCCGTTAATCAAAGCGTACATCATGCCCCCTCGTTCGCTTGCCCTTCTCCAGTCACGCTGCTGCTGCGTTGGCTGCCTCACTCACTCCGCTCACTTACTTCAGTAAACTTCCGGAGATTCGCGTCGTTGCCGCCTTGCTGCAACGCGACTGGCTTTGGGCATAAATTTTGTTAAAGGTTTTTCATATTTTCCGCTTCTAACTCGCGGAAATATTTAACAGTTTTGACTTTCAGTTCCATGGTGGACGGCTCGTCACACACCATAACGGCTTTTGCATGCAATTGCAGGCAACTGATGGTCCACATGTGGTTAATGTTTCCCTCGACGGCCGCTTCAAGCGCTTGCGCCTTCGCGTGGCCGGTGACCAGAATCATCACTTCTTCTGCATCAAGCAGTGTGCCTACGCCAACGGTCAGGGCGTATTTTGGCACCTGAGATACGTCATTGTCGAAGAAACGGGAGTTCGCGATGCGGGTTTCGTGTGTCAGGGTTTTGATACGGGTGCGTGAAGCCAGTGAAGATGCCGGTTCGTTAAAGGCAATGTGACCGTCGTTGCCCACGCCACCCATGAACAGGTGAATTTTACCGTAAGACTTAATTTTTGCTTCGTACTGACGGCATTCTTCGTTGACGTCTGGCGCATTACCATTCAGCAGATTGATATTTTCGCGTGGAATATCAACGTGATCAAAGAAGTTTTTGTACATGAACGTATGATAGCTCTCAGGGTGTTCCTGAGGTAAGCCAACATATTCGTCCATATTGAAAGTAACCACGTTCTTAAAGCTAACTTGGCCTGCTTTATGCATGGCGATTAAATGTTTGTAAGCTTCGAGTGGTGTGCCACCGGTAGGTAAGCCCAAAATGAACGGGCGGTCGGCAGTGGGTTTGAAGGCGTTAATACGCTCAACGATATGACGTGCTGCCCATTTGCCAACTTCAGTGGTGGTGTTTAAAGGAATAAGTCTCATCACGTACCTCTTAGTTTCAGAATATTGAATATACTGTGTATATCCTTTGTCCTTGACGTTGCAGGGGTGTTGGCTGCTTTCGAATCTCTGCCTGGCTTAACGGAGTAAGCGCAACGGATTTTTCGATTGCCGCCTGCCTGTAACCCAGTGACTCCGGATAAGGAAGTCAAAGCTGTTTTGGTTCAGGGCGGTCATGTTAAGCGTAAACCACCGTGACGGTTTGTGGCTGGCACAATGCCGTCTAGATTTTTTTAATGATAAAATAAGTTTTGTGTGTTGACCAGCCTGATGGCATGTTATGACCTCTTTTTGGTGATAATTATCACAAAAATAGAGGTTTTAATTTGCGATACGAAATAATCTTTTTACACTCGCAAAGCAGTTGGTTAAATCGGAACGGTAAGTGAGTAAAGGTAGTAACCATACTAATTAAACTACTTAGGTGATTCGCCTGGCGGCGGATAGGGGGAAATGTGAATATTCTTGGATTCTTTCAGCGTTTAGGCAGAGCACTTCAGCTGCCGATAGCCGTGCTACCTGTCGCTGCGTTACTGCTGCGTTTCGGTCAGCCTGATCTTCTTAATATGCCGTTCATCGCGCAAGCCGGTGGCGGAATCTTCGATAACCTGGCCCTGATTTTTGCTATTGGTGTGGCATCAAGCTGGTCTAAAGATAACGCGGGTGCTGCGGCACTGGCGGGTGGTATTGGTTATTTCATTCTGACCAAGGCGATGATTACCATCAACCCGGCCGTCAATATGGGCGTTCTGGCAGGTATCATCACCGGTCTGGTCGGCGGTATGGTTTACAACCGCTGGTCTGATATCAAACTTCCTGATTTCCTGAGCTTCTTCGGTGGGAAACGTTTTGTTCCTATCGCAACAGGCTTCTTCTGTCTGATTCTGGCCGCGATCTTCGGTTACGTCTGGCCTCCGGTGCAGGATGCAATCCGCGCCGGTGGTGAGTGGATCGTAGGCGCAGGCGCATTCGGTGCGGGTATCTTCGGTTTCGTAAACCGTCTGCTGATCCCAACCGGTCTGCATCAGGTTCTGAACACTATCGCATGGTTCCAGATTGGTGACTTCACCAACGCAGCAGGCACAGTATTCCACGGCGACATCAACCGCTTCTACGCGGGTGACGGCACCGCAGGGATGTTCATGTCCGGCTTCTTCCCAATCATGATGTTTGGTCTGCCAGGCGCAGCATGCGCAATGTACTTCGCCGCACCGAAAGAACGTCGTCCACTGGTGGGCGGTATGCTGGTCTCCGTTGCGGTGACTGCATTCCTGACCGGTGTGACCGAGCCGTTAGAATTCCTGTTCATGTTCCTTGCTCCGTTGTTGTATTTAGTCCACGCCATCCTGACCGGGATCAGCCTGTACGTTGCAACTGCGCTGGGTATTCATGCTGGCTTCTCCTTCTCTGCGGGTGCGATTGACTACGCGTTGATGTACAACCTGCCGGCGGCAAGTAAAAACGTCTGGATGTTGCTGGTGATGGGCGTTGTGTTCTTCGTCATCTACTTCGTACTGTTCAGCGTAATTATCCGCATGTTCAACCTGAAAACGCCGGGCCGTGAAGACGACGCCGACCATATCGGTGAACCGGAAGCGAACAGCAATACTGAAGAAGGTCTGAACCAGCTGGCCGTGAGCTACATCAGTGCGCTGGGCGGTTCTGATAACTTCAAAGGTATTGATGCCTGTATTACCCGCCTGCGTCTGAACGTGAAAGATGCTGGTACTGTTGATGATGCAGCCTGCAAACGTCTGGGTGCGTCCGGTATTGTTCGTCTGAACAAACAAAGCATTCAGGTTATCGTCGGTGCAAAAGCGGAATCTCTGGCTGATGCAATGAAGAAAGTGATGGCGCGTGGTCCGGTTGCGGCAGGCAGCGCAGCAGCCCCCGTGGTTGTGAAAGCGGCTCCGCAGGCTGTACCAAACAGCGTTAAAGCGGTCGTTGAAACGCTGGTGGCTCCGGTTACCGGTGACATCGTGGCGCTGGATCAGGTGCCAGACGAAGCCTTCGCCAGCAAAGCGGTAGGCGATGGTGTCGCGATTCGTCCGACGGAGAAAACAGTTGTCGCTCCGGCTGCGGGTACCGTGGTGAAAATCTTCAACACTAACCACGCGTTCTGCCTGGAAACCACTTCCGGTGCTGAAATCGTGGTGCACATGGGCATCGACACCGTTGCACTCAACGGCCAGGGCTTTACCCGCCTGGTTGAAGAAGGCGCAACGGTCACTGCCGGTCAGCCTGTACTGGAACTGGATCTGGCTTACCTGAACGCTAACGCGCGCTCAATGATTAGCCCGGTTGTGGTCAGCAACATCGATGATTACACCGGTGTGATTTCACTGGCCAGCGGTTCAGTCGTAGCCGGTCAGACCAAACTGTTTGAGATTCAGGGTAAATAATTTCCTGACGCTGATTCAGTTGAGTTAAGTCTTAGCGGGAAGAGAGCAATCTCTTCCCGCTTTTTATTGTTTACGGACACGCGGTATGCAGATAACCACGATTTTATGCAAGTAACGGTTGTTTCCCGACGTGGCTTGTTGGAACATAACAGGTTATCTGTAGAGTCAATGTTGCGTAGAGGAATTGCACAATGAGTGAGGCTGAAGCCCGCCCAACAAATTTTATCCGTCAGATTATTGATGAAGATCTGGCGACCGGGAAACACAATACCGTTCATACCCGTTTCCCGCCCGAGCCTAATGGTTATCTGCATATCGGCCATGCGAAGTCTATCTGCCTGAACTTCGGTATTGCGCAAGACTATCAGGGGCAGTGCAACCTGCGTTTTGACGATACCAACCCGGCAAAAGAAGACATCGAATTCGTTGAGTCGATCAAACACGACGTCCAGTGGTTAGGTTTCGACTGGAGCGGTGATATTCACTATTCTTCCGACTACTTCGATCAACTGCACGGCTACGCGCTGGAGCTGATCAACAAAGGTCTGGCTTACGTTGACGAATTGTCTCCGGATGAAATCCGCGAATACCGTGGCTCACTGACGTCTCCGGGCAAAAACAGCCCGTACCGCGATCGCAGCGTAGAAGAAAACATCGCGCTGTTCGAAAAAATGCGCAACGGTGAATTCGCTGAAGGCGCGGCGTGTCTGCGTGCAAAAATCGATATGGCTTCGCCATTCTTTGTGATGCGCGATCCGGTTATCTACCGTATTAAGTTTGCGGAACACCATCAGACTGGCAAAAAATGGTGCATCTACCCGATGTATGATTTCACCCACTGCATTTCCGATGCGCTGGAAGGGATCACCCATTCGTTGTGTACGCTGGAATTCCAGGACAACCGTCGTCTGTATGACTGGGTTCTCGATAACATCACCATCCCTTGCCACCCGCGTCAGTACGAGTTCTCCCGTCTGAATCTCGAATATTCCATCATGTCCAAGCGTAAGCTGAACCTGCTGGTGACGGATAAGATCGTCGAAGGCTGGGATGACCCGCGTATGCCGACCGTTTCCGGTCTGCGTCGCCGTGGTTACACTGCTGCGTCTATCCGTGAATTCTGTCGTCGTATCGGCGTGACCAAGCAAGATAACAATGTCGAAATGATGGCGCTGGAATCTTGTATCCGTGACGATCTGAACGAAAATGCGCCGCGCGCCATGGCTGTCATCAATCCGGTTAAAGTGATCATTGAGAACTTTACCGGTGAAGATGTGCAAATGGTGAAAATGCCTAATCATCCGAGCAAACCGGAGATGGGGACGCGCGAAGTGCCGTTCACCCGTGAGATTTATATCGATCAGGCTGATTTCCGCGAAGAAGCGAACAAGCAATACAAACGTCTGGTGCTGGGCAAAGAAGTTCGTCTGCGCAATGCGTATGTCATCAAAGCGGAACGCATTGAAAAAGATGCCGAAGGCAATGTGACGACGATCTTCTGTTCTTACGATATCGAAACGCTGAGCAAAGATCCGGCCGATGGCCGCAAGGTGAAAGGCGTGATCCACTGGGTTTCTGCGTCTGAAGGCAAACCGGCGGAATTCCGTCTGTATGACCGTCTGTTCAGCGTCGCGAATCCTGGCCAGGCAGAAGATTTCCTGACCACGATCAACCCGGAATCCCTGGTGATCGCGCACGGTTTCGTTGAGCCTTCTCTGGTGGCTGCACAGGCTGAAATCAGCCTGCAGTTTGAACGTGAAGGTTACTTCTGTGCTGACAGCCACTATTCCAGCGCTGAAAATCTGGTCTTCAACCGTACCGTTGGCCTGCGTGATACCTGGGAATCAAAACCCGTCGCGTAAGTCACCGATGAACGATTGTTAAACGCAGCTCCGGCTGCGTTTTTTTACGTCAGAAATTCACGGAATTTTCTTTTTCAGCGCGAATTAATGCATTTTTCATGTTTGCTTTTTAGGACTTTCCTTTCCGAATATCAGAGTGCTGAAACGTTTAAGTCAATACGGTTTTTACTTAATTATCTGTTTTAGTTATCGATTGTCAGAGTCCACTGATTTAAACCTTCGCATTCCTCGTTTGTTACACTTTTTCATCTTTATGTGCACTTTGTCATACTTCAGCTATCAGGGTTTAATTACCCATTGATAATTCGCGTCGCGAAAAATACTCTTAATCCTGCTTTATACGGTTACGCCTCTGGCGGCCGCTTTTAATACCCGTTTGGGTTTTGCACGTTTTTTTAGTCAAAATGAGGAATTTCTATGCACAAGCACCTTAACAGGGGCAGGGGATCGGCTTACCTGAAACCTGTGATGTACACGCTGGCTGGCACTTTGTTGGGCGGCGGAATGATGTTCCCTGAAGAGGCCAGAGCGGCTGGCTTTATTGATGATTCGACGCTGACCGGCGGTGTGTATTACTGGCAGCGCGAACGCGACCGCAAAGATTTGAACAAAACCAAAGAAGAAACCCGCCCTGACGGCACAAAAGTCACGGTGAATAACCCCGATTACGATAAATACGCCACCAACCTTTCGCACGCGACCGCCAACCTGAACCTTGATTTCTCTTCCGGCTATGCCTGGGACATGTTCGGTATCGACGTCGCCGCATTTACCGCGATCGAATTAGCCGAAGCCAGCGACAGCGGTCATCCGAACGAAATCGCGTTCTCCTCCAAAAACCATGCGTATGACGAAGACTATTCCGGCGATAAAGGTGGCGTCAGCCTCTACAAAGCGGCCGGTAAATTCAAATACGGCGGATTCTGGGGCCATGCTGGTTACATTCAGCCCACCGGACAAACGCTGATCGCCCCGCACTGGAGCTTTATGCCGGGTACCTATCGCGGTGCCGAAGCCGGGTATAAACATGATTTTGGCGATCCGGGCGAACTGAGTTTCTCCTACATGTGGGCAGATGAATACAAATCGCCGTGGCATCTGGAGATGGATGATTTCCGCCAGAACGACAAGAAAACCGGTGTTTCCTATATCCACTCGCTGGGTGCGAAATACGACTTCAAAAATGATCTCGTACTGGAAGCGGCATTCGGTCAGGCAGAAAGTTACGTCGATCAGTACTTCGCCAAAGCGTCGTACAAAATTGATCTGATGGGCAATCCGCTCACCACCAGCTACCAGTTCTATGGTGCGGAAGATCGTATCAGCAACCAGAACGATCCGAACAGCCTGTATGACGGTCTGGCCTGGTTGCAGGCACTGACTTTCGGTTACACCACCGGCCAGTTCAACTGGCGTCTGGAAGGGACGATGGTCAAAGCTGAGGGGAATCAGGGTTATTTTTTACAACGCATGACCCCGACGTATTCTTCTTCTAACGGACGTCTTGATGTGTGGTGGGACAACCGTTCTGACTTCAACGCCAACGGCGAAAAAGCGGTGTACGCAGGCGTACTTTACGATCTGGCGAAATGGGATCTGCCGGGCTTCGCAGTGGGCGGTTCTTATGTTTACGCGTGGGATGCCAAACCGAGTACCAATCCAATCTATGATCAGAGCCAGCGCCTGAAAGAAAGTGCCTGGAGCCTTGATGCGCTGTACACCATTCAGGAAGGGCGCGCGAAAGGTACGCTGTTCAAACTGCATTACACCCAGTACGACAACCACTCGGATATCCCGAGCTGGGGCGGCGGGTACGGCAACATTTTCCAGGATGAAAAAGACGTGAAATTCATCGTTATCGCTCCATTCACTATTTTCTGAGGTCGCTATGTCGATGAAAAAATTACTGATGATTGTGGTTTCCTCCGTTGTGCTGGCAGGTTGTGCGCCAACCGCGGATCAGGCTCAGATTTCTAAAACGCGTGAGGCATACAGCGCGTGTATTAATTCGGCAGAAGGCAATCCGGACAAACTGGCCTCCTGTCAGGTATTGCTGAACAAGCTCAAACAGGAAAAAGCCCACCAGAAATTTGCGGAACAGGAAACGGTTCGCGTGGTGGACTACCAGCGCTGTCTGACGGCGCGTAAGACCGGTGACGGGCAGGCGTATGCGGCGGATTGCGGCAAGATCTGGCAGGAAATCAAAGCCAGTAACGCACCTAATCCGGTTAACTAAAAGCAGGGATCTGAAACAAGCATCATCATAGAACGCAAAACCCCGGCTTGCCGGGGTTTTGCGTTTTAACTCTCATCCTGGAACACAGACATAAAAAAACCGCCTTTCAGCGGTTAATTTATTCGGACTGACCGTGCAGATTACTGCGCAGGTTTGTCATTGTGCAAAGATTCATCTTCGCGGCAATCGCCCGCTTCACAGTGTCCGTACAGATACAGACTGTGGTTGGTCAGTTTAATACCGTGTTTCTTCGCAATCTCACGCTGACGGCCTTCAATGTATTCGTCGCGGAATTCAATAACGCGGCCGCAATCAAGGCAGATCAGGTGATCATGATGATGTTGCTGAGTCAGTTCGAAAACAGACTTGCCGCCTTCGAAGTTATGACGGGTGACGATACCGGCATCATCAAACTGGTTAAGAACACGGTAAACCGTGGCCAGACCAATTTCTTCGCCCATATCAATCAGTTGCTTATAAAGATCTTCCGCACTAACGTGATGACCTTCCGGCGCTTGCAGCACTTCCAGGATTTTGAGGCGCGGAAGCGTGACTTTTAAGCCGGCTTTCTTCAGTGCGGTGTTGTTGTCAGTCATGCGGATTCAGTCCTGTTACTATGTGCTAATCAAGTTGAGGCATGCAGCCTGTGGCATCGGCGGCACAAAAATTTGTCGTTTAAGGATTCTTCGTTTAAGGGAAGTGTGCCGATTCTCAAAAACGTAGCCTGTTAATAAGGATCACAAAATGCCTGTCACATTCAATAATGCAACGACTTGATCGATAGAAAAAACAGATGAACTCAGTGTACCTTGATACCACCGAAAGTTACAATTTTGTAGCGGTTAAATTGTTAATTTCAGTAATAGTTTGGCCCTTCAATTGTAGAATAAATCCTCAGGGCCAACAGGGTTTTTAGCCAATAATTTCTGAAAGGCTCAGTTCTTCTGTGATCTGTTTGACCCATGCATCAACACGTTCGTTGGTCAGTTCCGGCTGACGATCTTCGTCAATTGCCAGCCCGATGAAGTGCTTATCATCAGCCAGACCTTTTGAAGCTTCGAAGTGATAGCCTTCAGTTGGCCAGTGACCCACGATCACCGCGCCGCGTGGCTCGATGATGTCACGCACAGTACCCAGCGCATCACAGAAGTATTCGGCATAGTCTTCCTGGTCGCCGCAGCCAAACAGCGCAACCAGCTTACCTTCGAAATCTATCTCTTCCAGCGTCGGGAAAAAGTCGTCCCAGTCACACTGCGCTTCACCGTAATACCAGGTTGGAATACCGATCAGCAAAATATCGAATTTTTCCAGATCCTCTTTGCTGCTCTTCGCAATGTCATGCACCTCTGCAACATCTTTACCCAATTGCTTCTGGATCATTTTCGCGATGTTTTCGGTGTTACCTGTATCGGATCCAAAGAAGATACCTACTACGGCCATAAGATTACCTAACCTCTTGTTCTTAATGAAGTGCTCTGCATTGCAGGCAATAATAACGCAGATGATAGCAAACTCGCGCGGCGGAGAATATGTTTCAGCTCGCCTTCTTAACTGGTGAATAAGTTTATCGGGCAATCTTTTTAAGTGTTATCGCCTTCGTGTGCTTTTAATAACCTCAAACTTATTGAGGGCAAAAGCAAAATTAAGAAATAATTCCCGCCACTCCTTAAGTTTGCCCGTTGAACGCCGATAGATGATGCGAGAGGAATCTCAACATAATAAAGAAATCGATGCCCGGAGAGGTGTTCAAACATGTCCGGGGGCAAACGCCTGCTGGCTACCTGTCTTGATTCTCCGCATCCCCGTCAATCCTCAGACCAGAAACAGTCCTGTTTCGAGAGAGGCATATCGTGCAGTTTTTAAAAAATATTACCATCAGGGCCGCATTATTAACGATTCTGGGCATTTTTTGCGTCATGTGGGCGAGTGTGTCTATTTACACCGTCACCTCCCTGAATACGCTGACTCAGAACACCCAAAACAGTACCGAACTGGTCAACAATATGGCGCTGATCAATAAAGGAAATGATCAGTACTTTCGTACCGTGACACGTTTAAGTCGTGCCGTGGGGCAGCTCCAGGCGGATCCGTCAAAAGGGCAGGAAATTTTTGATACGGCAAAACAGTCACTCGATGGTCTGTCACAGGCGCTGGCGAGTTTCAAAACGGCTCCGCATCCGGGATTAGATGAAGCGTCAGTTCAGGAACTGGTCTCCAGTTGGGAAAGTCTGGTCGCGCAAGGCGTTACGCCGTTATATTCAGCGGCCATCGGCAAAAATTTCGATGCCTATAATCAGCTGGCGAACGATACCGTTCCAGCGCTGAGCCGCAATTTTGGTGCCTCAATGACGAAAGTCAGCGGGCAAATTGCGGTCGATTTCGAGGCGGCGCAGACCAAATCAAACCATCTGACTTATTACAGCAAAGTTATTCTGCTGACGGCTTTTTCTCTCGGCCTGCTTATTTTGCTGCTGACCGACCGTTATCTGGTGATGGCACTGGTGAAACCGCTGGATAAAATCCGCGATCATTTCGCCGTAATTGCCAGCGGCGACCTGACGCATTATCTGGAAGAGTTCGGCAAAAACTGCGCGGGTAAACTGATCCCGTTGCTCAACGTTATGCAGTCCAGTCTGGAAAATACCGTTCAGACCATCCGCAACTGTACCAACCACATCTATCAGGGCGCGTCCGAAATCTCTGCCGGGAATAATGATTTGTCTTCCCGAACCGAAGAACAGGCATCTGCTCTGGAAGAAACGGCAGCCAGTATGGAAGAACTGACGGCAACGGTAAAACACAACGCAGACAACGCGCATCACGCGAGCCAGCTGGTGATGGAAGCGTCTTCTACCGCGCAAAAAGGCGGTAACATTGTGGCTGACGTCGTCAGCACCATGAAAGATATCTCCGGCAGCTCGAAGAAAATTGCAGAGATCACCTCGGTTATTAACAGCATTGCCTTCCAGACCAACATTCTGGCGCTGAATGCCGCGGTAGAAGCCGCGCGCGCAGGCGAACAGGGGCGTGGATTCGCGGTGGTTGCCAGTGAAGTCCGAAATCTGGCCCAGCGCAGTGCGCAGGCGGCGAAAGAAATCGAATCACTGATCAGTGAATCCGTTTCCCGCGTCGACAGCGGTTCAAAACTGGTGGAAAACGCCGGTCAGACAATGGACGAAGTGGTGCGTTCAATCACGCATGTCACGGATATTATGGCGGAAATCGCTTCGGCGTCTGATGAGCAAAGCAAAGGCATCAGCCAGGTTGCGGTAGCAGTCACACAAATGGACAGCGTAACGCAGCAGAACGCCGCACTGGTGGAACAGGCTTCACACGCGGCGGTTTCGCTGGAAGAGCAGGCTGCATTGCTGAACAACGCCGTCGCGACGTTCAAACTCAAAGACAGCATCACGAATGTCGGAAAACGACCCGCCAGCGTGGTTTCTCAGCCGTTGTTACGGCCTGCAACCGGTGTAATGACATCGAAAAGCAGTGCAAACTGGGAAACGTTCTGAGATGAGAGTTAAGGCGTAAAAGGAAAGAAAACAGGCGGATAACCGGGTGGTTATCCGCTTTTTTATCAGCCTTCCTGACCGTTAAGATGCGACAGCAACATCTCTTCAATCAGTTCGCTACGACTGATATTGCGTTCTTCTGCCAGCTTATTGAGGGTATCAACAGCATCGGCGTTCATTTTCAGCTCTACGCGACGCAGACCGCTCGCTTTATCGCGGCGTAACTGGTTGCGCTTGTTGATCCTGAGCTGTTCATCACGGGAAAGCGGATTAGTTTTTGGACGCCCCGGACGGCGGTCATCTGCGAACAGATCAATCGTCGTGCGATCCAGTTGTTCTTTTGCCATAGGTAGCGGTACAACCAGGGAAGTTTTTACATCGGAAAACGGCAAGCCGATTCCTGACGAGCGTTTCACACATTTCGGGCTAAGAAACCCTGACCCAATTTACCCCCCGTAACTCACTTCGAGTAAAACGGGGCGGCAAAATTATAGCGCGCAATCATACACTGGCGCGCCTGGGGTTCACAACGCCTGATTGCCCTGATTTCGCGTTAACTTTCGAAGTTGTGCAGACTTTTTGCACAATTTATCCCCAGGATGTTAAACCGACGGCGAATCGATGAAACGATGCACAGCGCGCAGGACGGCGTCGGGTTTTTCTGCGTGCACCCAATGACCGGCTCCGGCGACTACATAGGCTTTTGCCTGCGGGAACTGGCGGCCAATATCTTCGCGATACGCATCCTGCACATAAGGCGAATCCCCGCCACGGATGAACAGCGCCGGACGATCCCACGCCGGAACCTCTTCCCAGCCGACAATTTTGGCATACTCGTTCAGCAGAACCGGCACATTGAAGCGCCATTCTCCCTGCTGGAAGGATTTCAGCAGAAACTGAATCACCCCGTCTTCCTTTATATACTCACGCATACATTCGGTAGCGGAGGTACGGTCGCGCAATCCGGCCCCGGTGACGGCATTAATCGCAGCAAAAATCTCATCGTGACGGCGCACGTGATAATCCACTGGCGCGATATCAATGGCGATGAGCTTCTCAATTCTGTCGGGAATCAGCGCCGTCAGCGCCATAGCCGCTTTCCCGCCCATGGAATGGCCGATTACGATGAATTTTTGGAAACCGACTTCATCTAACGTTTCCATTAAATCCTGCGCCATCGCGGCGTAAGACATCTCCGGCGAACGCCCGGATTGCCCGTGATTACGCAAATCAACCTGCAACACTCTATGCTGTTGTTTCAGGTCGCGGGCGAGAACGCCCAGATTATCAAGGGTTCCGAACAGTCCGTGGATCAGGAGAACCGGCAGCGCATCGCTGCCAGCGACTTCAGGTTCTTGCAGGCGATAATGTAATTTCATGGCGAAGTTCATACAGATAAACAATCTCATTAGGTTATCATGAGTAGCGGATGATTTTTTTAAAACAGAAAGTTTCTGCCAGATGCCTGAGTGGGATTTGACAACGTGGAACAGAAGGCGAACGCAGCGAAAACGGGAAGTAATCTGCTTTTTGCTTAGCGACGCAATTCACCTGTTCGTAAACGCGTAGAAATTTGTATAATCCTTTTGAATGAATTTAGTAGAAAAAACAGTACTGGATAAAGATGAAAACTATTGAGGTTGACGAAGAACTCTACCGCTACATTGCCAGCCACACGCAAGCAATCGGTGAAAGTGCGTCTGATATTTTGCGCCGTATGTTGAAATTTACTGCTGGCCAGACCGCTCCTGCCGCGCCAGTAACATCCGCCGTTATTGCCGGGACCGTCGCACAGGAAAAACCTGTTGCCGCCGCCGCGCCGACGTCGCGTGATAAAGTCCGCGCCGTTCGCGAACTGTTACTGTCTGACGAATATGCAGAGCAGACCAAAGCGGTTAACCGCTTTATGCTGATCCTGTCGACCTTGTATTGCCTGAACCCAAAAGAATTTGCCGCTGCGACCGATTCACTTCATGGCCGCACGCGTACCTATTTTGCCGGCGACCAGCAAACCCTGCTGCAAAACGGCATTCATACCAAGCCTAAACACGTTCCCGGAACGCCGTATTGGGTTATTACTAACACCAACACAGGTCGCAAACGCAGCATGATCGAACACATCATGCAGCTCATGCAGTTCCCGGCGGAACTGACTGACAAAGTGTGCGGCACCCTCTAAATTTCAGCGTAAGGGAGAAGCGCCAGTGGCTAATCACCCCCGTGCAGGGCAACCTGCTCAGCAAAGCGATTTGATTAATGTGGCGCAGTTAACGTCACAGTATTACGTTCTGCAACCGGACCCGCAAAACCCGGCCCATGCCGTGAAATTCGGTACGTCCGGTCACCGCGGCAGTTCGTTGCGTCACAGCTTTAATGAAGCGCATATTCTGGCGATTGCGCAGGCGATTGCTGAAGTGCGTAAAGAGCAGGGCACAACCGGCCCGTGCTATGTGGGGAAAGACACCCACGCCCTGTCCGAACCGGCGTTTATCTCTGTGCTGGAAGTGCTGACGGCGAATGGCGTAGATGTCATTGTGCAGGAAAATAACGGTTTCACCCCGACTCCGGCGGTGTCTCACGCTATCCTGACGCACAATCTCAACGGCGGCGCGCTGGCGGATGGCATTGTCATCACGCCTTCGCACAACCCACCGGAAGATGGCGGTATCAAATACAACCCGACCAACGGCGGCCCGGCAGATACCAATCTGACCTCCGTGATTGAGAAACGCGCTAACGCATTGCTGGCGGCTAAGCTCGCAGGCGTCAAGCGTCAGTCTCTGGATCTGGCGTGGAAAAGTGGCCATCTGGTGGCGCAGGATCTGGTTCAGCCGTTTATTGAAGGGCTGACCGACATCGTCGATATGGCCGCGATTCAGAAAGCGGGCCTGAAACTCGGTGTGGATCCGCTCGGCGGTTCCGGTATCGAATACTGGAAGCGTATCGCAGAGCATTACAAACTGGATCTGACGCTGGTTAACGATGAAGTCGATCAGACTTTCCGCTTCATGCATCTCGACCACGACGGTGTGATCCGCATGGACTGCTCGTCTGAATCCGCAATGGCCGGCCTGCTGGCGCTGCGTGATAAATTCGATCTGGCCTTTGCAAACGACCCGGATTATGACCGCCACGGTATCGTGACGCCTGCCGGTCTGATGAACCCGAACCATTATCTGGCGGTGGCGATTCAGTACCTGTTCCAGCATCGTCCGCAGTGGGGCAAAGACGTCGCCGTTGGCAAAACGCTGGTTTCCAGTGCGATGGTCGACCGCGTTGTTGAAGACTTAGGCCGTAAACTGGTCGAAGTCCCGGTGGGTTTCAAATGGTTCGTGGATGGCCTGTTTGACGGCAGCTTCGGTTTTGGTGGCGAAGAAAGTGCAGGGGCTTCTTTCCTGCGTTTCAACGGCACACCGTGGTCTACCGACAAAGACGGGATCATCATGTGCCTGCTGGCCGCGGAAATCACCGCCGTGACCGGTAAAAACCCGCAGGAACATTACAACGAACTGGCTGCCCGTTTCGGCGCGCCAAGCTACAACCGTATTCAGGCACCTGCGACTCACGCGCAGAAAGCCGCGCTGTCTAAACTTTCTCCTGAACAGGTGAAAGCTGACACGCTGGCCGGTGACCCGATCACTGCCCGTCTGACCAACGCTCCGGGTAACGGCGCGTCAATCGGCGGCCTGAAAGTGATGACCAAAAACGGCTGGTTTGCGGCACGTCCGTCCGGTACAGAAGAAGCTTACAAAATCTATTGTGAAAGCTTCCTCGGTGCTGAACACCGCGAACAAATCGAGAAAGAAGCGGTAGAAATCGTCAGCAAGGTGCTGGCCGACGCGAAATAAGTCCCTTTCTTCATCTCATCAAAAGCGCTGATTATTCAGCGCTTTTTTTTTGCCTGCGTTTCAGACATAAAAAGATATATCTAAATGCATTTTTGGGCTTGCCAGTTTCTGAAATCCGATCTAATTTAGATATATCGAAATAAATCGATATATCTAAATAGGACATAAATTATGTTTAGCAAAATGTTTGAAGGGCGCCATCGCGGTCATGGTTGCCGGGAAGAAGGGCATCGCGGTCATTGCCGTCATGAATCAGAACGCAGCGATCACAGCGAACGTCACATGTTGCGCCGCGATGGCCGCCATCGTGGTGAAGAACGCGGTGAGGAAGGGCGTGAACGTCGCGGACGTGGCGAAGGTCGTCGCGGGGGGCGTGGCGATCGCGGTGTACATCGTTTGTTTGAACACGGTGATTTGCGCCGTGTACTGCTGGCGCTGGTGGCGAAGAAACCGAGTCACGGTTATGAGCTGATCAAGGCGATTGAAGAAGCGTCGTCAGGTCTTTACGTGCCAAGCCCTGGCGTGATTTACCCGACGCTGACCCTGCTGGAAGAACAGGATTTCCTCGAGCCTGTCGCCACCGGCAATGGTCGTAAAAGCTATCAGATTACCGAAGCCGGGAAAGTGGAACTGGCGCAACATCAGGCTGCGGTAGATGCGATTTTTGCCCGTCTGGCTGGCGCACAGCGTCCGCCTGAAAACAATCTGGCAGAAGGCATTCATGAATCTATGCACCGTCTGCGTCATGCGCTGCGCACAAACATGATGCGTGCGGATTTGACGCCGGAGCAGGTTGTGCGGGTGAATGCAATTTTGCAACAGGCGGCTGAAAGTCTGGAAGCCGAATTCGGCGATGCTAAACCGGAGACTGATGAACCTAAGGCATAAAACGATAGCCCACGCCGGTCTCGGTCAGTAAATGACGCGGCCGGGTGGCGTCGGCCTCCAGTTTCTGGCGTAAATGCCCCATGTAGATGCGCAGATAATGACTGTGTTCGACGTAATTCGGGCCCCACACATGGCTCAGTAACTGACGCTGAGTAATGACTTTGCCGCTGTTTGCCAGCAGTTCAGCCAGCAGGCGAAACTCAATCGGCGTCAGATGACAATCTTCACCGTTGCGCTGTACGCGCCGGTTGATCAAATCCACCGTCACATCAGCAAACGTTACCAGCGGGCTTTCCTGCGAACTGCCCGCATGACGTCGTAACGCGACGCGAACCCGCGCCAGCAGTTCACCGACGCCAAACGGTTTTGTGAGGAAATCATCGGCACCGGCATCCAGCGCCGCAATCTTATCTTCTTCGCTGGTGCGTGCCGACAGCACAATAATCGGGATGGCGCTCCAGTGGCGCAAATCGCGGATATAGGTCAGGCCGTCACCGTCCGGTAAACCGAGATCGAGAATAATCAGATCCGGTTTACGGGTTCCGGCCTCAATCAGCCCGCGTTGCAGTGTCTCACTTTCAAATACCCGTAAACCTTCCCCCTCAAGCGCTGTGCGCACAAAGCGGCGGATTTCTTTCTCGTCTTCCACAATTAAAATATTTACCGGGGATGCGCTCACGTTGCCTCGTCGATGTCTGTGTCCATATCCGTTTCCATGTCAGGCACTGCTTCCAGCGGCAGCCTGAAGCGGAAACGCGCGCCGCCGTCCGGGCCATTTTCAGCCCAAATCCGTCCGTCGTGTACTTCAATAATGGCACGACAAATCGCTAATCCCAAACCCACGCCGGGAATGGCTGACTCTTTATTTCCGCGGGCGAATTTTTCGAAAATCGCATGCTCCGCGCCTTCCGGAATTCCCGGACCATTATCCCAGACTTCGATCTCCAGCCAGTCGCCGAGCGGTAACGCTCTGATGCCGATGGTGGCACCGACACCGGCATATTTATGGGCATTTTCCAGCAGATTGATCAGCACCCGTTCGATCAGGCTTGCATCACAATTGACCAGCACCATTTCGGAAGGCAAATCGATTTCAATATGGTCATGTGCCAGCACCGGTTCCAGCATCCGCAGGGCACTGCCGGTGATTTCCTCCACCGACTGCCACTCTTTGCGCAGATTAAATCCGCCGGACTGAATGCGCGCCATATCCAGCAGATTGTTCACCAGTCGCGTGGTGCTCAGCACTTGCTGGCGGATCTGGCTGGCCTGTGGCGCATGTTTCGAGCCTTCGGAGGCCAGATCCAGCGTCAGGATTTCCGCCTGTCCAAACAGCACGGTGAGCGGGGTGCGTAAATCGTGGGAAAGCGCGGACAGCAGCGAGTTACGCAGTTGCTCACGCTCTGTTTCCAGACGTGATGTTTCCGCGCTGGCCGCAAGATGCAGACGCTCAAGGGCGTTGGCGATCAGCACCGTAAATGTCTGCAAAAGCCGCTGTTGTTCCGGCACCAGAAGCTGACGGATATTCGGCGGCTCAACCGCCAGCAAACCGCGCGATTCGCCCGAGGCCACCAGCGGCAGAAGCTGATACGGCACGCCGGGCAACGTATCGGTCCCGGCACCGGCGGGCAGTTTTTTATCGAAACTCCAGCGGGCAATGGCGTCGTCCACCACAATCGAGGTGATTTCACCGGCCGGTTGCACCAGTTCACCGTATTCATCGGGCAGCAAAATGGCCGTTTTGGCGTTCAGGCTGGAGGAAATAAAGTGGCGGCTGGTTTGCGCGATCGCTTCCGGTGTCAGCGACTGGCTCAGCCCTTTGGACATCTCATAAAGATGCTGCGCGCGCTTTTCACGGTGACGGGCGATGCGCGCCTGATAACGCACACCGGCAGTGAGATTCCCGATCAAAATCCCGACGATCAGCATGACGCCGAACGTCACCAGATATTGCGCGTCTGTGACGGCCAGCGACCCGCGCGGTTGCACGAAAAACAGATCAAAGCTGACGACGTTGATTACCGCCGCCAGCACCGAGGGCCAGCGGCCATAAAACAGCGCCACGATCACCACGCCAAGCAGATACACCATCACCAGGTTGGCCTGATCGAACGCGGGCACCAGCCATTGCGAAAGCACCGTAATGATGGCGCACAGCGCGACGGCCAGCGCACACCCGCGGATCTGGCGGCTGAAGCGGTCAACGAATGTCCGGGGATCCTGCTCTTTTCGCGACGAATTATTCGGGGTGTCTTCCAGACCGACGACAATCAGATCGAGATCGGGCCCGATCTCCGCCAGTTTATCGGCAAAGCTCGGGCCGAATTTCCAGCGTTTCTCGCGACGGCGGCCGGTCATCACTTTGCCCAGACGATGCTCGCGGGCGTAACGCAGAATGGCCTTTTCTTCCTGCGGATCGGCCAGCGTGGCGGTTTCCGCGCCGAGCTCCTGCGCCAGTTTCAGCGCATGCAAAATCGCGCGGCGCTGGCTTTCCGGCAAACGGTGCAGGCGCGGGGTTTCGACATATACCGCATGCCAAACGCAGCCCAGACGCGCCGCCAGACGTGACGCGACGCGAACTAGCTTCTCGTTGCCGCCGTCGTGACCAATGCACAGCAGCAACGCATCGCGGGTATGCCAGACGCGGCTGACGCCCTGATCGTCGCGGTATTCGCGCATCTGATCGTCCACGCGATCGGCGGTGCGACGCAGGGAAAGCTCGCGCAGGGCAATCAGATTGCCTTTGCGGAAGAAATGTTCGATGGCGCGTTCGGCCTGACCGGGGATATAAACTTTGCCTTCTTTCAGGCGCTGGCGCAGGGAGTCGGGCGGTAAATCCACCAGCACCACTTCGCTGGCGTCATCAAATAAACGGTCGGGCACCGTTTCACGAATAATAATGCCGGTCACGCCGCTGACCACGTCGTTCAGGCTTTCGAGATGCTGAACGTTCACCGTGGTAAACACGTCGATACCGGCATCGAGAAGTTCTTCGACGTCCTGCCAGCGCTTTGGATGGCGCGAACCGGCGGCATTACTGTGCGCCAGTTCGTCCATCAGGATCAGGGCAGGGCGGCGGGCCAGCGCGGCGTCGAGGTCAAATTCGTAAACCTGACGGCCGCGGTGGTGAATGCGTTTTGGCGGTAACAGAGAAAGCCCCGGCAGCAGCGCCTGCGTTTCCTGCCTTCCGTGGGTTTCCACCACGCCGACCAGCACGTCGAGACCGGTGGCGCGCAGACGCTGCGCTTCCTGCAACATGGCAAACGTTTTCCCGACGCCCGCACAGGCGCCGAAAAAGACTTTCAGTTGCCCGCGCGGCTTCTCGTTAGCGAGCGCCAGCAGGCTGTCTGGATCAGGGCGATCGTCAGTCATATTTTCCTTATTGAGATTTCAGTTCATCCAGTGCCTGATTCAGACCGAGTACGTTAACGACGTCGGGGCCGAGGAAACCAATCAGCGGTGATGATGTATTATCATCAATCAATTTATTCACTTGCGCCAGTGGCAGACCCCGCGCAGCCGCAATGCGTGGTGCCTGCCATTGGGCGGCTTCCACCGAAATTTGCGGATCTAAACCGCTGGCGCTGGCGGTCACCAGATCCACCGGCACAGCCGCAGGACTTAGCGGATTAGCCTTACGCAGCGCCGCCACACGGTCTTTCACCGCCTGATCCAGTGCAGGATTACTGGCCGCCAGATTACTGCCTGCGGACGCCATCGGATTATACGGCGAGTCAGAGGTGGCGGACGGACGTCCCCAGAAATAATCATTGCGGGTAAAATTTTGCCCGATCAGTTCTGAGCCAATCATTTTGTTGCTGCTGTCTTTCATCAGCGAACCTGTCGCCTGCGCGCGGAATACCAGCTCTGAAACGCCGGTGGTCAGCAGCGGATAAGCGACGCCGGTCGCCAGCGTCAGCAGAACCGTCATCACCAGAGCCGGGCGGACATAGGACATTCTTTTAACGGACATAATGGTCTTCCTCAAAAATCAGCTCAGATGTAAAACGGTCAGGATCACGTCAATCAGTTTGATACCGACAAACGGCACCAGCAGGCCGCCGACGCCATAAATCCACAGATTACGGCGCAACAGCGATGCGGCGCTCATGGCTTTATAGCTCACGCCTTTCAGCGCCAGCGGGATCAGAAACACAATCACCAGGGCGTTGAAAATAACCGCAGACATAATGGCTGACGACGGCGAGGTCAGATGCATCACGTTCAGCGCGTTCAGCTGCGGGTAGGTCGCCGCAAAGGCTGCCGGGATAATCGCAAAGTATTTCGCGACGTCGTTGGCGATACTGAATGTGGTCAGCGAACCGCGCGTCATCAGCATTTGCTTACCGATATGCACTACTTCAATCAGTTTGGTCGGGTTGGAATCCAGATCCACCATGTTCCCGGCTTCTTTCGCCGCTTGCGTACCGGAGTTCATGGCCACCGCCACGTCAGCTTGCGCCAGCGCCGGGGCGTCGTTGGTCCCGTCGCCGGTCATCGCGACTAAACGGCCTTCCGACTGATACTGGCGGATCAGCGCCAGTTTGGCTTCCGGCGTGGCCTCGGCCAGGAAATCATCGACACCCGCTTCAGCGGCGATCGCGGCGGCGGTCAGACGGTTATCCCCGGTGATCATCACCGTTTTGATACCCATTTTGCGCAGCTCGGCAAAGCGTTCCTTGATACCGCCTTTAACGATATCCTTCAGCTCCACCACGCCCAGCACCTTCGCACCTTCTGCGACGACCAGCGGCGTGCCGCCTTTACGCGCCACGTTTTCCACCAGCCCGTCAACGGCTTTCGGGAACGTACCGCCGTTGGATTCCACATGGCGGCGGATGGCGTCCACCGCACCTTTACGGATATTCCGGTCGCCGACGTTCACGCCGCTCATGCGGGTTTGCGCAGAGAACGGCACAAAGGTCGCATTCAGTGAATGAATATCGCGCTCGCGCAGGTTAAAGCGTTGTTTCGCCAGCACCACGATACTGCGGCCTTCCGGTGTTTCATCGGCCAGCGACGATAACTGTGCGGCATCGGCCAGTTCCTGTTCCGTCACCTGAGGCGCGGGCAGAAACTGCGATGCCTGGCGGTTACCCAGCGTAATGGTGCCGGTTTTATCCAGCAGCAGCACATCCACGTCACCGGCGGCTTCCACCGCACGGCCACTGGTGGCAATAACGTTGGCTTCCAGCATGCGGCTCATCCCCGCAACGCCGATAGCTGACAGCAAACCGCCGATGGTGGTCGGGATCAGACACACCAGCAGGGCGACCAGAACGGTGACGGTGACCGGAATACCGGCGTGACTGGCGTCCACGCTGAACAGCGAGAACGGATACAGCGTGGCGGTTGCCAGCACGAACACCAGCGTCAGCGCCACCAGCAAAATGGTCAGCGCCACTTCGTTAGGGGTTTTGCGACGTTTCGCGCCTTCGACCATGGCAATCATGCGGTCAAGGAAAGTATCACCGGGATTGGCCGAACACTCGACCACCAGCCAGTCGGACAACACGCGTGTCCCGCCGGTGACGGACGAAAAGTCCCCGCCGGATTCGCGGATCACCGGTGCGGATTCCCCGGTGATGGCACTTTCATCGACGGACGCGCCGCCGATCAGCACTTCCCCATCGCACGGCACGGTGTCTCCGGCTTCGATCAGCACATAATCGCCTTTGCGCAGCGTATCGGCCGCGACTTTTATCACCGGTGATTCCGGGCGCGGTTCGTAAATCTTCTTCGCCCAGCTGGTTTTCTGCACGCCTTTCAGGCTCTGCGCCTGCGCCTTACTGCGGCCTTCCGCCAGCGCTTCGGCGAAGTTAGCAAACAGCACGGTGAACCACAGCCACAGCGACACACTGCCGGTAAAAGCGGCGCTGCCGTCGGTGTGGTGTGACAGAATCGCCAGCCAGATAAGCGTGGTGAGAATACTGCCCAGATACACCACGAACATCACCGGGTTGCGCCACTGAACGCGCGGATCCAGTTTTTTCACTGAATCCAGCAGGGCGGTGCGGATCAGTTGAGGTTCAAATAATGCACGTTGTTTACGGCTCATTTTATTAATCTCTATATTCATTAATTCAACGAATTACGCAGCATTACTGTGCTGACCAAACCTGCAAATGTTCTGCGACCGGCCCCAGCGCCAGCGCCGGAATAAAGGTCAGCGCACCGACCAGCAACACGGTGCCGACCAGCAGGCCGATAAACAGCGGACCGGACGTCGGCAGTGTGCCATTGCCGGCTTTCTGACGTTTTTTCGCTACCAGCGAACCGGCGATAGCCAGTACCGGAAGGATCACGCCAAAGCGTCCGAAGAACATGCATACCGCCAGCAACAGGTTGTAGAACGGCGTATTGACGCTCAGCCCTGCAAACGCGCTGCCGTTGTTATTGGCGGCAGAAGACACGGCGTAAAGCACTTCGCTGAACCCGTGCGCACCGGGGTTTGCGATCCCCGCGCGACCGGCATCGGTGACCAGTGCCAGCGCGGTGCCGAGCAGCACGAGCGTAGGTGTCACGAGGATCGCCAGCGCGGTCATCTTCATGTCGTAAACGTCGATTTTCTTGCCGAGATATTCCGGCGTGCGGCCAATCATCAGCCCGGCGATAAACACCGTTAGCAGCACAAACAGCAGCATGCCGTACAGCCCGGAGCCCACACCGCCGAACACCACTTCACCGATTTGCATCAGCCACATTGGCACCATGCCGCCGAGTGCAGTGAAAGAATCGTGCATGGCGTTAACCGCGCCGCAGGAGGCCGCCGTCGTGACGACCGCATACATCGCCGACGCCAGAATGCCGAAGCGGCTTTCCTTCCCTTCCATGTTGATGTTGCTGTTAGCGCCAAGCATCGTGAAGTGCGGATTGCCTTTGAGCTCTGCGTACATCACCACTACCACTGAGACGACGAAAATCACCGACATCGCCCAGACCAGCGCGTTGCCCTGGCGGTTGTCACCGACCACGCGACCAAAAGCAAAACACAGCGCACAAGGGATGATGAAAATCGCCAGCATCTGCGCCATGTTGGTCAGCGCCGTCGGGTTCTCAAACGGATGCGCGGAGTTTGCACCGAAGAAACCGCCACCGTTGGTCCCCAGCATTTTGATGGCTTCCTGAGAGGCCACCGGCCCCATCGGCAGCGTCTGCTGCAAGCCTTCCAGTGTGGTGATGTGCTGATACGCTTCAAAGTTTTGAATCACGCCCTGACTGACGAAGAACAGCGCCAGCAGGAACGACACCGGCAGCAGCAGATAGATTGTGATGCGCCATAAATCCGTCCAGGCGTTACCGATGGTTTGCGCGGAAGGGCGTGCAAAAGCGCGGATCAGCGCAAAGGCAACGGCGATACCCGTGGCGGCAGAAAGGAAGTTTTGTACCGTTAAACCGACCATCTGGCTGAGATAGCTCAGCGTATTTTCGCCGCTGTACGCCTGCCAGTTGGTGTTGGTCACGAAACTGACGGAGGTGTTAAACGCCAGATCCCAGGACATCCCGCCGAAATGCTGCGGGTTCATCGGTAAAACGCCCTGCGCCATCAGCATGGCGGTCAGGACAATAATCCCCAGAATGTTGAATACCATGATCGCCAGCGCGTACTGCCACCAGTTCATCTCAGCCTCGCGGCTGCCGGAAGTGCGTAATACGCCGTATTCGATGCGCTGTAAAAATGCGCCGGGCTGTCCTTCAATCAGTTGAGCAATAAAGTTACCCAGTGGTTTTGCCAGCAGCAAAAGCACCAGCATAAAACTGGCAATCATTAAGAATCCGGTTGCGGCCATTTAAAAATCCTCCGCATTCAGCAGGGCATAAACCAGATAGCCGAGCAGCAGGAGAACCAGCAATGCGCCGCAGATTACGCCAACAGTCACAATCCACCTCCACAGGTGTGTTTTTATGTTGGGAGGAGAATAAGAAAAGGCAGGAAAAGATCCTGAAAAGAAAGGGCATCGCGGTGTAAAAAAAGTATAAAAATGCGCAAAAATGAAACCCAAAAGAAACTTTACATGCGTATTTATTTAACCATTTTGTAACTAAATTACAGCGATAGCCAAAAAATGGCGAAAATTTACACTTCAAAGTGGTCAGATGAGTAGTAAAATTTCACCGGTTGCAGTAAAATTTTTCGCAACTTACAGTTTCCGAAAAATAGATACAGGAGCAACGCCATGAATGAATACACGCCGTACACAATGACCCGCATACTGGCCCGCCGCGCTTTTGTTATCGCAGCCGGTGTGCTGGCCCTGCCGGTCATGTTGTTTCGCGCTGACCGCGCCCGTTTTTACAGCTATTTACACCGTGTCTGGATGAAAACCAGCGATAAGCCGGTGTGGCTGAGTCATGCTGAAATGGCGACCCAGGATTTCTACTGATTTAGCTCCCCTCCCGTCCTCCCCCTTCGCAGGGGGGAGGAGCCAGAAACCCCGTTTCCCAATGGGGTTTTTTATTGTCCTTTTTAGAAACCTGTACAACATTATTTTTATGTATAACTTATGATAAGGTTATACATGAGGGTGATGATCTGCTGACACTCCCATTTCTTCCTTCAACGCCGGGAGCTGACAATGACGAAAACAATTCCTATTGGTATCAGCGCATGCCTGCTGGGTGACAACGTCCGTTTCGATGGCGGCCACAAGCGTTTCGCATTTGCGGTAGAGCAACTCGCGCCTTATGTTCGCTTCGAACCGGTTTGCCCTGAAATGGCGGTTGGTCTGCCGACGCCGCGTCCGGCACTGCGACTGGTCAGAAGGGATGACGGCGTTGCGATGCGTTTCAGCAATGACGAAACCGTCGATATCACCGGCAAAATGCAGAGCTATTCTGAAAAACGTGTCGCGCCTATGACGCACCTGTGTGGCTATATCGTTTGCGCGAAATCCCCAAGCTGCGGCATGGAACGCGTGCGGGTTTACAGCGCCAACGGCAAGGATGCAAAGAAAAGCGGCACCGGAATTTTTACCGCGGAGCTGATGAAACAGCATCCGTGGCTGCCGGTGGAAGAAGACGGCAGGTTGAATGATCCCGTCCTGCGCGAGAATTTCGTTGAACGCGTTTTCACGTTGTTTGAGCTGAATCAGCTGCGTGAAAGCGGCCTGACACGCGGCAAACTGATGGCGTTTCACAGCCGCTACAAACTTTCCCTGCTGGCCCATTCGCAGCCGGAATACCGTGAGCTCGGGCGTTTTGTCGCCGCGATGGCGGAGTGGGATTCCCTCGATGAATACTTTCTTGAATACCGCCAGCGCCTGATGAATCTGTTGCAGCACAAAGCCACGCGGCGCAATCACACCAATGTGCTGATGCACGTTCAGGGCTATTTCCGTAAACAGCTGAATTCGTCACAGCGCCAGGAACTGGCGGGACTGATCGACCGTTACCGTCAGGGCGTGCAGCCGCTTCTCGCGCCCATCACGTTACTGAAACATTACATGTCGGAATATCCCGACGCCTACCTTTCGGGCCAGCGTTATTTTGAGCCCTATCCTGAAGCCTTATGCTTACGATACGGACATTAGAAGGACAGTTATGACCACGCATTTAGTCTGGTTCCGCAACGATCTGCGCATTACCGATAACCGTGCATTACACGCCGCCTGTGAGGATCCGCAGGCGCGCGTGATCGCGATATTTATTGCCACGCCGGAGCAGTGGAAACAGCACGAGATGGCGCCGCGTCAGGCGACGTTTATCTACCAGCACCTTCAGGCATTACAGCATTCCCTGGCAGAGCGCGGTATTGCGCTGCATTACCATCAGTGTGATGATTTTGCTGACAGCGTGAGCTGGCTGAAAGATTTTTGCGCCAGTGAAAAGGTTGATGCGCTTTTCTACAACAAACAGTATGAAATCAACGAGCGTCAGCGAGATCTGGCGCTGGAAAAAGCGGTCAGCGATACCGTCATGTGCCACGCTTTTGATGACAGCCTGCTGTTGCCACCGGGATCTGTCACCACCGGTAACGACGAAATGTACAAGGTTTACACGCCGTTCCGCCGGGCTTTTTTGGCGCGGCTGACGGAGTCTGACAGCCGTTCCCTGCCTGCGCCGCAGGCGCGTGAAAACGTAGAAAAACCGGTGATGCATAAACTGATGCCGTTTGATTATCCGCTGGCGGCCATCGGCGATGATTTTGCAATCGGCGAGGAAGCCGCCCGGAATCAGTTGCGCAGTTTTTGCCGCGAGCAGGTGCAGGATTATCTCGAACAGCGCGATTTACCGGCCATCGACGGCACCAGTTCGTTGTCGCCTTATCTGGCGATTGGCGTGCTTTCGCCGCGTCAGTGCCTTAACCGTCTGCGCACGGAATGCCCCGACGTGCTGGAAAAAACCGACGGCGGCGCATTCGGGTGGCTGAACGAACTGGTGTGGCGCGAGTTTTACCGCCATCTGATCGTCGCCTGGCCGAAGCTATGCAAACATCAGCCTTTTGTTGAATGGACTGACAGCGTGCGCTGGCGCGATGCGCCGGACGATTTGCAGGCGTGGAAAAACGGTAAAACCGGCTATCCGATTGTGGATGCGGCGATGCGCCAGCTAAATTCCACTGGCTGGATGCACAACCGTCTTCGGATGATTGTCGCCAGTTTCCTGGTGAAAGATTTACTGATCAACTGGCGCGAAGGCGAGCGCTATTTTATGTCGCAACTGCTCGACGGCGACCTTGCCGCTAACAATGGCGGCTGGCAGTGGGGCGCTTCCACCGGTACCGACGCCGCACCGTATTTCCGCATTTTCAACCCGACCACACAGGGCGAACGGTTCGATAAAGCCGGACGCTTTATCAAGGCCTGGCTGCCGGAACTGGCGGATGTGCCGGAACGAGACATTCATCAACCGCATCGTTGGGCTGAAAAACAGCATCGCGTGCTAGACTATCCGCTGCCGGTTATCGATCACGCCCGTGCCCGCAAGGACACGCTGGCGGCGTTTGAGGCGGCGAAAAAGCGCAGTCAGCCTGAGGGCTGACCTTATCGAGGCTCACCACGACAAGGAGCGATGTGATGAAAAAATACCTGCTGGCGCTGATGATTGGCTGCTGGATTAACCCGGCAGCCGCGGGCTTTGATGTCATCGCCCTCGGGGTTAACGGCGGCGTCGAAGAGGGCAATCTGACGTCGTATCTGGTGCGCAGCGATGACCAGAAACTGTATCTCGGGCTGGATGCCGGTTCGGTTTTACCGGGGATCCGCAAGGCACTGGAGAAGGGGAGTTTCCCCGAGGTGACGGCAGAAAACGCCGCCCCGCTGACGCCGCAGGGCGCGGTCTTCCGTAATCTGATTGGCGGTTATTTTATCAGTCATGGTCATCTCGACCATCTGGCCGGGCTGATTATCAGCTCGCCGGAAGACACGAAAAAGCCGATTTACGGCACCGCCGACACTATCGGCACATTGCGTCAGCATTACTTCAATGGTCGCGTCTGGCCGAATTTCACGGATTCCGGCAGCGGCCTGCGCATCGGCACGTACCGCCTGAATCTGCAACGCCCCGATCAGCGTTTCTCGCTGGGGCTGACCGGCCTTGATGGCCGCATCTTCCCGCTTAGCCATGGCGGCACGCCATCGAGCATGATTCTGATCAGCCGCAATAAAGAGTCGTTTGCTTTCTTCGGTGATACCGGTCCGGATGAAGTGGAGAAATCGAAAAACCTCGACGCCACCTGGCGCGTTCTCGGCGAAGAGATCAAAGCGAAACGCCTGAAAGGGATAATCATCGAAACGTCGTATCCGGACGGCGTGCCCGACAGCAAACTTTTCGGACATCTGACGCCAGACTGGTTGCTCAAAGAACTTGGCTACCTGCAACAATACGCCGGTGGCGAAGGTTCGCTGAACGGGCTGACGGTAATTATCAGCCACGTCAAACCCAGCCTGAAAGCCGGTGCCGATCCCGAAAAAGAGATCATGGCGCAGCTTGAGAAAGGCAATAATCTGGGTCTGAAGTTTGTCCGGATGCAGCAGGGTGACAGACTGACGCTGGAATAGGGGGATAAAAAAGAGGGAAACGGCCGTTTCCCTCTGAGCTGTATCGCGTTAATCCACCCGCGGGCTCAGCGCCTGCAACAGCGGATCTAAATAGATATTCATTTTCTGATAAACGTCTGCATTCAGTGCGTTATAAAGCTGATGATTTTTCCCGTCGGGCGTGAAATGTTCACCCATCCGCACCATCTTTTCGGTCGCTTTTTCGTAGCTGTCAAATACACCCGCGGCCATTCCGGCGTTGACCGCGCACCCGACGGCGGCCGAGCCTTTCATCAGATTACGTCGGGTCGGTACGCCAAACACGTCGGCGAAGATTTGCATGAATAAATCACTGTTTGCGCCGCCGCCGGAAATAATCAGGCCTTTGAACGGTATGCCCAGTTCGTCCGCCATCTTATCCATATGATTTTTCATGGTAAACGCGATGCCTTCGAGCATTGAGCGGTACATATGTGCGCGGGTATGGCGTCCGTCAAATCCTATCATCGCGCCTTTGCGGAACTCGGCTTCTGACGGCGGTGCCCAGTCGTGAACCGTCAGCAATCCTTCGCAGCCTGCCGGAATTTTCGTCGCTTCACGGTTGAGTAATTCTTCGATGCTCAGGTCTTTCTCCTGCGCATCGGCCAGCGCGGCGGCACCAAACTGGTCGTGGAACCAGCTGATGGTCCACATTCCGCGGCGCACGCCCATACATTCATACAAATAATGCCCCGGAACTGACGCCTGGAACGGCCAGAAGTTTTGCGCATTTTTGACGTTTTCGTGGCCGTGAACCATCGCGCCAATGTAGGTGCCCAACGAAATCAGTGCGATACCCGGTTCGAGCGTGCCTGCGCCCAGCGCCTCGACGGCTTTGTCGTGCGCGGTAGCAATCACCGGGATCCCGGCGGGCAGGCCAATCTGGCGCGCGGCTTTTTCACTCAGATAGCCGAGCATCTCACCGGGTTTCACCACATCGAAAACCTGACTGCGGCTCAGGTTGCAGCTTTCCCATTGCGCAGGATCGGTGCTCCAGTCCAGCATGTCATTGTCCATCGGCCACCAGCCGATGTAATTGGCGCAGGTATCTTTAAATTCGCCGGTCAGGCGGTGAGTGATGTAGCCGGATGTCGTCGTGACATATTTCACCTCGCCGTAGCACTCAAGTGGCTGATAAGGTTTATTCAGGCGCTTATCCATCCAGTTGATCACCGGCCACGCCAGCTCGCCGTTGCCTTTGAGCAGCACGCGGCAGCAGCGGATGACGCACACGCCCATCGCCAGAATCTGGCTCGCGTCGCCGCCCTGCGCATGGAAGTTGTCCATGACTTTGCCGAAGGCGACTTTCAGGGAATCCCACAGGTCATCGTCCGGGTGTTCAGCCAGCAGCGGCGCGGAGATATCCAGTTTTCGCAACGCCTGTTTGCCTTCGCAAATGACGTTGCCTTCCGTATCGAAAATCACCACTTTTGCACTTTGTGTACCGACATCCACGCCCATCAGATATTTTTTGTTCATTGAAAAGCTGTCCATATTTAACGCTCCGTTAGATGAATTCCTGTGTTGGCTGCTTTGCGGTCCCGGCCGGAACGGCGTGGCTGCGGATATTTCTGATCAGTAATGCTGTAAAAATGAGCACCATGGCCGTGGCCGCCAGGCCGAGCAGCCACATGTTGCGATAGGCCACGGCGGCGGGCAGCGTGTCCTGCCAGTGGCCGACCAGCGGATAAACAAACACGTCTGGCAGAAAGCCAATCACTGAGCAAATCCCGACCGTGGTTCCCATGATGTATTTCGGCGTGCGGGCTTCGCCGATGCAGGCAAAATACAACCCGCGCGAAGCGTAACAGGCGAACGCCAGCAGCAAAATAAGCCCGATGCCAATGAAGACGGATGAGGGATGCGCGTTGGTTATCAGCAAAACGACCAGCGTGATAATGCTCACGAGTGACAATAGCTGGACGGCACGGGTCGGGGATTTCAGCCGGGTATAAGTGGTGATAATGCCACCCAGCGGGCCGCACAGTGCGCGGAAAATCTTGTTGATGACGATGCCCATATAGCTGGCGGCGACCAGCGTCATGCCATACATTTCCGTCAGATAGTTGGTGGAATAGCTGAGGATCGCGTAGATGGTGTAAACGCCGAAAATGATCAGGCTGCAATACCAGGTGGTACTGATTTTCAGCACCGAAGTGATGTCTTTCAGGCTGAACTTTTGCGTGCCGCTCTCGTCGCTGCGTACCGTAAAACCGTCCTGCACGAAGAACCAGCACAGCACGCCCAGCAGGATATAAACGCCGCTGTAAATCAGGATCACGGCTTTCAGGCTGGCCGGATTTTCCGGGGCGAACAGGGAAAAGACCCACATCGTAAAGACCGCCAGCGCCATGACGCCGACGCCGCGCAGGCCTTCCATCCAGCCCATAATTTTGCCCTGTTCCTCGTGATTTCCGAGCAACGACGCGGCTTTTATGGAAACGGACCACAGCATTAAAATCGTGGTAATGGCGAACGCCACCTGAATGACGATCATCACCCAGAATGGCGGATAGACGGCCATTAATAAGCCCAGCAGGCCGGTGACGATCATGGCAAAACTCATCATTTTTTTGTGTGAGAATTTATCGGCAATAATTCCGCTGGGTGCATATAAAATAATCGCCGTAATACCGAATGTGCTCATAATTAACCCTATTTCGGTATTGGAAAATCCCATGAACTTTGCCATGGGTATTTGGTAGATATAACGTAAGTAAGCCAGATCAAAACTGACACCGCCGCTGATACTTATTATTGCCAGCGTCAGCCAGCGACGAAAATTAGAAGGTTCCATATTGCTGCCCTGTATTTTTAGCGGATTAAGGCAAAAAAAAAGAGAAAAGCAGACTTCCCCGCAGGAGGGAAGTTACTTTTCTCTTGATCTCTGGTAACTGAGAATAGTAATAGCATGCCGCAATATTAATTTACCGTGAGAAATCTCACAGAATTATTAAACGAGTTTTTTGTGAGTCTGCTCACGGAATCCGGCTAATTAAACATGGTACACCTTAAAGCCAGTTACTAGAGCCGATGAGAAAAGTAGCTTCCCTTTATTTCCGGGGAAGATTGCTTTTCTCTTTTTTTTTGGATTTTTTCAGGTCAGGAGCTTCACCATGTCGTTGAACGCGCTGAATGAGTTTTCACTGGATTTCTTCTCTCTGAAAGGAAAAACGGCCATCGTCACTGGCGGAAATAGTGGTTTGGGCCAGGCCTTTTCGGTCGCACTGGCCAAGGCCGGAGCCAATTTGTTTATTCCGAGTTTCATTATGGACAAAGGCGAAACGCGTGAACTGATTGAATTGCAAGGAAGTCGCGTTGAGTTTATGCAGGTAGACATCACCGAAAAAGGCGCGCCGGCGCGTGTGATTGAGCAATGTCTGAAAACCTTCGGCACGGTGGATATTCTGGTCAACAACGCTGGGATCTGTAAGCTCAATAAAGTGCTGGATTTTGGTCGTGAAGACTGGGATCCGATGATTAATATAAATCTGACCGCGGCGTTCGAATTAAGCCATGAAGCCGCGAAAATCATGATCCCTAAAAATGAAGGGAAAATTATTAATATTTGTTCGCTGTTCTCATATCTGGGCGGGCAATGGTCTCCGGCTTATTCCGCCACAAAACATGCGCTGGCCGGCTTTACCAAAGCGTATTGCGATGAACTTGGGCAATATAACATTCAGGTCAACGGGATTGCGCCAGGATATTACGCCACCGATATTACGGTTGAAACCCGGAAAAACCCGGTCACCAATCAGCGCGTATTAGATCACATTCCGGCAAACCGCTGGGGAGAAACCCAGGATTTAATGGGGACAATGGTCTTCTTAGCCAGTCGCGCGTCAAATTATGTTAACGGACACCTTGTGGTTGTCGATGGCGGTTATTTAGTCCGTTAATTTTGTTATGCGTATTCAGGGTGGTTCCTGAGTCTGATTTAAATTTACTGAAGAAATAAGGATTATTTATGTCGTTATCCCGTGAAGCCATTGTTGATCATTTAAAAGAGATCGTCGGTCCGGCGCAGGTCATTACCGATGAGGAAGTGCTGAAGAAAAACAGCGTCGATCGCTTCCGTAAGTATGCCGATATTCATAACGTTTTCACGCTGCCACTGCCTGCGGCGGTCGTGAAGCTGCACAACACGCAGCAGGTATCCGACGTGCTGGCGTTTCTGAATAAACACGAAATTAACTGCGTGCCGCGTACCGGCGCATCCGCCACTGAAGGCGGGCTGGAAACCGTGGTGAAAAACTCGGTGGTGCTCGACGGTTCCGGTCTGAATAAAATTGTCAAAATCGATATCCGCAATATGCAGGCGACGGCGCAGTGCGGCGTGCCGCTGGAAGTGCTGGAAAATCAGCTGCGTGCGCAGGGTTACACCACCGGACATTCGCCGCAGTCCAAGCCGCTGGCGCAGATGGGCGGCCTGGTAGCCACGCGCAGCATCGGGCAGTTTTCCACGCTGTATGGTGCCATTGAAGACATGGTGGTCGGGCTGGAAGCGGTGTTCCCGGACGGAAAAATCACCCGCATCAAAAACGTGCCACGCCGGGCGGCCGGGCCGGATATCCGCCATGTGATTATCGGTAACGAAGGTGCGCTGTGCTATATCACTGAAGTGACGGTAAAAATTTTCAAATACATGCCGGAAAATAATCTGTTCTACGGTTATACGCTGGAAAACATGCAGACCGGTTTCGACATTCTGCGTGAAGTGATGGTTGACGGTTATCGTCCGTCCATTGCCCGTCTGTATGACGCCGAAGACGGCAGCCAGCATTTTACGCATTTCGCTGACGGTAAATGCGTGCTGATCTTCATGGCCGAAGGGACGCCGGGCATTGCGCGGGCGACTGGTGCAGGCATCGAAGGGATTGTGGCGCAGCATCCGGAATGTCAGAAAGTGGACAGCGCGCTCATCGAACGCTGGTTTAACCACCTGAACTGGGGCCCGGAAAAAGTGGCCGCAGAGCGTGAGCAAATCCTGAAGACCAATAACATGGGCTTCACCACGGAAGTCTCCGGCGACTGGTCGAGTATTCACACTATTTATGAAAATGTCATTCGCCGCATTCGCGATGAATTCCCGCACGCGGATGATATCACCATGCTCGGCGGTCACTCCTCACACAGCTACATCAACGGCACCAACATGTATTTTGTCTACGATTACAACGTGATGGACTGCAAGCCGGAAGAGGAAATCAACAAGTACCACAATCCGCTGAACAAAATCATTGTCGAGGAAACCATCAAACAGGGCGGCTCGATGGTACATCACCACGGCATCGGCAAACACCGCACGCACTGGACCAAAGATGAGCACGGCAGCGCCTACTACATTCTGAAGGCGCTGAAAGACGTTTACGACCCGAAAGGGATTATGAATGCGGGTACAATTTATCCGATTGAAAAATAATGTGATTTACACCTCCCCCTGTGAAGGGGGAGGTGTTAGGAGGGGGCTTGGCTGGCGGCTATGCAGTTTGAGTTCATCCCCCATTTTCCCTTCTTAAAAGGGAAGAATAATGAGCATCACCCGACACGGAGCGAAACATGGCCGCAGATAAAACGGTTCAGGTCAGTATGGATGACATCCCGCTCAACGCCTTTCACATCAAAATGGCCGGGCTGACGTTCGGCGCGCATCTGACAGACGGTTATGTGCTCGGCATGATTGGTTTTGCACTGGTTCAGCTCACGCCGCAAATGCAGCTGACGCCGTTCTGGCAGGGGCTGATCGGCAGTTCCGCGCTGTTTGGCCTGTTTATCGGCAGCCTGTTTCTGGGATGGTTATCCGATCATATTGGCCGCCAGAAAATCTTTAATTACAGCTTTATCATCATCACGCTGGCCTCTGTTGGTCAGTTTTTTGCCCAGACGCCGGAACAGTTGTTCTGGCTACGCGTGCTGGTGGGTATCGGGCTGGGCGGTGATTATTCCGTCGGGCACACCATGCTGGCGGAGTTTTCCCCGCGTAAACACCGGGGCATTTTGCTCGGTTCTTTCAGCGTGATATGGACGCTCGGCTACGTCAGCGCCACGCTGACCGGCCATCTGATGGCCGATTTCGGCCCGGACGCCTGGCGCTGGCTTTTGGCCTCATCGGCGATCCCGGCGGTTCTGATTATGTTGCTGCGCATCGGCACGCCGGAATCTCCGCGCTGGCTGATGCAAAAAGGGCAATTCGCAGCGGCGCATCGCGTGGTGCTGCGCTGTTTTGGCCCGAACGTCACGCTTAACGATGAGATCGCCGTGGCGACTTCGCATCATCTTAAAACCCTTTTTTCGGCCAGATACTGGCGGCGGACGGCGTTTAACAGCCTGTTCTTTGTCTGTCTGGTGGTGCCGTATTTTGCGATTTATACATTTTTGCCCGCCATTATCGCCCTCATTGGCCTGACGCCCGGCCTGAGCACGGATTTGCTTCTCAATACCTTGCTGGTGGCGGGCTCGCTGGCCGGAATTGGCCTGACGGTGACCTGCTCCCGACGCGGCTTTCTGATTGGCTCGTTCCTTTTGCTGACGTTTTGTCTCGCTGTGATGAGCGTACTTCCTGAAGGCTATGCCGGATTAACGCTCTTTCTGTTTGCCCTGTTCACACTGGCTATTTCAGCGGTCAGCAATCTGGTCGGCGTGTTTCCGGCTGAGAGTTTCCCCACCGATATCCGCTCGCTGGGCGTCGGATTTGCGACGTCGATGAGCCGTTTCGGTTCGGCTATCGGCACCGGTTTACTGCCGGTTTCCGTGCTGACGCTGGGGATCCAAAACACCACGCTGCTGCTGGCGGGAATATTGCTGCTGGGCGCGGTCATTTCGATTCTCTGGGCACCGGAAACTAAAGGAATGACGCTGGTCGGCGCGTCTTCACCGCTTACCGTGGCGAAACAAGGAAATGGCCTGTGAATATTGTTGTGTGCGTAAAAGTGGAACCGGATTTATCAATGCTTTCGGCCAGCGACTGGCAGGCGGCTGAGCAAAAGGGCATTTCCTATGATTTCGCCCGCTGGCAGCTGAGCGGATTTGACCAGAGCGCGGCAGACATGGCCCTGAGCCTCACCGACGCCAGCCTGAGATTGCTCACCGTCGGCGGCGAACAGACCACACCGGTGCTGAAAACGTTGCTGGCGCTGGATTTTCAGCGTGCGGTGCGCATTGACGCAGCGGCTGAGGATCTGCGTTTTCATCCCGAAGCCATCGCTGCGCTGATTGCCGGTTTCCATCATCAGGACGAAAAAACCGGGGTGATTATTTTAGGCCCGCAGAGCAGTGAAGGGCAGAACCGGCAAACCGGGCCGCTGCTGGCGGAAATGCTGGGCTGGCCGTGCATCACGCAGGTTTGCGATATCAGGCGCGCTGAAGACCCAACGTTGTTGCGCGTCGTCAGGAAAACGCAGGAAGCGATGCAGACACTCACTGTGCGGCTGCCGGTAGTGCTGGTCGCCGGGCAGGCTGCGCAGGATCGCCTGTTGCGTATTCCGACGCTGAAACAAAAACTGGCGGCGGCGCGCAAACCTCTTGATGTCCTGCGGGCAGAATCGCTCGCGAAATTACCGCCGGTGCAGGTCGTTACGCTGGCTCTGAGAAATGCGCGACGCGGTGCAATGATCATCGAAGGCGGCAGCCCGGCGGACAAAGCCCTGACGCTGTATACCGGTTACCTGAAATCGCGGGGAAACTGATGAACATCGCTATTATTCTTGACTGCCGCCAGCGGGGATTTTTGTCGCAGGCGCAGATGCAAAATGATTTTCTCCGCGCGAATCCGATGTTATCCGGTTCCGCCGAGATGTGGTTGTTGTATGACGCAGATAAGCCGGATGTTTTACCGCAAATGGCCTGCGATGTCCGGCATATCGTCTGGATTTCGCTTCCCGAAAACGGCCTGGCAGAACCGGCGCTAGAGGCACTGACGGCTTTGTTTGATCAGCGTCCGGCAAAACTTTTACTGTGCGCAAGCGGTGAAGCGGCGGACGAACTGGCCACACGGCTGGCGTTCCGGATCGGTGGTGTCAGTGGAACCGGCGTCGTTAAAGCCGAAAGAAGTGAAACACACTGGCGTGTGGTCAGGCCCGCGTACGGCAGCCGGATGTGGGCGACGCGAACGCTGAACGGTTCTTCGCTGTGTATTTCGGTGGCGGCAACGGGCGGGAAACCCGCGCGAACCACGCCAGTTCACGCCCAGGAAACGGATTTTTCAGCGCCGTCTGCGCCAGCTGGCTGGCTGGTGGATTTTCAGCAGGAACCGCAACTGCCGGATAACGGTTTGCATAATGCCTCCGCCGTTCTGGTGATCGGGCAGGGAGCGGGCAGCGCGGAACAAGTGCGGCGGCTGGAGGCATTCGCCCGGCAAATCCACGCAGAGCCGGGATGCAGCCGTCCTGTGGCGATGAATGCCTGGTGTGAAATGTCGCGGATGGTGGGGATTTCCGGCGTGGTCGCAGCGCCCGACGTGTGCATCGTGGCCGGAGCGTCAGGTGCCGCGGCGCTGATGGCAGGCATTGATCGCAGTGAGTTTATCGTGGCAATCAATACCGACCCGCATGCCGCGATTTTTGCGCAGGCGGACGTCGGCATTGTGGACGATCTGGATGATGTTTTGTCTGCGCTCGCCGCGTGTTATTCCTGCACCAGCGTTTAGAATTTCAGCTGCCAGACGCCGGTGTTGGTGGTGGAAACGGCCACGGCACCGGCGTTCAGCGCGCTGGTTGCATCTTCTAAATCACATACCAGCCCGCCGGCAATAATCGGCAGATCGATTTTCTCCGATACCCAGCCCAGCACTTTCGGCATGCAGCCCGGCAAGATTTCCACACAATCCGGGTTCGACTGCGCCACCTGTTTATCGATGTTGTGAAATGAAATCGAGTCGAGCAGAAACATCCGGTGAATACCAAAAAATCCCTGCGCTTTCGCGGCTTTGATCATCGAGGCTTTGGTGCTGATGATGCCATCTGCCGTGGTGACGATTTTCAGAAAATTAATCACGATCTCTTTATTGGACGTGCCGTCCAGCAGATCGACATGGATAAACGCGTATTTTTCAGCCTTTTTAATCCGCTGAACAATCGCGCCGATATTGCAGATATTCCCGTACAGCACCGAGATGATTTTGCAGTCCGACAGCAGGGCGGCGTTCAGGCTTTCAGTGTCTTTCACTGCGGCGATGACCGGGTGTTGATTCAATAATTGCAAAATAGACACAGGAGAAGCTCCGTTGAAATGTAATGTTATGCAGCTGAAAACATAGCAGCTTTCCGTGTTTACAACCCCGCGCCACCTCCCAGAGTTTTACCCGAAACGAAATGTCACACCGCAACCGGCAGCCGGATAACGCCAGAGGGAAAACGCCTCGTCGTGGCAGACAATGCGGCAGGTGCCGCATTCAAGACAGCCGTTCGGATCAAAGGTGATTTCTCCGGTTTCGTTCATCCGGTAAAGCCCGGCCGGGCAGGCATTCAGCAGGATCTTCAGCGCACTTTGCTGCGCGTTGCCGGCCACCACGATGTGGGCGGTATTTTCCGGCTGATAGTAATTTTTGGCGAGTTTGTCATTCAGGTTCACAGGCTACGCGCTCCTTTACGCAGGTCTTTCAGTAACTGCCACAACCCGGCACGGCGGGCATGACGCCAGAGTAAACGGCGAAGCGGCACGGACGGTTGTTCGCCGACGTGAAAAAGACTGTGCAGCAGATCAGCGGAAAGTTGCGGATAGCGGCTGAAAGCCTGCGGCGAACGGAGTAAATCGGCGGGCAAATGGCGGTATTGCGTCATCAGCGGCCACAGCGCGCTGCGCTGCAAATGCTCGCGGTATAGGGAAAGTGAGGCGGCGCTGAAATCGCTTTTCCGGTGCGCATGAATCAGCGTTACGGCCGCAGCCTGCGCAGACATCATCGCCAGATCCATTCCGCGAACCGTGTGCCCGGCATTCAGACAAAAACCGGCGCAGTCACCGGCAACCAGCCAGCCATCGCCGGACAGCGGTGCCAGGGCATTCAGCCCGCCTTCGGGGATCATGTGCGCGCTGTATTCCATGACTTCAGCCTGTTTAAGTAACGGGCGCAGGGCGGGATGTTGTTTGAAGTTGTCGAGCATCTGCGGCAGGCTGCGCGCGCTATCGCTGAGCTGAGAAAGGTTGCAGACCACACCGAGCGAGAGGGTGTCTCGATGGGTATACAGAAAACCGCCACCGACTTTTCCGGCGGTCGGCTGCCCCGCAAACAGCCATGCGCAGCCCTGATCGCCTTCCAGCCCGAAACGTTCTTCCAGCTTTTCACGCGGCAGCGCGAGCACCTCTTTTACGCCCGTTGCCATGTTTTCCGCAGAGGGTTTTGGCGAGGCGAGACACCGTTGCGCCAGAAGCGAATTCGCCCCTTCCGCCAGAATAACGGCGCGCGCAGTCAGCTGGTCATCGCCGATTCTGACGCCGGTCACGCGGTTGCCTTGCTTCATCAACCCTTCGACCTGCGTATCCGTAATGCACTGCGCACCGGCGAGCTGCGCCTGTTCCATCAGCCAGGGATCAAACCGCGCACGCAATACGGTCCATGAGCATGCGGCGTCAGCAGTCTGCCGGTGATCCAACGTTGTCATGCTGTCGCCTGTCAGCATTGAGAGCCTTTCCTGCGTTACGCGGCGTTCAAGCGGGGCGCTTTGCGCGAAATCGGGCAGGATTTGTGAAAGGGTATGTGTATAAATGCGCCCGCCGGAACTGTTTTTGCTTCCCGCCTGTGCGCCTCTTTCCAGCAAAATAACGCTAAGGCCCGCGCGGGCTAACAGCAATGCACTGGTGCAACCGGCTATTCCGCCGCCGACGATGATGACGTCGCAATCATTTTCCTGCATCTTCTTCAATCCGTTGAAAAGTGAGGAAACCAGAATAACAATCCGGCAGTTCCCGTCATTGATTTTGAGCAGGACTGGCGTTGTCGTATATTATCTGCTGCATTCGCCATGACAGATAAGTGAAACTCCATGAACAATTTCCAGCTTGAAAAGCTGATTAACCAGAAACTGGATATCAGCAACTACAAAGATTATGCGCCGAACGGTTTGCAGGTCGAAGGCCGCAGCAATGTGCAGCGCATCGTGACCGGCGTGACGGCTTCTCAGGATCTGCTGGATGCCGCCATCGCTGTTGAAGCCGATGCGATTCTGGTTCACCACGGTTATTTCTGGAAAGACGAACCGGTTGAAATTCGCGGCATGAAACGCAACCGTCTTAAAACGTTGCTGGCGACTGACACCAATATGTACGCCTATCATTTGCCGCTCGACGGTCACGCGGAGCTGGGCAATAACGCGCAGCTGGCGAAACTGTTTGGCATTACCGTACAGGGTGAAATCGCGTTGCTGCTGCCGTATGGCGAGCTCGATACGCCGCTTAGCGGCAACGAATTCCGTCAGCGCATCGAAAGAATTCTGGATCGCAGTGTGCTGCACAGTGCGCAAAATGCACCGGCGGAAATCCGTCGTGTGGCGTGGTGTTCAGGCGGTGGTCAGGGCTACATTCAGAAAGCGGCAGAATTTGGCGTGGATGCGTTTATCAGCGGTGAGGTTTCTGAGCAAACCATTCACATCGCACGCGAGATGGGGCTGCATTTCTTCGCTGCAGGCCATCACGCCACAGAACGTTACGGCGTGAAAGCGCTGGGCGAATGGCTGCAAAATGAGCACGGGTTAGATGTGATGTTTATCGACATCGATAACCCGGCTTAATTTTTCTTTTCGGTTGTTTCTTCGGCAACACTATTTTCTGAAACGCTGTCTTCCAGCAGCGTAAATGCCCGCTGTAATCCGGTATCCACTTCAGGGTCTGCACCCTGCGGTGGATATTTGCTTTCCTCTTCTTCCTCGACGGGTTCTTCGTTTGTCTCTCCGATAACCGGTTCAACCACGTTTTCGGGGGCGGGCATGGTGTCCTGAATCATCTGTTCGTCAAACGCCGGATTCAGCGCCGGTGACAGCGGTGAACTGCTCAGGCTGTCCGGCATAGCGATGTGCGGAACGGGTGCATCGACCGCCATTTGCGTTTCTTCTTCTTTCTTCGACGTACGGCTTAACGCCACAATGCCTGCGCCGCACAGTGCGAAAAAGGCATACAGAATATTGCCGCCCAGCGGCTGGATCAGCGCGCCAACGGCTAACGGCCCGATACAGGCACCGACGCCAAATGCCATCAGCAAACAGGCGGAAAGCGAAACGCGCCGCTCCGGCTCAATCATGTCATTCGCCAGCGCGACCACCAGCGGATAGAGCGTGAACTGCATCAGGCTGACGATAAAACCGATGCCGAGCAGCAGCGGGAAAGAGATATGGCTGAACAGCGCCAGGGGCAGCGCCGTCAGCGCCAGCAAAATGGCGTTAATCCGCATCAGCATGTTGCGGTTATAGCGGTCAGACAGCCAGCTCAGCGGGAACTGGGCCAGCAGCCCGGCGAAAATCGCCAGCGCCATAAACAGACCGGTTTGCTGCGTAGTGAGCGATTGCTGACTGGTGTAAATCGGTGCCATACCGTAGAACGAACCGACAACCATGCCGATGACCAGCGTGATCGCCAGTACTTTGGGAATGGCACGGATAAAGAATTTCAGCTCCATCGGCGCGGGAGACATATGGCCGACGTTGGTGCGCGTGGTTAATGCAATCGGCACCAGACACAGCGCAAAACACAGCGCGATAACGATCAGTGTGCTGACGCCTAAATCGCTGTTGAGCATCAGAACGACCTGACCGAGCGACATCCCGAGATACGACGCCACCATATAAAAGCCGAAGACCACGCCGCGCTGGTTCGCTTCGGCCTGATCGTTGAGCCAGCTTTCCAGCACCATATATTGCACCATCATGCACAGACCGATGATCAGGCGCAGCACCACCCAGACCGGGATAATGTCGGTCAGGCCGTGACCGAGTACGGCGGCGGTGATAATCCCGGAACAGGATACGTAGGCGCGGATGTGCCCGACGCGGGCGATCAGGATATGGCCGACTTTGCCGCCGATCACCAGCCCGATGTAGTTCGCCGCAATGATGGCACCGATCATCGCGCCGCTGACGTTAATCGCCGACAGGCGCAGGGAAATGTAGGTAGTGAGCAGGCCGGAACCCAACAGCATCAGTAATGTGGTGGTGTAGAGCGGAAAAAATAAGGCCAGTGGCTTTTTCACGACGTCTCCCTTTCATTTGTGGCGAAAGCGTTATCCAAACGCTAAAAAAAACAGCAACATTTCTGAGAGTAGCAGTTGAAGGCGGCGGGGGAAACCCTGAAGTCGGGAAAGCACGGGCGGACAGGTTGACATGTCCGGTCAGTTTCACGCATAACAGAGAGTAAGTTTCGATTCATTGAGTTGCTGAATAACCTGATGATCCACAACCTTTCTTTAAGGAGTGCCTGAGTGCAACGAGCACGATGTTATCTGCTGGGTGAACGCGCAGTAGTGCTGGAACTGGAACCGCCGGTGTCGCTGGCAAGCCAGCAACGGATCTGGGGGCTGACCCAGCGTTTGCAGGATCGTGCTGCCTATCCCGGCGTACGTGAAGTCATTCCTGGCATGAATAATTTGACCGTTCTTCTGACCGATGCCCAGAGTTCTGCGCTGGACGCGATTGAGCGCCTGCAAACCTGGTGGGAAGAGAGCGAGGCCATCGTGCCTGAATCGCGTTTAATTGAGATCCCTGTGATTTACGGCGGCGGGCACGGGCCGGATCTCGGGAATGTCGCGCGCCACACCGGTATGTCTGAGAGCGACGTTGTGGCACTGCATTCCGGCATTGATTACACCGTCTATTTTCTGGGTTTCCAGCCCGGTTTCCCGTATCTGGGCGGCATGTCCGAGAAACTCGCCACGCCACGCCACGGCGAACCGCGTCTTTCTGTTCCCGCAGGCTCGGTCGGGATCGGCGGCAGCCAGACCGGCATTTATCCGCTCGCTACGCCGGGTGGCTGGCAGCTGATCGGGCAAACGCCGCTGGTGATGTTTGATCCGCTGCGTGAAATTCCGACATTGCTCCTGCCGGGTGACAGCGTACGGTTCGTGCCACAAAAGGAGGGCGTATGTTGAAGGTTTTACGCGCAGGGATGTTTACCACCGTTCAGGATTTGGGGCGCAATGGTTATCGCAGGCAGGGCGTCAGCCAGTCCGGTGCGCTGGATACACCGGCGTTGCGGATTGCCAATCTGCTGGTCGGCAATGACGAAAATGCCGCCGGTCTGGAAATCACGCTGGGCCAGTTCAGCGCGGAGTTTCACCGCGAAGGGTGGATTGCGCTGACCGGCGCAGGTTGCCATGCTCAGCTCGACGGCAAAGAAATCTGGACCGGCTGGAACTATCCGGTGAAGCCGGGTCAGATTCTGACCATGAAAATGCCCGCGCGCGGGATGCGCAGCTATCTGGCGATTTCCGGTGGTATTGATGTGCCGGAAATCATGGGGTCACGCAGTACGGATCTGAAAGCCAGATTTGGCGGTTTTGAGGGGCGTCAGTTGCAGGACGGCGATCAACTGCCCACCGGCGACTCATACCGGCAGCCGAAGCATTCCGGCGGCATTAAACAACTGCTGTTTGGCAACCGCATTCGTGCCTTGCCGGGGCCGGAATATCAGGAGTTCAGCGCTAAGTCGCGCGAAGAGTTCTGGCGCGCCGCCTGGCAGCTCAGCCCGCAAAGTAACCGCATGGGATATCGTCTTCACGGGCATGTGCTGAAACGCGAAACCGACCGCGAGCTGCTTTCCCACGGGCTGCTTCCCGGCGTGGTGCAGGTTCCGCACGGTGGTCAGCCGATTGTGCTGATGGCCGATGCGCAGACCACCGGGGGTTATCCGCGCATTGCCTGTGTAATCGAGGCCGATTTGTACAATCTGGCGCAAATCCGCCTTGGCGAGCCAATTCACTTTGTAAAATGCACGCCGGAAGAAGCGCAGAAAGCGCTGCGTGAACAGACATTATTTATTGAACAGGTGAAACGGGGGCTGCATGGTTGTTGATCTGAATGCCGATCTGGGTGAAGGCTGCGCCAACGACGAGGCGCTTTTACAGCTCGTCAGTTCGGCGAATATCGCCTGCGGTTTTCATGCCGGAGACGCGCAAACCATGCAGCAGTCCGTGCGCTGGGCGCTGAAATACGGCGTGGCGATTGGCGCGCATCCGAGCTTTCCGGATCGCGAGAACTTTGGCCGGACGGCCATGCAACTTCCGCCGGAAACTGTGTATGCGCAGGTGGTGTATCAGCTCGGCGCACTCGCTGCGATCACCCGCGCCGAAGGCGGCAAAATGGTGCATGTAAAACCGCACGGCATGTTGTACAACCAGGCGGCAAGCGACGCGCTGCTGGCGGATGCCATTGCCCGCGCAGTGTATGACGTTGACCCGACCCTTCGTTTAGTCGGGCTGGCGGGAAGCGAACTTATCCGGGCCGGTGAACGTCTCGGGCTGAAAACGCGGCAGGAAGTGTTTGCCGACCGGCGTTATCAGAGTAACGGCACGCTGGTGCCGCGCAGCCAGCCGGATGCGATGATTGAGAGCGATGAACTGGCGCTGGATCAGACGCTGGCGATGGTGCGGGAACAGAAAGTACTCAGCCGCGAAGGCGTCTGGGTGCCGGTGCAGGCCGACACCGTTTGTCTTCACGGTGATGGTGAGCATGCACTGACCTTTGCGCGCCATCTGCGCGAAGCGTTTGGTGAGCGGGATATTCAGGTCAGCGCAGGCTGACTTCAGCAAAATCAGGGGAATACCTATGCGTAAAGTCTTAGTCACCGGTATTGAGCCGTTTGATGGTGAAAAAATTAATCCGTCCTGGGAAGTGGTGAAGCAGTTGGGCGATCTGGAGTTGTCCGGGGCGAAGATTGTGGTTCGCCAGTTGCCGTGCGTGTTTGGCAAAGCTATCGACGCGCTGAATGTCGCTATTGATGAAGTGCAGCCGGAAATGGTGATTTGCGTCGGGCAGGCGGGCGGTCGCAGTGATTTCAGCATCGAACGCGTGGCGATAAACATCAACGATGCGCGTATCCCTGATAACGATAACAATCAGCCGGTGGATGAGACGATTGTCGCCGACGGCCCAGCCGCGTATTTCTCCACCTTGCCGATCAAAACCATTGTGAACGGGTTACGCGAATCCGGTATTCCGGCTTCTGTCTCGCAAACGGCGGGCACCTATGTGTGTAATCACATTATGTATGGCCTGCTGCATCGTCTTGCCCAGCCGTCGTGCAAAGTGGTGAAGGGCGGTTTTATCCATATTCCTTATCTGCCGGAGCAGGCGGCGAAGCATCCGGGCGCGCCGAGTATGTCAGTTCACACTGTGCTGAATGCGCTTGAGCTGACAATTGCTATCGCGCTGCATACTGAGCAGGATTTGAAAATTGCCGAGGGTGCGACTCACTGATGCCTGAAGGTCCTGAAATCCGCCGCGCTGCCGATTTGCTGGCAGCTGCGGTGGTGAACAAGCCGCTCACGGATGTCTGGTTTGCTTTCCCTAATCTGAAGCCTTACCAGTCCGCATTACGTGGTACCAAAATTACGGCGATTGAAACCCGCGGAAAAGCGTTGCTGACGCACTTTTCCAATGGCCTGACGCTCTACAGCCACAACCAGCTTTATGGCGTCTGGCGGGTTATTCAGGCCGGTGAAACCCCGAAGGAAACCAAGCGTTCGCTGCGGGTAAAACTCGAAACCACGGATGCGGCGATCTTGCTGTACAGCGCGTCTGAGATCGGGCTTTACGATACGGCGGAAATTGAAAATCATCCGTTCCTGCAACGTATCGGGCCGGACGTGCTGGATGAAACCCTGACCGTCGCTCAGGTTCGTGAGCGGTTACTTTCGCCGAAATTCCGCAACCGTCAGCTCGGCGGGATGTTGCTTGATCAGGCATTTCTGGCCGGATTAGGAAATTATCTGCGGGCGGAAATTCTGTGGCTGGCAAAATTGCTGCCCGACCATAAACCGAATGAACTGAATGACGCAGAGCTGGATGCACTGGCCGATGCCTGTTTGTCCGTCGCGCGTTTGTCCTACGCCACGCGCGGTACAATGGATGAAAATGTGCATCACGGTGCGCTGTTTCGTTTTAAAGTTTTCGGGCGGACGGGGAAACCCTGCGAGCGTTGCGGCGATCCGATAGCGAAATCCAGCGTGTCATCACGGCCATTTTTCTGGTGCCCGGTTTGTCAGGTGTGATGAAAACGTTGAAATGAAAAAGGCTCCCGCGGGAGCCTTTAAAGTCTGAGTAATCAGAACTTATTTTTTCAGCTGAGAATGGAAATCGCGTTTGTCGTAGCCGGTGTAAAGCTGACGAGGACGGGCGATTTTGATGCCGTCCTGGTGCATTTCGCTCCAGTGAGCAATCCAGCCAACGGTACGCGCCATCGCGAAGATCACGGTAAACATGGACGACGGAATGCCCATGGCTTTCAGGATGATGCCTGAATAGAAATCGACGTTCGGATACAGTTTTTTCTCGATGAAGTACGGGTCGTTCAGCGCGATATGTTCCAGCTCCATCGCTACTTCCAGCAGGTTGTCTTTCAGATCCAGCTCTTTCAGCACTTCATGACAGGTTTCACGCATCACTGTGGCGCGCGGGTCGTAGTTTTTGTAAACACGGTGACCGAAGCCCATCAGGCGGAAAGAATCATTTTTGTCTTTCGCACGTTTTACGAATTCCGGGATGTGATCCACGCTGCTGATTTCTTCCAGCATTTTCAACGCGGCTTCGTTAGCGCCGCCGTGCGCAGGTCCCCACAGGGAAGCGATACCGGCTGCGATACAGGCGAACGGGTTAGCGCCAGAAGAACCGGCGGTACGCACGGTAGATGTCGACGCGTTCTGCTCGTGGTCAGCGTGCAGGATCAAAATACGATCCATCGCGCGTTCCAGAATCGGGTTCACTTTATATTCTTCACACGGCGTGGAGAACATCATGTGCAGGAAGTTACCGGCATAAGACAGGTCGTTGCGCGGATACACAAACGGCTGGCCGATAGAATATTTGTAACACATCGCGGCAACGGTCGGCATTTTGGACAGCAGACGGTAAGCGGCGATTTCGCGGTGACGTTCGTTTTCGACATCAATGGAGTCGTGATAAAACGCCGCCAGTGCGCCGGTCACGCCGCACAGTACGGCCATCGGGTGAGAGTCACGACGGAAACCGTGGAACAGGCGGGTGATCTGCTCGTGAACCATAGTGTGACGGGTCACATTGGTTTTGAATTCTTCGAACTGCTCCGGGGTTGGCGCTTCACCGTTCAGCAACAGGTAGCTGACTTCCAGGAAGGTTGACTCTTGCGCAAGCTGGTCAATCGGGAAGCCGCGGTGTAACAGAATACCTTCGTCACCGTCGATATAGGTGATTTTGGATTCGCAGGATGCAGTAGAGGTGAAACCGGGGTCATAGGTAAAAAGACCTTTTGAACCGAGGGTACGGATATCAATTTCATCCTGACCCAGCGAGCCGGTGAGCACGCTCAGTTCAATCGGGTCGTGACCTTGTAGGGTAAGTGTCGCTTTCTTATCAGCCATTTACAGTCTCCTTAGCGCCTTATTTTTAAAAATCAGTAACAACAGAAATGCCTGGAAGCGACGCCTTGAAAGGTCATTATTATTGTCAGCCTTAACTCTGCGATCGGATGGGGAGGGAACGTAGAGCTGAGTCGAATTGCAGTCTCAGACTGCTCTGTGACCAACAAGCGGCGTTTCATCGTTGTTAACGATTCGGTAAATCATTACTGTTCTGTCGCTCAGTACCTGTGAAGAGTATGAGGATTTACACAATCCCCACTTTTGCATAACTTGGGGCTACAGGGAAGACCCTGCATCACGATTGTGTGATCCACTGATTCTTCAGAGACTTTCACCTTTTTGGTGCGGTTGGTGTCAGCCGGTATGTGCTCAGTATCACAGTCCTATAGGGATAGCTCATATGTAATGGAAATGTTGATCAAATGTCAAACTAGATAATTTATTTTGTGCCTTTTATGGAAAATGAGAGCTAACTCACTGTTTAAAAGAAATGTGAATAAAGCATTTGTAGGGCAATTGTAATAAGAATGTGATCAACCTATACTCCTACAAGGTCTCCGGGCAATCCGAAGTAGGAGCACCCAGCATCATTTTCCTGGCCTTTACGTTACGGCTTTGAAAATTGACTATCGCGCCGTTTAAGCACATCGGATGTCGTTGTTTGAGCGCGGGAGAAGTTGAGCTTTTAGCTCTGATATATCCAGGTCATTTGCGTTGCGGGAAGGCGGCAAGCGAACGAGTCCCTATGAGCTGACTCCAGTCAGTGATTAGGGTGAGTAAACGCAGCCAACGCACCAGCGGCGCAAAGAACGAAGGATAGATGCTGTCTGACATACTGCTCCGGGCCGGAGGAAGTAAAATAATAAGAGCTGTGTGGGCAAAACCGTGAAAAAACAAAGACCTGTCAATCTGGATCTGCAAACGATCCGGTTTCCCGTTACTGCGATAGCGTCCATCTTACACCGAGTCTCTGGCGTAATAACCTTCGTCGCCGTCGGTATCCTCCTCTGGCTGTTAGGTTTGTCTCTCTCTTCTCCTGAAGGGTTTGCACAGGCTGCGGCCATCATGAATAGCTTCTTCGTCAAATTCATCTTTTGGGGAATACTCACTGCGCTGGCCTATCACGTTTGCGGTGGCGTCCGCCACTTGCTGATGGATTTTGGCTATATCGAAGAGAGTTTGGCTGCCGGTACCCGTTCTGCCCAGGTGGCAATCGGTCTGACCGTCGTGCTGTCAATTCTGGCTGGAGTCCTCGTATGGTAAGCAACGTTTCTGCATTGGGACGCAATGGTGTGCACGACTGGCTGTTACTGCGTGCTTCCGCGATCATCCTCACCTTGTACATCCTTTATATTCTGGGCTTTGTGGTTCTGGCTCAGGAACTGACTTTTGATGTCTGGCATGGCTTCTTCTCTTCCTCCATCACGAAAGTATTCACACTGCTGGCATTGCTGTCGATTTTGATTCATGCGTGGATCGGCATGTGGCAGGTGTTAACGGACTATGTCAAACCGCTGGCTGTCCGACTGGTGCTGCAACTGGCCATCGTCGTCACGTTAGTGGTTTACCTACTTTACGGAACAATTGTTGTTTGGGGAGCGTAGTAAATGAATCTGCCAGTCAGAGAGTTTGATGCTGTCGTTATCGGTGCAGGTGGCGCCGGTATGCGTGCCGCGTTACAGATTTCACAACAGGGCCTGTCCTGCGCCCTGATTTCCAAAGTCTTCCCGACCCGCTCCCATACGGTGTCTGCTCAGGGCGGTATTACCGTTGCGCTGGGTAACACGCATGAGGATGACTGGGAATGGCATATGTACGACACCGTAAAAGGTTCCGACTACATCGGTGATCAGGACGCCATTGAATATATGTGTAAAACCGGGCCGGAAGCGATTCTGGAACTCGAACACATGGGATTGCCTTTCTCCCGTCTTGATGATGGCCGTATTTATCAGCGTCCGTTTGGCGGCCAGTCGAAGAACTTCGGCGGCGAGCAGGCGGCACGTACCGCGGCAGCAGCCGACCGTACCGGTCACGCCTTGCTGCACACGCTGTATCAGCAAAACCTGAAAAACCACACCACGATTTTCTCCGAATGGTATTCACTGGATTTAGTGAAAAACCAGGACGGCGCGATCGTCGGGTGTACCGCAATTTGTATCGAAACCGGTGAAGTTGTTTACTTCAAAGCCAAAGCGACCGTGCTGGCAACCGGCGGTGCAGGCCGTATTTATCAGTCCACCACCAATGCGCACATTAATACCGGCGACGGCGTGGGCATGGCATTGCGTGCAGGTGTGCCGGTGCAGGATATGGAAATGTGGCAGTTCCACCCGACCGGCATTGCCGGTGCCGGCGTTCTGGTAACAGAAGGCTGCCGTGGTGAAGGTGGTTATCTGCTCAATAAAGACGGCGAACGTTTCATGGAACGTTATGCGCCAAATGCCAAAGACCTGGCGGGTCGTGACGTGGTGGCGCGTTCCATCATGATCGAAATCCGTGAAGGCCGTGGCTGCGAAGGTCCGTGGGGCCCGCACGCCAAACTGAAACTCGATCATCTGGGTAAAGACGTTCTGGAATCCCGTCTGCCGGGTATTCTGGAATTGTCGCGTACCTTTGCGCACGTCGATCCGGTTAAAGAGCCGATCCCTGTTATCCCAACTTGCCACTATATGATGGGCGGCATTCCGACCAAAGTGACCGGTCAGGCGCTGCGTGTGAACGCACAGGGTCAGGATGAAGTGATCCCCGGCCTGTTCGCGGTCGGCGAAATTGCCTGCGTTTCCGTTCACGGTGCCAACCGTCTCGGCGGTAACTCACTGCTCGATCTGGTGGTCTTTGGCCGTGCAGCCGGTATGCACTTGCAGGAATCCATTCAGGAGCAGGGCGCAAGCCGCGATGCGTCTCAGGACGATATCGATGTGTCTCTGGAGCGTCTGAACCGCTGGAACAACACCCGTTCGGGTGAAGATCCGGTGGCTATCCGTAAAGACCTGCAATCGTGCATGCAGAATAACTTCTCGGTCTTCCGCGAAGGGGATGCGATGGCGAAAGGTCTGGAAGAGCTGAAAGTAATCCGTGAACGCCTGAAAAGCGCGCGTCTGGATGATACCTCCTCAGAATTCAACACCCAGCGCGTGGAGTGTCTGGAGCTGGATAACCTGATGGAAACTGCGTTCTCAACGGCTGTCTCCGCAAACTACCGTACAGAAAGCCGTGGCGCTCACAGCCGCTTCGACTTCCCTGAACGTGATGATGCGAACTGGCTGTGCCATACGCTGTATCAGCCGGAAACAGAAAGCATGACCCGCCGTGAGGTGAACATGCAGCCTAAGCTTCGCGCGGCGTTCCCGCCGAAAGCGCGTACTTACTAGGGCGGAGCGGAAACAGATTATGAAAATTGAATTTTCGATTTATCGCTACAACCCGGACGTCGATGATGTTCCGTACATGAAGGATTACGTGCTGGAAGCCAAAGAAGGGCGCGATATGATGTTGCTCGACGCGCTGATTTTGCTGAAAGAACAGGATCCGACGCTGGCTTTCCGCCGCTCATGCCGTGAAGGTGTTTGCGGGTCTGACGGCGTGAACATGAACGGTAAAAACGGTCTGGCGTGTATCACGCCGGTTTCGACGCTGCGTAATGGCAACAAGAAAATTGTTATCCGTCCGTTGCCTGGGTTGCCTGTTGTGCGTGACCTTGTTGTGGACATGGGACAATTCTATAAGCAGTATGAGAAGATTAAGCCTTACCTGTTGAATGATGGGAAAAATCCTCCGGCGCGTGAGCATTTGCAGATGCCGGATGACCGTGAAAAGCTCGACGGATTATACGAATGTATTCTCTGCGCCTGCTGCTCAACCTCCTGTCCTTCGTTCTGGTGGAATCCGGACAAATTTGTCGGTCCGGCTGGCCTTCTGGCCGCTTACCGTTTCCTCATCGACAGCCGCGATACCGAAACGCAACCGCGCCTCGACGATCTGAACGATGCTTTCAGCGTATTCCGCTGCCACAGCATCATGAACTGTGTGAGTGTGTGCCCTAAAGGTTTGAACCCGACGAAAGCGATCGGCCATATCAAATCGATGCTGCTACAGCGGGGCGCCTGAGTTCATAAGGTGATGCCATCAGCGGGAACTCAGGTTCCCGCTGTTATTTACCCGCTTTTGGTTTCGCTTTCTTTAGTTACAAATGCCGTAACTGAGGCTTTGATAGCAAATAAGTAATTTTTTAATAACAAAGTAGCAACAAGTGCAACAAAGTTGCGCCTGACAGGAGTAAGATAGCCGGGTAAAAATCAGGGGGATGGAAAAAAGGGATAAAGAAGCAGGGCAACTTCAAAAATCAGTCACGCATCTGGCGGATTTCTGAAGGTTCCTTGAAGAGCCAAACGCTCAACCAACGAACTGTTTTAGTATGGAAAACCGTTTTACCGCGGTGTATCACGGTCAATATTATTAACCACGGCGAAAACTAAAGCTTCAAAGCTTAAGGGATCACGATGCAGAACGGCGCAATGAAGGCCTGGCTGGATTCCTCCTATCTGGCGGGTGCGAACCAGTCTTACATAGAACAACTCTATGAAGACTACTTAACCGATCCTGGTTCCGTTGACGATAGCTGGCGTTCGATTTTTAAACAGCTACCAACAGTGGGTGTGAAACCAGAGCAACTCCATTCTCAAACTCGCGACTACTTCCGCCGCCTGGCGAAAGATGCGTCACGTTACAATTCCTCCATCAGCGATCCTGAAACGGATGCCAAGCAAGTTAAGGTGTTGCAGTTAATCAATGCCTTCCGCTTCCGTGGTCATCAGAACGCGAACCTTGATCCCCTCGGCCTGTGGAAACTGGACGATGTACCGGATCTGGATCCTGCGTTCCATCATCTGACTGAAGCTGATTTCCAGGAAACCTTCAACGTCGGTTCTTTTGCCATTGGCAAGGAAACCATGCAGCTCGGCGAGCTGTATAAAGCCCTGAAGCAAACCTATTGCGGTTCCATTGGTGTGGAATACATGCACATCACCAACACCGAAGAGAAACGCTGGATCCAACAGCGCGTCGAATCCGTGGCCGGTCGTGCGAAATTCACCAATGACGAGAAGAAAACGTTCCTGAAAGAACTGACCGCAGCAGAAGGTCTGGAGCGTTATCTGGGCGCGAAATTCCCCGGTGCAAAACGCTTCTCTCTTGAAGGTGGCGATGCGCTGGTTCCGATGCTCAAAGACATGATCCGTCATGCAGGCAAAAACGGAACGCGTGAAGTGGTGCTGGGTATGGCGCACCGTGGCCGTCTGAACGTGCTGATCAACGTACTGGGGAAAAAACCTCAGGACTTGTTTGACGAATTCTCCGGCAAACATAAAGAACATCTGGGCACCGGTGACGTGAAATACCACATGGGCTATTCGTCCGATGTGGAAACCGAAGGCGGAATGGTTCACCTGGCGCTGGCGTTTAACCCGTCGCACCTGGAAATCGTGAGCCCGGTGGTGATCGGTTCTGTTCGTGCCCGTCGTGATCGTCTGGACGAAGCGCGCAGCAATATGGTTCTGCCAATCACCATTCACGGTGATGCGGCGATTACCGGTCAGGGTGTGGTTCAGGAAACCCTGAACATGTCGCTGGCACGCGGTTATGAAGTGGGCGGTACCGTGCGTATCGTCATCAATAACCAGGTGGGCTTTACCACCTCGAATCCGAAAGATGCGCGTTCCACCGATTACTGTACTGATATCGCGAAAATGGTGCAGGCGCCGATTTTCCACGTCAATGCCGATGACCCTGAAGCGGTGGCTTTCGTGACCCGCCTGGCATTGGATTTCCGTAACACCTTTAAACGTGACGTCATGATCGATCTGGTTTGCTACCGTCGCCACGGCCATAACGAGGCCGACGAACCGAGCGCAACCCAGCCACTGATGTATAACAAGATCAAGAAGCACCCGACGCCGCGTAAAATTTATGCTGACATTCTGACCGAGCAAAACGTGGCCAGTCTCGAAGATGCCACGGAAATGGTCAATTTGTATCGTGATGCGCTGGATGCGGGAGAGTGTGTGGTGGAAGAGTGGCGTCAGAATGACATGCACACATTCACCTGGTCACCGTATCTGAACCACGAGTGGGATGAAGCTTACCCGAACAAGGTTGAGCTGAAACGCCTGCAGGAACTGGCGCGCCGCGTCAGCCATGTGCCGGATGCTATCGAAATGCAGTCACGCGTTGCCAAGATTTACGGCGACCGTAACGAGATGGCCGAAGGTAATAAGAAATTCGACTGGGGCGGCGCGGAAAATCTGGCGTACGCTACGCTGGTAGACGAAGGTATTCCAATCCGTCTGTCGGGTGAAGATACCGGTCGCGGCACCTTCTTCCACCGTCATGCTGTGATCCACAATCAGAAAAATGGTTCCGTATACGTGCCGCTGGCTAATATCCATAACAGCCAGGGCGAGTTCAACGTATGGGATTCCGTTCTTTCCGAAGAAGCGGTGCTGGCGTTTGAATACGGTTATGCCACGGCTGAGCCGCGTACGCTGACCATCTGGGAAGCGCAGTTCGGCGATTTCGCCAACGGTGCGCAGGTGGTTATCGACCAGTTCATCAGCTCCGGCGAACAGAAATGGGGCCGCATGTGTGGTCTGGTGATGTTGCTGCCGCACGGTTACGAAGGGCAGGGGCCGGAGCACTCCTCCGCGCGTCTGGAACGGTATCTGCAACTTTGCGCTGAGCAAAACATGCAGGTTTGTATCCCGTCGACCCCGGCGCAGGTTTACCACATGATCCGTCGTCAGGCGCTGCGTGGTATGCGCCGTCCTCTGATCGTCATGTCGCCGAAGTCTCTGTTGCGTCATCCTCTGGCGGTTTCTACGCTCGATGAACTGGCCAACGGCAGCTTCCTGCCAGCGATTGGTGAAGTAGACGAACTGGATCCAAAACAGGTTAAGCGCGTGGTGATGTGCTCAGGCAAGGTGTACTACGACCTGCTGGAACAGCGTCGCAAAAACGAGCAAACCGACGTGGCGATTGTCCGCATCGAGCAGCTGTACCCGTTCCCGCACAAAGCGATTCAGGAAGTGCTTGAGAAATTCTCACACGTTCATGATTTCGTCTGGTGTCAGGAAGAGCCGCTGAATCAGGGCGCGTGGTATTGCAGCCAGCACAACTTCCGTGAAGTGATTCCTTTCGGGGCTTCTTTACGTTACGCAGGACGTCCGGCCTCTGCTTCTCCGGCAGTGGGTTACATGTCCGTTCACCAGAAGCAACAGCAAGATCTGGTTAACGATGCGCTGAACGTTAAATAACGCGTTGGCGTGAGTTAACACTATGGAACATAAGAAGGATTTATAATGAGTAGCGTAGATATTCTGGTCCCTGACCTTCCTGAATCCGTGGCAGATGCGACGGTTGCAACCTGGCATAAAAAACCGGGCGACAGCGTTGAGCGTGACGATGTACTGGTAGAAATTGAAACCGATAAAGTGGTTCTGGAAGTGCCGGCAAGTGAAGCCGGTATTCTGGACAGCATTATCGAAGATGAAGGCGCAACGGTCATTTCCCGTCAGATTCTGGCGCGCATTCGTCCGGGTAACAGTTCCGGCAAGCCAAGCACTGAGAAAAGCTCCGATAAAGAAGCGACTCCTGCTGCACGCCATACCGCCGCTCTGGAAGAAGAAAGCAACGACGCACTCAGCCCGGCAATCCGCCGTCTGATTGCCGAGCATTCTCTGGATGCCAACGCGATCAAAGGCAGCGGTGTCGGTGGTCGTCTGACCCGTGAAGATGTCGAGCAACACCTGGCGAAAGCCAAAGACGCGAAACCTGCGGCTGCACCAGCCGCGGCTCCTGCCGCGACCAGCGCCGCACCGGCTCTGGGTTCACGCAGCGAAAAACGCGTCCCGATGACCCGTCTGCGTAAGCGTGTTGCTGAGCGTCTGCTTGAAGCGAAAAACAGCACCGCAATGCTGACAACCTTCAACGAAATCAACATGAAGCCAATCATGGATCTGCGTAAGCAGTACGGTGATGGTTTCGAAAAACGTCACGGTGTACGCCTGGGCTTCATGTCTTTCTATCTGAAAGCCGTGGTTGAAGCGCTGAAACGTTACCCGGAAGTGAACGCCTCTATTGATGGCGAAGATGTGGTTTACCACAACTATTTCGACGTGAGCATCGCCGTTTCTACGCCACGCGGCCTGGTAACGCCGGTTCTGCGCGATGTGGATACGCTGGGTATGGCTGACATCGAAAAGCAAATCAAAGAGCTGGCGATCAAAGGCCGTGACGGCAAACTGAAAGTGGAAGAACTGACCGGCGGTAACTTTACTGTGACCAACGGCGGCGTCTTCGGCTCACTGATGTCGACCCCGATTATCAACCCACCGCAGAGTGCAATTCTGGGCATGCATGCCATTAAAGATCGTCCGATGGCGGTGAACGGTCAGGTTGTGATCTTGCCAATGATGTATCTGGCACTGTCCTACGATCACCGTCTGGTTGATGGCCGGGAATCGGTCGGCTTCCTGGTGACCATTAAAGAAATGCTGGAAGATCCGGCTCGTCTGCTGCTGGACGTTTAGTCCCCGGCGGAACGAAAGAAATAGAGATCGTAAAAATCTGTGGCACAGCCCGCTGTGCCCTGATAAGCCTTCCTACTAAAGAATGGATAGAACATCATGAATTTACACGAGTATCAGGCGAAACAGCTGTTCCTGCGCTACGGCCTGCCAGCACCAACGGGCTTCGCCTGTTCCACGCCGCGTGAAGCGGAAGAGGCTGCATCGAAAATCGGTGCCGGTCCGTGGGTGGTAAAATGTCAGGTTCATGCCGGTGGCCGCGGTAAAGCGGGCGGCGTGAAAGTCGTGAAAAGCAAAGAAGAAATTCGTGCTTTCGCTGAACACTGGCTGGGTAAACGTCTGGTGACTTACCAGACAGATGCACTGGGTCAGCCGGTTAACCAGATCCTGGTTGAATCCGCGACAGACATCGACAAAGAATTGTACCTCGGCGCTGTGGTAGACCGCAGCTCACGACGCGTGGTGTTCATGGCGTCTACTGAAGGCGGCGTGGAAATCGAGAAAGTGGCTGAAGAAACGCCACACCTGATCCACAAAGTTGCACTGGATCCGCTGGCAGGTCCGCAGCCTTATCAGGGCCGTGAACTGGCATTCAAACTGGGTCTGACCGGTAAGCAGGTTCAGCAGTTCACCAAGATCTTCATGGGCCTGGCGAACATCTTCTTAGAACGCGACCTGGCGCTCATCGAAATCAACCCGCTGGTAGTGACCACTGCTGGCGACCTGATCTGCCTCGACGGCAAACTGGGCGCAGACGGCAACGCCTTGTTCCGTCAGCCAGAATTGCGTGAAATGCGCGATTACAGCCAGGAAGATGCCCGCGAATCTCAGGCAGCGCAGTGGGAACTGAACTACGTTGCGCTTGACGGCAATATCGGTTGCATGGTGAACGGTGCCGGTCTGGCAATGGGTACCATGGACATCGTGAAACTGCACGGTGGCGAACCGGCTAACTTCCTGGATGTTGGCGGCGGTGCGACCAAAGAACGCGTAACAGAAGCCTTCAAAATCATCCTGTCCGATGAAAAAGTGAAAGCCGTCTTCGTGAACATCTTCGGCGGTATCGTTCGTTGCGACCTGATCGCCGACGGTATCATCGGTGCGGTGGAAGAAGTGGGCGTCAGCGTGCCGGTTGTGGTGCGTCTTGAAGGTAACAATGCCGAGCTGGGTGCCAAAAAACTGGCAGACAGCGGTTTGAACATCATTGCAGCGACCAGCCTGACGAATGCGGCTCAACAAGTTGTCGCGGCAGTGGAGGGGAAATAATGTCGATTTTAATCAACAAGAACACCAAAGTTATCTGCCAGGGTTTCACCGGTAGCCAGGGGACTTTCCACTCTGAACAAGCCATCGCTTACGGCACAAAAATGGTTGGCGGCGTGACGCCGGGCAAAGGCGGCACCGAACATCTGGGTCTGCCAGTGTTCAACACCGTTCGCGAAGCGGTTGAGACTACCGGCGCGACGGCTTCTGTTATTTATGTTCCCGCGCCATTCTGCAAAGATTCCATTCTGGAAGCGCTGGATGCAGGCATCAAACTGATCATCTGTATCACAGAAGGCATCCCGACGCTGGATATGCTGGTGGTTAAAGTGAAACTGGATCAAAGCGATGCCGTGATGATCGGGCCAAACTGCCCGGGCGTGATCACCCCTGGCGAATGCAAAATCGGCATCATGCCTGGCCATATTCACCTGCCGGGCAAAGTGGGTATCGTTTCACGCTCTGGTACGCTGACCTATGAAGCCGTTAAACAGACTACAGATTACGGCTACGGTCAGTCTACCTGCGTCGGTATCGGCGGCGACCCGATCCCGGGCTCTAACTTCATCGATATCCTGAAACTGTTCCAGGAAGATCCGCAGACTGAAGTGATCGTCATGATCGGTGAAATCGGCGGGAATGCTGAAGAAGAAGCGGCTGCGTACATCAAAGCACACGTAACCAAACCGGTTGTGGGCTACATCGCGGGTGTGACTGCGCCTAAAGGCAAACGTATGGGCCACGCAGGCGCCATCATTGCCGGTGGTAAAGGCACGGCTGACGAGAAGTTTGCAGCACTGGAAGCTGCTGGCGTGAAGACTGTTCGCAGCCTGGCCGATATCGGCGAAGCCGTGAAATCCGTTCTGCCACAGTAAGTATTGTCCGTCGCGCCGGGCCATGTTCCGGCGTGACCTGAGTCATTTCATATGACTTAACGATTCGACATGTTGGCCACCTTCGGGTGGCCTTTTTTATTTTTAAGCTAAATATTTAACAATCGCCGATATGAGCTATATTTATTAACAGAGCACGATAGGTTCATTGGAAATAAAAAGTTAATAAATGGGTTTTAAAAGGTAGCGATTTAGATATTTAGCACAACCATAAAAACACAACAAATTAACAATAAATACACCATTAAAGATCAGTGAAACCAACGGTTAACATCCTGAAATATTTTTTCAGAAATTGATGTAGATATTATAGAAATAAACAATGAGATAGGCTTAAATTGCGTCAGATCAATTACGGCAACTTGCACTGTTTTGTCGTTAAATTGACCTGTACGCGGAAATCCGCTTTGGGTCACTAAAAAACCTATTTAATGTGTGGGATTACTGGCGTAACATAATGGTCCTGTAACATCAGTTTTTTGTATGTTTACTTTTCCCCGAGATTTTCCCGTTCATCAGCCTCTTAGAGGCTCGCTGGCCGCGTCTTTTCCGGGTATCAGAATGCCTTGAACGGCTTCACTCAGCTGAACTCTGCATTTCTGTTCTACACACATTTAAATACTGGTAGTCATGAGGCGTTCCGGCAACCGGTTCGTCAAAGATCGCAATTTGGGGTCTTCCTCCGAGGAGCAAGGGGTCAAGATGTTTGATATCGTTGAACTGTCGCGTTTACAGTTTGCTTTAACAGCCATGTACCATTTCCTATTTGTCCCATTAACGCTGGGTATGGCGTTTATACTGGCAATTATGGAAACGGTGTATGTGCTTTCCGGCAAACAAATCTATAAAGATATGACCAAATTCTGGGGCAAGCTTTTTGCAATTAACTTTGCAATTGGCGTTGCTACCGGTTTAACCATGGAATTCCAGTTCGGGACTAACTGGTCATATTTCTCACATTACGTCGGTGATATCTTCGGTGCGCCTCTGGCGATTGAAGGTTTGATGGCGTTCTTCCTGGAATCAACACTAGTCGGCCTCTTCTTCTTCGGTTGGGATCGCCTGTCTAAAGTTCAGCACATGGCGGTTACCTGGTTTGTTGCCCTTGGCTCAAACTTGTCTGCTTTGTGGATCCTGGTGGCGAACGGCTGGATGCAAAACCCGATTGCTTCTACCTTCAACTACGAAACCATGCGCATGGAAATGGTCAGCTTCTCCGAACTGGTTCTGAACCCGGTTGCGCAGGTTAAATTCGTACACACCGTTGCATCCGGTTATGTGACAGGTGCGATGTTCGTTCTGGCTATCAGCTCTTACTACCTGCTGAAAGGTCGCGATGTGGGCTTTGCAAAACGCTCTTTTGCGATCGCGGCAAGCTTTGGTCTGGCGGCTGTACTGTCTGTTATCGTGCTGGGTGATGAATCCGGTTACGAAATGGGTGACGTACAGAAAACCAAACTGGCGGCAATCGAAGCAGAGTGGGATACCCAACCTGCACCGGCCAGCTTCACGCTGTTCGGCCTGCCAAATCAGGACAAAATGGAAAATGAATACTCCATTCAGATTCCTTACCTGCTCGGCCTGATTGCAACGCGTTCTGTGGATACGCCGGTGACTGGTCTGAGAGACCTGATGGCGCAACACGAAGTGCGTATCCGTAACGGGATGAAAGCGTACAACCTGCTGGAAGAGTTACGCGCAGGGAATACTGATCCAACCGTTCGCAGTGACTTTGAAAAAACCAAGCAAGACTTGGGCTACGGTATGTTGCTGAAACGCTATACCGACAAAGTGACCGATGCGACAGACGCACAAATCCAGAAAGCGACGAAAGATTCTATTCCGCGCGTTCTGCCTCTGTACTTCGCATTCCGTATCATGGTTGCCTGCGGCATCCTGATGCTGGTTCTGATTGGATTGTCATTCTTCGCAGTGGTCCGGGGCAAAATTGGCGAAAAACGCTGGCTGCATCGTGCCGTGTTGTTTGGCCTGCCACTGCCATGGATTGCGGTTGAGTCTGGCTGGTTCGTTGCGGAATACGGCCGTCAGCCATGGGCAATTGGTGAGGTCTTACCAACGGCCATTGCGCACTCTTCTTTGACCGTCGGTGATGTGCTGTCATCAATGATCCTGATCTGCGGCTTGTACACCCTGTTCCTGGTCGCTGAGATGTTCCTGATGTTCAAATATGTACGCCTGGGGCCAAGCAGCCTGAAAACAGGGCGCTATCATTTTGAAAAACCTTCAGCCCCGCTTGAGCAAGCTCAGTAATTAGGGAGTCCGACTATGTTCGATTATGAAAGTTTACGGTTCATTTGGTGGGCGCTGATTGGCGTGCTGTTTATCGGCTTCGCGGTCACCGATGGATTTGATATGGGTGTGGGGATTCTGGTACGGATCATCGGTAAAACCGATACAGATCGCCGGATCATGATCAATGCGATCGCCCCGCACTGGGATGGTAACCAGGTCTGGCTGATCACCGCCGGTGGTGCGTTATTTGCTGCGTGGCCGATGGTTTATGCGGCAGCGTTCTCGGGTTTTTATGCGGCGATGGTTCTGGTGCTGTGCGCATTGTTTTTCCGTCCGCTGGGCTTTGACTACCGTTCAAAACTGGATAACGCGCGCTGGCGTGGAATGTGGGACTGGGGCATCTTCATTGGTAGCTTCGTGCCATCGCTGGTCTTTGGTGTGGCCTTCGGTAACCTGTTACAGGGCGTGCCGTTCCACATTGATACCGACCTGCGTCTGTTCTATACCGGTAACCTGATTCAGCTGCTGAATCCGTTTGGTATTCTGGCCGGTCTGGTCAGCCTGACCATGCTGATTACGCAGGGCGCAACGTATCTGCAAATGCGTACTGTCGGCGAACTGCATCTGCGTACCCGTAATGCCTCGCAGATTTCTGCGCTGATCATGATGGTTTGCTTCCTGCTGGCGGGCATCTGGCTGGTTAAAGGGATTGATGGCTTCACCGTGACTTCCGTACTGGATCACGCGGGCCCGTCAAATCCGCTGCACAAAACGGTTTCTCATGAAGCGGGCGCATGGTTGGCTAACTTCAACAAGATCCCTGCTCTGTGGGCTATTCCTGCACTGGGTGTGATTCTGCCGCTGCTGACAATCCTGTTCTCCCGTTTGAATAAAGCGGCTCTGGCTTTCGTCAGTAACTCACTGACTATCGCCTGTGTGATCCTGACGGCCGGTATCACTATGTTCCCGTTCGTCATGCCGTCAATCACTGATCCTAACGTCAGCCTGACCATGTGGGACGCAACGTCTACCTTACTGACGTTGAGAGTGATGACCGTCGTAGCGTGTATTTTTGTGCCAATCATCCTGATTTACACCTCATGGGCGTATTACAAGATGTTCGGTCGCCTCGATAAAACGTACATCGAGAACAACAAGCATTCGCTGTATTAAGGAGAAAACCATGTGGTATTTTGCCTGGATCCTCGGCACCTTGCTGGCCTGCTCATTTGGTATCATGACCGCGCTGGCGCTTGAGCACAGCGAAGCCAACAAAGCTGCAAAAGAAGAGAAGTAACAATGAGTGTGATCGCGGATAAAGTTTACGCCGTCACAGACAAGGGCCCCTTGCGGGCCCTTTCCCTTGTGATGTCGCTGCTGCTTGCCGGTTGTGTTTTCTGGAAACCGGGCATGTTTGCTTCGTCGACCAGCCAGCTGGAAGTGTGGCACGGGCTCATTCTGATATGGGCTGTTTGTAGCGGTGTTATTCACGGTCTGGGTTTTCGTCCGAGAAATTCGGTGTGGAAATCATTTTTTTCACCGTTACTGGCGATGATTGCACTGGCTGCGGGTTTGTTTTACTTCTTCAGCTGACTTTTATCGTCTTAAAAATACACAGATTTACAGTAATCTTCCTATGGGCCGCTCCGGCCCATAATTATTTTCGTTCCAGCATTGCAACCCATTCCCAACCCCAATTCTCTTGCGTATAGTAGTGCCGTCAAATTGCATTACGGGATGTAGAGTGAGTAATTCGTTGTTCCGATGGCCGGTTCGTGTCTATTACGAAGACACAGACGCGGGAGGTGTGGTCTACCATGCCCGATACGTCGCCTTTTTTGAAAGGGCTCGCACAGAGATGTTGCGCCAACGCAATTTTCACCAGCAGCAGTTGCTGGCAGAACACGTCGCTTTTGCTGTCCGCCGCATGACGGTCGAATACTTTGCACCAGCTCGCTTAGATGACTTGCTGGATGTTCAGAGTGAGATTACGTCCATTCGCGGAGCTTCTCTTACTTTTGCACAACGAATTCTTGATTCGCATGGAAACCTTCTGAGTTCTGCAGAAGTGTTGATTGCATGCATTGATCCACACCAAATGAAGCCCCGAGCGCTTCCTAAGTCTATTGTCGCGGAGTTTAAGCAGTGACTGACATGAACATTCTTGATTTATTTTTGAAGGCCAGCATCCTGGTCAAGCTGATTATGCTTGTCCTGGTGTGCTTTTCTATCGCGTCCTGGGCGATCATCATTCAACGCACGAAAGTGCTGAATGCCGCCACCCGCGAGGCAGAAGCGTTCGAAGATAAATTCTGGTCCGGTATTGAGCTTTCCCGTCTGTATCAGGAAAGCCAGGGCCGTCGCGAAACCCTGAGCGGGGCAGAGCAAATCTTCCATTCTGGTTTTAAAGAATTCGCCCGTTTACACCGTGCCAACAGCCACGCGCCAGAGGCGGTGATTGAAGGGTCTTCACGTGCAATGCGCATCTCCTTTAACCGTGAACTCGAATCCCTTGAAACACACATTCCTTTCCTTGGCACCGTCGGTTCCATCAGCCCGTATATCGGTTTATTCGGTACGGTCTGGGGGATCATGCACGCCTTTATCGGTTTAGGTTCCGTGAAACAAGCGACCCTGCAAATGGTTGCTCCAGGTATCGCAGAAGCACTGATTGCTACGGCGATTGGTCTGTTCGCCGCTATTCCGGCCGTTATGGCGTATAACCGCCTTAACCAGCGTGTGAATAAGCTTGAGCAAAACTACGATAACTTCATGGAAGAATTCACGGCTATCCTGCACCGTCAGGCTTTCTCTCGCGAAACCAGCAGTAACTAAAGGGGGAGAGTATGGCTCGTACACGAGGTCGTCGTAACCGGCGCGAAGGTAAGTCGGAAATCAACATCGTTCCGCTGCTGGACGTACTGCTGGTTCTGTTACTGATTTTTATGGCGACAGCACCGATCATTACCCAGAGTGTGGAAGTTGACTTACCTGATGCGACGGATTCTAAAACAGTGTCCAGCGATGATAACCCGCCTGTGATTGTTGAAGTTTCAGGCGTCGGTCAATACACCATTGTGGTGGATCATCAGCGTATGGAACAACTGCCTGAACAACAGGTTATTGCAGAAGCGACCAGCCGTATTCAGGCCAATCCGAAGACGGTATTCCTGATCGGCGGCGCGAAAGATGTGCCTTATGATGAAATCATCAAGGCGCTGAATATGCTGCATCAGGCTGGCGTGAAGTCAGTCGGATTGATGACACAACCTATCTGAGGATAGGTAATTTGTAACACTTATTTGAAACCCGGCATTCGCTGGCTTGCTAAAAGAGTAAGTCAGGCGCTACAGGATCCCGGGTTTTTAGTAATCCTGTCTTGGGAAATCTATTTTGGTAAAGGCAACTGCAACTGAACAAAACGATAAGCTCAAACGCGCCGTTATTGTTTCGGTCGTTCTGCATATCATCATTATAGCCCTGTTGATTTGGGGATCGCTGGACGAAGATACCAGCATGAGCGGTGGCGGCGGCGGTAGCGATATCTCGGCCGTAATGGTTGATCCCAGTGCCGTGGTCGATCAGTACAACCGTCAGCAACAGCAACAGGCTGATTCCCAACGTGCTGCCGCAGCGCGTCAGAAAAAATCAGAGCAACAGGCTGAAGAGCTTCAGCAGAAACAGGCCGCAGAACAGCAACACCTGAAAGAACTTGAGAAAGAGCGTCTTCAGGCACAGGAAGATGCGAAGCAGCAGGCGCAGGAACAGGCTCAGCAGCAGAAACAAGCCGCTGAACAACAGAAACAAGCGCAGCAGGCTGCCGAGCAGGCGAAAGAACAACAGAAGCAGGCCGAAGCTGCTGCCGCACAGGCGAAAGCTGAAGCGGCAAAAGAAGCGGCTCAGGCGAAGGCCGATGCAGCGAAAGAAGCTGCAAAAGCGCAGGCTGATGCACAGAAAAAAGCCGCAGCCGAAGCTAAGAAACAGGCTGAAGCTGAAGCCGCCGCAGCGGCTGCGGCCGCGAAAAAACAGGCCGAGGCTGACGCGAAGAAAGAAGCGGCTGCTGAGGCGAAGAAACAAGCTGCCGCAGAGGCTAAAGCTCAGGCTGCCGCCGATGCGAAAGCGCAAGCTGATGCAGACGCCAAAGCTGCGGCGGACGCGAAAGCCGCCGCTGCCGCTGAGAAGAAAGCTGAAGCGGCTGCAGCTGCCAAGAAAGCCGCAGCCGATAAGAAAGCGGCCGCTGCCGCTGCCGCTGCCGCTGCCGCAAAAGAATCTGCTGACGCCAATAACTTATTTGACGGGCTGGCCGATTCTAAAAATGCGCCGAAAGGTTCAACGGGCGGTGGGGCTTCTGCTCCGGCAGGTAAAGGAACACAGAAAAAGGCGGGTGCATCCGGTGCCGATATTGCAAACTATGGCAGCCAGATAAAGGCGGCTATTGAGAGCAGATTCTATGACGCGTCATCGTATGCGGGTAAAACCTGTTCGTTGCGCGTTAAAATGAACCCGGATGGCTCGCTTATCAGCGTGTCAGCAGAAGGTGGGGATCCAGCACTTTGTCAGGCAGCGCTTGCCGCGGCCCGACAGGCGAAATTCCCGAAACCGCCTTCTGAAGCAGTCTATGAAGTATTTAAAAATGCTCCGATAGATTTTAAACCGTAGAAAGATGAAAATAATTTCTTTTCAGAATTTTACGATAGATTGCAGGGTGTAATTCTAGTTTTGTATGCGTTGGTTTGTTAAAATTCTGCTAAATTATCGCGGGCAGATACGTCCAGATAAGGGAGATACAATGAAGCAGGCATTTCGAGTAGCGTTCGGCCTTTTGATGATGTGGGCATCTGTAGTACATGCAGAAGTTCGCATTGAAATTACTCAGGGCGTAGATACCGCTCGTCCGATTGGCGTTGTGCCATTCAAATGGGCGGGCCCGGGTACTCCACCTGAAGATGTTGGCGGTATTGTTGCTGCTGACTTACGCAACAGTGGTAAATTTAACCCTATTGATGCATCGCGCATGCCACAACAGCCAACTTCAGCGGCAGAAGTCACACCTGCTGCCTGGACTGCTTTGGGCATCGATGCCGTTGTTATCGGTCAGGTTCAGCCTGCAGCCGATGGCAGCTACGTTGTTTCTTACCAGTTGGTTGACACCTCTGGTGCTCCGGGCACCGTGCTGGCACAAAACCAGTATAAAGTGACCAAACAATGGTTGCGTTATTCTGCCCATACAGCCAGTGATGAAGTTTTCGAAAAACTGACCGGTGTTAAAGGTGCATTCCGCACCCGTATTGCTTACATCGTGCAGACTAACGGCGGCAAATTCCCGTACGAACTGCGTGTAGCGGATTACGATGGTTACAATCAGTTTGTTGTTCACCGTTCACCAGAGCCTCTGATGTCTCCGGCCTGGTCTCCGGACGGTAGCAAACTGGCTTACGTGACCTTCGAAAGCGGTCGTTCAGCGTTGGTTGTACAGACACTGGCAAACAGTGCCATCAAACAGATTGCCTCTTTCCCACGCCACAACGGTGCTCCGGCGTTCTCTCCGGACGGGTCTAAACTGGCATTCGCGTTGTCTAAAGATGGTAGCCTTAACCTGTATGTGATGAACCTGGGTTCAGGTCAGATCTCTCAGGTCACTAATGGCCGTAGCAACAATACTGAACCAACCTGGTTCCCGGACAGCCAGAACCTGGCGTTCACGTCGGATCAGGGCGGTCGTCCTCAGGTATATAAAGTTAATATTAATGGCGGTGCGCCTCAGCGTCTGACATGGGAAGGCTCACAGAATCAGGACTCTGACGTCAGTGCAGATGGTAAATTCCTGGTCATGGTGAGCAGCGCCAGCGGTACACAGCACATCGCTAAACAAGATCTGGCAACGGGAGCCGTTCAAACATTGACGGACACGTTCCTGGATGAAACGCCTAGCCTCGCACCAAACGGCACTATGGTTATCTACAGCTCCTCTCAAGGACTGGGTTCTGTATTGCAACTGGTATCGACTGATGGGCGCTTCAAAGCGCGTCTTCCGGCAACTGATGGACAGGTCAAATTCCCTGCCTGGTCGCCGTATCTGTAATGCATAGAAAACTATGTATGGCAAAAAATTATAAAAGGATCGAATAGATGCAACTGAATAAAGTGCTGAAAGGGCTGATGCTGGCATTGCCTGTTCTGGCAGTCGCTGCGTGTAGTTCTCACAAAAACGCGGACAACGACCAATCAGGTATGGGTCTGAACTCTGGCACTGGCGCAGAAAGCGGCAACATGTCTTCTGAAGAGCAAGCTCGTCTGCAGATGCAAGAACTGCAGAAAAACAACATCGTTTACTTTGGCCTGGACAAATACGATGTTTCTTCAGAATTCGCTCAGATGTTAGACGCGCACGCAGCATTCCTGCGTAGCAACCCGTCTTACAAAGTGACTGTAGAAGGTCATGCTGACGAACGTGGTACTCCAGAGTACAACATCGCCCTGGGCGAACGTCGTGCTACTGCTGTTAAAATGTACCTGCAAGGTAAAGGCGTTTCTGCCGACCAGATCTCTATCGTTTCTTACGGTAAAGAAAAACCAGCTGTACTGGGCCATGACGAAGCGGCTTACGCTAAAAACCGTCGTGCCGTACTGGTTTACTAAGAGAATAGTATGAGCAGTAACTTCAGAACTCATCTGTTGAGTCTGTCGTTACTGGTTGGCGTAGCGGTCCCATGGGCCGCTACTGCCCAAGCGCCAATCAGTGATGTCGGCTCAGGCTCGATAGAAGATCGGGTCACCTCTCTGGAGCGTATTTCTAACGCTCACAGCCAGCTATTAACTCAACTCCAGCAACAACTTTCTGATTCCCAACGTGATATGGATACTCTTCGTGGTCAAATCCAGGAGAACCAGTATCAGTTGAGTCAGCTTGCTGATCGTCAGAAGCAGATTTTTAACCAGATGGACAGCCTGAGTCAGGGTGCCGCCGGAGCCGCCAGTACGGGCGCTGCAGCAGCCACTGCCGACGCGTCTGGTAATGCTGCGGCCGCCACGTCTGATGCAGGTGCTGCACAAGCCCCTGCAAGCACAGGCGATGTGAACAGCGACTACAACGCCGCTGTTTCTCTGGCGCTGGAAAAGAAACAGTATGATGAGGCGATCGCTGCCTTTCAGAGTTTCGTAAAAAAATACCCGGATTCTACATACCAGCCTAATGCCAACTATTGGTTAGGCCAGTTGTATTACAACAAGGGTAAAAAAGACGACGCTGCTTATTATTTTGCAGTTGTGGTCAAAAACTATCCGAAGTCTCCAAAAAGTTCTGACGCGATGTTCAAAGTTGGGGTGATTATGCAGGAGAAAGGGCAGGCCGATAAAGCCAAAGCCGTCTATGCGCAGGTCATTAAACAGTACCCAAACACCGACGCGGCAAAACAAGCTCAAAAACGTTTATCTGCGAAGTAGTTCCCCATTCAGGACCGGAAAATGTACATATCGTGCATTTTCTGGGCTTGAGTGTGTGAAAGTCCAGCAGTTAAGCATCTTTGTGAAAATTAAAGTTGCACTGAAAAGTTAAATAAGTAATATATGCCGCCGTTGCCCAGACAACTCCAAACGGCTAACGCTGTTAGAGATTTAGGCAATTTGCAGTAGGTTTAGAAGGGCCGTTAGCTCAGTTGGTAGAGCAGTTGACTTTTAATCAATTGGTCGCTGGTTCGAATCCAGCACGGCCCACCACTTTTAAAGTGTACCCTCTAAACAAACAGGCAAAGTGGCTTGCACACCAACTGCAAGACACAAAGGCAGTCAGAAGTATTCAGGAAGGGCCGTTAGCTCAGTTGGTAGAGCAGTTGACTTTTAATCAATTGGTCGCTGGTTCGAATCCAGCACGGCCCACCACTCTTTAAGTGGATGTATGTAGTGAAGCAGTGATGGATGAGAACCCTTGGTTCGAGCCGAGCGAAGCGAGACGACAACGCGCAGCGTTGCCCGCAGGGTGAGGTCAAAGACCGAATCAATCCAGCACGGCCCACCACTCTTTAAGTGGTTAGTCCTGAATAAGTAGTACAAAGCATTTAGATGGGCCGTTAGCTCAGTTGGTAGAGCAGTTGACTTTTAATCAATTGGTCGCTGGTTCGAATCCAGCACGGCCCACCATCTTTAAGTGGATGTATGTAGTGAAGCAGTGATGGATGAGAACCATTGGTTCGAGCCGAGCGAAGCGAGACGACAACGCGCAGCGTTGCCCGCAGGGTGAGGTAGCAGACCGAATCAATCCAGCACAGCCCACCACTTTTAAAGTGAGCCATCTAAATTGCAAAGATGTCTACTTCATCAAATTCAGAAAAAAGCGCCTTTAGGCGCTTTTTTCGCATTCATACCCCTGTATTTCTCACATTATCTTAACCTGCCTTTATCCACATAATCCCAATACACCTCTCTTTTAAGTCCAGTAAACATTTAAAGCCTTAAGAACAAAATTTGGACGACTTACCTCGTTTTTTACGGTATTTTGTTTAGCATACAAAACCAGTGGGTTTAATCTGTTAAACCGGCTGTGGCTCCCGGCCTTCAGGCGCATTGCCTGACAGAATGAGATGAAGAGTATGAGCGAAACCTTGGATTTGAATGCGACGGTGTATCCTTTCCCGCCTAAACCCGCAGTTCTGAATGCAGACGAAAAGACCTTCTATAAAGAGAAGATTAAGAAACTGCTGAAAGAACGCGACGCCGTTATGGTCGCGCATTATTACACTGACCCTGAAATTCAGGCGCTGGCAGAAGAAACCGGCGGTATCGTCGCGGATTCACTGGAGATGGCCCGTTTCGGCAGCCAGCATCCGGCGTCAACGCTGTTGGTGGCGGGTGTCCGGTTTATGGGGGAAACGGCCAAAATCCTCAGCCCTGAAAAAACGGTTCTGATGCCGACACTCAACGCGGAGTGCTCTCTGGACTTAGGTTGCCCGGAACAGGAATTCTCGGATTTCTGCGACAGCCACCCCGATCGCACCGTTGTGGTCTACGCTAATACCTCGGCGGCAGTAAAAGCCCGGGCGGACTGGGTCGTCACTTCAAGCATTGCGGTAGAACTGATTGAATATCTCGATAGTTTGGGTGAAAAAATCATCTGGGCTCCGGATCGTCATCTCGGAAATTACGTGCGTAAGCAGACCGGGGCGGATGTACTCTGCTGGCAGGGCGCCTGTATCGTCCATGACGAGTTTAAAACCCAGGCGCTGACCCGGATGAAAGGTTTGTACCCGGATGCGGCCATACTGGTACATCCTGAGTCCCCTCAGGCGATCGTCGACATGGCGGATGCCGTCGGTTCCACCAGCCAGCTGATTCAGGCCGCAAAAACGTTGCCGCAAAAACAGCTTATTGTGGCAACGGATCGCGGTATTTTTTACAAAATGCAGCAGGCGTGTCCGGATAAAGAATTGTTCGAAGCGCCGACAGCTGGTGAAGGCGCCAGTTGCCGTACCTGCGCACATTGCCCATGGATGGCGATGAACGGCCTGAAAGCTATTGCTGAAGGGCTGGAGCATGGTGGAGTAGCACATGCGATCGAAGTCGATGAAGCGCTGCGTGTGAAATCACTGATACCGCTGAACCGGATGCTGGATTTCGCGGCTCAGCTGAAATTACGGGCGCAAATCAAAGCGCTTTAAGCCGAAGGCATTTTCAGAACAATTAAGGGAAGGACGTGATGATGGATTTCTTCAGTACCAGCAATATTCTGGTTCATATTCCTCTTGGAAAAGGCGGATATGACCTGTCATGGATCGAAGCCGTTGGCACCATTTTTGGTCTGCTTTGCATCTGGTATGCCAGCAAAGAAAAGCTGATCAACTATGCGTTCGGTCTGATCAACGTCACTTTGTTTGCGATCATCTTCTTCCAGATCCAGCTTTACGCCAGCCTGTTGCTGCAGATCTTTTTCTTTGCTGCCAACATTTATGGCTGGTATGCGTGGAGCCGTCAGACAGCCGATCAGCAAGCCGAGTTGCAAATTCGCTGGTTGCCTCGTGGCAAAGCGCTCATCTGGGGCGCAGTGTGTGTCGCGGGAATTCTGCTGATGACGTTTAACATCGACCGCGTATTTGCCGCGCTCACACTGGTGGCGGTGAATGTGATGCAGGCGCTGGGGCTTAATGTCAGTATGCCAGAGCTTCAGCCCGATGCGTTCCCGTTCTGGGATTCATCCATGATGGTGTTGTCGATTGTCGCGATGCTGCTGATGACGCGCAAATATGTCGAAAACTGGCTGCTGTGGGTAGTGATTGATGTCATCAGCGTAGCGATTTTTGCCTATCAGGGCGTTTATGCCATGGCGCTGGAATATGTTCTGCTGACGCTGATTGCGCTGAACGGTTCGTGGCTATGGATCAAAAGCGCGAAGCAAAACGGCTCGCAGCCACTGCAAACGGCCTGAATCCGCTTCAACAAAACGCCTCCATCGCGGAGGCGTTTTGCTTGCTGCAATCTATGAACAATCAGTGATGATGGTGTGCGTGGCTGTGACCATGATGGTCGTGTCCGGCGCTGGTCGCCGGAGTTTCATTTATCCCGCAATCTGGCGTTTCACAGCGACCGTATTCCATCTGAATCGTCGCATGTCCAATACGGCATTTCTCCAGCAAATGATGCTGAATGCGATCTAACAACGCATCGTGATCGTGCGGCGGGACGACCTGCACATGCAGCGTCATCAGGCGCTGCTCACCAATCTGCCAGACGTGAACGTGATGAACATTACGAACTTCAGGAATGCTCATCGACAAGTCACGGCGCAATTTATCGATATCAATTTCTTCCGGCGTCCCTTCCAGCAGCTCATGAAAACTTTCACGTAACAGCCGCCAGGCATTGTTCAGCACCAGACATGAAACCAGCACCGACAGAATCGGGTCGATGGGTGTCCAGCCGGTATACATGATGATCAGCGCCGCCGCCACCGCACCTATTGAGCCCAGCAAATCGCCCAGCACGTGCAGCGCCGCAGCGCGTACGTTGATGTTGGCTTTTTCCTGCCCCTGATGCAGCAACCAGAATGCCAGAATATTGGCAAACAGCCCGGCAATAGCGATCACCAGCATCGTGGTGCCCATCACCGGCTGCGGATTGAAGAAACGGGCGATGGCCTCCCATACGATCAGTACCACAATCACTAACAGCGCGGCGGCATTCACGAAAGCCGCCATGGTCGTCAGGCGCAGATAGCCAAAAGTATGGCGTGAGTTCGGTTTACGTTTCGCAAAACGCACTGCCATTAATGCCACCAGTAACGCAGCAGCATCCGTCAGCATATGGCCGGCGTCTGCCAGCAAAGCCAGAGAGCCAGAAATCAGCCCGCCAATGACTTCCGCAACCATAAAAACCACGGTCACAAGGAAAGCCAGCAACAGACGTCGGCTATTTTTATCCTGCGGTAACAGGGAAGAAGACATAGTTATATTCGCAAAAAGTATGAACAGAGAGGAAACAATAGCGTAATCATGGCATGTTGCAAGACAGGGAGCAGAAAGGAAAAAGAGGAACGAATGTTCCTCCTTTATGTACTTTTAAAATTAGTTACCGGTGGCTTTAGACTGATTGGTGCCAGGAACCTGATCCGGGCAACGACCGTCCTTACACATGGCTTTTTTGTGGTCGACTGTTTTTTTGCTCATATCTTTATGTGCTTTGGTGGTCGACGTGTGTTTCTTTTTGTGAACTTCATTCACGGGCTTATCTGTTTCATTGATTTTGCTGTTATCGACCCCGTTAGGTGCGATTTTCTGCACTGAACCCGGGCTGTCAGATTGATTAGCAGAACCATTGTTAGAACCGGTATCAGCGCCTTCTGCAAAAGCTGCACCTGAAGCCAGGGCCATTGTTGCGGACAGTAAAATAATGGCGAGTTTCTTCATAACCTTTATCTCCATTTTCGGGTTGTTGTTCGCTGTGGGTAATGTGTCTCCATTGAGATAAAAGCTTAGCTAATGAATTTATGTCTTAAATCAAAATGAGACTATTCGTAAGTGTAAAAGTAGATTTACACCGACACCCAATCCGGCTAGATTGAACGCGGTCAGCGTTTCGCTTTGTCTCTTATGAACACCCAATGGAACAGTTATGAATTATCAAAACGACGATTTACGTATCAAAGAAATTAAGGAACTTTTGCCACCTGTAGCGTTGCTGGAAAAGTTTCCCGCCACTGACAAAGCGGCAAAGACGGTGTCTCATGCGCGCAATGCGATTCATAAGATACTGAAAGGAAACGACGATCGTCTTCTGGTAGTCATCGGCCCTTGCTCAATTAACGATCCTAAAGCCGCTAAAGAGTACGCAGCACGTCTGCTGAAAATGCGCGAAGAATTGCAGGGCGAACTGGAAGTGGTCATGCGCGTTTACTTCGAAAAACCGCGTACGACTGTTGGCTGGAAAGGGCTGATCAACGACCCGCACATGAACAACAGCTACCAGATAAATGATGGTTTGCGCATTGCCCGCAAATTGTTACTGGATATTAACGACACCGGTCTGCCTGCGGCGGGTGAATTCCTGGACATGATCACGCCACAATATCTGGCGGATTTGATGAGCTGGGGCGCGATTGGCGCACGTACCACAGAATCTCAGGTTCACCGTGAGCTTTCCTCCGGTTTATCCTGCCCCGTAGGTTTCAAAAACGGCACCGACGGCACCATCAAAGTGGCGATCGACGCGATTAACGCAGCCGGTGCGCCGCACTGTTTCCTGTCTGTGACCAAATGGGGCCATTCCGCTATCGTCAACACCAGCGGGAACAACGACTGCCACATCATTCTGCGCGGCGGCAAAAAACCAAACTACAGCGCGCAGGACGTGCTGGAAGTGAAAGACGGCCTGAAAAAAGGCGGCCTGCCAGCCCGCATCATGATCGACTTCAGCCACGCCAACAGCAGCAAACAATTCAAAAAACAGATGGAAGTCTGTGAAGATGTTTGCGGTCAGGTTGCCGGTGGCGAACAGGCGATTATGGGCGTGATGGTTGAAAGCCATCTGGTCGAAGGCAATCAGAGTCTCGACAGCGGCGAGCCACTGGTTTACGGCCAGAGCGTGACCGATGCGTGCATTGGCTGGGAAGATACCGAAGTGTTGCTGCGTAGCCTTGCGAACGCAGTCAAAGCGCGTCGCGGTTAATCCGTCACAGCAATTCTGAGCTGAGCCCCGTTAAGGCGGGGCTGTTTTATGGCTGTAAGAACGCTGTCATCGTGTGATGCCAAAAGAGAATATCTATGCTGATTTATAACGTTTTTGGCCGGTATCTGGGGGTTAAAAAGACGCCGGAGGGCTGGCAGGTTTTTCGTGCCGAGATGACCGAGAGAAAATTCTCGCGCCTCTACGACATCATCATTCCTGACGATATGACTGAAGCGGAAATCCCCGGCTGGCTGGGCGATATTTTTCACGAGTCAGCGACGGAATTGCATCCTGACGTCTGGCGTATCGAGTAATGTTGGTTTTGCGCCGGGTCAGACTCATTAAAAAGGCATGCTTTCGCATGCCTTTTTTGCATTTCTGATGAGCTCAGAAACCGCTAATTACTTCGCTTTACCCTGGTTTGCTACGGCCGCGGCTTTCGCTGCGATTTCATCGGCATTGCCCAGATAATAACGTTTGATTGGTTTGAAGTTTTCGTCGAATTCGTAAACCAGTGGAACACCGGTCGGGATGTTCAGTTCCAGGATTTCGTCTTCGCTCAGGTTATCCAAATATTTAACCAGCGCACGCAGGGAGTTACCGTGCGCAGCAATAATCACGCGCTCGCCGCTTTCGATGCGAGGTTTGATGACATCAGTCCAGTAAGGAATAACGCGGTCGATGGTCAGCGCCAGGCTTTCTGTGGTTGGCAGCTCTTCAGGTTTCAGTTTGGCATAACGCGGGTCATGGCCAGGGAAGCGCTCATCAGCACGATCCAGTTCTGGTGGAGTCACAGCAAAACCACGACGCCATTGTTTAACTTGCTCGTCGCCGTACTTCTGTGCTGTTTCAGCTTTGTCCAGACCCTGCAACGCGCCGTAATGACGTTCGTTCAGTTTCCAGGATTTCTCAACCGGCAGCCATGGCTGGTTCAGTTCGTCCAAAACGCTCCACAGAGTATGGATGGCACGTTTCAGCACAGAGGTGTAAGCGAAGTCAAATTGGAAGCCTTCGTCTTTCAGCAGCTGACCCGCAGCTTTTGCTTCAGTACGGCCCTTGTCGGACAGTTCAACATCATGCCAACCGGTAAAACGGTTTTCTTTGTTCCACTCACTTTCACCGTGTCTTACCAGCACCAGCTTGGTTACAGCCATAGCTAAACTCCTCAGTTAACTGAATTTTCAATGATAACAGTTATCATTATAGGGTCTGGGCATCCCGATCGGCAATCTGAATGTATTCAGGAAACCTATGCGTGACGCCCGTTTGTCTTAAACATAACGAATTTGCTGTGGCGATGTAAAACAAAACGCGCAGACGGTCACCCGGACAGCGCGTTTTGTGCAAAAGGACAGCGGATTAGCTGGCTTTTTTCAGGCAGGTACTCATGAAGGTTTTGCGGGCGTCGCCTTTAAGTTCTTGTTTCGCAGCATCAGCATTACAGGTTTTCATCTTTTTCTGCTGAGGGTTCATTTTATCGTCTGTTTTGGCCTCGGCTTTCAGGCAGTTGCTCATGAATTTTTTGCGCTCATCGCCCTTAAGCGATTGTGTGGTGGCCTGCTGATTACAGTCGGTCATTTTCTGGCGCTGCTCAGTCTGAGCGGGGGAAGGCACTTTTACGGGATCCGCGGCCAGAGCAGAACCCGCCGCACACAAGGTCGCCAGCAGGGATAACACAACGGGTAAACGCATAACGAACTCCTTTTTGAACGTCCTTTTCGCAGGACACTCTCTAAGCGTAGATGCGGGAGGCGGCTTTAGCTGAAAAAGTGCTGACGCAGATGCGTCATCAGTCACAAATTTGCAGAAGGGAAAGCGTGAAGGGCAGGTTGGGATGAGCCTGCCCCGGGAAGATTACAGCGCGAAGAACTGATAAGTGGTGGCGGATTTGTACGTCTGACCCGGTTTAATCCAGCAGCTTGGCTGCGGCCAGGTCGCGTGGTTCGGGCTGTCCGGCAGGAATTCACTTTCCAGCGCAACGCCGCTGTAGCTGGCATATTCGCCGCCGCTGCGGTTTGGCGTGCCACCGAGGAAGTTGCCGCTGTACAGCTGCACTGCCGGTGCCGACGTGAACATCGTCATTTTGACTTTGCCATCGGCTGACCACAAATGCGCAGCCGGATTGCTGCCGGTATTGCACGAGCGGTTGAGCAGATACGCATGGTCATAACCTTTCACCCGTTGCTGATCGCGATCCTTGAGGAAATCTTTCGCCAGCGTTTTTGCGGCGTTGAAATCCATACCGGTATGTTCAACCGGCGTCGGATCGGCGCACGGAATACCGTCGCTGTCGACCGGCAGGAAACGGTCAGCAAACAGTTGCAGCTTTTGCTGGCGCGCGTCGGTGCCTTCGCCGTCGAGATTGAAATAAGCGTGATTGGTCAGATTGACCGGGCACAGCTTATCCACCGTCGCTTCATAGCGGATTTCCAGACGGTTATCATCGGTCAGCTGATAATGCACTTTGGCCGTCATATTGCCCGGATAACCCTGATCGCCGTCGGCTGAAAACAGCCCGAACGTCAGCTTCTGCACGTTTCGCTCAAGAATTTTCCAGCGACGCGCATGAAAACCTTCCGGGCCGCCGTGCAGCTGATGTACGCCCTGATTGGCGACGACCAGATGTGGTTTGCCTTCAATCTCAAACTGCGAGCGGGCGATGCGGTTGGCGTAGCGCCCGACGGTCGCGCCAAGATAGGCGCTCTGATTCATATAGTCGTGCGGTGTCTGGCAGCCGAGGAGCAGTTCGCGGGTCGAGCCGTCAGCCAGCGGCAGCGTAAAGGATAACCAGGTCGCGCCCCAGTCCATGAATGTGGCGGTTGCGCCCGCCGCATTCTGTAGCGTCACCTGTTCAAACGGCTGGCCATCGGGTGCCAGCTGTGTGTTTTCAGGTTTTAACATATGCCAGCCCCCTCCGAAGCGGTGCAAACGTAGAAGGTTTCTTTCAGGCCGCTGTAGGCGTGATATTGCTGCTCAACGGCGTGACGGACTTTGTCTACCATCTCTGTCGGAACGAGTGCCACGATGCAGCCGCCGAAGCCGCCGCCAGTCATGCGCACGCCGCCTTTATCGCCAATCACTTCTTTGACGATCTCCACCAGTTTGTCAATTTGCGGAACGGTGATTTCAAAATCATCGCGCATGGAGGCGTGAGATTCCGCCATCAGTTCGCCCATGCGTTTCAGGTCGCCGCTGGCCAGTGCGTCAGCCGCTGCCAGAGTACGATCGTTTTCAGTGATCACGTGACGTGCACGGCGTGCAACCACCGGATCCAGTTCATCCTGAATGGAGAAGAACAGGGCAGGGTCTACGTCGCGCAAGGCTTTCACACCGAAGAAGCGGGCGGCCACTTCGCACTGCTCGCGACGGGCGTTGTATTCGCTGTCAACCAGACCGCGTTTCACGTTGGAGTTGATGATCACCACGGCTGCGTTTTCCGGCATAGACACGGCGCGGGTTTCCAGTGAGCGGCAGTCGATCAGCAGGGAATGGTTTTCTTTGCCGAGAGCAGAAATGAGCTGATCCATAATCCCGCAGTTGCAACCGACGAACTGGTTCTCTGCTTCCTGACCGTTCAGTGCCAGCGCCACGCCGTCCAGCGGCAAATCATAAAGAGATTTCAGCGCCTGGCCGACGGCGACTTCCAGAGATGCAGAAGAACTCAGCCCTGCGCCCTGAGGCACGTTGCCGCTGATCACCATGTCTGCGCCGGAGAAATCTTTATTACGCAGCATCAGATGTTTCACCACGCCACGCACGTAGTTGGCCCACGGATGCGCGTCGCTGTGCAGGATCGGTTCGTCGAGAGAGAAGGTATCTTCCTCGTTGTCGTAATCGGCGGCGATCACGCGGATCAAACGGTCGTTGCGCTGTGCGCAGGCGATCACCGTTTCATAATCGATGGCGCAAGGCAAAACGAAACCGTCGTTGTAATCGGTATGTTCGCCAATCAGGTTAACGCGACCCGGCGCTTTGATGGTGATCGTGGCAGGGTAGCCGAATTTGTCGGCAAAGATTTCCAGGGTTTTGGTTTTCAGTTTCATTGTTTTTCTCCGGCCTCACGATAATGAACATCACTCACCGCCCGCAGACGCTCTGCGGCTTGTTCGGCTGTCAGGTCGCGTTGGGTTTCAGCCAGCATTTCGTAGCCGACCATGAATTTGCGAACCGTGGCTGAACGCAGCAACGGCGGGTAGAAATGGGCATGCAGCTGCCAGTGTTCGTTGTCGCCTTCGGTAAACGGCGCGCCGTGCCAGCCCATGGAATACGGGAAAGAGCACTGGAACAGATTGTCATAGCGGCTGGTCAGTTTTTTCAGCGCCAGCGCTAAATCACTGCGCTGGGCATCGGTCAGCCCGGTGATGCGCTTAACGTGAACTTTTGGCAGCAGCAGCGTTTCGAACGGCCACGCCGCCCAGTAAGGCACCACGGCCAGCCAGTGTTCGGTTTCCACCACCGTGCGGCTGCCGTCTGCCAGCTCGCGCTGCACGTAATCCACCAGCATCGGCGAACCTTGCTCGTCGAGATAAGTGCGTTGCAGACGGTCTTCACGCTCGGCTTCATTAGGCAGGAAACTGTTCGCCCAAATCTGGCCATGCGGATGCGGGTTAGAGCATCCCATCGCCGCGCCTTTATTCTCAAAAACCTGCACCCACGGGTAGGTTCTCCCTAAATCCGCGCTTTGCTCCTGCCAGGTTCTGACGATTTCCGTCAGGGCTTCTACGGAAAGCTGCGGCAGCGTTTTGCTGTGATCCGGCGAGAAACAGATAACCCGGCTGGTGCCGCGTGCGCTCTGGACCCGCATCAGCGGGTCATCGTTTTCCGGCGCAAACGGCGTGTCCGGCATCAGCGCCGCGTAATCGTTGGTGAACACGAAAGTGCCGGTGTATTTCGGGTTCACATCGCCCGTTACGCGGGTATTGCCCGGGCAGAGGAAACAGTCCGGATCGTGCGAAGGCAGAACCTCTTGCGAAACGGCTTCCTGCTGGCCCTGCCACGGGCGTTTGGCCCGGTGCGGGCTCACTAAAATCCACTGATCGGTCAGCGGATTGTAGCGGCGATGTGGATGATCAATCGGGTTAAACGTCGTCATAAACTTTCCTTGGTCTGCCTTAATCCGGGTAGCCCTGCGGGTTTTTCGATTGCCACAGCCAGGTATCATTGGCCATGTCTTCCAGCGTGCGTGTCACTTTCCAGTTGAGTTCTTTCTCGGCTTTAGTCGGGTCAGCCCAGTAGGCTGGCAGGTCGCCCTCACGGCGTGGTGCAAACTTGTAGTTCACCGGTTTGCCACAGGCTTTGCTGAAGGCCTCAATCACTTCCAGCACGCTCTGGCCGAAGCCTGCGCCGAGGTTGTAAATGTGTACGCCCGCTTTGTTGTGCAGGGTTTTCATTGCGGCGATATGGCCGTCTGCCAGATCGACTACGTGGATGTAATCGCGAACGCCGGTGCCGTCAGGCGTCGGATAATCGTTGCCGAATACCGCCACAGATTCGCGGCGACCCACGGCCACTTGGGCAATAAACGGCATCAGGTTATTGGGCACGCCCTGCGGATCTTCACCCATCAGGCCAGACGGATGCGCGCCAACCGGGTTGAAATAGCGCAGCAGGGTAATGCTCCACTCCGGTTCAGCACGTTGCACGTCTTCGAGAATTTGTTCGACCATCAGCTTGCTGCGGCCATAAGGGCTGGAAGGGTTGCCGGTCGGGAAATCTTCGACATACGGGGTTTTCGGCTGATCGCCATACACCGTCGCGGACGAGCTGAAAATCAGGTTTTTAACGCCCGCAGCGCGCATTGCTTCAACCAGCACCAGCGTGCCGGAAACGTTGTTATCGTAATACGCCAGCGGTTTGGCGACGGACTCCCCGACGGCTTTCCAGCCCGCGAAATGAATCACGGAATGAATGTGGTGTTCGCTGAAGATCTTATCGAGGAGTACGCGGTCGCGGATATCACCTTCATAGAACAGCGGCGTTTTGCCGGTGAGCGTATTGATGCGCTCCAGAACGCTGACTTTACTGTTGTGAAGATTATCCAGAATGATTGGCGTATAGCCCGCATCAATCAGTTGCACGCATGTATGGCTACCAATGTAACCGCTACCACCTGTGACTAAGACGTACATAATCGCTCCTCAATGAATATCATGATGCAACGATAACACGCTGCAAGGCTGAAAAAGGTGATCCATCCCCAATAAAATGGAATCGCTTACACAAACAGTTTATCACCTTTCAATGCCGCTATACAGGTGCTGTGCGCCGTACAGAAAGCCTGCGGGAGCGTGCCGGAAGCCAGATGTATAGCTAAGTGTAATCGCTTACATTTTGGGGTGTGATTTATCCGCGGCAGGCTTTTACTTCATTTTTCAGACTCCAGCCGGAGGGAACGCCGACATTTTATCCAGCAACCAGTTCCGCAGGATCCCGATATCGTCGCGTGCGCTTTTCTCTTTTGTGGTCACCAGATAATAGTTTGCACCGGGGAGATGGTGCGGGAAGGGAACGGTGAGGATGCCTTTTTCAATGAAATCCCGCGCCAGCAAACTGCTGACAATCGCCACGCCCTGGCCGGCAATGGCCGCCTGAATGGCGTGAGTTTCGTCGGTAAAACGCAACCCGTTGTCGATGTTGAGGTCTTTCGGGCCGAAATGCGCACGCCAGTTTTCCCAGTCGGGTGAAGGGCGGGGAATGTGACGATTTTCCACATGAAACAGCGTTACGTCCTTCAGGTCTGCCGGGGTTCTCAGCGCCAGCGTCGGGCTGGAGACCAGTATAAACGTGTCGTGATACAGCAGTGTGGAATCCAGCGACTCATCGGCAGATTCGCTGTAACGGATCGCCACATCCACGGTATTACGCGTTAAATCCACCAGCTCAATGCCGGTGTGCAGCCGCAAATCCATGGCCGGTGCCACCTGCTTTAAATCTGCCAGCCGCGGAACCAGCCAGTGCGTCAGAAAATTCGAGGTGGTCGTCAGCGTCAGCGCAGGGGGTAATCCGGCGTGATGAATTTCTTCCACGGCAGCCTGTAAACCGGCAAAAGCCTGGCGCGTGGCCTGCCGCAAAATTTGCCCGGCGGCGGTCAGTTTCACCTCGCGGGCGCTGCGCTCAAAAACGGCGGCGCCCAGCGCCTCTTCCAGAACACGGATCTGGTGACTGATCGCCGTAGGCGTGACGCCGATTTCTTCGGCAGCGCGTTTAAAGCTGGCCTGCTGCGCCACCGCGTCGAACGCTTTCAGTGAACCCAGAGGCGGTAAACGGATTTTCTTCATGATGAGTTATTTTCATCCGTGGCTGAAATCTATGACTTTGAGTCTCCTAAAATAGGCGGTGTAAGCTCCTTTATCAACACGATGAGGATGAATAACGTTCATCCTGATATCGCAAGGTTTCGATTAAGGAGTTCTGTATGTCTGCCATTAATTTCCGGGTGCCCGCGCTGGCCTTTTCGCTCGGCGCTTTGTTTATTATGTCACTGACCATGACGCTGCTGGGTGTGGCGCATCAGGGGCTGGACACGCCGCTAACGCACAGCTTTGCGGGCGCGGCGGCTATATTTTTCACGTTGTTTATGATCAGCGAGCGTTATAACCCGCAGCCGCTTTTGCCGCAGACCTTGCGGGCTTGCACCGAATTGCAGATAAGCCTCTGGACCAGCGTTTTCTTTGCCGCCCTTTGCGTACCGGCTTTCTTCCTGCTGGCCTGGCTGCTGAAAAACAGTTACGGGTTTGGTCTGCTGCAAATCCTCCTGAGCATTGCCCTGATCTTGCTGATGGTCCGGGCGGGCCATGTGCTGGGTGAAAAGTTTCAGGCTGAATTCACCCGCGATAAACGCCTGCTTCTGGGCTTTACGCTGGTCGCCGCCGGAACAGGGATGATTGCTGTGATGTCGGAAGGCTGCGCGTTCTGGCTGGCGCCGCTGCCCGCGATGATCCTCAGCGGTCTGGGGCTCGGGATGGTGAATCACGCCAGAAATATCAGGTTGCAGGTGATTGCGGCGCAGGGACGATGGCTCAACGGCGTGGCACTCATCGCCAGCACCGTGGTTTCACTGGCGTTGCTGACAATGATTGTGACGATTTATCCGGGCTACGCGGGACTGGAAAACGGGTTCACACTGTTGGGGATTTTTGCCCTGGCGGGCATGGTGGTGGCGCTGATGGCCGAGGCGTAAAAACCGCCCTCCATGGAGCGGAAGGCGGGTGAAAAATCAGAGCGCGTCAATCTGATAACGGTAAATTTCGCCCTCAGGAATAAAACTCAGGCGGTGAGTAATGCACGCCGGCGCATCTTCCGCGTGATGCGAAACGAACAGCAATTGGGTGTCACCTTCACCAATCAGAATATCGACGAAACGGCGCACCAGCTGGCGGTTTATCGGATCTAAACCCTGCAACGGCTCGTCGAGGATCAGCAGCGCCGGATGTTTCACCAGTGCGCGGGCAATCAGTGCCAGACGTTGTTGCCCCCAGGACAGGCTGTGGAACGGTGTATCACCGGCATTGCCGCCGAGGCCGAGCAATTCCAGCCACTGATTTGTGAGGAATCTCTGGCGATCAGAAACCGCCTGATAAATGCCAATCGAATCGAAGAATCCAGAGGTGATCACGTTGCGGACGCTGGTGCTGACGCGGTAATCCAGATGCAGGCTGCTGCTGACATAACCGATGTGGCGCTTGATGTCCCAGATGGTTTCACCGCTCCCGCGGCGGCGGCCAAACAGCGTCAGGTCATTGCTGTAACCCTGCGCGTGATCGCCTGTGATCAGGCTGAGCAGCGTCGATTTCCCTGCGCCATTCTGCCCGGTGATCTGCCAGTGCTGACCGTGATCAACCTGCCAGCTTAAGTTGTGCAGTATCGGTTTATCGTTGTATTGCACCACGCCGTCGCGCAACGCGATCAGCGGAGAATCCTGTGGCGGCGTAACGCGCACTGTCGGATCTTCTGCTTCCGGCACTGCCATGCCACTGAGGCTTTCGCTGTGCGCCAGTTGTGCGACCAGCGCATCAGCCATGACCTGTTCGCGCGGGCCGACGGAGGCCAGCGTACAATCCGCCAGCACACCGACGTTTTGCACAAACGGCGGAATATCGTCGAAGCGGTTGAGCACCAGTACCATTGTCTGGCCTTCGCCGGAAAGGGTGTCCAGCAACTGCGCCAGCTGCGCGCGGGCATTGACGTCGAGCCCGTCGAACGGTTCGTCAAGCACCAGCAGATCTGGCCGTTGCATCAGCACCTGACACAGCAGCGTCTTGCGGGTTTCACCGGTGGATAAATATTTGAACCGGCGATCGAGTAATTTTTCGATTCCAAACTGCGCGGCAAGGGCGGCGCAACGGGCAGGATCGCGCACTTCTTCCTGAATGATTTCCGCCGTCGTCCGGCCGGTATCGTCTTCCCCTTCACTCAGTAAATCGGTGTTATTGCGTTGCCATTCATCGGCGACCAGTTTCTGGAGTTGCTCAAACGACAGGCGAACGATGTGCGGAAAACGGTTTTCACGGGTTCCTTTCAGCAGGGTGATATCGCCCGCCAGCGCGCGGGCCAGCGCTGATTTACCGCTGCCATTCGAGCCGACGAATGCCCAACTGTCGGTCTCATGAATACTGAGCTCGGAAAGTGTGAGGGTTCGGGTATCGCTGAGGCGAAAAACGCCTTGCGAGATATGCAACGACATTCTGCTATCCCTTTTTCCCGTCCTGCTCCAAGTTGCATGTGAGTTGGCTACGTTCACTCACCCGAATCACTTACTCGTGTAAGCTCATCGGGATTTACTCTGTTGCCGCCTGCCTGAAACTCGAATTATTTAGGGAAATGAATTTTGATTGATAAATTAAGGGATAAGCGCTGCACTCTCTTAAGTCAATTGACAATTCTGCAAAATGTTAACGCTAATTCTGCAAGATTTTGATTTTTATTATCTTTTCAGCACAGCGTGGCGAGGATCACCTTGTCATCATCAAACTGTGCGAAGACGTTCTGGCCGGTTTTCAACGCCAGACGGTCAACGTCACTGTTGGGCACCGTGGCGCACAACGTTTCGCTGCTGGGTAATTTTACCAGCACCTCGCAGTTACTCTCACCGCGCTGAATACTGATGACGTCACCCTGCAACGCGTTATGCGGATTTTCTGCCGTATAGCCGAGTGTGATCCACGGCGCTTTAATCAGCACCAGCACTTCTTTGCCCGGCGTCAGTGCCAGACGGTCGGCGCTTTGCTCGGTGATCGCCGCACGAATTTGCGTTTTGCCGTCGGCCAGCATGATGTCGATATGCTGCTGAACAACCTCATGCGAACGGTCAATAACGTTGCCGAAAAACTGATTGCGGGCGCTGGTTTGCAGTGAAAAACGCGAAATCGCCGCAAGCAGGCTGTCGAGCGGCAGGGAGTCTTCTTTCAGTACATCAAAGGCTTTTTGCTGGATCTGCGCCAACAGTTCATACAGCTGAATCAGGCGTTCGCCGTAAGGCGTCAGCACGGCACCGCCTCCGCCTTTACCGCCGGTGCTGCGTTCAACCAGGGTCTGGTCTGCCAGCTGATTCATTTCATTGATAGCATCCCATGCGCTTTTATAGCTGATGCCCGCGAGCTTCGCGCCCTGACTGATTGAGCCGGTATGCCGTACCTGTCGCAGCAATTCGATGCGGCGCGGATCGGCGAACAATCGCTGCTGGAGTTTAAGGGTTAAGAGAATTTCGGCTTGCATTGCAGCGTCCTTATTAGAATCATTATTCATTGTCGCCGTTAAACCCACAGGCAGGCAAGTTGGCTAAATGCTAAAGTAATCACAGTCCCGTACTGTTATTATCCGCAACAGATTGATTTTTCGTTTTGACTTCAAGCACGAAGTCCTACAACGCCTTCGGGCCGTTCAGCCAGTCAAGTGAGGCTATCATGTTAGAATTATTAGAAAGTTTGCTTTTCGCTGCCATCATGGTACCGATTTTCATCGCGGTTATCCTGGGTTTGATCTGGGGACTGGGCGAAATTTTCAACGTTATTTCCAACGTCGGCCACTCTAAAGAGTCCCGAAATACCCCGATTGTAAAATGAGTTAAGGGGTTTAAACCGCTTTCCGAAGAGCCCGGCCATTGTGCCGGGCTTTCTATTTTCAGGGTGAGATCAAGAAACCGCAGGTTCTTAATGTCCGCGGGGATAAAACGGATGACATCATTTTTTTCGACGTTATATTGGTGCTTACATAACGTAACATCTACTTATAAGGAAGAAGAAAACTGATGAAAACCTCATGGGGCAAATTGTTAACTGCTACCGTCATGGTCGCCGGTCTGGGCGTTCAGGCTCAGGCTGCTGAAAAAATTACGGTCTTTGCCGCCGCGTCGCTGACCAATGCGTTGCAGGATATCGCCACGCAATATCAGAAAGAGAAGGGCGTGCAGGTTGTCTCCTCTTTCGCTTCCTCTTCAACGCTGGCGCGCCAGATTGAACAGGGCGCACCGGCGGATATGTTCATCTCTGCCGACCAGCAGTGGATGGACTACGCCATCAGCAAGCAGGAAATCGTTGATAACACCCGTTACACCTTGCTGGGCAACGAACTGGTGCTGATTTCTGCGAAAAGCAGCAAAATCGATAAAGTCGATATTACTGAAAAAACCGAATGGACCAAACTGCTGGGCGACAGCCGGCTGGCAGTGGGCGATCCGGACCACGTCCCGGCCGGTATTTATGCTAAAGAAGCCCTGCAAAAACTGGGTGCCTGGACCACGCTGGAACCTAAACTGGCGCGCGCCAGCGACGTTCGTGCGGCAATGGCGCTGGTAGAACGTGAAGAAGCGCCACTGGGTATCGTGTATGGCTCTGATGCGGTTGCCAGCAAAAAAGTTAAAGTGGTTGGCATCTTCCCGGCAACCAGCCACAAGCCGGTTGAATATCCGATGGCGATTGTGAAAGGCCACGAAAATGCGACCGTCAGCGGTTTCTATGATTATTTGAAAACGCCAGCGGCCGCTGAAATCTTCAGAAAATACGGTTTCACACCGCGCGGATGATCCGTTAATCGCCGAAACCCTGAAGTCATCCCTCCGGGGATGACTTTATATTTGTTCCACGTTGTTATGTAATACTAAAGCGTTGATTCTTTCCTGATGTCGCGAATACAAAATGCCCCGAGCACCCTATCTTGCGTCCCCTGTGGCGGCTGATTAAAGGCTTTACCTTTTTTGCCGATATTTTATGTTTGCGGCTTCACATTTTATTCAGGACAAATGAACCGACATGATGTTGAGTGAATATGAGTGGCAGGCGGTACTTCTCAGTTTGAAAGTCTCGAGCCTGGCCGTTGTTTGCAGTCTGCCGCTTGGTATTCTGATGGCGTGGATTTTGGTCCGCTGCCGCTTCCCCGGCAAATCCCTGCTCGACAGTATTATCCATCTGCCGCTGGTATTACCGCCGGTGGTCATTGGTTATTTGCTGCTGGTGGTGATGGGGCGACGCGGCGTGGTGGGGCAGTGGCTGTATAACTGGTTCGGCTTCAGTTTCAGTTTTAGCTGGCACGGGGCCGTGCTGGCGTCCGCTGTTGTTGCGTTTCCGCTGATGGTGCGGGCTATCCGCCAGTCGCTCGAGGCCGTCGATCCCAAACTTGAACTTGCTGCCCGGACGCTCGGTGCGTCGCCGTGGCGGGTGTTTTTCACCATCACGCTGCCGCTTTCGGTGCCCGGCGTTATCGTCGGCATCGTGCTGGCCTTCGCCCGTTCACTGGGTGAATTTGGCGCGACCATCACCTTCGTTTCCAATATTCCGGGGGAAACGCGCACCATTCCGCTGGCGATGTATACCCTGATTGAAACCCCCGGCGCAGAAAGTGCCGCCGCACGGCTTTGCGTACTGGCGATCCTGCTGTCTCTGGCGGCGTTACTGATCTCTGACTGGCTGGCAAAACGCAGCCGCATACGGCTGGGAGGCTGAAATGCTTGAACTCAATTTCAGCCAGAAGCTGGGTGACCTGGATTTACAGATTTCACAGGAACTGCCAGCGCAGGGCATCACCGCGATTTTCGGTTTGTCCGGCGCGGGCAAAACGTCCCTGATCAACGCTATATGCGGGCTGACCAGGCCGGACTCAGGGCGTATCGCGCTCAACGGGCGAATTTTATCTGACACGCAGAACAACATTTTTCTGCCGCCGGAAAAACGCCGTGTGGGGTATGTTTTTCAGGATGCGCGCCTCTTTCCGCATTATCGCGTGCAGGGAAATCTGCAATATGGCATGGCGCCATCGATGCGCGGCCAGTTCGACAGCATCGTCCGTCTGCTGGGCATCGGCGCTTTGCTCGACCGTTTCCCGCTGACGTTATCAGGCGGCGAAAAACAGCGCGTGGCGATTGGCCGTGCACTGCTGACCGCACCGGAAATTCTGCTGATGGACGAACCGCTGGCGGCGCTGGATCTTCCACGTAAACGCGAGCTGATGCCCTATCTGGAGCGTCTGGCGCAGGAAGTCAGCATTCCTATTTTGTATGTGACGCACAGCCTGGATGAGATTCTGCGTCTGGCGGAAAAAGTGATGGTGCTGGATGCCGGTAAAGTGCTGGCGATGGGTGCGCTGGAGGAAGTGTGGGCGAGCAACGTCATGCGTCCGTGGCTGCCGAAAGAAGAGCAGAGCAGCGTGCTGAACGTCAGCGTGCTGGAACATCATCCGCGTTACGAAATGACGGCGCTGGCGATTGGCGACCAGCGTTTATGGATCAGTAAAGTGGAAGAAGCGCCCGGCACGCCGCTGCGCGTGCGCGTGAATTCCACCGACGTTTCGCTGGTGCTGCAACCGACCGCCAACAACAGCAGCATCCGCAATATTTTGCCCGCGAAAGTGCTGGAATGTCTGGACGTGGGCAATCAGGTGGAAGTGAAACTGGCGATGGCCGATCACATTCTCTGGGCACGCATTACGCCTTGGGCGCGCGATGAACTGATGGTTCGTTCAGGCCAGTGGCTGTATGCGCAGATTAAAAGCGTGTCGGTGAACCGTTAAGCTTTTGACGCGTGATACAGCGCCAGAACTTTTTCGGCGAATTTGTCATCGATAATATAGAAATAACACTCCGGCACATTCAGCACGCGGGCGAAATGACACATGGTGTCAAAGTTCGGACTGTAGGTGCCGTTTTCATATTGTGAAACCCGCGAACGTGCGGTGCTTTCATCAATTCCCGCCATAACGCCCAGTTTTTCCTGCGTCAGCTTCGCCTTTGTTCGGGCAGATTTCAGTCTGTATGAGATCATCGTCAATAACCACAAAAAGAGTATTGACGTTATGTTTAGCATTACTTAACATCATTGTTGTTTAGAGTTACTAGACATCGTAAAGTGAAAGTGTAGTTCACTTTTCCGAATGCCGTACAGACAACAAAGGATGAACGATGAGAATGGAAGATGACTGGCACCCGGCAGATATCATCGCCGGGTTACGTAAGAAAAGAACCACGCTGGCGGCGGTATCGCGGGAAGCCGGTTTAGGTTCCTCGACGCTGGCAAATGCGCTGGCGCGTCCGTGGGCAAAGGGCGAAATGATTATCGCTAAAGCACTGGGAGTTCCGCCGTCGGCTATCTGGCCGAGCCGGTATTTTGATGCACAGATGCGGTCGATTCCGCGCTTCATACGGCCCGTAAAAAACAAACCCGAATTAAAGACCGACTGATGATTTTGTGGCAGAAAAAACGCCTTCCTCTGTAGCAGGGGAAGGCGCGAAAAAACGCAGGGATTAGTTGAGGACTTTCGTGCGGATAACGTCTGCAATGCCCGGCGTTTCGTGGTCACCAATGACCAGTGCCGCGCGTTCTTTTATCGCATCCGCCGCATTGCCCATCGCCACGCCCAGACCGACATTTTCCAGCATACTCAGGTCATTGTAGTTATCGCCGAACGCGACCACATCCTGCATGCTCATGCCCTGAGATTCGACCCATTCCTGTAAGCGACGGCCCTTGCTGTTGCCGCCTTTCGCCACGTCTACCTGATCGTGCCACGACCATTCGCAGGCCAGACCCAGATCGTTTTCCACCTGCGCGGCAAACGTATGCAGCGCATCCAGATCCTGATGCGACGTGGCAAATTTCCAGATGGACTGCGCCTCGTCTGCGGCTTCTCGCAGGCTGTTAACCTGAACGATGTTCGGACGCTGATGTTCCGGCAGGCTCTGACCCCAGGCAATCGAACGGGTCACATGGCCGCTTGGTTGCTGATACAGCATCGCATCATCGACATACAGCAGGCCGTGAATGCCGTGATGATCCAGCAGGTCGATGACTTTTTTAGCTTTCACGCTGTCGAGCGGATCGGAAGTTAATACTTTACGTGCCTGATAATCATACAAATAAGTTCCGTTACAGCAGATAGCAGGTGTATCGAGCTCCAATGCCTGATAAAACGGGTGGATTGCCACATGATGGCGACCGGTGACGACAACCACTTTAATGCCTTGTGCGCGGGCATCGGCCAGCGCAGCAAGAGATTCAGGAAGAATACGTTTTTGACGGTCCAGCAGCGTACCGTCGAGATCGAGCGCAATAATGCGATAAGTCATGAGCAGTCCATCGTAAGTGTGGGTGGATCGAAGAAATTATCATCATGTTACCGTGTTAAGCCTGCTAATTAAACCTTGGATCCGGCACCTTTAGTGCCGCCAGTGCGTTGAGTTATCGTGTTAACCTGAGCTACGCTTTTAAAAAGTCTACCCACTCATTCGGTTTTTAATAAGGAGATGTGATGAAGCAAGTCGTCTACGTTGCCAGCCCTGATAGCCAGCAAATCCACGCTTTTCATCTGGCGGATAATGGTGAACTGAGCCTGCTGCAAACGGTGGAAGTGCCGGGACAGGTTCAGCCGATGGTGCTCCATCCTGACGGTCATCGTTTGTATGTCGGCGTGCGCCCGGAGTTTGGCGTACTGACGTACCATATTGACCACGAAGGGAAACTGGAAGAAGCCGCGATGGCTCCGCTGCCGGGCAGCCCGACGCATCTGGGGATCGACCTTCAGGGGCGTTTTGTGTTCTCGGCTTCTTACAGCTTCAACAACGTCAGCATTCATCCGCTGGATGAAAAAGGTCATGCGCTGGCACCGGTTCAGGTTCTGGAAAACATCCAGGCGCCGCACTCTGCCAATATTGACCCGACCAATCAGTTGCTGATGATCCCGGCGCTGAAAGAGGACCGCATTCGTCAGTACGATTTCAGTCAGAAGGGCGAAGCGACACCACATCAGACCGCCAGCGAGCTGCGGACAGCTGAAGGTGCCGGTCCGCGCCACATGGCATTCCACCCGAATCATCACTTTGCCTACTGTGTAAATGAGCTCAACAGCAGCGTTGATGTGTACCAGAAAGACGTCGGCACCGGCGAATATCGTCAGGTACAGACACTCGGCGTGATGCCGGCTGATTTTACCGGCACCTGCTGGGCGGCCGATTTGCACATCACGCCGGACGGAAAATTCCTCTACGCCTCAGACCGTACGGCCAGCCTGATTTCTGTTCTGTCGGTTTCCGAAGATGGCAGCGAGCTTACGCTCACAGGGCACCATGCGACGCAAACTCAGCCGCGAGGTTTCAATATCGACTTCACCGGCCAGTACGTGATCACGGCGGGCCAGAAATCCGATGCCATTGAAGTGGCGAAAATCAATCCGCAAAACGGCCAACTGACCACGCTGAAAACCTACCCGGTGGGCAAAGCGCCGATGTGGGTAAGCATTCTGGAAATTGATTAATCACTCTGGTGTATTAGTGAGATTGTCTAATGTTTATGTTTTAACATCTCAATAATACCGCCACGGAATAATGATCAAGCCCCTGTAATAAGGGGCTTTTTTATTGCCTGAACCTTTCGGGCGATTGATAAGAAATATTTTAACTTCTCTCTAAATGTTAATCATTGCCGGTCGATAACTCTCCCGTTATTCACTCATTCTTCGGTGGCATTGCCACTTCAGAGTCAGTCCATTTGTAAATCAGGGAGAAGAAAATGAATGTACTTTCAGGGATCGCTGGCAAAGTTCGTCATGCCACCATCGCTGGCAAACTCGGTGCCGGTTTTGCACTGGTGCTGTTGCTGGGATCCTTTATCGCTGTGTCGGGTATTTATCATCTGACCAGCATCAACCAACGCGCCGAAAAGGCCACGCTGCTTAAAACCGTTAACGATTTGCTCAGCGGTGCAAAATTTTCCCGGCTTTCATATATGGCCAGCAAAGACCCAAAATATGTTGAGGAAAACCGCCAGGCGCTGGATAAGCTCGAAGCCCGGCAGACGCAGGTCGCGGCCTATTCCTGGGATGCCGAAGATCAGCCTCTGGTGGACGCCATGCCTGAAAACATCCGCCGTTACCGCGAAAGCTGGCAGCAAACGCTTAATCCTCCGGCAGGCAGTGATCTGCAACAAGTCACCGCACAGCTGGCGCAGGCCGGGCTGGCGCTGACGTCCGCATCCAATACGCTGCTCGATCATGAAATGGGCAACCTGCACGAAGAAGTCACCCGAACCATTCAGGAAATGCTGGCGATTATCGCCGCGACGGTGATCGTGGGCGTGCTGATTTCCTGGCGCACGACGCGCGGGCTGACACTTCCGCTGCGCCGCACACTTGCCACCGCTGAACGGATTGCCGCAGGCGACCTCTCAACGCACGCCACCAGCCACAGTCATGACGAAGTGGGGCAACTGACCCGTGCGATTGAAGGCATGAATAAAAACCTGCACGGCATCATCGGTGATATCCGGGAAGGGGTGACTCAGGTCACGCGTGCCTCGAGTGAGATTGCAGCGGGTAACATTGATTTGTCGGCGCGTACTGAAGAACAGGCGGCAGCGCTGGGGCAAACGGCGGCCAGCATGGAGCAGCTCACCTCGACGGTGAAACAGAATGCCGATAACGCCACGCAGGCCAGCCAGCTGGCGTCCGATGCGGCCGTGACGGCAGCACGCGGCGGCAAACTGGTCACCGACATGGTGGGCGTGATGAAAGAGATTGCCGTCAGTTCGAAGCAAATTTCTGAAATCACCACCGTCATCAACAGCATTGCCTTTCAGACCAACATTCTGGCGCTGAATGCCGCCGTTGAAGCGGCGCGTGCCGGTGAACAGGGCCGCGGCTTTGCGGTGGTTGCCAGCGAAGTGCGCAGCCTCGCGCAGCGCAGCGGGCAGGCCGCTAAAGAGATCGAAGGGTTAATCGACAAATCGGTGACCAACGTGAATAACGGCTCAACGCTGGTGGAGAAAGCAGGCGATACGATGGAAGAGATTGTCGGTTCCGTCCGTCACGTTACGCAGATCATTCATGAGATTGCGTCGGCGTCGGATGAACAAAGCCGGGGGATCAGCCAGATTGCGCTGGCCGTGGCCGAAATGGACACCGTGACACAGCAGAACTCCGCGCTGGTTCAGCAGTCCGCCAGTGCTGCGGCGTCGCTCGATGAACAGGCGCTGAATCTGGAACGCACGGTATCGGTATTCCGTCTCGGCAACGAAAGGGCATAACCGGTAAGATTTTCAGGTAAAAAAAATGCCGCCGGAGTTTCCTCCTGCGGCATTTTTATTGCGTCAGACTGAATTACTTCGCAGGCTGAGTCAGCACATTGTTGTACTGCCACAGGCGGTTGAAGTTGGTGTCATTCAGGTTACGCTGCTGTTTTTCATCTTTCGGCACGTTGCCCACAAACGGATGACCGGAGAAGACGGCGTCGCCCCACGGGTTAATCTGGTCGTAGCTGTTGTCGAAGCTGCTGTCGCGAATGACCAGCTGGCTGCTGGCATCGTTAGCATCCCACGCGCGGCCCATTTTCGCTTTTGCTGCCTGCTCGAAACCCCGGTCGCCGGTCAGATTGCTGTCGATCACCAGGAAACCGTAAGGTGCTGTGGCTGGCGTATTCGGTGCGAAGATGGACGCCTGTTTCACGCCGCGGCTGCTGACGGTGTGGAATTCAACGTGGTCGAATACGGCATTAGCACGACCAAACACGTAATCCACATCACCAACGATCAGGCTGTTATGCACGTAAGCACGGCTGTAACGGCTGTTGTCGGTCTGGTTGTGGATGTTGGCGGTGTTCACCATAAAGGTGTTCTGGCGGCCAATCAGACGGACGTTGTCGAGAATCACGTTGTCGCCGTCGGTACGCAAAGCAACGGCTGAATGATCGCCGCCGTCAACGGTATCAAGCAGGGCGTTACCAATGGTCAGGTTCTGCACTTGCAGGCCGTTGCTTTGTGACCAGACGGTCGCCGTACAACCTGTGCCGATGGTTTCGGTCGTCAGATTCGCACAGTTCTGGAACATATAGAATGCGCGGTCACCCGGCAGGAACTGGCCGTTAGGGCTGACGGTTGCGCGGTACGCCGCTGGTGCCGCAGAGGCTTCCAGCGTTTGCGTCAGCGTGACATCCGCAGAGCTGTTACCGGCCCCGAATAAGGTCACTGGCGGCGCGCCAGCCGGAATGTAAACCGCGCCGTTGTAAGTGCCCGGCAGGATTTTAATGAAAATACGCTCACCGTGGTTACGCACGGCCAGTGCGGCATTTACCGCCTGTTGTACGGTGGAATACGATGCGCCATCGGTGCCTAACTGCGGGCCAACCACAAAGTTGGTTTTCGCCGCGTCAGTGCTTGCCAGTTTAGGGAACCAGCCCTGTTGCTGAACCTGCAAAGAAGGGCCGCCAAAGGCCAGATAATTTTTCGCTGTAAAGTTGGCCGCTTCGTCCGCTGATAACACGGGCAGTGACGCGGTGCCCGGCGCAACCTGGCTGGATAAGCCTTGATGGCTGCTGCTACATGCCGCCAAAATCAGGCTGGCGGACAACATAGCGCACGCGCGTGACAGGGTGGAAATTTTCACTGTGACTGACTCCTTGATGAAGAAAGTTATTCTTTTTTTCAATGTCGCGGCCATTGCCGCAATAAAAAAACGGCGGCCAGTAAAACTGACCACCTTTTCTGCGTCTTTTATACCACAGGAATCAGCTGTATATCACTGTCAGTGATGCTTTGCCGCAAGCCGCGTCAGATCATTTGCTGATCTCTGCGCCGCCCAGCAATTTCAGCAAGGCTTGTGCGACGGCTTTGGACGAGGCCGGATTCTGCCCGGTGATCAGCTTGCCGTCGGTGACCACGTACGGACGCCAGTCAGCGGCTTTGCTGTAATCGCCGCCGTGCTTTTTCAGCTCGTCCTCCACCAGGAAAGGCACGATGTCCGTCAGCCCGACGGCGTCCTCTTCGCTGTTGCTAAACCCGGTCACGCGTTTGTCTTTGACCAGCGGCGTGCCATCGTCAAGCAGCACATTGCGCAAAACGCCGGGCGCGTGGCAAACGGCGGAAACCGGTTTGCCTGCCGTCCAGAACGCCTTAATCAGCTCCACCGAATGCGCGTCTTCCGCCAGATCCCACAACGGGCCGTGGCCGCCGGGATAAAAAATAGCGTCGAAATCAGCAGCATTCACCTCCGCCAGTTTCTCCGTTGTGGCGAGCGCGTGTTGAGCGCTTTTATCCTGACGAAAACGCGCCGTGGTTTCAGTCTGGGCATCCGGCTCATCGCTTTTCGGATCCAGCGGCGGTTGCCCGCCTTTCGGCGACGCCAGCGTCAGTGTCGCACCGGCGTCCAGAAATTCGTAATACGGCGCGGTGAATTCTTCCAGCCAGAAACCGGTTTTCTTGCCGGTTTCGCCGAGTTTATCGTGCGATGTCAATACAATCAGTAATTTCATGTTACCTCCTGTGGACGCAGTCAGGGATCAATCCTGCCCGACACGAACGACCAGTTTGCCAAAGTTTTTACCCTCAAGCAGACCGAAGAACGCCTGCGGTGCGTTTTCCAGCCCTTCAACAACATCTTCGCGGAACTTCACTTTCCCTGCTTCAAACCATTCGCCCATCTGCTTTGCAAATTCCGGATAACGATGGCCGTAATCATCAAAAATAATGAATCCCTGCATGCGCAGTCGCTTTCTCAAAATCGTGCTGGCAAGCAGTGACAGGCGGTCGTGACCTTCTTTCAGGCCGGTGGCGTTGTATTGCGAAACCAGACCGCATACCGGAATACGGGCTTTGGTATTGAGCAACGGAAGAACCGCGTCAAACACCGCGCCGCCGACATTTTCGAAATAAACATCGATGCCGTCAGGACAGGCGGCTTTGAGACGTTGATCTAAATCCGGCGCGCGGTGATCTAAGCATTCATCGAATCCGAAATGCTCCACGGCGTAGCGGCATTTCTCTTCACCCCCGGCGATACCCACCACGCGGCAGCCTTTGATTTTACCGATTTGTCCGACCAGGGATCCGACCGGCCCGGTGGCTGCGGCGACCACCAGCGTCTCGCCCGGTTTCGGTTCGCCGATATCCAGCAGCCCCATAAACGCGGTGAAGCCCGGCATCCCCAGCACGCCCAATGCCAGAGACGGTTGCTTAAGCGCAGCGCCTTCCAGCTTTTTCACTTCATCCGCGTTCACGACGGCGTAATCCTGCCAGCCGGTTCTGCCCACGACGAGATCGCCGGTCTTAAAATCCGGGCTGTGGGATTCCACCACGCGGGACACCCCGCCGCCGGTCATCACTTCACCGATTTGCACCGGCGCGGCATACGAAGGCGCGTCGGACATCCGCCCGCGCATGTAAGGGTCAAGAGAAAGCCAGACGGTGCGCAACAAAAGCTGGCCTTCTTTGGCCACGGGCAGCGGGGCTTTTTCCAGACGGAAATTGTCATCAACAGGTTTACCATGAGGGCGGGACGCCAGAACGATGCGGCGGTTTTCAGACTGAGATTGAGACATACCAATACCTTCCCGTTTCATATAAGAGAGTTAAAAGTCGACGTAATTGGGAATAAGTATAGGACGCGAAGTTGTTTTCGCATGAAGCGGTTTATGCCATGTTCTTATGAGTCATGCGTTTTATCCCCAAACTGTGACCCTCATCTTTTCCTATGACTTTGTCCGAGAAATCCCTTTAAGTCTGTTAAGGGCGCAGGTATGTTCGGTAAGGTTTTTGACCACTTGCTCCGTTTTATCTTTCAGATTAATAAGCATAAAAAAGGGATCCCGATGCATAAAATACCTCTGGCACTCAGTGCCGTTTTCCTGCTGCTCAGCCTTGGCCAAACGGCGACGGCAAAAGACGCTGCGCCCGCGCCGCTGTATCCGGGCGTTAACGTTGCACAACTCGCCCAACAGTCGCCGGTTCACTGGGTTTCAGTCGCGCAAATTGAAAACAGTCTGCAAGGCCGTCCGCCGCTGGCGGTGGGTTTCGATATCGATGACACGGTGTTGTTTTCTTCGCCGGGCTTTTACCGCGGCCAACTGGAGTTTTCTCCGGGCAAACAGGACTATCTGAAAAACCCGAAATTCTGGGAAAAAATGAATAACGGCTGGGACGAGTTCAGCATGCCGAAAGACGTGGCGAAAAGCCTGATTGCCATGCACCTCAAACGCGGCGACAGTATTTATTTCGTTACCGGGCGCAGTGAAACCAAAACCGAATCCGTCACCAAAACCTTGCAGAATGATTTCCAGATCCCGCAAGACAAAGTAAATCCGGTGATTTTTGCCGGTGACAAAGCCGGGCAGAACACCAAAACGCAGTGGCTGAAAGATAAGCAGATGAAGATTTTCTACGGGGATTCGGACAACGACATCACCGCCGCACAGGCCGCCGGTGCGCGCGGCATCCGCGTATTACGTGCGTCAAACTCCAGCTATAAACCGTTACCGCAGGCCGGCATTTTTGGCGAAGAAGTGATTGTGAATTCTGAGTACTGAGAAGAAAAGAAAGGCTGTGGCAGGATTTGCGCCTCACCAGAATACAGGTGAGGCGCAGAAAATAATTACTTCACACTCACATCAATATCGCCGAAATATTTCTTCGAAAGCGTCTTAACTACGCCGTCGTTCTGCACTTTGGCGATAGCGGTGTCGAGTTTTTCTTTCAGCGCGGCATCACCTTTGCGCAGGCCGAAGGCAATGCCGCTGCCGAGGATTTTATCGTCGCGCACGGCGTCGCCGACAAAGCCGTAATCTTTACCATCAGGACGTGACAGGAATCCGCTCTGGCCCGCCGGAGCCAGCACTAACGTACCGTCCAGACGCCCTGAGGACAAGTCCAGATACACCTGGTTCTGATCCTGATAAGAAACAATATCCACGCCTTTCGGTGCCCAGTGCGCCTGCGCGTAACTTTCCTGAATCGAGCCCTGCAACACGCCGATATGTTTGCCTTTCAGCGCATTAACGGTCGGCAACAGGCCGGAATCTTTTTTGGCAATCAGCTTCGTCGGTACGCGGTAAATCACGTTGGTGAAATCGATCGCCTGACGACGCTTTTCGGTTACGTTCATGGCGGAGTTGATTGCATCGAATTTACGCGCCTGAAGGGCGGCAATCAGGCCATCGAAAGAGGTGTCGTACCATTCGCATTTCACGCTGGCCGCGGCGCAAACGGCATTACCCAAATCAATATCAAAGCCCTGCAATTCGCCGGTAGCGCTTTTGGATTCAAACGGCGGATACTGCGCTTCCAGACCGAATTTCAGCGTGGAACCGTCTGCCAGCGCAGAAAAAGAAGCCACGGCACAACCTAACAGCAATGCGATTTTCAATTTTTTCATTATTCACAATTCCCCTGCGGTATCAGAAAGTAGGCTCAGACGCGACACAGACGGCGTGCGCCTTCATACAACGTGTCGTTATCTTTGGCAAAGCTCAGGCGGATAAGCCCGGTGGGTTTGTTATTACTGTAAAAGGCCGACAGCGGGATGGTAGCAATCTGGTGATCCCGGATCAGGCTCAGCACAAATTCATCGTCGGTCAGCGGGCTGAAATGACTAAAACGCGCCAGCATAAAGAAACTGCCACGGCTTGGGAGTAATTCAAAGCGGGATTCGCTCAGCGCTTCCGCCAGCAAATCGCGTTTTTTCTGATAAAAATCCGCCAGACCGAGATAGCTTTGCGGATCGGCCAGCGCTTCGGCAAACGCAACCTGCATCGGCGTGTCGGCGGAGAACACCATAAACTGATGCACTTTGCGGATTTCGTCCATCAGTTCCGCCGGTGCCAGGCAGTAGCCCACGCGCCAACCGGTGACGTGATAGGTCTTGCCGAACGACGACACAATGACGCTGCGCCCGGCCAGCTGCGGATGGCAGGCCATGCTTTCGTGGCGCTCGCCGTCGAAAACTACGTGCTCGTAAACTTCGTCCGATAAAATCACGATGTCAGTGTCTGTGGTCAGCGCCGTCAGACGTTCGATGTCGAAATCAGTGAAAATCGCGCCGGTTGGGTTGTGCGGGCTGTTGATGATGATCATGCGCGTGCGGCTGTTGATGGCGCTCGCGACCTGATCCCAGTCGATGCTGAAATCCTCCATCGACAGGCCAATCGCCACCGGTTTTGCGCCCTGTAAGCGGACAATTGGCGCGTAGCTGTCAAACGACGGCTCGAAATAAATGACTTCATCGCCCGGATGCACCAGCGCGCTGATAGCGGAATACAAGCCTTCGCTGGCGCTGGCAATCACGGTGACTTCGCTGTCGGCGTCATAATGGCAACCGTAAAGCGCTTCAACTTTGGCGGAAAGTGCATGGCGCAGCGCGGCCACGCCGCTCATCGGCGCATACTGGTTATGACCGTCGCGCATGGCTTTGGCAACGCTGTCGATAAGCGCAGGCTGGCAGGAGAAATTCGGTGCGCCCTGCGATAAGTTCAGGGCATTGTGCTCGGCGCTCAGTTGGCCAATCACGGTGAAAATAGTGGTGCCGACATCCGGTAATTTAGACTGCGGCGACATCGCGCTTTTCATAGCATTTTCCCCAAAGGAAACAGGCCGGGCGGCCATGAGAAGGTTAAAACGGGTGTTTAACGATTAAGCAGCAGTTCGCCTGTGCCGACAATGGAAAATTTGTCATACTCGCCATGATCAGCCGTCATGGCTAAATGCTGAATTTACCGGGGGCTCCGTGACACTTTCGCCTGAACTGTCGTATCTGAATGCACTGAATTTACCGTCGCTCAACGTGCTAAAAACCTTTGCCGTCGTCGCACAAACCCTGAATCTGACGCATGCCGCCACGTTGCTGCACATTACGCAGGGCGCGGTCAGCCGTCAGATAACCGGGCTGGAAACATCGCTGGGGTATCCGTTGTTTTTACGTCAGGCCCGCGGGCTGACGCTGACCCCGCGCGGGGCGCAACTATTACCGCCCGTACAGCAGGCGCTGTCGCTGATGGGTGATGCGCTCAAACGCGTCGGTTCACACCCGGATACGCTGCGGATCAAATGCCCGACATGTTCGATGCGCTGGTTATTGCCACGCGTGATCCAGCTGCAAAACGACCGGCCTGATATGCGCATCGAACTGACGGCCTCGATTGCGCACGGCGTGGATTTCAGCAATGAGCATTTTGATGCCGCCGTGATTTTCGGGCGGCCACCGGAATCGCAGCGCCGCGCGCATCATCTGTTTGACGAAGTGCTGACGCCGGTCTGTACACCGGATTTTTTGCCCCGCCATAAAGGGAAAACTGCGGTTGCCGATCTGGCGGATAAAACGCTGCTGCACCCGACACGCGACCGCCGCGACTGGCTTTTGTGGCTGCGGGAAGAGGGCGTGCAGGGGTTGCCTTCGGAGAAATCACAGCATTTCGACACGCTGGATCTGGCGATTAATTCGGCACTTCAGGGTTATGGCGTGGCGATCGGCGATCTGACGTTAATTGAAGATGATTTGCAGGCGGGCAGGGTGATTGCGCCGTTTCCGCTTTGCGTGGCGAGCGGCGCGTCTTATACGTTGTTGTATCCGGAAAACCCGACGCCCGCGCTGAAAGTGGCAATTGATTTTCTCAATGAACAGGCGCGTCTCAGCCGGGAAAAGCTGAGCGCGCTGTTATCAACATCGCACCGGCTGGTCAGCGCCGTGTGATCAATAGAGGGCGCTGGCAATGGCACCGGTCAGTTTACGGAGTTCTTCCGGCGTGATGATGTACGGCGGCATCAGGTAAATCAGCTTGCCGAACGGACGGATCCACACGCCCTGTTCCACGAAATGTTTTTGCAGTTGCGCCATGTTGACCGGCTGGCGCATTTCCACCACGCCAATCGCGCCGAGCACGCGCACGTCGGCCACTGCCGGATGTCCGGCCAGCGGCAGTAATTCATTTTTCAGCTGTTTCTCGATATTGAGCACCTGCGCCTGCCAGCGGTTTTCCGACAATAAACGCAGGCTGGCATTAGCGACCGCGCAGGCCAGCGGATTGCCCATAAACGTCGGGCCGTGCATGAAACAACCCGCTTCGCCGTTGCTGATCACTTCAGCGACATGCCGCGTGGTCAGCGTGGCGGAAAGTGTCATATAGCCGCCGGTCAGCGCTTTGCCGAGGCAGAGAATATCCGGCGAAATCTTCGCATGGTCACAGGCAAACAGCTTGCCGGTGCGGCCAAAACCGGTGGCAATCTCATCGGCAATCAGCAGCACGCCGTACTGATCGCACAGGTTACGCACCCGTTTAAGATACAGCGGATGGTAAATCCGCATCCCGCCCGCGCCCTGAACCACCGGCTCTAAAATCACTGCGGCAATTTTGCTGTGGTTTTCATCGAGCATTTTGGCGAAAGGCGCAATGTCCGCTTCGTCCCATTCGCCGTCAAAACGGCTCTGCGGCGCGTCGGCAAACAGATGCTGCGGCAGATATCCCTGATACAAACTGTGCATCGAATTTTGCGGATCGCAGACCGACATCGCGCCGAAGGTATCGCCGTGATAGCCGTTGCGCAGCGTCAGCAGCGTCTGACGTTTCTCGCCGCGCGCCTGCCAGTATTGCATCGCCATTTTCAGCGCCACTTCCACCGCGACCGAACCTGAATCCGCCAGAAACACGCATTCCAGCCCGGCAGGCGTCATTTCCACCAGACGGCGCGACAGCGCGATAGCCGATGGATGCGTGATGCCGCCGAACATGACGTGCGACATTTTGCCAATTTGCTCAACCGCTGCCTGATTCAGTTGCGGGTGGTTGTAGCCGTGGATCGCCGCCCACCAGGACGACATGCCGTCCACCAGTTCACGCCCGTCGGCCAGATGTAAAAGCACGCCGGACGCCGATTCCACCGGATATGCGGGCAGCGGTTTGGTCATGGATGTGTACGGATGCCAGATGTGGCGCTGGTCGAATTCGATATCGGCGGGGCTCATAAAGGATTCCTGCGGGCGGTAAATTGTAAACTAAAAAATGTAATTCTCGTTGACCGTAAACTAAAACGAATCGAGAATGGTTGACAGTATACCGACCATAAAAACGTTCACGAAACATTTATTTTGGAGTTGTCGCATGACTACCCGCACCCAATGGACGCTTGAAAAAACTCAGGCACTGTTTTCCAAACCTTTTCTTGAACTGATGTTTGAAGCGCAGCAGGTTCACCGCCAGCACTTCGATCCGCGTCAGGTTCAGGTCAGTACGCTGTTGTCGATCAAAACCGGTGCCTGTCCGGAAGACTGTAAATACTGCCCGCAGAGTTCCCGTTACAAAACCGGGCTGGAATCTGAACGTCTGATGGAAGTCGAGCAGGTGCTTGAATCCGCCCGTCAGGCGAAAGCCGCCGGTTCAACCCGTTTCTGCATGGGCGCGGCGTGGAAAAACCCGCACGACCGTGACATGCCGTACCTCGAGCAAATGGTGCAGGGCGTGAAAGAACTGGGGATGGAAACCTGTATGACGCTCGGCACGCTGAACACCTCGCAGGCGCAGCGTCTGGCGCATGCCGGTCTGGATTTCTACAACCACAATCTGGATACCTCGCCGGAATTTTACGGCAGCATCATCACCACCCGCAGCTATCAGGAACGTCTGGATACGCTGTCGGAAGTGCGCGGCGCGGGCATTAAAGTCTGCTCCGGCGGGATTGTTGGTTTAGGTGAAACCGTCAAAGACCGTGCCGGTCTGCTGATGCAGCTGGCGAACCTGCCGGTGCCGCCGGAAAGCGTGCCGATCAACATGCTGGTGAAAGTGAAAGGCACGCCGCTGGCCGATAACGACGACGTCGATCCGTTTGATTTTATCCGCACTATCGCCGTGGCGCGCATCATGATGCCGCAGTCGTATGTCCGTCTTTCCGCCGGTCGCGAACAGATGAGCGAACAGACGCAGGCGATGTGCTTTATGGCCGGTGCCAACTCCATTTTCTACGGCTGCAAGCTGCTGACCACGCCTAACCCGGCGGAAGATAAAGATCTCATTCTGTTTGGCAAACTGGGGCTGAACCCGCAGGTGTTCGAAACAGAAATGGGCGATAACCAGCAACAGGCCGCGCTGGCAGAACAGCTGGTTCATGCCGATACCGCACAGTTCTACAACGCCGCCGTCTGATCATGAGCTGGCAAACGCGGATTAACGATGCCGTTGCCGCCCGCAAAGAAGCGGCGGCTTTTCGTGTGCGTCAGCCTAACAACGGTGGCAGCGCGCGGTTTCTGACACAGGGTGACAAACGGTATCTGAATTTTTCCGGTAACGATTATCTCGGCCTGAGTCAGGACGCGGACGTCATTGCCGCGTGGCAGAAGGGCGCTGAAAAATACGGCGTGGGCAGCGGCGGTTCCGGGCACGTCACCGGCTACAGCGTGGTGCACGCTGAATTCGAACAGCAGCTGGCGCAGTGGCAGGGCTATCCGCGCGCGCTGCTGTTTATCTCCGGCTTTGCGGCAAATCAGGCCATTCTTGCCGCGCTGATGCAGGGCGACGATCGCGTGCTGGCGGATAAACTCAGTCACGCTTCTTTGCTGGAAGCCGCTGCCCATGCGCCTTCGCAGCTGCGGCGCTTTCATCACAATCAGCCGGATTCCCTGCAACGCTTGCTGAAAAAACCGGTGGACGGTGAAACGCTGGTGGTGACCGAAGGGGTATTCAGCATGGACGGCGACGGTGCACCTCTGGCGGAACTGCATCGTCTGGCGCAATCGCACGATAGCTGGCTGATGGTGGATGACGCGCACGGCGTGGGTGTCCTGGGTGAAGAAGGGCGCGGCAGTTGCTGGCAGCAGGGTGTGCGGCCTGAGCTTCTGGTGATCACATTCGGTAAAGCTTTCGGGTGCAGTGGCGCGGCGGTGTTGTGTGATGATGCTACCGCGGATTATCTGGTGCAGTTCGCGCGTCATCTTATTTACAGCACGGCGATGCCTGCGGCGCAGGTTTGCGCGTTACAGGCCGCGCTGGCACGAGTCCGGCAGGACGACGGCCTGCGTGATAAACTGGCGGCCAATATTGCCCGTTTCCGCGCCGGGGCTTCCGGATTGCCTTACCGGCTGACCGCTTCACAAACGGCAATCCAGCCGGTGATCGTAGGCGAAAATCAGCCTGCTTTAGATCTGGCGGCGACAATGCGCGAACGCGGGTTGTGGGTCAGTGCTATCCGTCCGCCGACGGTGCCTCCGGGCAGCGCGCGGCTGCGTCTTACGCTGACGGCGGCACACAGGCCGGAAGATATCGATTTTTTGCTGGAGTCCCTTCATGGGTGCAGTCACTGAATTAGTGAATAAACAAGCGGTGGCCGACGCGTTCAGTCGCGCCGCCGTCAGTTATGAAAACGCCGCACAATTGCAGCGTGATGTGGGTGAAACGTTGCTTTCGCTGGCAGAACCTTATCTGAAAAATGCTGGAAAAACGGTTGTCGACGCCGGTTGCGGGACGGGCTATTTCAGCCGTTACTGGCGCGCTCAGGGGAAAAACGTGATTGCGCTGGATCTCTCTGAAGGCATGCTGAGCCGTGCCCGCGAGCTGGATTCCGCCGATGAATACGTGCCGGGGGATATCGAGCGTTTACCGTTTGCTGATAACTCGGTTGATATCTGTTTCAGCAATCTGGCAGTGCAGTGGTGTAACGCGCTGCCGCGTGCGCTGGAAGAAATGCATCGCGTCACCCGCAACGGCGGATTGGTGATTTTCTCCACGTTGGCCGAAGGTTCGCTCAATGAGCTGGCCGCGGCGTGGATGAAAGTCGATGGCCGTCGTCACGTGAATCAGTTCCTGACGCCCGACAAAATCGCCGAAGCCTGCGCGCCGTATCGCCATGAAGTGACCTTCAGCGATCACGTCGCCGAATTCCCGGACGTGATGTCGCTGATGCGTTCGCTCAAAGGCATTGGCGCGACGCACATCAAAAATGGCCGCCTCGGCGGACTGGGCGGGCGCGAGCGTCTGCAATTGCTGGAAAAACATTACGTCCGCCGCGACGGCATTTTGCCGCTCAACTACCGGCTGGTCTACGGCATTTTGCAGGTGGAAGAACTTATCCCACGTTAACAAAGCTCCTCCCAGGTTTGAAACAGGCACGGTCTGCTCCCTCCCCTTCGCAGGGGGAGGAGCAAAATCCGATGTCATTGCGGGAAGGGAGCCAGAACCAACACCAGGCTTTTATTAAAATAAATCATGAAACAAAAATACTTTATTACCGGCACCGACACAGAAGTCGGAAAAACCGTTGCCACAACCGCATTTTTGCAGGCGGCAGCGCGCGCCGGACACAAAACCGCCGGATACAAACCGGTGGCATCAGGCAGTGAAATGACGGCAGAAGGGCCGCGCAACAGCGACGCGCTGGCGCTTCAGGCTTACAGCACCGTCGGACTGCGTTATGACGAAGTGAATCCTTGTACGTTTATCGAGCCGACGTCGCCGCATATCGTCAGCGAGCTGGAAAAGCGCCCGATTGATCCGCAGGTGTTATCCGCCGGATTGCGCCATCTCGAACCGCTGGCTGACTGGGTAGTGGTGGAAGGGGCGGGTGGCTGGTACACGCCGCTGACCGCAGATTACACGTTTGCGGACTGGGTGATTGCCGAGCAACTGCCGGTGGTGTTGGTGGTGGGAATGCGGCTGGGCTGCATCAATCACGCCGTGCTGACGGCGCAGGCCATCGCGCAAAGTGGGTTGCATCTTGCGGGCTGGATTGCCAATGATGTGCAGGAAACGGGGAAGCATCATCCGGCATACATGGAGACGCTCACGCGTATGTTGCCTGCGCCACTGCTGGGCGAGATCCCGTTCCTGATCGCCGGTCTGGACGTAAATCTGGGGCAATATCTGGATCTCGAACGTCTGCTTTCTTGTGGTGAATGAAGCGCGACGTCAGACCGTCAGATAATTTTTGATTAACGTCTCGTCAAGCTGTGCCAGCGTGCCTTGCGCTACGTTGCGCCCGCCGTCCACCAGACAAAACCGGTCAGCGACGCTGCGGATGAACGGCAATTTATGCCCGACCAGAAGCAGCGTCAGACCAAGGTCACGGTTCAGGCGGTGAATGATGTTACCCATATTCGCCGCCATTGACGCGCTGGTGTGTTCGGTCGGTTCGTCGAGGATCAGAAGTTCGGGCTCCTGAACCAGCGCGCGGCTGATCGCCAGTTGCTGCTGCTGGCTCTCATCGAGCTCTCCCGCTTTACGCATTCCCATTTCCTTAAGCGTCGGAAACAGGTCGTAGACCTCTTCAGGCACGCGACGCGTCTTATTCCGGCTGGCCATCATGGCAATTTGCAGGTTTTCATCGACACTCATCTGCGAAAAAATCTGCCGGCCCTGTGGCACATAACCGATACCGATTTGCGCACGTCTTTCCACTGGCAGATTTAACAAACTCTGAGGCTCTTCGTCGCGCGACTGCCAGGAGATCGCCCCGCTTTTCACCGGAAGATGGCCCATAATGCAGTTCACCAGCGTGGTTTTCCCCACGCCATTTCGGCCGATCAGACACGTACATTGACCGCGGTACAGTTCGAGATTGATATCCCACAGAATATGTTTTTGCCCATAATACTGATTAACTGATTTTACACTTAACATCAGACCTCCCTCCCGCACGGAGCATTCCGCTGAACTTCGCTTTGACCGCCACTGTCACATTTCTGACATTTATGTTCCGCTGTTAACGCCGTAACACAGAATTAAATCCCGTTGATTACCAGCCAACCTCTCAGCATCAATTACAGATAAACAGCCATTAACCAGTGATAAATGGGGTTAACCGCTTTTTCCTTGCACTAAAAATGACTTTGCTTAGCAAAAAACAGGGTAATCATCAGATTTCACTTTCAGGTGAAAAAAGCGGTTCCGGCTACAGGAAACGCTTCCTACAGTGACACTGCAACTCTCAGGCCAAGTTTGTAAAAGTGCCGGGGAAAAGAGAAGTTACAGGGGTGTTAACAGCGGGGCGCACGGCGATTTAGGATTATTCATTAGTGTTGCTCAGGTTTTAACAGAACCGGTCAGACGCGGGAAAAGGGCAACTGCACTTTGCCAGTGCCGCTCTCTCTGATTTTGGTGCAAACGTAAGGGGAGTAAGAAGCAAAAAAATCCTGATGAGATGCACTTTTGGATTTTGCAAGAAACATCCGACCAGAAATCTAGGCAAAATAGGCATAAATAAAGTCTGAAAAAAGGGAAAAAATAACTAAAAAAGATGCTGATCCCCCCTCCGGCGTCTGAAGTGCACTTTTTGCCAACTCCCGCAGCACGGGGCGTGCTGAGAGTTATCCACTATTCCTGTGGATAACCATGTGCATGAGAGTAAGAAAAGATGCTACAGACGAGTCGGGGCGCGGGTTGTGCTCACTTTGCCCGTATTCGCAGCTTTTTGATGATGTTGTTTATAATCAGTGAGTTAGTTAAAAGCAATATGCCCGTAATTCGTTCGTCATAGTTGTGTCAGAATTCGTCAACCTGTGGTCAGAAAGTTAACGGATGAAAAATTTTGGGGATAATTGTCACCTGATGGTGAGAATTCTTTTTCGTAATAACCTAAAAAAGTGCAGATGAAGCAACCTGTTAAATCACCGGTGATTTTTATCGATTGGAGGCTGGTTTTATATACAGTACTATAGGGCGGTAAAATCAAGGCTGGCAAAATTCGCGGAGTCTTTCATACTGTTTTTCCGTGAGCGCCTTTCGTACGGCCTTATGCGTTTTCATTTCAGCCAGGTAGCCCGTCATGAGTAAAGAGTTCAAACTGCATTCCGAATTTAAGCCATCAGGCGATCAGCCTGAGGCAATACGCCGTCTGGAAGAAGGGCTGGAGAACGGTCTGGCGCACCAGACGTTACTCGGCGTTACCGGTTCCGGTAAAACCTTCACCGTCGCGAACGTGATTGCTGACCTGAACCGGCCGACGATGGTTCTCGCGCCCAATAAAACCCTCGCGGCCCAGCTATATGGCGAAATGAAAGAGTTCTTCCCGGAGAACGCCGTCGAATATTTTGTTTCTTACTACGATTATTATCAGCCAGAAGCGTATGTCCCGAGTTCAGACACGTTTATCGAAAAAGATTCCTCGGTGAACGAACACATCGAGCAGATGCGACTTTCCGCGACCAAAGCGCTGCTTGAGCGCCGCGACGTCATCGTGGTGGCATCCGTTTCGGCGATCTACGGTCTGGGCGACCCGGATCTGTATCTGAAAATGATGCTCCACCTGACCAAAGGGATGATTATCGATCAGCGCGCGATCGTGCGCCGTCTGGCCGAGCTGCAATATGCCCGCAATGATCAGGTTTTCCAGCGCAGTACTTTCCGCGTCCGTGGCGAAGTGATCGACGTCTTCCCGGCGGAATCGGACGATCTGGCGCTGCGCATCGAGCTTTTCGATCAGGAAGTCGAGCGGCTTTCCCTTTTCGATCCGCTGACCGGTCAGGTGCAGCACGAAGTTCCGCGTTTCACCATTTACCCGAAAACGCACTACGTCACCCCGCGTGAACGTATTTTGCAGGCGATGGAAGAGATCAAAGTCGATCTGGCCGATCGCCGCAAGGTGTTGCTGGATAACAACAAACTGCTCGAAGAACAGCGTCTCAGCCAGCGTACGCAGTTTGATCTCGAAATGATGAATGAGCTGGGTTATTGCTCGGGTATCGAAAACTATTCGCGCTACCTTTCAGGGCGCGGGCCGGGCGAGCCGCCGCCGACACTGTTTGACTATCTGCCTGCCGACGGTTTGCTGATAGTCGATGAATCCCACGTCACCATTCCGCAAATCGGCGGGATGTATAAAGGTGATCGCTCGCGTAAAGAAACGCTGGTGGAATACGGTTTCCGCCTGCCATCGGCGCTGGATAACCGCCCGATGCGTTTTGAAGAATTTGAAGCGCTGGCGCCGCAGACGATTTATGTTTCCGCCACGCCAGGCGCTTACGAGCTGGATAAATCCGGCGGCGATGTGGTGGATCAGGTGGTGCGTCCGACCGGCTTGCTGGATCCGATTATTGAAGTGCGCCCGGTGACCACGCAGGTCGACGATCTGCTGTCTGAAATCCGCAAACGCGTTGCCATCAATGAGCGTGTGCTGGTCACCACACTGACCAAACGCATGGCCGAGGATTTGACCGAGTATCTGGAAGAACACGGCGAGAAGGTGCGTTACCTGCACTCTGATATCGATACTGTCGAGCGCGTGGAGATCATTCGCGATTTGCGTCTCGGTGAATTCGACGTGCTGGTGGGCATCAACTTGCTGAGGGAAGGGCTGGATATGCCGGAAGTTTCTCTGGTGGCAATCCTTGATGCCGACAAAGAGGGTTTCCTGCGTTCTGAACGTTCGCTTATCCAGACCATTGGTCGTGCGGCGCGTAACCTCAACGGTAAAGCCATTCTTTACGGCGATAGAATCACGAATTCAATGGCCAAAGCTATCGGTGAAACGGAGCGTCGTCGTGCGAAACAGGAAGCTTACAACCTGGAAAACGGCATTACGCCGATGGGCCTGAACAAGAAGATTTCCGATATCCTGCAACTGGGCCAGCCGAAGACCAAAAAGAACAAAGACAAGCGCGATGCCGAAGCGGCGCAAACCTACAAATCGCTTACGCCTAAAGCGCTGGAACAGCGCATTAAAGAGCTGGAAAGCAAGATGTATGCGCACGCCCAGAATCTGGAATTCGAAGAAGCGGCCAATACACGTGACGAACTCCACGCCCTGCGTGAACAGTTTATTGCTCTTTCGTAAGGGAAAAATGATAAAGTGCGCGGCCTGAAAATTGATAAGGAAAAGCGAGCCAATGACTGATACACCACAAAATCCCGGAGCGGCGAAAGATCCGTTGCACGGTGTCACGCTGGAAAAACTGCTGACAACGCTGGTGGATAATTTTGGCTGGCCCGCACTGGCCTCGCAGGTCAATATCAACTGCTTCAAAAGCGATCCGAGCATCAAGTCCAGTCTGAAATTTCTGCGCCGCACGCCCTGGGCGCGTAAGGAAGTGGAAACGCTGTATCTGGATTTTATCGAAGGCCATTTGCGCCCTGATATGACGCGCAGCAAACGTCGCACGCCGCTCTCCGCTGAAAAGCCGCAAAAGCCTAAAGTCAGTACCGTGAAACCTGCCGCCGACAGCCCGTGGAATAATCATCCGCTGGTGAAAAAGTAAATCATTTGCATTTCATTGTGTTCATTTGAGGGAAAGAGTCGTGTCAGAGCAACATGTTCTTATTGTGGTGGATATGCAAAACGGCGTTTTCGCTTCCCCGCGTTATGACCGCAGCGGACGGGCTGAGCGTATTAATCAGCTGATTGACCGGGCAGGGCGCGTCATCTTCATTCAGCACGCTGAAGGTGAAATGACCGAAGGCAGCGAATTCTGGCAGGTGTTGCCTGAGCTACATCAGCCCGAAGGAGCGATTTCTGTCACCAAAACCGCCTGTGATTCTTTCTATCGCACCACGCTGGACGCGGTACTACAGGAACTGAACACGACCCGTTTTACGGTCTGTGGTTGTGCGACAGATTATTGTGTGGATACGACCATCAAAGTCGCCGCCAGCAAAGGTTATGCCGTGACCGTTGCGTCGGATGCGCATACAACCGGCGACCGTACGCATGTTACCGCGCAGCAACTGATTGGTCAGCATAACGAAGTGTGGCGTGAATTATCCGTGCCCGGCAATCCGGTCACAGTAAAAACCACCGCAGAAATTCTGGCTGACTGGCAGTAAATTCGGTTTCCCAAACGTCAAAAAGGCCGCTTTGCGCGGCCTTTCGTATTTCTGCTAATGATAAATCAGAGCATCTTTTGCAGCGCTTCTTCTACCGCCATCCGCAACATATCGCGGTCATGGCGATACGGAATATCACTGGCTTCCAGCGGGCTTTGAATAATCAGATGCGCTTTGGCACTTTCGCCCAGCGTCACTTTCGGCCCGACAATCGCGGCATCAGCGCGACGGCCAATGCGCTTTTCGATCATATCCAGTTTGTCATCCAGGGTCAGCGACGCCGCAGCAACGCTCAGCTCTTTCCCCAGATTCCCGATATATACGATGTGCGCACGGCTGCGGCGCAGGGCGGTGGTGAGATCTTCCATTAGCAACAGCGGCATCAGGCTGGTAAAGAAACTGCCGGGGCCAATCAGGATGAGGTTCGCTTCGGCGATGGCGTGTAACGCTTCGCGTGTGGCCGGAACCTGTGGCTCCAGCAGTAATTCCCGCGGTATTTGCGTCAGTTTATCGACGTTTACTTCGCCGTGAACCCGCTGACCGGTCGCGTCGATCGCGGCTAAATCTACCGGTTGTTCGGACATCGGAATCAGCTCAGCGTCCACTTTCAGCAGGCTGCGCACCAGATTGATCGCTTCCAGCGGACGGACGGTCAGGTGATCCAGTGCGCGCAGCATCAGGTTGCCGAGATTGTGTCCGTCCAGTTCGCCCTGGCCGCTGAAGCGGTATTCGAACATCGCCGAGGCTAAGCTCGGTTCGGTGATCAGCTGGTTGAGGCAGTTGCGCATATCGCCCCAGGCGATGCCGCCCACCGAACGACGGATACGGCCGGTTGAACCGCCGTTGTCGGTCGTGGTCACAATGCCGGTGAGACGCGGGCCCAGCGAAGAAAGAGAAGACATTACGCGGCCCAAGCCGTGCCCTCCGCCTAATGCCACCACCCGGTCGAGGTCAGCTAATGTTCGATTGCGCATAAAGATCCTTGTGAAGCGGCCAGAGGTGAGAATAGTGCGTGCTCAGGGCACAATAATGATGCTGCAGAGACTTGTGTCGCCGGGAGATTTTACCTAATTTTGCAACAGGATGTTATCCCTTCGCAGCACTCTCAGCGCTTTCAAAATCAAGCGGTTTTATCGTTGAAAATGCTCTCTTTTGTCGTGAAAAATCGTTATATATCAAAATGCATAACGAAAAACCACCTTGGCGATCCGGTCTTCAGAGCGTTAAACTGTAGTCCGTTACCCGAATTCTTCATCGTTCTGCAATGAACGTGTTGAATCAACTCCTAGCCCTGGTTCCTAAGTTGCCTTTCTGACGTTGTTCCCACAGAAACAATATGGAGCCCTGGCCGTGACAATCAGTCACCAGGGTGCATGGCAGAAATGCCCGCATCTCCCGTATTTGGAAAGGTGTTTAGGTGCTTCAACTTACTGATGCTTTTGCCCGCAAGTTTTATTACTTGCGGCTGTCGATCACTGACGTGTGCAATTTTCGTTGCACCTATTGTCTGCCGGACGGTTACAAGCCGCACGGGCACAGCAATAAAAGCTTTCTTTCGCTCGATGAAATCCGTCGGGTCAGTCGCGCGTTCGCCAATCTGGGAACGGAAAAAGTGCGCCTGACCGGTGGAGAACCATCGCTGCGCCGTGACTTCTGCGACATCATTGCCGCCGTTCGCGAAAACCCCTCAATTAAAACGCTGGCCGTGACCACCAACGGTTACCGCATGGCGCGTGATATCAGCAAATGGCGTGATGCCGGGCTGACAAACATTAACGTCAGCGTCGACAGCCTTGATGCCCGCCAGTTTCACGCCATCACCGGCCAGGATAAATTCCGCGATGTGATGGCCGGCATTGACGCCGCGTTTGACGCTGGTTTCAGCAAGGTCAAAGTCAATACCGTGCTGATGCGCGATGTGAATCACGCCAGTCTGAACACCTTCCTCGACTGGATTAAAACCCGTCCGATTCAGCTGCGTTTCATCGAACTGATGGAAACCGGTGACGGCGGCGACCTGTTCCGCAAACACCATGTATCCGGCGAAGTCCTGCGCGAACAGCTGGTGCGTCAGGGCTGGCAGTTACAGATTCGTTCCCGCAGTGACGGCCCGGCTCAGGTATTCAGCCATCCGGATTATCTCGGTGAAATCGGTCTGATCATGCCGTACGAAAAAGACTTCTGCGCCAGCTGTAACCGGCTGCGCGTCTCAGCCATCGGCAATCTGCATTTGTGTCTTTTCGGCGAGCAGGGCATTCCGCTGCGCGATTTATTAGCCGACGACATGCAGCAGGACGATTTGATGGACAGGATCCAGGGCGGCCTCAGCCGTAAAAAACAAACGCACTTCCTGCATGAAGGCAATACCGGAATAACCCAGAACCTGTCGTTTATCGGCGGCTGAGTCCGGCATTAATCGTTTAAGGAGCAAACTGATGAGCAAAGCCAGCAAAGAATTTTTGCCGTTATCTGTGGCGATCATGACGGTTTCTGACCGCCGCACCGACGCGGAAGATACCTCCGGCCATTACCTGAAAGAAGCCGTGACCGAAGGCGGCCACCACGTTGTGGCGCAGCAAATTGTTAAAGAGAGCATTTACAGCATTCGCGCCGTGGTTTCTGCGTGGATTGCAGATGAAAAGATCCAGGCCATTCTGATCAACGGCGGTACCGGATTTAACGCGGGCAACAATACGCCGGAAGCCCTGAAGCCGTTATTTGACCGTGAAATTGAAGGTTTCGGCGAGCTGTTCCGTATGGTGTCTTTCGAAGATATCGGCACCTCGACCATTCAGTCACGCGCCATCGGCGGTATTGCCAATCAGACGGTGATTTTTGCCATGCCGGGATCAACCCGCGCCTGCCAGACCGCCTGGGAAAATATCATTGAAGCACAGCTCGACGCCCGTCAGGGACCGTGCAATTTCACCCCACATTTGAAGAAATAAGAATGTCTGAATTAACCCACATTAATGCTTCCGGTGATGCCCACATGGTGGACGTTTCCGGTAAAGCCGAAACGGTTCGCGAAGCCCGTGCAGAAGCGTTTGTAGAAATGGCCGCTGACACGCTGGCGATGATTATTAACGGCAATCACCACAAAGGTGATGTCTTTGCCACGGCGCGTATCGCCGGGATTCAGGCAGCCAAAAAGACCTGGGATTTAATCCCGCTGTGTCATCCGTTACTGCTGACCAAAGTGGAAGTGAATCTGGAAGCTCAGCCGGAACATCACCGTGTGCGCATCGAATCCCGCTGTCGTCTGAGCGGCAAAACCGGTGTGGAAATGGAAGCGCTGACGGCAGCTTCTGTAGCGGCGCTGACCATTTACGACATGTGCAAAGCGGTACAGAAAGATATGGTGATCGGCCCGATCCGCCTGCTGGAAAAAAGCGGCGGTAAATCAGGCGACTTTAAGGCGGAAAGCAAGGCTGAAGGTAAGGTAGAAATATGATCGACATTTTATTCTTCGCCCAGGTCCGTGAGTTAACCGGGACGTCCGGCCTGCAATTGCCGGCTGATTTTTCCACCGTGGAAGATTTGCGCAATTCCCTGACCAGACGCGGTGACCGCTGGGCACTGGCGCTGGAATCCGGCAAACTGCTGGTGGCTGTTAACCAGACGCTGACCACGATGGCGCATCCGCTGGTAGCGGGCGACGAAGTGGCGTTCTTCCCGCCAGTGACCGGGGGCTGAGATGGACAGGACAAAAATTATTGTGGATGCCGCCCCGTTTAACGTTGGCGAAGAGTACAACTGGCTGGCGCAATCAGACGCCGACGGCGCGGTAGTGACGTTCACCGGCAAAGTGCGCAATCACAATCTGGGCAGCCATGTGACGGCACTGACGCTGGAGCACTATCCGGGCATGACCGAAAAAGCGCTGGCGGAGATTGTTGAGCAGGCGCGTGCGCGCTGGCCTTTGCAAAGTGTTTCTGTTTATCACCGCGTCGGGCCGATGTATCCGGGCGATGAAATTGTCTTTGTCGGCGTCACCAGTGCGCATCGTGGAATGGCGTTCGAAGCCAATGAATTTATTATGGATCAGCTGAAAACGCGTGCACCTTTCTGGAAGCGCGAGGCGACGGAAGAGGGTGACCGCTGGGTTGATGCCCGTGATAGCGATAAAGTCGCGGCGGCGCGCTGGTAAATAGCGGCTCAACCGCACGCAGACCTCCCATGCTTTTCGCATTATCTGTGATACGCTTAGAAGATCGGGAGGCTTTTTTGGCCTCATTTTTCGTCCTCCATGCAAAAGGGTAATCATCATGGATCGATATCCACGCAGTAACGGTTCAATTGTTGAACGCGCGAATACCGGCATTCAGGCGTACATGGCGCAAGTGTATGGCTGGATGTTCTGTGGCTTGCTGCTGACCGCATTTGTCGCCTGGTATGCTTCCGGCTCTGAAAAAATCATGAGCTTCGTTTTCTCCAGCCAGATTACGTTCTTCGGTTTGATCATCGCTCAGCTGGCGCTGGTCTTTGTGATTTCCGGCATGGTGAACCGCCTGAGCGGCACCGTCGCTACCGGCCTCTTCATGCTCTATTCGGCGCTGACCGGGCTCACGCTTTCCAGTATTTTCCTGGTCTACACCGGTGACTCGATTTTCGGCACCTTCATTGTCGCCGCCGGGATGTTTGGTGCGATGAGTGTTTACGGCTACGTGACCAAACGTGACCTGACAGGTATCGGCAGCATGTTGTTCATGGCGCTGATTGGCCTGGTTCTGGCATCGCTGGTCAACATGTGGCTGAAAAGCTCTGGCCTCGCGAACATCATTTCTTACGCCGGTGTGCTGATCTTCGTCGGCCTGACCGCGTATGACACGCAGAAGCTGAAAAACATGGGTGCGCAGTTGTCTGCTGATGATCGCGATAACTTCCGCAAATACTCCATCGTTGGCGCACTGACGTTGTATCTGGATTTCATCAACCTGTTCCTGATGTTGTTGCGGATTTTCGGCAACCGCCGGTAATTATTTTTGATTTCAAATGTGAGAGAGGGGCACTGAGAAGTGTCCCTTTTTTATGCCGGATGGTGAGGTCTTTTACTCCCTCTCCTGCGAAGGGGAAGAGCAAATCAAACCCTCACTCTTCCCGTCGGCACCTGCCGGAAACTCCACCACACCTGCACCGTATTGAACAACACCAGGATCGCGGTGACGATAAATACCCACCGGAACCCCAGCAGGGCTGAGGCACTTGAACCAATCAGCGGCCCGACCACATTACCGAGATACATAAACGACTGGTTGTATCCAAATATCCGGCCCGTGACCTGATCGCTGCTGTATTTCACCAGCAATGCCTGAACCGCAGGCATCAATGCACCATCGCCGAAACCGAGCATGAAACGCAGAATACCCAGCTGCGTCGGGGTATTAATCAGCGCCATCAGGCAGAAAAGGACAAAGCAAAATACCAGCGCGGCGATAAGTATCCGGTGCGCGCCGATGCGGTCACCGAGTTTGCCGAGTTTCGGGGCGGCCATCAGCGCGGAAACGCCCGGGACGGCGGCAATCACCCCGCTGATAAAGGCGATATTACTGGTATCGGAAGAAAGCTCGCGGATAAACAGCGTCAGGATCGGGCTGATAGAACCGTTCGCCAGCTGAATCATCATGGTGGTGACGAACAGGCTGACGATAAGCCACGGATAAGGCAACGTGGTGAAGACCGCTTTCCCGCTCAGACGGTTAGCTTTGGAGACCGGAACAACGCGTTCTTTGATCAGGAATAACGTGATCAGGAAGCTGATAAACAACATGCCGCTTGTGACGAAAAATACCGTGCGCAGGCCGAGATGGTCGGCCATAAATCCACCCAGCAGCGGGCCGATAATCACGCCCGATACCTGACCGGTGGATAACGTGCCCAGTGCCCAGCCGCTTTTATCACGCGGCACCTGTGAGGCGACCAGCGCCATCGCATTGGGAATATACCCGGACGTCAGCCCCATCAGCGTACGCAAAATGAAGAGCTGCCAGACGTTGGTGGCAAAGCCCTGCAGCATCATGACAATCGCCATGCCCAGCGCGGCGCGTAACAACATCAGCTTGCGGCCTTTGCGGTCAGCAAGGCTGCCCCACAGCGGCGCAACCACAGCGGAAACCAGAAACGTCCCGCTAAAAACCAGACCCGACCACAAACTGAGTGATGCGTGATCGGTCACGCCCAGTTGTTCGATGTAAAGCGGTAAAAAAGGCAGGATCTGACTCATCGCCATGCCGGTAAAAAAACAGCCGAGCCAGACGGAGATTAAATTTACTTTCCAGGTTTCCATGTTGCAGCGGTATGGCCTTATGGACAGAGGAGTGTGAGAAACGAAGCATAGCAATCAAATCTGTGAAGTGGGACGCAAAAAGTGGGAACCCATTCATCAGCTTTATAATTGATTATCCTGTATCAAAGTTTCGGATTATCGCGGCAGATTATGCGGCCTGAAACTGTGACCCGATCCTGCCGTTGTAACCGTCAGTTACAGGCAAAAAGGAGATAACTTCACGCATGGCGGCGTTTTGTGCTAGTATCCACCCAACTGGCGCACTGCAGTTTGTGCCGAATCCTCGTGGTAATGCCTCATTTGCCTCGTCTGATCATCCACTCTTGAAACTGCACCGAACCCCGTTCGGGTTAGAGTGGACTGGAGCTTTTCCTTATATGTCATTTGATTCCCTCGGCTTAAGTGCCGAAATTTTGCGTGCTGTTGAAGAACAGGGCTATCGCGAACCTACGCCTATTCAGCGTCAGGCTATTCCTGTCGTGCTTGAAGGTCGTGACCTGATGGCGAGTGCGCAGACCGGTACCGGTAAAACCGCTGGTTTTACACTGCCGCTGCTCAACATGCTCAGCCATACCAACGCGCAATTCAAAGGACGTCGCCCGGTTCGTGCGCTGATCCTGACCCCAACCCGTGAGCTGGCGGCGCAGATTGGTGAAAACGTCCAGGCTTACAGCAAATACCTGACCCTGCGTTCGCTGGTGGTATTTGGTGGTGTAAGCATCAACCCGCAGATGATGAAACTGCGCGGTGGTGTGGATGTGCTGATCGCAACGCCGGGTCGTTTGCTGGACCTGGAACATCAGCGTGCTGTGGATTTATCTCAGGTTGAAATCCTGGTGCTTGATGAAGCTGACCGCATGCTGGATATGGGCTTCATCCATGATATCCGTCGCGTGCTGGCGAAACTGCCTGCGAAGCGTCAGAACCTGCTGTTCTCCGCGACCTTCTCTGATGAGATCAAAGGTCTGGCGAGCAAGTTGCTGACCAACCCTGCTTCTGTTGAAGTGGCCCGTCGCAACACCGCTTCTGCGCAAATTGAACAAAGCGTCCACTTTGTTGATAAGAAACGTAAAAGAGAATTGCTGTCTCAGATGATCGGTGAAGGCGACTGGAAACAGGTGCTGGTGTTCAACCGTACCAAACACGGCGCGAACCATCTTGCTGAACAGCTGAATAAAGACGGCATCACTGCCGCAGCAATTCACGGCAACAAAAGTCAGGGCGCGCGTACCCGTGCGCTGGCCGATTTCAAAGCAGGTTCAATCCGTGTTCTGGTCGCCACCGACATCGCCGCGCGCGGTCTGGATATCGATCAGCTGCCACACGTTGTGAACTATGAACTGCCAAACGTACCGGAAGATTACGTTCACCGTATTGGCCGCACCGGTCGTGCTGAAGCCACCGGTGAAGCGATTTCTCTGGTGTGTGTGGATGAACACAAACTGCTGCGTGACATCGAGCGTCTGCTGAAACGTGAAATCCCGCGTATCGCGCTGGAAGGTTACGAGCCAGACCCGAGCATCAAAGCTGAGCCGATCATCAATGGTCGTCAGGGTAATGGCGGCGGCGGTCGTGGCGCGCCTCGTCAGGGCCAGCGTCCGGGTGCACCGCGCTCTGGTGCTCCACGTTCCGGTGCTCCGCGTCAGGGCGGAAACGGTCAGCGCAGCGGTACCTCTGAAAACCGTGGTTCAGATAACCGTGGTTCAGCTGAAAACCGTCCGGCACGTTCGCGTCCTGCGCATGCAGGCCAGCGCCGTACCGGAAATGCAGGCAGCGGCAATAAGTAATTGTCATCACTGCTCTGCAATCAAACCGCCTTAACCGGCGGTTTTTTTTCGCCTGAAATCCGGCTAACGGATCACATACGCACAGCGGCGCGCGCCCTGTAAAATATGCTCGGTGCGTTCAACGTTCGCCTCCAGCACATCACGGAAGACATCCCGCTCGGCGCGGCAAAAACCCTGACAGGTCGTTGCGGCGGCGCAAATCGGGCAGTGGTTTTCGACAAACAGATAACTGCCGTCTTTCTGCAATGTCCAGTCCGCCATATACCCTTCGCGGGTGCGGATTGCCGTCAGCCGTTGCAGCCTTTCTTCCAGCGAATTCGCGCCTTTCATCGCTTGCCGGTAATTATCCAGCGTCTGGCTTTCACGCGATGTAATCAGCTGATCCAGCGCGGATTCGCCCAGCGACGTGCGGATAAGCTGAAGAAGTTGTACGGTCAGATCAGCATGCGCGTCGGGGAAGTGCGCATGCCCTTTGGCGGTGAGTTGCCAGTATTGCGCCGGCCGCCCGACACCCTGTGACACGGCTTTCGCTTCAGCCAGACCGTCTTTAGCCAGCTTTACAAATTGCTGCCGCGCCGCTTCGCCGGTTGTGCCCAGCAGATGACCCGCATCGCTGGCCTGCATTTCCCCGCGGGTTTTCAGCAGCGTCATTAAGCGCTCAGCGACGCTTTGCCGGACGTCATTTTTATTTTCCAAGTCGTTGCTTGACATATCGCCTCGCCGGGTTCTAGATTAGGTAAAACATATTCCAAGTAAATTCTTGTTTTAATCATACCATAATCACAACGCGCTTCAATGTGCGGAAAACATAAACCAAAGGGACGAAGAGAAATGTCGGAAAGTCAGAGCGGCTGGAAGGATTTATTCAGTGCGGAAAACCGGGGAAGCGCCATCACCCTGAGCGCCGGCGTCGCGCTATACGCCACCAACAGCTACATCGTGATTACGATTTTGCCATCCGTAGTGCAGGATATCGGCGGGCTGGCGTGGTACGCATGGAACACCACGCTTTACGTCGTCTGCTCGATTCTCGGCTCGGCGCTTTCTGCCCGGCTGATGCGAACCGCCGGACCGCGCGGCAGTTATCTTATGGCGACCGGTATTTTCATCGCCGGTGCTGCGCTTTGTACCGTTGCGCCGAGTATGCCGGTGCTGCTTGTCGGGCGCGCCTTGCAGGGGCTGGGTGGCGGTTTCCTGTTCGCGCTTTCTTACGCGATGATTAATCTTCTGTTTAAAGAATCTCTCTGGCCCCGCGCGATGGCGCTGATCTCCGCCATGTGGGGGATTGCGACGCTGGTCGGCCCGGCGGTCGGCGGCATTTTTGCAGAGCTGCACGCGTGGCGCTGGGCATTTGGTCTGCTTCTGCCGGTCACGTCATTATTTGGCTTGTGGGTCTGGCGGATCCTGCCTAAATCTCAGCGGGAGAAACAACCGGAAGAACCGTTGCCGCTGATGCAACTGGCGCTGCTGACCGGCGCGGTGCTGGTGGTTTCGGCGGGCAGCCTGTCTTCGCACGGGCTGATTAATCTGCTCGGTTTTGTGATTGCGGTGGTGATGATCCTTATCCTGCGTCACCGGGAGTTTACCGCCAATGTCAGGCTGTTGCCGCGTAACGCGCTGCGCCGTTCATCGCCACTTTATGGCCTGTATCTGGTGATGTCGTTGCTGATTATCGGCCTGGGCTGCGAGCTGTTTGTGCCTTATCTGCTGCAACATTTGCACGGCCAGACACCGCTGGCTGCCGGATATATTACTGCCGCCGCCGCCGCGGGCTGGACGTTAAGTGAAGTCGCCAGCTCGGGCTGGACGGGGCGTCGTGCCGACAACGCCATTGTTTCCGGCCCGCTGATTCTGGCTGCCGGCTTGCTGCTATTGCTGTTCACCGTGCCGGTGGCTTTCGGAATGCCGTGGCTGAATATCAGCGGGGTAGTGCTCGGGCTGACGCTGGCCGGTTTTGGCATCGGGCTGGGCTGGCCACACCTGCTGACCCGCGTCCTGCAACAGGCTCCGGAGGAAGATCGCGAAAAAGCCGGTGCGTCGATCACCGTCGTGCAGTCTTTCGCCTCTGCGCTGGGTGCCGCGCTGGCCGGAACGGTGGCTAATTTCTCCGGCGTGAATCAGGGCGATGCGGGCGCTGCCAATGCCGCTTTCTGGATGTTCCTGCTGTTTGCTGTTCCGGCGTTTCTGGCGGTGTGGATTGCCTGGCGTTCGGTGAAAGCCCGGCAGGCCAGTGGCAGTGCGCCGGAACACCTGAGCCGCGATTTGTCACAGGGATAATTGCCCGGCGGCGGGCCATGCGGTAATCTTGCGCGTCATTTTTAAAGGTTGAACTGCGATGCGCGTATTACTGGCTCCGATGGAAGGTGTGCTTGATCCCCTGGTTCGTGAACTTCTCACCGAAGTGAACGACTACGATTTGTGTATCACTGAGTTTGTGCGTGTGGTGGATCAGCTGCTTCCCGTCAAAGTCTTCCATCGCCTGTGTCCGGAATTAGAACACGACAGCCGCACGCCTTCCGGCACGCGGGTTCGTGTGCAGCTTCTCGGTCAGTATCCCGAATGGCTGGCTGAAAACGCCGCCCGTGCCACTGAACTGGGTTCTTACGGCGTCGATCTCAACTGCGGCTGCCCGTCGAAAATGGTTAACGGCAGCGGCGGGGGCGCCACGTTACTCAAAGACCCGGAGCTGATTTATCAGGGCGCTAAAGCCATGCGCGCCGCGGTGCCAGCGCATTTGCCGGTGACGGTAAAAGTACGTCTGGGCTGGGATTCTCTGGAGCACAGTTTTGAAATCGCTGACGCCGTACAACAGGCGGGCGCGACAGAGCTCACCGTGCACGGGCGCACCAAAGAAGACGGTTACAAACCTGAGCGGATTAACTGGCAGGCGATTGGCGAAATCCGTCAGCGGCTGAGTATTCCTGTGATTGCCAACGGTGAAATCTGGGATTACGCCAGCGCTCAGGCCTGTATGCAAACCACCGGCTGTGACGCCGTCATGATCGGGCGCGGCGCGCTGAATATTCCCAATCTCAGCCGCGTGGTGAAGTACAACGAACCGCGTATGCCGTGGGCGGACGTGATGACGCTGTTGCAGAAATATACCCGTCTGGAAAAGCAGGGTGATACCGGTTTGTATCACGTAGCGCGTATCAAACAGTGGCTGAGTTATTTGCGTAAAGAGTACGAAGAGGCGACAGAGTTATTTACTGAAGTGCGCGTGCTGAAGACGTCGAAGGAAATTGCCGGACGCATTAACCGGTGACTGAATTCCATGACTTCTCCACGCGGCAACGCTTAAAAATGGAGGAGTATCATGGACAATAAAGACATCGGCCTGAGTCACATAGCTTTTGCCGTTAAAGATCTCGACGCCAGTATCGCTTTCTATCAGCAATTTGCCGGAATGAAAGTCATCCACCGGCGCGGCGAAAAAGGCACCCCCGTCCGGCCTGTTGCCTGGCTCAGCGACATGACCCGCCACTTTGCCCTGGTCCTGGCAGAAGACCCGCATTCTACCGACACTCAACTCGGCCCGTTCGGGCATCTCGGTATTGCCTGTGCCTCGAAAGAAGCGATGGACAACAAACTTGCCGAAGCGCGTGATGCGGGCGTTTTGCGTCAGGAACCGACAGATTCCGGCGCGCCTGTCGGCTATTGGGCTTTTCTCGATGATCCGGATGGAAATACGCTCGAACTTTCCTACGGGCAGGAAATCGGTTATTTAATCGACCATCAGTAATTGCCGGATAATCAATAATAAAAACGGGCAGGGAGCTAAAACCCTGCCCGTTGTCGTCTGAACTCCCTTCAATCTTACGCAAGTGTTCACTAACTCGCCATTGCACGGTCTGCGGGTGGTTGTGACAGACTTTGTGACAAATAGATTTGAAAATTGCGAGTGCTAAGACTATTCCTGTCACTTATAATTCCCGCCGCTGTTCCGACATAACTTCATGACAACTTTCTTAAATACAGAGCAATGCATGTGAAAATCCGTCTTCTGGTTCTGAGCTTATTAGCCTTAAATACAGGCATGTTGTCTGCACCTGCCGCCTTCGCTGCAAAACATGAGCAGGCCGTCGCTCCCATTGTTCAAATTGCTTCAGGCAGCGCCATGGTGGTGGATCTTAAAAGCCACGAAGTGATTTATTCCCGAAATCCGGATGAAGTGAGGCCGATTGCCTCCCTGACCAAACTGATGACCGCGATGGTGACGCTGGATGCGAATCTGCCGCTGGATGAAGTGATCAACGTTGATATCAGCAATACGCCTGAAATGCGTGGTGTGTTTTCCCGCGTGAAACTCAACAGTGAAATTACCCGCCGCCAGATGATTCAGCTGGCGCTGATGTCTTCCGAAAACCGTGCGGCGGCCAGCCTGGCGGCGCATTATCCGGGGGGCTATTCGGCGTTTATCAATGCGATGAATGCCAAAGCGAAATCCCTCGGCATGACCCATACCCATTACGTGGAGCCGACCGGGCTTTCGCCGCGAAACGTTTCCACGGCGCGTGATTTAACGCGATTGCTGCTGGCTTCGCAGCGCTATCCGCTGATCGGCCAGCTCAGTACCACGGCTGAGAAAACTGCGGTGTTCAGCCATCCGGCCTACGCACTGCCGTTCCGCAATACCAACCATCTTATCATGAATCCGTCGTGGAGCATTCAGCTGACCAAAACTGGTTATACCGACGTTGCCGGTCATTGTCTGGCGATGCGTACTACCATCAACGGCAAACCGGTCACGCTGGTGGTGATGGACGCGTTCGGGAAATTTACCGCCTTTGCGGATGCGAACCGTCTGCGAACCTGGATGGAAACCGGAAAAACCGTGCCTGTTCCGCAGATTGCCAAGAACTACCGTAAGCAGAAAGAGCAGCAGAAATCTCAGCCATCGATAGAAGAAGCTGACGATTAAATACCCGTTAACCCTCATGCCGCAGGTGTATTGGCCGTGATCCGGGTAACCTTTACTTGCCGCCTTCCTGCGACACGAATTATTTAGGGTATTAAGATTGTTCAAACTAAAAAGTCCGGCGCAGGTGCCGGACTTTTGTTTTATACGCAGACTGACGATTTTTAGAAAATCAGTTTAAACACCCCTGTCAGGGTCAGTAAGCCAACGATAAAGATGATGGCGATGATCCACAGAATAATTTTCATGTTTTCTCCTTATCACACCCTTTTGTCGTCATCAGCTAAGTTGGCTAAGCCAATGATTATTCCGCTTTCAGTATAGCCAATCCTGCCATTTGCGCTTTTCCGCCAGTCTTAAACCGCGACGACCGCTCTCAGGCCGCATTCCGGGCTGGTGAGCGGTTTGCCCCTTTGCGTGAACTGCGCCGCGCCGGTCATCGATGCCTGAGCCAGCACCACTGCGGCTGCGCCAGCTAAATAGGCTGCGTCGGCCGCTGCGGCGACAGTCTGCAAATATCCCGCCAGATCTCCCTGCTTAAACTTGTCCCAGGCTCCGGCTACCAGGCGCATTTCCAGCGCGGCGTCGGGGTGTTTTTCTGTCTGCTCAAACAGCTTCCTGGTCGGGCCGAGCGTGGTTTCCACCGCACATAACACCACCACTTTTCCGGCGGTTTTCATCGCGGCTTCGGCCAGCGCCTGATCAACGCGCAAAACTGGCACCTGCGTACTTTCAGCGGCGGCCGCAGCGGCTGCGCCCAGCGTTGAGCAGGTGAGTAAAACGCGATCGCTGTCCTGACTCAGCGCGAGCAATATCTGTGCGGTTTCTTCAAGAATTTCCGGCGTCAGCCCGCCAGCGTGTTCTGCGGCCGCCAGTAAATCCGGGCGGGAAATATGGCGGAATGTATGGTTATTCAGTCCCAGCTCCTGAGCTGCATTTTCAAAAACCGCGATGTTGCTGTCTGCCGTGTGTAAACAAGTGATGCGCATGGACGTCTCCGGAAAGTGTGATGACGCTACGTTAGCGAGTTTCTATCTTCCCGTGGAGGCTTTTTTGCCTGTAAAAATTTGTTAATTAGTGTACTAACTCAATGCAGAATAATTAACTCATTGATTTTAAATATATAAAATATGTACCTTTTGGTTCGAAATATCTTACTTTCATCTAACATCTTCGTATAATCTCCGTCACAAATATAAACCCATATCTGATGTGGGTAAGTCCCCTTTCAATGTGCGTAAACAGGAGAATTATCGTGAAACGCAGACACTTTCTGACCTCGATGGCGGTGCTGTTATTCAGTACCGCCTTAAAGGTTAAAGCCAAAATTTTCTCCGGCGGCATGCCGTGGATTATCCATTCGGTTCGTCCGCCAAAACCGGTGGTTGCCGGGGAATGGACGTTCTTCACCGCTGATGAAGTCAGCCTGATTGAAACGCTGGCTGACCGGATTATTCCGGCTGATGAGCTGAGCATCGGCGGGAAAGAGGCGGGCTGTGCGGTATTTCTTGACCGTCAGCTGAGCGGCGATTATGGCAACGCGGTCACGACTTACCGCCTCGGGCCGGTGATCCAGGACGGTTTACCGCAGGCCGGGCCGCAATACAAAGATACCCCTGCCGAACGGTACAGGCTGGGGCTGGCCGCGCTGAACAGCGTGGCGAAAGCGCGTAATGCGGGTAAAAACTTTACCGAACTGACCGGCGAGCAGCAGGACGATTTACTGCGCCGCGTGGAATCCGGCGAGATCCCGCTGACCGGCGTCAACGGCCAGCTGTTCTTCAATATGCTGGTGCAGAACATGCGCGAAGGCTTCTTCTCCGACCCGCTTTATGGCGGCAATAAAGACATGGCCGGCTGGAAAATGATTGGCTTCCCGGGCGCGCGGTATGACTTCCGCGATGTCATCGACCGCCGTGGTGAAGATCTGCATATCGAGCCCGTCAGCATGCTGACCCAATACGAAAAATCATAAAAACCGGCAACGCACGGGCTTTGATTATTGAGATATTTTCAGGAGTACATGTCGTATGAGCAATAAAAGAGAGAAGGTCGACGCAGTGATTGTCGGCCTCGGCTGGGCGGGTTCGCTGATGGCCAATGAACTGACGCTGGCTGGCCTGAATGTGGTCGCCATTGAACGTGGTTCATGGCGCGATACCAGCAATGATTTCCCGACCACCATTGATACCGACGAACTGCGCTTCGTCAGCCGTCGCGCGATTATGCAGCCTACGGCGGTAGAAACCCTGACCTTCCGTAATAACCCGATCCAGCAGGCGCTGCCGCTGCGTGAGTTTAATACTTACCAGTTCGGGATGAACGTCGGCGGGGCGGGCACGCACTGGAACGGCATGACCTGGCGCTTCCTGCCGTATGATTTCCAGAGCTACAGCCAGACGGTTGAACGCTACGGTAAAAACAAATTCCTGGAAGGAATGCAGGTTCAGGATTGGGGCGTGACATTTGACGACGTCGAACCGTTCTACGATAAATTTGAACGTTACGCCGGGACATCCGGGAAAGCCGGTAACATCAAAGGCGAAAAAATTGAAGGCGGCAACGTCTTCGAAGGCCCGCGCAGCCGGGATTATCCGCTGCCGCCGCTCAAGCGCACCCAGCTGTCGATGATTTTCGACAAAGCCACGCGCGAGATGGGCTATCACCCGTTTGCGGTGCCTGCGGGCAATACGTCCGGTGCGTACACCAACCCGCTGGGCGTCAACATGGCGCCGTGCACATACTGTGGTTACTGCGAATTCTTCGGCTGCGGCAACTGGTCGAAGAGTAGCCCGAATGCCTGCATCTTGCCTGCGGTAATGCAGCGCCCTAATTTTACGGTGATCACCGAATCCGAAGTCTTGCGCGTCAACAAAGCACCGGACGGCAAAACTGCCACCGGCGTGACCTTCATTGGCAGCGACGGCGTGGTGTGGGAGCAACCGGCGGATATCGTGGTGATTTCTGCCTACCAGATGGATAACGTCCGCCTGATGCTCCTTTCCGGCATCGGCCAGCCTTACGACCATAAAACCGGTGAAGGCGTGGTCGGGCGTAACTATGCGTACCAGACTATTTCCGGCGCAGGTTTCTTCTTCGAAGACGAAATGATGAATCCGTTCATCGGCGCAGGTGCGCTTTCACAGGCCATTGATGATTTCAACGGCGATAACTTCGATCACACCGGCCATGACTTTATCGGCGGCGGCGTTGCGCTGGTGCATTCCACTAACGGACGCCCGATCGGCTATTCCAACAACGTACCGCCGGGCACACCGCGCTGGGGCGCAGACTGGAAAAAAGCCGTCAAACACAGCTACCAGAACTACAACAATATTTATTGTATGGGCAACAGCTATCCGCACCGCGACGTGTTCCTCGATCTTGATCCGGAATACAAAGACCGCCACGGTCAGCCGCTGCTGCGCGTGACGTTCGACTGGATCGAAAACGACAAACGCTCAGCGAAATTCATGGCTGACCGCTCGGTTGAAATCGCGCATGCGATGGGGGCAAAAACCGTTGTGCGTCAGGAACCGACGGCTAAACCGTTCTCGCCAATGGATAACCTTTCTTCCCATACCACGGGCGGCGCCTGCATGGGCGACAACCCGAAAACCAGTGCGGTGAACCGCTATCTGCAAAGCTGGGATGTACATAACGTCTTTGTGTGTGGCGCATCGGCGTTTGCCAATAACGGCGGTTATAACCCCACCGGCACGGTGGGCGCGCTGACTTTATGGGCGGCAGAAGCGATTAAAACCCAATATCTGAAATCCCCTGGTCCGCTGGTGAGGGTTTAAGCATGAGAATGAAAAAAACGTTAGCAGTGATTGCCGGTGTGGTCGTCATCGGCGGGCTGGGGTTTGTCGGTGTGAAAATGGGGTACAACGCCAGCCAGTCCGGCGAATTTCAGGCACCCGCAGCGGCGGCGATGACCGGTAAAACGGCCATCGAACGCGGTAAATATCTGGCGCTGGCGGGGGATTGTGTGGCCTGTCATACCGCGCCGGGCGGTGGCAAGCCGTTTGCCGGAGGCTATGGTCTGAACACGCCGTTTGGCACGATTTACGCCACCAATATCACGCCTGATAAAGAAACCGGTATCGGCGGCTGGACCGATCAGCAGTTCATTAATGCGGTGCGTAACGGCAAAGGGATCAACGGGGAAAACCTCTATCCGGCGATGCCTTATAACGTCTATGCCAAGGTCAGCGATCAGGATCTGAAAGACATCAAAGCGTACCTGAATACCGTGCCCGCCGTGCATTACGATGGCCCGAAAACTGATCTGCCGTTCCCGTATAACATCCGCCTGATGATGTTTGGCTGGAACCTGTTGTTCCTGGATACCGCCCCGTTTAAGGCCGATCCGGCACAGTCAGCAGAATGGAACCGCGGTGCGTATCTGGTGGAAGGGCTGGGGCACTGCACATCGTGTCATACGGCGAAAAATCCGCTGGGGGGCGATAACTTTGGGGTGCATTTGCAGGGCGGAGAACTTCAGGGCTGGTTTGCGCCGGAAATCACCGGGAATGTCCGTCAGGGGCTTGGCGACTGGAGCAACGATGAAATTGTTCAGTACCTGAAAACTGGCGCGAACGCCCGTACCGTGGCCTCCGGCCCGATGGCGGAAGCGGTGACAAATTCGCTGCAACACCTGTCGGACTCCGATCTTCATGCCATTGCGGTTTACCTGAAAAGCTTACCGGGCAGCAAAGATAACTCCGCACCTTTCGCAGCGAATGCCTCAATGGCTAATGGTAAGGAACTCTACGCTGATAACTGCGCCGCCTGTCACCAGAATTCCGGTGAAGGTGTACGCAATATGGTGCCCGCGCTGAAAGGCAACAACGGCGTTCAGGCCAGCCAGCCGACGAATATTCTGCATGTGCTGATGAACGGTGCGCAGGGTGCCGCGACGCTCAGCAATCCGACCAGCGCGGATATGCCGGAGTTTGGCTGGAAAATGACGGATCAGCAAATGGCCGATGTCACGACTTACATCCGCAACGCGTGGGGAAATCAGGCGCCAGCGGTCAGTAAAGACGATGTGGCGAAGGCCAGAAAAACGCAGGACGGCGCGGCGGCGTTGCATAACCCTGCACCGTAAAAAAACCTGAGCGTATTATCAGGAGTCCCTGTAACGGAGCCGCGTAAGCGGCTCTTTTATTTGGTATTTATTCATTTTATCAATGCAATTCCCTAAGGCATAGATTCATCAATAATCACGCCCTGAACGAGAAAAAAATTGATTTGAGGTGTTTATTTATACAGTGCAGACTGCCCGCAGATTAAGGATGCCTGAACAAGGATTAGCTCAAGCGAGGGACAACACATCATGTTTCTGCTCAGGATGCCAGATTGCTGGCCAGCCAACCCGATGCTCTATCTTCCCGGTGCCCTGACGATGCCGGAAGACTTTAAGGGAGAATGGATTATGGAAGCGTTACTGCAAAGCCAGATCAACAGTATCGAAAAGCAGGGAATCAAAACCGGTGAGGAAATCGCAGGCCTCAATTTGCGGGTGGGAAAGGTTGAACAGCAAGTTGTTCAGCTTACAGAGGTCGTTACGGACACCAATCTCCGTGTGGGAAAACTCGAACACCAGATGGTCACGCTCACCGATGCTGTGACAGATATCGGTGTTCGCGTGGGGAAAACGGAGGAAAGTATTGTTCGCATCGATAAACATCTGGTCAGGATCGACGAGCATCTGGTGCGAATTGACGATCATTTTGTTCTCATTGATAAGAAATTTGACCTGGCAGATGAACGCTTTGAGAAAGTCGACCAGCGCTTTGACAAAATGGATCTGCGTTTCGATAAAATGGATGCCCGATTTGATTCCGTGGAGTCGCAGCTGGCGGTTATTCAGTCGAATTACGTGACCAAGGATATTTTCCACATCTATATTACAAAACAGACCCATTGGATCATGGGCATGATGGTAGCACTGGCTGGTGTGGTGCTTACCGCTGCATGCTATATCCACTGACCTTCAGGGAAATTCCTTTCTCCGGCATCAACATCCTCTGCGACAGGGGGGTTGTGCCGCCAGCAAACCGCTTAATAACGGCTATAATATAAACAGGCTGCCACCTTCTTGTTGCCCTTGTGACCTTTATCAAACGGGCATTCCCGAAGGTTTATCATCGTACGCCGCTGGCGGCTTTCGGCGCACAAGGGGGTGTTTCATGGGTAATCATGTCTGGGGACTGTTATCTCATCCGGGTCCCGAATTGCAGCAAATCCAGCGTGAACGGGAAACCGTTTCACATGTTTATTCCCACCATGTTTTTCTGATGGCGCTGATTCCGGTTGTCTGTTCCTTTATCGGGACAACGCAGCTGGGCTGGAACTTCGGTGACGGCCAGAAGCTGATGGTTTCCATGTTCACCGCGTCCTACATCGCTGTAATCTTCTATGTTCTGATGCTCGCCGCTGTTGCTTTGATGGGGCGAATTATCTACTGGATGGCGCGTCGTTATGACAGCCGCCCGACACTCAACAGTTGTATTGTGTTTGCCGGTTACGTTGCCACGCCGATGTTCCTCAGCGGGATCGTTGCGCTTTATCCGATGGTCTGGTTATGCCTGTTTGTCGGGCTGATTGGCCTTTGCTACAGCGGATATCTGCTGTACCTCGGTATTCCAAACTTCCTCAACATTGACCACCGCGAGGGGTTCCTGTTCTCCAGCTCAACGCTGGCGATGGGGGTTCTGGTTCTTGAGTTGTTACTCGCACTGACCGTGCTGATGTGGGGTTATGGAACCAAATTGTTCTAACCAATGAGATGAGGTCGGAGTGACGTAGTATCCCTCCCCTGAAAAGGGGAGGGTTGGTCAGAAGCACTTCACCGCGTTATTCCTGCCAGTTTTTCAGCTTACTGGTTTTGCCGATCCCCGGGTTAAAACTGTTGGTCGGGTCAGCCTGCCGGTAAAATTCCTTCAGATGCGGTTTTGCAATATACAGATGTCCGACATTGTGTTCCGCCGGATATTCGGCACCTTTGGCATCCAGCAACTCGAGCATGCGGTGTTTCAGCGCCTTACTGTTCGCCCCTTTTTTGACAATGTAATCCTGATGGAAAACGTGGCACATAAAATGGCCGTAATAGAGTTTTGCCACCAGCTGGTTATCAATATCCTCCGGCAACGTTTCAAACCAGTCGCGATCGTTGCGGCGCAGTGCGATATCCAGCGCCAGAATGTCTTCCACTTCTTTCTCATGCACAGCGTGATAACGAACGGCGGCACCCGCCGCAGCGAAGCGGTGCAGAAACGCCTTTTTGCCTTCGTCGGCGGAACAGATAAAGAAATCACCCTGATTTTCGCTGAAGAAACGGGTCAGAAACGTTCTGGCTTCATCAATTCCGGGGCCGGACATTTTCAGCAATAAGTGATGCTCAAACCGGTCACGATATTGCTTCATGCGGGGCGGTAAATGATTCGGCAGCGCTTTACTCAGGCACTGCATTACGCGGTCGCTGAAATGTTTCGGCAGGAAAGGCACCTTGCTGGCGTGTGCGTCAAACTTCCCTTTGGCGGTAAACATATCCGGCATTTTGTCTGTGCCGAGCTTGTCGATCATCAGGAACGTATCTTTACCGTACACTTCGGTGATATCGAAAATATCCCGGTGCATGTATTCGCCAGCCACCGGAAGATTCGCAAAATCTCTCAGGATCTGACGACGTAACTCAGTGAGAACCTCTGTGTCATTAGTGCCGATATAGAAAACCTGCTGCTGGGTTTCTGCCGGGAAAGTATCGAGACGGACGGCGAAAACCGCCAGCTTCCCGGCACAGCCCGAGGCTTCAAACAAACGGCGCTCATCGGCGTTAAAGCGTGATGGCGTATCGGCATCCACTTCGCGGACACGCGCCGCGTAATCATGGTCCGAAGCCAGCCGCTGATCGTGCAGAATATCAGCTTCGAGATAATCGCCTTTTTCCAGCCGTGTCAGAATCTCTTCCGGCGTCTCACCCAGATTGATCCCCAGATGGTTTATCAGCCGGAGTTCTCCCTGCGCATCAATCTGCGCATACAACGCCATTTCCGTATAAGCCGGACCACGTTTCACCAGTGAACCGCCGGAGTTGTTGCATATCCCGCCGATGACGGAGGCACCAATGCAGGATGAACCGATGACCGAATGTGGCTCGCGGTTATACGGCTTGAGAATTTTTTCGAGCTTATACAACGTGCTGCCGGGGAAACCGATCACCTGATGGCCGCCGTCGAGCAGCTGGATCTGATCGAGTTTCAGGGTGCTGAAAATGACGATGTCGCGGTCATAATCGTCGCCGCTCGGCGTCGAACCTTCGGTCAGCCCCGTATTGGCGGCCTGCATGATGACAATTTTGTCGGCCGCGATGCAGGCTTTAAGCAGTTGCCATTGTTGAAGCAATGTCTGCGGGAATACCACCGCCAGCGCCTTGCCGCCGCCGGAGCGAAACCCCTTGCGGTAGCGCTCGGTATTGCTGTCGCCGGTCAGGACATGGCGGCTTCCGGCGATTTCTTTCAGCGTGGTGATGAGTGACTGATTATCCATTTCATCTTCCTTTTTTTGACGTAGGCTCTGCAATCATAGACTTAAATGCCACATAACAGGCTACAGATCATTCAGGATAATTACCGAGGGATTTCTCTTAAGTTGCTACATTTTTGTCATATGCTGTCCACTAAATCGTCATTGATGTGTCACAAAACTCGCGCTTAATGAACGCCAGATAACGAAAGCAACCGAGAGACAGCATCATGGCGCAAGCTCAACTTAAGCTGGCACAGGCTGAATATCCTCAGGCCGGGCAGCAACATCTGAACAAAGTGCTGGACGTGAAAGGCCTGGTGAAATCCTATAAATCAGGTCAGCGTGTTCTTAATGACATCAATTTCGATCTTCACGCCGGTGAATTTGTTGCGGTCATTGGCCGTTCCGGTGCGGGGAAATCGACTCTGCTGCACGTGCTTAACGGCACGATCCCGTTAACCGACGGCAGTGTGGTGTGTCATTACGAAAACGGTGAGCAGCAGGAACTGGCGGGTCTGACCGGCAAAGCGTTGCGTCGCTGGCGTTCGGGCTGCGGCATGATTTTCCAGGACTTCTGCCTGGTTCCGCGTCTGGACGTGTTAACCAACGTGTTGCTGGGGCGTCTGAGTCACACTTCCACGTTTAAATCCTTCTTTAATCAGTTCGATGACGAAGACCGCGCCCGCGCGATTTCCCTGCTGGAATGGTTGCACATGTTGCCGCATGCGCTGCAACGTGCTGAAAACCTCTCAGGGGGTCAGATGCAGCGTGTCGCTATTTGTCGCGCCCTGATGCAAAACCCGAAAATTTTACTGGCCGATGAACCGGTTGCCTCGCTGGATCCTAAAAATACCCTGCGTATCATGAACGCCCTGAAAAAGGTCAGCGAAGAGAACATCGCGGTGATGGTTAACCTGCATTCCGTAGAACTGGTAAAAGATTACTGCACCCGCGTGATCGGCATTGCGAAAGGGCAGATTATCTTTGATGGTCATCCGGATCAGTTAACCGACGGGATCTTGCAGCAGTTATATGGCGAAGAACACGACGTTAATTCCTGATGCTGACGCGTTGTAACGAATGTTTTAATAAATAAAGTCCGTATTTTATTTCGGAAATAAATTTTAGCCGTACTTATTTTCACTTTCTCTCAATCTACACAAGGTCATCATTAAATGAAGAAGTTATTACGTCTGGCGGTCTTTGTTGCAGGTTCCCTTACCGCAATGCACAGCATGGCAGAAGATGCGCCTAAAGAATTGAATTTAGGTATTCTGGGTGGTCAGAACGCCACTCAGCAAATCGGCGATAATCAGTGTGTAAAAGATTTCTTCGATAAAGAATTAAATGTGGATACCAAACTGCGTAATTCATCCGATTACTCGGGTGTTATTCAGGGATTATTAGGCAAGAAAGTCGACATGGTATTAAGCATGTCGCCTTCTTCTTTCGCGTCTGTGTATATTAATAACCCGAAAGCGGTAGATCTGGTCGGTATCGTAATCGATGACACCGACAAATCCCGCGGTTATCACTCCGTTGTTGTCGTAAAAGCGGACAGCCCGTACCAGAAACTGTCTGACCTGAAAGGCAAATCATTTGGCTTTGCTGATCCGGATTCCACGTCCGGTTACCTGATCCCGAACCAGACTTTCAAGAAAGAGTTTGGCGGTACGACGGATAACAAATACAACAACTTCTTCTCCAGCGTGACCTTTTCCGGCGGCCACGAGCAGGATATCCTCGGCGTGCTGAACGGGCAGTTTGAAGGCGCGGTAACCTGGGCTTCCATGATTGGCGATCGCGAAACCGGCTATACCTCCGGCGCGTTCAACCGCATGATCCGCATGGACCATCCGGATCTGATGAAGAAAATCCGCATTATCTGGGAATCCCCGTTAATTCCTAACGGCCCGATTTTGGTTCGCAGCGATTTGCCACCGGCATTTAAAGCGAAACTGGTTTCAGCCATTAAGAAACTGGATAAAGACGATCACGCCTGCTTCGTGAAGGCCGTTGGCGGTAAACAACATATCGGCGAAACGTCTCTGGCTGAATATCAGCAGATTATTGATATGAAGCGTGAATTGACGAAGGGTGGCCGTTAATACCCTGACTTCCTCCCCTTTCACGGGGGAGGAATAAAAAATCCCCATGTAAACCGGAAATATTATTTTGAATAAAGACTTCAATCGTTATTACCAGAATATACGCGGTAAGCAAAAGCGCGAGGCGCTGATATGGTCAGGGCTGATGCTGCTGTTATATTTATGGTCTGGCAATGTTTCCGAACTTAATCTGAAAACTATTATTGTTTCAGCTCCCAGCTTTTTTGATTATATCGGTCAGACGGTTCCGGTTCTGCACTGGTCATTATTATTCGCAGACGGACACACCGAAGGTTCTCTGGCTTACTGGGGATACCGTCTCAATATCCAGTTACCGCTGATTTGGGAAACTATTCAGCTGGCATTGTCTTCAACGATTTTGTCTACCGCGCTGGCCATTGTACTGGCGTTTCTTGCCGCCAGTAATACAGATTCCCCAAAATGGGTGAAATTCAGTATCCGCACGTTTGTGGCTTTCCTGCGAACCATGCCTGAACTGGCCTGGGCCGTGATGTGCGTAATGGCCTTTGGCGTCGGGGCTATTCCGGGCTTTATCGCGCTGACCTTACACACCGTCGGCAGCCTGACAAAATTGTTCTACGAATCTATCGAAACCGCGTCGGACAAACCGGTGCGTGGCCTGAGAGCCTGCGGAGCAGGGCGCTTGCAGCGCATGCGTTTTGCCATGTGGCCACAGGTTAAACCTATCTTTTTGTCCTACAGCTTTATGCGTCTGGAAATTAATTTCCGCCAGTCGACCATCCTCGGCCTGGTGGGCGCGGGCGGGATTGGTCAGGAACTGATGACGTCCATCAAGCTCGACCGCTATGACCAGGTCAGCATGACGTTGCTGCTGATTATTCTGGTGGTTTCCGGGATGGATTATCTATCGGGTAAATTACGCAAACGCGTGGTGGAGGGCACTTTCTGATGTTAACTGACGCGCTTGAACCTCATGTCATTGCTGGCCTGAAACAGCAGCACGCACATCTGTTTTCCGCGCAGCGTCGTTACCTGCGTTATCTGGCAATTCTGGCTGTCGTGATTGTGTTGTATTACGTCTATTTCTTCAGCTATTTCGGTATTCCTTGGAGCGAAGTCGTGCGCGGCACCCGCGAAGTCGGGCGTTATTTCCTGCGCATGTTCGTGTGGCATAACGTTTCCGAATGGCCGTTTATGTACTACTTCTCGCAGATTGCGATCACGCTGGCGATTGTGTTTGCCGGGACGGTCACCGCCTCTTTCCTCGCACTGCCGCTGTCTTTTCTTGCGGCGCGAAATGTGATGTCCACGCCGGTTCTCCGGCCGGTTTCACTGGTGATCCGCCGCATTCTGGACGTACTTCGCGGCCTGGATATGGCGATCTGGGGGCTGATATTTGTCCGCGCTGTCGGCATGGGGCCTCTGGCCGGCGTGCTGGCAATTGTGATGCAGGATTTAGGCTTACTCGGCAAGCTTTACGCTGAAGGCCACGAAGCAGTGGAACGTTCACCCAGCCGCGGCCTGCGTGCGCTGGGCGCATCTCCGCTACAGACGCACCGTTTTGGTATTTTCACGCAGTCTTTCCCGACGTTCCTGGCGCTGTCGCTGTATCAGATTGAGTCCAACACCCGTTCTGCTGCCGTTCTCGGTTTTGTGGGCGCGGGCGGTATCGGTCTGGTTTATGCGGAAAATATGCGGTTGTGGAACTGGGATGTGGTGATGTTTATCACGCTGATTCTGGTGGCTATCGTCATGACGATGGATAAGATTTCAGCGATGCTGCGCGCCAAATATATTCTGGGCGAAGAGATTGATCTGTTTGTGCCGGAAGAGCGGAAAATGAAGCCGCCGGTCGAATTGTATAAGCCCTGATTCTGAGCGGTCTTAAAACTAAAAAGGCGGCATCCACCGGATGCCGCCTTTTGTCATAACCGGGCAGCAAAAAATATTACTCGTCGAAATACCAGTAACCCTGATTCACCAGATCGGTGAACACGGCCATGAACGCCGGATCCTGCACGGCATCGCCCAGCTCTTTTTTACCGATCCGCGTGAAACGGCAAAGTGCATCCGCTGCCTGATATTGCTCGGTTTCCAGCGCTTCACTGTTGACGAAGAAACGGTCGCCGACGTTCAGCACACGCAGACCGCTCAGACGGGTCAGGCTGTCGCCCTGCATCAGCGCATCCACGATTTCGTGCGTTTCATATGGCGGTTCGGCGGGGGCGATGTCCAGCTCATGGCGCGGCGTGGTTGCAAAACGTCCGAACCATTGTCTGAACGCTTCCGGCTGATTGATCAGGTCATGCATCATATTGCGCACGCGATCCAGCTCGTATTCTTCTACTTTGCCCACATGATCGCGCAGCGTTAAATCCGGGTCGCTGTAGTGGTCGCCACCTAAATCATTTTCCAGTGCGTAGTCGGCAAAGCTGCTGATAAAGTCGCGGGTATTCGGGCCACGGAAACCGACGGAATAGTTGAGGGCGGTTTCATGGGTGAAGCCGTCGTGCGGGAAGCCCGGCGGAATGTACAGAATGTCGCCCGGCTCAAGATCTTCATCGATGATCGGCGTAAACGGATCGACATGCAGCAACGCCGGATGCGGGCAGAACTGACGCATCGGCAAAGCATCGCCCACGCGCCAGCGACGGCTGCCCATTCCCTGAATGATAAACACATCGTACTGATCGATATGCGGGCCAACGCCACCGCCGGGCACGGAATAGGAGATCATCAGGTCATCCAGGCGCCAGTCTGGCAGCACGCGGAACGGACGAACCAGTTCAGCCGCAGGCAGATGCCAGTGGTTCACCGCCTGTGCCAGCAACGACCAGCCGGTTTCACCCAGCCCGTCGAAATGCTCAAAAGGACCGTTGCTCGCCTGCCATTCACCATTTTTATGGCTCACCAGACGGCTGTCCACTTCAGGTTCCATCGCAAGGCCGGCTAATTCATCGGGAGTGATCGGATCGACAAAGTTTGTAAATGCTTTTTTTAATACAACAGGTTGTTTCTGCCAGTATTTTTCTAAAAATTCCGGCCAGTCCAGATTGAGTTCATACGCCATGTGATTTACCAGTGGGAAGACAAACGGGCCTGATTATAGAGAGGCTGGCGGGTATGCCGCTTTGTCATTAATCAAGGGATCACAAAAGACTGGCGGAGGGAGGGAATTTCCCTCTCCGGGCGGAGAGGGAAGTGTTACGGGGCGGTGCAAACGGGTATTAAGACTTGGCGGCAAGCACCACCAGTTTTTGGTTCACAAACTCTTTGATCCCCAGATCTGACAGCTCGCGGCCAAAACCGGAGCGTTTTACCCCTCCGAATGGCAGCTCGGCGGCGGTATCCGTTGGTGAGTTAACATATACCATTCCGGTTTCGATCTGGCTCGCCAGCTTACGGGCGCGGTTGAGATCGGTCGTGAATACCGAACCGCCGAGGCCGTAGTGCGAGTCGTTGGCCAGTTTCACCAGTTCCTCGTCGTTTTTGACGATATAAACCTGCGCAACCGGGCCGAAAAACTCCTCGAAGTAAGCCGGATTATCACGCGTGATGTGTGTGAGGATCGTTGGCTCGAAGAAGTTGCCCGGATTCCCCGTCACTTTCTTGCCGCCGAAATGCAGTTTTGCACCGTGCTTCACGGCATCGTCTACCTGCTTGCTCAGCGTTTTCACCGCATCGGCTGAAGACAATGGCCCCAGCGTGGTCGATTTATCCAGCGGATCGCCGATTTTCAGTGCCTTGAAGTGTTCAGTGAATTTTTTCAGGAATTCATCGGCCACTTTTTCATGAATGATAAAGCGCTTGGCGGCAGTACAAACCTGCCCGGCGTTGGAAACACGCGCCTGAGCACCGGCTTTGGCGGCGTGATCAATATCGGCATCATCCAGTACCGCGAAGACGTCATTCCCGCCCAGTTCGAGCGTGGATTTTTTCAGTTTCCCGGCTGCGCGCGCCGCCACAATCGCCCCGGCTTTTTCCGAACCGGTCAGTGCGACGCCCTGAACGCGATCGTCATCAATGATCGATGCGACCTGATCCTGAGAAATAAACAGATTGGTATAGGCACCTTTTGGCGCACCGGCTTCAGAAACCAGCTTCTCAAAGGTTTCTGCGCAATGCGGCACGATACTGGCGTGTTTTACCAGCACGCTGTTACCGGATGCGAGATTCGGCGCAAGCACACGCATCAGCTGGTAGAACGGGAAATTCCACGGCTCGACCGCCATGATTACGCCAATCGGATGATGCTCGACCCAGGCTTCGCCGAGGTCAGATTTATACGGCACAGGTTTGAGAAATTCCTCGGCGTTTTCCGCATAGAATTTCGCAATATCGGCGCAAATCTGCACTTCGCCACGGCTCTGACCAATGAGTTTGCCCATCTCTACACTGACCACTTCTGCCAGTTCATCGACACGGGAAGCCATCAGCTCGGACAATTTATGCAGCACTTTGATCCGCTGTTTGATATCTCCCTGTGCCCAGTCGGATTTATAGAGGGCATGCGCGGTGGACAAGGCTTGTTCAACCTGCTTGTCGTTGTGCGTCTGATATTCTTTGATGAGCTTGTTATTAAAAGGATTTATCGTCTGATATGGCATCTGTTGCTCCTTGTTTTGTGGCGCGCCGGATAATGTCATCAGCGCGTTGGAATTGAGGTGCGTTCGATTTACTGCCTTTGGCCTGCTTCTTAACGCTTGTTTCATCTCACTGCCAATAAGCATAGTCGATAAAACGTGAACTCTGTCTCACAGACATCTCATGCAACACATGAGGTTCGGGCTTTTTAGCGGCTTGCGCGCAGGCCTTGCCATCCGCGGGCTACCGCCTGTCTCTAAGAACAATCGCCTTTACTTAACTTTGCGGCGAAAGGGTTTTCGAATTGTTTTCAGCAAGCGATTGATAAATTTACCGCTCACTTTTATGCTGGCTTTCCTTCCTTTTCCGACATTGAGAAACTCATGAAGCTTGATGCGATCCCTTTTTGCACGACTGACTGGAGCGACGTAACGCCGACACAACATCCGGGCGACACTGGTATGGCGCTGTGGCGTACGCAAAAATTTGGCGATATCCGCGTGCGGGTCGTCGAATATTCCGCAGGATACGAGGCCGATCACTGGTGCAGTAAAGGGCATGTGCTGTTTTGCCTGGAAGGGGAATTGCACACGCGCCTGGAAGATGGCCGCACCTTTACTCTCTCGCCGGGCATGAGTTATCAGGTGGCGGATAACGCGGAAGCGCACCGTTCCTCAACCCCCGTCGGGGCTAAATTGTTTGTCGTTGATTAGTCGTACACAGAAAAATCGCCGCCAGCGTGAGGCTGGCGACAAGGAGCAGCAGGTGAGTAAATTACGGGTAGGCATCATTTTTGGCGGCAAATCGGCAGAGCACGAAGTGTCATTACAATCAGCAAAAAATATTGTGGATGCCATTGATAAAGAACGCTTTGACGTGACTTTGCTGGGCATCGATAAGAAAGGCGAGTGGCATATTAATGACGCCAGTAACTACCTGATTAATGCTGAAAATCCGTCACTGATTGCCCTCAACCGCTCGAATAATCAGGTCGCGCTCATTCCGGGGCAAACTGAAAATCAGCTGATTGAAACGCACAGTGCCAGCGCATTGTCGCAGGTGGACGTCATCTTCCCGATTGTTCACGGAACGCTGGGCGAAGATGGTTCATTGCAGGGACTGCTGCGCATGGCAAACATTGCGTTCGCCGGTTCCGGCGTGTTGGGGTCGGCTGTAAGCATGGATAAAGATGTGACCAAGCGTCTGCTGCGGGATGCCGGTTTGTCCGTCGCACCCTTTGTCACCCTGACCCGTGCGAATCGCCAGAAATATACGTTTGCTGAAGTCTCTAAGCAGCTCGGCTTACCGCTGTTTATTAAGCCTGCCAATCAGGGTTCTTCCGTCGGCGTCAGCAAAGTGAGCAACGAAACAGGTTTCATTACTGCACTGGAAAAAGCATTCAGTTTCGATCATAAAGTGCTGGTCGAATCCGCGATTAAAGGCCGTGAAATCGAATGCGCGGTACTTGGCAACGATTACCCGCAGGCCAGCGTATGCGGCGAAGTCATCCTGCACGACGAGTTTTATTCCTACGACACCAAGTACATTAATGAAGCCGGCGCATCGATTGCCGTTCCCGCCGATTTGCCGCAGGAGACGCATGACCGCATTCGTGCCATCGCATTGCGGGCATTTCAGGTGCTGGAATGCCGGGGCATGGCGCGCGTCGATGTGTTCCTGACCGAACAGGGTGACGTCGTTATCAACGAAATTAATACGTTGCCGGGCTTTACCAACATCAGCATGTACCCGAAACTCTGGGCGGCCAGCGGCTTAAACTACAGTGATCTGATCACGCGTCTGATCGAACTGGCGCTGGAGCAACACGAGCAGGATAACCAGCTCAAAAGCTCAGCGAACTGATTTGTAAGAGGTGCTGCAAAAGAAAAGCAGGGAGAAATCCCTGTATGGCGGGATCAATTTAAAGGTCTCCTCAAATCGCAGACACGAAAAAGGCGGCAAACGCCGCCTCTTCTGCTTACTGCTGAGGACTCTTATTTGTACAGTTCAGCTGTACCGTACAGGTGGTTGTCACCAGACGCACCGATGATACGGTAAGAACTTGCACCGGCTTCGCTGGCTTTAGCATTCAGTTTGTCCTGCAGGCTGCTCAGGCTGTTACCTGAAGTCGCGCTGACGACACCAATCGCCTGCTGACCAGCCGGAGCGGACTGAACTTCAGTCGCTGCCAGGGTAGAGAATGATGCGGTTGCCAGTGCGATGGCGGCGAGAGTCATAGTAATGTTTTTCATGATGGTTTCCTCAATTCGTTTATTGCGCTTTGCCAGGCGTTGTCATCAACGTTCATTTAATGTGCAAAGCTGTCTTCTGTCCGATACAACATCTAGCTTATTAATCGTTAACTAAATGCCGCTTTACCCTTTTCAAGTCGTACTCCGTGCTTATTTATACAGCTCAGCAGTACCGTACAGGTGGTTTTCACCAGAAGCACCGATGATGCGGTATGAACTTGCACCGGCTTCGTTCGCTTTAGCGTTCAGCTTGTTTTGCAGGCTTGACAAATCATTGCTTGAAGAAGCACTTACCACACCGATTGCCTGTTGGCCTTCTGGTGCAGACTGAACTTCAGTCGCAGCCAGAGTTGAGAATGAAGCGGTAGCGAGGGCGATTGCAGCTAATGTCATAGTGATGTTTTTCATGATTTCTTCCTGTTTTAATCTGTTTATCAGCAGGTGGTTTAGGTCAGACGTTATTTGTTAACGTTCGATAATTAAATCTTAGACCTGGATCACATTCTGTGCAACTTATTTATTTATTAATCGTTAACTAATTGTGCGGAACAATCTGCTAACGAATGTCGTTGTGCTTATTTGTACAGCTCAGCAGTACCGTACAGGTGGTTTTCACCAGAAGCACCGATGATGCGGTATGAAGATGCACCGGCTTCGGTCGCTTTCGCATTCAGTTTTGACTGCAAAGTCGTCAGGTTACCGTTTGAAGAAGCGCTGATAGTCCCGATAGTTTGTTCACCTGCCGGAGCGGACTGAACCTCAGTGGCTGCCAGAGCAGAGAAAGAAGCGGTAGCGAGTGTCAGAGCAGCGATTGTCATTGCGATAGTTTTCATGATTTGTATTCCTGTTCGTTAATTTTTTTTGGAGTGGCGTTTTCGTCAGCCCCGTTATTCGGTCAACGTTATTTATTACTTAACGTTCGATAAGTAAATGGTAAGGGGTGTTGAGGGTTTGTGCAAGATGTTTTTTTAATGAGCGTTAACTTATTGTGCTGTGACGAACATCACACCAAAGCGCATTGTTGTTTTTGTTTTGTTAAATTTATGTTTTTAAAATGATTCACCTGAAAGATGGAGTTCGGGCTTATCCAATATTGTGCTGAATGAATCTTTAATGATCGCTAAGTTAATGGTTGGTTCCGGCGGGAGAGGGTGTTAAAACTAGGGTCGGCTTAGAAAAAAGATAAGGCAGCAAATGCCGCCTTATCGTTATTCCTGCTCAGACATTCTGTCGTCAGGGCCGGTTTCCTTAGTAGTAAATGGAAGCCGGTTTATGACCTGAAGTCATTGGTGCAGGTGGCTGAGACGGAGAAGTGGAAATACGGCTCTGCGCGACTTTTTTGTTCGTACAGGTTGCCGGGTTACAGAAGTTACTGTCACCGGTCACATTGACCATCGCCACTTCCTGACTCTGTACTGGCATCATGATAACCTGCTGTGCGGCAACATTGGCAACCGGTACAGCGGTTAATGCCAGAACTGCAAGAAGGATTTTGAAGTTACTCATGATGTTTCGTCCTGGGTATTTTGCTTTTATAAAGCGCTTATAGCTGTGCAGCTTTGCGGGTGTGAGTGATTTTCTTATCGCTCGATAATTAAATAATAAACTCCGCTGGACTTGTGCGCAACTATTTTTAATAATGATCGTTAAGTTATTTCTAAAAACAATTTTTATAACCATTATCACAATGGTGATGGAAGGAGGGTGTATGAGCACTGAACAGACGGCTTTGGTCCGGAAAAGTCGCGGTCGCCCAAAACAGTTCGACCGTGGAACTGCTCTGAGCAAGGCCCTGAATTTATTCTGGCGCCATGGTTACGAGGCCACTTCATTAGCTGATCTGGTCGAAGCAACCGGTGCAAAAGCGCCAACTTTGTATGCCGAATTCGGTAATAAAGAAGGGCTTTTCCGCGCAGCCGTTGAGCACTACGTTAAAAATTTCTACGAAAAAGGACGCTGTCTGCTGAGCAGACCTGATTTGTCCGTGGAGCAGGCTATTGACCAGTATTTGCGTGCCATTGCAAACCTGTTTACTGACTGTGATACACCGAGCGGTTGCTTCATGATCAGCGCATCGTCCGGGATGTCTTCATCTTCCGCGGATATTGCCGAAATGCTGCGTGAGCACCATCTGTCGCAGGAACGGACATTGTTCGAATATTTCGAGAAACAGAAACAAAGCGACAATCTGGCTGCGGTGACGGACAGTGCCCTGCTGGCGAAATACCTCGCCTGTACCATTCAGGGTTTCTCTGTCCAGGCGCGCGATGGCGCAACGGCGGCTGAGCTTAATCGTCTGATCGACGTGGTCATGAACCTGTGGCCGGAACTGACAAAAAACACCGTGCAAATCACTGCTGCGCACTAACGGATGTCTGATTTTCGGCAGTTATTAAGAAAGAGAATAGAACGCCAGGTGCTGAGTATTTCGGGCCTGGCGTTAGGCGGTATAGACTTCGAGAATCCTGCGGGCGATCCGGGGCTGTTTGGCCCTGAAAGCGTAACCTGGCGAATTCACGGAGACTTTTCTTCGATGCTTTGCGGCGGTGTCAGTGCCTTGCTGCTGCAAATGCTTCACCCGCTGGCGCTCGCCGGTGTCTGGGATCACTCCTCATTTCGCGAAGACATGCTCGGCCGCCTGCGCCGCACCAGTCAGTTTATTTCCGGAACGACATTTGCCCCGACCCGTGATGCCACGGCGCTCATCGAAAAAGTAAAATTCATTCATCTGCACGTGACCGGCACCGATGCGCACGGCACGCCTTACGCTGCCAGCGACCCGGATTTACTGGTCTGGGTACACGTCGCGGAAGCGTACAGCTTTCTGCAATCTCATCTGCGTTACCGCAATCCTTCACTCAGTTCAACCGAACAGGATCGCTATTACCAGGAATTCGCCCGCGTGGCAGAAAGCCTCGGGGCGGTGAATGTGCCCGACAGCGTTGCGGCGGTAGAAGCCTATTTGCAAGCCATGCGGCCTCAGTTGCGCTGCGATGAAAGAACGCAGGAAGTTGTGCGGTTATTGCGTAATGCGCCTGCGCCAAGCCGTCTGGCTAAACCGGTCGGCAGCCTGATGATTCAGGCCGGTATCGAGCTTTTGCCCGGCTGGGCGGCGGAACAACTGGGGATTTCCCTTTCCCCGGTTAAGCGTAAAACGATTCGTTTTGGCACCCGCCGCATCGCAGGCATCCTGCGCTGGGCGGTCAGAAACGGCTCATGGCATCGCGCGATGCGCCGCATGGGCCGCTTGCCTTCCTGAACTTATAAATGCGGATAAACGCCCGGTCCGATCGGTAAACCCAGCAGATACCAGCCAACCAGCATCAGCAGCCACACCACGAAAAATACAATCGGGTACGGCAGCACCAGCGAATAGTAGGTGCCGAGTTTCGCCTCTTTGTTGTATCGCTGGAGGAATCCGAGGAACAGCGGTACAAACGGCGACATCGGAGCCAGCGGGATCACTGAGGAATCCGCGACGCGGAACACGATCTGCGCGAATGCCGGATGGAAGCCCAGCAGCATAAACATCGGTACGAAAATCGGTGCCAGAATCGACCAGATCGCCGAGCCGCTGGCGATAAACATACACAGCAATGCCGACAGGAAAATCAGCCCGAGGAACGCCGGAATACCGGTCATACCGAGATTTTCCAGCACATCCGTCAGCCCGATCGCCATAAATTTTCCCATATTGCTCCAGTTGAAAAACGCCACAAACTGGGAGAGCGGGAACACCATCACGATAAAACCGGCCATAGACTTCATCGGATCAACCAGCAAATCTGGCACATCGCTGGCGCTGCGGATTTGCTTCGTCACCATGCCGTAAGGCACCGAAATCACGAAGAAGAACAAAATGATCAGCGGTACGATGCCCTGAATAAACGGAGACGGGATGATGCCGCCGGTTTTCGGATTGCGCAGCGGTGCGGCTTCCGGAATCACCAGCAGCGCGACCAGCCCGATGAACACCAGCGCCGCAATCCCGCTCGCCATCAGGCCGCGGTTCTGTTCCGGCGTCAGCTTCTTCATCTCTTCGTTACGTTCGCCGCGATAAACCGGCAGACGCGGTTCGACAAATTTGTCGGTCAGAATGGCCCCGACAATCGTCAGTAAAATTACTGACGCAGCCATGAAATACCAGTTATCGATAACGCTGACCTGAACCGCCGGATTAATCGCTTTTGCCGCTTCGGTACTCAGCCCGGAAAGCAGCACGTCCGTGGTCACAATCAGCAGATTTGCCGTAAAGCCGCAGCCCACACCGGCAATCGCCGCCAGCAAACCGGCCACCGGATGACGCCCGACAGCCAGGAAAATCAGTGCGCCCAGCGGCGGCATCACCACCAGTGCGGCGTCGGACGAAATGTGGCTGAAGAAGGCGATAAAAATCACCATATAGCTGGCATAACGGGCGTTCACTTTCGACGCCATTTTATACATCAGGCTTTGCAGCAGCCCGACGCGCTCCGCCAGACCTGCGCCGATCACCAGCGCCAGAATCGAGCCAAGCGGGGTGAATCCGCTGAAATTCTTAATCACGTTCGGCAAAATCCACTGGATACCTTCCACGCTCAGCAGATTTTTAACGTGGATAACTTCGCCGTTACTCGGATTTACCGCCGTAATATTCAGCCACGAAATCACTGCGCTGGCGACCATCAGAATGGCAATCAAATAAACAAATAACAAAAACGGATTGGGAATTTTATTACCTACACGTTCTACCCACTGGAGAAAACCTCCCGGGCTCTGGCCGGAGTCTTGTGCTTCAATACTCATCTCTTAACCCTCTGTCGTGTTTGATTTTTTTATATTTATGCCGCCCGTCTCTGCCGGAACGGGGCATGAGCGGGCGGTTTACTCGTCGTGATTTATTTGAGTGGCGAAGGTTTTACGCCCGCCGGAATAGGGCAGTGATACGGACGGCGTTCGCGCAGGACGTCTCGCTCTTTCTGGCATGCCGCGAGTAAATCAGGCTTCGTGAACAGCTCGATGGCCGTGGAGGACATCACTTTTGCCGCCAGACACATGCCTTTATGTGCGATTGATGTGCGCCCCTGCGATACTATCTGCCAGGTGTGCAGCGGCGAACCGACCGCAAAGCACGGGCTGAAACACTGAGCGGTCGGCACCAGCCAGCTGACATCCCCGACGTCGGTGGAGCCGTAGAGAATATTGCTGTTCGGTGCATAAGGCGCAACGGCGTCGGTCAGGGGTGACGTGCGCAGCGTTTCGGCAAATGCCATCCCTTCTGCGCCGCTGGTGCGGGAGATGTTCAGCAGATTGTTATCGATATCCTCGTCCGTCAGCGTGGCGCGAATTGACGCCGCAAACGCCTGTTCTTCATCCGTGTACTGCGGTGCGCCAAATGCTTTAACGTACTGATACATCGCGTTTTCCAGCGTGCGGTTCGGCACGTAATTGGAACAGGCTTTATCAAAACGCATCGACATCGTAGTGCCGGTCATCAGCGCCGCGCCTTTGGCGATATCTACTACGCGGTCGAAAATCCCCTGCGCCTGATCCATCTGCGGTGCGCGAACCAGGTATAACACTTCCGCATCGGCCTGCACCACGTTCGGCGAGATACCGCCCGCATTGGTGATGGCGTAATGCAGCCGCGCTTCCTGAATAATGTGCTCACGCAGGAAGTTGGAACCGGTGTTCATCAGCGTCACGGCGTCCAGCGCACTGCGGCCCAGATGTGGCGCAGCAGCGGCGTGTGAGGACACGCCTTTGAAGCTGAACGACGCCTGAATATTGGCCAGCGTCTGGTTGCTGAACATGCCGCTGTAAGTTTCCGGATGCCACGTCAGCGCGGCATCGACGTCACCAAACAGGCCTTCGCGGGCCATAAACGTTTTGCCGGAACCGCCTTCTTCGCCCGGACAGCCGTAAAACCGCACCGTGCCCTGAATCTTTTCGCGTTCCATCCAGGCTTTTACCGCCAGCGCGCCACCGAGCGCCGCCGTCCCGAGCAAATTATGCCCGCAGCCGTGGCCGTTACCGTTTTCGATCAGCGGTTGCGCGGTGTTGCATCCGGCTTTCTGGCTCAGCCCGGCCAGTGCGTCGAATTCGCCGAGCAGGGCGATCACCGGTTTGCCACTGCCGAAGCTGGCGATGAACGCCGTTTCCATGCCACCGACGCCGCGGTCAACCGTAAATCCGCTGGCTTCCAGTTTGTCTGCCAGCAATGCTGAAGAGAACGATTCGGCGAAACGGGTTTCCGGATGATCCCAGATAGCGTCGCTGATTTCCGCCAGCGCCGGTTGCTGGTTATCGATAAAATCGCTGATGAAATTGACAATCGTTTGCTGAGCAGCCATCAGTTTTCCCCTTTGAATTCAGCGATATTCAGCGCCAGTGCGGCCAGCGTTTTGATGCCCTGCATCATCACTTTTTCATCGAAATCAAATAGCTCGTTGTGATGCCCTGCGCTCAGGTCAGTGCCGAAAATCACGTAAGAGGCTTCGCCGCCGCGCGCTTTCACACGTTCCATCATGTACGTCGCGTCTTCAGATCCCGCCGCGCCTTCCTGACGGTCAATAATCTCTGCAAATTCACCCAGTTTTTCCGCCTGCTGATGGATGTAATTGACCCACGCCGCCGTTGGTTTACTGCTTTGCGCCGCGCCCATCAGTTTGATGTCGAATTTCACCTGATGCATTTCGGCCGCGCCGGAAATCACTTTCAGCGCCTGCTGATAAATGAATTCGTTGACCTCATTGGTGGAACCGCGCGTTTCGACTTTCATCATGGCGGAAGAGGCGACTACGTTGCGGCCAGTGCCTGCCTGCAATACGCCGACGTTGACCCGTGAACTGCCGCCGCTGTGGCGGGGAATGGCGTGTAAACCGAGCGTGGCCTGCGCCGCTGCCAGCAGGGCGTTGCGGCCTTCTTCCGGTTTGCCACCGGCATGCGACGCCACGCCGGTGAAGCGCACGTCGAGTTTGGTGGTCGCCATGAACGTGTCGTTGCCGCAGACAATATGATTGGCCGGAACGCCGGTGCCGATATGGACGGCGGTGAAGTAATCGACGTCATCGACCACGCCTGCCGCGACCATGGATTTCGCGCCGCGCGTGCCTTCTTCCGCAGGCTGGAAAATCAGTTTGATCGTGCCGCAAAGCTTATCGCGCGCCTGCATCAGCACTTCCGCCAGGCCTAAACCGATCGTGGTGTGCCCGTCGTGGCCGCAGGCGTGCATCATGCCGTGATTGGCAGAAGCAAATCCTTCGCGGAACGGACGGTGCGCCTCGTCGAGCACCTCGTTTAAATCCAGCGCATCCATGTCGACGCGAAATCCCATCACCGGGCCGGGACGTCCGGTTTCCAGCGTGGCAACAATGCCGGTGAAACCGCCGGAAAAATGCGGCATCCAGCGGGCAATTGCGCCCTGTTCCAGCGCGCGTTGCTCGTGTTCGGCCAGCACGGCGGCAGAAGGCAAACCCATGCGCGAATCCGCATCGATAACGTCTTTGCCCAGTTTCAGCGCGTACCCGAGTTTCTCCAGCCGGTCGGCCACCAGCGTGGACGTACGAAATTCCAGCCAGCCGGATTCGGCATATTTATGCAGGTCACGACGTTGTGTTTGCAGGGCAGGGAACAGCTGTTCAACGTGTTCAGAAATCTCATTAACCATCACGGACTCTCTTTTTTACAGATATGCAGGCTTTCTGCCAAAAGCAGAAAGGAGGAAATCTTGTTTGGGGGGAGTGCGCGCCGGAGCACGAAAACTGGCACAACAAACCCAGACCGGCAGGCGCGAAGCGCAAACCAGTAACCCGTAATTTGTTGCCGTTTGGAGGAAAAATCCGCAGGAAAAGGCCCGGCGGAAGGGACTGCATCGCGGCATTTTTGCCGTCGTATCGGTCAGCGTTTTATGACGAACGTCTGCCTTATGTGTTTTTCAATGTACACAAAGCGATCAGGGCATATAAGATGCCAAAATCTTCTTAGTGATAATCAGGGGTTATCAAAGAATCTCATGCCATCACAAATAAAAATGCATCAGCTGCGGGCGTTTGTGTCAGTGGCACGACAGGGCAGCATTCGCGCCGCCAGCCGTCTGCTCAATCTTTCCCAGCCTGCGCTCACCAAATCGATTAAAGAGCTGGAAGAAGGACTGGGCGCGAGATTATTTGTCCGCCGCCGTCAGGGCGTGACGCTAACCGATTGTGGTGACGCGTTTTTTAAACGCGCGAGCCTGATTCTCGAAGAGCTGCGGGTGGCGCAGGAAGACATCGCCCAGCGCCTCGGCGGAACCAGCGGCAGGGTGAATATCGGTGTCGGTGCCAGCATTGCGCGCACCATAATGCCGGAGGTGATCGACCGTTTTCACCGGGAATTCCCCAATGTGAAAGTGCGTATCGCAGAAGGCCAGCTGGTGTCGATGATCCCGGAACTGCGTCAGGGCGAGCTGGATTTTACCGTAAACACCTATTATCAGGGTCCCTTTGATAACGAACTGTTATACGAAAAGCTGATGGATAAAGAGTACCGCGTGGTCGCCAGACGCGGACACCCGATGCAAAACGCGCGTTCGATGAAAGAATTGCTTCACTGCGACTGGACCATGCCGACGCCGCGCGGAAGCTATTACAAACTGCTCAGTGAAGTGTTTAGCGAGATGGACGCGGAACCGAATATCAGCGTGATTTGCGAGACGTTTATGTCCTGCACCAGCCTGATTGCCAAAACGGATTTCCTCAGTGTGTTATCCGTGGATGTGATTAACGATCCGGTGATCGGCCAGAGTCTGGTGGCACTCGATTTGGATCTGCCGTTGCCGACCGCGACGTTCTATCTCATTCAGCGGCGTGACACCACGCTGACGCCGATGGCGGCACATCTGGCACAACTGTTCCGACTTTATTGCCGGTAATCAATTCTGCCGGTAACAAACCGCATTCGCGTAAAAAGCGCGTGTTTTGATGATTTATCGGGGATTTTTGGGAATATTGCCCGTTATCGGGCTGGCTTATCCGTTCTACACTGACCATCACAGGGAATAATAAGCTTCCTAATATTGCCGAGGTCATATGCGCCAGTCCGACATTGTTGCTGAAGTCAGTAACGACAAACAAACCCTGACCGCGCTGGTCGAACAGGACAACCGCGTGGTGTATTTCTACATTTTCGCCCGGGAAGATCTGCGTGACCGCTTTCCGAAAATGCGTGCCTGCTGGGTGCGTAATCTGGTGCCTGCGCCTTTGCACGATGACACCGCCGCCACCGAACAGGGCATCGCGCCGCTGCTGGCCGCGCCTTATTGCCGCAATCTGGAAGGCGAAGCGCCGCTGGATCCGTCGCAGATTCAGATCCTGTGGAACGAAAGCGATGACGGCGCGGCGTTGTGGTATCAGGGTTTGCTGCTGGCGGTGATCCCCGGCTGGAGTTTGTATATCGATCACTCGGTGTGTTATTCCGCCGGGTGCATCGCGCAGAACCCGCTGACCTTCCCGCTGGGGTCTGCCTCGACCAATACGCAGTGTGAGCTGGCAGAAAAAACCCGTCTTTTCTGGCGTGACTGGCAAAATGAATTCAGCAATCCGTGGCCGAAAATCCAGCGAAAACTGCTCGAATCCTACGAAGATCGCTTTGGCCCTTCGCTGAAATATTACCTGATTAACCAGGGCAGCTGGCCTCCGATGGCGATTTCCCAGCACGAAGACGATGAGAATTATTACTTCTTCACCGTCGGTATGAGTATCCGCCCGATGCCCCAAATCGACATCATTTTCAACGATGAAGCCGAAAAGCATCGCCGCATTGAACTGGCGTTTTCCGTCGGGAAAGAGTACGTGACCGAAGAAAACGCCGTGCAGATGGCGAGCGCGCTGTCCGGTTATGCGCAAATCCCGTGGACCACGCTCAGCTGGCTCGGCGAAGGCCACACGCTGATGTCTCCGATGGCACCTCTGGGCTTCGAAGGCCACGTCATTTCCTCCGCACTGTGCGGACCGGCCGATAAAATGGACCTGCCTGAGATTTACGGCGACCCGGTGAATCAGTTCTGGGTCAGCCCGATATTTACCAGTGAACTGGAATACGCAAAAGGGAAACCGAACGGTGGATTTGAACTGGTCGCCGCGATGATCGAGAATGGAATCGGGTTTGTGTTTGCGCCGAGGAGTGCGGTGATGTGATGTCACTCTCTCAGTTTTCTAACAGAGATGAGTAAGAATACCGATCTGCTCCCTCCCCTGCGAAGGGGAGGGTTGGGGTGGGGTATTAAGGTCAAAAACAAGATTTAAAGTTTGTTTAGACAAGGCGTTAGCTTTTAAAACCCCCTCCCGACCTCCCCCTTCGCAGGGGGAGGAGCAAGGCAAAAACTAAACTGGTTTAATTTCCTGCTGAAAATCTTCAGCATCTACGTCATACCCCGACGGTTCCCACCGCACCGCTGTCAGCACGATGAGTCCTGCCAGCGGCGCTAACGCGATCACCCAAAACACGCCGGTGCCTAACGCGGCGGAAAGCACCGGGAACAGGAACAGGGAAAGGGTGGAACTGGCGCGCATCAGCGTCTGGTTGAAACCGACACCCATGCCGCGCAGCGACGTCGGGTAGCTCAGCGAAGCGAATGTCATGGTGTGCGAGCCCGGACCGAATCCCTGGCCGAACAGGAACAATGCCAGCATGGCGATGGAAATTGCCGCTTCACTGCCGTCGGCCGGACGGCCAACCAGCGCCAGCCCGATCATCGCAATGAGCTGACAGGCGTAACCGGCATAAGTCATTTTCCATGCACCAAATTTAGAGACATAGCGCACGGCAATCAGACCGCCGACAAACGCGAAGCACAGATTCAGGCCAAGCGAGAACAAAATGGTGCTGATCATCGACTGTTTCAGGAAGCTGGATAAAATTACCGGCAGACCGAACGCCACGGCGTTGTAGGCAAATGACGAGGCGACGGCGGTCACCGTAGCCAGCACGGTGCGGCGCAGATAAATGCCCTGCAACAGCGTGCCGTAATTCCGCCATGCCGCTTTGCGCACTTTCACCTGCGGCGTTTTATCGGCATCATCGGCAACAACCGCATTGATGTTATAGGATTTTCTCAGGATAGCCGCCGCACTTTGCAGGTCGCCCTGATTCGCCGCCCAGACCGGCGATTCATTCATGTAACGGTGGCGTATCGCGATAATCAGAATCGCCGGCACCGCGCCAAAACCGAGGATTAAACGCCACAGCCAGTCGGTGTGCGTGGCCGGCAATACCGCGTAAAGCAGCAGAACCAGCAGATAGGAAACGCTGATCGCCGCGTACCACGTCGGGCACCACATCGCCACGCGCGAGGCTTTATTGCCGCGCCCCTGAAGTTTGGAGAACTCCGCCAAAAACGCCATCGCCACCGGTAAATCGATACCGACACCGAGGCCCATCACAAAGCGCGAGCCGCCAAGCACCCATTCATTTGGCGCAAAGGCACAGGCCAGTGCGGCAATCACAAAGAAGAACATGTCGGCCATGAACACACGATAACGGCCAATTTTGTCGGTCAGATAGCCGCCGAAAAGCGCGCCGACAATCGCCCCGAAGGTGATTGCGGAAGCGACAAAGCCCGCGCCGGAAGGCGTCAGGCCGAATTGGCGGGTGATATCTTTCATCCCGAAGGCCAGCGCACCGAGGTCGTAAGCGTCGAGGAAAACGCCGCCCAGTGCGATAGCTATCACGATGCGCGCGTCGCTGATTTTCGCGGCGCCACGGTTCACTAACTGAGTAATATCGGCAGCAGAACGAATCACCACCGGTTTGTCAGACGCAGAATCTGCGCTGTAATCCCCTGAAGAGGCGGCGGGAGAGGCCGCAATTGAATCAGACATTGTTGTGTTTACGCTTTTTGACAAAAAAACCAGCATAGAGGCGAGGTGATGCCGGTCACAAGTCCTGATTCAGCGATACGTAAAAACAAATGGCTATAAGTTAAAGCTAAGTGATCTAAGCCTGCGCAGGCCAGCGTAAAACGGCCTTCATCACCTTGCCGCAGGCGGCGTCGTCAATAGCCTGACGGATATCCTGAAAGTCGTAAAAATGCAGCAGGCGGTCGAAAGGAAATTGCCCGGCCTGCCAGAGTGTAATCATTTTTGGGATGAACGCCTGCGCCACGGAGTCGCCCTGGATCACGCTGAGTATTTTCCTCCCGCGCGAAAGCGTTGCCCCGCCCGTACCGGTCAGCCGTACCATTGTGCCGCCGTCTTTCAGCGCGTCCTGCCCGAGTTTATCCAGCGCGGAAACGCCCGCCGTATCGATAACGTAATCCAGAGTTTCGCGCAGACTACGCTCCTTTCCGGTTTTCATGGCTTCTGTCGCGCCCAGTTCCAGCGCCAGATCCCGCCGGTGCTGATGCTGATCGAGGGCGATAATCTCTTTTGCCCCAGCAATTTTTGCCGCCATCACCGCCGCCATGCCTACCGCACCGGTGCCAATGACCAGCAGACGATCGCTTTTTTTCACTTTCAGCGTATTCATTACCGTACCCGCACCGGTTTGCAGGCCGCAGCCGAGCGGAGCCAGCGTGGCGAGTGGCAGCGATTTACCGACTTTCACCAGATTTTGTTCCGTGACCAGCGCGTAACTGGCAAATGAGGATTGCCCGAAAAAATGCCCGCTGATGCCCGGAGGGTAAGCGCTGCTGCCATCAAGGCGGGAGAAGCCAAAGTTCAGCGTAGAAAAATGTTCGCAGTCTGCCGGGCGGTGCGCGGAACAGGCGTCGCACTGGCCGCATGACTGAAAAGACAGCACAACGTGATCGCCCGGTTTTACCGTCGTCACCGCGCTGCCGATCTGCTCGACAATCCCCGCGCCTTCGTGGCCCAAAACAGCGCCCGGCGAGAAAAAACTGATATCGGTGTGGCAAATTCCGCAGGCAACGATGCGGACACCCACCTCATTACGGCGCGGCGCGCTCAGGCGCAACTTTTCAAATTTGAGCTGATGGTTATCACTGACCACGGCGGCTTCAATCATGCGTGGTGCGGTTCTTTTCGGTGAATAAACGGACATCTGGCTCTCCTTATTAAAGGGAAAACAGAAGATTCCGGCTCAGTGTTTTACCGGATAAGCTTCGAACATTTTTGCATTTTACTCAGCTACCGCTGCCTGCTTTTATGGCTCACCATCCATTCCCCTGCGCGAAATTGGACTATTCTTGTTAGCAGCTTGTTTATTCAGATGAAAGCAGAAAGACAGAGCAGTCGCCGGGCGACAAAAACCAACATAACCCGATAAGAGGATAGAACATGACTGTAACAACTGGGCGAGTACGGGGCGTTTCCATGGCAGCGCTGGCGCTGGTTTCGGCATTGAGTTTCAGCGCACAGGCCGCAGAGGATGCCGTTCGTGTCGGCTCGAAAATTGATACCGAGGGTTCCCTGCTAGGTAACATCATTATTCAGGTTCTGGAAGCCAACGGCATTCACACCACCAATAAATTGCAGCTGGGGACGACCAAAGTGGTGCGCGGTGCGATCACCGCCGGGGAAATCGATATTTATCCGGAATACACAGGTAACGGCGCATTCTTCTTCTCCGATGAAAAAGATCCGGCGTGGAAAAATGCGCAGGCCGGTTTCGATAAAGTGAAAAAACTCGATTACGACCAGAACAAGATTGTCTGGCTTGATCCGTCACCGGCGAATAACACCTGGACTATCGCGGTGCGTCAGGATGTGGCGAGTGCGCATGACCTGAAATCGCTGGCCGATTTGGGCAAATTCATCAGCAGCGGCGGGGATTTCAAACTGGCGGCATCGGCGGAGTTTATTGAGCGTCCGGATGCGTTGCCGGCGTTTGAAAATGCCTACGGCTTCAAGCTGAATCAGCAACAACTGTTGTCGCTGGCGGGCGGTGATACGGCGGTGACTATAAAAGCGGCGGCGGAAAAAACGTCCGGTGTGAACGCGGCGATGGCGTATGGCACCGACGGCCCGGTGGCCGCGCTCGGCCTGCAAACGCTGGAAGATCCGAAAGGTGTGCAGCCCATTTATGCGCCTGCGCCAATCATCCGCGAAGCCGCGCTGAAAGCGCATCCGAACATTCCTGATCTGCTGAAACCGGTCTTTGCTTCCCTCGATACCAAAACGCTGCAAACGCTGAACGCGAAAATTGCGGTCGATGGTCAGGATGCGAAAAAGGTCGCGGCGAAATATTTGCAGGACAAAGGTTTCGTTAAAAAATAACCGGGCAGTGACGCCCTGAATGCGGCCTGCGGGCCGTGTTCACTGAAATCAGGTAACGTTTTGGCTCATCATTCACCCGTTAAAAACCGCGTATTGCTGACGCTGGTTTTCCTGTTATTGCTGTCCGGTTCCGGTCTGGCCTTTCTCAGCCATGCGCCTAACCGCCTGGTGTCGGGGCAGGGCATTTCGCTGGCCTCGTTGCTCCACGGCTATACCTTTTTCGTGCTTCTGCCGGTGATATTGCTGGTGGTGAGCGCTTTTCTTACGTTGTTTGGCCGCAGCCATTTGCTGGTGATGTTGCTGGCAGAAATTCTCCTGGCGGCGCTGGTCTGGCTGGCCGGATATACCGCGGTACAACTGACCGGCGGCAACGAAGACAGTATTGCGCGCACCTCGCTCGGCGGCGGTTTCTGGGCGGCAGCGGCGCTGTGTCTGCTGATTGCCTCCGACGCCATTTCCCGTTTTACCCGCAATCACACCCTGCGCATTTTGCTCAATATCCAGATGCTGATCCCGGTGGTTTTGCTGCTGTTTTACGGCCAGCTTTCCGGGCTGTCGCTGCTGAAAGAGTACGACAACCGTTCAGACGTTTTTAACGACGCACTCTGGCAGCATCTGGGGATTTTGTTCGGCACGCTGGTGCCTGCGGTGCTGATCGGCCTGCCGGTCGGTTTGCTCTGCCACCGCCATGTGCGCTGGCGCGGGCCGGTGCTGTCGGTGCTCAATATTATTCAGACCGTGCCGTCGATTGCGCTGTTTGGCCTGCTGCTCGCGCCGCTGGCCGGGCTGGCAAAAGCGCTGCCGTGGCTGGGCGAACATGGGATCAGCGGTATCGGGCTGGCCCCGGCAATTATCGCGCTGGTGCTTTACTCCCTGTTGCCGCTGGTGCGCGGCGTGATTGCCGGGCTCGATTCCGTGCCGGAAGCGGTGATTGAATCCGCGCGCGGTATGGGCATGAACCGCGGGCAGGTCTTTTTCCGCGTCCAGATGCCGATTGCGCTGCCGGTTATCCTCACCGGCATCCGGATTGTGGCGGTGCAAACCGTCGGAATGGCGATGGTCGCGGCGCTGATTGGCGCGGGCGGGTTGGGGGCGATTATGTTCCAGGGCCTGTTAAGCAGCGCGCTGGATCTGGTGTTGCTCGGGGTGATCCCCGCGGTTCTGATGGCCGTCGTGGTCGACAGCATTTTTAAATTCGCAGTCTCAATACTGGAAACCTCACGCAGATGATTCATTTCAAGCAGGTAAGTAAACACTTCGCTGGCAAGGCGGTCGTGCGTGACCTGACGCTGGAAATGGCCAAAGGCGAATTCACCGTGCTGATCGGGACGTCCGGCTCGGGGAAATCCACCACGCTGAAGATGATCAACCGGCTGGAAGAGCACGATCGCGGCGAAATTCTCTTTGCCGGTGAACCGATTGAAAAATTTCGCGCGCAGGATTTACGCCGCCGGATGGGGTACGCCATTCAGTCGATTGGCCTGTTTCCGCACTGGACGGTGGAAGAGAACATCGCCACCGTACCGCAGTTACTCAAATGGCCGAAGGCCAAAATCCGCGACCGCGTGACCGAATTGCTCGAACTGCTGAGTCTGGATCCGAAACAGTTCCGCACGCGTTATCCGCACCAGCTTTCCGGCGGGCAGCAGCAGCGTGTCGGCGTGGCGCGTGCGCTGGCATCAGACCCGGAAGTGCTGCTGATGGATGAACCGTTCGGCGCGCTCGATCCGGTGACGCGCGCGACGTTGCAGGAAGAAGTGGCGCGTATTCATAAACTCTCGCACCGCACGATTGTGCTGGTGACGCACGACATCGACGAAGCGCTGGCGCTGGCTGACCGCATCGTGCTGCTCAACGACGGGCAGGTGGTGCAGCAGGGTACGCCGCTGGAATTGCTGACCAAACCGGCGACGCCGTTCGTGCGTGATTTCTTTGGCGGCAGCGATATGGGCCTTCGTTTGCTGTCCTTGCAGGAAGTCGGTTCGCGCACACGTCAGGGCGAATATTACGCCGGTAATGAAAAACCTCTGGTGGCGTCGATGAGCCTGAGCCAGGCGCTGTCAAAATTTGTCGCGCAACAGGTTCAGCAACTGCCGGTGGTGGATGAGCAGGGGCAGCCGGTCGGTGTGCTGCATTTTGCGGATCTGACGACGACAGGGAACGCTGTATGAAACACGGCTTACGGCGAGTTCTCACGGATCCTCTCATCTGGGTACTGGCGCTTTTGCTGGCGCTGATTTTCGGCATGACGTCGCTCGGCGGCCTGTTTCACTGGATGTTTCCCGCGCTCAGCAGACCGGTGTATCAGCAGGAAAGCTTCGCCTCGCTGGTGGAAGCGCACCTCTTGCTGGTCGGTGTTTCCAGCCTGATTGCGGTGGTGATCGGCGTGGCGGCGGGCGTGGGTGTCACGCGTCCGGCGGGCAAGGAATTCCGCTCGCTGATCGAAACGCTGGTGGCGATGGGGCAGACTTTTCCGCCGGTCGCCGTGCTGGCGGTGGCGGTGCCGGTGATGGGGTTTAGCGAAAAACCGGCGATAATCGCGCTGGTGCTTTACGGCCTGCTGCCCATTTTGCAGGGCACAATTGCCGGGATTGAATCGGTGCCAGCGTCGGCACGCGAAATTGCGCAGGGCGTCGGGATGAGCCGCTGGCAGATGCTGAGAAAGGTCGAAATCCCGCTGGCCGCGCCGGTGATCATTGCCGGTATCCGCACATCAGTGATCATCAATATCGGGACGGCGGCGATTGCGTCAACGGTCGGGACATCAAGCCTGGGGTCGCCGATTATTATCGGTCTGAGCGGCTTTAATACGGCGTATGTTTTGCAGGGCGCGGTGATTGTCGCGCTGCTGGCGATTTGCGTGGATATGCTGTTTGAACGCTGGAGCCGCTGGCTGCAACGGTGGCAGCAGCGGTCTGGCGGTGAATCAGTGCGCTGACGTCGAAGACGGCGCCGGAACTACGGAAGGGGCGTCGCTATCGCTGACCGGTTTGGCGTCGTCCTGAATCACCACCGCATAACCCGCGACCATCACGCCACCAATTGCGCCAATTGCCATCAGGCCGAACAGTGCGATAAATAATTTTTTGCCTAGCGAATTCATGTGCAGTACCTCGGAAATTTGAACGACGAATTATAAATTGTTTACCTCCTCCTGCAACACACTATTCATGCGCTAATTACGTTAACCGCCAATGCCTCTCATTTTTTGTCATATGCAGAAACTTTTTAGCAACATTTTGACGCGATCGCACAGATTCCCTTGCCGGTAATCGGGCCAATAGCGTTAACTGTTTGCCTTTATTATCACGCTAATAAGTTATTCCTATGACCGCCTCTGTGACCCGTTCCCTGCTGCCATTAATCGCAGCACTGTTTGCGTTGTATTTTATCTGGGGTTCTACCTATTTCGTGATCCGCGTGGGCGTGGAAAGCTGGCCGCCGCTGATGATGGCCGGGCTGCGTTTCTTTGTTGCCGGATGCATTATGTTCACCTTTTTGCTGCTGCGCGGGCATAAAGTCCCGACGCTGAAACAGTGGATGGCCGCCGGTGCGGTGGGCATCTTGCTGCTCTCCGTCGGTAACGGTCTGGTGACTGTCGCCGAACATATGCAGGTGCCGTCGGGCATTGCCGCGGTGATGGTCGCTACGGTTCCGCTGTTTACGCTGTGCTTCAGCCGTCTGTGGGGAATGCCCAACAGCCGTCTGGAATGGACCGGCGTGGCGATCGGCCTGTTTGGTATTGTGCTGCTCAATACCGGCAGCAATCTGGAAGGAAACCCGTGGGGCGCGGCGCTGATCCTGCTGGCCTCGCTGAGCTGGGCGTTTGGTTCGGTGTGGAGTTCGCGCCTGACCCTTCCGGTTGGCCTGATGGCCGGTGCGGCAGAAATGATTATTGCGGGTGTGGTATTGCTGGTTGCCAGCCGACTCACCGGTGAACATCTGTCGGCCGCGCCGACGCTCAGTGGCTTTCTGGCGCTGGGCTATCTGGTGGTTTTCGGCTCGATGATTGCTATCAGCGCCTATATGTTTTTGCTGAAAACCGTGCGTCCCGCCGTCGCCACCAGTTATGCCTATGTGAACCCGATAGTCGCGGTTTTGCTGGGTATCGGCTTCGCCGGTGAATCCCTTTCGCCGGTCGAATGGGTAGCGTTAGGCGTAATTCTTTGCGCCGTTCTGCTGGTGACGCTGGGCAAATTCGTCTTCGGCCGCCGCAAAACGGTGATTAAAGAGGTGAAGATTTAACACCCTCACTTCTTCTCAAAGAACAGCGTCACACGCGCCACTTCGACGCCGAATTTTCTCAGCGATGTGACGTTAAACAGATGCTGTTCGTCCTGCTGATAAATCCAGTCGTCGAAGGTCAGGCGGTACGTGCTGCCGCCTGATTTAACGTCCATCACATATTTCCAGTTGAACGCATTTCCGGCCGATTGCCCGGTCGCGGTGCCGATAATGTCACCCGCCGTACCGGTATAACGGCCATCTGCGAGTTTCCGGATGTGCCAGACGCGGGTCTGTTTCTCGCCGTCGTCATACACAAAATCCTCGTGCAGCGTCAGCGTATCCGCCACCACGTCACCCTGAATTTTGGCGGTAAAACGCCGGGTCTGTTTATGGCTGTAATCCTGCACCATGCCGTATGCCACGGTATCACCGGCAAAATAGGTGAAGATATCCAGCGCTGGCTGCGCTTGCGCATAATCTTTGATACTGGCACTGCAACTGGTCAGCAGCAGCGCGCAGGCCGCCAGAAGTGGAAGAAGCATTTTGCGCAGGGCAGTCATAAAACCTCCGGTCGGATGAACATTAATCGGACGCCGTCGCGCCGATGAGCTTGCTGCGTAAATCAGGATATTGCGTGGCGGGTGAAAGCCAGATGGCCAGGAATGCGTCGCGAAACGCCGGGTTGAACGGTTCGCCGATGGGTTGAATCAGCACGCTGTTGGGCGCGCGGCTGTAAAACTGGCCACCGTTCTCATCAGCCAGAAAAACGATTTCGCTGCCGTTACTGACGTCCGGCCAGATTTTTTCAACGCGGTTCAGCCAGTCATTTTTCCGCGCCTGTTCCAGCAGTCCGAGTGCCTGCCATTGCTCTTCCGTGGCTTTGGTCAGTTCCTCGCGATCAATGCTGCGCAGATAGTCGATCACTAACGCCTGTGGCCATTTTTGCGCCTGATAATGGCCTTCCGGCGTCAGCAGCTGTGAGTTGTAAACTTCAAACGGTCCCCAGTTCAGCGTGGCGCGTCCCACCTGCCGCCAGTGATCCCACGGTGTGGCGGCGATAGCAGAGAATGAAAACAGCAGCGGTATTGCCAGCAGTAAAAAACGTTTCATCAGGTTCTCCGTGTGTTACGGAACAATACCGGCAGACTGACCAGCGGCAGGAAAACCGCCCATCCGGCGGCGAGCGCCAGCCAGACGTAAACCGGTGCGGCGATGAGCTGCATGGCGCCGAGCTGCATACCGAGGAAATACGCCAGCGGCCCGCTGACCGCGCCGAGCGGGATCAGCCAGTACCACGCAAGGCGTATTACGCCAAGCAGCCACAGCCACCACGCGCTGAACCCCAGCCAGAGCGCCATCATCCACGGCGGAACAGCCTGCGAATCTGTAAATTCCAACAGACCAAAAATACACCACAGCGAATCAAGCATGATGCCCAGCGTGCAAACGACCGCCACCCATAAACGTCGATGCGAAGGCGTAAACGCCAGCATCAGAAAACTGCTGATCAGCAGAAAAAAGATAAACTGGTCGCGTCCCCAGACTGCCAGTGTCCACCAGACATCAAAGCCCAGCGTCAGCAGCCAGAACCGCCACGATTTCATCCGCGTCGCTCGGCGATAAGCTGTACGGTGCTGATGGTGCGGGCGCGGAATCCGGCCTCGCAGTAGCACAGGTAAAACAGCCACAGGCGGCGGAAATGTTCGTCCTGAACGCCGTCCGGTTGAGCATTCCAGTAACGCTGTACCCGTTCGCGCCATTCGTGCAGCGTGCGGGCGTAATCAAAACCGATGTCGAACAAGTCGCGCACCACCAGGCCGGTATAACGGGTCATCGTTTCATTCATGGCGGTGATAGACGGCAGAAAACCGCCGGGAAAAACGTAGCGCTGAATAAAATCGACTTTGCGGCTGTACGTCGCGTAACGCTGATCGGCAATGGTGATTGCCTGGATCGCCAGCCGTCCCTGTGGTTTCAGCAGGGCATTGCAGCGTTTGAAGAAGGTGGAAAGGTAGCGTTTCCCGACGGCTTCGATCATTTCGATGGAAACCAGCTTGTCGTACTGGCCGTCGAGCGAGCGGTAATCTTCAAATAACACCGTCACGCGGTCGCTCAGCCCGGCATTCGCAATGCGTTGGCTGGCGTAGCGGAACTGCTCGCGGGAAATAGTGGTGGTCGTCACTTTGCAGCCGTATTCACGGGCGGCAAACTCTGCCATCGCGCCCCAGCCGGTACCGATTTCCAGCAGATGATCGCCCGCATGCAGTTGCAGTTGTTCGCACAAGCGGCGCATTTTGGCTTCCTGCGCCTGTTCCAGCGACATCTGCGGTGTCTGATACCAGGCAGATGAATAGAGCATTTGCTCATCCAGAAAGCCCTGATAAAAATCGTTACCGAGATCGTAATGCGCGGAGATATTTTTGCGCGCCTGCGTCGGGCTGTTGCGGCGGAATAAGTGAATCAGCCTGTTCAGCGGCGTGCTCAGCCAGCTCAGCCGCGCTTCGATTTTATCCACCAGCTTCATGTTTTCGGCCAGCAGTTGCAGAACCGCCGTCAGATTGGGCGTCGTCCAGTCGCCATCAATAAAACTTTCGCCCGCCGCGATGCTTCCTCCGAGCAAAACCCGCCGGTAAGCCCGCAGATTGTGAACTTCAATTTCGCCCTGCAAAGGGGCTGTCGCGTCGCCAAAAAAGACCGCATCTTCACCCGGTTCACGCAGCGTTAACCCGGCGCCATTCAGATTTTTTAATACGCCGAGAATCAGTGCGCGTGCAGCCTTGCTGCGCCGGTTCATCGCCCCTTCGCGGGCGAATTGCACTTCGGGTTGGCTCATGGTCAGTCCTTATCAACGGGAGGATGAGAATAAACAGGTGCCCGTTTCAGCCACAGTTTTACCGCCTGCCAGTAAATCGTCAGGGCGGTTTTCGCGGTCATGAGAGGCAGCCGCCATAATTGCTGGCGCAACGCGTCGCGGGTCAGCGGGCGGGCAGTCAGCGACAGGGCAGCATCGAATTCCCGTTCTTTACGGTGATTTTCGATAGTGATATGTAATTCTTTTCCCGGGGATGTCAGACGCCAGTGATAGACCATGTCCATCGGATTAAAAGGCGACACATGGAAGGCTTTCGGGACCGGCTGCGAACCGTCGGGCAGCACGGCGTAGGTGTGGCGTTCATTCCAAGGCGTGTTCCGCACCTCGGCCAGCATCCAGCGCAAAATTCCGGTCTTATCATAAAGGTAGTAGAAATTGACCGGATTGAAATAACAGCCGAAATAACATAACTGACAAAGCAACATTACCCGTCCGTCAGGGCGATCGCCGGTCAGTTCGGCAATTCTTTCCTGCGCTTTGGTTTTGATGTCTCCGCCGCCCAGATAATCTTTTCGGCGAAAGCTGGCCGGCGAAAAACGTTCCAGCTTTACGCCGAGTGCAGGCAGTTGTTCCAGCTCATCGAGATCAATCAGCGGCATGAAAATGTCGTAATCGAAACGGTGTTCGACCGGCGTAAACCGCCGGTGGCGCACGGTACCGACGTACAACGTGCTGTTCATGACGCCTCCCGTTCGGCCTGCCCGGCGGTGTCTTCGCGTTCAAGTTGCAGGGTCAGCTGTTCGGCCACGTCGCGGGCGCTGTTGACGCCGTCTTCATGGAAACCGTTGTACCAGTAAGCGCCGCAGAACCAGGTGCGGTTGACGCCGTTGATCCGGTAACGCTGCTGCTGCGCATGATGGCTGGCGACGTTCAGCACCGGATGCATATAGGTCGCGCGGAACAGGACTTTGCTGCCGTCAACCGGCGTGAGCGGATTGAGCGAAACGCAGAAGGTTTTCGGCGCGTCCAGCCCCTGCAAAATGTTCATGTTGTACGTCACGCTGGCACGGCGCGTGTTAGATGGATTGCCATCACGCATATCCCCGCGCAGCGCGTCACTAACGGTATTCGGCAACTGATAATTCCAGCTCGCCCAGGCACGTTTTTCACGCGGCAGCAGGCGGGTATCGGTATGCAGAATCACGTCGTTGGCCTGATAAGGCAGCTCACCGAGAATGTCGCGCTCATCGGCCGTGGCCTGTTCGCCCAAAATCGCCAGTGCTTCATCCGAATGGCAGGCGAAAATCACCTGATCGAAATGCGCTTCGCCCTGCGCGTAATGCACAACCACGCCGCAAGAAGAACGGATGACTTTAGTCACCGGAGCGTCCGTCAGTAGTTTCACACTGGCGGGTAACCGCGCCTGTAAGCGGCGGATATATTCACGCGAACCGCCCGGCACCACCCTCCATTGCGGACGATTTGTCACATCGAGCAGCCCGTGGTTATCAAAGAATCGCAGGAACATCGACAGCGGAAAATTCGCCATGTCGCCCAGCGAGGACGACCAGATCGCCGCGCCCATCGGCAACACATAATGCAGTGCGAAAAACGGCGAAAAGCCATTTTGATCGAGCAAATCGGCCAGTGTATCTTCGTCATTGTGTGGATTCAGCAGGCGCGCCTTGCAGAGTTTATTAAAGCGCAGGATCTCGAAAATGAAGCGCCAGAATTGCGGCCTGAACAGATTGCGGCGCTGGGCAAACAGGCTGTTGAGCGAATGCCCGTTATATTCAAGCTTGCTGGCCGGATTGCGCACGGAAAAACTCATTTCCGTCGGCTGGCCTTCAATGCCCAGCTCGCGCAAAAGGGCGATGAAATGCGGATACGTCCGCGAGTTGTAGACAATAAAACCGGTGTCGATGGCGTAGGCTTTGCCGTCTGAAATGACGTCCTGTGTGGCAGTATGCCCGCCTAACGTTGCCGACGATTCGAAAACCGTGATCTCGCAGCCGGGCTGGCTTTTCGCCAGCATCCACGCACAGCTCAGGCCCGAAATGCCGCTTCCCACGATCGCCACTTTTATTGTCATTTCATTTCACCATTTTCCGACATAACCATTTTTGCAGACTCACCGGCAGCAAAGATGCCACCCTGAGGAAACCGGCAAAAAGCGGCGGGAATGCAATTTCACTGGCACCGCGCGCCAGTTTTTTTCGAATGTGCTGAGAAGCCTGCGTGACGGTCACCATCATCGGCATCGGAAAATTGTTTCGCGCCGTCAGCGGTGTTTCCACAAATCCCGGCTGGATCAGCGAAATGTGAATCTGACGCGGAGCCAGATCGACGCTCAGTGAACGTGCGAAAAAGGCCAGCGCGGCTTTCGATGCGCCATACGCTTCACTGCGCGAAAAGGGCAAAAGCCAGGCGGTGGAACCGACGATCGCCACGCGACTTCCGGCTGCTAAACCCGGCAGCAGGGCGTCCAGGCAATTGACCGGGCCGATGAAATTGGCGTTCATCACGCGGGCAACTTTTTCGGCTTCCACCACGCCGTTATCCAGGTATTCACAGGTTCCGGCGCACAGAATCACTAAATCAGCCTGTACGTCGTGTAACGCCTGACGCGTGGCGGTCAAATCGGTGATATCAAAACACAGCGGAATAATCAGCGGACTGGCGGCTGCCGTACTGATCAGTTTTTCCAGGCTGCGACCGCACGCCGTCACTTCCCAGCCTTCGGCGGCGTAATCCTGTGCCAGCTGTTTTCCGATACCTGAACTGGCACCGGTAATCAGAACGCGGCGCATTATTTCAACCTGGCTTTGACTACGCGGACGGCGCCGCCGAGCACCGGCAGATGCTCATACAGCATCGCGCCGAGGTCGTAATAATCACGCTGATAAATGACGCGGTTATCGTGCAGGCGGATATGGCTCGCGCCGTGGAGAAACATCGGCTGGCCTTTTTTCAGGGCAGGATGGGAAAACTCCATCTGCCAGAACAGGGATGCTTCGTCGCCTTGCAACAGCGGGGGCTGAATTTCAAAGCGGCAATAATTCACTTTCCTGAGCAACTGCGAGAAATAGCGCTCGAGCGCGTCCACGCCGTCGTAATGCGAAACCGGATCGATAAACACCACATGCGGGTGATAGATGCGTGAAAGCTGCGGCAGCTGGCTCATCTCAAGCTGATGATAAAATTCGCAAAGCCGCGACAAAACGTCGGGAGCAATGGCGGGCTCAGGAAAATGTTTAATCATTATTTTTTTCCTTCTTTGCGCAAAGGCACCATCTGAAGAATGGTGTGACTTTCGTCATGCGGTAAAAGCGCCGGCTCAGACTCTGCGTGAGGTTCGTCTTCTCCGGCGCTGAGAATAACCGCCGAGCTGCCCAGAAGAATGATCGAAAGCCCTTGTTCCACCCAGTTCAGAAGGCGCTGGCGCTGGATCTGCGTGAGCTTGCCTTCCGACCACAACAATATTTGCGAGCCGCTGAGGTTTTCCAGATGTGGCTCATCCAGCGGAACCGGCAGGATTTCAACCTGCATACCTTCTTCGCAACGCACAATGGCTTCAAGCCACAGCTCGGTGCTGTCGGTGTGCCCCCAGCCGGTCAGCGTTGCCGGGGTTCCCGGCCGTTTACGTGCGGCATTCATACACATCACGGCGTGCTCGATGATCAGCCCGTCGAGCTGGCTGCGCATCATGAGCAGCCGTGAATCGCCGGAACTCAGGCGCTCACGCAACGGGCGCAAAATATTATTCACAAACGAGGCCGCCGGATATTCCCGCCCCAGTTCGATAATCAGCTGACGCACTTTGTTGCTGCGTCCGTCCTGAAGCGCGGTCAGAAGACGGTGTTCGCCCTGCGACCAGCCGCCGGGCAATGCCTCGACTTTGCCTTCCAGCAGGGATTTCACCTGGCCGACGGGAATGCCGCGATTGATCCAGCCCAGAATGGTGCGGATGGTGTCGAGATCATCATCGTTAAAGAGGCGGTGGCCGCCTTCGGTGCGCTGCGGTTTAAGCAAACCATAGCGGCGTTGCCATGCGCGAAGCGTGACCGGGTTGATACCACAAATTCGGGCGACTTCGCCGATGCTGTAAAGAGACATAGTTAAATCCAAAAATATTCATCCAACTTATCGTAACTCTAGCGCCTGATATGAAAGCTGTACAACTTTATTATTTTTGTACAACTTAGCTAATACTTTCTGCTTACATTATTTTAACTTGCGCATTTCTCAAATGAGAGATATTTTCCCTGTATTGAGAATTTTCAAGGGGAACGAAATGGAAGAAGGGCAGGACAGTCACGATCTGCGTCTGGCCGAACGGCTGGCAGAATTACGCGTCAGCCAGGGCTGGTCGCTGGAACAACTGGCGCAACGCACGGGCATCAGCCGGGCAACGCTTTCCCGCGTGGAGCGTGCAGAAACCAGCCCGACCGCGTCGCTGCTGGGCAAACTGAGTGCTGCGTACGGGCTGACCACCTCGCGTCTGCTGATGGCGCTGGAGGATAACCCGCCGGAGCTTATCCGCGCCGCGCAGCAGCCGGTGTGGCATGACCGCGAAACCGGTTTTGCGCGCCGTTCGGTTTCCCCGCCCGCACCGGGTTTTCGCGCCGAACTGATCTCCGGCACGTTAAAAGCCGGTGCCACGATTTCGTATGATTCCCCGCCGGTGGACGGCCTCGAGCAGCATATCTGGATGCTGGAAGGCATACTGGAGTTCACGCTCGCTTCACGCACTTACCGGCTTGAGGCCGGAGATTGCCTGCGTTTCCATCTTCACGGCACCTCGTCATTCCACGTTCCCGGCCCGGCGGATGCCCGCTACGCCATTGTGATTTCACGTCCTTAAATCTGACAGAACAGGAGCATCATTATGCAAAACGGCAGAGAAGTCGTGATAAGTGAAGTGCAGGGTGGCGTATTGCCGGAGGCGGATCTGGACGCGCTGGCAGAAACCCTGATGCAGTCGGTGGCGCTCGGCGCAAGCATCGGGTTCATTCTTCCGTTCGGGTTTGTGCAGGCGCAGGCGTTCTGGCAAAAATTATTGCCTGCTTTTGAGCGTGGCGAAAAGCGTCTTCTGGTCGCCCGCGAAGCCGGAAAAATCATCGGCACCGTCCAGCTGGTGGTCGATCAACCGGGCAACGGCCTCCATCGCGGCGACGTGGTGAAACTGATGGTCCATCCGGAAGGGCGCCGTAAAGGCGTGGCGAAAAAGCTGATGGATGCGGTGGAAGCGCTGGCGCGTGAAGAGAGCAAAACCCTGCTGGTGCTGGATACCGTTACGGGCAGTCCGGCGCAGACGCTTTATGAAAATCAGGGGTTTACGCTGAGCGGGATCATTCCGCAGTATGCAATGTCGACGGGAGGCGTGCTGGAGTCGACGAGTGTGATGTTTAAGGTACTCACATAAATACTTTAAAGCCAACTTCAACTTCAACTTCAACTTCAACTTCAACTTCAAATTCAAGGTCGTGGGCGTCGGCCCACACCGACTTGGGGGGCGGCCTATCGCCGCCACCCCCCAAGACCCCCCCGGGCTCTTTCACTGCGCGCTATCGCGGGCACGACGGACATGTTCTGGGGCATTAGCGAGTGGCGCAAAATGTCATCGCTTCGCGATTCCCGAATTTCAGGCTTCGAGCCTAAGGTCTCGAACCGTTCATTCGGTGCCATTTTTGATCACGCCAATACACTTTTCTAAAATGAAGAATAGTCTGCCTTTGAATTTAAGATCGTGTGGGCGATTCAGAAATCTTGCTGAACGGAGCGGCCTGGAGACCAGAGGCTCCAGGACCGAGAGAAGGAACCGCACAGCGGCAAGATTTCCAGCCTGTCGCTGCGGTAACTGAAACATAGCCAGCGAGCGGAGCGCGCAGTAATAAAACGCAGGATTCCAAAGGGTTTCGTTTAAAACCCTTTGGGCCCGTGTGGGCGGCGAGCCCACGACCTTGACCCAGGGTGTTGACCTTAAAAAAGCCGAAATATAGCAGCGGCCTCCGCTATCTCTTCTGAATGTACGTCAGCGCCAGCGCCACCGCCAACACCAGCCCTTTGATAATATCCATCGCGTAGTACGGCACCGACAGCATCACCAGCCCGTTTGACAGCACGCCCAGAATCACTGCGCCCAGCAAGGTTCCCAGCGCATTGGGCTTGCCGGAACCGGCCAGCGAGAAACCGATATACGCGGCGGCAACGGCGTCCATCAGATAACCGCCACCGGCATTCACCTGCGAAGAACCGATACGTGACGCCAGCAAAATGCCGCCTGCGCCCGCCAGAACCGAAGAAATCACGTACGCAATCACGCGGTAACGCGCGGTGCGGATCCCCGCGAGGCGCGCGGCCAGCGGGTTGCCGCCGATGGCGTACATACGGCGGCCATGTTTGGTCAGCGACATAAACAGTTGTACCGCAATGGTCACGACCGCCATCACGATCACAATCACCGGCACCTGACCGAGCAGGCTGAATACCGCGGGTACCGTGCCTTCGGCCATGTCGCCGCTTGGCAGAAGCATGTTCTCCGTGATGGAACCGCCGTAACTGTAGGTCATCGCCGCGCCCTGAATCACAAACAGGCTGGCGAGGGTGGCGAGCATGTCGGGGATTTTCAGGATAACAATCAGGAAGGCGTTAAACAGGCCCACCAGCGTACACAGCGCGAGCGTGATCAGAATCGCTTCGGTGGTGCCAAACCCGTGCCAGACGAACATCGAAATCACCAGCGCATTGGCGAGCGACGCCGTTGAACCGACCGACAAATCAAAGCCGCCGACCGAAAGTGAAATCGATACGCCGATGGCAATCACCGTCACGATGGCGATGGAACGCAGAATGTTGATGATGTTCGACGGTTCGAGGAAGTTGTCCGAGGCTACGCCAAAACCGGCGATCAGCAGCACAACGGTCAGCAACATGCCCCATTTATACAAAAATTCGAACAGCTGATGACGCCAGGGCTGACCCGCTGCCAATGTACTTTCTTTACTCACCACGGCTTTGCTCACGCGGGTGTTCCTCCGGTTGAATAGACTAATAAGGTTTCTTCGTCGACGTCTGCGGCGTCCAGTTCGGCCACGATGCGGCCATCCCATAACACCAGAATGCGGTCGCATAAACCGACCAGTTCGGCGAACTCACCGGAAGCATAAATAATGCCTTTTCCCTGTTGCGCCAGGCCGTCAATCAGCCTGAACACGTCCGTTTTGGCCTTGATGTCCACGCCTTTGGTCGGTTCGTCAAAAATCAACACCTGACTCTCACTGCGCAGCCATTTTCCGATAGCCACTTTTTGCTGGTTACCACCGGAAAGCCTCGCCAGCTTCTGCATCGGCCCGGAAGCGCGAATGCCTAAACGGCTGATAATGTCTTTCGCCCACGACAGCGACTGGCGTTTACTGAAAATACTCCAGCGCGAAAACGAATCGTCAGCGGTGACGCTGAGGTTCATCGGGATATTTTCATCAATGAAAATCCCTTCCTTGCGCCGTTCTTCCGGCACTAATGCCAGACCCTGTTCGACGGAAAGATGCGGTTCTTTCGGCTTCCACGGTTTGCCGTTCAGCTCACCGCTTTCGACCTGGCTGGGCGTCGCGCCAAACAACGCTTTGCACAGCTCGGTTTTCCCGGCACCGGCCAGCCCGGCAATGCCGAGGATCTCACCGCGATGCAATCGCAGTGAAATATCACGCAGTTTGTCTTTGTCGTGCATGCCGTGAATGCGCAGCAGCGTTTCGCCGCTGTGCGGCGGACGGCGTGGCGGATAAATATCATCGAGCTGATGGCCGATCATTTTCTCGATTATCTGCTCGTTGCTCAGGCCGTCCATGCTGTCATCGCTGACCAGACGGCCGTCGCGCAGCACCGTCATGCGGTCGCAGATTTCGCGCAGTTCATGAATGCGGTGGGAGATAAAGACCACCGCCATGCCCGCGTCTTTCAGTTTACGCACCAGTGCAAACAGACGGGCGCTTTCCGCCTGATCGAGCGGGGCGGTCGGTTCATCGAGGATCAGGAAACGGCATTTATGTGACAACGCGCGCGCCAGCAAAATCAGCTGTTTCTCGGCCAGCGTGCAGTTTTCGATACGGGCTTTCAGGCTGATGTTGAGGCCAAGCTGTTCGGTCAGCCGCTGCGCCTGACGGTATAAACGCGGCCAGTTATGCAAATGTCCGGGCTCGGAAAGCCGGTCCAGCATGATGTTTTCGGCGACATTCAGCGTCGGCACCAGCGCGACATCCACTTCCTGCTGGACCAGATGAATGCCGTGAGCGCGCGCGTGGTGCGGGAGTTTAATGTTCACCGGCTCGCCGTCGATGGTGATCTGCCCGGTGTAATGATCGTGCGTGCCGGAAAGCACAGCCATCAGCGTCGATTTTCCGGCGCCGTTCGCACCGACCAGCGCATGGACGGATCCGCCTTCCAGCGTAAAATCTACCTGGCGAAGCGCGGGAAAACCGGCAAATGAAATCGAGATGTTGCGCATCTCAAGACGGGAAGCGGTCACTGGACGTTGGCCTTCTAAACGGGGGATGTGGAGCTTCAGACGTTTAGCCGTCTAAAATGCGGTGTAGCAGAGTTTTAACATATTGTGTGATTTAATCAACCAATTAAAAGATCTAAGGAATGCTCAAACCGGCATAAGCGGCCAGGAACGTCTCAGGGTGAGGGCTGAACAAAAACATTTCACCGCGCAGGCAACTTCACTATTATCTGGATGCCTTACAAAGGCTTATAGAAATCAGGGTCATCAGTTTTCAGTAATAAAGGGATATTATTTATGGACTTAGATCTCAAGGGCCGGCGGCCGATCGCCACCCGGGATAAACGTTGGGCCAAAAACAGCGCGGTCTGGTTAAAGAATAAAGGCATTACGCCGAATCAGATTTCCGTGGCCAGCATGGGTTTTGCGCTGGTGTCCGGGCTGTGTTTTCTGCTGGCATTTTATTGTGAAACGGCTTTCGGGCGTGGATTTCTTCTCCTGCTGGCGGCGCTGATGATTCAGGGGCGGCTCATCTGTAACCTGCTCGACGGCATGGTGGCGGTGGAAGGCGGCATGGCCAGCCCGGCGGGACCCGTTTACAACGAATTACCGGATCGTGTTTCCGATACGCTGATTCTGGCGGGCGTCGGTTATGGTCTGGTGGCGATGCCGGAGGCCGTCACGCTGGGCTGGATTGCGGCGCTGCTGGCGCTGATGACGGCGTATTTGCGTCTGCTGGGCGGAACCTGCGGGCTGAAACAGCAATTTCTCGGGCCGATGGCAAAACAGCACCGCATGGCGATTCTGTGTGCGGGCGCGGTGATTGCGATTTTCCTGCCGTCGCAGTGGGGGCAACTCCTGCTGCTGAGTTGTCTGGTGATCATTACGCTCGGCGCACTGGTGACCTGCTGGCGTCGCGGTTCACGTATTTTGCGTGAACTGCATGAAAAGGCCGGAACTGAGGGAGATAACGATGGAACCTCGCACTAAATTACCGCTGGATGGCCGGCTGGTGGCCGGTTTTCTGGTACGGCTTTGCCGCCTGCTGACCGGCGTCCGCGCCCGCTGGCTGGCACCTTTACCTGAAAAACAGGCCCGCATTTACTACGCCAATCACTCCAGCCATCTCGACGGTATGGTGATTTGGGCCAGCCTGCCCGGTCATCTGCGTCCTCAGGTTCGTCCGGTTGCGGCGGCTGATTACTGGCTCTCTTCCAAATTGCGCCGTTACATTGCGCGTCGTGTGTTTAACGCGGTGTTGATCAAACGGCGTCCTGCTGAAAAGCAGTCTGAACAGCCGAACAATGCGCTGGAACTGATGAACGACCCTCTGAAAAAAGGCCAGTCGCTGATTATTTTCCCGGAGGGCACCCGTGGTAACGGCGAGGAAATCTCGGCGTTCAAAAGCGGGATCTGGCATCTCGCGAAAATGAATCCGGATGTCGAACTGGTGCCTGTTTATCTCGAAAACCTCAACCGTGTGCTGCCGAAAGGCTCCCGTCTGGTGGTGCCCATTCTGTGTTCGGCAACGTTTGGCGAACCGGTTGAAAGTATCCGGGAAGGGGAAGAGAAAGCGGAATTTCTGCTTCGTGCGCGGGCTGCTCTGGAGACACTGGCACCATGAATTTTCAGGATAAATCGTTAGTTTATTTACTGTGCGGATTGTTCGGTCTGCTGCTGATTGCCAGCATTCTGGGCTATCTGATCGCGCTGGTGAAAGGTAATACGCCGGTCGTCGCCAACCTCAATGCCCGCATCCGCGCCTGGTGGATGATGTGTATTTTATCGGTGATGGCAATGTGGTTCGGCCCGGTCGGCTCGACGCTGCTGTTTGCCGTGATGTCGTTTCTGGCCTTGCGCGAATGCATCACACTGACGCCCACCCGGCGCGGTGACCACGAAGCGCTGTTCTGGTGTTTCTTCATTATGCTGCCGCTGCAATATTTGCTGGTCGGCGAACGCTGGTACGGCACGTTTGCGATCTTCATTCCGGTCTACGCGTTTCTGTTTATCCCAACCCGCATGGCACTGGCCGGAGACACGGTCAACTTCCTCGAACGCAGCGCGAAAATTCAGTGGAGCATGATGCTGGCGGTGTACTGCATCAGCCACGCGCCTGCCTTGCTGATGCTGAACATTCCCGGCTATGAAAACCAGAACATCAAATTGCTGCTGTTTCTGATGATTGTGGTGCAGATTTCCGATGTGTTGCAGTACGTGTTCGGCAAGCTTTTCGGCAAACGCCCGATTGCGCCGCGTCTGAGCCCGAACAAAACCCTTGAAGGCTTTGCCGGCGGGATCCTCAGCGCCACGCTGGTCGGGACGTTGCTGTGGTGGATCACCCCGTTCGCACCGTGGCAGGCCGCACTGATTTCGCTGGTCATCACCTTACTCGGCTTCGCCGGGGGCTTGTGTATGTCGGCGATTAAGCGCGATCGCGGCGTGAAGGATTTCGGCGCGATGATCGAGGGGCACGGTGGGATGATGGATCGCATTGATTCGTTGTGCTTTGCAGCACCGGTGTTTTTTCACCTGATCAGGTTTTATTTCACCTGAAGGGGAGGGATTTGGGCTCGCCGCCTAAACACTGCGAGACCTTGGGTTGCCACCCAAACCCGCAAGACCTTGGGTTGCCACCCAAAACCGCAAGACCTTGGGCTCGCCGCCCAAACACTTCAAGACCTTGGGTTGCCACCCAAACCGGCCTCAAGGGTGGTCTATCGCCACCACCCTTGAGAATCCCGGGCTCTTTAACTGCGCGCTGCCGCTCGCTGGCTATGTTTCAGGTGCCGCAGTTATTGCCGCGAAAACTTGCCGCTGCGCGGTTCCCTTACTCGGTTTCGAGCCACAGGTCTCGAAACTCTTCGCACGGCAAGCTTTCTGAAAGCGGCTGGGGGCTTATCTAAATTCAACGGCATTCTGTTTTCTTACTTAACTTTTGGTAAAACCGTCTGCTTATTTTTTTGATGACAATCAGCGGTGAGGTTGCGAATTAGAAAACTGCGGCCGCTTTCAAAACGACGTTGAGTGAGAGGTGAGAAACGGCGAGGTTTTTTTCCGAGCAGGTTCGAACCCTAAGCGAAAGTACCGCGCAGCGGCGGCGTTTGCGGCACTAGCCGGAGTTGCTGAAACATAGCCAGCGAGCGGCAGCGCGCAGTTGAAAAGCGCGGGTGTCCAGAGGGCGCGCGCGTTAACGCGCCCTTTGGGCCAGTTTGGGCGGCGAGCCCAAGGTCTTGCGGGTTTGGGTGGCAACCCAAGGTTTTGCAGTTTTGAGCGGCAACCCAAGGTTTTGCAGTTTTGAACGGCAACCCAAGGTTTTGCAGTTTTGAACGGCAACCCAAGGTTTTGCAGTTTTGAACGGCAACCCAAGGTTTTGCGGGTTTGGGCGGCGAGCCCACGACCTGGAATTTATTCTTCGCTAAAACTAACCGCCACTCCCAGCGAATCCGCAGCGCGAACCAAAACCCGGCTGGTTAAGTCATTAAACGAGATTTCCCCCACGCGCAGGCTATTGCGCACCGCATCCAGCGACCGGGTCGCAAATTCCAACCCGACCATCCGCGCACTCCCGTTTTCCCCCTCCGGTACGGTCCCAAACTCGGCCTGCGCCTGTTGTGGCGTCACAAACCGGACGGTTGCGCGACCGGCGCGTAATGTCACGCCTTCAGCGCTAGTCTGCAAGGCTTCTGTGCCGAACAGTTCGCCGTACACTTTCGCGGCGGCCTGGGGGGAGGCGGCGGAAATCACAAAACCGGTGATGTCCGCGACGCCGTTCGGGTGGTTTTGCCACTCGGTGCGCCACACCAGTTCCGGGGTCAGGTGCTGGCAAAAGAAACTGCGGCCATTGGGCACGCGGTCGGCGGCCAGCGGGACCGTGCGGAACCGGGCATTGGGCGAGGTGCCGTCGTTAAGCGCCACGGGGCGAAAGAATTCTGCCGGTGCTGAACCCGCGATGTTTTGCTGTTGCAGATGATCAAACACGGCGTTCGAATTCTGCGTTTTCCACACCAGACCGGTGAGGCCGAGCGGAGCCTGCCAGAGATCTTTACGCGTATGCGCATTGCCCGGTTCGAAGCCGAGCAGTTCCAGATAGTTTTCGCCGAAAATCGCCAGATGATTGCTGGAACCGAGCGAGTGATGGCCTCGCGGTGTGAGCTGGAAACCGAGACGACGGAACTGCTGCTCGGCACCGTTAAGCTGTTCGGCGACGTTAATCACTACGTGATCGAGCTGCGGAACCGGGCGTTGAGAAGTCTGTGAATCAGTCATTAAACGGTTCTCCCAGCGTTAACATCAGGCGGTTTGCCCAGGCGAAGAACGCCGCAGACTGCGCCAGATCGACGATTTCCAGTTCGTTCAAACCCTGATCGCGCAGTGCCTTAATGTGTTCCGGCGAGGCGACCGGCGGCGTGGCGGAGAGCGCGGCGGCGAAATCAATTTCGGCCTGCCAGCGCGGGGATTGTTCCTTGCTGAGAATGCCGCCCGGCGGGGTGTCGATCAGCCGCTGAACGTCTTCGGTTTGTTTGGAAAGCTGGCTGGCCTTACGCGAATGCACCGACGCACAGTAAATACAGCCGTTGATTTTGCTCGCTACGGTGGCCGCCAGTTCACGCTCTTTGCGCAGCAGGCCGCCGGAGGTGTAGAAAATGCCTTTGTCGGTCAGCGTACGTTGTTCAAGCACCGGCAGGTTACGGCCTAAAAGGCGGAAATAGTCGGAATCGGTATGACCGAATTTCGCCAGAATCGCCTGCTGGGCTTCATCAAATTCCTCCAGCTTTTTGGACGGGATCCACGGTTCCCAGCCAAGCTCTTCCTGCGTGAATGCCTGCGGTGCATCGCGGCCGCTGTGGGTATTCGGTTCAGTGCGCCAGAACGCGGCGCCGACCGGTTTATTGCTGGCGTTTTCCACCGGTTTGCCGCCAATCAGACGGTAGCTGCGCAGCGCGCGGCTCTGGAAACTGACGAAAGCAATCAGCTGCGAAATCGTGACGATGGCATCCACCGACCAGCCCGCTTTTTTCAGTGCCTGTAAATGTGCAGGCGTGGCGCTGGCGGGTTTGAAGCTCAGGCGTTCGCCGTGAGTCAGCGCGGCGTCGAGACGGGCGGTTTCGTCGATATCCGGCAAATCCTGCAAACGCTCAGAATAGTGATTGGTGAGCTGTGAATCGCCGTGCCAGCGCGCGACGTTTTGCGCTAAACGCAGACGCTCGGCAAGCGTGAAATCCACGCCGTCCTGTTCGGTAAACAGCGCATCGTAGCTGCCTTGCGCGTGGCGGGTCGCAGCGTCGCGGGTGTCGCGTGCCTGTTTCAGTTCAGAAGACGGCGCGATTTCAGCCAGTTTTTCCAGCAGATCAGTCGAATAAGTGGTCATAAGTTGTCCTGTGTAAATGCAGCCTTTGAGAGCGTAGGGTCGGCGGAAGAGGTGGAAACACGGCGCTGCGGCGTGCGGCGAACCCAGCCAAGGGCTGGCGCGACGTGACGCGCAATCAGTTCAATGGAACGCAAAATGTAAGGATGCGGCGGATCGATAGAATGCACCTGAAACGCCAGATCGGTGACGCGGGCCAGAGCGGTGTCGGCCTGTAGCGTGGCGGTGACCTGCTCCGCGGTGCCAAGATGCACGTCGAAGGTGCGGATGTAATCATCCAGCGTATCGCCGTTCACAATCTGTCCGCCGGCACGGTGATTTTCGGCCTGACGGCGTAAACCTTTTTGCGCCAGTTCGCGGGCTTCGTCGCCGTTTTCGGTCACAAATGCCGTGCGTGAGCCCATGATGCGCGGCGCAACGCCGTCCGGCAGCGCGTCGAGATAGGCATCGATAATCGGGTTTTGCAATTCGTCGAGACGCAGGTCTGGCGCATTCGCCGGGCGTGGCTGGGTGCGCGAAAGCATCAGCCCGTCGCCGGATTTACCGGCACGTGCGCCGCCGTCAACCGAGAATGTGGCCTGCCAGACGCGTTTTTCCAGATGCGGTGCCGCCGGATACAACCGGTTATCGGTGCCCGCCAGCGGTTCGCCGCGCCAGGCGGTCAGCAGGGTTTGCAGATTATGGCTAAACACCGCACCGCGCTCGCTGCTTTCAAAGCCGAACGGCAGAAATGACGACGGCGTGCCGCCGGAACCCAGCCCGATTTCAAGCCGTCCGCCGGAGAGTAAATCCAGCACGGCGGTGTCTTCTGCCACGCGCAGCGCATTTTCCATCGGCAGCGTAATCACGCCGGTGCCGAGACGGATAAAGCGGGTATGCGCCGCGACCTGAGCAAGGAAGACCAGTGGTGCGGGCAGGCCGCCTTCGGCTTCGTGAAAATGGTGCTGCGCGACCCACGCGGAGTCGAAACCCAGCTGCTCGGCGTGAATAATTTGCTCGGTCGCCAGCCGGTAACGTTCCTGCGCGCTGGTGTTATCCAGAAGTCGGGTGAAAAACCCAAGACGTTTGCTGCTCATAATGTCCCTCTTTTCTTTTTCATGTGCTGACTCAGGCGGCGCGGTGCCGGCCGGGGATCGCATCAATCAGCTGCCGTGTGTAATCGCTGGAAGGCAGCGCAAACACGTCTTCCACGCTGCCGGAATCCACCTGTTGCCCGCGGTTGAGCACCGAGACGCTGTGGGAGATTTGCCGGACGGTCGCCAGATCATGCGAGATAAATAAATAGGTCAGGCCGAGTGAATCCTGTAGCTCCCGGAGCAGGGTCAGGATTTGCGCCTGTACGGTGACGTCGAGCGCCGAGGTCGCTTCGTCGAGTACCAGTACTTTTGGTTCGAGGATCAGCGCCCGCGCAATCGCCACGCGCTGACGCTGGCCGCCGGAAAGCTCACGCGGTTTGCGGCCCAGCAGTTCTTCCGGCAGCGCCACACGGCGGGCGATATCCAGAACGCGCTCACGGCGTACGGCTGACGGGATTTTTTCGAAGTTCAGCAGCGGTTCTTCAATCACGCTGAACAAGGTCTGCGACGGATCCAGCGAGGCGAACGGGTTCTGATAGACCAGCTGAATTTTACGGCGTACCTGACGCAGCGCTTCGCCTTTGAGGCGCGTGATGTCTTCGCCGTCGATCAATACGCGGCCGCTGTCCGGTTTCTGAAAACCGAGCAGAATGCGCGCCAGCGTGGTTTTACCCGAGCCGGATTCGCCGACCAGAGAATGCGTGGTGCCGCGCGGAATGCTGAACGAAACGTTATCAACGGCGCGGAATGCCGCCTGATGTTTACCGCCCAGGGAGAAATCATGGGTGACATTTTCGACCAACAGCACCGGTTCGGCGACGGCGGCAATATGCGCGCGGTGTCGGCCGGAAAGGGCAGGAACGTCGGCAAACAGCTGGCGGGTGTAATCGCTTTTCGGCGCGTTCAGCACTTCCGCCGTCACGCCCTGTTCCTGCACCTGGCCGTGGCGGAACACCAGTAAACGGTCGGCGCGTTCGGCGGCAATCGCCAGATCGTGCGTGACCAGCAAAACGGCGGTGCCGGATTCGCGGCGCAAATCGTCAATCAAATCCAGAATGCGTTTTTGCACCGTGACGTCGAGTGCGCTGGTCGGTTCGTCGGCAATGATCAGCGCCGGTTGCAGCGCTATGGCAATCGCAATCAGCACACGCTGTTTCATGCCACCGGAAAGCTCGTGCGGATACTGTTTCGCGCGCTGTTCCGGGTGCGTAAGGCCGACGCGGGTCAGCAGTTCCACCACGCGTGCGTCGCGCTGAATACGCGGCAGACGCTGGTGGATATCCAGAATTTCGGCAACCTGCGAACCGATAGTTTTCACCGGATCCAGAGAACTGGTCGGGTCCTGCGGGATCAGGCTGATGCGTGCGCCGCGCAGGGCATCAAGGCGGCGCTGCGACCACTGGCTGATGTCGGTGCCGTTCAGGCGGATTTCGCCCTGTTCGATATGACCGTTCTCCGCCAGCAGGCCGATGATCGACTGCGCGGTAGTGGTTTTACCGGAACCGGATTCGCCCACCAGTGCCAGCACTTCTCCGGCGTTAATGGAAAATGAGACGTTGTGGACGACAGCTTTGCCGTCGTAGGCAATCGTCAGATTATCCAGCTCAAGAACGGGTGCGGCGTGGTTATTCAAAATTGCCTGTGTGCTCATCGCGTTCTCCTGCGAAATGACTGGCTGATGCGGTTGGCGGAAAGCACCACCAGCACCACGACGATGCCGGGGAAGGTGGTCAGCCACCAGGCGGTTGAAATGTAGTTACGGCCTTCGGCAATCAGTAAACCCCATTCCGGCGTTGGCGGCGGTGTGCCGTAACCGAGGAAACTCAGGGTGGAAATCGCCAGAATCGCACTGCCAAATTGCAATGCCGAGAAGGCGATGACCGAGGTCAGCGAGTTCGGCAGAATGTGCCGCCAGAGGATCGAGAAGAAGGTGCCGCCGCTGCCATAGGCCGCTTCGACGTAATCGCTGTGGCGCACCAATACCACTTCGGCGCGGGCGAGGCGGGCGAAGTTGGCGACGGAGGTGACCCCGACGGCAATCGCCGCGTGAACCGTGCCGAAGCCGAGCAAAATGATGACGCTTAGCGACAACAGCAGGCCGGGAATCGACAGCAACACGTCGTTGATGCGCATGACAATTGCATCAACAATGCCGCCGCTGGCACCGGCTGCCAGCCCTAATGCGGTGCCGAACACCAGCCCGAGCGCCACGGCGACCAGTGCGCCGGAGAGTGAATGCGACGCGCCGTAAACGATGCGGGCGTACACATCGCGGCCGAGCTGATCGGTGCCCAGCCAGTGACCGGCCTGCGGAGCCAGACGCTGTGCGCCCGCGATGCCTTCGGTGCCGCTGTAACCGGTAAACCAGCCGGGCGCGACCGCCCATAAAATCACGGTCGCGATCACCAGCCAGGCGATGATCAGCCCCGGTTGTAAACGGGCCGGTTTCCAGCGGCGGCGCTGTGTGGCGGGCAGGGAAAGAGTGCTTTTACCCAGCGGTAAGCTGCTCATGCGGTGGCTCCCTTTGAGTTTTTCGAAGCGTTAGCTTTAAGACGCGGATCAAGCAGCGGATAAAGCAAATCAACCAGTAAATTGATGCCGACAAAAGCGGCGGCGGAAATCACCACAATCGCCTGTAAAACCGCGACGTCCTGATTGTTCACCGCCTGCTGCGTCAGTTGCCCGAGGCCGTTCAGGCCAAATACCGTTTCGGTGATCAGCGCCCCGGCGATCAGTTCGCCAAACAGCAAACCGGCGATAGTTAGCACCGGAAGCAGGGCGTTGCGCGCCACATGACGCCACAGCACGCCGCTGCGGCTGGCCCCCTTGGCGCGGGCGACGGCGACGAACGGCTGGGTCTGCACCTGATCAATGCTGCGGATAAGAATTTGCGCCAGCGGTGCGGAAATCGGCACGGCCAGCGTCACCACCGGTAAAATCAGCCCGACCCATTCCCCCGGATTGATCACCGGGATCCAGCGCAAATGGAAAGAGAAAAACTGAATCAGAGCGATGCCGAGCCAGAAGGTCGGAATGGAAATAAACAGCGACGGCACCGACTGCAACAGGTTTTTCAGCCAGCCGAAATGCAGCAGGCTGGAGATAAACGCCAGCGCAAAGGCCACCACGGCGGCCAGTGCGAAGCCCATCAGCGCCAGCCGCAAGGTCGGCGGAAAGTTGCTGCTGAGTAATTCAGTGACCGGTACGCCAGCCTGAATCGAATAGCCCAGATCCCCGCGCAGGAAATTCCCCAGCGTATGCAGATATTGCTGCACCAGCGGCACATCCGCGCCGTAGGCCGCGCGCATATCCGCGATTTGCGCCGGGCTCAGCCCCATGTCCGGGTTCTGGAATTTAATCAGAATGGCATCGCCAGGCAGCACTTGCAGGAGAATGAAAGAGACGGTAAACGCCGCCCACAACACCAACAAAGCCTGCCCGAACCGGCCGCTAACGTATCGGTTCATGATTCACTCCTGCCTGTTAGTGCTTTTCAAGCCATGCGCCGTAGAAGCTCGGACGGCCAACGGCTTCGAAGCTCACGCCTTTGAAATAAGGCGCACCGGCAAAGACCTGCGGTTCTTCGAAAATCGGAATGACGTAAGCCTGATCGAGCAGGTAGTTCTGCACGTCACCGGCCAGGGCCAGACGTTTTTTCGGATCCACTTCAGCTGAAATCGCCACCAGCAGGTCGTTCAGTTTGTCGTCACGGAAACTTTTCACCTTGCTGCTCAGGCCGCCTTTTTGCAGCAGCGCATCGCGGTTGGTCGGGTAAAAGGAGCTTTTGATGACGTCCGGATCGGCGCGACCGACTTCCACCACGTTCGCCGGAGTTTTTTCAGGATCCAGGTTGTCCGCCACGCGGCTGCCCGCGTCACCGGCCAGAATGTTCAGCTTCGCGCCGACCTGATTCCACTGCTGTGAAACCAGCTGCAAGACTTCTTTGTTTTGCGGCTGCGGCAGGGATTCATAAATGGTCAGCGACAGCGTTTTGCCATCTTTCTGGCGCAGGCCGTTCGGGCCCGGTTTCCAGCCTGCTTCATCCAGCAGTTTTTTCGACAGCGTCGGGTCATAAGTCAGTTTGTTGCTCAGATCCACGTAACCGGCGGCGGTTTTGGCGATGACGGAGGTGGCCTGCGGATAGTTTGGCGAGAACAGCGTATCGACCACCTGTTTGCTGTTGGTGGCGTGCAGCAGCGCCTGACGGACTTTGAGATCAGACACCAGCGCGTTGTCCGGACGGAACGAAATGCTGTCGTTCACGCCTTTGGTTGGCGCGGCATAAATCGGGAAGTTCTGGTCTTTGGCCTGTTTCTCGTCGTACGCCTGAACCTGACGGATGAAATCTGCCTGACCGGCCAGCAGCGCGCCGATACGCACGCTGTCTTCGCCGGTGACGATCACTTTGATGCCGTCGAGATTGGCGCGGCCCTGCTGTTTGAGGTTTTTCGGCCCCCAGTTGTAATCTTTGCGCGCCGTCAGATCGACTTCACGACCGAGCGTTTCCTTGCTGACGACGAACGGGCCGGAACCGATGATGTGCGTCGCGTCACCCAGCGCATCAAAATTGCGATCCAGCGTGCTCAGTGATACCAGCCCGGAGCCGATGGTCGCCGTGCCTTGCAGGAAGCCCGGTGAGGATTTTTTGAAGTAGAACTTCACGGTCAGCGGGTCAATCACTTCGCTGTGGTCGTAGTTATTAATCACTTCGGAAACCGGCAGATGGCGTTCTTTATTGCCCAGCCCGTAGGTGTCGAAGTTTTTCGCCACGGCGTTAGCATCAAGCGGCGTGCCGTCGGAGAAGGTCACGCCCGGACGCAGTTTGAAGGTGTATTCGGTTTTGTCGGCGTTGAAGCTCCAGGACTCAGCAATCCACGGTTCGACTTCCAGCGTCTGCGGGTTCTGATAGGTCAGTTTGTCGGTGATCTGATTGAGGATGCCGCCGTTTGGGTAAAAACCACCGGCCGGAGGATACAAATTGGTGTGCGCCTGTTGTTCAAGATAAACCAGTGTTCCGCCCTTAACCGGTGTTGCGTCGGCGGCAAAAACGGCGGAAGAACTGGTGATCAATACCCCTAAAGCCAGGGCGCGTGTGACCGCGTTTTTCCGGCGAAGAATGTGCATAGTGAGACCCTTTTTATTTTTGGCGATGTCTGGCAGATGAATCACTTTTTATTCATATAGAACGAAAGTGCTGGTTCCATAACAAACCAATTTAAAGGGGAGGTGAACGAAGGAATTTCGCATTACTTAGCTGCAATGTGGGAATGTGTGAGGCGCAGAAAGAAAAAAACCAGCGGCTAATCCGGACGGGTGGACCGGATAACCGCTGGCGATCATCAAAAATGATGAGCTAAGGAGAAACTGAGGTCGTCAGTGATCTTTTAATGCAGCTTCTGTGCCAGTTTTTATTTCCGGCTGCGTTTTAACCTGTTTGCTGCGGCTGAGGAAAGCGTTCAGCAAAATTGCGCCAAACGTTGCTGTGCCGATACCGCCCATGCTGAAGCCGCCCAGACTCAGGGTAAAGTTGCCTGCGCCCAGTACCAGCGTGACCGCAACCATGATGAGATTGCCGTTAAGACCCAGATCCACCTGGTTTTGTACCCAGATGCGCGCACCGGCGACGGCAATCAATCCGAACACCACAATCGACGCGCCGCCCAATGCCGGACCGGGAATGGTGTGGATCAGTGCACCAAATTTGGGCGAAAAGCCCAACACAATGGCAACAATGGCAGCAGCGACGAAAATCAGCGTGGAATAAATTTTTGTGACCGCCATGACGCCGATGTTTTCCGCGTAGGTTGTCACGCCGGTTCCGCCCGCAGAGGCTGACAGTAATGTCGCCAGCCCGTCGCCGACAAACGCGCGGCCCATGTATGGATCGAGATTTTTACCGGTCATGCCCGCGACCGCTTTAATGTGCCCAAGGTTTTCCGCCACCAGAATCACGGCCACCGGCGCAATCATCAGCATCGCGTGGGTGCTGAACATCGGCGTGGTGATGGTCGGCAGGCCAAACCACGGCGCCTGCGCGATGGTGGTGAAATCTACCGGCGCGCCCAGCCCCATGACGTTTGTGACCAGCATATAAATCAGATACGCCGCCACCAGCCCGAGCAGCAGAAGTAAACGCTGCACCAGCCCGCGGGTGAAAACGGCCACTGAGCCAATACACAGCACGGTGACCACCGCCATCCAGCTGTCAAACGACGACGCGGAGACGCTGTTAATGGCAATCGGCGCGAGGTTCAGACCAATTGCCATCACCACAGCACCGGTCACGACCGGCGGCATCAGGCGTTCAATCCAGCGCGTACCGACGGCCATCACCACAAAACCAATCAGCGTATAAATGACGCCGCAGGCAATAATCCCGCCGAGCGCGACGCCGATATTCGGGTTCGCGCCGTGGCCGCTGTAGCCGGTCACCGCAATCACCAGCCCGACAAACGCCGCGCTCGACCCGAGGTAACTCGGCACGCGTCCGCCGACCACCAGGAAAAACAGCAGGGTGCCGATGCCGGACATCAGGATCGCCATGTTGGCGTCAAACCCCATCAGCAGCGGCATTAATACCGTCGCGCCGAACATGGCGACGGTATGTTGCAGCCCCATAATCACCGTCGGCCCTAACGGCAGCCTTTCGTCTGGCGCAATAACGGCGCCATCCAGATTGCCTTCTCTTTTACGCCACTTTGGAAACCAGGAGGTATTGGTATTTGCCATGCTGCAATTCCCTAATCAGGTTGAGTTAACAGGCTGACTGCCGCATCAGCGGGTGATAGCGGCGGTCGAAATACACCAGTCCGTGGCGTTCGTCGTTGCGGGTGATCGCGACGGCTTCGCAAAACAAAATATCGTGGGTGCCGACGCGGGTGACTTGCGTGATTTTGCAATCAAACGAGACCAGCGCATCGCTGAGAATGGGAGAACCGGTGGAGAGGGATGACCATTCGGCGGCCTCAAAGCGTTGTTCCATTGGCGTTTTTCCGCCGAATAAATTCGACAGCGATTCATGACAGTCGGCGAGCGTATTGACGCACAGCACCTGATTTTCGGTAAATGCCGGATACACCGACGCCGAGCGGTTCAGGCAAACGAGCAGGGTCGGCGGTGAGTCGGTGACGCTGCACACGGCGGATGCGGTAAAGCCCGCGCGACCGCCGGGGCCGTCAGTGGTGATAATGTTAACGGCGGAACCGAGATGCGCCATCGCATCGCGAAACGCTTGTTTTTCAACGGCTGGCGTAGCGGTTAATGTTTCGGCCATGTTGTCTCCGTGGGCAGGCGATGGGAAGGCGCGGCAGGTTTTTGCGATGAGTGCCGTTGCAGCCATTCCAGTAAAATCGGGTTAAACGTTTCCGGGTCGGTCACGCTCATAGCATGGCCGCCGTACAACATTTGTGTGTGTTCACCGTTCGGCAGGCGTTCGGCGAGATCGGCAGAACGCATCCACGGCACCAGCAAATCATCTTTGCAGCTGAACGCCAGCGTGGGCGCGATGACCTGCCCGAGCGTTTGGGTCAGATCGGAATTCATCAGCGCCTGTAAACGGTGAAGCAGATTTTCCATTCCCTGAAAATGCGCCACCTGATGCTGGCGCTCATCCTGAAGTAATGCGTCGTTGGCCGACAGCCAGTCGCCCGGATACAGAAACAGCGGTTGCGCCTGCACGTAGGCATCGACGCCGCTGTTGAGCAGTAAATTCTGGCGGACTTCAAAGCACCGGCGCGTCTGGTTGTCGAGCTTCGCCCAGCCGTTGATCACCACCAGGCTTTGCAGCAGCGCGGGATAACGCAGTGCCAGATGCAGGCCAATAATACCGCCGAGCGCGTGACCTACCAGATGGCAGCGGGTGATATCCAGTTCGTTGAGCAGTCCGGCGAGTTCATCGGCCATATCTTCCATCCGGTAACCAGCGGGCACTGTGCCTTTGCTGACGCCGGTTCCGTGCTGGTCATAAATGATGACGCGAAAATGCTCGCTCAGCATCGCCAGCTGGGGTTGCCAGAAACTGCCTGAACCGCCGAGGCCGGAGGAAAGCACCACGGTTTCGGCGTCTGCATTATTCTTACCCAATACCTTGTAATACATGATGTTTCCTCAAGGTCTTCAGGAGAACGGATCCCGGCGTTTTACTTGCCGATGTGCGCGATGGTGGCGATTTCAATCAGCGCGCCCGGTTTGACCAGCCCGCACTGAATGCAGAACCGCGCCGGTTTTTCGCCCGGAAAGTACTCAGCGTAAACCTGATTCACGGCGGCGTAATTCGCCCAGTCGGTAATGAAAATCGAATTCATGGTGACGTCATCCATTGCGCCGCCTGCGGTTTCAATCACGCTTTTAATGGTTTCCAGCACATGGCGGGTTTGCGCGGCGGCATCGCCCAGATGCACGACGTTATTGTCTTTATCAAAAGGCAGTGTGCCGGAGACGTAGACCACGCCGTCGGCCAGCGTTCCCGGAACAAACGGTGCCAGCGGAACGCCGCTGCCAGCCGGAATAATGGCACTTTTAGGCATATTGCTATTTCCTCTTCATAAAGCCGTTATGCGGCGTTTTGTTTAGCGTCATAACCCACGGCGTCGCAGAAGTTGCGGACGCTGGAGACCCAGCCGAAGAACGTTTCGATGTTATAAATCGCCGCTTTTTGCGCGAATTCCGGGCCAGCCTGATGGGTGGCGTCTTCAAGCACCACGCCGAAATATTCGAGGAAGAAACCGTCACGCAGCGTGGATTCCACACACACGTTGGTGGCGATGCCGGTAAACACCAGATGGTGAATGCCGTAACTGCGCAGCAAGCTGTCGAGCTGGGTGTTGAAGAATCCGCTGTAACGCGGTTTTGGCAGCACGATGTCGCCCGGCTGTGGCCGGAGTTCATCCACCAGGTCGTAATCCCAGTCGCCTTTTGCCAGTAATTTGCCCATCAGCTCCGGGCGTTTACGCATGGTTTTCAGCGCGTTAGATTTGTGGAAGTTTGGCGAACCGGCACCCCCGGCCTCAACGTACTGGTTGTCCCAGCCGTTCTGGAAGAAGATCACTTTGATGCCTGCGGCACGCGCGGCGGCAATCGCCACTTTGATGTTGGCGATCACCGGTGCGGTGGCGGAAACGTCAAAACCGGCTAAATCCAGATAACCGCCCTGCGAGGCGTACGCATTCTGCATATCCACCACAATCAGCGCCGTTTGCTGTGGCGTAAACGCAATGGCTTCCGGGCGGGCCGTGAGAATGGTTTCCTCACCGCTGTTTTTTGGCTCGCGGCGAACCACGTTCAGTTCTTCAACCGCTTTGGGTTTCTCAAACAAAGTCATCAGGCCACCTCTTTCTGCTGCGTTGCGATGTGCTGGCGGGTTTTCATTAATGGCTGGATGAAACGGCCAAAGTTTTCGATGCCTTCTACGAAATCGTCGAAGGTCAGCAACACGCCACCTGCGCCGGGCACGGTGTCGATTTCATCAAGCATTCTGGCGACGCTGGCGTAGGAGCCGACCAGCGTACCCATGTTGATATTGACCGCCGACGTGGGATCGGCCATCTGGCGGACATTGGTGTCAGCACCGGATTTGGTATCTTTGCTGCTCTGGTCGGTGAGCCACGCCAGCGCACCGGCATCGGCACCGTCTTTATACAGTTCCCATTTGGCGCGGGCGGCGGCGTCGGTTTCATCCGCAATGACCATAAAGAGAACGTAAGAGGAGACATCGCGGCCTTCAGCTTCCGCCGCCGTTTTCATGCGTGCAGCGGTCGGCGCAAACGCGGTTGGCGTGTTAACGCCTTTGCCAAAACAGAAGTTGAAATCGGCGTGTTTAGCAGAGAACGCCATGCCTGCGTCGCTTTGTCCGGCGCAGATCACTTTCATTTCAGACTGCGGGCGCGGGCTCACACGGCAGTCGTCCATCTTGAAGAATTCGCCGTCGAGCGTGCAGTGGCCGGTGCCCCACAGGTCGCGCAGGACGCTGACATATTCGGTCAGATAGTCATAACGGCGGCTGAAATAGTCGTCGCCCGGCCACATGCCCATTTGCTCGTATTCCGGTTTCTGCCAGCCGGTGACGACGTTCACGCCGAAACGACCGTTGGAGATGGAATCAATCGTGGCGGCCATGCGCGCCACAATTGCCGGTGGCATCACCAGCGTGGCGGCGGTGGCGTAAAGCTGGATGCGGGAGGTCACGGCGGCAAGGCCCGCCATAAGCGTGAACGACTCCATGTTGTGTTCCCAGAATTCGGTTTTACCGCCGAAGCCGCGCAGTTTGATCATCGAGAGCGCGAAGTCAAAATGGTAGTGTTCCGCCTTCTGCACGATGGTTTTGTTCAGTTCAAAAGTCGGTTTGTACTGTGGCGCGGTTTCAGAAATTAACCAGCCGTTGTTGCCGATAGGAATGAAGACACCGATTTTCATAGCTCACCTCAGTTGAAGATTTATTTTTCAATACAAGGGATTGCGAAAATCTCTGCGCGGCTTGAGTGCGTCCTGCGGGTTCCGAATTGCACCGTGCTGAAATTTCCTAACGGGGTGAGTATTGCAAGGGCAGTGCCACTTTTTTAAAAGTTATGGTTATCAATAAGTTAAAAATGTGTTTTGACTTGTGGTGGAGCAAACGGTCTGTTTCAGACCATTTGGTCAAAACAAACTGCACATAAATCAGGCAGGAATGTCCGCAAATGGTGCATTTTTGTTAAATAACACAATTATTGTGGTTATTTATTTGTTGTTTAATTGACCGGACTTATAGCGATAGTCGCGTTTATCCCTATTTGTTATGATTTCTCCCTTGCTGTTTGTCTCAGGAAATCCTTGTGAAGCCATTGGTCGAACCTCCTCAGCCCGCCGCCGGGGAAAGCAAATCCCGCAAAACCGGGGTGAAAGCACCGACGCGCCGCTCGCGGGCGGTCGCCGCCAAACGTGGCAATATCATGGCCGCCGCGCTGGAGTTTTTCTCGCTGTACGGCATTCACGGCACCAGCCTGGATCAGGTCGCTGAGCGTGCCGATGTCTCAAAAACCAATCTGCTGTATTACTTCCCGTCGAAAGAAGATCTGTATATCGCCGTGCTGAAAGGCCTGCTGGATATCTGGCTGGCACCGCTGAAAGCGCTGCAACGGGATCAGCATCCGCTGGAAGCGATACGTGAATATATCCGCCTGAAACTCTGTGTTTCACGCGATCATCCGCAGGCGTCGCGACTGTTTTGTCTGGAGATGGTGCAGGGCGCGCCGCTGCTGAAACAGGAACTCGGCGGCAGCCTGAAAACGCTGGTGGAAGATAAATCGGATGTGATCCGCGGCTGGATCAAAGATGAATTAATTGCGCCGGTTGACCCGATGCAGCTGATTTTTATGCTGTGGGCAACCACCCAGCATTACGCCGATTTTGGTGTGCAGGTGGAAGCCATCACCGGCAAAACGCTCAACGATCCTGAATTTTTCGAACTGACCGTGAGCAACGTGCAGCGCATTATTACCGAAGGCATACAGCTTCGGGCTTGAAGAGGTCAGGATGGATTCGGTTTCACAATTAGTCTTGGGCGCCGCCGTGGGTATCGCGGTGATGGGCAAGCGGACGCCGGTGTGGAAATCCGCACTGGCGGGCGCGGTCTGCGGAACGCTGCCGGATCTGGATGTTTTCTACGATCACGGCGACGCCATCAGCAATATGACGCTGCACCGCACGGACACTCATGCGTTGTTGTATCTCACGCTGGTTTCGCCGCTGCTCGCCTGGATGATGGCGAAAATTTTCAGCGCCGGGCAGCACTTCAGACGCTGGTGCAGCACGGTCTGGCTGGCGCTGATCACGCATCCGTTGCTGGATTTAATGACGGTTTACGGCACACAGCTGGGCATCCCTTTTACGCATTATCCGTTTGCGGTCGGCAGCATTTTCATCGTCGATCCGCTGTATACCTTGCCGCTGATCATCGGCGTCGGGCTGGCGCTGTACCGTGAGCAACAACGCGGGATTATGTGGAATAATGTGCTGCTGGGCGTGAGCTGTTTGTATCTGGTCTGCACGGTTATCGAGCAGCATCAGGTGACGGTGCACGTCAGCGAAGAATTGCAGCGGCAGAACATCGAAAGCACACAGGTTCTGGTGACGCCGACGCCGCTCAACTCACTGGTGTGGCGCGTCGTGGTGATGAATAAAGACAGCTACGGCGAAGGTTTTACATCGCTGCTGCACCCGGATTCCCCGATCCGTTTCCGCTTTTATCCGCGCGGAGAAGCACTTTACGAAGCGCATAAAGACAATGCGTTTCTCGCCCGCGTCGCGTGGTTTAGTCACGGATTTTTCAGTGTGAAAGAGCAGGGCGGCCACATTCTGGTGAGCGATTTACGCATGGGTCAGGAACCGGATTACACCTTTGTGTTTGATCTTGGCGAGATGAAAGCCGGAGAACCGCCTCAGTTACCGGTCAAAGTGGTCTCGGCCAGACCTTCAGCGGTGAAAATGTGGCGGCAGTTCAGATCGGCGCTGGATGTGGAGTAAACAACCCAAGAAAAAGGAGCCGTGAAGGCTCCTTTCTACTATTACCGGTTCAGTTAAGCGCGGCGGCTTCTGCTTCGCAGCCAGTAGCCAATGCCGAGGATCACGAACCAGAGCGGCGTAACCATCAGCGCCTGACGGGTGTCATCCTGCAAAGTCAGCAGCACCAGCACGAAGGCGAAGAACGCCATGCATACCCAGCACATGATTTTGCCGAGCGGCATTTTGTAGATGGACGCTTCGTGAAGTTGCGGACGTTTACGACGGTAGACCAGATACGAGCAGAGGATGATGGTCCAGACGAACATAAACAGAATCGCAGAAACGGTGGTGACCAGTGTGAAGACCGTCACCACGTTCGGGATCAGGTAAATCAGCACCACACCGCCAAGCAGGCAGATGCAGGAGAAGGTCAGCCCGTTAGACGGCACGGCGCGGGAAGAGAGTTTGCCGAACGCTTTCGGCGCATTGCCTTCCTGGGCCAGACCAAACAACATGCGGCTGGTGGAGAACACGCCGCTGTTGGCGGAAGAAGCAGCAGAGGTCAGCACGACAAAGTTGATGATGCTCGCCGCAGCCGGCAGACCGGCCAGAACGAACAGCTCAACAAACGGGCTTTTATCCGCAACAACGTGGCTCCACGGTGTAACTGACATAATCATGATCAGCGAGAAAACGTAGAACATGATGATGCGCAGCGGGATTGCGTTGATGGCGCGTGGCAGCGATTTCTGCGGATCTTTCGTCTCGGCAGCCGTTGTGCCCACCAGTTCAATCCCGACAAAGGCAAACACCGCAATCTGGAAACCGGCGAAGAATCCGCTGACGCCTTTCGGGAAGAATCCGCCATCGTTCCACAGGTTACTGAAAGCCGCGACGGTGCCGGTTGGGGTCTGGAAATGTGTCAGAACCATCACCAGTCCGGCAATAATCAGCCCGACAATGGCGACGATTTTGATCATCGCGAACCAGAATTCCATCTCACCAAACATTTTGACGGTAGCAAGGTTCAGGCTAAGAAGAACCAGAACGCAGAGCAGCGAGGCGATCCATTGTGAAAGACCGGGGAACCAGAATTGCGCGTAGGCGGTGATGGCGACGACGTCGGCGATACCGGTGACGACCCAGCAGAACCAGTAGGTCCAGCCGGTGAAATATCCGGCCCACGGACCGAGAAGGTCGGCGGCAAAATCGCTGAAGGATTTGTATTCAAGATTGGAAAGGAGCAGTTCGCCCATCGCGCGCATCACGAAAAACAGCATAAAGCCGATGATCATATACACGAAAATGATGGAAGGACCGGCGAGACTGATGGTTTTTCCTGAGCCCATAAACAGGCCGGTACCGATGGCACCGCCGATAGCGATAAGCTGAATATGGCGGTTAGAGAGGTTTCGCCGCAAGCCTTCTGCGTTCTCTTCCTCTGACTGAGTGAGGATTTTTGACTCTTCTTGCATGTTGTATTGATTCCTGTTTTTTGCTTTTTTGCGTATGAACTCCGCCATATCGCATTTATTTATGTCAGTAAATTGAGCTCTCAATGGCTCTTTTGTCAGCCTAACTGGAACGACAGCCGGGATGACCGGTGTAATAGTAATGTTATATGCGCATTTATTATAACTGGCATGAAAAATGCCGCAGAAAAAAATGTATCGTATTTTTTACAACGTGGATAACTGAGTGTTAATTAATCAAATGTCAGTGACAGCGACGGGAATAATACCGTTTTTCACTGTGATGGGCTTCACAATTATCACTGAGAATAACTGTAAAAAAAGTAGGGATAAGCGTTTGACATCATCCGTTGAGAAGAGAATAATCCGTCCCGTTGGGTCGTTAGCTCAGTCGGTAGAGCAGTTGACTCTTAATCAATTGGTCGGCGGTTCGAACCCGCCACGACCCACCAACAACCTGGTTATCAATGCGTTGTGATTCCCCTATTTCGTCATTCCCTTCTGTTTTATCTTCCTGATTCAGCAATATTATTATTTCGTTCTAATTCCGGAAATATAAAGCTGTGCTTTGCCTTAAATTTAATCAGTGAGTTCGGATTAGTTTTACTGTGGTTAAATTTGATGAAATGCGGGATATAAATTTTCTGGAGCGGCTGTTTAACTTTACTGGTTCAGGAACTTCATTTTTTGACAGGAAATATTCAGGCTTTCTTTGGCACGGGATTAATTTCCCAATGCTTTAACATTGCAATCTGGGGTGTGATTTTGTTTTGCCCGGCCTGCTTACGGTGTAACAATCTCTCCTAAAAAGAGTCGGACAAATGCGCGCACGCTGCTATTATTCGTGCATAAACTCAGGGAGATAACGATGAAAAAAACACTGGTGGCCTTGGCTGCTCTATTTTTAGCCGGGTGTGCAGCTAATCCTTACGAGCCGACACTTCAGGTCAAATCGTCGTTTGCCAATGCCAGCACCACACCGCCGGCGGGCCAGACGCATGTCAGATTGCACCGCATCGAGCAGTGGTCGGTAATACCTTTTGAAAAGACCTGTCCGCTGATCGTGATTCTAGATGGTCAGACCGTCGCGTCGCTGCACTTTAATCAGTATGTGGATTTAAATGTGCCAAACGGCATGCGAACCATCGACGTTCGTCTTGCCTGCGCACTGACCAAAACGACCGGTTCGATTACTGTGGATGCGAACGGGAAACCTGTCAGTCTCGAAACAGACCGCAGTTTCTTCGGAACCTACAATATCCGGCAGAAAACCGGCGAATGACCGAAATGAAAAACCCGCTCCGGCGGGTTTTTTTATGGCTATTTTTCGCAATGATTACACGGGGAATATCAGATGTACGGTTTCGACCATTCTAGTATCTGATCGTGATGCAGCGGGCGGGAAAAATAGAAGCCCTGCACGGAATCACAACGCAGTTCTTCCAGACACATCAGCGTGTCATTGTCTTCCACGCCTTCGGCAACGACCTGGTAACTCAGCGCATGCGCCATTTCAATCATCGATTTGACGATCACTTTGCTTTTGCTGTCATTGCTGATGCCCTGAATCAGGGACTGATCCAGCTTGAGCGTATCCGCCGGAATTTTTTGCAGATAGTTCAGGTTGCTGTAGCCGGAACCGAAATCGTCCAGCGCAATGCTGATACCCATTTGTCTCAGGGCATCCAGCGATGCGACGGCGTGCGGATTATTCACCAGCGTCTGGGTTTCCAGACACTCGATTTCCAGCATCGACGGGGAAACCTGATGCAGGATTAGCGCGGTATGGATGCGCTGAACCAAATCCTGTTCCACCAGATTATTGGCCGTCAGATTGATGGAAACCTGGATCTGCGCGCCGCGTTTTTGCCATTCGGCAATCTGCATTACGGCCTGAGTAATGACCCAGTTAGTCAGCGGCGTAATCAGCGGGGTTTTTTCTGCCAGAGGAATGAACTCTGAAGGTGAAATGACCCCGAGTGTCGGGTGCCGCCAGCGGATCAGCGCTTCCACGCCCTGGAATTTTTTGTCAGCCAGACGAATTTTTGGCTGATAAAGCAGATGAAAATCTTCGCAGGACGCGACGGTCGCCATCAGATCATTAAGCAAATTGAAGGCACGTAGCTGGATAACATCGGATTCCTGCTGATACGGCATCACCAGCTGATTATTGCTGATGGCTTCATGCAGGGACGACATACCCTGACGCAGGGTGGTTTCCGCGCAGGAAGAGGTTGACGAAAAGACAGTGTAACCTGCGTGCAAGCGGACATTGATCGGGATATCGCTGGTAATGCTGCGCTGGATTTTAGCGGCGGCGATTTCCAGCTGATTGAAAATCTCCTGCTGTTCATCGAGCCGTTTGATCAGCGCAAAGCGGCCGAGCATCAGGCTGTAAACTTTGTCGTTTTCATTCAGTTCACTGCGCAGGAAAGCACCGACGTCTTTAAGAATGTTTTCGACTTTCGGAATGCCAATTGAACGCCCGATGTCGTAGGCATAAAGCGTGTCGAGCGTATCAATCAGGATCAGCAGATAGGACGTGTTATCCGGCGTTTTGATCAGTTGCGCGATATCTTCCATCAGCCGCTGGCGGTTAGGCAGGCGCGTAACGATATCCACAAAGCTCACCGAGCTGCGCGATTCGATAATATCAATGACGATAGCCGCGAGATCCGAGAGCATTTCCACTTCCTGCACGGAAAAATCTCTCGGTTGTTTGTCGGCCAGACACAGGCTGCCGACGGCAAAACCATCGCGGGTGATAAGCGGGGCACCGGCGTAGAAACGCATTCCCTCATCGGCGGTGACCAGCGGATTCTCGCTGAAACGCGGATCCTTTGTGGCATCGTTGACGACCATCACCGAAGAAGAGCGGATGGTGTGATCACAAAACGCAATATCACGTGCGGTGTACTGAGTTGCTGTATTAGTTTTGGATTTAAACCACTGACGGTGTTGGTCAACCAGAGTAATGATGCAAATAGGAATATCGAAAATTTGTTGAGTCAGGCGGGTAATCAGATCAAGCACTTCATCCGGATTGCTGTCCGCAATCTTGAGTTTTTGCAGCGCCGCAAGCCGTTTATTTTCGTTTGGATTCAGAACCCTTTTCATTCTGTACGACCTCTGATCGCCGAACTGGACGCGTTTAGTTATGCACTATAGCGTGACTCTGATTCATTTATCATTTTCTTTTTGTCCGTTTTGCGAGGGTTGCTGTCAGTTAGCAAGGCGCAGAAGGATATCGTTTGCGTACTATGGAATTCGCAGAGCATTGCCGCTCACTTTATTCCTAAGGAGATTCGTATGTTAAACGACCCGTCACAGAAATATCGCCCGTTCCCCCCGGTGAATTTGCCGGACCGCCAGTGGCCGGGGAATACGCTCGATAAAGCGCCGCAATGGTGCTCAAGTGATCTGCGTGACGGAAATCAGGCTCTTGCGGAACCGATGGATAATGCACGTAAACGCCAGTTTTTTGACCTGCTGGTGCGCTGTGGTTTTAAGCAAATTGAAGTGGCGTTTCCCTCTGCATCACAAACCGATTTTGATTTCGTGCGCGGGTTGATTGAAGACAAGCTGATCCCCGACGACGTGGTGATTCAGGTGCTGACGCCGTCACGCCCGGATCTGATTGCCCGCACGTTTGAAGCCCTGAAAGATGTGCCGCGCGCCATCGTACATTTATATAACGCTACGGCGCCGGTTTTCCGCGAAGTGGTCTTCAATCAGGATAAGGCCGCCACCCGCGAGCTGGCTGTCCGTGGTGCGCAGCAGATCCGCCAGTTGTGCGAACAATATTCTCAGACGCAATGGACGTTCGAATATTCCCCGGAAACGTTTTGTTTTACTGAGCTGGAGTTTTCACTGGAAGTCTGTGAAGCGGTAGCGAATGTCTGGGAGCCCTGCGCTGAGCGTCCGATGATTATCAACTTACCGGCCACCGTGGAAGTCAGTACGCCGAATATTTACGCCGATCAGATTGAATGGTTTTGCCGGCATTTCAGCCGTCGTCAGCAGGTTTCCATCAGCGTGCATCCGCATAATGACCGCGGAACCGGGGTGGCGTGTGCCGAGCTGGCGATGCTGGCGGGTGCCGATCGCGTGGAAGGTTGTTTGTTCGGGAACGGCGAACGTACCGGGAATGTGGATATCGTGACGCTGGCGCTGAATCTCTATACCCAGGGCGTAAACCCTGAACTGGATTTCAGTAATTTGCAGGCGATTGTCGAAGCGGTTGAGGAATGTAATCAGCTGCCGGTGCATCCGCGCCATCCTTATGCCGGTGAACTGGTGTTCACCGCATTCTCCGGTTCACATCAGGATGCCATCAAAAAGGGCTTCGCGGCGCAGAAAACCTCAGACAGTGACGTCTGGCGGGTGCCTTATCTGCCGCTCGATCCTGCTGATGTCGGGTGCAGTTACGAGGCAGTGATCCGCGTGAACAGCCAGTCGGGCAAAAGCGGGGCGGCCTGGTTGCTGGAACAGAATCACGGGCTGAAACTGCCGCGTGGCCTGCAAATAGATTTCAGTAAAGCCGTGCAGCGCGAAACCGATACGCATGGCAAGGAAATGAGCACCAGCGATATCTGGCGGCTGTTCCGTGCGCGTTACGGACTGACCGAGCAACCGGTGGTAAAACTGCTGAGCTACGATATCCGCAGTGATGAGCAAAATGTCTGTCATTTCAGTGCGCGCATCCGCTACCGCAATGAAGAGCAGCAAATTGCCGGCAGCGGCAACGGGCTGTTGTCCGGCGCGGTCGATGCCCTGCGCCGCAGTTTTGACGTGGAGCTGGAAATTGGCGATTACCACGAGCATACGTTAGGGCATCAGAGCCACAGCCGTGCCGTTGCGTACCTGAGTTGTCAGGGGCGTCATGGTGAAACCCGCTACGGCGTGGGTATCGACAGCGATGTCTCCAGTGCTTCCGTGCAGGCGCTGTTTAATGCGGCTGGCGGGATTCTGTCTGACTAAAATATTCGCTGGGTGAAATGCCAAGGGAACGGCGGAACATCGCGCTGAATGCACTCGGGCTGTCATAGCCCAGTGCCAGCGCGACATCAATCACCGAGAGACCTGCTGCCAGCTGGTTAATCGCTTCGAGTAATTTTGCCTGTCTGACCCAGTCACTGAAACGCAGCCCGGTTTCGCGCTGAAAGCGGCGCGAGAGTGTCCGGCTGCTGATATCCAGACGCTTAGCCACTTCCTCAAGCTCCCATGACGCACACAAATCGGCGCGAATTTGCTGGCTGAGCACAAGCAACTCCGGTTCTTTGGGCTCGGGCAAATGAAGCGGCAACGTTGGTAGTAACCGAAGTTCGTCGAGCAGTAACTCCATAATCCGTTCATCACGGCCGCCCGGCAGATAATCGTGCGGGATCGTCAGAGATGTCAGAATCAGTTCGCGGAGCAGGGGGGAAATCTGGACCACCTGACACTGCGCGGGTAAATCGGCGCGGGCGAGGGGATCGACAAATAAGGTGCGGGCTTTTACGCCACCGATAAAACGCAGGCTGTGTTCGACGTTTGCGGGCAGCCAGACGCCGCGGCCCGGCGGAACCATCCAGGTGCCGAGCGCGGTGTTCACCTCAACAACGCCAGATAAAGTATGGATCAGTTGCGAACAGTGGTGGCTGTGTGCCGCTTCGCTATCACCATGCTGATAATCAATGGCCAGCGGCGCGATGGCCTGATGAGGTGCAAGGAAGTTGCGGTGCATTGATCAGTGATGTTTCTGTTTCTTGGCGTCTTCGACGGCCTTTTTGGCTTCTTCAGCCGCTTTCTCAATCTCTTCTTCTGTCAGTTGCTCGGCCGCTTCAATCAGTTCTGCCAGTCCGTCGCTGACATGGACTTCGTCTGCCTTGCTTTTGTTTTCTTTATTATTTTCGCTCATTACGGTTGTCCTGATGATGTGAATACAGGGCTCTATTATAGCAGAATATAGGGCGAAAGCCGGGGGGCGTGCGGGGAAAGCGCGGAGCCCGCCAGGCGGCAGGCTCCGAAATATTCTTACTGGCGATAAGCGAATTTGATTTGTTGCAGGGAGTTTTTGAAGACTTCAGCCTGTTGCTCGTCTTCCATCTGCGCCACAAAACGTTCCATATTCAGCATGACTTTACCTGCATCAGCCTGGCCAATGGCTTTCAAAATCAGGGTCAGCGTGGCTTTCAGGCAGGCAACTTCGGTCGCCAGTGTTTCAACGTTTGCTTCAGTCGTAAAATCGCAATTACTCATTATTTAAATCTCCTCAGACAGGCTGGCAGGCAGCACGCCGAATTCTGAACGGTAAAAAGAACAGGGCAAAAAGTGAACTCACCCGCTATGAAGGGTGAAAAGTGGCAGCATTTTAGCATAGTTGGCACGGTTTAGTGCAGCGCGGACCTGTTGCGGTTAAAACAGCCAAATAGGATTATTCATACGGAATATTATGGGCGCCGTAAAGAATACTAAACGTAATAGCAAGCTGAGAACCTTTCATGCAGATGTGCAGACTTATTCATATAAGCCATCAGCAATTCGTGCTATCCAAAATAATAATCGGATATATCATAGATATATGAAAGAACGACGTTGACGGATAAATAAGCTGTCTAAGAAAATGCCTGTTTTAGACCTGAAAAATCCGGTGTTATTATTTTTTTACTGCTGAAAACATCGGACCTCTGATCAGCCTTTTCGTTGATTAGACAGGTTTTTTTAACGAATTATTAATACAGGTGATGGCACTTCTCATTTACATTCAGCAAAGTAGTTTTTTTCAGACATTCCTTGGTCAGGACGGCATGATAGAGTAAAATACGCGGGCTATAATAATGCTTTCGTCTTCCTGATTTAAAACACTGCCGATGAGCGGTAGTGGGGCGAGTTTGTTAATGCTGGCCTCTAATTGCCACCTCCTCTTCGTTTATAAGCGGTCTGAGAACACTATTAATGTTCAGCGTACATGATTACGTTAAGACGGGCTTGAAGAACCTGACGGTGTGTCGCCCTTATTTTTTGGAGAATTCTCTTTGATTAGCGTTCTTCTTGTTGATGACCATGAACTGGTGCGCGCAGGGATCCGACGCATTCTTGAAGATATCAAAGGCATCAAAGTCGTTGGTGAAGCGCAGTGCGGTGAAGATGCCGTCAAATGGTGCCGCGCCAACGATGTTGATATTGTCCTGATGGATATGAACATGCCGGGTATCGGCGGGTTAGAAGCAACGAAGAAAATCATTCGTTTTTCGCCCGACATCAAGATAATCATCCTGACGATTTATACCGAAAATCCGTTACCCGCCAAAGTGATGCAGGCCGGGGCTTCGGGCTATCTGAGTAAAGGGGCTGCGCCACAGGAAGTGGTGAATGCTATCCGCCTGGTTGATTCGGGTCAGCGCTATATTGCGTCTGACATCGCTCAGCAAATGGCACTCAGCCAGATTGAACCCCAATCTGAAACGCCTTTTGATTCCTTATCAGAGCGTGAATTACAGATCATGCTTATGATTACCAAAGGGCAAAAGGTGAATGAAATTTCAGAACAGCTGAACTTGAGCCCGAAGACAGTTAACAGTTATCGTTATAGGATGTTTAGTAAATTAAATATTAGCGGCGATGTTGAGTTAACCCATTTGGCTATCCGGCACGGCTTGTTCAACGCGGAGACTTTATCAGGCAGTGAGTGATGAGCGTTTCGACCCTAAAGCCTTTCTGAAAACGGTCACCAGCCAGCCGGGCGTCTACAGGATGTATGACGCCAGCGGCACCGTAATCTATGTAGGTAAAGCCAAAGACCTTAAAAAACGTCTTTCCAGCTATTTTCGCGTCCAGGTTTCCAGTCGTAAAACGGAAACGCTGGTCAAAAATATCGCGCAAATCGATGTCACCGTAACGCATACGGAAACTGAAGCGCTGCTGCTTGAACACAACTACATCAAACTGTATCAGCCGCGCTACAACGTTTTGCTGCGCGATGATAAGTCGTATCCGCTGATTTTCCTCAGCGCGGACAACCATCCGAGAATTACCGTTCACCGTGGCGCGAAGCATGCGAAAGGCGAATATTTCGGGCCTTTCCCTAACTCTTACGCTGTTCGCGAAACGCTGGCGCTGTTGCAAAAACTTTTCCCCATCCGACAGTGTGAAAACAGTGTTTACAGCAACCGTTCACGTCCGTGTCTGCAATATCAGATTGGCCGTTGTCTGGGCCCGTGTGTCAAAGGGCTGGTCAGCGATCAGGAATACAACGATCAGGTAGATTACGTGCGTCTGTTCCTGTCGGGCAAAGATCAGCAGGTTGTGACGCAGCTGGTCAGCCGTATGGAAGAAGCCAGCAAAGATTTGCGATTTGAAGATGCCGGGCGGATCCGCGATCAGATTCAGGCCGTCCGTCGCGTCACAGAACGTCAGTTTGTATCGGGCAACAGTGAAGATCTGGATGTCATCGGCGTGGCCTTTGAGTCGGGAATGGCCTGTCTTCATGTGCTGTTTATCCGTCAGGGTAAAGTCCTTGGCAGCCGCAGCTATTATCCGAAAGTGCCGGGCGGCACCGATCTGGGCGAAGTCGTGCAGACGTTTGTCGGGCAGTTTTATTTGCAGGGGAGCCAGATGCGTACGCTTCCCGGTGAAATTCTGCTGGATTTCAGCTTGCCAGAAAAAGACTTGCTGGCGGAATCGCTCAGTGAAATGGCCGGACGTAAAGTTCAGATTCAAAGTAAGCCTCGCGGTGATCGCGCGCGTTATCTGAAACTGGCGCGTACCAACGCGTCCACCGCGCTGACAACAAAGCTTGCGCAGCAATCCACCATCCATCAGCGGCTGGCAGAATTGGCAAAAACACTCCATCTTGCCGAAATTAACCGCATGGAATGCTTCGACATCAGCCATACTATGGGCGAGCAAACGGTCGCTTCCTGCGTTGTTTTTGACGGCAACGGCCCGGTGCGTTCGGAATACCGCCGCTATAACATTACCGGTATTACGCCAGGCGATGATTACGCGGCGATGGCTCAGGTTCTGAACCGCCGTTATGGTAAAGCGCTCGATGAAAAGAAAATTCCCGATGTCATCTTTATTGACGGCGGGAAAGGCCAGCTCGGCATGGCGCGCGATGTTTTTGATTCGCTGAATGTTGAGTGGGATAAATCTAAACCGCTGCTGATTGGTATCGCGAAAGGTGCCGACCGCAAAGCCGGGCTCGAAACGCTGTTTTTCGTACCAGAAGGTGAGGGCATTGCGTTACCGGCGGATTCTCCGGCATTGCATGTGATTCAGCACATCCGCGATGACTCGCACAATCATGCGATCACCGGCCACCGTCAGCGTCGCGCTAAAGTGCGTACGACCAGTGCACTGGAAGAAATTGAAGGCGTCGGGCCAAAACGGCGTCAGGTTTTACTGAAATACATGGGAGGCATTCAGCCATTACTGAATGCCAGCGTAGAGGAAATTGCACAGGTGCCGGGTATTTCTAACGCATTGGCAGAAAAGATTCATAATGCGTTGAAACACTAAAGGCAATGTAGCAACATACTCATAATATCCACACCGGACAAACAGTTACCTTCGCTATGCAATTTAATATACCTACGTGCCTTACCCTGTTCCGCGTTGTACTGATACCGTTCTTTGTGCTGGCTTTCTATCTGCCTTATCCCTGGGCATCACTGGCCTGCGCGCTGATTTTTGTTTTTGCTGCGGTGACTGACTGGTTTGATGGTTATCTTGCCCGTCGCCTGAAGCAAACAACGCGTTTTGGTGCATTTCTGGATCCGGTCGCAGACAAAGTGATGGTTGCCATCGCGCTGGTGCTGGTCGCAGAATACTTTCATTCATGGTGGATTACGTTGCCGGCGGCGACGATGATTGCACGTGAAATTATCATTTCGGCGCTGCGCGAGTGGATGGCGGAAATTGGTAAACGGAGCAGCGTTGCGGTGTCCTGGATTGGTAAAGTGAAGACAACGGCGCAAATGTTGTCTCTGGTCGCGTTATTGTGGCGTCCGGATAACATCGTGGTGGGTGTCGGTGTGGTTGCGCTTTACATTGCTGCGGTGCTGACTTTCTGGTCAATGTTCCAGTATTTGAACGCTGCGCGCCACGATTTGCTGGAACCCTGATCAAACTGACGTAAAAAACGTCAAACGATCGCATGAACCTGATAATTTTATTGACTCAATCCGTCAGGTCAGTAGAATGCAACGCATCGGAAGGCAGCCAGTCATGCGCCAGAAGATAGTTAAAAAAATCAGTACGTTCTGATTAAAGCGGGAATAGCTCAGTTGGTAGAGCACGACCTTGCCAAGGTCGGGGTCGCGAGTTCGAGTCTCGTTTCCCGCTCCAAATTTTCTTAAACTGGTTCGTGGATTGGTTTAAGTGCAAGACAAGTAGTAAGATTTAAGGCGCGTTAACAAAGCGGTTATGTAGCGGATTGCAAATCCGCCTAGTCCGGTTCGACTCCGGAACGCGCCTCCAATTTTCCCGGAGCCCGGGTGGTGGAATCGGTAGACACAAGGGATTTAAAATCCCTCGGCTTATGGCTGTACGAGTTCAAGTCTCGTCCCGGGTACCATGGAAAATTAGCTGAATAATCAAAAGCAATAAAGTAGTAATGTCGTTATAGCCACCTTCGGGTGGTTTTTTTATGCCTGAAATTCGGCAAGCCACAAGAATGCACAATGATGCTTTTTCGTGTGGCGTGCAGGGGAGTAAGTGCAGATAAGGGAATTAAAACAGCCCCGAGGGGCGTTTTTAGGGTTAAAATTCACCCGGTGAATCAGTGTTGCTCAGTGCCCTGATAGATAAAGGCAGATGGTAGTTAGGCTGGCTGGTAAAAAACGCCTGCAGGGCAACGCGCTTCTTCCGGTCTATAGAAATTTCTTCCATAGTTTTGCGGAAGATACTGTAACGGCCGCAAGAAGTGCAGGTCACAGTGACAATTTTCGCCGACATATTCACCGACGTTTTATTCGTGCTTTGGCACAACGGACACTCGTCTTGAGCGCTTACAACGGTGGAACTCATAAAACCTCCGGTTTTACTTAGAGCGGGCAGTAGTCTAGCACAAAAAGGCGGCAGTTACTTAACGATAATTTAATTATCAGTGGATTTCAGCGCCAACTACGTGTAAAGAGCGCTCAAACCGCTGACGGGCAGTGAAAATTTTCCTCCCGGCCGCACGCATTCTTTCCTCCTTCTTCTCATACGTTACACTTAAAGAATTCACTGCTTAAATGGATTTCTGTTTCGTATGACGCCTGCTTTGTATCAGCGTATCAATGGCTCGCTTTACCACCGCATTTTTGTCGTGGGGGATCTGCACGGATGTCTCAGCCTGCTCGGGCATGAACTGGCAAAGATAGCGTTCGATCCGCAACGCGATTTACTGTTGTCTGTCGGCGATCTCGCCGATCGCGGCCCTGACAGTGTCGGGTGCCTGCGCCTGATCAATGAGCCGTGGTTTTCCTGTGTCCGCGGCAATCACGAACAGATGGCGATTGACGCGATACATGAAGAGAATGTTTCAAGATGGCTGCGTAACGGCGGCGACTGGTTTTACGCACTGGAAGATGAGATTCAGGAGCAGGCAAAAGCGCTGATTTTGCAGGCAGACAAATTGCCACACGTTCTCGAACTCAACACGCGCGAAGGAAAACGCATCGTCATTGCGCATGCGGATTACGTTTCGGACGAATATGTTTTCGGAAAGCCGCTCGACAGTTATGAAACTATCTGGAACCGCGACCGTATTAACTCTGCGCTTGCCGGACGTTACGGGCCGATATCCGGCGCTGATGCTTTCTATTTCGGACATACGCCGGTTGAACCTGCACTGCAATTTGCGAACCTGTTTTATATTGATACCGGCGCGGTCTTTGGTGGTTATCTGACGATACGGCAATTGCAATAATATCAGGCTGCAGGCGGGTTTGCGGTGGTTGCGCGGCAAAGGTATAGTGAGCGGCTGCGAACGGGAAAGGCGTGAGATAACACCATGGAAAATAAGCGTGAAGACAGGATCCAGCGTTTGTTGCTGGCATTAAAAAAGACCGACAAAATTCATCTGAAAGAAGCGTCTTTACTGCTCAATGTTTCCGAAATGACCATACGCCGTGACCTTAACGTGGAACCTGCGCCGGTTATTTTGCTGGGTGGCTACATTGTCATGGATCCTAAGAATAACCCGGCGACACATTATTTCGTCAGCGAACAGAAAATGCGTCAGGTTGCGGAGAAAAAACGCCTGGCCTCACGCGCAGCGGGGCTGATTCAGACGAACGACACGGTGTTTTTTGATTGCGGCACCACAATGCCTTACGTCATCGAAAGCATTCCCGAAACCCTCGTTTTTACGGCAATCTGCTATTCGCTCAATACCTTTCTCGCATTGCAGGAAAAGCCTCACTGTGAAGTGATTTTGTGTGGCGGCGCGTTCAAATCCAGCAACAGTATTTTTACCCCGTTAGGGCGCAGCAGTGAGCTGGATTATATCCGTCCGTCCAAAGCTTTTATTTCGGCGGCCGGTGTCAGTATTGAACACGGCGTCACTTGCTACAATTTTGATGAGTTGCTGATGAAACATCAGGCGATGGAGCGTTCTGCGCAAAGTGTTCTGGTGGCAGACAGCACTAAGTTTGATCAGGTGCGACCGGCGGCAATCGCACCTCTTGCCCGATTCAATGTACTGGTCAGCGACGCTGAGCCACCGCGGGCTTATCTCGATTTTTGCAGTCAGTCTGACATTCCGCTTCTGGTCTGAGCCTTTTAGCGGATAGCGGGAATTTTCTCCACAGACTGATAAAGTACAACTTCCCAGATGCCACTTTTCGAACCATCACTGAGATAGTGTTCGAAACAGGCTTTTCCGTCCGGCCGGTAGTGCGCACTGGTCAGCAACTGAGCATAAAAATCGCGCCAGGCTTTCTCAAAATCACCGTCGGCAATAGTGGTGTGATAGGCCGCATAAGTGCCTCCTGGCAACGTTTGCAGCGACAGACCTTCTGCTTCATCCAGAATAAAATTATCGGCAACGCAAACCGAAGGATCGGCCCGCAAAGCCTCTGCCGGCGTGGTATCAGGGTTATCATGAAACCAGGTCAGCCATTCGGTACGCGGCTGATGATGCCGCGCAACCCATTTGGTCAGTTGCTGAAAGCCGCTGTGGATTGACTGCTGATAAGGGCCGACAACCCGGTAGCTCACCAGCTTTTTGGCCGGTCTTTCTACGATTGATAATGCCACGATGATCTCCTTTTATCTGACATAGATTGGGTGGTTTCCATGTGGGTAAAAACGTCAATGCCAAGCTTATCTATAACAGTTCACCGTTTTACTCACGGTAACTGCTCTACGCGCTATAACAGTTGTCATGATAAAATTATGTAATCAGATTGCATTATAGTCGTGACGCAGTGAGGTTATGAGATGGACGTAATCAAAAACGTATTAAACAGTGAAATTGATCGGATCAATCGTCAGGAAGGCCGTGACGGAAAGGCGCGCATTAATGGAGAGTTCTTCGTGAACCATCCATGGTTATGCCTGGCGATGCTGGTCGGCTATATCGCCGTCGGCGTGGTGATGTATGTTTCACCGTACATGGGCATGGGCTGGTTTATCGGCTTCACCGCATTTCTGGTGTTTATGTCGGCGATGCTGCTGCTCGAAATCAAACCGGTTTACCGTTACGAAGATATCGGCGTGTTAGATCTTCGCGTTTGCTATAACGGCGAATGGTATTTCAGCCGTGAATTATCCGGTGATGCAGTTAAGCAAATTTTGAGTGCCGGCAGCGTAAGTTCGCACATCAAAAATCGTATTGAATCGATCGTACGTAACAAAGGCTCGATCGACTTTTATGATGTATACGATCTGGCTCGTCTGGAAAATCAGCAGCAAGATCCCACCAGAACAGCACAGTTAGCTCACTGATCGCGCCCTTAAACATGGCTTCTGCCCATGACGTTACCCTGCATGCTCTGATAAAATAGTGGCTGGGTATCATTTTCGTGAATGAATCGTACATGCGAAAAATGATGCCAGCCGTTACAGGAGCGACAGTGGAACGAATCAAACTTACTATTCATCATCTGCACAAAATCATTTCCGGTGAAAAACAGGATGCACAGGCGACTGCGCGCATTTATGCTGGCGATGAACTGTTACTGACTGAAACAATGACCGGGCAGGCGATGCATTTTGATCGCTTTATCCAAGCCGAAAACGATAATGGCAAACCTTTACGTGTGGAATGGGACAGCGACGGCAGCGCCGCAATGTCGGTTTCCCGCGCTGAAGTGTGCCCTTGCTGCGGTGGCGATGCCCTGCACCATTGAATAAATCCGGGCCTGACCGCATGTTAAGTAAAAGCCGAACAGGGGGGAATGATGAAATTTATCAGTAACGAATTTGAATACCGCCAGTGGATCATGGACGAAATATTCCAGGCAAGCGCGGTAGGCGAAACCTCTGAGTTTGCCGATCAGGAAGTGGAAGATTTTATCTTTGACGCGCGTCCGGTGGCTTATCCCTGCGTCGCAGTGATGATTCAGACGCCCGGTGAGCCTGGCGTATGCGAACCCCGATTCTTTTATAAAGAACAGGTATTTGAGTGGGCACACAAAATGGGCTTTGGTTTTGACAGCTAACGGCGCATCCGGCTAACGCAAAAACCCCGGGAAGGTCCCAGGGTTTCGTGGCGAATGGCCGGGCTACTGATCAGACATTTTTCCTGTCGATTTTCTCTTCACCCCAGAACAAATAGTCGTCCTTGGTTTTTGCGAACGCGATGGGCAAGACTTCATCGCTGCCTTCTTCCCAAATTTTCTGCGCCAGTTTCTCATCATTTTTAGCCAGTTCGAAAATGGCTTCAGCGATTTCATGAGAGGTTTCACGTGTGTTGGCCCAGGCTTTGATGTTTGACGTCGTCATCCGGTTCTCCTCGTATTTTTTGCGCAACGGTGTCTCCATGACACCATCATATTCAGGTTAACTATGGTTTCTGCGCGGGGTTAATGCAAATCTGTGAGGCAGGATAGGGCAGAAATTCCATGATTAGTGCTGGTGCAGGGCACAAAAAAACCGGCACCGGGCGGGGACTGTCGTTTATACTGAACGCGATTTTGAACAATTAAGGTGATGAGAATGAGCGACGATATTTTTGATTTTGACATTGATGCTGCACTAGAAACTGCTGAAGTAAAAGCGGCTGAAAAAGCAGCAGAAGTGCCTGAAGCCGTTCAGGACGAAAGCGACTGCGAAGGCTGCAAAATCTGATTTTGCACAACTTAGCAGCAAACAGAAAACCGCTTCGGCGGTTTTTTTGTATCTGTCATTTATTCCTATTCTGGCACTTCTGGCTGAATCTCCTTTACCGACATAGTGTTGCATCGCAGTCTCCCGACATCGCTTCTGACGCAACTGTAAGGATAACGTCAGGACATTTTTTTTGGGATAAATTCCTATAGAACAGGAAGATAGCTGGCGGTACTTTGTCACCACCTGATAAGCAGGTCGTGAGGTTCACAATGAAAAAACTAATTTTTGTTCTCGCCGTTTTGCTCACTTTGCCCGCTATCGCACAGGCAGACGTCGAGGTAGGGCTTAATATGCCGGGGTTGTCACTGCATGTCGGTGACCGCGATAATCGTGGATATTACTGGGACGGTGGTGACTGGCGTCCGCCAGGCTGGTGGGATAACCATTATCGTGATGAAGGCCGCGGGCATTGGGTTTATTACGAACCGGCTCCGCCGCCACCGCCGCGCTACTGGCATCACGAGCACTGGCATGAAGGTCCGCCTCCCGGCTACTGGCGTGATGGTCCTCCGGGGCACTGGCGTGAAGGCCCGCCTCCTGGCCGCTGGTAATCACGTTTTACAGAACGGCTAAGAGTCAGAACACGAAAGAACAGTAACGACAGATTTTGGGAACAGGGCTGGCAGTGGCGATGCAAAGCATCCCCAATGTCAGTTCTGTTCCTTTCGTTTTTAATCATTTTAAAACCTCCGCTGCTGATAATTTCCTGCAAAATTAATCGCATGCTGAATATTTAAAATATAAACCATTCATGAAAATTATATTTTAAACCGATTATTGCGAGGAATAGCAATAAACGCTTATCCCATAAACTTTTCAGAGAAAGTGCTGCTTGCTAAGTGTCACTATTGTGTTAATTTCTTGTTATATGAGATCAGCAATGGAAGGCCTGAACGCAATGCGTGCCTGATATCATATTGAAGTGTTATGGAATTTTTACTCAGGTGCGCTATTTGTCATTTACTGAGATTACCGCTATGCGCCTGATTAAAAACGATTTTGAGTTCCGTCTTTGGATGCTGGATGCCTATTTTTATCAGGATAAGATAGAAGGCGATACGTTGCTGACCGACGAAGAGATGGATGAGTTTTTATTTGAATGCCGTCCGCAGGAATATCCATGTTTAGGAACGGTCACGCCTTCCAAAGAATGTTCGCTGGAATTTGATATTGCCTTTTTCTATCGTGAACACATTACGGAATGGGCAAAATTGATGGGATTGATGAATACGAAATAGTATTGCTTTCCCGACATTAAAAAAGCGCCTTCGGGCGCTTTTTGCATTTTTACTTGTGCGGATGACAGAAGAATCAGTTTCCCCGTACTTCTACCATCACCGGGCAGGGCGATCGCGCGATAACCTCTGCGCTGACCGAACCTTTGATGATGCGGCCAAAAGCTGAAAGCTGCCGGTGGCCCATCACAATGACCGACGCCTGTCTTTTCACGGCTTCTGCCGCCAGCGCTTCTCCGGCGTTACCGACAATGATATTGCCTTTCGCCTGAATCCCTGCTTCTGCGAGCGTTTTCAATGCCTGACCGACCACGGCGCGGGCGGTAGTCTGTTCTTCCTCCGCAGGAGGATATTCGATGATTTCGCCGGGCATATCCCCGTTTTCTTCCAGTGCATAAGACTCATCGATGCAACAGGTGACATAGACCGTTGAGTTATGGCCGGTGGCAAGCTGACGGCTTAGATCCACTACAAATCCCGTTTGTCTGGAGCCATCTACGGCTAACAAAATGACGTCAAACATTTGTATTCCTTATACAGCCTGATTTTTAAGGTTCGGTGTTACTTGCCAATTTCACTGGTCAGCGCTTCTTTGCACTCAAGCAAAGCGGTGCGGATCACGTCCTGTTTAGCCTCAAGGCGCGGAGTGGGAATCAGAACGGAAACTGAATAGCGCCCCAAAATCGTGTCGATGGCAATCGCAATAGTGGATACACCTTCTACCGTTTCGCCCGTTTCAATCGAGTAACCGTTACGGCGAACGTCGGCAACGATATCGAGCAGTGCGCCGAGCGTGCCGACGGTATTTTTCGTCGCCGGCTCCAGCACTTCACCGACAATAATTCGAATTTCCTCATCGGTTTTTAACGCCAGCAGCGCACGCCCTGAGGAAGTGCTGTATATCGGCAAATTCAGGCCCACGCGGGGAACAATGCGTAACTCTTTTTCCGACACAATGCAGTGAATATTGGTAATCTGACGACCGCTGGCGCGGCCAATGGCGACGGTCTCCCCGGTAATTTCGTTCAGATTACGGAGAAACGGTGTGGCAATGGCGATCATGTCGGTGTGTACTGTTGACGCCAGTTTCAGCAACGTCGGCCCGAGCCGGACACCGCCGTTGCCTTCCGAACGCACCAGCCCTTCTTCTGCCAGTGCTGCAACGATGCGCTGAACCGTCGAGCGCGGAAGATCGACATCATTCGCGATGGCTCCCAGGCTCATGCCCTGAGGATGTTTGCCCAGTGCGTTAAGCACCGATGCTGCCCGCGAGATCACTTGGATCCCACCGCTGCGCTCTTCGTCTGCCGGAATATCCTGCGCCATTCTTTTTCCTTCTTCATTATCCGGTGTCATCCGCCAACACCTTGTCTTGCCAATGTAATGGCTGAACCGGTGAAAAACAATTCCTAATCACATTGCAATACACTGTACCGTATTATAGTATTTTGGCGTGTATCACGATGCGGTGCATTGCATCGAAATATGAGTGACATAGCTCACTGAACTGCGCCTTCCCGGCGCAGACCTGCCTTCTCACTATCGGCGCACCATAAAGCGGCGAAGTTAATGAGTACAACTATGAATCAGTCAATTGCACAGGCACCGGCCGCAAGCAGCGCCGGAATGTCCGGACCACCGCCGTTTACCGCGAGGCTGGTCACCGGATTAGCGGGCGTATTGATCGTCGCACTTTGCTCCGGCCTGAACGACCGTGTCACGGATATTGCTTTGGCTGATGTTCGTGGCGCTTTAAGTATCAGTAATGATGCCGGTTCATGGCTGATCGGCTCCTATCAGGCTGCGGAAGTGGCGGCCATGATGATTGCTCCGTGGCTGGCGGTGACGTTTTCGCTGCGCCGCTTCACGCTGTTCGTGACGTTGGGCTTTTTGCTGGTCGCCGCCGTTTTACCGTATTCACCCAACCTGCCGGTGTTTATTACGCTGCGTGCGGTTCAGGGACTGTTTGGCGGGGCGATGCCGCCTTTGCTGATGACGGCGGCGCTGCGCTTTATGCCGCCGCAGTACAAACTTTACGGGCTGAGTGCTTATGCGCTGACCGCTACTTTTGGGCCGAACATCGCGACCTCCATGGCAGCCATCTGGACCGATTATGTCGGCTGGAAGTGGGTGTTCTGGCAGGTTATTCCACCGTGTGTGCTGGGGTATTTGCTGATTGGTTACGGATTGCCACAAGATCCGCAGCGTTTTGAGCGATTTAAACAGATGGATATTGTCGGCATGGTGACGGGATGCAGCGGCATTTCCTTGCTGGTGCTGGTTCTTCAACAGGGCGAACGGCTGGACTGGTTCAACTCGCCGCTGATTACCGTCATGTTTTTCGCCTCGCTGGCGCTGCTAACGATTTTTCTGGTTAACGAATGGCATCACCCGTTGCCGCTGTTCAAATTGCAAATGCTGAAACGCCACAATCTGGCGCACGGTTTAATCACGCTGTTTGCGCTGATGTTCCTGTTTTTATCCGGCTCGGCATTACCGGCGAGTTTCATGCAGCAGGTGGGGGGATTTCGTGCGGTGCAGGTCGGGCCGCTGGCGCTGACGATCGGTTTGCCGCAGCTGCTTCTGGCTCCGCTGGTGGCATTTTTCCTGACTATTCGTTGGGTAGACAGCCGCTGGGTTCTGGCCTGCGGGCTGGGGCTGGTGGGGGTTTCCTGTTACTGGGGAACGCATATCACCAGCGTCTGGGCGCGTGATAACTTTTATGTGATTCAGATTATGCAGGCGTTCGGCCAGCCGATGGCGGTGTTGCCCATTTTGCTGGGCGCAACCAGCGTCGTTCAACCGCAGGAGGGCCCTTTTGCCGCAGCGATGTTTAATACCACGCGCGGAATGGGGAGTATTGCGGGAAGTGCCCTTCTGGGCGTGATGGTCAGCGACCGTGAGCAGTTCCATTCTAACGTTTTACTCAATCACATTGGCGGTGTGAATTATCTGCTTTCCCAGCCTTATGGCGGTGGCAGCAGTTTTCTGGCACCGCTGAACACTGACGGTTCTGCGATTTCAACGGAAGTCATTACGCAGTTTTCCACGCTGGTCAGGAAGCAGGCACTGGTTATGAGCCTGGCTGATATTTACATGCTGATTATCGGCCTGGCGCTTGCGCTGATTGTGCTGGCCTCAATCCTGCCCAAACGCTCTTATCCGCCTCAGTCTCTGGTTAAACGCCCCTGAATGAAGCATCACCTGAACGAATGAATTTCACTATAAGAAAGTACGAGAGAAAATCATCATGATAAAAACATCGCCTGTCCGCCTGAGCTGGCTGGTTGCCGCCGTGGTGGTGGTATTACTGATTGTGATTGCCTTCTGGACGTTGTCTTCAGGGAGCGCACCGGAAACCGATGACGCTTTTGTGTCGGCAGACTCTACACTGGTTGCACCGCGGATTTCCGGTACGATTGCTGATGTGTATGTTAAGGATAATCAGAGTGTTAAAGCGGGCGATGTGCTGGCAAAAATTGACGATCGCGATTACCGCAACGCCGTGCTCACCGCGCAGGCCAGCGTCGAAACGGCGAATGCGCAAATGCTCAGCCTGAACGCGCAACTTGCGAAACAGCAGCAGACTATTTTACAGGCGCAGGCCTTGGTGAATGCGGATTCTGCCAGTATTGCGTATGCACGCCAGAGTGCTGACCGTTACAAACGTTTGCTGCAAAATGGCTCCGGCACGGCGGATGCTCGTGATGAATCAGATGCCAGTTTGCGCTCAAAACTGGCTTCCCAGCAAAGTGATATGGCCGCCGTGCAGGCCGCTGAAAAGCAGGTTGACGTACTGAAAGCGGAGCAGGCGCAGGCCAAAGCGGCGATTGATTCTGCTACCACCGCGCTGGCGCAGGCGAAACTCAATCTTTCCTATACAGAAATCACGGCGCCGGTTGACGGCGTGGTCGGCCAGCGTTCTCTGCGCATCGGCGGCTATGTCAGCGCAGGAACCCGTGTGCTGGCAGTCGTGCCGCTTCACGATGCTTATATTGTGGCGAATTATCTGGAAACGCAGCTGGGTGATGTGCAGCAAAATCAGCCAGTTGATATCAAAATCGACGCATTGCCGGGCGTGACGCTGAAAGGGACAGTGGACAGTATTTCTCCGGCCACGGGTGTCACGTTTTCGCCGATCTCACCGGATAATGCAACCGGTAACTACACCAAAGTGGTGCAGCGTCTGGCGGTGAAGATTGTGCTGGATAAAGATCAGGCCGATGCGAAGCGGCTGAAAGTCGGAATGTCGGTGATCCCGACGATAGATACTGCGTCACGCTGATTTTCGTTTGTCTTTCTTTGCGTCAAAAATCAGCCGCCTGAAAGCAAAAGGGCCATGCTTAACCGCACGGCCCTTTTTGTTTTCGCTTCACCTGAAGCGTCAGGACGCCTGATTCTGCGGTGGCGTGGCGTCCGATGAATCCTTCTTCGCCGGATGCTGCGGTTTACCCGAGAACAGGAATCGCAGAATCGGAATGCGTTTGTGTACTTCGTACAAGATAAACGCAATACCGAATACAAACACCAGACCCAGCCAGAAACCCAGCCAGTCGCTGTGGATCTTCGGCGTGATAAATGCCCCGTAAATCAGCGTTAACGGGTGGTGAATCAGATAGATAAACAGCGACGAGTTCACCAGATAAGTAATCCACGGCGCCTGGAAATTGAGGAGGTAGTGACTGAATGAGAACACCACATTAACCATCAGGATCCCCAACAGGGTGGTGATGATGGCGTCGATTTCCATCGAGTACAGCTGCGGAGTATTCACGTGCTGATTAAACATGTAAGCGGCGAACAGGAAGATACTCACCACGCCGGCAGTTGCTGAAGGCTTCAGGAACAGCTCTTTCAACCAGGAGAATTTATAAGCAAACGCGCCGATGATGAAAAATGGCAGATAAAACAATGTCTGCATCACGACGAAATTAAACGCACCGTTGGAAAGTAAATTAGGTGCAAAAAGATACAGCCCGCGGTTAAACGCGGCGTAAATTAAGCCGATAAATAAAAATACAATTGAGAGTTTTCCTAACGTGTTTGTCCGGGTTTTTATTAATTGAATACGACTAGTCTTAATTTCTTTAATAAATTTGAAGAGGTAAAAACAAATACTGGTCAGAATAACTAACGTTAACAGGAACCATAAATGGGACACTAATTCCCAGACGGTAATGTTAATCTTTTGATAGAAATCCATATTTCCCCAGTCTGAGAATTTACTGGTGAATTTCATCAGGAAATAGAGCTGCGGGATTGTAATCAGCGGGAAGGCCGCTACCAGCGGGATGGCAACCCGCTCCAGACGTACCTTGAGCCACTGGTGCGAGTCGTAGCGCTCATACAGCATATAAGAAAAATACCCGGAGATGACAAAGAAAACCTGCATCCGGAAGGCATGGATAATATCATTGAAAATTGTCAGGCCGTGCGAAGGCACCGCACTGTTTACCGCCCAGATATGACTGGAGTAAATCAATGATATATGGAAAGGAATACCCAGCAGCATCAAATATGCGCGGATAGAGTCCAGGAAAAACTCACGTTGTGGTTTTTGTGGTTTCATTACGTATCCGTTGTATGTGGCTCATCCTAATTTTAGAGCGTAGTTTGTATTCGGGCTAATTTCTCAGGTAACCAAAAATGACTGTCGTTGACATTAGTTTAGTTTCTCACCTTAAAACATGCATTGTTATAGGACAAGTTTCCATAGCCGGAGTTTCAACGAATTGATATCCTTGTACCCTGTTGCGCTTAAACGGTTCATCAATGGCTGAACCATCGACTGCTCAAGTTGTCGGAAACCTGACACTTCCCATAAAATAGTTACAGTGAATGATTGAAGCGCGCATAGGAGACAAAGTGTCGGATAAAAATTTTTCCATAGGGTCACGTATGATCAAAGTCCGTTTGCTAAGTGCCGCAGTGTTGATGACCATGTTCACCTCATCTGCCTGGGCTTTTTCTATAGATGATGTTGCCAAACAAGCGAAGGCATTAGCCGATAAAGGTTACGAAGCGCCGAAAAGCAATCTTCCGTCTCAATTCCGCGATCTTAAATTCGCAGATTACCAACAAATTCAGTTCAATCATGACAAAGCGTACTGGAAAAACCTGAATACGCCTTTCAAGCTTGAGTTCTACCATCAGGGGATGTACTTCGACACTCCGGTAAAAATCAACGAAGTGACGGCAGACTCCGTAAAAGAAATCAAATACAGCCCGGACTACTTTAACTTTGGCAACGTCAAACATGACGCTGACTCAGTCAAAAACCTCGGTTTTGCTGGCTTCAAAGTGCTTTATCCGATCAATAAAGCAGACAAAGATGATGAAATTATGAGTGTGCTGGGTGCCAGCTACTTCCGCGTCATCGGTAAAGGCCAGGTTTATGGCTTGTCTGCCCGTGGTCTGGCGATCGACACCGCGCTGGCTTCCGGCGAAGAATTCCCGCGTTTCCGCGAGTTCTGGATTGAACGTCCAAATCCAGACGAAAAACATTTAGTCATTTATGCCTTGCTCGATTCGCCGCGTGCGACCGGTGCTTATCGTCTGGATGTGTATCCGGGCAAGGAAGCGACCGTTGACGTGCAGTCACAAGTTTATCTGCGTGACAAAGTCGGCAAACTGGGTATCGCTCCGCTGACCAGCATGTTCCTGTTTGGCGCGAATCAGCCCTCTCCGGTGATGAACTATCGTCCGGCGCTGCATGATTCCAATGGTCTGTCTATCCATGCAGGTAACGGTGAATGGATCTGGCGTCCGCTGAACAATCCGAAACACCTTGCTGTCAGCCAGTTCTCCATGGAGAACCCGAAAGGCTTCGGTCTGCTGCAACGGGGTCGCAGCTTCTCAAACTTTGAAGATCTCGACGATCGTTACGACCTGCGTCCGAGTGGCTGGGTCGAGACCAAAGGCGACTGGGGTAAAGGTAAAGTTGAGCTGGTGGAAATTCCAACCGCAGACGAAACCAACGACAACATCGTCGCATTCTGGACGCCGGAACAATTGCCGGATGCCGGTAAACCGCTGAGCCTGAACTATCGTCTGCATTTCACCCGTGAAGAAGAAAAATTACATTCTCCTGATCTGGCGTGGGTTGAACGTACCATGCGTTCTACCGGTGATGTGAAACAGTCGAATCTGATCCGTGAACCTGACGGCAGCGTGGCTTTCCTGGTTGATTTTGTCGGCCCAAATCTGAAAGCCCTGAAAAGCGACACTCCGGTGGCGTCTCAGGTCAGCGTGGGTGACAACGGTGAACTGGTTGAAAACACTGTCCGCTATAATCCGGTAACCAAAGGCTGGCGTCTGACGCTGCGCCTGAAAGTGAAAGATCCGAAGAAAGCGATCGAAATGCGCGCTTCTCTGGCTAATGGCGATAAAACACTGAGTGAAACCTGGAGCTATCAGCTGCCTGCAAATGAATAAGTCAACGCACTCTACTCATGATTATGTAGAAGCTTTGCCGCTTACTGATGATCAGAAAGCGGCGCTCACTCAGCAGCTTCCCGCTGAAGATGAGCAGGCTTTTGCTACCGTACATCACCGCTTAGGCGGTGATGTGACAGCCTCTGCTAATGCCCCTGAACCGGATGCACCTTTGCTCTCGGTGAAAGCGCGCGTCGGCGCAAGCTGGCCGGATGCGCTGGCCAACGGTTCTCTGGACGAAGTGGACAACGAAGGGCGCACCATCGCCAGCGCAATGCCGCCAGTGAAGCGTTCAAGTATGTTCCCGGATGTCTGGCGTACCAACCCGGTAGGGCGTTTCTGGGACAATCTGATGGGACGCAGCGCGGCTTCGCGTCATACGGTTGCCGATATGCCGGAGTCAGAAAAGCGCTGGCGTCATGCCGGTTCGGTTCGTCGTTATGTCCTGCTGGTTCTGATGCTGGTTCAGACGGCGATCGCAACCTGGTACATGAAAACCATCCTGCCTTATCAGGGGTGGGCGCTGATCGACCCCGCAGATATGCTGAATCAGGACTGGTTGCAGTCGGTTCTGCAATTGCTGCCGTACGTGTTGCAAACCGGGATTCTGGTGTTGTTTGCGATTCTGTTCTGTTGGGTTTCGGCCGGTTTCTGGACCGCGCTGATGGGCTTTTTACAATTGCTTATCGGGCGCGACAAATACAGCATCACCGCCTCGACTAATGGCGATGAGCCGCTGAACCCGAATAACCGTACTGCGCTGATCATGCCGATTTGTAACGAAGACGTGGAACGCGTTTTCGCGGGCCTGCGTGCTACTTACGAATCTGTTAAAGCTACCGGTGATTTGGATCAGTTTGATATCTACGTGTTGAGTGACAGTTACGATCCGGATATTTGTGTCGCTGAACAGAAAGCCTGGATGGAAGTATGCCGCGACGTAGACGGTCATGGTCGTATCTTCTATCGCCGTCGCCGTCGCCGTGTGAAGCGTAAAAGCGGAAACATTGATGACTGGTGCCGTCGCTGGGGCGGGGAATATGCCTACATGGTTATCCTCGATGCGGACAGCGTCATGAGCGGCGAATGTCTGACCGGTCTGGCTCGTCTGATGGATGCGAATCCGAACGCCGGTATTATTCAGTCTGCGCCAAAAGCGTCGGGCATGGATACGCTGTATGCGCGTTGCCAGCAGTTTGCGACACGTGTTTACGGCCCGCTGTTTACCGCCGGTCTGCACTTCTGGCAGTTGGGTGAATCTCACTACTGGGGGCACAACGCCATTATCCGCGTGAAACCGTTCATCGAGCACTGTGCGCTTGCACCGTTGCCGGGTGAAGGTTCATTTGCCGGTTCCATCATGTCTCACGACTTTGTGGAAGCTGCGCTGATGCGCCGTGCAGGCTGGGGGGTGTGGATTGCTTACGACCTGCCGGGTAGCTATGAAGAATTACCGCCAAACCTGCTCGACGAGCTGAAACGCGACCGTCGCTGGTGTCACGGTAACCTGATGAACTTCCGCCTGTTCCTGGTCAAAGGCATGCACCCGGTTCACCGTGCGGTCTTCCTGACCGGCGTTATGTCCTACCTTTCTGCGCCGCTGTGGTTTACGTTCCTTGCGTTGTCCACGGCATTACAGGTGGTGCATACGTTGATGGAACCGACGTACTTCCTGCAACCGCGGCAGTTATTCCCGGTATGGCCACAATGGCGTCCTGAGCTGGCAATTGCCCTGTTCTCGACAACAATGGTTCTGTTGTTCCTGCCAAAACTGCTGAGTATCGTCCTGATCTGGGCGAAGGGAGCGAAGCAATTTGGTGGTGCATTCCGTCTGCTGGTTTCCATGTTCCTGGAAATGCTGTTCTCGGTGCTGCTCGCACCGGTGCGTATGTTGTTCCACACCGTTTTCGTGGTCAGCGCATTCCTGGGCTGGGAAGTGGTCTGGAACTCTCCGCAGCGTGATGATGATGACACGCCGTGGGGTGAAGCATTTAAACGCCATGGTTCGCAGCTTCTGCTCGGTGCCGTCTGGGCTGCCGGTATGGCATGGCTGGACTTGCGCTTCCTGTGGTGGCTGGCGCCAATCGTCTTCTCTCTGATCCTGTCACCGATTGTTTCGGTTCTGTCGAGCCGTGCAACGCTGGGGATTAAGAGTAAGAAAGCCAAGCTGTTCCTGATCCCGGAAGAGTACGATCCGCCGCGCGAGCTGGTTGCGACTGAAGAATATCTGGCACTGAACCGTGAACGTAAGCTGCAAAACGGCTTTATGCATGCGGTGTTTGATCCGGGCTTCAACGCACTGGCTACGGCGATGGCAACATCCCGTCATCTGTTGCGTGAAACTGTAGAAAACGGTCGTCGGGCTCGTCTAGAGCAGGCTCTGAAAACCGGGCCAAAAGATTTGGGCAAAGCTGACCGTCTGGTCTTGCTGAGCGATCCGGTGCTGATGGCGCGTTTACACTCCGCGGTGTGGACGCAACCCGATCAGCAGGCGTGGGGAGCTTATTACGACCAGCTTCCGCGTAACGAGCAGGCTTTCCCTGTGACGCAGACACTGGAAGTTAAATCCGCCTGAGTTAAATAGCGGACGGAAAGGGCAGTATGTGAAAACATGCTGCCCTTTTTATTGCTTCACGATCACAGGCCCGCACAGGCCATCACGCCGCAAAGACAACAGGTGACTCTCAGGCCCGCAGCGTATAAAGTTTTACGTCCCCTTAACATCAGGGAACATGACGCGCGTGCTATTCTGAGCGCGCTGTTCAGCGCTTAAAAAGAGCTTCTTTTGATTTGAATCGACAGGTTGGGTAAGTGATTAATCGCGTAATTTTTCGTGGATGTGTACTGGTGCTACTAGCTACCTCGCTCACAGGTTGTGGCAGCATTATCAGCCGGACCGTGCCAGGGCAGGGGCATGGCAACCAGTATTATCCCGGCGTGCAGTGGGATTTACGTGACAGCCCGTGGCGGTATGTCACTGTTATTGATGTCCCTCTGTCCATGATTGTCGATACCTTCATGTTGCCGATTGACGCCCGCCACGGGCCTTACGAATAAATCTGTTATAAACGTTTAGTCGATATCCCGTCCCGGATAATCGTCCTCGTCATCCCACTCTTCGGCGGCGGCTTCGCCTTCTTCCGTATCCAGCTGCGGCTCATGCTGGAATTCACCTTCATCCCATTCATACAGCGTCGCTTCTTCCTGCCATTCTTCTTCGAGTTCAATCTGATCGTAATCTTCGTCAAAGATAGCCTGCGCGGCCGCGCCGCTGCGAAACGTCAGCGCATCGATGGCGTCGCCTTCATCGCTGAGAAATTCTGCCTGCCACATCACATCGCCATCCTGCATGATGTACTTTTGCAGGTTGAACTGATCCGGAACGGGCTCTTCATCGTTCTGAACTCTTTCCTGTGCGGCTTCGAGAAATTCTTCGCGGGCGGCATCAATAGCTTCTTCAAGCGTTGCGTACATGCTCATTGTTGTCTCCTGAGTTGAATAAGGGGAAATAATCAATAGTCTTGATCGTAAATAGCGTTAGGAATGAAGAAGTAACAGCCATCTGACAGTGAAAACTCTGATTAAATGATTGTTGTCGATAACTGACAGGATGCAAGTTTTGAGATGAAAAAACAGGTCGCCTTTCTTCTGCTATTCTCTGAGTCTTAATGCCGGAACACGGTAAGTTGAAGGAGTTATGGCGGCTATGGTTTCACGAAACGCAGTGCTGAGGGTTGCCCGTCCGACCGATAATCTGGAGCGGATTGCGGCGATGTACAGTCAGGGACTGGGCTTTGAGGTGATCGGCGGTTTCAGCGACCATCAGAATTTTGATGGCGTTCTGATCGGCCATCCGCATCATCACTATCACCTGGAATTTACACATCACCGGGGAACAACCGTCGGGCGCGCGCCAACGCAGGATAGCCTGTTGGTGTTTTATATCCCGGAGGATGCGCAATGGCAGACGCAGTGTGACGCGATGCTGCAAGCCGGATTTATTGCCGTTCCTTCGTACAATCCGTACTGGGATGAAAATGGTCAAACGTTTGAAGATTTAGACGGTTATCGCGTGGTGCTGGCTTCACGTGACTGGACCGTGTAGAGAGAAATGTCAGAAGAGATTCAGCTTTGCAAAGAGGACGGTGGCAGAGGGTAAAAGTTTAGCAAACCGCCAGCCCGGGGAAGAATTGGGGGGTAGAGTGACGGTGAACTTTCAAGAAAAAGGTTACTGTTATGAAGATTTTTTCCCGTACTTTGCTTATGCCGCTGTGTGGTCTTGGCCTGTTTTTCAGTGTCGCCGGTATGGCGGCTGACAGTACGCATCCACAACCGCCGATGGAATATCCGCACGGTATGCCGCCATCCGACCATGAAGGCATGCTGCCTCCGCCACCGGTGATGATGGGGCTCTGCCATCCGGGCGCACTATTCTGTGCGAGCATGGCTAGCGATAATCCAACGGAAACAATTCAGAAACTGACTTCGGTGCTTCCGGCGACAACGGCGGGCAAACATTATGAAGTCCGTCTGGCGGTTGTCGAAGTGCCTGACCACCTGCCGATGCCTCCGCAGGCAGAAAAAGCCAAGTAAAGTGTTTTACACGCTGGCCGGAATTAATCGACCATCGCCTGACTCGGCCGGCGTTGCAAACACCACCAGGAATAAACGGCATTAAACATCACCACCAGCGCCGTGACGCAAAATACCGTTCGGAACCCGTAGCTTGCCGAAACTGCCGCACCCAGCAGAGGGCCGGTGACATTCCCGACATCACGGAACGATTGGTTATAGCTGAAGACCCTTCCCGCCACCTGATTGGTGCAGTTATAAATCAGCAGCGTTTGCACCGCCGGGAGCAGCGCGCCGTCTGTTGCCCCCAAAAGAAAACGTAAAATGCCTAACTGAAGCGGCGTTTGCACGAATGCCATCGGGATTAGCAAGAGGACGGATGACCCCATCATGGCCACCAAAATCCTTTCAGGCCCGATTCTGTCCCCCAGTTTTCCCAGCCTCGGCGCACTCATCAGTGCTGCCACGCCGGGCACCGACGCAATCATCCCGCTGATAAACGCCAGATTGTGCGTATTACCGGCCAGTTCACGCACGTAAAGCGTGAGTATCGGCGCAATCGATCCGGTCGCCACCTGAATAATCATTGTGGTGACGAACAGGCACAATACCAGCTTGGGATTTTTCAGCGAGGCAAAAACCTGTTTGCGGTTGAGCATGTCTTTCTTATTTACAGGGACAAACTGTTCGCGGATGCAGTACAGCGTCATCACAAAACAGAGAAAAAGTACGGCTGCGGTGATGAAGAATACCGGGCGTAAACCGTAGTTATCTGCCAGTAACCCGCCGACCAGCGGGCCAAGCAGTGCGCCGCTGACGCCGCCTGTGGAGAGTGTTCCCAGCGCCCAGCCGCTTTTATTGCGGGGAATTTGTGTGGCAATCAGCGCATTGGCATTCGGCACAAAGCCGCCGAGCAAACCCAGCAGCGCGCGAAGGACTAAGAATTGCCAGATGTTTTGCGCAAAGCCCATGAGCATCATGACAATCGCCATGCCCAACGCCGAGCGCAGCAGCATGATTTTACGGCCTTTACGGTCAGCCAGGCCGCCCCAGAAGGGCGAAGCAATCGCGGAAAACAGGAAGGTAATACTGAAAACCAAACCCGACCACATGTTCAGGGATTCATGGCCGGTGACACCCAGAGTTTCGACGTAAAGCGGCAGGAAAGGCATGATCAGGCTGAACGCGGCACCGGTAAGGAAGCAGCCAATCCAGGCAACATACAGATTTCGTTTCCAGTTTATGGGTTCTGGTGCGGTTTCAGATTCAGATGCCGAAGTCATAAATTACCGAAAAAAGAGGTCAGATTAGCTCTGGAATGACAGATGGGAGCAAGGCAGAGCACAAGTAACAATCAATTGGCTGGATAATTATGCGCCTAATTATCATCCACTTCAATGATGTTAATGAACTGTAACAACGAAAGTAAAATACCGTTTTATCGCGAGAGGTGTGGTGAAGGAGATCAACTGAGGAGCGAAAATGCAAAAAAATACGGCCAGCGATGAGGCCGGCCGCGTCAGACACAGAATTAAAATAAAAACCAAAAGACAGACACAGCAAAAAACAGGGTTTAACGCAGGGCTGCGTTTTTCATCACAGAATAACGGCCGCTGCCCAGGAACATAATCACCAGCCCGCCAAAGAAGTACAATGCTTCGCCTTCCAGACCCCAGGCGCCGACGTCGGTCACGGTGAAGAATTTACCCGCAACCACCAGCAAAACTGCCACTAAAATGTTGAATGCCATCACCAGCGCGGCAGGGCGGGTAAAAATACCCAGAATAATCAGAACCGGTGCAATTACTTCACCGATGTATGCGCCATAAGCGATGAATCCCGGTAAGCCAGCAGCCTGCAACATTTTGGCAATCCAGCCCACGCCATTTTCCATTTTCGCCACGCCATGGAATAAAATCAAAATCCCGAAAGTAAGACGCAACAGTAACTTACCAAAGTCAGGGTGATCGGTAACGCGGGTAAAAGCAGTGTTCATTTTAGCCAACATAATGTATTCCTTTTGAAGGTCACAAAGTGGCCACGCGGCTCCCAAGAAGTGAGGGGGTAATCACGTGGAGAAATCATGGGGAGAGTATTGGCCTAAACCGGATAGGATAAAATCTGATAACTTTGAAGAAGTCTGTCAAAAAAATTGTCGAAGCAAATCAATAAAACCGGTTCAGGATGCGCTGAGCCGGCCTTTAAGTTTATTCGCTGAGGGCTTTGTACAGCGAAGGCTCGCCCTGGGGACGCGTTTTGAAGCGTCGATGCAGCCACATGTATTGCTCGGGCGCCTGACGAATTTCGTCTTCTACCACTTTGTTCATGTACGCGGCGGCAACCACTTCATCATCCAGCGGGAAATCAGCGACCTGCGGATGAATAATCATCTCGTAGCCTTTTCCGCCAGCCAGACGGCGCGGTGTAAACGGAATGATGGCCGGTTTGCCCATTCGTGCCAGCAGATAGGTGCCGGTGGTTGTCGCGGCTTTATCCACGGCAAAGAAGGGTACAAACACGCTGGCGCGCGGGCCGTAGTCGTGATCCGGCGCGTACCAGATAATGTCGCCTTGTTTCAGGCTGCGGATCATTCCTTTCAGGTCTTTGCGATCCAGCATCCCTTTATTTGAACGCATGCGGCCTTTGGTCTGGATCCAGTCCATCAGTTTATTGTCATGCGGGCGATAAACACCGACGCCCGGATTATGAATACCGAAAATACGCGCACCCAGTTCCAGCGTCAGGAAATGAACGCCAATTAGCAGCACGCCTTGTTTGTTATCGCGGGCGCGCTGTATGTGTTCCAGACCGCTGACTTTAAACCAGCGTTCAATACGCCAGTCAGGCCAGAACCAGGCCATGCCGGTTTCAAATAAACCCATGCCAACTGATTCGAAATTTTTCACGACCATGTCTTCCCGCTGTTCAGGATGCATGTCGGGGAAACACAGTTCGATATTACGCTGGGCGATTTTGTAGCGACGTTTCAGAAAGCGCATTGAGAAGCGCCCAAGCCCGGTACCGATGCGGTAAATGACCGGATAAGGTAATAAGACCAGCGCGTACAACAACCCCAGACCTATCCAGGTGATCCAGTAGCGTGGATGCAATAACGAACGATTAAAGGTAGGTACCTGAGTCATAGAATCTCTGCGTCAATGGATCGAAGTAGAAAGTTTATAAGCTCTGTCTAATGCAGCAGCCCGCTACAGAAATACGTCCACATTCCGATATGGAGCGCGTGTTATCCGTTATTTTTAGTAGCAAAGTGACATAGTGTGGCACTTTTTTGGTATTAGGTGAAAATTCACGGCACTAATACCTCATTTAACTTATGGACTGCATGAATGAAAAACAATGTGATTTATTTATGAACAATTCAGCTGTTTTCTCCATGAGTCTTCGAATCAAATATCCGCAGAGAATGGCTTTTTGTCAATGAAACGGACAGCCCGGGGGCTGTCCGTGATCACGTTTATTAAACTGCCCGGTATTATTCCGGCAGGAATAATCCTTTCACGCTATGAGGCTCGCTGCGCCAGTATTGTTTCGGTGCGTAAACTTTTGCCCCGAGTTTGGCAGCGGCGTGCCACGGCCAGCGTGGGTTATACAAAATACCGCGCGCCAGTGCGATCATGTCTGCCTGTCCGGTGCCGACAATGGCTTCGGCCTGTTCCGGTTCAGTGATTAAGCCAACGGCGATCACCGGCATTTTGACGTGCTGTTTAATGCTGTCAGCGAAGGGCACCTGATAATTTGGCCCCACGGTGATTTTCTGGTGCTGGCTCAGGCCGCCGCTGGACACATGAATATAGCTGCAACCCAGCTTATCCAGTGCTTTGGCGAGTTCGACAGATTGCTCCAGATCCCAACCTCCTTCTACCCAGTCGGTGGCGGAAATACGCACGCCGATGGGTTTATCAGCCGGGAAGGCCGCGCGAATTTCCTGGAAGATTTCCAGCAGCAGGCGCATACGGTTTTCCAGAGAACCGCCGTACTGATCGGTGCGCTGGTTGGAAAGCGGGGACAGGAACTGGTGCAGGAGATAACCGTGCGCACCGTGCAGTTCCAGCAGATCGAACCCGAGGCGGTCGGCGCGCCGTACGCTATCCACGTACGCTTTTTTCAGTTCGCTGATGCGTTCAGCAGAAAGCGCGACGGGCGCTTCCGTTCCTTCGGCAAAAGGAAGAGCGGAAGGTGCGACGGTTTGCCAGCCACCGGCGGACTGAGGTATTTGCGCACCCCCTTTCCACGGTGCGGCGTGAGAGGCTTTGCGTCCAGCGTGGCCGAGCTGCAAGCCGAGAGGAATGTTGCTGTTTTCGCGCAGGCCGTCGACCAGTCCTTTCAGCGCGGCTTCGGTTTCATCATCCCACAGCCCTAAATCCTGCGCAGAAATGCGCCCGGCGGCTTCCACCGCTGTGGCTTCGAGGATCAGCAAACCGGCACCGGAAAATGACAATTGCCCGAGATGCGCGTGGTGCCACGAAGTCGCTTTCCCCTCGTCGGAGGAATACTGGCACATTGGTGCGATAACAATGCGGTTAGGGAGCGTCAGGCCGCCCAGAGAAATCGGTTCAAAAAGCTTGCTCATGTTTCCTGCCCTTTAAAAAATCAGTGTGGTGGATAGATCACAAGTATGGATAACATCTGAGAATAGGTTACCGCATTTAGAGAAAAGGCAAGGCGCAGCAGGTGTTTTTCTTATCATGAATTTGCAACGGAAGATGTCGTCCGTGTTGCTTTAATGTATAATCTTGCCGCTTCAAAAGTAGCTAATTGGTTTCCAATAATTAAATCCCCCTGAAAGACAGGAACGTACACCATGCCAGTGTTACATAACCGTATTTCTAATGAGGAACTCAGAGCGCGCATGTTGGCTGAAACCGAGCCCCGCACGACTGTTTCTTTTTATAAGTATTTCCAGCTCGAAGATCCGAAAGCTTTTCGCGATGCCCTGTATATCAGCCTGACTCGCCTGAATGTGTTTGGCCGTATTTACGTGGCAAAAGAAGGGATTAACGCGCAGATCAGCGTTCCGCAAAGCCAGTTTGACGCGTTCAAAACCGAGCTGTTTTCCAGCCATCCGGCGCTGGATAACATCCGCCTGAACGTGGCGCTGGAAGATGACGGCAAATCCTTCTGGGTTCTGCGTCTGAAAGTGCGTGACCGTATTGTGGCGGACGGCATCGATGATGAGTCGTTCGATCCGTCGAATATCGGTGAGTACCTGAAAGCCGAGCAGGTCAACGCCATGATTGACGACCCGGACACGCTGTTTGTCGATATGCGTAACCACTACGAATATGAAGTGGGGCATTTCGATAAAGCGATTGAAGTCCCGTCTGACACTTTCCGCGATCAGCTGCCCATGGCCGTTGATATGCTGAAAGAAGACAAAGACAAGAAAATCGTCATGTACTGCACCGGCGGTATTCGCTGTGAAAAAGCCAGCGCCTACATGCTGCATAACGGTTTTAAAAACGTGTATCACGTGGAAGGCGGCATTATCGAATATGCGCGCCGAGCGAAAGAGCAGGGTTTGCCGGTTAAATTCAAAGGTAAAAACTTCGTCTTTGATGAGCGCATGGGCGAACGCATTTCTGACGATGTGATCGCGCATTGTCACCAGTGTGGCGCGGCGTGTGATAACCATACCAACTGTAAAAATGACGGCTGCCATTTGCTGTTCATTCAGTGCCCGACCTGTGCGGCGAAGTTCGACGGTTGTTGCAGCGAAATCTGTATGACTGAGCTGAAACTGCCGGTTGAAGAACAGCGTGCGCTGCGTGCTGGCCGTGAAAATGGGATCAAGATTTTCAACAAGTCCAAAGGGCTGTTGCAAACAACCATGCACATTCCGGCACCGGAAAACGACTGAACTGCCGATCCGTCGTAATAAAGGCCCTGACGATTTAATACCGTCAGGGCCTTTTGTTTTGGCGATACGGATTACTTCTCCTGCACGCCTTCCACGGAAATGATCAGCTCAACATCCTGCGAAGCAGGGCCGAGATCGGTGGTGATCCCGTAATCTTTCAGCGCAATCGTGCCTGCGGCTTCAAACCCGGCGCGATAACCGCCCCACGGATCCTTACCCTGACCCAGCAATTTCGCCTGAAGGGTTAACGGTTTCGTCACGCCATTCAGGGTGAAATCACCGGTAACGGCCAGGTTATCCCCCTCTTTTTTCACCGACGTGGATTTAAACGTGGCCTGCGGATGCTTGCTCACATTGAGGAATTCCGCGCTGCGCAGGTGTTTATCACGCTCGGCATGGTTCGTGAACACGCTGGTGGTGTTGATGCTCACGTTTACTTTATCCGCTGCCGGGTCTTTCTCGTCAAAGGTAAAGCCTCCGTCAAAATCGTTAAAACTGCCGTAAAGCCAGCTGTAGCCCAGATGCTTGATGCGAAACTCAATAAACGCGTGCTGTCCTTCTTTGTCGATTTTGTAATTCGCCGCACTTGCGGTGCCTGCGGCTAACAACAGGGATGCCAGTGTCAGGCCCAGAGTGGTTTTTTTCAGCATGGTTATTCTCCATTTATCCATTAAGTGAATCGCAAGGTGAAACAGTTCAGCGCCCCAGCATGCGTGTCAGCGTGCTGTCGCGGTCGATGAAATGATGTTTGAGTGCGGCCAGCGCGTGGAATGCAGAGATAATCACAATTCCCCACGCCATCCACAGATGTACGGTGCCGGCGATGTCCGCCTGTTGCTCCAGCCCGAACAGCGTGGCCGGGATATCAAACCAACCGAAAACGCTGACCGGCTGGCCTTCGGCGGTCGAAATGAGATAGCCGCTGAGCAGGATCCCGAACAGACCGGCAAAGAGCAGAACATGCGCGAGCCACGCCCCGAGCCGGGTTTTGGCGCTGTAGCTGTCCAGCGGTTTTGGTGGCGGCGAAATAAAGCGCCAGGCCAGCCGGAATACCATGGCCGCGAAAACCAGCACGCCAATGCTTTTATGAATTTCCGGCGCCCGGTGATACCAGGTGTCGTAATAGCCCAGTCCGACCATCCATAATCCCAGGGCGAAAAGGCCATAAACGGCCAGCGCAACAATCCAGTGGATCAGAATTGAAATATGCCCGAAGCGCACAGTCGTATTTTTCCAAAACATAATTTGGCCGCTCATTGTGAGAGTTATTTTTGGAAAGTAAACATTTGGAAACATTCTGGCAAACTATTATTTTCAAAATAGATGATTAATTTAACTTGTTCACTATTTTTGAACTGATTAAGGTTATCTTGTTCAGCTTATTCGTTTTTGATTCGTCAGGAAGGCTGGGATGGGCTGGGGTTCAGTCTGGATGCGGGTTTGTCAGGTTTTGTCATCGACGGTAAAGTTTATTTTATTACTAAAAATTTGAGTAAAAAAATTGATTTCATCCGTGATTGTTATTTTTGGATAATAACTAAAATGAAAAACGTTATCTGATTTAGCGGATAGCACTCTTCGGAATATTAATTCTAAATACTCCTTAAATATAACGTAAAGAAATCACGGGATATTATGCAAACTGATCGGGATCAGTTTATGGAAAGTTATCACCTCTATAATCTCCGAAAATTCTGATTAGGAATTTTTTTATCTACTAAAATGGATATGAGCCGGTGCGTGCACTTTCCTGACCCAACATAACCGGCATCCGACCTGACACGGAGAGTGACACTATGTTTCCTGCAGTATGCCGTCATGCAGTTTTATCCCCACTGCTGGCCCTGTTTTTATCCCTTCCGGTTGTCGCAACAGCGCAATCTGTTCCGACGGTTACAACATCGACTATCGCAACGCAAACTGATGGCGTCAGCCGCACTTATCTCGGCCGCCTTGAGGCTGTTCAGGCGGTGAATGTTGTCAGCCGCACGGAAGGTTTTATTTCCAGGAGAACTTTCCAGGAAGGTCAGCTGGTTAAAGAGGGGGATGTCCTTTACGAAATCGACCCCGCGCTGCATCACTCCGCAGTCGCGCAGGCGAAAGCGCAGCTCGACAGTGCGAACGCCACGGCCCGACATGCGCAGACGCATCTGAACCGCATTCAGCGTCTGGGCGATGCGCGGACGGTCAGCCAGTCCGATGTCGATACCGCACTTGCCGCACGCGATACCGCCCGGGCCGCCGTCGCGCAGGCTCAGGCCGCCCTGAAAACTCAGGAATTACAGCTGGGCTTTACCCGCATTACCGCACCTATTTCCGGGCGGATTGGCGTGAGCCATTATCACACCGGCAGTCTGGTGAATCCGGCGAGTGGCGCGCTGACTGAAATTGTTCAGCTCGATCCGGTTCGTGTGGTGATTTCCGTTAACGAGCGCGACGTACTCAGTGCCAGCCAGAGCAGCGGTTCGCTTGAGGACGCTTTCGCGGCGGATAACATGACGCTTTCGCTGCGTTTATCAGATGGTTCGCCGTACCTGAAAACACCGAAGTTTGAATCCCTGGGAAACCGCATTGATACGCAAACCGGCACGTTGCCCGTCAGGCTGACCGTTGAGAATCCGGATCACCGTTTATTACCGGGTGGCTCAGTTAACGTGCTGGCAGCACCGCGCTCCGGACAGAAACTTCCGGTTCTGCCAGCCGCGGCTTTACAGCAGGATGCCACCGGCCACTTTGTTTTGCTGGTAAATGCTGAGCAGCAGGTTGAGAAACGGCCAGTCCGCCTGGGGGCGCAGACCGGAAAGGGATATTTCGTTCTGGAAGGTTTGCAGGGAGGAGAAAAAGTGGTCACCGAAGGGCTGCAGTGGATCCAGCCAGGGATGAAAGTGAAGACGCGGGACGCCTCGGGTGCTCCGGCGACGCCGGCAAAAAAAGGTTAAGGAATAACTATGCTCGAGCAATTCATTAAAAGACCGCGCTTTGCGGTGGTCATCGCGCTGGTCACGGCACTGATTGGTGCCGTGGCGCTCAAGGTGATCCCGGTGGAACAATATCCGGACATCACGCCGCCCGTTGTTTCTGTCAGCGCGGTTTACCCCGGCGCCAGTGCGCGTGACGTGGCGGAATCTGTTGCTGCGCCCATTGAAGCGCAGGTCAACGGCGTCAGCAACATGCTCTATATGTCCTCTAACAGCGGCAATAACGGCAGTTACTCGCTGACGATTACCTTTGCCAGCGGAACGGATCCTGATACTGCGGCGGTTGAAGTGCAAAACCGTATCTCTCAGGTCAGCTCTCAGCTCCCGCCGGAAGTGCTGAATACTGGCGTTTCCGTGCGTAAGCAGGCATCCAATATTTTACTCGGGATCAGCCTGTTATCCCCGAAACATACTCACGACATGTTGTTTATCAGCAACTTCGCCAGCATTCAGCTGCGTGATGCTTTAGCGCGTATCGACGGCGTCGGCGATGTCCGCGTGTTTGGTTCCCGCGATTACAGCATGCGAATCTGGCTCGATCCCCGCAAAATGGAAGCGCTGGATGTCAGCAGCATGGAAATCAGTTCGGCAATCCAGAGCCAGAACGTGCAGGCGGCGGCCGGTCAGATTGGCGCTTCGCCAAGTCCGTCCATGCAGCAACAAACGCTCACCATCAGCGGGGCCGGACGTTTGAGTACGCCGGAAGAGTTCGGCAATATTATTGTGCGTAAAAATGCCAACGGCGGGACGGTGCGTTTGCATGACGTCGCCCGCATTGAGCTGGGTGCGCAGGATTATCAGGTAAACGCCACGCTGAATCAGACGCCGTCCGCCTTTCTGTCAGTTTATCCGGCACCGGGTGCCAATGCGCTGAATGTGGCCAATGCGGTGCGCGCGGAAATGGAACGTCAGGCGGGTTACTTCCCGGACGATCTGACTTATGAAATCAAATTCGACTCCACACGGTTTGTCAGCGCGACGCTGGATGAAATCGTCGTATCCTTGGTGCTGACGTTCATCGTCGTTCTGACCATTGTTTTCCTGTTCCTGCAAAGTTTGCGCGCGACGTTCATTGTTGCGCTGACCATTCCTGTCTCTTTGCTTGGCACATTTGCCGTGCTTTACATCTTTGGCTATTCGGCCAATACACTGAGTCTGTTCGCTATTATTCTGGCGCTGACGGTCGTGGTCGATGATGCGATTGTCGTGGTCGAAAATGTCGAAAGGCTGATGGTCGAAGACCCGTCGCTCGGGCGGGTAGCTGCAACCCGTCTGGCACTGAAACAAATTGCCGGACCGGTTATTGCCACTACCGTGGTTCTGCTGGCGGTATTCGTTCCTATTGCCGTGCTGCCGGGTATTACCGGTGCGCTGTATCGTCAGTTTGCGGTGACGCTTTCTGCGGCGGTAGTGCTTTCCAGTATTAACGCACTAACGCTGACTCCGGCGCTGTGCGCAACATTACTCAAGCCCCGTCCGGAGAAACCTGCGCGCTTCTTCCAGCTCTTCAATAACGGGCTGGACAGTGTGCGCGATACCTATGTCAAAGCCGCGCGTGGGATCAGCAGAAATGTGCTGACCAGTATTGTGAGCGTGACTGTGATCGCCGGTTTGTGCGCATGGGGTTACAGCAGTTTGCCGAAATCTTTCCTGCCTGATGAGGATCAGGGGTATTTCTTCGTGAATGTGCAGCTACCGGACGGCGCGTCCCTTAACCGTACCGATACGGTTCTCGGGCAGATGAAGGCAATTCTTGGCAAAGATGACGCGGTTGAAGATGTCATCGCGATCAGCGGATTCAGCCTGCTGAGCGGCGGGAGCTCACCGAATTCTGCCTTTGGTATTGTTTTGCTGAAACCCTGGGGTGAGCGAAGCAGTGTGGGTCAGGTCATCGGACGGTTGCAACCTGCGATGGCAGGCATTCCTTCTGCGATGATTATGGCGATAAACCCGCCAGCCATTTCCGGGCTGGGTACGGCTTCCGGGCTGGATTTGCGCTTACAGGCGTTACGCGGACAATCACCGCAGGAACTGGCGGCGACCGGACAGGCGCTGATTCAGGCGGCAAATCAGGATCCGCAACTGAGCCGCGTCTTCACAACATTCAGTGCGTCCGTTCCTGAAATTGCACTCAGCGTGGATCGCGATCGTGCTGCGCAATTGCAGGTTCCGGTCAGCAGGATCTTCGGTACGTTGCAGACATCGCTCGGCGGGATTAACGTCAGCGATTTCATTATCAACAACCGTTTGTTCAACGTGCAGATGCAAAATGAGATGGAAGATCGCCAGCGTGCGGATCAAATCTCGACGCTGACCGTGCGCAGCGATAACGGTTCTCTCGTCAGTCTGGGGAAAATGGTCAGCCTGACGCCGTCTCTCGGCGCACCGTTTATTACGCAATATAACCAGTTCCCGTCACTGGCGATCAGCGGTTCTGCTGCGCCAGGCGTGAGTTCCGGGGAAGCGATGACGCAAATGGAACATATCCTGAACGAGAAACTGCCCGCCGGTTATGGTTACCAGTGGACCGGGATGTCGTTGCAGGAGATTCAGGCGGGCGGTCAGGCTATTGTGATTTATGCCGCGGCGCTGCTTTTCGCCTATCTGTTCCTGGTCGCCCAGTATGAAAGCTGGAGCATACCGCTGGTGGTGATGATTTCGGTGATCTTCGCGGTGTTTGGCGCAGTCGGAGGCCTGCATCTGGCAGGCCTCAGCAACGACGTATATGCTCAGATTGGTATGGTGTTGCTCATCGGGCTGGCGGCGAAAAATGCCATACTAATTGTCGAGTTTTCGAAAGCCAGAAGGGAAGGGGGCGCCACTATCCGCGAAGCGGCGCAGGACGGTGCGAAGCAACGATTCCGCGCTGTCATGATGACCGCAATTTCGTTCATTCTGGGCGTCTTGCCGCTGGTACTGGCGTCGGGTGCTGGCGCCATGAGCAGGCACATCATTGGTGTCACGGTGTTTAGCGGAATGTTGTTGTCCACGACCGTGGGGATCCTGTTTATCCCGTCGCTGTATGTGCATGTTCAGCGTCTGCGGGAATGGGTGAAATCCCGTTAAGAAAACGGGCCGCATCAGGAGGAAGATTTGCGTAAAACGATCGTGACGACTCAGGGACTCAAAATCGTCGTAATGATGGCGATGCTGGTGGTGATTTTCGCGGGAATTAAATCTGCGGCGGACATCATCGTACCGTTCATTCTGGCGCTGTTTTTGGCTTTTATTTTGAATCCGCTGATTGTGCTGCTGGGGAAATGTCGGGTGCCGCGCGCACTTGCCGTTTTGCTGGTGGCGACGCTGGTGATTTGCCTGATGGTTTTCATGACCACTAAACTGCTGGTGACGCTTAATGAATTTGCCCGCACGTTGCCACAGTATCGCGGGCTGATTGTTGAGAAGCTGAGTTATCTCGAAGAGCTGTCCGGGCAAAGCGACCTGACGTTATCGCCTGAACAGCTGGCCAGTTATATCGACCCGGCAGCGACGTTGAACCTGGTCAGCAAACTCATCAGCTATTTATCTAACGCGATGGCGGGTTTGTTTCTGTTACTAATGACGGTGGCTTTTATGCTGCTCGAAGTGCCGCAGCTGCCGTACAAAATTGAACAGATGTCGGATGAACCGGGAAAGGGGATGGCAAATGTTCAGCGTGCGCTCGACAGCGTGACGCGTTATCTGGTGATCAAAACGTTAATCAGCGTGGTCACCGGGCTGGCGGTCTGGGCGCTGCTGGCAGCGACGGGGATCCGGTTTGCGTTTTTGTGGGGAATGCTGGCGTTTGCGCTGAATTACATTCCCAATATCGGTTCTTTTCTGGCGGCAATCCCGCCGGTTATTCAGGCGTTCTTGTTCAACGGCTTCAGTGAAGGGATTATCGTGGCAGGCGGATATGTGCTGATCAACCTTGTTTTTGGCAGCATTATCGACCCCAAAATTCTGGGGCGCGGGTTGGGGCTTTCGACGCTGGTGGTCTTTATGTCACTGATTTTCTGGGGATGGCTGATGGGCCCGGTCGGAATGCTGCTCTCCGTGCCGCTGACTATTGTACTGAAAATAGCGCTGGAACCGACGGCTGCCGGGCATAAGATTGCCGTACTGTTGGGCGATGGCGCCGCACAAAAACGCTAAAGTTTGTTTAACTCTTCAATGCGCACTGCGTGCGTTTCAATGCTTTTCAAAGAGGCCATGAGTTGCTGACGGGCGGGCAAATCCAGCCCGTGAAATAACCGGTCGATGGCATCCTTCTTCGGTTTTTTAGTCTGCTCTAACGCCTGTTTTCCTGCTTCCGTTAATTCCAGCAATTGTGAACGGCGATCTGTCGGATGACGTTTGCGCACCAGCAAACCGTCCCGGTCCATGGCATCAATCGCATCGGTAATGGTTCGGGGAGATTGTTGAAGCACCTGAGCCAGTTCTGCGGGGCGGCAGGTACCTTCATGCGCGATGGCCGACAATAGTTTTCCGCGAGCCAGGGAAAGGCCCTGCGCGGACATTGCCGCGTCCACTTGTTTGCGCATCAGACGGATTACGGAAAGCAACGTTTCTGTAATTTCTGTTGGGGTGACATCTTCAGAAGCGGAGTGTTTCATTTTATGAGGCTACTCAAGATAAGGCTGCTAATTTTAAACTTATTGTATGCCTCTGTCGTCAGAGTGCAACCGCGTAATCCGCGGATGTCTGAGTGAGTGAAACTTAATGGAAAAACAGGAAGGCGATAATATAAAAATGCCCTGATTGTTCAGGGCATTATGTGAATGATTTAGCTATGTGCTTTGTAAATCATTAAAAGATCGTCTTTAATCTGACGGCTAATGGGTGTCGCGGAAATGTCATCTATCGGCCAGAATAAATACTTGATCAGATTGTAAATAAAACAGAATTCAAGCCGGTTCCGGACTTTAATTTTCTGAGCCAGATGGCGCTTATGAACATACACGGTACGGCTGCTGATATTTAATTTTCTGGCAATCCGGTAGTTCGGCATTTCAGACATCCAGTATCCCATCACAAGAATTTCCTGATCGCTGAACAGGGTTCTTGGAATGCCGAAGTTATTTTCAGGCATAAAGGATTCCGGGTCTGCGGCAATCTCTTGTAATAACTGCGTTAATGACTGTTTATTGAGAACGAAAACTTCGCGGGTGATGGCAATCGGCGCATCACTGTCCGGATAATTCGCATCGATATAACAGTATATTCTGGCGGTATGGCGGAACTCAAAGAAAGCCTTCAATTCCAATGATAATTCAGCGTTATGACAATGCTGCGTCATATTCACGAGAATAACGTCAGGCTGAAATTCTGTCAGTGAATTGAGTGCCTGAGAAATATTCACAGTATCAATAATGTCGAGATTATTATTCTCAACAAGATAAGAGAAAATTCCTAACCGGGTGAATCCACAGGGTTCAATAATAGAGAGTTTCATTCGACGTCCTTGTTCAGGCGTATCATTTACGCGTGGAAACCACTCCTGTGATTTCTGCATCTAGCATAGGTTTTTTTCTATAATGCTGTCAATTCGGAAATACCGGTCTATTGATCTCGTTCAAAGTGAAACTTAAAAATGACTCTTCGAGGAAATAAAATGACAACCGTCGAAAGAATATAAACGACGGTTGAAACATCTTTACATTAATTGAATCGGGAAAGGGAGAAAGGCTCAAGCTCGAAAGGAATAGGATGATTGTTAGCGAAATGAGTCACTATTTCACCTAATACGCTGGCAAATTTAAATCCGTGGCCGCTTAAACCTGAAATGACCAGTGTATTTTCTCTGCCCGGCAATGTATCGATAATGAAATCTTCATCTGCGGTCATGTCGTAAGTGCATGACGCGCCGCGTAAACTCACCCCAACACCCGGCAAAAAGTGGCGGAAAAAGTTGAAGGATTCTGTACCGTCCTGGCTAAATCCGCCGAAAGGTTTGCGCTCTTGCGGCTCTGTGATCCACTGACCACCATTATGTTTTCCGAGCTTTAAGGAATCTTTTACGGAAGGGAAGCCGTAATACTGATCACCTTGCTGGGTTTCGAGCGTGAAGGCCGGGAAGTGATTCTCCTCGCTGTAGCGCCCATCGGCATGAAACCAGGCAAAAACTTTGCGTAAAGGTTTCACTGGCAACTCCGGAAGGATTTTTGTCACCCAGGTTCCGGCGGTCACTGCCAGTTTTTTGCCATGATAAACGCCATCGATTGTGGAGACCTCAACGCCGCCATCAACCCAACGGATATCGTCGACCGGGCAGTTGAACAGCTGCGCGCAACCCGCTTCGCGCGCAAGGCGGATGTAGGCGCTGATGGCTATTTCGCTTTGCAGATAACCAGAGTCAGGTTCGAAAACGCCGCAATAGCCGTCTGGCAAAGTAAACAGTGGCCATTTTTCGCGGATTTCAGCCGCGCTGAGAGACTGTGTGTTCAGGTTGTAGGTTTCTGCACTAGCTTTCACATTGCCGATGAATTCGGAATCTTCAGGACCTATATTCAACACGCCGCTGCGGTGAAATACTTTATCACCGCTTAGCTCTGCCAACTCATTCCAGAGCATTTGTGCTCTCAGCAGCATTGGAACGTACCGGGCACCTTCACCATACGCGTGTCGGATAAGCCGCGTTTCGCCGTGATGGCTGCCTGCCTGATGAGGAGGTATTGCGCTGTCTATCATCAGTACTTTCAGCCCGGCACGCGTGGCGTAATAGCCCGCAGCTGACCCGACTGAACCGCTGCCAACGATGATGAGATCATAATCCATAACCAAATGCTCCACTGTCGAAATTTTTTAACATATGCACTACGGGCATGATAGTGAGTTTACGGCTGGGAAGGCAAGGGAGCGAAGGCAAAGAAAAAGGCACCAGGATGAAATCGCGGGTGCCTCAGACTGGCAGGTATAGCTTAGTGTTTTCGGTGATCACTGTATTCGTACTCGTTAGATTCTATCTTTTCGATACCCGCTTCGAGAATGTTGATCAGCTGCCTGGCAACGTCGGTAGTTAACCATAAAGTTCTGTCTACCTGAGCATCCTCGGGTGTCTGGTCTTTTGAAGACAGGTAATGAAGACGTATCATCATGGCGTCATAAGAGTCGACGGTACTGATATCCCAACCAACAAGCGGGTGTGTCTGAATAACTTCATCATTTCTGTCCATATAGACCCCTTATATTGTAGTGACTGACGTGAGTGACTATCTGAGGATCAATGCGGCTCATTATCAGGTGAGCTATTTCAGTATAAACAGTTAATGCAATTTATGGAGAGGTTTAAGGGATTTTAATTGTAAATAATTTGTATTGATTATCCGGGAGTCAGAATAATCTGGAGTTTAACCAAAATTACTTTTTAATTTGGGTAATTTTTATACGAGCAAAAAGAATGAAAAAACCGGACTGCGACGCCCGGTGAAATACGCAAATAGCCTTACGGCGGGTTTTAATAAACCTGATTATTATTAATAAGGTATTGAATCTGAGCACGTTCTGAGAAAATTCATGCAGTTACTCATCATTCTGATTTGAAAACCAGTCATCTGCACTTTCCCAGGTTTCCTGGAGAATTTCTTCGATAAGATCACGATCTGTTTTGGCTCCACCCAGCACGGACAAGCTATTTGCGCCGGCGTAGCGAACCTGAATTTTATTTTCGCGATCAGAAAACTGTTTGTTAATTCTTTTACTCAATTCACCCGATAAGGCGTCTAAGGCACCCGCAGGCAGAGGCTTGGTTTTATCGATTGTGACTTCAACACGCATAGGACCTCCTGAATAGATTTGACTGTATATTTATACAGTCAAATCATGAGCGGTGCAATACAGAGTTGAAGAGAATCGTATTTTAGTACGAAGTCACTTTCCAGTTGAGCGTCTGCCCTGCAAGGAATGGCACAACGCATTCATCGCCCAGCGCAATTTCTTCTGGCTGAGTGACTGGCGTACGCGTCAGTTCAATGAAGTCTTCATTGAGCGGCAAGCCGTAGAAGCGCGGGCCATTCAGGGAACAGAAAGCTTCAAAATGTTGAAGTGCATCCATTTCTTCGAAAACGGTCGCGTAAGCGGAAAGTGCCAGTGGTGCGTTGAAGCAGCCTGCGCAGCCGCAGCTCGATTCTTTGCGGCCTTTGGTATGTGGCGCAGAATCAGTGCCCAGGAAGAAACGATCAGCGCCGCTGGCAATAACGTCACGCAGGGCTTGCTGATGAACATTACGTTTCAGGATTGGCAGGCAGAACAGGTGAGGACGTACGCCACCGACCAGCATGTGGTTACGGTTAAACATCAGGTGCTGAGGTGTAATGGTCGCGCCGAGGTACTGATTGCCGGACAGAACGTATTGCGCCGCTTCTTTGGTCGTGATGTGTTCGAACACGATTTTCAGTTCAGGAAACTGGCGGCGTACCGGATCCATCACTTCATCAATAAAGCGCGCTTCACGGTCAAAAATGTCCACATCGCTGTGAGTAACTTCACCGTGGATAAGCAAAGGCATGCCAATTTTTTGCATGCGCTCCAGCACCGGATAGATTGCCTTAACATCGGAGACACCGTGCTGAGAGTTGGTTGTTGCATTGGCAGGATAGAGTTTTGCGGCAGTGAATACACCTTGCTCGAAACCCTGAGAGATCTCATCAGGATCCAGAGAATCCGTCAGGTAGCAGGTCAGCAATGGGGTGAAGTTATGTTCTTTCGGCAGTGCAACCATAATCCGTTCGCGGTAGGCAATTGCCGCTGCGACGGTCGTCACCGGAGGCGTCAGGTTGGGCATGACAATCGCGCGGCCAAAGACTTCACTGGTGAAAGGCAGCACGGTGCTGAGCATTTCATCGTCACGAAGGTGAATATGCCAGTCATCTGGGCGGCGGATTTTCAAAACTTGCGGTGTGGCGGTCATCAGGCAAAACTCCGGCATTGAGAGACAAGATGTTGGGAATCAGGTGCGGTAATGGGAGCATTAACGGCGGGGAACAAGAATAAGCGTAAAACCGTTGTGTTGCATCTGTTAAATAAAGTTCGTATTGAAATCAATGTATCGAAAGGTTCATAGTGAACGCAGATTTTAGTCAAAGTGCTTCCAGACACTGGGGAAGCAAGACAAAAAACAACAGGAGAACCAGTATGGAAATCAGAGTTGTTGCCACAATTGTTGCTAAACCAGAGTTTAAAAAACAGGTAACAGAGGCTTTGCTTGACGTTATTGAACCCAGCCGTCAGGAGGTTGGGTGCCTGCAGTATGAACTGCACGGAGATCTTGATAAGGAAGGGACGTTCGTGTTTTACGAGCGCTGGGCTTCTGAAGATGCACTGAAGCAGCACAACAAAACAGAGCATTTTCAGCATTTCGCCAAAAGTCTCGAAGGTAAACTGGAAGAACTGACTATTCGCCGTCTGAAAACCCTGGCCTGAAAACGTCTCAATCAGTCAGTCATTATTGTTTAATAATAAAAAACCCGCCGGGGCGGGTTTTTTTAGAGCATTTTCAACGCATCACTCAGAAGGCATTTCAGGTTTGGTTGCTGGTGCCGTTGCAGTGCTTACTGCTGCATGGCCGCCTGCAGAACCTTTACCTTCGAAGCCGAATTCAGGACGAACCCAGTCGCTGTGACGGGCAGGTTCCTGAACGTACTGAGGGGCTGGCGCTTTGGTCATCGGTGCAGTGGCATGATGTTTAAAGCGTGGTTCAGCAACGACAGCTTGAGAGACAACAGTTTCAACATGAGCAGGGGCTTTCACCTCTGGCGTTGTTTCTGCGGCGTGCTGTACCGGAGCAACAGGCTCGGCGTTAACTTCAGGTTCTGCGGCTACCGGAGCATGAACTTCAGGTTCAGCAACAACGGGCACTGGTTCAACAACAACCGGTTCGTGAGCTTGTGGTGCAACTTCTACGCGTGGTGTCTCTTCAACTGGCTCTGCAGTTTCAGGTTCAACCAGAACAGGTTCTTCGGCAACAGGTTGTGCAATTTCAGGCACAACACTTTCTTCCGCTGGTGCTTCCGGCTGTACTGCTTCAGTAACCGGAACTGCTTCAACCGCAAGAGTTTGCTCAACCGGCGCGGCTTCAACTTCAGTTGTTTCATTCAGAACCGGCGTATTGGCCTGAGCGGTTTCAACCTGTTGTGTCAGCACTTCTGGCGCTTCAGTTTCTGCAAACTGTTGTTCAGATGACTGCGCAACCGGGTAAGTGATCCAGACCTTACCTGACGCCATTTCCGGAGAAACAAACGCACCGGTCAGAGGCATTGGCGACTGAGTCGGGTAACGCTCATCACGGTAACGGCGACGACGCTGACCGCTTACACGCAGGTGGCGCGGAGAACGACGTGAGCGACGTGGCATACCGTTTTCACGGTTGTTGTCATTCAGGTTTTCTTCGCCTTCAGTTGTATTAACTGTTTCCGCTTCAGAAGGTGCCTGTTCAGTAAATACCGGAGCCGCAGGGCGTGTACCGGTAATCAGTAACTGTGCAGCAGCTTCTGCTTCGTGATCAACTTCTTCTGATTCGAAGCGAACTTTCTGCGTTAACTGGCGACGCTGACGGCGCTGAGCTGGCTGACGATCTTCTTGTTCCGTTTCATCACTGACCGGCGCGGCGATTTGCTCTACAACAACAGCATCCTGAATTTTTTCTTCAGTCTGTGTTTTGCGCTTATCTTCAGAACGGCGACGCGAACGCTCACGACGAGGTTGTTGCTGCTGCTCTTCACGCGGTGCAGTTTCAACGTCTTCGTTGCGGCTTTCGCTAACTACAGGCTCCTGGTTACGACGGTTGCGGCGTTGATCATCACGCTGCTCGCGATTATTTTCGCGGTTGTCACGGCTTTCGCCACGATTATCACGATTATTCTCACGACCCTCACCACGGTTGCCGCGGTCATTGCGTTCGCCACGTTCACCGTTGCGATCACGACGTCCGCCCTGACGACGCTGGTTACGGCGTTCGTTGTTACGACGATTTTCTGTTTCAGTGGCTTCAGCTTCTTTCGGCGCTTCAACAGGTTTAACTTCCTGCTGTGGCTGCGGTGCGAACAAGCTTTTCAGCCCGCTCAGCAGACGGCTGACAAAGCCGGATTTCTCAGCTGCTGGTGCGGCTGGCGCATTAACCGTTGTGGTACGGGTTTTAACCGGTTCTTCAACCGCTGTTTCCTGCTCAAAGCTGGACGGAGGCGCTTCACTTTGCAGGGCAAACGCAGCCAGTGCCGGTTGCTCAGGGCGACGACGCTCAGTCGGCAACTCTTCAGAAGGTTGCAGCATTTCTGCTTCGTGAATTTGTGGCAACAGATAGCTCAGTGCAGAGATTTCTTCGCCTTTGCGTACGCGCAGAACATGGTAGTGCGGGGTTTGCATCTGATCGTTTGGAACGATCACAGCACGAACACCGCCCTGACGTTTTTCGATGGCATTCACCGATTCACGTTTCTCGTTCAGCAGGTAAGAAGCGATAGGAACCGGAACGATCGCATGAACTTCTTTGGTATTTTCTTTCAGCGCTTCTTCTTCAATCAGACGCAGAATCGACAGCGACAGGGACTCGTTATCACGAACGGTACCTGTACCTGCGCAACGTGGGCAGATGTGGTGTGTTGATTCACCCAGTGACGGGCTGAGGCGCTGACGGGACATTTCCAGCAAACCAAAGCGGGAAATGCGACCAATTTGAATTCGTGCGCGATCCTGACGAACGGCATCACGCAGACGGTTTTCCACTTCGCGCTGGTGGCGAACTGGCGTCATATCGATGAAGTCGATAACAATCAAACCACCGAGGTCACGCAGACGTAACTGACGGGCAATTTCATCGGCGGCTTCAAGGTTGGTATTGAATGCGGTTTCTTCGATATCGCCGCCGCGGGTTGCACGTGCGGAGTTGATGTCGATAGCCGTCAAGGCTTCTGTGCTGTCGATAACAATCGAACCGCCGGAAGGCAGGCGCACTTCACGCTGGAAAGCAGATTCAATCTGGGATTCAATCTGATAATGGCTGAACAGCGGGATCTCACCAACGTAAGGTTTGATTTTGCTGCTGAAATCAGGACGGCCAAGTGCAGCAATGTGCTCTTTTGCCAGATCGAGAATTTTAGGGTTATCGATGAGGATTTCACCGATGTCCGGGCGCAGGTAATCACGGAATGCGCGGACGATAACATTACTTTCCTGATGGATCAGGAAAGGAGCAGGGCGGCCTTCAGCGGCTTTCTTGATGGCATCCCAGTGCTTGAGGCGGAAAGTCAGGTCCCACTGCAGAGCTTCAGCAGATTTGCCAACGCCTGCGGTACGAACAATCAGACCCATGCCATCAGGTAATTGCAGTGAAGACAGGGCTTCTTTCAATTCTGTACGGTCGTCGCCTTCAATACGGCGGGAAATTCCCCCAGCACGTGGATTGTTTGGCATCAGTACCAGGTAACTACCGGCCAGGCTGATAAACGTCGTCAGCGCTGCGCCTTTATTTCCACGCTCTTCTTTATCAACCTGAACGATCACTTCCTGGCCTTCGCGCAAAACATCTTTGATGTTCGGGCGGCCATGAGAGGAATAGTTACTTGGGAAATATTCGCGGGAAATTTCTTTCAGAGGGAGGAAACCATGCCTTTCCGCACCGTAATCTACGAATGCCGCTTCCAGACTTGGTTCAATGCGGGTGATTTTACCTTTGTAAATGTTCGCTTTTTTCTGCTCATGGCCCGGACTTTCAATATCCAAATCATACAGTCGCTGTCCATCTACCAAGGCAACGCGCAACTCTTCTTGCTGAGTCGCGTTGATCAACATTCTTTTCATCTTAACTTACTCATTATTATTCCATTATTGACAGAGCTGCGGGCAAAATGACCTCATGACCGGATAAACCGTTGGCCCCGAGTCTTCTCGCAAATCGTCAACCTCACGGCTGTCGCTTGCATAGGGGCGCATTATTTCGGTAAGTCTGCTTTTGCTGTATTAAAGACACCAGCGTTATGAAAGCAGCACTTTTATTAGGGGAATAGCTTCTGAATTTACGTTAACAGATCTCATTCCGTTCGCCGGCCAAGCTGCAACCCGCAGCCCGCTAATTGCTTGATTTCACATTACGTCTTACGCCATTGCTGCGTTTTTGTGCGATCAGGCAAATCTATAATTCCTGCGTTTTCCCTAACTTAAGAGAAACAACGCCGAAAGTGACTTCATTATTCCATTGCAGGCACTCTGATAGCAAGGTGACTTTTCCCATGCGGGTAAGATATTTACCTCAATGAGATATGTGCCGCATTGTCTTAACATTTGTATTCTTAAAAAACGGGTGAAGCAGGCAGGTTTTCCTCGGTGGTTACTGGTAAAGTAAGATTTAAGCACATAAAAATCAGTGGCGCGAACCGTGCCGGATATTTAGAATCGCGAGCCATGAAAACTGAGAACCCAACTGTACAATTAATCCCCATTTCCGAAGATGAAGCCGGTCAGCGCATCGACAACTTCTTACTCAAAATCCTGAAAGGCGTGCCGAAAAGCATGATCTATCGCATCGTGCGTAAGGGCGAAGTCCGGGTTAATAAGAAAAGAATTAAGCCAGAATATAAATTATTAGCTGGCGACGAAGTGCGTGTGCCACCTGTTCGCGTAGCCGAAAGGGATGAAGCGCCAGTTTCTGCCAAACTGGATAAAGTTGCCGCACTAACCGACTGCATATTGTATGAAGATGATTACTTATTAATTCTGAATAAGCCGTCTGGTACCGCTGTTCACGGTGGCAGCGGCCTGAGCTTTGGTGTTATCGAAGGATTACGCGCACTTCGCCCTGAAGCGCGTTTTCTGGAATTAGTCCATCGTCTGGACCGTGATACCTCAGGCGTATTGCTTGTTGCGAAGAAACGTTCAGCATTGCGTTCCCTGCACGAACAACTGCGCGTGAAAAGCATGCAGAAGGATTATCTGGCGCTGGTGCGCGGTGAATGGCCGTCACATTGTAAAGTCGTGCAGGCCCCCTTGCTGAAAAACATTTTGCAAAGCGGCGAGCGTGTTGTGCGTGTTAATGCAGAAGGTAAACCCTCTGAAACGCGATTCAAAATTGAAGAGCGTTATGAATTCGCGACACTGGTAAAAGCCAGCCCGGTAACCGGCAGAACGCACCAGATTCGTGTTCACGCCCTGCATGCAGGTCATCCGATCGCTTTTGATGACCGCTATGGCGAGCGTGATTTTGACGCAAAACTGGCAGGCACGGGATTGAATCGTTTATTCCTGCACGCTGCGGCTTTGCGATTTGAACATCCGAATACCGGTGAAACACTGCGTATTGAAGCGCCTATGGATGCCAAACTGCGTAATTGCCTGAAAATTTTACGCGGCAAAACGACCGCCCGTTAAAAAAATCAGCCTGTAAAGAGGCGCACGGGTTGCGCCTTTTTTTATGCCTCTCAGTTAACGGTTTTCAAGTAACGGATTGATGCCGTGTCTTCGCAGTAAGGAGAGCAGGGCGATCAATGGCAATCCGATTAACGTATTTGGGTCGCGCCCCGTCAGACTGTCAAAGAGCGTGATCCCCAATCCTTCGCATTTAAAGCTGCCCGCACTGTCGTAGGGCTTTTCACGATGCAAATATCCGGTAATTTCTTCATCGGTTAAAGAACGGAAGGTGACGTCAAACGTTTCACATAACGTCTGCGCTGATTTTGTATCGCTGTCATAAACACTCAGGCCCGTATAAAAGGTGACGGTTTTGCCACTGGCTGCCTGCAACTGTTTGAAGGCATTATCAAATGTGTACGGTTTACCCGTGATATTTCCATTAATCACGCAAACCTGATCGGAGCCAATAATCAGATGATGCGGATGGGCAGTGGCCAGCGCAGTGGCTTTCGATTGTGCCAGGCGTTTCACCAGTTCAGCCGGGTTCTCACCGGGAGCTGGAGTTTCATCAATATTGGGTGACGCACAGGTAAACGTCAGGCCGGTTTTCTCCAGCAACGCTCTGCGGTAGACCGAGGTCGAGGCTAAAAGTAATTCTGGTGAAGACATAATCATAATTTTTTTTCACAAAGCGTAGCGTTATTGAATCGCACATTTTAAACTGTCGGCCGCTGTGGAAGCGAATATTGGTGAAAGGTGCGGTTTTGAGGCCTTTTTCTTTGACTCTCTGTCGTTACAAAGTTAATATGCGCGCCCTATGCAAAAAGTAAAATTACCCCTGACCCTTGATGCGGTCCGCACTGCCCAGAAGCGTTTAGACTATACAGGTGTCTATACTGCAGATCAGGTTACGCGCGTTGCCCAATCAGTGGTCAGTGTGGATTCTGATATACAAACCTCATTGTCGTTTAATATCGACAATCAGCGTCTGGCGGTGATTACCGGCCACTCTGATGTTGCTGTAACTCTGGAATGCCAGAGATGCGGTAAGACGTTTGAACATCAGGTTCACACAACATATTGTTTTAGTCCTGTCCAAAATGATGAGCAGGCTGAGGCATTACCGGAAGCGTACGAGCCGATCGAAGTCGATGATTTTGGCGAAGTTGATTTGCTGGCAATGATTGAAGACGAAATTATTCTTTCTCTGCCTGTCGTTCCGGTACATGAATCTGAACACTGTGAAGTGTCCGACGCGGACATGGTGTTTGGTAAACTGCCTGCAGAGGCGGAGAAACCAAATCCATTTGCCGTATTAGCGAGTTTAAAGAAAAGTACTTAAGGAGTAAGGTCCATGGCCGTACAACAGAATAAACCAACCCGTTCTAAACGTGGCATGCGTCGTTCACATGACGCTCTGACCACTTCCACTCTGTCTGTGGACAAGACTTCTGGTGAAACTCACCTGCGTCACCACATCACTGCCGACGGTTTCTACCGCGGTCGCAAGGTAATCGGCTGATATTTGCCTGCAACTTATTCACGTGATAAGTGCTGGCAAGGCGATACCTTGACTCGTCTAACCCTCGCGTTAGATGTAATGGGCGGGGATTTCGGTCCTTCCGTCACAGTGCCTGCTTCATTGCAGGCACTGATTTCTAATTCTGAATTAGACCTTCTTCTGGTCGGTGATCCCGACGCAATCACACCTTTCTTAGCCAAAGCCGATACTTCTTTAACAGAAAGAATTCGGATAATTCCTGCTGAATCAGTGATAGCCAGCGATATGCGCGCATCGCAAGCTATACGTGCCAGTAAAGGAAGCTCAATGCGTGTGGCGTTGGAACTGATCAAGAGTGGTGACGCGCAGGCGTGCGTCAGTGCCGGGAATACCGGAGCGCTGATGGGATTAGCCAAACTGGTTGTAAAGCCTCTGGATGGCATTGAGCGCCCGGCGCTGATGAGCGTATTGCCCAATCAGCAGCGCAGTAAAACCGTGGTACTTGATCTGGGGGCCAACGTTGAGTGCGACAGCACAATGCTGGTCCAGTTTGCCGTTATGGGTGCAGTGATGGCCGAACAGGTGGTAGGTATTAATAACCCCCGTGTTGCCTTGCTGAATATCGGTGAAGAGGAAAGTAAAGGGCTGGATAACATCCGTGAAGCCGCTGCCATTTTAAAAAATACCGCACTAATCAACTATATCGGCTATCTTGAAGGCAATGACCTTCTGACCGGTAAGACAGATGTGATGGTGTGTGACGGCTTCGTCGGGAATGTTACGCTCAAGACCATGGAAGGTGTAATAAGGATGTTTTTGTCACTGTTAAAATCCTCCGGTGAGGGTGGCAAGAAGGCCTGGTGGTTGAAATGGTTGGGACGGATAGTTCAGAAGAAGTTGCTAAAGCGTTTTAGCCACCTCAACCCCGACCAGTATAATGGCGCATGTTTGTTAGGATTACGGGGCATCGTTATTAAAAGCCACGGCGGAGCAAACCAGCGTGCGTTTGCTGTTGCTATCGAACAGGCTGTGCAGGCGGTGCAGCGGCAGGTCCCTCAGCGGATTGCCGCGCGCCTTGAAGCTGTATTACCCAAGAGTGACTGATCGTACATGTATACAAAAATTCTCGGTACGGGGAGCTATTTGCCCGTGCAAGTTCGGACTAATGCCGACTTAGAAAAAATGGTGGATACCTCCGACGAGTGGATTGTCACCCGCACAGGTATTCGTGAACGTCGTATCGCTGCACCGGATGAGACTGTGGCCACAATGGGCCTGCACGCAGCAGAGAAAGCACTTGAAATGGCCGGCGTTAGCGCAAGCGACGTGGGTCTGATCATTGTTGCAACAACCTCATCTTCACATGCATTCCCGAGTTCAGCCTGCCAGGTGCAGAATATGCTGGGCATCAAGGATTCTGCAGCTTTCGATTTGGCCGCCGCTTGTGCAGGTTTCACCTACGCACTAAGCGTTGCCGATCAATACATTAAAAACGGTGCCGTGAAATATGCGCTGGTGATCGGCTCTGACGTGTTGTCCCGTAAACTCGATCCTGAAGATCGCGGTACGGTGATCCTCTTTGGCGATGGTGCTGGCGCCGTACTGCTGGGGGCATCCGAAGAGCAGGGCATTATTTCCACGCACATGCATGCAGATGGTCATTACGGCAACCTGCTGACGCTGGCTTACCCAAGTCAGTCTGAGCCGGAAAAACCTGCTTATGTCACCATGGCCGGTAATGAAGTCTTCAAAGTGGCTGTGACTGAACTGGCGCACATTGTGGATGAAACCCTGACGGCAAATAATCTTGACCGTACTGCACTTGACTGGCTGGTTCCGCATCAGGCGAATCTGCGTATTATCAGTGCGACCGCGAAAAAGCTGGGTATGGGAATGGACAAAGTTGTGGTTACGCTCGATCGTCATGGCAATACTTCTGCGGCTTCTGTGCCAGCAGCATTTGACGAAGCTGTACGTGACGGCAGAATTCAGCGCGGGCAGTTAGTGCTGCTCGAAGCATTTGGCGGTGGCTTTACCTGGGGCTCGGCGCTGGTACGTTTCTGATTTAACAGGAAGATAAAAATGACAAAAATTGCAGTTGTTTTCCCTGGTCAGGGTTCTCAGACGCTCGGTATGCTGGCTGATTTAGCGTCAGCACACCCGATTGTTGAAGAAACATTTGCCGAAGCTTCTTCGGTGCTGGGGTATGATTTATGGCAGTTGGTGCAGCAGGGGCCAGCTGAAGAATTGAATAAAACCTGGCAGACACAGCCTGCCTTGCTGGCAGCATCCGTCGCTATCTGGCGTGTCTGGCAGCAGCAGAACGGCACTCAGCCTGTTCTGATGGCCGGCCACAGCCTGGGCGAATACTCAGCGCTTGTTTGCGCGGGTGTGCTGGATTTCAAACAGGCTATTTCCCTGGTTGAGCTGCGTGGCAAACTGATGCAGGAAGCCGTGCCTGCGGGTACCGGCGCAATGTACGCCATTATCGGTCTGGACAACGATGCAATCGCTAAAGCGTGTGAAGAATCTGCGCAAGGCCAGGTTGTTTCGCCGGTAAACTTTAACTCACCGGGTCAGGTCGTTATTGCCGGTAACAAAGAAGCCGTTGAGCGTGCCGGTGCTGCTTGTAAAGCCGCAGGCGCAAAACGTGCTCTGCCGCTGCCTGTCAGCGTGCCTTCACACTGCGCATTAATGAAGCCTGCTGCTGATAAACTCGCCGTTGCGCTGGAAAATGTTACTTTCAATGCGCCACAATATTCCGTTGTGAACAACGTAGACGTGAAAGTTGAAACGTCTCCGGAAGCGATCAGCAGTGCGCTGGTTCGTCAGTTATACAGCCCGGTTCGCTGGACTGAATCTGTCGAATTTATGGCAGCACAAGGCGTTGAACAGTTATTAGAAGTGGGGCCGGGTAAAGTTCTGACCGGTCTGACTAAACGTATTGTAGACACCCTGACGGCCGCCGCGGTAAACGACACGGCAAGCCTGACAGCGGCGCTTGAGCAGTAATTAAGAGGATGAGTATGAGCTTCGAAGGCAAAATTGCACTGGTAACGGGTGCGAGCCGTGGCATTGGTCGCGCAATCGCTGAAAAGCTGGTTGCTGGCGGCGCAAAAGTGATCGGCACCGCGACCAGCGAAAAAGGCGCTGAAGCAATCGGCGAATATTTAGGCGAAAACGGCAAAGGTATTATGCTCAATGTGGTTGATTCTGCATCTATTGAGCAAGTATTGGCGACGATTCGAGCTGAATTTGGCGAAATTGATATTTTAGTTAATAATGCCGGCATTACCCGTGATAACCTTCTCATGCGAATGAAGGATGATGAGTGGCAGGATATTCTGGACACGAATCTGACTTCAGTGTTTCGGCTGTCAAAAGCTGTCATGCGGGCTATGATGAAGAAACGGTGTGGACGGATTATTACAATTGGTTCCGTTGTTGGCACCATGGGTAACGCAGGGCAGGCGAACTACGCGGCGGCTAAAGCTGGCTTAATTGGTTTTAGTAAGTCTTTGGCACGTGAAGTCGCTTCACGTGGCATTACTGTCAACGTCGTCGCTCCCGGCTTTATTGAGACGGATATGACAAGGGCGTTGACAGATGATCAACGCGCAGGCATTTTGTCATCAGTTCCAGCCAACCGGTTGGGCGATGCCAAAGAAATTGCCAGCGCCGTTGCTTTTTTAGCCTCTGACGAGGCCAGCTACATCACGGGTGAAACATTACATGTCAATGGCGGCATGTACATGATTTAAAAATTACGAAATTATTTGCGTTTTTTGCGGTAAAAACCGCAAAATAGAGCAAATTCGTGGTTTGACCAGCCTGGATTTAGTTGCATCTTTTTCAACATTTTATACACTACGAAAACCATCGCGAAAGCGAGTTTTGATAGGAAATTTAAGAGTATGAGCACTATCGAAGAACGCGTTAAGAAAATCATCGTTGAACAGCTGGGTGTTAAACAGGAAGAAGTAGTGAATGCTGCATCTTTCGTAGACGACCTTGGCGCTGATTCTCTCGACACCGTTGAGCTGGTTATGGCTCTGGAAGAAGAGTTTGATACCGAGATCCCTGACGAAGAAGCTGAAAAAATCACTACTGTTCAGGCAGCTATTGATTTTATCAACGCTAGCCAACAGTAAGCGTACATGCTTTAAGTTTAGATAGTTAGGCGGTCATTCGACCGCCTAAGTTTTTTATATCCCACGGTATAACTACTTTTTCCCTCCCTGGAGGACACACGTGTCTAAGCGTCGAGTTGTAGTGACTGGACTGGGCATGCTGTCTCCTGTCGGCAATACTGTAGAGTCCACTTGGAACGCTCTCCTTGCCGGTCAGAGTGGCATTAGCCTAATCGACCATTTTGATACTAGTGCCTATGCAACGCGTTTTGCTGGCTTAGTTAAAGATTTTAACTGTGAAGACTTCATCTCCCGCAAAGATGCACGCAAGATGGACGCCTTTATACAGTATGGTATTACTGCCGGTATTCAGGCGATGCAAGACTCCGGGCTTGAAGTAAATGCTGAGAATGCAACGCGTATTGGTGCGGCGATTGGTTCTGGTATTGGCGGTCTTGGTCTGATTGAAGAAAACCATTCCTCATTGGTTAACGGCGGACCTCGTAAAATTAGTCCTTTCTTCGTTCCCTCAACCATCGTTAACATGATTGCCGGTCATCTGAGCATTATGTTTGGGTTGCGTGGGCCGAGTATTTCTATTGCTACAGCCTGTACTTCAGGGGTGCACAATATTGGACATGCAGCACGTATCATTGCTTATAACGATGCAGATGTGATGCTGGCTGGCGGCGCAGAGAAAGCCAGTACGCCTCTGGGTGTCGGTGGCTTCGGTGCTGCACGCGCGTTATCCACACGTAACGATAATCCTCAGGCGGCAAGCCGTCCGTGGGATAAAGATCGTGATGGTTTCGTCCTCGGCGATGGCGCAGGTATTATGGTGCTGGAAGAGTACGAACACGCCCGCAAACGCGGTGCAAAAATTTATGCTGAGATTGTTGGTTTCGGCATGAGCAGCGATGCATTCCATATGACTTCACCGCCGGAAGATGGCGCGGGTGCAGCGCTGGCTATGGAAAATGCACTTCGCGATGCGGGTATTTCTGCTTCAGAAATTGGTTATATCAACGCGCACGGAACATCTACCGCTGCTGGCGATAAAGCTGAAGCGCAGGCAGTTAAGTCTGTCTTTGGCGCTGATGCGAAGAAAGTGCTGGTCAGCTCGACCAAATCCATGACCGGACATTTACTGGGCGCGGCTGGCGCAGTGGAATCTATCTTTACTTTGCTTGCTTTACGCGATCAGGCCGTTCCACCGACCATCAATCTGGATAATCCGGATGAAGGTTGCGATCTGGACTTTGTGGCGCATGAAGCGCGTCAGGTAAAAGCGCTGAATTACTCACTGTGCAATTCGTTCGGGTTTGGCGGCACCAACGGTTCGCTGGTATTCCGCAAGATCTGAATCCGGTAAAAACCTGTCCGTCTGAAAAAGGCCCGTTATTGGGCCTTTTTGCTGTCTGTATAAAAGGTCCGGTTTGTGCCAAACGGCAGTTCAACAAAGTGCGTGTTCCAGCCCTCTGCCTGGCCCGGTACGATAAAGTAGGAATGCTCCACTTGATGCAGCTGGGCCGCTCGCGCAGGCTCTTCTGTCAGAGAATATTAACGCCCGGAGGAAGTAACCATGTGGATTAACGGTGTGGCGCAAGCTGCATTGCCGGCAGGAGATCGTTCGGTGCAATTTGGCGATGGCTGTTTTACGACGGCCAGAGTGATGAACGGCGAAATCCAGTTTCTGGATGCCCATCTGCAACGTTTGCAGCGTGCGGTTGCCGTATTACGAATTGAGGGCGTGGACTGGCAGGCGCTGGAGCGCGAAATTGTTGGGGCCGCGCAGTCTGAGCAAGAAGGGGTAGTGAAAGCCATTTTGACGCGCGGGCAGGGCGGGCGTGGTTACAGCACTGCCGGATGCAGCGGCCCGACCCGTATTGTGTCGGTATCGGCTTATCCGGCGCAGTATCACAAATGGCGCGAGCGCGGCGTGAAACTTGCGTTAAACCCGGTGATGCTGAGCAAAAATCCCCTGCTGGCAGGAATTAAACATCTCAACCGTCTTGAGCAGATCATGATCCGCATGCATCTTGACCAGACAGACGCCAATGAGGCGCTGGTGGTTGACACCTCAGGTTGCCTGGTGGAATGCTGTGCGGCCAATTTATTCTGGCGCAAAGGAAATCAGGTCTTTACGCCGGATTTATCGCAGTCTGGCGTCGACGGGATTATGCGTCAGCATCTTATCCGCGTGATTGAATCAGCCTCTCCCTGGGTTTTACATCAGGTCTGTGAAACGCCCGAAACGCTATCGGATGCTGACGAAATCCTGATTTGTAATGCACTGATGCCCATTTTACCGGTGACAGAAGCCTGTGACCGTCATTATACCGGGCGGCACTTGTACAATTTCCTGCACCAGAGCTTTTAAAAAGTGAATAAACAATGACGAACAAAAAAACGAAATTTTTCGCCCTGATTGTCCTGATCCTGCTTGGGCTGGCGGCGTTGAGTTACCATAAAGTGAAGCAGTTCGCCGACCGCCCGATCAACGTCAGCAGCGAAACCATTTTCACCCTGCCAGCCGGTACGGGACGTGTGGCGCTGGAAACACTGCTCATTGATAAAAAACTGATTAAATCAAGTCACTGGTTCCCGTGGTTATTACGTCTTGAGCCTGAACTGAGCGAGTTCAAAGCGGGGACGTATCGTCTCGAGAAGGGAATGACCGTTCGGCAGATGCTGGAATTACTGAAAAGTGGCAAAGAAGCGCAGTTCAGCATCCGCTTTGTAGAAGGTTTCAAACTGAGTGACTGGATGAAAGTGCTGGAGAAGTCGGAATATCTGAAGCATGAGCTGAACGGCAAGAGTGGCGAAGAGATTGCGGCGGCATTAGGTATTACCGACACTAAAAATGCTGAAGGCTGGCTCTATCCCGATACTTATCATTACACCGCCGGGATGACCGACATTTCGCTGCTCAAACGTGCGCATGTGAGGATGGAAAAAACCGTTGCTGACATCTGGAAAGGGCGCGCGGACTCACTGCCGTATAAAACGCCCGCCGATATGGTGACGATGGCGTCGATTATCGAAAAAGAAACCGCTGTAAAAGATGAACGTCCGGAAGTGGCTTCTGTCTTTATTAACCGTCTTCGTATCGGCATGCGTCTGCAAACTGATCCGACGGTCATCTACGGTATGGGCGAAAAATACACCGGTAATATCACCAAAAAAGATTTGGAAACGCCGACGCCTTACAATACTTACGTCATTACCGGTTTGCCGCCATCGCCAATCGCGATGCCGAGCGAAGCTTCGCTCCAGGCTGCGGCACATCCTGCAAAAACCCCTTATCTTTATTTTGTCGCTGACGGCAAAGGCGGGCATACTTTCAGCACTAACCTTGAGAACCATAACAAGGCGGTTCGTGTGTATATAGAGGCTCTTAAGAATAAGAATGAAAAGTAACTTCATTGTGATTGAAGGCCTTGAAGGAGCGGGAAAAACCACCGCTCATAACGTGGTGGTGGATGCATTGCGCCAGCACGGTGTGGAAGAAATTGTGTTTACCCGCGAGCCTGGCGGTACACCGCTTGCGGAGAAATTGCGCGATTTATTCAAGCGCGGCGTCGGGGGTGAAAAGCCGACAGTGAAAGCTGAAGTGCTGATGCTTTATGCCGCACGCGTCCAGCTGGTTGAAACGGTAATCTTGCCTGCTCTGGCGCGTGGTGCCTGGGTTGTCGGCGATCGGCATGATCTTTCGTCGCAAGCCTACCAGGGCGGCGGACGCGGTATTGATGCAAAACTGATGAGTTCATTACGCGACACCGTGCTGGGTGATTTCCGTCCTGATCTCACGCTTTATCTCGATCTGCCACCGGCTATTGGCCTGCAACGCGCCCGAGCGCGCGGTGAGCTGGATCGTATCGAACAGGAAGCGCTGCCATTTTTTGAGCGTACGCGTGCGCGTTACCTTGAACTTGCCGCCGCCGACAGACGCATCAAAACCATTGATGCGTCGCAGACCATTGAACAGGTTAAAGCTTCCATCGAACTGACGCTGAAAAACTGGTTCGACGAACAGGCAGCAAAAGGCCTGATGTCATGAGCTGGTATCCGTGGCTCAGCGGCCCTTACCGCCAGTTAATCGGGCAATATCAGACCGGGCGTGGTCATCATTCTCTGCTGATGCACGTTGCGGCGGGAATGGGCGATGACGCACTGGTCTATGGTCTGAGCCGCTGGTTGCTTTGCCAGCATAAAGAGGGGGAAAAGAGTTGCGGTAAATGCCACAGCTGCCAGCTGATGATCGCCGGAAACCATCCTGACTGGCATACCTTGCTGCCTGAAAAAGGCAAAAATTCGCTGGGCATCGACCCGGTTCGTCAGCTCATTGAAACGCTCTACAATTACTCGCAGCAGGGCGGTGCGAAAGTTGTGTGGATCCCGCAGATGGAATTGCTGACGGAAGCCGCGGCCAACGCCTTGCTCAAAACGCTGGAAGAGCCGCCTTCCGGGACTTATTTCCTGCTAGGCTGCCGTGAGCCTTCTGCGCTGCTGGCAACTATCCGCAGCCGCTGTTTCTACTGGCATCTGCCGGTGCCGGAAGAGGCGTTATCCGTACAGTGGATCAATCGCCAGCTCAGCGCGGATTCGGTGGCAATTAAGACCGCATTGCGGTTGGCTAATGGCGCGCCGCTTTCTGCGCTGGAATTATTACAGCCGGAGCGCTGGAAACAACGTGTGGCGCTGTGCCAGCAGCTTTATACCCAATGCCAGCAGCAGGATATGCTCTCGTTGCTGCCGCAATTGAATCATGACGACGCCGCTGACCGGCTGTACTGGCTGGCAACGCTGTTGCTTGATGCCATCAAATGGCAACAACAGGCCAGGCATTTCATCATTAATCACGATCAGCAGCCCCTGGTAAGATTGCTTGCCAGTACGCAATCCAATGCTTCGTTGCAACAATCCGTCAACGCGTGGATGCACTGCCGCCAGCAGTTACTTTCCATCGTGGGCGTGAATCGCGAACTGCTGCTAACCGAGCAATTGCTGGAATGGGAGCAAATGTTGCGCGGCTCCGTTCCTTCCTCATTTTTCAGTTCGTCACTGACACGCTGAAATCGAATTATCATCAACAGACCGTAACGAGTTAATACTATGTTTTTAGTCGATTCCCACTGCCATCTCGACAGCCTGGATTACAACGAGCTGCACTCCGGCGTTGATAACGTGCTGGAAAAAGCCCGCGAGCGTGATGTGAAATTTATGCTGGCCGTTGCGACCACATTACCAGGATATGAGGCCATGGCGCAGTTAATTGGCGATCGTCCTGAAGTGGCTTTTTCCTGCGGCGTACATCCTCTGAACATTGATGACGGCTACGATTTTGCCGAGCTGCGCCGTCTCGCCGCCAGCCCGAAAGTGGTGGCGATGGGTGAAACCGGCCTGGATTATTTTTATCAGAAAGAAGCACATCAGCTGAAACTGCAACAAGATTCCTTCCGTGAGCACATCCGCACTGGCCGCGAGCTGAACAAACCGGTGATCGTCCATACCCGCGATGCGCGTCAGGATACGCTCGATATTCTGAAAGAAGAGAAAGCTGGCGAATGCGGTGGCGTTCTGCACTGCTTCACCGAAGATATTCCGACCGCAGAATTCCTGTTAGATCTCGGTTTCTACATCTCTTTTTCCGGCATTCTGACTTTCCGAAATGCTGAATCCTTACGCGAAGTCGCCCGTTATGTGCCATTAGATCGTCTTCTGGTAGAGACCGATTCTCCGTATCTGGCACCGGTTCCGCATCGTGGTAAAGAAAACCAGCCTGCCTACGTGCGCGATGTGGCCGATTACATGGCTGTTTTGAAAGGCGTCAGCGTCGAACAGCTGGCTGAAGTGACAACAGCAAACTTTTCACGATTATTTCACATCGATGCATCCTCTCTCACCTAAGCTTTCGCTAAGTCATATATTCCAGATTTATTTTTCATCTCGTAATTAATCGCCATATTGAGGTATCTTGGCACCGTTTTTCACGGTGCCAGGGCCGCGTTTTTCGGATTTTGTGTGGGTAAGTGCGGGTTTTTAATACGCTCTTACTGCATTTTTCAGAAAAACGTGACTGCCATCAAACATTAACAAAGGGAATTATTTTACCCTGCGTAAAAATTAAAAGGGGTGCTTAGACACCCGACTGCAAAAGGCTTTCAGAGCCTTTGCAAAGCGGTTTGCCATTAAGCGAAATCGCATGAAGTATCAAAAAGCATCATTACTCAGGAGCACACTCAATTATGTTTAAGAACGCGTTTGCAAACCTTCAAAAGGTCGGTAAATCGCTAATGCTGCCAGTTTCCGTACTCCCAATCGCAGGTATCCTGCTGGGCGTCGGTTCTGCAAACTTTAGCTGGCTGCCAATGATCGTTTCCCATGTTATGGCCGAAGCCGGTGGTTCAGTCTTCGCTAACATGCCTCTGATTTTCGCTATTGGTGTAGCGTTAGGCTTTACCAATAACGACGGTGTATCTGCACTGGCATCGGTTGTTGCGTACGGCATCATGGTGAAAACCATGGCGGTTGTCGCACCTCTGGTTCTGCATTTGCCGGCTGAAGAAATCGCAGCTAAGCATTTGGCGGATACCGGCGTACTGGGCGGTATCATCTCCGGTGCGATCGCGGCATACATGTTCAATCGTTTCTATCGTATCAAGCTGCCTGAATATCTGGGCTTCTTCGCGGGTAAACGTTTTGTTCCGATCATTTCTGGTCTGGCTGCCATCATTCTGGGTGTAGTTCTGTCCTTCATCTGGCCGCCAATCGGTACAGGTATCCAGACCTTCTCACAATGGGCTGCTTATCAGAACCCGGTTGTTGCGTTCGGTATCTACGGTGTGGTTGAACGTGCGCTGGTTCCGTTTGGTCTGCACCACATCTGGAACGTTCCATTCCAGATGCAAATCGGTGAGTATGTGAACTCTGCCGGTCAGGTCTTCCACGGCGATATCCCACGTTACATGGCGGGTGACCCAACTGCAGGTAAACTGTCAGGCGGCTTCCTGTTCAAAATGTACGGTCTGCCAGCAGCGGCTGTTGCTATCTGGCACTCAGCGAAACCTGAGAACCGTGCCAAAGTCGGCGGCATCATGATCTCCGCTGCTCTGACCGCGTTCCTGACCGGTATTACTGAGCCAATCGAATTCTCCTTCATGTTCGTGGCGCCGATCCTGTATGTGATCCACGCGATTCTGGCCGGTCTGGCATTCCCAATTTGTATCCTGTTGGGCATGCGTGACGGTACCAGCTTCTCCCACGGTCTGATCGACTTCATCGTACTGAGCGGCAACAGCAGCAAAATCTGGCTGTTCCCAATTGTTGGTGCGGTGTATGCGGTGATTTACTACAGCATCTTCCGATTCCTGATTGCTAAACTGGATCTGAAAACTCCTGGCCGTGAAGACGCTACCAGCGAAACTTCTGCTCAGGGGGGTTCTGAAATGTCAGCATCTCTGGTTCAGGCTTTCGGCGGTAAAGAAAACATCACTAACCTCGATGCCTGTATCACGCGTCTGCGCGTCAGCGTAGCCGACATCTCTAAAGTGGATCAGGCGGGCCTGAAAAAACTGGGTGCGGCAGGTGTGGTTGTGGCAGGTTCTGGTGTTCAGGCAATTTTCGGCACCAAGTCCGATAACCTGAAAACAGACATGGACGAGTACATGCGTAACCATTAATGGTGAACGTTGTCTGGTTCTGAGAAAGGAGGCTCCGGCCTCCTTTTTTCATACCTGCGGTTTGTGGATAAAGACAGCGCCGCCTTCGGGTGGCGTTTTCTGCGTCAATTAAGCATCAAAAAGCGTAATCAGGTTGAAAGGAATGGAAATTCTAACCCATACTGCGTACAACGCTTTTTACTTTGTTAAGGACAGTTAAGATGGCCGAAGAGACAATTTTCAGCAAAATTATTCGCCGTGAAATCCCTGCCGATGTGGTTTACCAGGATGAATTAGTCACGGCGTTCCGCGATATTTCTCCCCAGGCGCCAAGCCATATTCTGATTATCCCGAATGTCCTGATCCCCACGATGAACGATGTTGATGCCAGTCATGAAGCCGCTCTCGGGCGCATGATGACTGTCGCGGCGAAAATCGCCGAACAGGAAGGGATTGCTGAAAGCGGCTACCGTCTGATCGTCAACTGTAACCGTGACGCAGGGCAGGAGGTTTATCATATCCACATGCATCTGGTCGGTGGCCGGGCGCTCGGTCCATTGTTGTCACGTCAGTAAGGGTAAACATGCGTTTATTGATGGCGTTATTGCCGGTCGTTTTGCTGATAGGTTGTAGCAGCAAGCCGGGCATTGCACTGAACAATCAGCAACGGGTGGTGATGGAATCTCCCGTGCTGACGGCAGGGATCATCCCGGGTTCGCCATCCGTGTCTGACTCCGGCGGGCAGAAAAAAGCCACCAGTACGCTGGATAATAACCAGCCACATCCTGTCACACTGCATTACCGGTTCTATTGGTATGATAAACAGGGGCTGGATTTATTGCCGATCGCGGAATCCCGCACTGTCACTGTTCCTGCGAACAGCAGTGTGGAAATCAGTTCGACCAATGGCAATCTTGATGCGCACAGTGTGCGTTTGTACCTTTATCTCTAAATTCCCGTACGGAGAAGGTTGATGAAAAAGTATTTTCTCATTGTGGCGATGGCCGCACTGATCCTGGGCGGTTGTACTCTGCCAAACCAACAACAAACGCAGCCACAGCAGCCTGAACAACCTCAGCAGCCGCAACAACCCCTGCCGCCGGTCAATCCGCCGGTTCCTGAACAGCCGCAGATTCAGCCGGTTCCGCAGCCGCCGAAACTGGCCAGCATTGACTGGACCTCCACCGTTGAGCCGATGCTGGCGAAAATGCTCAAAGCCAATGGCGTTCAGGCTGGCAGCGTGCTGCTGGTGGATGGCGTGAAAAACAGTACCAATGGCACACTGCAAACCTCCAAAGCGACCGATGCTTTACGCAGTGCGCTGGCTAATAACACAACGTTCCAGCTGGTGCCTGCGGATCAACTGGCTTCCGCCAAGCAGTCTCTCGGCTTATCGCCGGATGACAGCCTGTCGTCTGTGAGCAAAGCCATCGGGCTGGCCAACATCGTAAAAGCGCAGTACGTGCTTTACAGCACGGTGAGCGGCGATGTGAAAGCGCCGACAATGTCGATGCGTTTACTGACAGCGCCGAGCGGCGAAATTGTCTGGTCAGGTCGCAGTGCGGTTCAAAATTAAGGCTGAACTCAGCCCTGAAAATCAGCTACAGCAACTGATTGAGCAACATTATCCGGCGGTGAAAACCGCCGGTTTTCATTTATCACCCGTGGCCGGTCTGACGGGCGAAAGCTGGAAAATTACTTCTCCGGCAGGCGATATGCTGGCGCGTCATCAGTCAGGTGAACGCCGGAACGCCGGGGTGGAAAGACAGCGTGAACATGCCATTTTGCGGCATATTGCGCGGCAGACTTTGGGGCCTTGTGTCAGACTCAGTTCACCGCCGTGGTTACTGGTGGAATGGATTGCAGGTACGCCGCTCAGTGAGGCGGCGTTTGTCTCCGCACAGGGGCAGAAACCCGTCAGCCAGAGCCTGGCAAAACTGCACCGGCTGGCATGTTCCGGTTATCCGCTGGATTTACGCCGTCAGTTTGCCCGTTACTGGCAACATGTTGACCGGCGCAGGCTCACGCCGCGCTGGCTGGCGTTACACCAGAAAATGATACGACGCAAATTGCCCGTGCCACTGAAAATGGCACTTCTTCATATGGATATCCACGCGGGAAACCTGCTGGAGACGGAGAAGGGTATGCGGATCATTGACTGGGAATATGCCGCCGACGGCGATATCGCGCTCGAATTTGCGGCGCTGTTTCGCGGCAATGATTTAGATCCGCTTCAGCAGGACGCGTTTCTTCGAGAATATGCTGAGGCGGGCGGTTATCAGGATCTCCCGCTTTTCCGCCAGCAGATTAAACGCTGGCTGCCGTGGGTGGATTATCTGATGCTGCTGTGGTTTGAAGTCCGCTGGGCGCAAACCGCTGATAAGAAATACAGTGAATGGGCGCAGCCGCTGCGGGTCAGGCTGTTTGGCCGCGTCCATGATTAACATGTGAAAACTTAAAAGGAGCGTCCATTTTGCTGGGACCTGTAATGCTGGATGTGGCTGGCTACGAGCTGGATGCCGAAGAACGTGAAATTTTGCAGCATCCGCTGGTGGGCGGACTGATTTTATTCACCCGAAACTATCATGATGTTGATCAGCTGCATGAACTGATCCGTCAGATCCGCACCGCGTCTCACGACCGGCTGGTGCTCGCGGTGGATCAGGAGGGCGGACGCGTGCAGCGCTTTCGTGAAGGCTTTACCCGTCTGCCAGCCGCGCAGTCTTTTGCTGCGCTGAATGCGCCGCATGAAGCGAAGCGCCTGTCACAGGAGGGCGGCTGGCTGATGGCGTCAGAAATGATTACCATGGATATCGACATCAGCTTTGCGCCGGTTCTGGATATCGGGCATATCAGCGCTGCCATTGGTGAGCGTTCGTTTCACGCCGAACCGCAGAAAGCGCTGGAGATGGCGGAACAGTTCATTCTCGGTATGCATGCAGCAGGAATGAAAACTACCGGTAAGCATTTTCCGGGACACGGCGCGGTCAGTGCGGATTCCCACAAAGAAACTCCGAGAGACGACCGTCCGCTGGACGTTATCCGCGAGCACGACATGGCAATTTTCCGCCAGCTGAATGCACGTAAATTGCTCGATGCTGTCATGCCGGCGCATGTGATTTACACCCAGGCAGATCCACGCCCGGCCAGCGGTTCGCCATACTGGCTTCAGGACATTCTGCGCAAAGAGCTAAACTTCAACGGCGTGATTTTCTCCGATGATATTTCGATGGAAGGGGCTGCGATTATGGGCAGCTATCCGGAACGTGCTCAGGCCTCTCTTGATGCCGGTTGCGATATGATCCTGGCCTGCAATAACCGTCAGGGCGCGGTAAGCGTGCTGGATAACCTGTCTCCGGTCAAAGCTGAGCGTGTTGCGCAGTTGTATCATCGCGGACTGTACAGTGGAAAACAGGCCCGTCAGGACCTGCAAAATTCCAGTCGCTGGAAAGACGCAAACCGTGAACTGACCGCGCTCGACGCACGCTGGCAGGAACATAAAGAAACTGCGCGGTAACGTTTTCAGACCGCGTGAGGGTTTCAACGCACATTCAGGATGAGGTAAACGATGATTATCTATTTGCATGGCTTCGATTCAACCAGTCCCGGTAACCACGAGAAAGTGTTGCAGTTGCAGTTTATTGATCCCGACGTCCGTTTCATCAGTTACAGCACGCTGCACCCGCGTCATGACATGCAACATTTGCTGAAAGAGGTCGATAAAGTGCTGCATGAAACCACCGACAAACTGCCGCTGATCTGCGGAGTAGGGCTCGGCGGATTCTGGGCTGAACGCATCGGTTTTCTGTGCGGCATCCGTCAGGTGATGTTCAACCCGAACTTATCGCCCCAGGATAATATGGCCGGTAAAATTGACCGTCCCGAAGAATACGAAGATATCGCCACGAAATGCATCAGTGATTTTCGCGAGAAAAACCGCGACCGTTGTCTGGTGATTTTATCGCGCGAAGACGGCGTGCTCGACAGCAAGAAAACCGCTGAAAAGCTTCATCATTACTATCCTGTTGAATGGGACGAACATCAGACCCATAAATTCAAGGATATCTCGACCCATCTGCAACGTATCAAAGCCTTTAAAAATATCATTTGATTAACATTTACCGCTGAAAACCACTGCCATTGTGCGGTGGTTTTTTATGTCTGAATCTCCCGCCAAAACGTTTTTTTCCCGCACGCCGTGTCCTAACTCCCTGATTTAAAGAAGTCAAAATACATGCCATTTCACTAAGTCAAATTATTCAAATGAATTTAAATTGACCTATATCAATTTTGGTATGACCAAATCACCACGCATGATATCCTCCGTGTCAGATACCGATTTAACTTAAGCAACCCTATGTAATATAAGGATAAAATTTTTACTCTTATATAACAATTGGTTCACATTTGAGGGGGTCATTTTGACATCACCAATGAAGAAAATTGTGATTATCGGCGGTGGCGCCGGCGGTCTGGAACTGGCTACCAGCCTGGGCCATAAACTTGGCCGCAAGAAAAAAGCGGAAATCATTCTGGTCGATCGTAACCACAGCCATTTATGGAAACCGCTGTTGCACGAAGTGGCAACCGGCAGCCTGGATGACGGCGTGGACGCGCTGAGCTATCTGGCGCATGCCCGCAACCACGGTTTCACTTTCCAGATTGGCTCGCTGACCGATATCGATCGCGAAAATCAGACCATTAAACTGGCTGAAATCCGTGATGAAAGCGGCGAAGTTCTGGTGCCCGTTCGCGACATCGCGTACGACACGCTGGTTATGGCGCTGGGCAGTACGTCGAACGACTTCGGTACGCCGGGCGTGAAAGACAACTGCATTTTCCTGGACAATCCGCATCAGGCGCACCGTTTCCATAACGAAATGCTGAACCTGTTCCTTAAATTCTCTGCAAGCGATGACAAGCAGAAAAAAGTGAATATCGCGATTGTGGGCGGCGGTGCGACCGGCGTTGAGCTGTCTGCCGAGCTGCATAATGCGGTGAAACAGCTGCACAGCTACGGTTTTGAAGGGCTGGACAGCGATGCGCTGAACGTCACGCTGGTGGAAGCGGGTGAGCGTATTCTGCCTGCGTTGCCTCCGCGTATTTCCGGGGCTGCGCATCAGGAACTGACCAAGCTGGGCGTTCGTGTGCTCACGCAAACCATGGTGACCAGCGCCGATAAAAACGGCCTGAACACCAAGTCCGGCGAATTCATTGATGCTGACCTGATGGTCTGGGCTGCCGGAATCAAAGCACCTGATTTCATGAAAGATATCGCAGGCCTGGAAACTAACCGTATCAACCAGTTAGTGGTCGAGCCTACGCTGCAAACCACGCGTGATCCGAATATTTATGCGATCGGCGACTGTGCATCCTGCCCGCAGCCGTCCGGCGGCTTTGTGCCACCGCGTGCTCAGTCAGCGCACCAGATGGCGTCCCGCTGCTTCGCCAATATCATGGCGCAGCGCAAAGGGCAGAGCCTGAAACCTTACGTTTATAAAGATCACGGCTCATTGGTTTCCCTTTCACGCTTCAGTACTGTCGGCAGCCTGATGGGGAATCTGATGCGCGGATCCATGATGATTGAAGGGCGTATGGCGCGTCTGGTTTATGTTTCCCTGTACCGCATGCACCAGATTGCGCTGCACGGTTACATTAAAACCGGCCTGATGATGCTGGTCGGCGGGATCAACCGTGTGATCCGTCCGCGCCTGAAACTGCACTGATACTGAACAGCCGGCTTTTTTTCTGAGCGGGCTGAATCGTTTCATACCCAAAAGCCTGTTTCTTACAGGCTTTTTTTCATTTTTCACATTCTCCACACGAAAAGCATAAGATTCTGCTTTTTTACTTTGTCAGCTAAGAATTCTCTGAAACACCCCGTTACACCCGTCATTCCTCTCACTTACAGAGTTCGTCTTATTGTTCACTGACATTTCCTTGTGCAGACTTAACAATAAGTTTACAGAAGGCGATTCACGCACGCCGCTCCTCAGATGTGTTGCTGTCCACTGAGGTGTCCCCGAATCCGGGACAATTGCGTGGTAACATTTTCGGAGGAAGTCCTGTGAACAAGTCAATGTTAGCTGGGGTCGGTATTGGTGTGGCTGCGGCGTTGGGCATTGCTGGCGTTGCGAGCATGAACGTTTTTTCATCGGGTCCGGAGTACGCGCAGGTAGTCAGCGCGACGCCGATCAAAGAGACCACCAAAACCCCGCGTCAGGAATGCCGCAACGTGACGGTGACTCATCGTCGTCCTGTACAGGATGAACATCAGATCACCGGTTCCGTGCTGGGTGCCGTTGCCGGTGGCGTACTGGGACACCAGTTTGGCGGTGGCCACGGACGTGATGTTGCGACGGTAGCCGGTGCGCTGGGTGGCGGTTACGCCGGTAACCGTGTGCAGAGCAGCATGCAGGAAAATGATACGTACACGACCCAGCAGCAGCGCTGTAAAACCGTGTACGACAAAGAGGACAAAACGCTCGGGTATGATGTGACCTACAAAATAGGCGATCAGCAAGGGAAAGTTCGTATGGACCACGATCCGGGCACTCAAATTCCGCTGGATAAAAGCGGTCAGCTGCAGCTTACCCGTTCGTAATTTCCCGGTAAGCCGGATAAAAAAGCCTGAGGTTTTCCTCAGGCTTTTTTGTGCACTGAAATCAGCCCTGGTTTCAGGCTGCGGCGTTTGCCTGCGCTATTCCGTTCTTGTGTTTCACAATGTCAGCCATCACCGCCAGCGCGATTTCTGCCGGCGTTTTGCTGCCAATCGGTAATCCAACCGGGGCGTGCAGGCGGGAAAAATCCTCTGTCGTAAAATCCGCGATGGTTTGCAGACGCTCATGGCGGCGTGCGCTGTTACGCTGCGACCCCATCGCACCAATGTAAAATGCTGGCGTATTGACCGCTTCCATCAGGGTCAGATCATCCATTCTCGGGTCATGAGTCAGCGCGACAATGGCGGTATTTGCGTGACAACTGTTCTCTTCGAGATATCTGGCAGGAAATTGTTTTTCCAGCCGGATATCCGCTTTCAGCGCTGGCAAAAAGTTTTCCAGCACGTCCTCGCGGCATTCACACACCACCACTTCAAATCCCAGCGCGCAGGCAAAATCAGCGCAATAAAGCGCGACACTCGACAATCCGGCAATCAGCAGACGCGGCGGGGCGGCCAGATGCAGGGTAATGCAATCGTCGTTACGCATCACCTGAGTCGCATTATGATAATTTGTCAGTTCCAGATGGTCGCAGGCTGCGGGCAGGGTAAGTGACTTGGTGAGAGCGTAATGCCCGGCCAGCGCCATCCCCATTCTTTGCAGATAATCCATATTGTTTTGTGTTGCCGGTAAATACTCGATCAGCACATCCAGCGAACCGCCGCACGGCAGGGCAATATTCGGCGTCAGACCGCCTTCTCCGTAACGCACAATCTGACTGGCCTGCTGATATTCACCCGCAGCAATGCGTTGCAGAAAATCCTCTTCCACACAGCCGCCGGAAAGCGAACCACAAAAATGACCGCTGGCATTGGCCACCATCAACGCGCCGGGAGCACGCGGGGAAGAACCGTAAGTGGTCAGCACGGTACACAGCCAGACCGGATGGTGCGCCAGCCAGTCGCTGGCCTGTGCAATGACCTGATTATCAAGATGTTGCATACATATTTCCGTTCGAAACGCGCGCTGAAAGCTGGGAAGGCAGATCGATATCGCGGATCACCGCAGGATTATTGAAATCTACGCGCAGAATTTCATGACTGTAGATCAGTTCCCGCGCGCCCTGGTCGCCGCGCAATTGCAGCAACTTTTCCCTGAGCGGGCAGGCAAATCCTACCGGATGCCCCGGTGCGTTTTGCCAGTAAGGGCGAACAACCAAAGCGCTGCGTAAGGTATCAGCCACGGCGATAAAAATATCCGGTGTCACAAAAGGCATGTCCGCAAGATGAATTAACCATCCGTCCCAGTCCGGCGTATCCCGCACGCCAGCGGCAATGGATTCACCGGTTCCGCCCGTTTCGGCCAGCGTCACCGGCACCTTCGCGCGTGCGCAACTGTCCTGAACCGGCACATTATCCGGACGGGTAACGACGTGAACCCGCAGTCCGCTGGCTATGGTCTGCGCCAGCGTAGCGTCGAAAACCGTGACAGAGTTTTCTGCTGTTTTAGCCATTACCGCATTGAGTTTATTGCCCGTGCCGCCCGCTGCGATAAACCGGTTCCCTGAACCCGCGGCGAGAAGAAGAATGCCTGCCATTTAGCGCCTATCCCTTTTGTACATTGTTTGCGCAACATAAATAATTATCCCATCTTTTTGCGCAAGTTTGTGAACGAAATATTAAAAATGTGTATTCGATCATTACTTAATTCGAACTGAAAACCTATAATCGCCCGCGATAAGCGGTATTTACAGCATTTACTGCAAGCTGTAAATGTGCCGAAAAATAAGAAAGACAATAAGAAGCAAGGAAATTTATGAGCAATTTCAACCCGTCCAGGCGGCGCTTTGTCAAAGGCGCTGTGATCGCTGGCGTCTCTGTTTATCTCGCCCCGTTACACAGCAAGGCCTACGCCGCGCTGTTTGAAGAGAAAATTCTCCAGTCACCACAATGGGATGCGCAAAACAAACGCGTCCGTTTCCGTATCGATGGCAAAGCGAAGGTTATGGGGCAGAAAGTCTTTGCCCGCGATATCCGCGCCAAAGACATGCCGCACTGGCCGCAAAAACAGGCCCATGCTTTTATCCTGCGCGTAACGCAGGCTGACCGTGTTTATTCCGGGCTGGATTTATCGCTGCTCGGCGACGATTTACAGCCGGATCAGCTGGTCACTGCCGACGTGCTGGCGCGCGACGGTCTGGCTTTCCCGGCATTCTATGGCGAAGACATGTTGCTGCCGGCAGGCAAAACGCCAGCCTATCTTGGACAAGCGGTCGCCATCCTGGTCTATCAGGATTTTGCCAAATTCCGTTTTGCTAAAAATGCACTGAAATTTAAAGACGGTGTGTTGCGTTACGGTGAAACCACCGGGCCGCTGGAACGCGATCCGTGGGGAACGTTCCGCTTCGTTCGCGTCGGCGGCGAAACCGCCTATGAAGACGATAAGTTCTCCAGCCTGAAAGATATGCCAGTCTTCCCCGTCGGCATGCGCAAACACCTGCCAGTCTGGCCGGAAGGGCGTGAAGGCGGGAAGCTCGATCAGCAGGGCATGTTCTATGCGGGCGAAATGGCGGATGAAATGAAATCGCCACCGCAGGACTGGCTGGTGATGTCACGCCGTTTCACCACGCAATCCGTGGATACTTCCGCGCTTGAGCCGGATAACGCCAACGGCTGGTACGACGCCGCGACGCAAACGTTGCATATGGTGGTGCCAACGCAGTCGCCGCAGGAAGTGGCGGACGAAATGCCGCGCATGATGGCAAAAGGTCACCGCACGGTGAAAACGCTGATCCTGCATCCGTGTTATACCGTCGGTTACGGCTCGAAAGATCACTACAACTTCCCGTATTACGGCGCAGTCGCGGCGATGTACGGCGACGGTTTGCCGGTGCGTCTGGCGAATGACCGCTTCGAACAGTTCCAGTCCGCGCTGAAACGCCATGCGTTTGATATGAATTACGACATCGCCGTGAACCGCGAAACCGGGATGTTGCAGTCTTTCCATGCAGCAATGACCGCAGACGGCGGCGGGCGCAGCAACTTTACGCCGTCGGTGGTGATGGTGGGCGCAACAGCGGCGCAGTCGATTTACTATTTCCCGAAAAGTGATCTATCCGCGGTCGGGCTGGCCTCGCGCGCGCTCGACGCCGGATCTGCACGCGGTTACGGCACGCTGCAAAGTATGGCTGCTACCGAAATGATGATGGATGAGCTGGCCGCTGAACTGAAGCTGGATCCGATTGCGTTTCGCATGCGCAACGTCCTGAAATCGGGCATGAAAAACACACAAGGTGCCATTCCTGCCGGCGCAATCCGTGCGGATGAAGTGCTGGAAAAAGCCGCCGTTCACCCGTTATGGACAGAGCGTAAGAAGCGCAAAGCCGAATATGAAAGCCAGAATCCGGGCAAACGCTATGGCGTCGGTTTTGGGTGTGTGCAGAAAGACTTCGGCACCGGTGCGGAAACCTCTTTCGCCCGCGTGGAGCTCAGTGAAAAAGGCGAAATCAGCCTGTGGCACAGCGGCGCAGAAATGGGTACGGGAATGTCCACGTCCCAGTCCGTTTTGTGCGCCGAATGGCTGGGAAAACCGGCTGAACAGGCGCATTTCTCAGTGACAGACTGGTCAGTGCTGCCGGTGGAAACCAGCGGCGACCCGTACATTATGTCGCAGGAAGAGCAGGACAAACTGCAAACCAATCCCCGCTGGTCACCATCTTACTGCTCGCCATCGAGCGCCAGTAACTCGGCTTATTACTTCTCTCACAGCACCCGCGAAGCGGCGCGCCTGATCTTCGACAACGGAATCTGGCCGGCGGCGATGGCTATCTGGCAAACCGGCATCGGTGGCGGACAGGCTGCCCCTTATGTTGTGCGCAAAGAAGATGCCCGCTGGGTGGAAGGCGGTCTGACCGCCAACGGCATGCAGATTCTCAGCCTCGAAATGCTGGCAAAAAAAGTCTACGAAATGAAAGGCATGACCGGCGCAGCGGTTCACGTCTTCAACCGCTGGCAGTGGGCAGAAGCTGATTTCACGCTGAACAACGTGCGTCAGCGCATTCCGGTGGATGGCATGTCTGTGCGCCACGGTGCGGATCCATTCCAGACTCTGGCGCGTGACGCGGTGTATTACCCGCCAACACAGCGCAATAACGCGTCGGTGACCTATTACAGCGCAGTCGGCACGCTGGCCGAAATCTCGGTGGAAATCGCGACCGGTAAAGTTGAGTTGCTGACGCACCATTCGATTATGGAATGCGGCAATCTTATCGTCCCTGAGCTGGTTTCCGGCCAGTTGCAGGGCGGGCTGGCGATGGGCATCGGCCACGCATTGCACGAGTATTTGCCACTGTATGAAGACGGGCCGGGCAACGGAACCTGGAATTTCAACCGCTACCATTTGCCGCGCGCCAGTGATGTGGCGGTCTGGAAACAGACCAGCGACATTCTGCCTGCGCTGTCGGAAACCGATCCGCCGAAAGGCATGGCCGAAGTCGTGATGATCCCGGTCGTCGCCGCGCTGGTAAACGCCATCGCCGATGCCACCGGCCACCGTTTCCGTGATTTGCCCGTCCGTGCTGAAAATATTCGTGAGGTTTTACAATGAGCATCAAAACGCAGCCTTTAGAGCTGACTATCAACAATCAACATTACGGCCCGCTGGACGTTCCCGAAGGTCTGATGATGATCGACTTTCTTCACGAATATGTGGCGCTGACCGGTTCCCGCCTTGGCTGCGGGCAGGGGATTTGTCATGCCTGTGTGGCGATTGTCGATCATGAAAGCGGCACCAGCGAAGAAGTGCGCACCTGTATTACCGGCGCACATTTCTTTAACGGCAAAAAAGTGCGAACCGTCGAAGGCCACGCCAAAACCGATGACAAAGGCGAAGTCCAGCTGTCTCCGGTTCAGCAGGCGTTTCTGGAACATTACAGCTTCCAGTGCGGTTACTGCACGCCGGGTTTTGTGAATGCGGCAACGCTGCTGCTTGAGCGTCTGGAAAAAAATCCAATTGCGCTGAATGAACTGGAAGGCGCGATTGAAGCGGCGCTGGAAAATCACATCTGCCGCTGTACCGGTTACGTGCGGTATTACGAAGCGGTGCGTGATGTTGTGATGAAAACCCCAGGCCTGATCCGGGAGCACGCGTGATGAAGAAACGTCTTTTTCTCCTGCTGCTGGCGGTAATTATCATCGTCGTGGCGGTGCTCTGGTGGCGAGAAAACCGCACGCCGGACGAGCCGGTTCAAAAGGTCACGGCGGATACCACACAGATCGAACGTGGCCGTTATCTGGTTCAGGCATCCGACTGCGCCGCGTGCCATACCGCATCCGGCGGCGCACCGCTGGCGGGCGGTTATCCGCTGGAAACGCCATTCGGCAAAATCTTTGGCAGCAATCTGACGCCGTCTGCTGACGACGGTATTGGCCGCTGGACGTCGGAGGATTTCTATCTGGCGCTGACCCAGGGCGTTGCGCCGGGCGGACGTCATCTGTATCCGGCGATGCCTTACACGTCATACAAAGGCGTGACCCGCAAAGATTCTGACGATATGTATGCGTTTCTGATGACGCGTCCGGCGGTGAATCAGCCGGTGCCGGAAAACGAAATGCCGTTCCCGTTCAACCAGCGTATGGCGATGATTGGCTGGAACCTGTTGTTCCGCACCGCCGATCCGATCCCCGCCAGTTCGCAGGGAAATTCTGCTGACTGGCAGCGGGGTCAGTACCTGACGGATGTGCTCGGCCACTGCGGCGAATGCCATACACCACGCGGCGTGCTGGGACAGATGCATACCGATAACAACCTGAAAGGCGGAACGCTGGGGCGGATCACTGCGCCGGACATTTCGCCGCAGGCGCTGACGCAGCGCGGCTGGAACCCGGCAGATCTCAGCCGTTTCCTCGCGACCGGCATTGCACCGCAGGGATCGGCGTTTGATGAAATGCACAAAGTTATTGATCTCAGTACCCGTCATCTGACCGAAGCCGATCACCGTGCGATCGTCACGTATTTGCTGGGCGACAAACCGCCAGCGGCCGTGCCGGTGAGCATCGGGCAGGGCGGTAATGACGCCGGTCGCATCACTTATCTGGATCAGTGTTCCGGATGTCATATGGCGGACGGGTCCGGCAAACCGCACGTTGCGGTGGCGATGCAGAACAACGCCACCCTGCGCCAGCCGGATGGCCGTAATCTGATTGTCTCAGTGCTGGATGGTTTACCGGCGCAGGGCTTTCCGGCCGGAGATAGCATGCAGCCGATGCCGGGCTTTGCGGAGCGCCTGAACGACGCGCAGATTGCCGAAATGGTGAATTACCTGCGTGTGACATTCGGCGGTTTGCCGGGCGATATCACGCCCGAGCAGGTGAAAGCGCTGCGTAAACCGTAGCGCGCTGATAAAGCATAAAAAAAGCCCGGTGAATGAGATATTCACCGGGCTTTTTATTTTATGACGATAGCCGTCAGATTAGATGTTCTGCAAACTCCCCGAGCATGTCGCCGACAAACTTCAGGCGTTTTGGCCGGTCGGTGAGATCGAGCGTAAACTTCAGTTTGGTCGGGCCATCAAGGCGGTAAACCTGCGGCTGTTTTTGCAGCAGCCCAATCAGGAAGCCCGGATCCACGCGGTTTTTATCGCCAAATTCAATGAATCCGCCACGTTCATTGCCTTCAATACGCTTGATGCCCAGCGTTTTCGCGTTCAGGCGCAGCACGGCAATCTGCAACAAATTACGCGCACCGTCCGGCAGCGTGCCGAACCGGTCAATCAGCTCGACGCGCAGTTCATCCAGCTCGCCTTCAGTTTTAGCACTGGCGATACGCTTGTAGAGTGACAGACGCGTATTGACGTCAGGAATGAAGTCCTCCGGCAACAGCGCAGGCATGCGCATTTCAACTTCGGTCTGGCTGGTGGTCAGATCTTCCAGCGACGGCTCGCGGCCTTCTTTCAGCGCTTCGACGGCGTTTTCCAGAAGTTCCATATACAGCGAGAAACCGATGCTGGTCATCTGGCCGCTCTGGCCTTCGCCGAGCAGTTCACCGGCCCCGCGGATTTCAAGGTCGTGTGTTGCCAGCGCAAAACCGGCACCCAGATCTTCGAGCGACGCGATGGCTTCCAGACGTTTGTGCGCATCCGTTGACATCTCTTTCGGCGGCGGCGTTAGCAGATAAGCATACGCCTGATGATGCGAACGTCCGACGCGGCCACGCAGCTGATGCAACTGCGCCAGCCCGAAGTGATCCGCGCGTTCAATAATAATGGTGTTCGCCGTCGGAATATCGATACCGGTTTCAATGATGGTGGTACACACCAGCACGTTGAAACGCTGATGGTGGAAATCATTCATCACGCGTTCGAGGTCGCGTTCGCGCATCTGGCCGTGGCCGATGGCAATACGTGCTTCCGGCACCAGCTCCGCCAGACGCTGCGTGGCTTTCTCGATATTTTCGACATCGTTGAATAAGTAGTAAACCTGCCCGCCGCGCAGGATTTCACGCAGAATGGCCTCGCGAACCACCAGGCTGTCGTACTCACGCACGAACGTTTTGACGGCCATACGTCGCGCCGGTGGCGTGGCAATAATCGACAAATCGCGCATCCCGCTCATCGCCATATTCAGCGTGCGCGGAATTGGCGTGGCGGTGAGGGTGAGAATATCGACGTCCGCACGCATCGCTTTGATGCGTTCTTTATGACGCACGCCGAAGCGGTGTTCTTCATCGACAATCAGCAGGCCGAGGTCTTTCCAGCGCAAATCACTTTGCAGCAATTTATGCGTTCCGATAATGATATCGACCTTGCCTTCGACTGCATCTTCCAGCACCGCGTTTTGCTCTTTGGCGCTGCGGAAACGGGACATCATTTCAATGCGCACCGGCCAGCTGGCGAAACGGTCGCGGAAGTTATCGAAATGCTGTTGCGCCAGCAGCGTGGTGGGTACAAGAACCGCGACCTGTTTATTGTTGGAGACTGCGAGAAACGCCGCGCGCATCGCCACTTCGGTTTTGCCAAAGCCGACGTCGCCGCACACCAGACGATCCATCGCCAGCGGCTGCGTCATGTCGGTGAGAACGGCGTTGATGGCCTGCGCCTGATCCGGCGTGGTTTCAAACGGGAATGCCTGGCAGAACAACTGGTACTGCTCTTTATCATGCTTAAAGGCAAAACCGGCTTTCGCTTCGCGCTGGGCGTAGATATCCAGCAGTTCGGCGGCCACGTCGCGCACTTTCTCAGCGGCTTTCTGACGGGCTTTCGACCAGGCTTCACCGCCCAGTTTATGCAGCGGCGCACTTTCATCCGCGCCTCCGGCATAACGGCTGATCAGATGCAGGGATGACACCGGCACGTAAAGTTTGTCTTCACCGGCGTAGGTCAGTATCAGGTATTCAGCGGTAATCCCGCCTGTTTCCAGCGTGGTCAGGCCAAGGTAACGGCCTACGCCGTGCTCAACGTGAACCACCGGCTGACCGGGGCGCAGCTCTGCAAGATTGCGGATCAGCGTATCGGTGTTAATCGAGCGGCGGGTGTCCTGACGACGACGCGCCACACGCTCACCGAGCAAATCACTTTCACAAATCAGCGCCAGCTGTTTATCCGCATCAAGAAAACCACGTTCACACGCACCGATCATGATGTAGCGACCGGCCGTTTCGGCTTCTTCAATACGGGTAATCAAAGCGGGCATCAGTTTAATGCGCGCCAGCAAATCTTGCAGCGTTTCGCGGCGGCCTTCACTTTCCACCGAGAACACCAGGCTGCCCGCGAAAGATTCATTGAACCGGCGCAGGTTATCCATCGGCGCTTTATTTTGCGGCTGAACGGATAAATCCGGCAGTTTTTCGTAGCTCAGGTTGGTGTTGGCGGCTTTCTTGGGAAGTGAATCTGTACGCAGCTGAACGCGAGGCCAGGCTTTCAGTTCGGCGTGCAGCGAGTCGACGCGCAACCAGAGATTTTCCGGTTCGAGCAGCGGACGCATCGGATCCACGCGGCGGCTTTCATAACGCTGACAGGCATCCTGCCAGAAACGCTCGGCTGCGGCTTCCAGATCGCCGGTATTGAGCACCAGCGTGTTTTCCGGCAAATAGCTGAAGAGCGTGGTCAGCGGCTGGCTGAAAAACAGTGGCTGCCAGTATTCGATACCGGCGGGGAAGGTGCCTTTGCTGACCTGCTGGTAAACGTGCTCGGCATCGCGGCGCACTTCGAATTTCTCGCGCCACTGGCTGCGGAACAGTTCGATGGCGTTTTTATCGGTCGGAAATTCGTGCGCAGGCAGCAGATTGATGTGGTCCACTTCGGTCAGCGTACGCTGGGTATCCACGTCAAAAATACGCAGGCTGTCGATTTCATCGTCGAAGAAATCGATGCGGTACGGCTCTTCGCTGCCCATCGGGTATAGGTCGAGCAGGGCGCCACGGGTGGCAAACTCACCGTGTTCCATCACCTGATCGACGCTGCGGTAACCCGCCTGTTCCAGCTGTGAGCGCAGTTTGTCGCGCGAAAGCTGCTGGCCTTTTTTCATCACCAGCGCATGGCCGTGCAGGAACTCATGCGGGCAGACGCGCTGCATCAGCGTATTCACCGGCAGAATGATAATGCCGCGTTCCATCGTTGGAAGCTGATACAAACTGGAAAGACGCGACGAAATGATTTCCTGATGCGGTGAAAAACTGTCGTAAGGCAGCGTTTCCCAGTCCGAAATACTCAGGACTTTATGATCGGTAAATTGTTGAATTTCATCGCGCAGGCGCAGGGCATTTTGCATATCCGGCGCAATCAGCAGGATCGGGCCCGTGTGGCGTTCACTGATTTGGGCGCATTCAAGCGCGCAGGCGGAGCCGGTAAGCTGCCCTAACTGGCGGGTATCGCCCGGGCGTTCAGGCAGCGAATAACGATAATCTTGAGACATAGGCTGTTTTGCGTTCTCGTTTTTGGCGGCTGTCGGAGGCCAATTAGCAGACCGTATCTTGCTTTGCAGGGGTAACCGGGGTCAACCCGTTGTCTGTATAAAATGGTCAACGGCGTCACAAACTTAAACCGATTACTTTGGGTTAGTGGTTCCATAAAGCGGTGCTAGCCTTTATTATCCTTGATCACTTTAGTCTGCGCCATGCACTTATTTGCGGCCAAGCACTTAAAACGGAAGTCATGTATCAACCTGTCGCGTTATTTATAGGCCTGCGCTACATGCGCGGGCGTGCTTCGGACCGCTTTGGGCGGTTTGTCTCCTGGTTATCCACCATTGGCATCACTCTCGGGGTGATGGCGCTGGTAACCGTCTTGTCAGTGATGAACGGTTTTGAGAAGGATCTGGAAGGTAACATTCTGGGTCTGATGCCTCAGGCGCTGATCACGGCACCGAACGGTTCAGTCGACCCGCAGAAAATCACCCACGATCAGGTTTCCGCGCTGAAAAGCGTGAACCGCGCCGTGCCGCTGACCACCGGTGATGTGGTGCTGCAAAGCCCCGGCAGCGTGGCAGTGGGCGTCATGCTCGGCGTCGATCCTGACCAGAAAGATCCGCTGGCGAAATACCTGATTGGCGTCGCCCAGCAGGAACTGCAACCGGGCAAATACAACATCATCCTCGGTGACCAGCTGGCACAACAGCTTAAAGTCCGTCGGGGCGATCAGTTGCGTCTGATGGTGACCAGCGTCAGCCAGTTCACACCGGTCGGGCGTGTGCCAAGCCAGCGCCTGTTTACTGTGATCGGAACTTTTTCCGCCAACAGCGAAGTCGATGGTTACCAGATGCTGGTCAATATTCAGGACGCATCGCGCCTGATGTTATACCCGAAAGGTAACGTCACAGGCTGGCGTTTATTCCTCGATAAACCGCTGGACGTCGATACCCTGAGCCAGCAAAAACTGCCGGACGGTGCCAGCTGGAAAGACTGGCGCGAGCGCCGCGGCGAGCTGTTCCAGGCCGTGCGCATGGAAAAAAATATGATGGGCCTGCTGCTCAGCCTGATTGTTGCCGTTGCCGCGTTTAACATTATTACGTCGCTGGGTTTGCTGGTGATGGAGAAACAGGCCGAAGTGGCGATTTTACAAACGCAGGGCCTGAGCCGCCGCCAGATTATGGCGCTGTTTATGGTGCAGGGCGCGAGTGCCGGTGTGATTGGCGCACTGCTCGGTGCCTTGCTCGGCGTGCTGCTCGCCACGCAGCTCAACTCGATTATGCCAGCCCTCGGTCTGATGCTGGATGGCGGTTCGCTGCCGGTCGATATTGAACCGGTTCAGGTGGTGGTCATCGCGATTGTTGCGATGGCTATCGCTTTATTGTCAACGCTTTACCCTTCCTGGCGCGCTGCTGCCACCCACCCCGCAGAGGCTTTACGTTATGAGTAATTCTTTATTATTGCAGTGTGACAACCTCTGTAAGACTTATCAGGAAGGCAAAATGCACACCGATGTATTGCGTGACGTGAGTTTCGCGATGCAACCGGGTGAGATGATGGCGATTGTCGGGACGTCCGGTTCCGGCAAAAGTACGTTGCTGCATTTGCTGGGTGGCCTGGATTCCCCGACGTCTGGCGAAGTAATTTTTAAAGGCAAGTCGCTGAACGCGATGTCCTCTTCGGCGAAATCAGAACTGCGCAATCGTGAACTGGGCTTCATTTATCAGTTTCACCATTTGCTGCCGGATTTCACCGCGCTGGAAAACGTGGCGATGCCGCTGCTGATCGGCAAAAAGAAATCTGCTGAAGTGCAGGAACGCGCGATGGCGATGCTGGAAGCCGTGGGTTTACAACATCGCAGCAATCACCGTCCTTCTGAGCTTTCCGGCGGCGAACGTCAGCGTGTGGCGATTGCCCGCGCATTGGTCAATAATCCTTCTCTGGTGCTGGCGGATGAACCGACCGGTAACCTGGATCAGCGCAACGCCGACAGTATTTTTGAACTGCTGGGTGAGCTGAATGTGCGTCAGGGCACGGCATTTCTGGTAGTGACGCATGATTTGCATCTGGCGAACCGTCTGACACGTCAGCTGGAAATGCGTGACGGCAAGCTGCAGCAGGATTCGATGTTGCTGGGAGCGAAGTAATGTCAGGCATTCCATTTTCTTTACTGATTGGCCTGCGGTTCAGCCGTGGCCGTCGTCGCAGCGGCATGGTTTCACTGATTTCAGTGATTTCAACGTTGGGTATCGCGCTGGGCGTGGCCGTGCTGATCGTCGGGCTGAGTGCGATGAACGGCTTTGAGCGCGAGCTGAAAGAGCGTGTGCTGGCCGTCGTGCCGCACGGTGAAATCCGTCCGGTGAATCAGCCGTTTAACGACTGGCAGGGCGTGCTCGACCGTGTTGAAAAAGTGCCGGGAATTGTGGCCGCTGCGCCGTACATTCAGTTCAACGGACTGATTGAACACGGTGCCAAACTGCGTGCAATCCAGCTGAAAGGCGTGGATCCGCAGAGCGAACCGCGTGTCAGCGCCGCGCCGAAATTTGTGCAGAATAACGCCTGGCAAAACTTTAAAGCCGGGCAGCAACAGCTGATCCTCGGCAAGGGCGTGGCGGACGCGGTAGGGGTAAAACAGGGTGACTGGGTGACCGTGATGATCCCTAACAGTGACCCTGAAATGAAACTGTTGCAGCCAAAACGCATCCGTTTACAGGTCGCCGGGATATTACAACTCAGCGGACAGCTTGATCACAGTCTCGGCATGGTGCCGCTGGCCGATGCGCAGCAATATCAGGATATGGGAACCAGCGTAACGGGCATTGATATCAAAGTGAATGATGTCTTTGCCGCACAAAAACTGGTGCACGACGCCGGTGAAGTCACCCACGCTTACGTCTACATTAGTAGCTGGATTGGTACTTACGGCTACATGTACCGCGATATCCAGATGGTCCGCGCCATTATGTACATGGCGATGGTACTGGTGATCGGCGTGGCCTGCTTCAACATCGTGTCGACGCTGGTGATGGCGGTAAAAGATAAAAGCAGCGATATTGCGATTTTGCGCACACTGGGCGCGAAAGATGGGCTTATCCGCGCTGTCTTCATCTGGTACGGTTTACTGGCGGGGCTGGTCGGCAGCGTCGCGGGCGTGGTAATTGGTGTGATTGCGTCGTTCCAGCTCACCAATATCGTCAACGGTTTGCAGAAACTTACCGGCCATCAGTTCCTGTCCGGGGACATTTATTTCATCGACTTCCTGCCTTCTGAAGTTCACTGGCTGGACGTCGGCGGCGTACTGTTAACCGCGCTGGTGCTGAGTTTGCTGGCGAGCTGGTATCCGGCACGCCGCGCCAGCCGTATTGATCCCGCCCGCGTACTCAGCGGCGGCCAGTAACCATGGTTTACGCAACACAATCTTTCAGACACAGAGAGTAAGGAGCACTTTATGCGCACACGTCATCGTCTGTGTCGGTTTCGCAAAAACAAACGTATCCGGCATCAGCGTTTCCGGTCGAATATTTTCCACCGTGATTCAATGGCGGCAGCTTCACTGAAAAAGCCGTTTGTGGTGGTGCTGACCGGTGCCGGGATTTCCGCTGAATCGGGGATCCGCACTTTCCGCGCCGCCGATGGTTTGTGGGAAGAACACCGCGTGGAAGATGTGGCTACGCCGGAAGGGTATCGCCGTGATCCGGAACTGGTGCAGCGTTTTTATAATGAACGCCGCCGCCAGTTGCAGTCGGAAGATCTCAAACCGAACGCCGCGCACTATGCGCTGGCGACGCTGGAAGAAGCGCTCGGCGATAACTTCCTGCTGGTGACACAGAATATCGACAACCTGCATGAACGCGCAGGCAGCTCCCGCGTGATCCACATGCATGGCGAATTGCTGAAAGTGCGCTGTACGCAGTCAGGGCAGATTCTGGACTGGCCGGGCGATTTAACCGTCGATGACCGGTGCCATTGCTGCCAGTTTCCTGCGCCGCTGCGTCCGCACATTGTCTGGTTTGGCGAAATGCCGCTGGGCATGGACGAAATTTATGACGCGCTGGCGAAAGCTGATTTCTTTGTGGCTATCGGCACGTCCGGGCATGTTTATCCGGCTGCCGGATTTGTACATGAAGCACGGATTGGCGGTGCCTGTGCCGTTGAGCTGAATCTGGAACCGAGCCAGGTTGAAAGTGAATTCGACATGAAGCATTACGGGCTGGCAAGTGAAGTGGTGCCCGAATTTGTGCATAAATTCCTGACCAAAAAAGATGAAGCCTGGTAATAAACCCGCCAGACCTGACGTTGCAGCCGAACTGGCGATGCCTGTTTCCCGTATTCATCGGGAGTTCATCGCCAGTTGCAACACCGGTAACTTAAGCGTTATTCATCTTTATCGCTAAAATTGCGCCCGCCCCGAAGAGTTATCCCGTTAAACTTGGTGAAAAATGACCTGACGCAATATTCACGGTTTTCATGCTGCGCATAATAAAACCCAGCCGCCAGAGGATACCTATATGGATAAGTTGCTTGATCGTTTTCTGAATTATGTTTCTTTCGATACCCAATCTAAGCCCAATGTTAAACATACGCCGAGCACCGACGGTCAGCTGAAGCTGGCGCAGGCACTGCGTAATGAACTGACTGAACTGGGATTTTCACAAGTTACGCTCAGCGATAAAGGCTGTGTGATGGCGACGTTACCGGGCAATGTGGCCTGGAAAGTGCCGGTCATTGGCTTCATCTCTCATCTGGATACCGCCCCCGATTTCACCGCGAAACACGTTAATCCGCAAATTGTGGAAAATTACCGTGGTGGCGATATTGCACTGGGAAATGGCGATGAAATTTTATCTCCGGTGATGTTCCCGGTTCTGCACCAGTTGCTTGGCCATACGATCATTACCACCGATGGCAAAACGCTGCTGGGGTCTGACGATAAGTCTGGCATTGCCGAAATTATTACCGCGATGGTGCGGCTGAAAAACAGCAATATCGCGCACGGTCCGGTGCGTATTGCCTTTACGCCGGATGAAGAAATCGGCAAGGGCGCGCAGAGTTTTGATATTCCGGCCTTTGGCGCGGAATGGGCGTATACCGTGGACGGCGGTGGCGTGGGTGAGCTGGAGTTTGAAAACTTTAATGCCGCCTCGGCGACCATTAAGATTGTCGGCAACAACGTTCACCCTGGCAGCGCGAAAGGCGTGATGGTGAATGCCTTGTCACTGGCGACGCGTTTCCACAATGAACTGCCGGTGGAAGAAACACCTGAACATACTGATGGTTACGAAGGTTTCTATCACCTGACCACCATCAAGGGCAACGTTGAACGCGCGGAAATGCACTACATCATCCGTGATTTCGATAAAACGCAGTTCGAAGCCCGTAAGCAAAAAATTATTGATATCGCCCATGTGGTCGGCAAAGGGTTGCATCGTGATTGCTATATCGAAGTGACGCTTGACGATCACTACTACAACATGCGCGAGAAAGTGGCCCAGCATCCGCACATTATTGCGCTGGCGCAGCAGGCGATGAAAGACTGCGATATTGAACCGATCATGAAGCCGATCCGCGGCGGAACCGACGGCGCGCAGTTATCTTTCCGCGGCTTACCGTGCCCGAACATTTTCACCGGCGGCTATAACTTCCACGGTAAACATGAGTTTGTGACGCTGGAAGGCATGGAAAAAGCGGTATCCGTGATCATGCGTATCGCCGAGTTAACGGCGAAAGAAGCGCTGAAACACTAAAAATCCCGCAAACAAAAATCGGGTAAAACTGGCGGCAAAAAAAGGGGCGATGTCTGATGACATTGCCCCTTTTGTATTTGAATCAGCCGCGACGGTTAATCGTTAAAGTACCAGTAGCCGCTGTTCACCAGCGCGGAAAGTAACGCCAGGAATGACGGGTCATCCAGCGCATCACCGAGCATTTCTTTGGTCACGGTTTTGTGGCGGGCAATCGCGTCCACCGCACCGATATGTTCGGTAGTCATCGCTTCACCGTTGACATAACAAACATCGCCTACGCGCAATACGCGCAGCCCGCCCAGACGTTCCAGCGTTTCGCCGGAGTCGAGCAGTTCGTAAATTTCACCGGCCTGATATGGCGGTTCCGGCGGGGCCAGATCCAGCTCGTGGCGCGACTGGGAAATAAACTCACCAAACCAGCTGTTGAAGTGCGTCGGGTTGCCAATCAGATCCAGCATCATGCCACGCAGTTTATCCAGTTCGGCAGGCTGAATTTCCGCCGGATGTTCACGTTCAGTCAGTTCCGGATCGCTGTAACGGTGACTGCCCAGTTCACGGGAAAGCACGAAGTCGGCGAAACCGCTGACCATTTCACGCGCATTTGGCGCGCGGAATCCGACAGAATAGTTGAGGGAATTTTCCAGTGAATAGCCGTCGTGCGGGAAACCCGGCGGAATATATACGATATCGCCCGGTTCCAGTTCTTCATCGATAATAGCTTCAAACGGCTCAACCTGAAGAAGATCAGGATGCGGGCAATGCTGTTTCATGGCGACTTTCTCGCCCACGCGCCAGCGGCGGCGACCCGTACCCTGAATGATAAAGACGTCGTACTGATCCAGATGCGGGCCAACGCCGCCGCCGGGAACAGAGAAGGAAATCATCAGATCATCCATCCGCCAGTCAGGAATATGCCGGAAGGGTGTCATCAGGTGGGAAGATGGCTCGTGCCAGTGATCAACCGCCTGAACCAGCACTGACCAGCCGTTTTCTCCCAGATGATCGTAGCTTTCAAATGGCCCGTGGCTGACGTTCCATTTACCGTCGTGATTACTCACCAGACGGCTGTCCACCTCATTTTCCATCGCCAGTCCTGCCAGTTCGTCAGGCGAGATAGGATCGACGAAATTTTTAAAGCCGCGTTTTAACACGACAGGACGTTTTTGCCAGTAACGCTGAAGGAAATCGTTCCAGTCGAGGTCGAGTTGGTAATCCATAGTATTTCCCTTGCATTAAATGGAGGGTGGATAAAGAAGAGGACGGTCTGTAAATGATTATAACGGAAGGTGTTGCGGCTGAGTTGGGCAATTGCCAGCAAATTTCGCACTATGGTTAAGATTGCGTCGAAATGTGCTGGCAAAATGGTCGGGTAAAGGTTACTCGAGTTCGATGCCTTGTTGCAGGCCGAAGCAGACACGCATACTGGCGCCGCCAAGCGGACTGTCGCCGATGACAATTTTACCGTCGTATTGCTCGATAATGTCGTTGGCCAGTGAAAGCCCCAGACCTTGTCCCGGACGTAAGGTATCAGCACGCTGGCCGCGCTGGAAGATGACTTCACGCTTGCTTTCCGGAATGCCGGGGCCGTCGTCTTCAATCAATATCACCAGTTCATTTTCGGTATGAACGGCGCTGATTTCCACGAACTCAAGGCAGTATTTACAGGCGTTATCGATGACGTTGCCCATGACTTCCATGAAGTCATTTTTCTCGCCGACAAAGGTAATTTCCGGCGAGATATCGACCGTAATCACCACGCCTTTGCGCTGATACACTTTGTTGAGAGCAGAACATAATCCGTCAAGAATTGCGGGTACGGAATGCACTTCGCGGATCAGTAAATTCTGTTCCGAGCGCAGCGTGGCGCGGTGCAGGTAATAGCCAATCTGCTGAGAAATGCGGCTGATTTGTTCCAGCATGACCGGCTCGGCTTCTTCGATGGTCATCTGTTTGCCATTTCGCAGCGCGCGCAGCGTGGACTGCAACACCGCCAGCGGCGTTTTCAGACTGTGTGTCAGATCGGCCAGCGTGGTGCGGTAACGGTCATATCGTCCGCGCTCGCCGTGCAGCAAAATATTGAGGTTTCGCACCAGCCCGCGCAATTCCCGCGGAGGATTTTCATCGAGTGATTCACGCTCATGAGTCTCCAGCTCGGCGACCTGATGAATCAGCTGTTTGATTGGCCGCAGGCTCCAGTACGCTGCCAGCCACAGCAGCGGAACCACCAGCAAAAGGTTCGCCAGCAGCACATAGCTGAACCATTCCCAGACCAGATCTGAACGCTGTAATTCCTGCGGAATCGTATCGACCACCACGATATTGAGTGCCGGTAAACGCGACGTGGCGTTGTAGGTGTTGACTGCAATGGAGTGGGTCATCGCGTTGGCGTCGGTGTCGTCGTAACTTTTCAGCTTGTCCTGTGCTTTCGGGTTATTGCCCAGCACTTCGCTGCTGATTTGCGTATCGGTATCCAGTTCATAAAAGCCCGGTTTATTCATCCAGGCTTTATCGATATGCGCTTCGAGTTCGGGGATCCGGCGTTCTGCCCACAGCAGATTCCCTTCGCCGTCGTAAATAAACACCAGCGTTGGGGAATTAAGATCCAGATCGGGCGGCACGTTAATGCTCAGTTTGTTGTCACGCCACTGCGCCAGACTGAAGAATAAGTTACTTTCACCGCGCAGGAGGCGGTAAGCCGTTTTGTCGAAACTCACCATATAACCCACCACCGCCACCAGCCCGTAAGCCAGTGACAGTGCGAGCACGACCGCAGCGGTCGCCATCATAAAGCGGACGCGAAGAGAAAAAGGGTTCTTGGTACGTCCTTTCATGGCGCGTCCTTTTGAAGCGAAAACAGACAATTATGGGCGGATATCGAAACGATAACCCTGGCCGCGCACGGTGGTAATAACATCAACCGGATGTTCGGCTTGCAGCTTTTTACGCAGGCGTCCCATCAGCACGTCGACGGTGTGGCTTTCGCGCAGCTCGGCGTCCGGGTAAAGCTGAAGCATCAGGGAATCTTTGCTGACGACTTTACCGGCGTTGCGGATCAGGGTTTCAATAATGGTGTATTCGAAAGCGGTCAGTTTGATCGGCTGCTCGTTGACGGTCAGCTCGCGACGCGACAGGTCAATCTGGAACGGCTGAAGGGTGATGACCTGCGAGGCCAGACCGCTGTTACGGCGCATCAGCGCCTGCATGCGGGCCAGCACTTCTTCGAGGTGGAAAGGTTTGGTCACGTAATCGTCGGCACCGGCTTCCAGCACCGCGACTTTGTCCTGCCAGCTTTCACGGGCGGTCAGCACCAGAATCGGCAGATTGGTCTGATGACTACGCCAGCGGCGGATCAGGCTCAGGCCGTCTTCGCCCGGCAGACCGAGATCGACAATCGCGATATCAGGCGCATGTTCGTGGAGGAAGTAATCCGCCTCTTTGGCGTCTTCCGCTGCATCAACCTGATGACCCATTTCCCGCAGTTGTACCGAGAGGTGGTGGCGTAGCAGTGCGTTATCTTCAATGACTAAAATTCGCATGGTGATTCCTTGTTCTCAGTACGCGGAAAATGATGACTAATTTGATGCGCTTAAGTCTAAATGATCCTGAAATATTTTAATCAACCCTAGCTCAACGCCGGGTAGAGAAACCTCAACAAAACATAAACGAATTATAAACGCCCTGAGCCGGGAGAAACATAAATTGTGAGGCAGATCGCTGATTAATATCAAAGGTATCATTAAGGTATTGTAAAGGTATCTCGAATGCCTGATTTCATCCGTTGCTTCCGGTGCCAGGGCACCGCGCGGATCCCTTACTCAGCAAGGATATAATAATGAAACGTACCCATCTGAAGCTGTCCGTTATGATGTTTATTGAGTGGTTTATCTGGGGCGCCTGGTTTGTGCCGCTCTGGCAATACCTCAATAAATTAGGTTTTAGTCCGTCGGAAATTGCCTGGTCTTACAGCAGCACGGCGATTGCGGCGATCCTTTCTCCGGTTCTGGTGGGCGTGATCGCAGACCGCTATTTTGCCGCTCAGAAAGTGCTCGGCTGGCTGTTGCTGGCCGGTGGCGTGCTGATGGGATTCATCGCGCTGCAAACCGAATTTTCGACGTTCTTCCCGCTGCTGGTGGTGTACGCGATTACTTATATGCCGACGGTCGCACTGACCAACAGCATTGCGTTCGCCAACATCAATGACACCGAAAAGGATTTCCCGCGTATTCGTGTGCTCGGCACGCTGGGGTGGATTGCATCCGGTCTGGTGATTGGTTTTGTACTGCCGCCGATGCTTGGCATGGGCAATATTTCTGATACCAGCCAGCCGCTGTGGATCACGGCGATTGCATCATTTGCACTGGGGATTTACAGCTTCTGGCTGCCGGATACACCGGCAAAAGGCAAAGGGCCGGTGGACATCAAAGCCCTGTTTGGCCTGAATGCGCTGGGTTTGCTGAAAGACCGGTCGTTCGCCATTTTCGCCTTATGTTCATTTCTGTTTTGCATGCCGCTGGCGTTCTATTACCAGTTTGCCAACGGCTATCTGACGCAGGTTGGCTTGCCAAACGCCACCGGCTGGATGACGCTCGGGCAGGTGTCGGAAATCTTTGCAATGCTGGCGCTGCCGTTCCTGCTTAAACGCTTTGGCATCAAAAAAGTGCTGATGCTGGGCTTCATCACCGCCGCCATCCGTTACGTCTTCTTCATCTACGGCGGCACGGCTGACGTCTGGGCCTACAGCATGCTATTCCTCGGCATTCTGCTGCATGGCGTCAGCTACGATTTCTATTTCGTTACCGGCTACATCTACGTGGATAAAAAAGCGCCAGCACATATGCGAACCGCTGCACAGGGGCTGATCACGCTGATTTGTCAGGGACTGGGCAGCTTTATCGGTAACTGGCTTGGTGGCCGGGCGATGACCACCTTTGCGCTGAGCGCGCCAAAAAATGGCATGACCTTCGACTGGTTTGCTGTCTGGGGTGTCGGCGCGATTATGGTGGCGGGCGTGATGCTGCTGTTCCTGCTGTTCTTCCGTGAACGCAGTAAAACGATTACGCCGGTCAGCCTGAGTGCCTCTTCTTAAACGACACATTTTCATTTCTGGCGGGCAGGCAGCCCGCCGCAATTTTTATATCGGGAGATTTAACGATGACACAACCAGGACTTGAGAGCCGCATGCTCGGGGCGTTGTACGGACAAATGCTGGGCGATGCGCTGGGCATGCCGTCGGAACTGTGGCCGCGTGAGCGCGTCAAAAAGCATTTCGGTTGGATCGACCGTTTTCTGGATGGCCCGGAGGAAAACAATGCGGCCTGTTATTTCAAAGCCGCGCAGTTTACCGACGACACCTCGATGGCGCTGGCGCTGGCCGACGCCTTGCTGGAAGCCGACGGTAAAGTGGTGCCGGAACTGATTGCCCGCAACGTTATCCGCTGGGTCGACAGTTTCGATGCGTTCAATAAAAACATCCTTGGCCCGAGTTCCAGACTGGCGCTGGCGGAGCAGAAGAAAGGCGTGGCGATCGGCGCACTGGAAAACAACGGCGTGACCAATGGCGCGGCGATGCGCATTTCTCCGCTGGGCTGCGTGCTGCCTTCGGCTCCGCTGAAACATTTCTGTGAACAGGTCTGGCTGGCTTCCAGCCCGACGCACAAATCGGATATTGCCGTTGCCGGTGCGGTGGTGATTGCCTGGGCGGTGTCACGCGCCATTGAAGGGGCGAGCTGGGCGGAAATCCGTCTGGCGCTGCCGGACATCGCTAAATACGCACAGACACGGGAATCCACCACGTTCAGCGCGTCGCTGGCGGCGCGTATCGAACTGGCGTTTGATACGGTGGCGAAAGCCGAAGGCACGGAACAGGCATCGGAAGCGGTGTATCAGCGGGTTGGGGCGGGCGTCAGCACCATTGAGTCTGTACCTGCGGCGCTGGCGATGGTGGAACTGGCGGGAACCTGCCCGAATCAATGCGCTATTTTATGCGCCAATCTTGGCGGCGACACCGATACCATCGGTGCGATGGCGACGGCCATTTGCGGCGCGTTAAACGGCATTGAAGCATTCAAAAAAGAGTGGCTGGATGAACTGAAACGGGTGAATCCGCAGGACATGACCCGCTACAGCGACGCATTTCAGCGTTTTCGCCGCAATGAACAGGAGGCTGGATGAGCCAGACGCACCGTGAACTTTTGCTGACCCTGACGCAGGGCGACTGGCACCAGCAATCGCCGGTTCTCGTCATCGGTGCGGCCGTGATGGATATGGTTGCGCGCGCCGATACGTTGCCGGAGCGCGGCGGTGACATTGCCGCCGATGTGACCGGGTTTCATCTCGGCGGCTGCGCACTGAATATCGCGCTGGGGCTGAAACAGCTGGGGATTCACAGCCAGAATCTTTTGCCCGTCGGCGAAGGGATGTGGAGCGACCGTCTGCGCAAGGAGATGGCTGCACGCGAAATTGTGTCTGATTTGCAGGTGAAAGGGGCGGACAACGGCTGGTGTCTGGCGCTGGTGGAACCCGACGGCGAGCGCACGTTTATCTCCGTCGACGGTATCGAAAATCAGTGGCAGCCTGGATGGCTGGCGCAGGCAACACCGCAAAACGGGCTGGTGTATGTTTCCGGTTATCAGCTGGGCGCAAAGCAGGGCACGGTGCTGACGGACTGGCTCGATACTTTACCGGACGCCGTGCGCGTGCTGGTGGATTTTGGCCCGCGTCTGGATGTTATGCCCAAAGAGCGCGTCGAACGTCTGATCCGCCCCGGTGTGATCCTGACGCTGAATCAGCGCGAAGCGGCCATGCTCGGTTTTGCTGGTGACGCAGAAAGTTTCTGCCGTCAGTTACACGAGAAAACCCGTGAACTGGTGGTTTTACGCTGCGGCGAGCAAGGCAGTTATTATTATGGTTCAGCGGATGATTGCGGGTGGATTGCGGCGCGGAAAATTACCGTGGCCGACAGCATCGGGGCGGGCGACAGCCACTGCGCCGGTTTACTGGCCGGGCTTTCGCTGGGGCTGACGCACTGGCAAAGCATGATGCTGGCGAACTGCGTGGCGGCTTACGTGGTTTCAAAACCAGGCGGAGATTGCGCGCCAACGCTGTCGCAGCTGATTTCTTCACTCGACAGCGTCAGTTAGAAAACAGTCAGTCTTCGCTGACGAATTCGTACATGTCACTGCGGCAAAAACTTTCGCTGTACTCAATCGGGCGGTTTTGCCCGTCGAACAGCGTTTGTTTGATGATAAGCAGTGGCATCGCCTCTTTCAGCTGCAATGCCTGCAAGGTTTCCGCGTCGCTCATCGCCGCACTGACGCGGCTTTGCAGCGCGCCGAGCTCAATATTATTGCGACCGAAATAGTCATAGAGCGAAACGCCGATTTCCCCGACGTCGCGGATGGCGTCCATGATGACGTAGGAAACTGCTACCGACATCGGGCGCGTATCAATGTAGTGAATGCGTTTGAGCATGTAGACCGGCGTGTTTTCGGTGATCGCCAGTTTGCTGGCAATCAGCGCCGAAGCGGGCACCTGATCGCGGCTGATCCACAGCGTATCCGGCTTGCGCCCCTGAAGCATGACTTCGCGGGAAAACCCTTTCACACCGGCCAGCGAATAAGCCAGACGGGCATCGGTCGCTTTTTTGATAAAGGTGCCGTAACCCCGCGAGCGCCCGATATGGCCGTCTTCTTCCAGCCTGGCGAGCGCCTTTCGCACGGTGATACGCGAAATGCCCAGAATTTCAGTGAACTGGCGTTCGCTCGGCAGAAAGTCGCCGTCCTGTAAAATTCCGGTTTCCAGTGCATGACGCACCGATTCGTTAAAGCACAAATACAGGGGCATTGTGCCCGCCTGAGCCAGATCGGTTTTCAGTTTTTCCAGCACCTGCTGGTTGGTGTCCATGCTCATGAAGTCGGTCTTCCAATGCGTAGGGAATGGGCTCTATTTTAGAAGGACAGAGATTTTTTGCAGTGACATTTTGCGCGCCGCGGTCACATAAAAAAAGGCGACCCGGAGGTCGCCTGAGATTGGCCACATGTAATGCCTGAGCAAAGACTTACTTCAGCTCATCAACCATGGTGGTGGCGCGCCCAATGTAATTGCCCGGCGTCATGGCTTTCAGACGGACTTTCTCTTCTTCCGGTAATTCCAGAGAATCGATAAAGGCCTGCATACCTGCCGCATCAACACGTTTACCACGGGTCAGCTCTTTCAGCTTCTCGTATGGCTTTTCGATGCCATAACGACGCATCACGGTCTGGATTGGTTCCGCCAGCACTTCCCAGTTGTGATCCAGTTCGTTCGCCAGATTTGCTTCGTTCACTTCCAGCTTGCTGACGCCTTTCAGGGTGGCCTGATACGCAATCAGCGCATAACCCAGACCAACGCCGAGGTTGCGCAGCACGGTGGAGTCGGTCAGGTCACGCTGCCAGCGGGAAACCGGCAGTTTGCTGGCCAGGTGCTGCAACACCGCGTTGGACAAGCCAAGGTTGCCTTCGGAGTTTTCGAAGTCAATCGGATTCACTTTGTGCGGCATGGTAGAAGAACCGATTTCGCCAGCAATAGTGCGCTGTTTGAAGTGGTTCAGGGCGATGTAACCCCAGATGTCGCGGTCGAAGTCGATCAGGATGGTGTTGAAACGCGCCACGCAGTCAAACAGCTCAGCAATGTAGTCGTGCGGCTCGATCTGTGTGGTGTACGGGTTCCAGTTAATGCCCAGAGAAGTCACGAACTCTTCGCTGAATTTATGCCAGTCCACTTCCGGGTACGCCACGATGTGGGCATTGTAGTTGCCAACGGCACCGTTGATTTTGCCGAGGATTTCGACGTTTTGCAGTTGTCTGAACTGGCGATCCATTCGATAGGCCACGTTAGCCAGCTCTTTACCGATAGTAGATGGCGTAGCAGGCTGACCGTGGGTGCGCGACAGCAGCGGAATGTCACGGTGTTTGTGCGCCAGATCTTTAATCCCATCAATGATCTGTTTCCAGTACGGCAGCACCACGTCCTGACGCGCGGTTTGCAGCATCAGCGCGTGGGAAAGGTTGTTGATGTCTTCAGACGTACAGGCAAAGTGAATGAACTCGGACACCGCGTGCAGGGCAGGGATACCGGCCACTTTTTCTTTCAGGAAATACTCGACCGCTTTGACGTCATGGTTGGTGGTTTTTTCGATGTCTTTAATGCGCTGAGCGTCATTCACATCAAAATTGGCCAATAACTGGTCGAGGAAAGCGTTTGCGTCGGCATCAAAAGCAGGAACTTCCTTGATTTCTGCACAGGCTGCCAGTTTTTGCAGCCAACGTACTTCAACCTGCACACGGAATTTCAGCAGGCCAAATTCGCTGAAAATAGTACGCAGCGCGCTGACTTTATCACCGTAGCGTCCATCAACGGGGGAAACGGCGGTCAGTGAGGATAATTCCATCGGTAGCAACTCCTGGGGTCTTATTAACAATGAGCGAGAATACTTTTCGCCTGTTCAAACAAGCGATTACGGGAAAACATCAGTTGCAGGCGTCCACCGCCCACCTGGTGCCACAGCACGGCGGAACGGATGCCAGCCAGTAAAATGGCGCGGACCTTCGCCTGAACCTGCGGATTTTGCAAAATTGCCGGTGAACCGGTGACCTGAATGCGCGGGCCTGCGGGGCTGACGACGTCGACATAAATTGAGGCCAGCGAGCTAATCATCGTGTCGGATTCGAGCTCGAAATGCGCCAGCTGGCGGTCGAGCTGATCGATACGTTCACCGAGCTGATTCATGGCGGCTTTATTGGCGTAGAGCTTACGCTCAAGCACCATCAGGCTTAATGCGTAACGCGTTAACTCAGCGCCCGGCCCCTGACGGTTGGCGTTCAGCACTCCCAGCAGCGTTTCCAGCCCCATCTTCAAATTAGCTTCATTATTACCGTATACCGCCAGCGTGGATGCCGGATTCATCTCCAGCAGGCTGCGCAGTGACACTGACATTTCTTCCTGAGCGCAATTGCCTTCATGGGCAAGTTGCTGGACCAGGCGCGCTGCCTGACAGATCCCCGCCAACGCCAGCGTAATGTCATAATAATTTTTAGCCACGTTTACTCCTGTAAGCGTTTTGAAACGATGAGACGCAGTGACAAAGAAGATAGCCCAAACTAATGGCGACAGATCATGCCATAAAACTGACCCTAAACACAGTTCGGAATCAGTGCAGATCGTCACAGGCGGGCAGAAAAAAAGCGGGACGCCCGAAAGCGTCCCGATTTCATACACCTGTTGGCGCTGTATCAGGCCTGAAGCGGCAGGCGCTGTTCAATGACGCCGCCGCCGAGGCAGATTTCGCCAAGATAAAACACGGCAGACTGGCCCGGTGTGACGGCAGCAACCGGCACGTCAAAGCGCACTTCAATGCGGTCTTCGCCCAGCGGCGTGACGACGCATGGAATGTCTTCCTGACGGTAACGGGTTTTGACGGTGCACGTCAGCGGTGCGGTCAGCGGTTTGCGATCAACCCAGTGAAGCTGTTGCGCAATCAGCCCGACGGACATCAGACGCGGATGTTCATGGCCCTGAGCAACGTACAGAATGTTGTTTTCCACATCCTTTTCAACGGTGTACCACGGCTCTTCGCTGCCTTCTTTCTGGCCGCCGATGCCCAGACCTTTGCGCTGGCCGAGCGTGTGGTACATCAGCCCCTGATGTTGCCCCATCACCTGACCATCAACGCTTTTAATCACGCCAGGCTGCGCCGGCAGATAGCGGCCAAGGAAATCGCGGAATTTACGCTCACCGATAAAACAAATGCCGGTGGAGTCTTTTTTCTTCGCGGTGATGAGATCGAGCTCTTCGGCAATGCGGCGCACTTCCGGTTTTTCCAGCTCACCGACCGGGAACAGGCTCTGTGCAACCTGCTCATGACCCAGCGTGTAGAGGAAATAGCTTTGATCTTTATTGCCATCGACGCCGCGCAGCAGGTGGCTGATGCCGTCGATATCCTGGCGGCGCACGTAGTGACCGGTCGCGATGTAATCCGCGCCCAGATCTTCTGCGGCAAATTCCAGGAAGGCTTTGAATTTGATCTCTTTATTGCACAGGATATCCGGGTTTGGCGTGCGTCCGGCTTTATATTCCTCGAGGAATAATTCGAACACGTTGTCCCAATATTCCGCCGCGAAATTCACTGTGTGCAGTTCGATACCCAGCTTGTCACACACGGCCTGCGCATCGGCAAGATCGGTGGCTGCTGTGCAATATTCTTCGTCGTCATCCTCTTCCCAATTTTTCATGAAGAGGCCCTCAACCTGGTAACCCTGCTGTTGCAGAAGGTAAGCAGAGACTGAGGAATCGACACCGCCGGACATCCCGACGATCACTTTTTTCTGGCTGTTGTCAGACATAATTGTCCCGAAACACATGAATTAATTGTCCGGTACTGACGGTGTTTTTCTGATGCTTGTCCCACGAGGATGAAGGCCGCGCGCAACAAAAACACCACAGAACCCCGAACAGAGAGGTACTACGTAAATACTGAAGCGCGAAATTTTATCACGTCAGGCCGGTTGCTGCATTGCTGATTCACAGGAGGCAACAACCGGTGCGAAAGACTTTTTCTGCGCGCTTACTCCGGCAGATTAAAATTGTGCAGAATTTCCAGAGGGTAACGCGGGGATTTCTGATAACAGCGGATGCTTTCCGCCACCAGCGGTGAGCGTAACTGAGACGACCCGATAATGTCTTCGGCACTGACCCAGCGGCACTGATCGATATCGTCATCTTGTGGCGCGGTGTCCAGAATTTCCGGTAAATCAATCACAAACGCGAAGCGCAGAAACGGCGTGCCGTCCGGCGCCTGCCACTGATGCAATCCGAGAAAAGACTGCGGTTCGGCGTGAATACCCGTTTCTTCGTACAGCTCGCGTTTTGCTGCGCTGACCAGCGTTTCGTCAGCTTCGAGATGGCCAGCCGGTTGATTCCAGGTCACTTTCCCGTGAATGGTTTCTTCAACGACCAGAAACTTTCCCTGCGCCTGAACGACGCAGGCGACGGTGACGTGCGGTTTAAACATGCGGGATCTCCTTCCATTGACCGGGTTGTAAGTCGCCGAGGGAAAATTCGCCCATGCTGTAGCGGATCAGGCGTAACGTCGGGAACCCGACATGTGCCGTCATGCGACGAACCTGACGGTTCCTTCCCTCGTACAAAGTGATTTTCAGCCAGGTCGTCGGGATCGCTTTACGTTCGCGAATTGGCGGATTGCGCGGCCAGAGCCATTCCGGCTCACCGACAATTTCAGCACCGGCGGGCAGGGTGGGGCCATCTTTCAGCGTGATACCGTGACGCAATGCTTCGACGGCGGCGGTATCCGGCACTCCCTCGACCTGCACGTAGTAAATCTTGCCGGTGCGTTTACCTGGCTGTGTCAGTGTTGCCTGCAGTTTGCCATCGTTGGTCAGCACCAGTAAACCTTCGCTGTCCCGGTCGAGGCGCCCGGCAGCATAAACATCTGTTAATGAAATGTAATCTTTAAGTGTGGCCCGACCCGCCTCATCAGTGAATTGTGGCAGTACATCAAACGGTTTATTGAAAAGAATCACCTTTCCCGGCCCTTTTGGGGCAGATTGTTCTTTGGCTGGCCTTTTGCTGAAACGTTTAACGTTGTGATTTTTAAAAGATAGCGGGTTCATAGGCATTGAAGTTAGAGAGAATTAGCGCATTATACTTGAAAAATGTTTCGGATTGGCTAGCGAGAAATATTCGAGTAATATCGACCGGCATCTTACAAATTTTTAACAAAAATGCGCTCGAAGGAGAGGTTAATGGAAAGCAAAGTAGTTGTTCCGGCTGAAGGTAAAAAGATTACAGTAGACGCTCAGGGTAAACTGGTCATTCCTAATAATCCTGTTATCCCATTCATTGAAGGTGATGGTATCGGTGTTGACGTGACGCCTGCCATGATCAAAGTCGTTGATGCGGCTGTTCAGAAAGCCTACAAAGGCGAGCGTAAAATCTCCTGGATGGAAATCTACACCGGCGAGAAATCCGTAGAACTGTACGGCAAGGACGTATGGCTGCCAGAAGAAACTCTCGACCTGATCCGTGATTACCGTGTTGCCATCAAAGGCCCGCTGACCACTCCGGTTGGCGGCGGCATTCGCTCCCTGAACGTGGCACTTCGCCAGCAACTCGACCTGTACATCTGTCTGCGTCCGGTTCGTTATTACACCGGCACACCAAGCCCGGTAAAACGTCCTGAAGATACCGACATGGTGATCTTCCGTGAGAACTCCGAAGATATCTACGCAGGTATCGAGTGGAAAGCCGGTTCTGCTGAAGCGGACAAAGTCATCAAATTCCTGCAAGACGAAATGGGCGTGAAGAAAATCCGTTTCCCACAGGAATGTGGTATCGGTATCAAACCTTGCTCCGAAGAAGGCACCAAACGTCTGGTTCGTGCGGCGATTGAATACACCATTACCAATGATCGTGACTCCCTGACGCTGGTTCATAAAGGCAACATCATGAAGTTCACCGAAGGTGCCTTCAAGGATTGGGGCTACCAGCTGGCGCGTGAAGAGTTCGGCGGTGAGCTGATCGACGGCGGGCCTTGGGTGAAAATTAAGAACCCGAACAACGGCAAAGACATCATCATTAAAGACGTTATTGCTGACGCATTCCTGCAACAAATCCTGCTGCGTCCGGCTGAATACGATGTTATCGCGTGTATGAACCTTAACGGTGACTACATCTCTGACGCCCTGGCGGCGCAGGTTGGCGGCATCGGTATCGCACCGGGCGCAAACATCGGTTCTGATTGCGCACTGTTCGAAGCCACTCACGGTACTGCACCGAAATATGCCGGTCAGGACAAAGTGAACCCGGGCTCAATCATTCTGTCCGCAGAAATGATGCTGCGTCATATGGAATGGTTCGAAGCCGCAGACCTGATCGTCAAAGGCATGGAAGGCGCTATCGCCAACAAAACTGTGACTTACGATTTTGAACGTCTGATGGAAGGCGCTAAGCTGCGCAAATGTAGCGAGTTTGCCGACGACATGATCGCAAATATGTAATTTCAGTTCGCTGAAACAGAATAACGGGAGCCTGGTGCTCCCGTTTTTTATGGCTGACGGGTATGAGGGGCAGTTTAGCTGAGCGGGTTTTGCGGCTGATTATCGTCCTTGTCCTGCAGCTTGCCTTCGTAGCCCACCAGAAAAAATGCCCTGGACGGATGTTTCGCACTGGCGGAAAAGAACTCGGCCACCAGATCTTTATCCAGACTGTATTTACGCGACAAAACGCCCGCCTCGAATGCGGCATTGTTATCATCACCAGTGATCTGCGCCCGGGTGTGTGCAAATCCCAGCACAAAGCCCCGTAAATACTCTTTGCAATAGCCTGATACTTGCGCAGCAGGCCACGCGCTTTCGGCGGTCAGGCCCGCTTTTAGCCCTTTCCCAAAATGGTTTTGCATTTCAAAATCCTCGTCGAACAAGCGCTGTATAATAAATCATATAGCGATTATTCAGGCAATGACTTACAGCAAGAGAATTGAGGTTTGTGAAAAGGTCGCTCCCGGGCAAAGCGGGCATGTTTAAGAAAAAAGAATTTCAGTTAGAAGAGAAAGAGAGAATTAATTTGCGTTAAGTTTTGTCGGCGCTTTGAATTTTTTCACCGGAGATTCAGCAGGGTAAGGGTTTATTTCACCGGTCTTATTGTGCATCGCAGGCAGCGGTGTTAAATATGAGCGACTTTTTGCCACAGGACGGACCTTTTGTTACGTTCACTCCTCTCCAGCTCACTGTTCCGCATCGATCTGCGACGTCTGATTCTGATCTTAGCCGTAATGAGCGCCTTCGTGACGCTTGCAAACAGCTTTTATGCCAGCTATCGCGTACAGCGCCAGTTGCTGATCGACAATACGCTTGAAGAAAATCGCGTTTATGCGACGAAGCTTGCGTCCAGCACCGAACAGTTTATCAAAAGCATGCAAAAGCAACTGGCCTACAGCGCAGTGATTGCGGCAGGCCACTTTGACGATCCTGCCATTCTTCAGTCCGAAACCGCTCGCCTCAAATACCAGACGGACAGCTTCAATTCAGTGGTGATCACCAATGCCCGTGGAAAAGTGCTGGCGACATCGCCGGACAGCTTACAGCTTGTCGGACATGTGCTGACGACGCCAGGCGCGGTGGAAGCCCTGAAAGAACGGCGTCCGCTGATCAGCAAACCTTATATTTCTGCGGCGCAGAACCTGGTCATCATTATCTCGACGCCGGTTTTTACCGCCGACGGAAAGTACCTTGGGTATATCGGCGGCACCATTTACCTGAAGCAAAAAAGCATTTTGAATGAACTGCTGGGCGAGCATTTCTATCGTGACGGTTCCTACATCACGGTGCTCGACGAAGACCGGCGCATCCTTTATCACCGTGACGCCAGCCGTATCGGCGAGGTGATGAAGCCACATCCGATGACAGAAATTGTCCGAACGGCGACCAACGGCAGCCTGATGGTGGAAGGCGTCGGCGGGGATCAGATGCTGGCCGGTTACGCGGTTGTGCCTTCTTCCGGCTGGGAGATTGTGACGCTTCGTCCGACCGACGCCACGCTGAAACCGCTGGAAGGGCTGATGGTTAAAGTCCTTAAACATCTGACACCGCTGGCCGTCCTGACACTGCTTGCCGTCTGGCTGTTCTCGCGGCTGATCGCCCGTCCTCTGTGGCTGCTGGCGCGCAATGCGAACGAAATGGATAACCCGGATGTTTCGGTTAATATCCGCGAAATTCCGTCGTGGTACTTTGAATCCAACCAGCTGAAACGTGCGCTGCTGATTGGTATCAGTCTGTTGCAGAAAAAAATCGGTAAGCTGAAATTTGAAGCGCAAACCGACCCGATGACCGGCCTGTTTAACCGGCGCGGGCTGGCAATGACGCTGGAATCCGTGGCGCAGCTGCGCCAGCAGTTTTCAGTCATTGCGCTGGATATCGATCACTTCAAATCTATCAACGATTCTTATGGCCACGATGTTGGCGATGAAGTGATTAAATCAATGGCGGAGCAGATCCGCCATAACGCGCGCGAAACAGACATTTTATGCAGGGTTGGCGGAGAGGAGTTTCTTGTCCTATTGCCGCGCACGGCGCTGGCTGAAGCGGAAATGATTGCTGAACGTCTTCGCGAAAATGTTGAAAGTCTGGAACTGCCGGGTATCCGGCCAATCACGATTTCGCTGGGCGTGGCGCACTGGCACTATTTGCAGGGCGATCCTGATACGTCGCTGAAAAGAGCCGACGAAGCGCTGTATAAAGCGAAACAGGATGGCCGTAACCGCTTGGTGGTTTCTGAGCCGTAATTTTTACGTGATATCAGGGCATTAACTGCCCTGATTTTTACCGGTTATTTCGCAGCAGCGGCGGCCTGCTGTTTCTTTTCCTGCGCGGCAAGATGGTGCCCGATAGCGCAACCTGCCACCGCGCCGATGACCGCGTGGTGTTTCAAATGCCCTGCAACGCCTCCCACGACTGCGCCCTTAAGGCAACCTGCTGCATGGGCAAATGAGCTCATCAGTAATATGCTGCACATGACCGCGCCGAAGATTGTTTTTTTCACCTGATTTCCCCTGAATGAACAATTAGTGCTGTGGCAGAAAATGTCATAACAGGTGCTGGTTTGTCATTTTGCTATCTGTAAGCAGGTGCTGCTGATGTTACGCCTTGTGCTGCAAAATCCTGCTGGCGTGAGGGAGTTTGGGATAAGGACGGGTTACAACTGCTGAAGCGGTTAACGGCTCATTGAACAACGGTTTACTTTGCATCCCGCTGGTCGGGGTCTTCACTTTTTTTAAGTCTGCTAAACTTAATATCAGTAACCGGCGAAGATCCCTTTCTTCGCTGTATCCGGTTATTTTCCACCCGTGAATAAGGATGCCGCTATGACGCATCAAGAACAATTGCAGGCCCTGATGGTTCGCATTGACGCGCTGGAACAACGTGAAAGACAACTGACTTATGCTTCAAATGCTTATCAGGCAATTTTGACCACGTTACTGGGCATTCTGGATAAACCTACGCGCGATCGGGTGATCAGCATGGTAGACCAGGCTCACGATGTGGCTTATGCCAAAGCAAATCTGGAGCAGAAAGGGAATATTCTCGGCGCGGATGACATCACTCAGCGCATTTTCTTATTCGCGCAGGGGCGTGCATCGCAGCCTAAGTGAACGCAATTGCAGGATTTATTCGTGACTCGTTTCCTAAAAGGCGACGAGGATTTTGTTTATCCCCTGTTCAGGAACGGCGGTCGGCTTTTAACATATTGATGGCCGCGCCAAGTAAAATACGACGCTGAACGCCGGTGGCGCAGGCCAGTTGCTCGTCGAGATAACCAATCAGCGCATCGGCACTCAGAGGCTCCCCTCTGTGACGCATCTGAATCACGCCATCACCGATAATACGCGCCACTTCATCCCAAAGCGGTTGGATCTCACTTTGCGAGAATTTCATGACAGCTCCCGTTTGTGTGATTTACGTACAATCTACCATCTGAGTGGCGTGTGGCAAGTGCGCGGGCTGAGATCGGGTAGCACGGCGAAAATGAGTTCCTTCCGGCACGGGGCCGGAAGGGGGGTAGCGCAATGCGTTAGTGCTTAATCACATACAAATCTTTGGTGTAGACGTAATTGAGCAGGCTGTCGTTGAAGCCGCCGACGTAAGGTTTCACCAGACGGGTGCTTACATAATGGTACAGCGGGATGACCGGAGATTGGTCCGTCAGAACCTGCTCTGCCTGCTGATACGCTTTGCCAACATCCGCTTTATCCGTCGCTTTTAATGCATCGTTCAGCGCCTGATCGTAAGTGGCATTGCTGAATTTAGGTGTATTTTCGCTGTTGCCGGTACGCAGCGTATTCAGGAACGTGGACGGCTCGTTGTAGTCCGCAATCCAGGCGTAACGAACCACTTCGTAGGTCCCCTGATGCATGGTATCCAGCATGGTTTTCCATTCCTGATTCTGCAAAACGGCATCCACGCCGAGATTTTTTTTCCACATAGACGCCGCCGCGATGGCAATACGCTGATGGGCTTCTGACGTGTTGTACAGAAGATTGAATTTCAGCGGATGATCCGGACCAAAACCGGCTTCTTTCAGCAATTTCTTCGCTTCTTCGTTACGCTGGTCCTGCGTCAGGCTGGCATCTTTCGGTTTGGTAAATGTAAATCCACCGGTGTTATCCGGTGTCAGATGCCAGGCTGGCGTCTGTCCCTGACCCAGCACTTTGTCGGCAATAATTGATTTATCAATTGCCAGATTCAGCGCCTTACGCACGCGGACATCGTTAAATGGCGGTTTCTGTGTGTTCATCGCGTAGTAATAAACCGCGAGATACGGGCTGACATGAACCTGTGAACCCAGTTCTTTTTTCAACGAGGCAAACAAGGGTGCCGGAATGGTATTGGTAATGTCTATTTCACCGGCTTTGTAACGGTTAACATCCGCCGTGCCGGAAGCAATTGGCAGATAGGTCACTTTATTGATGACGGTATGCGCGTTATCCCAGTAGGTTGCATTACGGACTGCTGTTATACGTTCGTTAACCGTCCAGGTATCCAGTTTAAAAGGACCGCTGCTGGTGAGGTTGCCGGGCTGAGTCCATTTATCGCCGAATTTTTCGACATCTGCCTGACTGATTGGCGAAAGTGAAGGGTGCGCCAGCATGCCGAGGAAGTAAGAAAGCGGCTGGTCGAGGGTGACTTCCAGCGTATTTTTATCCAGCGCTTTGATCCCTAACTGGTCAGCCGCTTTTTTGCCCGCGATGATTTCACTGGCATTGAGGACGTGCATGCTGCCCAGATAACTTTCGTAAGGTGAAGCGGTTTTAGGGTCGATCAAACGACGCCAGCTGAAAACAACATCTTGTGCGGTAATCGGAGAACCGTCAGACCAGACAATGCCGGGGCGTAAATGGAATACCCAGGTTTTCTGATCTTTCGTTTCCCAGCTTGCGGCCAGCGAGGGTTGTGCTTCGCCCTTGTTATCAATGGTAATCAGGCCCGCAAACAGATCACTCAGAATATTGAATTCAACATCGCTTTCCACTTTATGCGGATCGAGAGAGGCGGGTTCACTTCCGTTATTACGCACGATTTCTTGTTTTGCTGCCAGCTCAACTCCTGCGGGAACGGTCGCAGCGTAGCTGGTAAACGGTGCCAGAAAGGCACTGGAAAGAAGGACTGCGAGGGGAAGTTTCTGAAAGCAGCCATAAGTTTTACGTATCGTCATTGCCATTTCCTGCCCTGTCAATATGGTTAAATATCAATGAGTAACAGGGTATTGATACCGCTCTTCTGACACTTTAGCAATCTTTATGAAATATTTTATTGCCACGTTGTGAAAGCGGGCACAAGGGCTAATATCCGGCATTCTCATGTGCCGGGATCCAGTAACCATCAATAAAATCTTCAATAGGGTAACAGCCGGCCTGGCGCAAACCTTGCTGGTGCATGGCGACAGTGCATTGCGCCTTCGTATTAAAGGCATCCACGACCAAATCTTCGCATCCACCGCCGAGATAACAGATGGTCAAAACAAGTGCGAACATCGTGCTCCTCCTTCGTTGTCACCTGATTAAGCATAGAAGGAATGTCCGGGTAGCGACACAAAACGGGATTCGTTTGCTGATTCTTTGTCCAGTTATAGCGAGGCGAAATACAAGAAAGGCGAGGATAGAGAATTTCATCCATGTGCGTGATATTCTCGCGACCATAATTTTTACGAATGGCTTTTGTGGGAGGAGTATCTGATGTCCGATTCTTTAAACAGAGAACAGGAAATTGAATCTGATTTGGTGGCGTGCCAGCTGGTTATCAAACAAATTCTGGATGTGATCGAAATTATTGCGCCAGCGGAAGTTCGCGAGAAAATGTCTCACCAACTGAAGAGCATTGATTTCAGTAAACATCCTGCCGGAGCGGATCCGGTCACTAAGCGCGCTATCGAAAAGGCTATTTCACTCATTGAGCTGAAATTCACCCGACACGACAGTTGATACTTTTGTTATGCCCGCCGCCGGGACGGGCATAACAACCCAGATTTTTTTCTACTTATTATCAACCACTTCGCCGACCTGCTTGAAAATCGGGCAGTTAGCCACGCCAATTACGCCGCTGTCGGAATGGATATACTGCGAGCTGACAATGCCGCGCGCGGTGAGATACTGGCATTTCAGTCCAAGACCCGCTGCATTTTCACTGCTGCCGACGGTCACACCATAGCCGGAAAAAAGAAAAACGGCGTAAATAACGGCCAAAACAATAATCGTTTTAATCACACTCATCCCACAACTCCCCATGTTCATCCTGACGCTTCAGGATATTGATAAGTCTAGTAGAAGTTATTTCCGGGTAAATGTCATTCCAGCCAATTCTGAATCGCGGCATTCGGGCTGAAAGCAAAAAAAATAGCCCCTGAAAAGGGGCCATTTGATTACTTAACTCTGCGTCAGACAGAGATCAGGCAGAAATTACCAGCGGTATTTCATACCCACGTTTGCTGCCCACGGCTGGTCAACATCGCTGCCGCCCAGGTAGTTAGCACCCGCGTAAACGGTGAAGTTTTTGCTCATATCGAACTGACCGCCTAAACCAACGCGAACTGCTGAACCGTCGATGCCGTTATCGATACGGTCGCCGTTGATATCTGCATCATTGTTGGCATCTTCATAAACGTATGCCAGTGTTGCGTAAGGGCTGATGGCCTGATCGGCACCCAGGTCGAAGGTGTAACCGATGTTGGTACCCAGCTCGTAACGCATGCTGTCATAAGCCTGATCGCTGACGCGCATGTTGTTGCTCATGCTGTAGTCATCATCGCCAATGAAGACGCCGGTGATGCTTGCATACGGCGTCAGGTAAGCTTGTGGTGCGAATTTCCAGTCGTAACCGGCTTTCAGACCGAAGCCCCATGCATCTGTTGAGTTATCACCCGACACCTGCTGACCATCGCTCATGGTGCTGTCAGTGGAGTTGCTAAAGTGGCTGTAGCTCAGAGAGGTATCAAAGAATACGCCGTTTTTGAAGTCCAGGCTGGAGTAAACGCGTGCTGACTGGCTGTCAGTATCCGCATCTGCGTTATCCATAGACAGACTGGATTTCGCGAAGCTCGCCGCCATACCGACCAGCCATTGACGATCGCCACCCCCTTCAGTGACTTTATCCAAACCAACCATGATGCCGTTAACGTCCTGATCGTAATCAACAACGCCATTGTCGCCGTTTTGTTGACCGCCAAAGTAGTTAACCCATACGCCGCCTTTGTCATCACCCTGGGTGTGACGCGAGCTATCCATACGGTTGCTCAGAGTATCCTGTTCCATATGCCAGGTTGCAGCGTTAGAAGAAGGCAGGCTCAGCGCCGCGTTAGCGGTAGAAGTGATGCCTTGTTTAGCCAGAACAACGGTATCGCCAACTTGTTCTGCCTGATACTTATAAGCACCCAGATCAGCGGTATTTGCGTGAGTGAAGGATGCGTTGCCACCGTAAGTACGGATCAGTTCTTTGTTTTGATAATCTGCAACGCGGCCTGCGCCGGTCGCGTTATCAATACGAACCTGATAGTTACCGTTAGTCACGCCGTTAACCGCCAGGTGGCCATCGGAATTCATACCGATAGTACCGCGATCGTAAACGTAATCTGCAGCAGTTTTGTCGCGGGCGTTGTTCATGTCGGAGTTCAGAACATATTCACGGCTGCCAACGTTGAAGGTACCGTCATCAGTCAGCACCATATTGTGAGTATCAACTTCACCAGCGCCTAAGTTCAGCTGAGAACCATTACCTACGGTAATGGTGTTCGCGTACAAAGAAGCGGTTTCTTCAGCCAGAGTGGCTTTACTGCCTGAGTTCAGGTTCAGTGCGTCAGTTGCAACGCCGCCGTGTGCTGCAATTTTCAGGCTTGACTGATTTGTCAGAGAGATGTTGTCTGCAAGCAGAGTCGAATCAACAACATTCAGCTGTGACTGGTTATTCAGGGTCAGATTGTCAATATTGGATACCTTTGTGGTATCCCACTCAGAACCATTGTTCAGAGCAACATTGAACAGACCGCTCTGATAGACGCTGTCGCCGATTAAAAGGTTGGTTGTGTTGCTGTAAAGTGAATCCGGCCAGATGCTGTTAGCCGAGCGGTCATACAAAGTATAATCTTTGTCGACGTTTGAAGTCGCTGCACCAACCCATTTACTGCCATTATCCAGGGTCAAATTCAGTTCGTCGGTGTCATCCCAACCATTAGTATCAAGATTGCCGTCGCCATTGCTGTCGTGGCCACCCTTATAATAATTATTGTCAAATGTGCTTGCGAAAGTCACATCGCCTTTAATCGTGGAATTATTAAAGACGGCGTTAGTCTTCATTGAGTTATCTTGCGCAGTTGCTGCTACAGATAGCGCAACATCATCGCCAGGATTTGTTGCGCCGTCGGTTCTTGAACCGTAATCGCTAGGTTTATCTGACTGACCATAAAAACTATTACTATTCAGTTCACTGTATGAACCTGAAGTCAGAACAGAATCATTAACGGTGATATTCGTATCGTAGGTATTACCATTATTAACAGTGGTATCAGCCCAACCATAACCTTGCGTCAGCGCAATGCCAGCAACATGGGAATTGTTCTGGATAACGATGTTGCTTTCTTGCTCAAGTGTTACGGCAACACCCAAAGCAGAAGTTGGGTATTGCTGATGCGTAGTTTTATTGTCTGCGCCAACGACGTCATAACCGAAGTTTTCGTAAGTATCATTGATGGTGGAATTATCAATGGTAAGCTGCAATGGTGACTGGTCGTATTCATTGCGGGCTGTAGAGCCACAAGTAGAATCCGTAGAACCCACGCAACGGGAAGTGATCATGCCATTCACGGTGGTATTGGTGATATTCAGGACATTACTGGCATTGCTATCAAAACCCAGGTAATGCGTAGAGATAACGCCGTTTACGACTGCATTATTGATTGAAGAGTAGATGTCTCCGCCAGTGTAACTGTTATTGGCACCATCATTATCAACATAGCCGTGATAGCCAATATAACCAGACTGAATCGAGTCACTGTAGAAAGTATCGTATACGGTGCCGGAGATGTCTGCTGACATCGCCGCAGGTGCTGTTACTGCAACAGCGCAGGCCAGCGCTATTTTAGAAACGAAGAACTTTTTATTCCATGCATGCATTTATTAATCCCTCAACAAAAAATAGTCAGCATGAATCAACTGAAATATTCCAGTTACTATGCTTTGATTTATATTACAGAAGAGACAGAAGAACTGTTCGACGGCGGGATGATATTTTAATGCATGGTGTTATTCAACAAAGAAGTTCACACAAATCTGAAAGAAAGCTGAATTATTTTTGTGATTTAAAGTTCTGAATTTAATTTATTTGGAATCTTTTAAATAATGTTTTCCTTTATGGTTTCTGAATGATGACGACATATTAGAAATTATGATTCTGTGCAGACCCTTGCCTGGCAGGCTCTGCAGCGGAGTTTTAAGGCGTGGTAATCCGCTAAATCCCACGTGGTGAAGGGTTTTTCAGGATATTGACCATATTTATTTTTGTGAAAATCGTTAAGGTGCATTTTTAGGGTGAATATATTACTTAGTGGTTTAGTTTCTTACATTATGCAATGTGTTGGTTAAAAGTATTTATTTATCGGAAACTGTTTTGATGGATAACAGGGGGAATAGGTATGCACCAAATGTTTATTTATTTGATGCAGATCAACGGGAGTTATTCGGTATTCATTGATAAAAATTATGCATTATCGTGTATGATTTCTGTATGTGATAATTGCGGGGCGCGCTGAGAGTAAAAGGCGATACTTCGTTATATCGTTGTTTAGGATTTACGTCGTACTATGGGTTTCTGTTCTGCTATGTTTGGACTATCCCTTTGAGCCCTGATAGACGCTTTTTAAACCAAAAGAGACCTGCCATCAAATTGAAAAAGCCTGTTTTCAGTGTCAGGAGGATCGTGATGTTCGTCCTTTTCCTGCTCATCTGTATCGGTCTGTACTTGCTTGCCCTCAACAGCTATTGCGATCAGGGCGGCAACTTTGACCTTGGTGTTTGCTCTATCACCTCCTTTATTCCTTTCTGAGTAATGCCTGCCAGACGAATCTGCGAGCTTTGGGATTTGCAAACCGGTAAGAAAACCCTGTTTTTTTGTGAATGGCTTCCCTGACCTGCCGGGGATGGTAAGATGCTTGCTCTGAACATTCAGTGGTAGGGTAGTCAATGTTTGATTTCGCAGTGGGCCAAAGCAGCCTGGCTTCATTGGTGCTGTGTGCACTCTCAGTGCTGTTATTCCTTCTGGTCTGGTTTTTCGTCAGCCGCGCCAGCGTCAGGGCAAATGAGCAAATTGCTTTGTTGCACGAGATAGCTGAGCTGCAACGCCAGCAAACCGAGTTGCTCAAGGTTCTGGCTGCACAGGCAAGAGGCAATGCGCCCTCCGTTGAGGCAGACGATGATTCTGCTCTCAGCCTGCGCGGATTTATTCCTGAACGATAATTCCGTTTTGTTAACCCGCCAATTGGCGGGTTTTTCATTTACGCCATTCATTCACAAAAGTGTCTTATTCTTCCGGTAGTCTCCACGCATGTGCCCTGCAGGATGGAAGAACAGATGATCAAATGGTCTGAAGAAAACGACAGTGAAGTAAACCACAACATTGCCTTATTGACCGGAGAGGAGCCTGAGAAGTGGTATCCCTATGGCGGCATGAAAGGCAAAGATTATTGCAACAACCCCTCCGATGCGTGGCCGATTATTTGCGCCAACAAAATCAGCATAAATTTTAAAGAGTTGCAGAGCGATCCCCTCTGGCTGGCAGAAATCAGCAGCCCGCACGGTCAGTGGCAGGCGCAGAGCAAACGGCCGCTTCGTGCAGCAATGGTATGTTTCCTGCTTAGTAAAACTTGCGCATAATTAAAAGCGCAGAGATACTCAGATTGTGACAAGGTTTTGCAGAGAAGTGATTCGAATAAGCATCGCATAAAGCGATGCGTATCAAGTGATTAATGTTTCCTCATTTTGACAGTTGTGTCTAAGGCGGAGTCCATTATGAAGCGCATCATTAAAGGTGATAAAAATCTTTCCCATCTGGTGGTTGCTCATGCAGCTATCGACAGTCATGAAAAAGCCTACGGCAAACGTCGTCAGGGCTGGCCTTCTACCTACCTCATTAAATACAAAGATGCGCGTGTTGCGGTCGAAGTCGTGACCCGCAGACAATCCTATGTGGCAACTCTCATGATCGGCGCCAGAAATCTGACCAAACTTTGTGGTATGCCTGCCTGATAAGCAGAGCGACGAGTCTCAAACTTAAAACCGTGCCGGATTCTCCGACACGGTTTTTCTTTATACCGCCTTCGCTGGCAGGCGAACCTGATGCAAGCTGCCGCGAGGGAAGGGGCGTTTTATCAGCCTGAGCATCAGGGAGATAAGATCCATCATCAGCAGCAATGTGCCCGTAATAGCCAGAATCATAAACCCGGCCAATGTCAGGATGATGAGTTTTAGCGCCGGTGGCAGAGTGAACCGGCGAAAGCGAGAGCGCAGCCATAGACGTCCATATTGTGTTTGGATCTGCATAATGTGCGTCAGCCGCGCAGTAAACGACTTGCGGTTTTTCGTTGTGTTCATTGTCATAAAGCGTCTCCTTTCAGAACATCTTTAGTACAACATAGAGTTATTAAGATTTTCTTAATGTCCGCTAAACGTTCATTTGCCACATTATTTTGCACTTTCTGTCTGTGGTGTGACCGGCAATTATGATAATTATTCAATATTGCAGGCCTGAACTGCTCTCCGGAACCGTCGTCATCTCACAGGAGCCTTATGCCAGGTAAAAATCCCTATTACGATCCTTCAAAAGCACATCATACGCCTGAGGGGTTCACCAATGCCGAACCGCAAAACCGGCAGGAAGGCGACCTAAAACGCTGGAGGAAAGAACGCAAAGAGCAGGGTTTGCCGGTTCCTCCTGAAAAAGGGTATGAACATTTTGTCAGCCAGTGGTGGCAGGCGGCTGATTTCAGTGGAACCGATGACCGGTTATGGTTTTTAGGCCACGCCTGCCTGTTGCTTAGGGTGTCGGGTCGTTACATTCTGACCGATCCGGCGCTTTCTGACCGTGCTTCGCCTCTGATTTTTTACGGACCGAAAAGGAAAACGCCCGTCGCGGCCTCCGTCGATAAGCTGCCAAAAATAGACGTCGTGCTGTTTTCGCACAACCACTACGATCATCTGGATCGTATGACGGTTCGTCGTCTCCTGCGCCGCTTCCCCGATGTGCAATTTATGGTGCCGCTGGGAATGAAATCCTGGCTGACGCGGCGTGGCGCAAAGCATGTTGAGGAACTCGACTGGTGGGAAGAACGAACGTTCGGTGAAATCACGATTTCTGCAGTACCGGCGCGTCACTGGAGTATGCGCACGCTATGGGATCGCAACCGGTCTCTGTGGTGCGGCTGGGTGGTGGCCCATCCTTTATTAAAATTCTACTTCTCCGGGGACAGTGGTTACAGCGACCAGTTTGAAAAAATTGGGCAGCGTCTGGGGCCATTTGATTTGGCAGCGATTCCGGTTGGCGCGTATGCACCAAGATGGTTCATGAGTGCGCAGCACATGGACCCGCAGCAGGCTGTCGAAGTGTTTATAGAATTGCGTTGTCACAAAGCGGTGCCCATTCACTGGGGCGTTTTTGAATTAGCGGATGAATCACTCGATGAGCCTTTACGCGAATTATCTCAGGCTGTGAGTCAGAGCGACTTGCCTGAAATGGAATTCAAACCTTTAAAAATAGGTGCAAGCATATCTAAAGGTTGAATTTCATTTTTCAGGGCGCGAACAGAGGGTGAAAGTAAATGGCACGCCATTAAATGAGAAGTATTATCAGTTAAAGTGAATAACCCCTCTTAACACTCACAAAGATGAGGGGTTATAAAGTTGTTAATTACAATCCCGCTGACGCTTAATTCTCCTGTCAGCAGCGTGCATTTGTTCAGAATAATGGCTCGTAAGAATATCCCAAATGCGCTGTTTTGAGCGTTAACTGCAATTTTTTCAGGTTATACAGTGGATTATAGGGCGCTATACCAGAGACCCGCGTGCAGGAATCAGTAACCCTTTTTGTCGTTTTCCTGATGAAAGATCGAAAGAGTTATGTGACTCATATCTTTAAGTGATAAATCTAAGATGAGATTTCGATCACGGAATTTAATATTTATTTTTTATATCGATATTTAATATTTGAATAAGGCTGGGGGCGGATGTTTATTAACTGTTATCTCGGTTTAACCAACTCGCAAACTTTAATTCATTATAATGTCAAAATCGGGAATGTCGAAAAAATGGCTTTATATAGGTACCGGTGTGGAATTGAATTCTCCCGGGCTGCTGTGTTTCGTTGTATTATCTCCCGGAGATAAAGGCGCACAGTTTAGGTGCATTTATTCCTTTATCCTCCTTTGTTTTGCACCATTTTATCCGTCTATGGCGTAATTGATTATTGCATAACCAGTCATACCGTTCGGATATGTTCTTGTCGGGGTGCCCGTTCTGTCTGACAAGTGTGCAACTCACCCGCCAGACAGGCTATCACCCAAGTATTGCCTGCCGGGAGATGCCCGACTGTCACGAAGAATCCCTGCTTCCTGAAGAAGTCTGGAATGCGCACCGCAATAAAAATTCAAATAAACATGTGTTTTACGCTTACGGTTCTGCATTAAATGATCAATAATCGAAACAGGTCGTTATTGTTTTGTTTGATATGCAGGTAAAACTGCAAAGCAGAAAAAAGCATGTCTATCAACATATTTCAGCATAACTGAACACGAAGTGCCTTTAACCGGCTCAAATATGTGCGACATGTCCATCACTGATTAAAAATGGCTTGCCATCGAATTCAGAGTATGTGATAACGCATCTGGGTAAAACGAGGTACAGTTCTGTATATGTGTGGCATTTTCAGTATAGAAGTTCTGAGTAAAGACGTTCACGTTGAATACCGCTTCTCTGCCGATTCTAATCTTAGTGCCTCAAGCAGTAACGACTCTAGTTTGTCTATGTAACGCCCTCGGGCGGTTTAAACAATCCAAAGGAAATACTCAAGATGGCAAAGATCAAAGGTCAAGTTAAGTGGTTCAACGAGTCTAAAGGTTTCGGTTTCATTACTCCTGCTGACGGCAGCAAAGACGTGTTCGTACACTTCTCTGCAATCCAGGGTAACGGCTTCAAAACTCTGGCTGAAGGCCAGAACGTAGAGTTCGAAATCCAAGACGGCCAGAAAGGCCCGTCAGCAGTTAACGTAACTGCAATCTAAGCAGCGCTTAGCTGTAAAAAAACCCGCCATGCGCGGGTTTTTTTGTGCCTGTATATCCGGTGTTTCTCAGGTTTATAAGATCATAATGCCCGATTGTTGGTTGCGGCCACTGATCCCCGGATGCCTCGGGTCTTTCGCGCGCTGATGACTGTTGCGTCGAAAACTGGTGTATTTGAACCCGTTTCCGCCAGGCGCTTCGGTACAGATTGTACAACTACCGGCATGATCAATGCCCGCAAAGCCGAGGGAATATAGTTTGGTACTGGCGATTGCCGCCAGATCGAGATGCCGGTGCCGGGGCGAAATCAGTGAAGCAGGCAAATCGAGGCGTTGCATAAAATCATCGACCAATTCCTGGCTGACTTCATAACAGCAGTTTCCTGCCGCCGGACCAATCGCCGCAAACCAGTCTGACGTATCGCCGTTCTCATTAATCCGCTCAGCCATTTTTTCAAGAATGCCGTCGATAAGCCCGCGCCAGCCGGCATGTATCGCCGCGACTTGCTTACCATCCTTGCGGCAAAAAATAACCGGTAAACAGTCAGCCGTGAAAACCGCCAGCAGAATTCCGGGCGTTGACGTGATAAAACCATCGGCCTCGCCGCAGTCTTGTCCGGGCTGTACGACATCTACAATATGTGTGCCGTGAACCTGTTTCTTTTCAGGGCGGGTAGATTCATAAGCTTGCAGGTGTACAGGGAGCAGATTTTCTTTGTCGCCGAATCCATGCAGGATCCCGGGGATAGGGCTGAGTAAAGCTGAGTTGTCACTCATCTCGTTTCTCGGTTAGAAAAATGTTATCGACTCAGTGTAGCCGTCTTTGAACCGGATTTTCCAGCAGTTGCAACAACAGTACGCCTTCTTTAGACTTAGCCTTGTTGCGAATTTTCGCCCTTTTCAGACTTTCCTTGCAGGTTTTCCGCATGACTTATCAATGTCCACTTTGTTTCCAGCCGCTTGAGCTGACAGGCCAGCAATGGCGGTGTGCCGCGAATCATCAGTTTGATAACGCCAGAGAAGGCTACGTTAATCTGATGCCGGTGCAGCATAAACGCTCGAAACAGCCCGGGGACAGCACAGAAATGATGGTTTCGCGCCGTGCATTTCTCGACGCCGGGCATTACCAGCCATTACGTGACCGGCTGGCGGACATTCTGGATAACGCGCTGCCGGAAACCGCGGAAACGCTACTTGATATCGGCTGCGGAGAAGGGTATTACACAACCGCGCTGGCGGAACGCCTGTCTCATCATCGCAAGATGAATGTCTTCGGGCTGGACGTGGCGAAAGTGGCGATCCGCTACGCGGCAAAACGCTATCACAATGCGTCATTTTGCGTCGCCTCCAGCCATCGTTTGCCGTTCGCCGATAACTCTCTGGACGCGGTGGTACGCATCTATGCGCCATGCAAAGCGCAGGAGCTTTACCGTGCTATTAAGCCCGGTGGCGTGGTGCTGACCGTCGCACCTGGTCCGCGTCATTTATATCAGATGAAGGGCATGATTTATCAGGATGTTCAGCTCCATGCTGAACTGGATGAACAGCTTGAAGGTTTTGAGCGCGTCAGTACAGAAACGCTGGCTTACAATATGCGCCTGTCAGGCGCTGAAGCGTTTGATTTGCTGCAAATGACGCCGTTTGCATGGCGGGCGACGGAAGAGGTGATGGCGAATTTAAAATCTCTGCCTGCGTTCGAATGTGAGACTGATTTTGTGATCAGACTGCACCAGCGCCAGTCTGACTAACAGAGCCGGTTTTTGCTATATCAGCCTAAGTAACCGAGATGTTCTAGCAGGATACTTAGGCCAATACCGATCAACACTACGCCTCCAAGCACTTCGGCCCATTTACCCAGCAACGGGCCGATAAACCGCCCCAGCATCATTCCCAGCGTAGACATGATCATCGTCGCCATACCTATAAAGATCGCGGTATGGATGATGTTCACTTCCAGAAACGCAAGACCGACCCCGATGGCTAACGCGTCCAGACTGGTGCCTACGGCCGTGGCTGCGAGGATCCAGAAACTGTGGCGGCTGGCCAAAGTGGTCTCTTCTTCAGGTTTTTTTTTCAGGCACTGAATAATCATTCGTGAGCCGAGAATGAACAGCAGAATAAAGGCGACCCAGTGGTCCCATTCCATGATGTATCGGGTGGCAAGTAAGCCCAGACACCAGCCAATAAGCGGGGTGATGGCTTCAATGACACCGAAAATGAGACCGGTACGCAAGGCTTCGCGAAAGCGCGGGCGATGAAGGGTTGCCCCTTTACCGATGGATGCGGCAAAAGCGTCCATAGACATGCCGAAAGCAAGAATCAGTGTGGCGGATAAGTTCACGAGAAGAGTCCCGGCCGGGTATTCCATATACACGTAACCCACCCCCAACCTCCCGGCAGCGCTACGTGTCTATGGTCTCGCCAACCTTACGGATGCCCGCACCACGTTTCAGAATATAAAACGAGTATGTTGATACGGGCGTTTTTGAATACACATTATTAAAACTGATTCAAAAACCGGCTACTCCCCAAATGACGGCGCAACCTTATCATAATATTTTTATTCGGGACAACAACAAATAAAATAAGGGTTTCACATGGAGCCGAAAATTATTCCCACAAAGAATAAATAATTATCAAACTGACTGAAATAACAACGGCGTTGATGTGGAATTAAACAACATTGTTATTAATAAGGTTAAGCAATGTTATCGTTAATATGCATCAGGCTATAACTAATATACGAGTGTCAAAGGTCAAACTACTGATTATTAACCATTAAATTATAAATTCTTTCAAGATCGTCCAGTTCATTGACGCGAATGAGTAACTTTTTCTGCTCTAACTCAAATACCAGCACCCCATCTTCGGAAAGATTCATGCTTCTGATCCTGTCGTAGGCGATGAATGTATTGGCGAAATAAAACCCCTGCGGTTTGAACAGCATTTTTGGCCAGCGAATAAACGACAAATAGAAGGCAATCAGGCCTAAACCAATTAACAGATAATTCGTTATCACCGTGCCGTTTGAATGGATATTGTTGTACAGAAGGATCGCCAGCAGGCCAATGAAAATGATGGAATCCAGTCTGTTGCGGCGTCGCAGGTTCACCCGCAGCTGTGTTTTGCCATTCCGGGTACCCATGATGAATTCGTCGTAGATGGCGTAGGCAAGCAACAGAAGGGTAAACAGGGCGAGGACAATATCGGTGACAGACATGAAAAACTCCAGCAAACAGCCATCAGGCAAAACAAGATAGAAACACAGAAACCGGCAAGTGACAGCGATAAAAAAACCGGGGGATTGCTCCCCCGGTTTTCAAGGTTATCAGAGACCTAACAAACCAATCCAGTAACCGAAGATACCGATGGCGAAGAAGCCAACGATAATCCACAAGGCATTCACTTTCTTACGCAGCAGCCACATACAGCCGAAGGTCAGCAGTAAGGGCACCAGACCTGGCATCAGTTGGTCCAGAATCGTCTGTACCGTAGTAACCGTGGTATGGCCCGTCTGGTCGGTGATTTTGGAGACCACCAACGGAATGTTTACGTGCGTCCACTTGTTAACCAGGGCCCCCATGACAAAGAGGCCGAGAATTGACGCCCCCTCAGTCAGTTTTTGCAGGAAGCCGCCGCCCATATCGTTAACGATATCGACACCTTTTTTGTAGCCATAAGACACGCCGTAGTAACGGGTCAGCAGACGTACAAGGTTAAACAGAACGAAAAACAGCAGTGGCCCCAGCAGGCTGCCGGTCATCGCGATACCTGCGCCAAGTGCCGCAAATACAGGACGAACAGTACCCCAGAAAATCGGGTCACCCACACCGGCCAGCGGCCCCATCAGACCGACTTTCAGGCCGTTGATGGCCGCGTCGTCGATAGGTGCGCCGTTAGCACGCTGTTCTTCCATCGCCAGCGTTACACCCAGAACAGGCGCTGCAACGTAAGGATGAGTGTTGAAGAATTCCAGGTGGCGTTTGATAGCCGCTTTGCGATCGTCGTTATTTTCAGGATAGAGACGACGAATTGCAGGCACCATACAGAAGCAGAAGCCCAGAGCCTGCATACGTTCGAAGTTCCATGACCCCTGGAAAAGGTTGGAGCGCATAAACACACCGCGAATATCGCTGGCCGTGAGTTTTTTAACTGCAGTTTGATCAACCATGTCCTTCACCCTTAATCCAATTCGTTGTCGAGATCGTTAACACCCGGTGCAGCCGCTGCTTGCGCAGACTTGTTGTATTTCGGGCTCAACTGGATGTAAAGAACCGCCATCACCACACCAATCACACCCAGTGCAACCAGGTTGAAGTTGGTGAATGCAGCAGTAACGAAACCAAGGTAGAAGAACGGCATCAGGTAGCCAGCGCGCATCATGTTGATGACCATGGCGTAACCGACAACGACGATCATACCGCCGGCGATGTTCAGGCCGTTGGTGACCACTTCAGGGATAGACGCCAGCAAATCATGAACGATGGCAGTGCCCACAGAAACCGCAACGATGACGGCAGGGATTGCGATACGCATTGCCTGCAGAACCAGCGCTGAAACGTGGATCCAGCTGATCGCGTTCAGGTTACCTTTTTCAGCGGCCTTATCGGCAGCATGCTGGAAGGCAACGGTGATGGTACGAACGATGATAGTTAATACCTGGCCGGCCGCAGCAAGCGGGATTGCCAGTGCGATACCTGCACCAACAGACTGTCCGCCTGCGATAACCAGAATGGTGGAAATAATCGAAGCCAGAGCGGCATCGGGTGCAACAGCAGCACCGATGTTCATCCAACCCAGAGCGATCATTTCCAGAGTACCCCCGATGATGATCCCGGTTTTAACATCACCCAGAACAAAACCGATTAAGGTACAAGCTACTAACGGACGGTGAAACTGGAATTCATCCAGGATCGAACCCATCCCCGCAATACATGCAACAATAAATATCAGCACAATTTGTAGTGTGGTGATCTCCATTGCACTTCTCCTATGACCAAAGGACGCTGAGTATAAACAGGCGCATCAGGCAGATAACGTTGAGGGAATCTGCACAAATTCGATGTGCTTATTAATTCATCTTATTAATGAGATCCATCATCTTGAGGCGCGAGTCTGTAGAGACTTTACGCACTTCAAGCTCGATACCTTTTTCATTCAATTTCTTGAATGCTTCGATATCTTTTTCGTCGACGGACACGGCGTTATTCACCTGCGTTTTGCCCTGACGGAAAGCCATACCACCGATGTTTACGGTCGTGATTTTCACGCCAGCCTCAACCAGACGCAACACGTCAGTTGGGTTGGTGAACAACAGCATGACGCGGTCGTTGGCATATTTCGGGTTGTCCCAGACGCGAATGGCTTTCGCGACGTCGACAACGTGTGCGGTAACACCAGGAGGAGCAACCTGAGTCAGTAGCGTTTTACGCACGGTATCGGCAGCGACTTCATCGCTGACAACAATAATGCGGGTTACGTTGGTTTCTTTGGTCCAGCGGGTCGCTACCTGGCCATGAATCAAACGGTCATCGATACGGGCAAGGCCGATTTTCATATGGTCGTTCGGACCGACAGGTTTCGCCGGGGCTGCTGCTTTTGGCACAGGCGCGGCAGCAGGGGCTTGAGGCGCAGCTTCCGGCGCTTTCAGTGCTTTCACACCGATTCGGCCAGTTTCTACTGCGATGGCAACCAACTCTGCGAAAGAGGGGTTATCATCACGTGCCATGAAAGTCTCTGCCAGCATCGGGATGTTAACACCGGTGACAACTTCGTAATTTTCTTTATCGACAACAATGCGGCTGGCGGCGTTGAACGGGCTGCCGCCCCATGTATCGACCAGGAAAAGAACGCCGCTGCTGGTGTCTAAACCACCCAACTTTGCCGTGTACTTTTCGATCAGGGTTTCGGCGTTTTCGCCGGGAACGAAATCAATGAAGGCGACATTATCCTGTTCACCTAAAATCATTTCCGCTGTTTTCAGCAACTGCTCAGCTGCTGACCCGTGCGTGCCGATGATAATAGCAATACTCACTCGCTACCTCCTCTGTTAACTCTGGGAAAGAGTTATGCACATAAGTAATGGTGCTGATGATGTCCGCCCGTTTTTATTCCTGAGGCGAACAGGGCACTCCCTGCGTAACTAATCTTTCCTTAATTTCTGATAAGACTGCTAAACAGTAAAACAGCAGAACCTCAACAGGTTGTGCGACGTGATTTATTTTAGTGTGCGAAAAAATAATTTTTGTGACGACTGTCCGTTATTCAACGACGTAATGTGAATACGCTTTCACGTGGGCAATAAAACAGCATAGTTGTTACAGGATGATGCTGAAGGTAAAAAATCATACTTTCTTCATATAATCATTCCTGATAGAGTAATTTTCCCAATAATTGAACAGGAGTACCGGGCCTCAGCCCTCCCTATGGACTGTCACCGACGTCACTATTCTTCGCTTTTTCACCTCATGATCACCGGCAAATCCGCCCCAATGGGCCTGATTTTTGCCGCACTGAAACCGCTTTCATCTGTTAATTTTGCAGTAAAAAAAGTTTGCCGGGCCTCTGAAAGCTCAGCGAAATGCGTTTCTTTGCGTCTTTTTTCTTTAACTCATTGCGGAGTCTGACATGGAATTTTTGATGGACCCTTCAATATGGGTCGGTTTATTGACGCTTGTTGTCCTGGAAATTGTTCTGGGTATCGACAACCTTGTTTTTATCGCCATCCTTGCCGATAAACTGCCGCCTAAACAGCGAGATAAAGCCCGAATCATCGGCCTGTCGCTGGCGCTGATTATGCGTTTAGGCCTGCTGTCGTTGATCTCGTGGATGGTCAAACTGACCACGCCGCTGTTTAGCATCGCACAGTTCAGTTTCTCGGGGCGTGACCTGATCCTGCTGGTCGGTGGCCTGTTCCTGCTGTTTAAAGCCACAACCGAGCTGCATGAAAGGCTGGAAGGGCACGATGAACAGGGAACGCCAAACCGCGGCTACGCCAGTTTCTGGTCAGTAGTGGCGCAGATTGTTGTACTTGATGCGGTATTCTCGCTCGATGCGGTGATTACGGCAGTCGGCATGGTGAACAACCTGGCTGTCATGATGACGGCGGTGGTGATCGCCATGGGTGTGATGTTGCTGGCGTCTAAATCGCTGACGCGTTTCGTGAATAACCATCCGACGGTGGTCGTCCTGTGTCTGAGCTTCCTGCTGATGATCGGCCTGAGCCTGATTGCAGAAGGATTTGGCTTCCATATTCCGAAAGGCTATCTGTACGCTGCGATTGGTTTCTCGATTTTGATTGAGTTGTTCAACCAGATTGCGCGCCGCAACTTCCTGAAAAGCCAGTCGAACCGTCCTATGCGTGAACGTACCGCCGAGGCGATTCAGCGTCTGATGGGCGGGAAACGTCAGAGTCAGAATGAAGATGAACCGGCGGGCGATGTGTTACCGGCGGGTGAGACGTTTGCTGAAGAAGAACGGCATATGATCACCGGCGTACTGACGCTGGCCTCGCGTACGCTGCGCAGTGTAATGACGCCGCGAACTGAAATTTCCTGGGTCGATTGTGAAAAGTCACCCGCCGAAATTCGCAGCCAGCTGCTCGACACGCCGCACAGTTTATTCCCTATCTGCCGCCATTCTCTGGATGATGTCATCGGGGTCGTTCGTGCGAAGGACCTGCTGGTTGCGCTGGAAAACGGTGAAAACATCGTGGCGTTTGCAGAAAAAACGCCGCCGATTGTGGTGCCTGAAACCATGGACGTCATCAATCTGCTTGCCGTTCTGCGTAAAGCGAAAGGCCGCCTGGTCGTGGTGAGTAATGAATTTGGTGTGATTCAGGGGCTGGTGACGCCGCTCGACGTGCTCGAAGCCATTGCTGGCGAGTTCCCGGACGAAGATGAAACGCCGGACGTTATTGCTGACGGTGAATCATGGATAGCCAAAGGCGGGACGGATTTGCATTTGCTACAGCAAATTCTCGACGTGAACACGCTGGTCAGCACTGACGATGATTTCGCTTCGCTGGCGGGGTTACTGCTGTCGAAGTCCGGGCAGATGCCGGTGGCGGGTGAGGTGATTGAAATGGCTTCGCTGCGCTTTGAAATTCTGGACGTGTCGGAATACCGCATCGAGCGCGTTCGCATTACACGGTTGAAGTCAGAGAATGACTGGGAACAGGAACAGTAACCGGTTCTGCTTCAGTGAAAACGGCGACTCCGGTCGCCGTTTTTTATGGTTTGAATTCAGTGGCAGGCTATCAGGCCGGTTTGGTTTCGTTCGGCGGCGTGATGATTTGAGTCGATTTTTTATAGCGCTCAAGCCAGACAGGGAACACTTCAATCGGCATTGGCCGGGCAAAATAGTAACCCTGCAAAGAATCAACCTTGCGCTGCCGCAGGTATTCCACCTGTTCACGCGTTTCCACCCCTTCGGCAATCAGCTTCAGATTCAGGCGTTGCGCCAGCGTAATGATGGTGTCGGTGACCGTCGCGTTAATCGCGTCCGTACCAATCGACGCTGTGAAGGCCTGATCAATTTTGAGTACGTCAGGGTTCAGTGTCTTGAGATAACTCAGCGAACTGTGACCGGTGCCGAAATCGTCAATGGCCAGCAGGATCCCCATTTCTTTCAGCTGTGAAATTTCTGCCGCGCGTAATTCCTGCAAACGTGTTCGTTCGGTCAGTTCCAGCATCAGGGATACCGAAGGCTGCGCCGGAAGCCAGATTTTGCGGATGTCATCCACAATTTCCATGTTATTAAAATGCTGCGCTGCGACATTAATACTGACGTAAAAACCGGGTGTGGCAGGGAACACTTCCAGGTTATTCGCAACCGTCTGAATCAGATATCGCGTAAGCGAAATGATCAACCCGTGCTGTTCAGCAAGCGGAATAAAGACATCGGGCGACACCCATTCCTGACGGCGATTTTTCCAGCGCATCAGGGTTTCTACGCCGATACAGCGGCCATCGGTACTGTTAATGATGGGCTGGCAGTAGACCTTAAATTCGCGGTGCGAAATCCCGTGACTGATCGGGTAAGCCAGACTGATCCGGCTGCCGGAAAGCAGATAAACCGCGGTGGCGGTCAGCAGGCTGATTAATACAGAAAGGGGCAGATGAGATAAGAGTTCACTCCAGGCTAAATCGCTGGCTTCTTCGCCATAGAGCGATACGGAAAAATCGTATTTATCAGAACTGACGCTCAGCAATGCGGGCTGCGGGAGGTGACTGCTTTCCACAATCTCGTCACTGCCGTATTCGAGATTTTGTCTTCCGACATTTAATACGATGTGGCTGGCGTAGGGGGGTTGCGGCTCAAGCAGAAAGTTCGAAAGGACACCGATGTTATAAACAAACAGCTCGCCGTTGAGATTATCCGGCGTGGTCGGTTGCCAGAGAACCAGCGTGGGCGCATCCACCTTGCTCCATTTTGACGCACGCAGATCTAGCTGAGTTTTACCCTGAGCCAGATTAGGCAGTGTTTTGTTGAAATTAAGATCTAAAGCCCCGATCAGGCTCGAACAGATGATGGTGCCATTACTGACCAGGCTGATGGATCGCAGCGTTTGCATACGGGCGACAGTTTGTTGCATGACCGGTTGCAGCGCGTTGCAGCTTAGCGTCTGGTCGATAGGAATCGCTCTTCCTGCGGGTGACGCAGGTTCAAGTAATTTCTCCAATTTTTCAACGGTGTGGATAGCCACGCGTTGTTGATCTTCTGCGATGACCTGAGCTTGTTCGTAAATGCGAATGCCAAGAGTCAGAAGCAATGTACATATCCCCATTGCGCAGGCAAGCGCAATGCGATAGTAACGATACTTCGCAAGACCGGTCTGGGAGAACAGCATCGTTCTAATCCTTTTATCCCGTGTTAAATGCAGGCTCAAAATTATTATTATTAAAGGTTTACCGATGCGTAACAGCCGTGTTGTTATTATTGATAGTAGCTGTAAATCGCCGGACGCTCTCCCTGAGTTATGGAAAACTTCCTAATTTTCCCGGCAAAAATCAAAGAAAATCCGTATCGGTGACGTTGTCACGTATGTTTTTCTGTACATTTTTGCATGTATCTTCAGTGTATAAAGAGGTTCTCTGAACGGGAAAATCAGGCGGAAATCAGCATGCCGTACCTGCAGGGTATAATGCAAGTGTCACTACCATTATGTATTGATAATACAACAGGTTGTTGTTAGCGAAGGTTTTATTGCTACCGGCTCCCACCGGAGTGGTATTTCCTGCGGCAAGCGGGCCAAAAATGGTGCAACCCGCCAGCCGCCTGGAGACGAAAAATCCTGCAAATGATTAGTCGCACTGAACCTTAATGGCTAAACCGCCGCGGGACGTTTCGCGGTACTTCGAGTTCATATCTTTGCCCGTTTCGTACATGGTCTCGATCACTTTATCCAGCGAAACGCGTGGCTCACTGGTCCGGCGCAAGGCCATGCGTGCGGCGTTGATGGCTTTTACGGAAGCAATCGCGTTACGTTCGATGCACGGAACCTGAACCTGCCCGGCAACCGGGTCGCAGGTTAAGCCCAGATTGTGTTCCATGCCAATTTCCGCTGCCACGCACACCTGCTCCGGGCTGCCGCCCAGCAGTTCTGTCAGGCCCGCCGCGGCCATAGAACAGGCCACGCCGACTTCGCCCTGACAGCCGACTTCCGCACCCGAAATCGACGCATTCATCTTGTAAAGAATGCCAATCGCGCCGGAGGTCAGGAAATAACGCAGGTAAATATCCGGGCTGACTGACTGAATAAACTGGTCATAATACGCCAGCACCGCCGGAACAATCCCGCAGGCGCCGTTCGTCGGCGCCGTCACCACACGCCCGCCGGCCGCATTTTCTTCGTTCACGGCCAGGGCAAACATGTTCACCCAGTCGATCACGTTCATCGGGTCATTAGACAGTTTATCGTTGGACACCAGCATTCTGCGCAAGGCAGAGGCGCGACGCGGAACGCGAAGCGGGCCAGGCAGAACGCCTTCCGTATTCAGACCACGGTCGATACAGGCCTGCATGGTGTGCCAGATTTTCTCGAAATACTGTTCGATGTCCTGTTTGCTGTGCTGGGCGAGCTCATTTTTCATCATCAAACCTGACAACGAAAGGCCGGTTTCCTTGCATTTGGCCAGCATTTCACTCGCGGAATTGAAGCTGTAAGGGACCGTCACTTCATCAAGCACCGGCTGACCGAAATGCTCGTCATCGACAATAAAACCCCCACCGACGGAGTAGTAGGTTTTGCTGTAAATCATTTTGTCGCCCGCAAAGGCATGAATTTGCATCGCATTTTCATGGCGCGGTAAATTCTCACCGCGAAACACCATGCCGGTGTCACGGGGGAAATCGACTTCATGCTGAGTTTCACCCAGCGGCAGGCGCTGACGCTGCTCAACGTCGCGAATAAAATGGGGAATGCCGTCGATGTCGACGGTATCTGGCTGGTTACCCGCCAGACCTAAAATAATGGCGATATCTGTGTGGTGGCCCTTGCCTGTGAGAGACAGGGAACCAAAAACGTCCACGGCGACACGCGTAACGGCAGGCATCATGCCCTTTTCGAGCAGGTCATCAGCGAACTGTTTCCCGGCTTTCATCGGGCCCAAAGTATGGGAACTGGAAGGGCCAATCCCGACCTTGAACATGTCGAAAACGCTAATCACGTCGAATACTCCTGTAATGAATTACGGCAGGGAACGGGATCCCTGACAGCCACAACTCAACTTGTGGCTCAATCTATAGTTTAAAAGGCCTGAGGGGCAAAAGTTTCATTTTTCGCATGAAATAAACTTATTTGATGCAAAAGTGTGATCGGAATGTAATCAGCTGGCTCAGGCTTCAACCTGCCGGGCGAGCTGGCGGATGATCGCCGCCGTGAGTCCCCAGACAAATTGCTGCTGATACCAGGATAAATACACCCGGTGATGGATGCCTCTGCGATGAATATCCAGAGTGTGATAGCGGGCAAGATCAAACGCTTCCTGCAAGGGCATTTCAAACAGTTCGGCGACTTCATCCTCAGCCGGATGGAACCTTACATCGACCGGCAACAGCCCGACAACCGGCGTCACCTGGAAACCGCTGCTGCTGTCCTGCGGTGAAAGCGTGCCTAAAACGTGTACCTGTTCCGGCTCAATGGCGACTTCTTCCTGAGCTTCCCGCAATGCGGTGGCAATAATTGAGGTATCCGTTGCATCGGCTGCGCCGCCGGGAAAGGCGACCTGACCGGGGTGTTTGCGCAGCTGATCGGAACGGCGCGTCAGTAAGATTGTCGGCTCTTTCCGGCAGATAATCGGAATTAAGACGGCGGCGTGACGGGTTCCGCGCAATGCGGGGGCAGGCATACGCGGTTGCTGCAACTGAAAACGCAGGATGAAATCATCCACCGCGGGGGAAAAAGTCTGCACGGGTGCGTGTTGTTCCAGCAAAGTCACGGCTGAACGTCTCCTAACTGAGGCAGTATGCGGGCAATTTTATCGAACGTTTCCTGATATTCTGCCTGTTCCTGGCTGTCGGCCACAATCCCGCCGCCTGCCCAGCAGTAAATTTTCCCTTTCGCCGTCAGCAGCGTGCGGATGGTGATATTACTGTCCATCGTGCCGCAGCAACTGATGTATGCAATGCTGCCGCAGTAACCGTTGCGTCGCTGTGGCTCAAGCTCTTCGATGATTTCCATTGCGCGGACTTTCGGTGCACCGGTAATTGAGCCGCCAGGAAAACAGGCGCGCAGCAACGCACTGGCGTGGCACGCTTCCGGCAGTTCTGCGGTGATGGTACTTACAAGATGATGAACCGCAGGGAAAGGCTCGACTTTGAATAATTCGGGAACGCGTACGCTGCCCGGCGTTGCAACGCGGCCAATGTCATTTCGCAATAAATCGACGATCATCAGATTTTCCGCACGATCTTTTTCCGATGCCGCCAGACGCTCAGCCTGACGCACATCTTCTGCGGGATCCTCGCTGCGCGGCAACGTCCCTTTAATCGGGCGCGTCTGGATCTGATGGTCTTTCAGCCAGATGAAGCGTTCAGGCGACAGACTGATCACCGTATTTTCAGCTAAACGCAGAAACGCCGAGAAGGGGGCTCGATTTGCACTATTCAGCTGCAAAAATGCCTGCCACTCGTCGCCGGAATAGTGTGTCGAAAATCGCTGCGCGAGGTTAATCTGATAGCAATCACCACTGTGAATGTATTCCTGAATCTGGCGGAATTTTTCACCGTATGCCCCGCGGCTCATGTTGGACTGCCACGGCGCTTTCAGCCGGAAAGGTTGCGCGGCGGTGCCCTTCTGTTGCGCCAGCCAGTGCAGGCGGACGGAAACATCATGGTGGCAAATCAGCGTCACACGTTGCAGATGGTGATCGGCGATCAGCGCCCAGTCATAAATACCCACCGCCATATCCGGCAGGGCGATGTCCTGTTCTGCCGTGTCGGGCAGTGCCTCAATACGCCGTCCTAAATCATAGCCAAACAACCCGAGCGCGCCGCCCAGAAACGGAAAATCAGGCGAGCTTTCCGCCTGCAAACCGGATGCCGATAGGTATTCCTCCAGCAGGGCAAACGGATCGTCTTTCCGTGACGTCACTTCACCGTTTTGCTCAACCTGCGTGATATCACCGCGCGTCGTCAGTGTGATCAGCGGATCCGCCACCAGAATATCAAAGCGGTTATGCTGATGCTGCGCAGAGCCGGAATGCAAAAGCATGGCCCACGGCAAAGCTGAGAGCGCAGAAAATTGTTCGGACAGCGCATCGGGATGATAAGGCAAAGTATGAAAATTTACGGAACGGGTGGATTGCATGGCAGGTAAGAGCTTCCGGGCGCAATTAAAACGTATTATAGCGCCGATCCTAACATAGATTCGGCTGCCTGAAAGCAGCACAGGCGATTTGCAGCAATAAGGCGTATACTGTGCAACCCCGCAGCCTGCGGGCCGATTTAACGTACAACAGGAATCTCCCATGCTGACAGGTATGCCTTCATTATCACATTCCGAACAAGAACAGGCCGCCGATCGTATCCGCCAGTTAATGGAAACCGGAATGAGCAGCGGCGAAGCCATTGCAACCGTTGCGGAAGAAATCCGTGAAACGCACAAAGGCGATCGCGTGACCGTTATCTTTGATGACGAAGACGAGTAAATTTCCGCCCTGATAAGCACATATCAGGCATAAAAAACCGGACCCTTTGCGGAGTCCGGTTTTTTTTCATCTTTATTCAGGCATCAGCCTTGAACTGTAACCGCCGCTGCGGCTTGTTTCGCCTGCTCAACCGCGTCTTCAACGTTCTCGGCAATCGCCAGCGCCACGCCCAGACGGCGTTTGCCGCTGATTTCCGGTTTACCGAACAGACGGATCTGATTGAAACCCGTCAGCGCGTTTTCCAGCCCGCTGAAAGAAACGTTGTTGCTGGTCAGTTCCGGCAGGATAACCGCGGAAGCCGACGGGCCGAACTGGCGGATTTTCCCGACCGGCAGACCTAAGAATGCGCGAACGTGCAGGGCGAACTCGGACAGATCCTGAGAAATCAGTGTGACCATTCCGGTATCGTGCGGACGTGGTGACACTTCGCTGAAAATCACTTCATCGCCACAGACAAACAGCTCAACGCCAAACAGCCCTTTGCCGCCCAGCGCCTTCACCACTTTTTCTGCGATATCTTTCGCGCGCTGCAATGCCAGTTCGGTCATTTGCTGTGGCTGCCAGGATTCACGGTAATCGCCATCTTCCTGACGGTGCCCGATTGGCGCGCAGAAATGAATGCCGTCAATGGCGCTGATAGTCAGCAGCGTAATTTCAAAATCAAACTTCACCAGACCTTCAACAATGACGCGTCCGCCACCGGCACGGCCACCTTGCTGGGCATAATCCCAGGCTGTCTGTAACTGCTCAGCGCTGCGGATCAGGCTCTGGCCTTTACCGGATGAACTCATCACCGGTTTGATGATGCACGGGTAACCGATTGCGTCTACGGCCTGACGGAAAGTCGCTTCGTCGTCAGCAAACTGATACGTCGATGTCGGAAGTTTCAGGGTTTCCGCGGCCAGACGACGGATGCCTTCACGGTTCATGGTCAGACGCGTCGCTTCGGCGCACGGCACCACGTTATGACCCTGTTTTTCCAGCTCGACCAGCATGCTGGTGGCAATAGCTTCAATTTCCGGCACGATAAAATCAGGGCGTTCGTTTTCAATAACGGCTTTCAGCGCATCGCCATCGAGCATGTTAATAACATGGCTGCGGTGAGCGACCTGCATGGCGGGTGCATCCGCGTAGCGATCGACAGCGATCACTTCCAGACCCAGGCGCTGACATTCGATCGCCACTTCCTTACCCAGCTCGCCAGAGCCTAACAACATGACGCGGGAGGCGCCGGTGCGCAGTGCAGTACCAATGGTTAACATAGCTTCGTACCCAGATCTTTGATGAAGGAAAGTAAGAATTTCGGGCCGCAGTATATCTGAAATTATCGGGGACGAAAACGATTGCGCAGTGTGTTTGAAAAATTCCCTGCGTACGTCAGAAGGGGATTTACAGGATTTTTTAAGCCGGTTTTCTGCTGTTTAAGGCAGTCTGCGGGCGTCTCTGTTATCATTTAGCAAACCATGGCGCCAGATCTTCTGCCGCTGCCCCGATTTTTGCCTCACATAAAGAGTTATCGCCTTGAGCACGCATTCCTTTTCTGTCCTGACATTGCCCGCTGAGCAACTTTCCAACCTGAATGAACTGGGTTACACCGAAATGACCCCGATTCAGGAAGCCTCTTTGCCCGCTATCCTGCAAGGTCAGGACGTCCGCGCCAAAGCCAAAACCGGCAGTGGTAAAACAGCCGCTTTCGGCATTGGTTTGCTGAACAGCATCACCGTTTCACAGTTTGTGGCGCAGGCGCTGGTGCTTTGTCCGACGCGCGAACTGGCCGATCAGGTCAGTAAAGAATTACGTCGTCTGGCGCGTTTTACCCAGAACATCAAAATCCTGACCCTTTGCGGTGGCCAGTCAATCGGCCCTCAGAACGAATCGCTGGTCCGTCAGCCACACATCGTGGTTGGCACGCCGGGCCGTATTCAGGAACACCTGCGCAAAGGCACGCTGAAGCTGGATGATCTGAAAGTGCTGGTACTCGATGAAGCCGACCGCATGCTGGACATGGGTTTTAGTGAAGATATCGAAGATGTGGTCAGCTATACGCCGCAAACCCGCCAGACGCTGCTGTTCTCCGCGACGTATCCGGACGGCATTGAACGCATCAGCTCCAAATTCCAGCGCGAACCGCTGAAAGTGGAAATTGAAGGCGAAGATGATGTGGCAGACATCAAGCAGGTGTTTATCGAAGCGGATAAACATCAGCGTTTATCCCTGCTGGCGGCGGTGTTGTACCAGCATCAGCCGACATCGTGCGTGGTGTTCTGCAATACCAAGCGTGACTGCCAGGAAGTGTGTGACGCGCTGGCGGCCAAAGGGATCAGTGCGCTGGCGCTGAACGGCGACCTCGAGCAGCGTGACCGTGACCGTGTACTGGTGCGTTTCTCCAATGGCAGCTGCCGTGTGCTGGTCGCAACCGACGTTGCGGCGCGCGGGCTGGACATCAAACAGTTAGGTCTGGTCATCAACTATGAACTGTCTTTCGACCCGGAAGTTCACGTTCACCGTGTAGGCCGTACAGGGCGTGCGGGAACCAGCGGTCTGGCGGTCAGTCTGGTGACTCCGCAGGAAATGCCACGCGTGACGGCGCTGGAAGATTACACCCGTCAGCGGTTCACCTGGCAACCTGCCGCGCAGGCGCTGGCGGCAACGCCGGTGGCGCTGGATGCTGAAATGGCCACGCTGTGTATCGACGGTGGTCGTAAAGCCAAAATCCGTCCCGGCGATATTCTCGGCGCGCTGACCGGCGATGCCGGGCTGACCGCGGCAGAAGTCGGTAAAATTGATATGTTCCCGATCCACGCTTACGTTGCTATCCGTCAGAAGAGTGCGAAGAAAGCCCTGCAACGCCTGCTGGAAGGGAAAATTAAAGGCAAAAACTGCAAAGCGATTATTTTACGCTAAAAGAGTTATGTCGCGTTTTACATTGTTCGTCTGATTGTTAATGTTGTGTTATTGGCTTGTTGATGATTATATTGTCTGACACAAGTGATGACCTTTCGGTGTGTGTGGTTATTGTTCCGGCAAGGTCAGCGTAATAAAAGACAAAGACTGGGAAGACGAACGATGAAAAAGATAATCTTGAGCGCGGTAATGGCAGTCGCAGGAATGAGCGGTCTGGTCCAGACTGCTCAGGCCGATGAGCCTGAAGTGAGAACGGCGACGGTCACACCTTGCGCGAATGCGACGAAAGATGAACTCGCGGCGCTGGTGAAACGCGATTTTCTGCAAAACCGCATTCCGCGCTGGGATGCTGATAAAAAAGCGCTCGGCACCTCAACGCCGGTTGCATGGGTTGATGCCGGCAGCATCACCGGTGATAACAAGAAATGGGATATCCCGCTGAAAGTCCGCGGTGATCATGCCGACAAGACGTACGACGTCACGCTTAACTGCCAGCTCGGTGAAATCAGTTACAGCACGCCGGTCTGAGTTTTTCCCCTGCGCCCGCAACCCCTGACGGGCGCACATTCCCGCTAATTCCCGCACATTCCGTCTCTTGGTTTCCCCGTCTAAACCTGTCACTCTTGTCACACCATAAAGAGGACAAAGAGATCCGAGATGATGACACCTCCAAAGGCTGAAAAACGCCCGCAAACACTGAGCGTACACGGGGATGACCGTGTCGATAATTACTATTGGCTGCGTGACGATGACCGCGCCGATCCTCAGGTTCTGGCGTATCTGACGGCAGAAAACGAATACACCGATCAGGCGATGCAGCCCCATCAGGCGCTGCGTGAAACGCTTTACGGGGAAATGGTCGCGCGCATTGCGCAGCAGGATCACTCCGTTCCTTACGTCAAACACGGCTACCGTTATCAGACCCGCTACGAGCCGGGCAACGAATACGCAATTTATCTGCGTCAGCCCACCGCCGAACATGAACAATGGCAGACGCTGATCGACGGAAATGAACGTGCCAGCGATGGCGAGTTTTATACGCTGGGCGGCTTAGACATTAGCCCGGACAATAAACTCATGGCCGTGGCCGAAGATTTCCTGTCCCGCCGCCAGTACGACATTCGCATTAAAAATCTGGATGATGAAACCTGGACTGACGATCTGCTGAAAAACACTTCCGGCAGCAGCGAATGGGCAAACGATTCTCAGACGCTGTATTACGTTCGTAAGCATAAGAAAACGTTGCTGCCGTATCAGGTTTACCGCCACGTCGTCGGCACAGATCCGAAAACGGACAAACTGGTTTACGAAGAAAAAGACGACACGTTTTACGTCGGGCTTGATAAAACCACCTCAGAAAAATACATCCTGATCCACCTCGACAGCACCACGACGTCCGAGATCCTGTTGCTGGATGCCGATGATCCGCAGGCGACGCCGAAAGTGTTCCTGTCGCGCCGTAAAGATCATGAATACGCGCTCGATCATTATCTGGACCACTTCTATATCCGTTCGAACAAAGACGGTAAAAACTTTGGTCTCTATAAAAGTGTAAACGCCACCGAGGCGCAGTGGCAGACGCTGATTGCACCGCGCATTGAAGTCATGCTCGAAGGTTTTAGTTTGTTCCGCGACTGGCTGGTGGTAGAAGAACGCCATCAGGGGCTGACGCAGCTACGCCAGATCCACTGGACCAGCGGTGAGGAAAAATCACTGGCATTTGATGACCCTACGTATACCACCTGGTTGGCGTACAACCCGGAACCGGATACGTCGTTGCTGCGTTACGGCTACTCGTCGATGACCATGCCAAGTTCGCTCTTTGAGCTGGATCTCGACACGCATGACCGTACGTTGCTCAAACAGCAGGAAGTGAAAGATTTTGATGCGACGAATTACCGCAGCGAACGCGTCTGGGTCACAGCGCGCGACGGCGTGAAAGTCCCGGTTTCACTGGTTTACCGCCGTGAATTGTTCAAGCCAAACACAAATCCGTTACTGGTTTACGGCTACGGCTCCTACGGCAGCAGCATGGATCCGGCTTTCAGCGGCAGCCGCCTGAGCCTTCTCGACAGAGGCTTTGTTTTCGCACTGGCCCATATCCGTGGCGGAGCAGAACTGGGCCAGCAATGGTATGACGACGGCAAACTGTTTAAAAAACTCAACACGTTCCACGATTTCATCGATGTAACAAAAGAACTGGTGGCTGAAGGTTACGGCGATGCAGGGCAGGTTTACGCGATGGGCGGCAGCGCCGGTGGTTTGCTGATGGGGGCGGTAATTAATCAGGCTCCAGATTTATTCCACGGCATCGTTGCACAGGTTCCTTTTGTCGACGTTGTCACCACCATGCTCGATGAGTCTATTCCGCTGACGACCGGCGAGTATGACGAGTGGGGTAATCCTAACGACAAAGCGTATTACGACTATATGTTGCAATACAGCCCGTATGATCAGGTGCGTGCGCAGGCTTATCCGCACATGCTGGTGACTACCGGTTTGCATGATTCACAGGTGCAATACTGGGAACCGGCGAAGTGGGTTGCGAAACTGCGTGATGTCAAAACTGACGACAATCAGCTGCTGATGCACACGGATATGGATTCCGGCCACGGTGGTAAATCTGGGCGCTTCAAGGCTTACGAAGATATCGCGCTGGAATATGCCTTTGTTCTGTCGCTGGCAGCGAAAAAATAACAGGTTCCCCTGAAATAATTCAAGTCGCAGGAAGGCGGCAAGTGAGCGAATCCCGATGAGCTGACATGGGTCAGTGATTCGGGTGAGTGAGCGCAGCTAACGCATCTGCGGCTTGAAGTATGACGGGGGAATAAAAAAACCCGCGTTCAGCGGGTTTATTCTACGAAGGAACTTTATCAGGCAGCTGCTTTCTTGGCTTTTTTCTCAGCCTTCTTCTCAGCAGGGGTCTTCAGTGGCTTTTTCTTCGCATTTTTTTTGCTATCCATTCCTTTACTCATAATCGCCTCTCTTTAAAGCTGGTGGATTGGGTTGCTCAGCTATTTACTGCCTATTTCGTGTCAGTTGCAAGCAGCTTTGCACGTTTTTCTTTTGTCATCTTCGCAGTTTTGGTTTCACGGGCAGCAAGCTTGCAAGCTAAATTGCGTGATAAGTATGCGAACAGCATATGAAATAACGATTTTTGGTCATAACAACTTGTCGCGGCGGGACCGATGCGCTGTTATTAACAGGCGAGCACATCAATCAATACACTGGCCGAATAGAACAGGAAATGTCATGCCAAAATTAAAAGGGTTGTATCCGCCTCTGGAAGCGTATGCCAGCGGCATGCTTGATACGGGCGATGGACACCAGATTTACTGGGAACGCAGCGGAAACCCGGAAGGTAAACCAGCGATATTTCTGCACGGCGGGCCGGGCGGGGGCTGCTCATCGGTTCACCGGCAACTTTTTGATCCCAATGATTATGACGTCATGCTGTTTGACCAGCGTGGCTGCGGGCGTTCAAAACCTCACGCCAGTCTTGACAACAACACGACCTGGCATCTGGTCGAAGACATTGAACGCTTGCGTAAATTAGCGGGTGTCGAGAAATGGCTGGTGTTTGGCGGTTCGTGGGGATCAACGCTCGCACTTGCTTATGCCGAAACGCATCCTGAACGTGTCAGCGAAATGGTTCTGCGCGGTATTTTTACCCTGCGTAAGCAGGAACTGACCTGGTATTACCAGGATGGCGCATCCCGTTTCTTCCCTGAAAAATGGCAGCGTATTTTGTCGATTTTAAATGATGAGGAACGCAAGGATGTCATCGCCGCCTATCGTGCACGCCTGACGTCGGCAGATCTCGCCGTTCAGCTGGAAGCCGCGAAAATCTGGAGCTTGTGGGAAGGGGAGACTGTGACGCTTCTGCCTGCGGAAGGTTCGTCATCTTTCGGCGAGGATGACTTCGCGCTGGCGTTTGCCCGCATCGAAAACCATTACTTCACGCATCTGGGTTTTCTGGACAGCGACGATCAGCTTTTGCGCAATGTAGATCGCATCCGCCATATTCCCGCCGTTATTGTCCACGGCCGCTACGATATGGCCTGTCAGGTGCAAAACGCCTGGGACCTGGCACAGATCTGGCCGGAAGCGGAACTGCACATCATCGAAGGGGCAGGGCATTCGTTTGACGAGCCTGGGATCCTCGATCAATTGATCCGTACTAACCAGCGTTTCGCCACCCGGCGTTAACGTTTTCTGTGCTCCCGTTTACCCGCAAAGCCGTCGCTTATTTTTGCTTAGGTTCGTAAGGTAAACGGGAAAATTTATGTGATTCCCCGCGATAAAACATGACCCGTTCACGAAAGTAAGTGCGCAAATGCGCAGGTTGCTCGCGTTCAGCCATCTCAGCCACAACAGGCATATTGTAACGTTCCTTAAAAGCGACAGCTGATGCGGCGAGATCGACGTTAATGCGGTCCATCTCGTCTTTGCTGATTTCGGCCAGATTGATGCTCATTGTTGTTTCCTGCTAAACCATTTCGCCGCATTGTACCCGACACCCTGCGCAGGGTGAATGTTGTCTTTAGAATTTTATTATCCCCTGTGTTGTTGGCGCGATACCCTAGTGTTATTGAGTAAATAAGAATTATTCCCGAAATCTAAGTGATAATTATATTCAACGGAAAGAGTAAAGCAGGGTATTTAAATAAGAATGATTCTTTTTAATAACATCCTTTATGTTAATGATTATCATTAGTGCATATTTTAATGAAAATAAATTTCATTAAATTCAATGCGTTAATTTATATTGTTGCCTGCATGATTAATAATGTGAATCGGGTGTTTTTATTTTGTATTGATGCGGGCATAATGCGGGTAAATAACCCCATTCATCTGCCTTAATTTATTTTATGGAGCCGCATCATGCTTAAAAAAGAAATGATCGACCAGCTGAACGAACAGCTGAACCTCGAGTTTTACTCTGCCAATTTATATTTGCAGATGAGTGCATGGTGCAGCGATAAAGGCTACGAAGGCGCAGCGGCGTTCCTGAAACAGCACTCCATGGAGGAAATGGATCACATGCATCGCCTGTTCAAATACGTCAGCGATACCGGCGCATTACCTCTGCTGGGCGCGATTGCTGCTCCGCCGGTGTCGTTTGAATCTCTGACTGATTTGTTCAAACAAACCTATGAGCATGAGCAACTGATCACCCAGAAAATCAACGAACTGGCCGATTTGTCCATGACGCTGAAAGACTATTCTTCTTTCAACTTCCTGCAATGGTATGTTGCTGAACAGCATGAAGAAGAAACGTTGTTCAAATCCGTTCTCGATAAACTGGCTCTGGTCAGCAACACCGGTAACGGCCTGTTCTTCGTAGACAAAGATCTGAAGAACATGGTGGCACAGGCTCCGGCAGGCTAATTTTCCTGTGGTTGTGGTTCATAAAAACGCAGAGTGCTCAGGCCTCTGCGTTTTTTTATGTTTTTTTGACAAACGTTTTGGAGCGGTTTGCGATAAAGTGACGGCGTTATAAATTCATCGTTAAGCAAGCCAAGGAATTATCGTGTTCAAAAAAACCACTTCTCTTTGCCGTGCACTGGCAGTCTCAGCTGTTTTGCTGGGCGGATTTATCTCACAGCAGGCTTCTGCCCACGCACACCTGAAAACAGAAACGCCCGCCGCCGACACCGTTGTCACCGTCAGCCCGTCCGAATTGTCACTGGGCTTTAGCGAAGGCATCGAACCTAATTTCAGCAAAATTACGCTGACCGACGCAGAAAATAAAACCGTTAAAACCGGTTCTATGACGCTCGCGGCGAATGACAAAACTCAGGCGGTTCTCCCGCTTCCGGAAACGCTGAAGTCGGGTAAATACCTGGTAACGTGGAGCGTTGTCTCCGTTGATGGTCATAAAACACACGGTCAGTACAGCTTCACCGTTAAATAAACGATGAGCCTGACTGCCATGTTTGTCCTGTGCCGGTTTGTCCACTTTGCTTCACTGATGCAAATTTTTGGCTTGAGCGTCTTTTGCTCCTTACTGGCACCGCAGGGCTTTTCTGCCGTATTGCTGCGTAAAAATCAGTCTCTGATGATGTGGTCCGGCATTCTGGCGGCGGTGACGTCGGTGGGAATGCTCGCAATTCAGGCCGCGCAGATGGGAAACGGTTGGGGTGACGGGCTGAACCTGAACGTCTGGCTGCTGGTGCTCACGACGTCGTTTGGTGACGTCTGGCGGTGGCATCTTTTACTGACGGCAGCATTATTGCTGGTCATGCTGATGGACTGGTTGCCGGGACGCAACGTGATCATCTTTTTGTGTGCCCTCGGTTTACTGATGAGTCAGGCGCTGATCGGCCATGCGGCGATGCATGATGGCGCGCTGGGGCTGTTACACCGGAGTAATCATGTCGTGCATCTGCTCAGCGCGGCTTACTGGTTCGGATGCTTATACCCGCTGCTGACCTGCATGTTATATACGCGACAACCTGCGACACGCCCTTATGCGATTGCCACGCTTATCCGGTTTTCGGTCTTGGGCCACGCCGCCGTCGCGCTGGTTATCCTGACCGGTATTCTGAATACCGCGATTATTTTGCAACGCTGGCCGGTCGATATGACCTCGCTTTATCAGCGTCTTCTGGTCATTAAAGTGGCGCTGGTCGGGATCATGTGCGGCATCGCCATTTTCAACCGTTACCGGCTGGTGCCGTTAATGGGTAAACAGCCGGAGCTGGCCCAGCGCCATTTCATCTTGATGACGTGGCTCGAATGGGGGCTGGCATTATTGGTTTTACTGGCGGTGAGCTGGTTTGCAACACTTGCACCGGGCTGAAAAGCATGAAGAATTTACTATTTACTGAGGAAAAATCATGAGGAAAACACTGCTCGCCTGCGTGTTGCTAACCTTATCTGCCAGCAGTTTTGCGGCGCCGCAGGTTGAAACGATCAGTCGCCTGCAATATGGCAAAGCCTGGGCTTTTACGCGTGAAGAAGTCATGCTGCAATGCCGTCCCGGTAACGCGCTATATATCATTAACGACAGTACACTGGCGCAATATCCTCTGAACGACGTCGCCAAAGAGCAGGTTAAAAACCGCCAGGTTCAGGCCGTGCCGCTGGAGAAAATCTGGCTAGACGATCCGGCTAATCCGGGGCAAAAAATGAGCCTCGCGCCGTTTATCGCCAAAGCCGAGACGCTTTGCTGAATCGCCGTGCAGCCGGTAACTGCCTGATGTTAATCCTATGTTTTGCGTATGTTGTCACACAATGAGAATAATACATCATTGTTATTATCACTATGTTTCAAACTGAGTGGAAAATAGTCAGGCCTCGGCTACTCTTTAAGTTGTACGGCTTAACCGCCTGCATTAATGCCAACTTTTAGCGCACGGCTCTCTCCCAAGAGCCATTTCCCTAGACCGAATATAGGAATCGTATTCGGTCTTTTTTTTGCCTGTTTTTCAAATCAATAACTTATTGTTAAAACAACCACTTATATCACTTCCTATTACCCTCAATGTTACTTATTAGGACTTTCTGCCGCCACTTTGTCGCCA
>NZ_JAADJS010000003.1:0-14680 GCF_011065485.1 Rahnella contaminans
ACCGCCAACCTTGGCAGCGACCACATCATGCAGCTGCTGGAGGAACAACCGGAAGCCACTGACAGCGATTTGCAGGAAATGCTGCGCCCTATTCTGCGCGATCACTTCCAGCCCGCGCTGCTCGCCCGTTTCCAGACCCTGATTTACCGCCCGCTGGCGGCAGACGCGCTGCACACCATTGTTGAGATGAAACTGGCGCAGGTCGCCAGACGACTGAGCAAACATTACGGCCTGCAAACCACCATCGAAGAAAGCCTCTACGACACGCTGGTCGCCGCCTGTCTGCTGCCGGACACCGGCGCGCGTAACATCGACAGCCTGCTCAACCAGCAGATCTTGCCGGTGCTGAGCCAGCAACTGCTGAGCCGCATGAGCGGGCAACAACGCACCACCTCTCTGGCGCTGGGCTGGGATGAAGAGGAAGGGATTACGCTGGAATTTGACGGAGAAGGGAAATGAGCGTAGCGGCATCACTGTTTTTCGACCACAGCCACCATAAACTCGCGGTGCATGGCAGCGCGTCGGATATGGACGTCCTGAGTTTTACCGGCACGGAAGGCCTGAGTACACCGTTCAGCTATGCCATCCAGTTCACCAGCAGCGACAAATCCATCGACCCGAAAATCCTGCTGATGCAGGACGCCTCGCTGACCCTGCAGGCACCGGTGGCGCAGGCCTTCGGCGTCTCCGTGCAGGAGCCGCAGCGCGTTATTCAGGGGGTAGTCACCGGCTTTAAGCGCCTCTCGACCTCGAAAGATGAAAGCCGCTACGAGGTGTGCCTCGAACCACGTCTGGCGCTACTGGCCCGCAGCCACCAGAACTGCATTTATCAGGACATCTCCGTGCCCGGCATCGTCGAGAAAATCCTGCGCGAACGCCACGACATGCGCGGGCAGGATTTCGTCTTTACGCTGACCAAAGAATACCCGCGCCGCGAACAGGTGATGCAGTACGGTGAAGACGATTTGGCGTTTGTGTCCCGCCTGCTGGCCGAAGTCGGTATCTGGTACCGCTTCACCGCTGACCCGAAACTCAACATCGACGTCGTCGAATTTTACGACGACCAGCAGCATTACGAACAGGGGCTGAGCCTCGCGGCCGTGCCCCCTTCCGGGATGCACGACGTGGGTGTCGAGTCCGCCTGGGATTTAGCCAGCCACCATCGGGTGGTCGAAAAGTCTGTTTCTACCCGCGATTACAACTACCGCACCGCCACCTCCGACCTGAGCAGCAGCGCCGACGTCACCCGTGACGACGCCACCACCTACGGCGAAGCCTATCACTACGCCGACAACTACCTGACCGCCGGGGCCGAAGGCCGTGACCCGGAGCCGGAGAGCGGCGCGTTCTACGCCCGCCTGCGTCACGAGCGCTACCTGAACAATCAGGCGCACTATTCGGGCGTCGCCAATGCCGCCACGCTGGTGCCGGGTCAGGAGCTGAAAGTGACGGGCAGCAGCATTCCCGCGCAGTTCGCTCAGGGCGTGGTCATTACCCGCACCGTCAGCACGGCCAGGCGCGACAAAAGCTTCGAAGTCACTTTTGAAGGCATTCCGTATTCAGAAGATTACTGCTTCCGCCCTGAACCGGGCAGTAAGCCGGTGATGGCAGGCACCCTGCCCGCGCGCGTCACCAGCACCACGGCTAACGACACTTACGGACATATCGATAAAGACGGACGTTACCGCGTCAATATGCTGTTCGACCGCGACGCGTGGGAACTGGGCTACGAAAGTCTGTGGGTCCGTCAGGCCCGTCCTTACGCCGGCGACACTTACGGTATGCATCTGCCCTTGCTGGCAGACACCGAAGTCGCGATTGCGTTTGAGGACGGCAACCCCGACCGACCTTACATCGCGCACGTCCTGCATGATTCGGCGCACGGCGACCACGTCACCATCAAAAACTACAAGCGCAACGTCCTGCGCACGCCGTCTAACAACAAGCTGCGTCTTGATGATGAGAAAGGCAAAGAGCACATCAAGCTCAGCACCGAATACGGCGGCAAAAGCCAGCTGAACCTCGGGCATCTGGTGGACAGTGAAAAACAACAGCGCGGCGAGGGTTTTGAGCTCAGGACCGATAAGTTCGGGGCACTTCGCGCGGAAAAAGGCCTCTTCATCAGCGCCGACGGCCAGGCAAAGGCGCAGGGAAAAGTGCTGGAGATGCAGGCGGCAACTGATGCTCTTCAGCAGGCATACGGGCTGGCAAAATCGCTGAGCGACGCGGTAAAAACCGCCAAAGCAGAACTGGCTCAGATCGCGGCACAAAAAACACTGCTGGAATCCTCGCTTAAAGATCTGCAACAGTCTGTTCTGTTGATGAGTGCGCCGGACGGAATAGCGCAGGTTTCTCCGCAAAGCATCCAGATCAGTACCGGCAATAACTTTATCCAGACCTCGGCTGAAAACAGTGATTTCAGCGTTTTCAAAAAATTCACCGTGGCCGCTGGCGAGATCATCAGCCTGTTTGCCAAAACGCTCGGCATCAAAATCTTCGCCAACAAAGGAAAGGTCGAAATCCAGGCGCAGGGTGATGCGATGGAACTGACCTCCCTGAAAGGCATGAAAATCATCAGTAAAGATGATGAGGTTTATATTCAGGCCAGCAAAAAAATCACCCTCGCCTGCGGACAGACGGCAATCGTGATTGAAAGCTCGGGAGTGACCATTCTGTCGCCGGGTGAACTCAATGTGAAAGCCACCTATAACCAGCTGGGGCCACAGAGTTTTTCACCGGAACAACCGACGTTGCCTCCTGAAGCCAAATGTGTGGAACAGGCATGATGGAAAATATTTCGATAGCTGAATGGCTAAATGAAAATACTGACGAATACCGCTACCTGTTGGTCGACCCCTTAAAAAAAGTTGCTGCCGCAAATCCTCTTAGCCTTTATAAGCTGCAAAAGATTCTGGAAGAAAACGCTATTTTCCCGGTACTGCGCGGCGACCTTGCGTACTCCCCAAAACACTGCCCGCATCTGGTGCTGCTGGCTCGTCCTGGTGAGTCATGCGACGTTTCGCTGCTGAACCGTACCGAAACTTATGCCCGTAGTGAATCACTGCAGGGGAAACGCTACCTGTGCGCCTGGCTGACCAGCGCACAAGGCCCTGAATCACTGGCTATTTCACTGGCAGAGCAATGCAATACGTTAAGGGCCCAGGAGGTTTTACCTTTCTTTGAACCTCTGCGCTTCGAACTGTTACAGGCAATGAGCCCCGAAGACGGGTTGGCAGGGAACATCTGGCCGGTAAGCCACTGGTGGTATATGACCGTAACCGGTGAACTTCGCTGCCAAAGAGGCAAGGTGTCCACCGAACAATGGCGATTAAACTGGGGTACAGAACGCACACAAAACAATGTGCACACCTTCAGTCAGATCCTTAAGTACTGGGGCAAGGTCAACCCTGCACTTCCCTCCGATGCTGCGATGAAGACAGTGATGATGTGGGAACAAGCGGCTGTTCAGGGTCTGAGTGATGCAAACGACACTTATTTTTTTACCACCTACAGTCTCGGAAAAGGTGTCGATATTGCGCAGCATCCCGCAGTGAAAAATCTGATACAGCAGGTTGTTGCCGATCCTTCTGTACGTTTGTCTCAATTGATACAGGGTTTACCGGATGCGGTTATACGGGAATTTGAAAATAAAGCCTTAACCCAGCCGGACTATGATAAAGGAACTTACCGCCATGGCATCTGACAATCAAATTAGCCAATATGCCGATGCCAGTGAGCAGGCCTCGTTACTGCCATCCGGTTGCAAGGTCTGCAAGCGTTCGGGGATACCCATTTTTCCCCTGCGTGTGGCAGCGGTACCCAAAGCACTGGTGAATTCGGGCTGGCAACCTGCTGTTCCTAAGCAAGATGCAGAACTGACCGGTGGCGAATTTAAATACGCACTACGAACGCTCCGGATGGGATATTTATACGTTCTCCTGGATAAAAGGGTCTGGCAAGCCTATCAGGTTACCGCTGACGGGTATCTGCGACAATTTGACCCACAGGATATGCCTGAAGGGGATAGCGTTGAGCCAATAAGTCAGGCCTGCCGTGAACAAGGTCATTGCATCAACGCCAGCTTTATCAATATTGATGATAAAAAATATAAGCAGGCATGGCTGGCCTTCAGCAGTGATCCGTGGAGCGAGGTGGTTCTGGATGAATATAAAAGCGGAAAACGCCCTTCCAGCCGGTTCACGCAAATCACCCTGTCCAGCCTGAAGGCAGATCCATCCACCGTGCCGGGGGCATTAGCACTGGATCCATCACTGGCTGCGCTAAAAGCCAATGTGGCGGAGTATGCAACCACTATCTATCCCAATCTGGAAAAAGTGGCGGATGAACCGCCGGGCGGTGCGCATGGTTTTTACCCACGAATTGAAAGTGCAAACGCACTCGGATTGCGGGTGGCACAGTTAAACTCGCAATATGAATGCAAAATAGCCGCACTGCCGGTGAATGATACCGTCGGTGTTGTTCAGGAGCTGAACATCGGGCGCATTCAGATTGTAGAAGCGCGTCAGTTGTATACCCAGTCGCCTGGCGTGTTACATAAAACACTGGTCTCTCAGGCAATTGACAGTTATATGAATAGCCTGAAAAAGGCGATTGATGAAAACAGTCAGCCGCGCTACGACGCTCCAACAAATATGCCGACAGTCTGGGGTGGAGAGGTTATTCCTAAGGAACAAGTCGCGCGCGAAACCTGGGCTGAGCAATACGGTCGTCTGCTGAAAAGCTATAAAGAAGCTGACCGCGCCGCTTTTGCCGCTGATTATGAAGCGAAGCAGAAAAACTGGCAGAAAAGAATTGAGGCGATAGGCATCGATCTCGCGGCCTGGTACCAGACTCAGCTCTGGCTGAACGTGATAAAACATGACTATGCGCCTGAAACCTGTGCGGCCGGATGGGCGACTCAGTTTGCCACTGTCACAGTTTGTCTCCAGGGAGGCGCACAGGACAAAACGCTGGATAACGTCTGGAAGCCGTGGCTGAAAGATGCAGATTCACCCGCCTATATCGGCATTATGGGCGCTGCGCCTTCACTCTTAGGGGCTGTGTTTAGCGGCAGTAGCGGCTATTCCTATGCAAAAACGCTGTTTGGTTCTGACGAATATGCTGATTATCTGAAAAGCCCTGCCCTGCAGAAGGCGTGGGCCAGTCGCGTGACGTCAGTCAGCGGCTCACTAAACCGGCTGGCGTTGAAAGCCGAAGATGCCACCAGTCAGGGCTTCCGTCGCATAATGCAGCACGCGGCCATCAATGCCGCAGGCCAGGAAGTCACATTTATCGAATTCACAACTACCCTAGGTAAATACCAGGAGCTGGTGCGTAAGGGAGCATGGTTAGAACCCGCAATGGCTGAAAACACGGCAGCCTTTGGTGGAATGGTGCAACGCGGTGGAACTTCCGCTGCCGGGCAGGCCATGTTGATTAACGATCCGGTTCTTCAGGCCAGACTGATCACCGTCAGAGCGAGTGTTCCCGGTTCACTGAACGACGTGAAGAACATACTCAATAAGAATGGTAAATTCAGCCCTGACACCCTGGCGAGCTCCCCTCTCAAAGTCTCGGTTGGATCATTTCAACCAGAGGCCGGCACCGTAATATCGCAAGTCAGTGAGAAACAACTTCAGGCCATTTACAAAGAACGGACCATGCGTTATGTCAGCGGTAACAGTGTGGGCATTGTATTGTCGTCCATCATGCTGGCCTTGCAGATTTCCGACTGGAATAAAAACACCCAGAACCTGAAAGAGGCGATCGGGGATGATACAGATGCCCGGCTGACCTACTCTATCAATCGTCTTATGGTGCTCAGCGCCGCGACCGAGATTGCTGGTTTTGGGCGCATGCTCAGTATCAAAAATAGCTGGGAAGTGTTGCCCGAGAATTTTGTGCATCCCCTCATTCGGGCCGGCGGTGTGATAGCCGGTGTAGCGTCGATTGTGGATGGGGTGAGGATGTCCATATCGAGTAAAAATGCTTATAAAGATGGGGATAGTGCAGCAGGTGATATGTATCAAAAAGCAGCCGCTTTCACCATAGTCGGAGGGCTATTCGGTGTCGGTGGGGCATATTTGGGAATATTTACTCTTATGGGGCCAGCGGGTATAGGTGCATTGTTGATCCTTGCTGGCGCAGTGTATGCTTTCGAAGCTGAAGCGCTCAGAAGTACCCCGTTTGAGGTCTGGCTAAGGCGCTGTTGTTATGGCATACCACGCGATCAGGATGTGATCTGGCAGGCCGAAAACACGGTTGATCTGAAATCCTGTCTGACGGCGTTTAACGCCATCGTCAACGGTATGGTGGCTGAGGTTGGCTTTGAGGGGCTTTCTGAGTTACAAGGGCAGCGACTCACTAAGCTGGAAATACACCTGAGTTTACCGGGTTGCGATGAAGCCACTTCCGCCTGGGAACTCAACCTGACCGGCGGTAATGACGTGTTGCTTACGGAAGTTCATAATATTACCGGAAAAGAGAATGGCCGTGAGGCACTCCCGACATCGCAATACCATTCCGGCAGGTATAAACGTATTTCCACCGATAGCGGAATGGAAATCAGGGCGGAAATTTGGGTAAGTGAAAGCCGTTATACAGAGGCGGCATTACAGGTCAGTTACTGGCCAGATAAATATGACGCCGAGTACCAGTTAGGATTAACAGTTAACGCGAATAGATAAGGGAATGAAATCGTGGAAGAAGTGAACAGAAAACCATCTGAAGGAAGCACCAACAAAATGCAGACTCGCCTGTTACAGGAGCAGAGATTTTCCAAACTGACGCCTCAGGCAGAAAAGTGGGAAGAAGATTTACCCGAAAAATATGACCTACAGCAACCCACCGCCCCGAAACTTATCCGTGTTAATGAAATTAACGATACATGGATGGAAATACCAAGATATGAAAACATAGCATGGCATGGCATGTGGGTAATTAGTATTTTAAGCATTCTATCTTTGTTTACGTATTGCTCCTTATTTCAATTCTCAGAATTTTATTCAGAAGCCAGCGTTGATAGTAAGATATTCATATTGGTTGCAATTTTTTCTTTCCTTTCAATATTTTTGTTTTTTTTTAAAATGGCTTTGTTTGTTCCGCGAGGCACCCCAGTCCGTTTCAACCGCAAGCGGCAAAAAGTCTATGTCTATGAGCATCAGCGCAGTATCTGGCCCTGGATGCGCTGGCCAACGGTGATTAAGGTGTTCGACTGGACGGACATTCATGGCGAGATGTTGATGTATTCCGGGCGTTACGATTACGGCCACCGCCTTTCCTGCGCGGTGTGTCAGCGCGGCACTTATGAGGTCATTGACCGGTTTCTTCTGAGCTACACCGTCGGTGATAACCGGATGATCCGGGGATTATGGAATCACTGTTGCCTGTATATGCAATACAAACCGGTACCCGAAACGCCGTTGCTGACCCGAAAACCCCTGAGCTGGACGCCGCTGAATACTGTCCGCTGGCCGGAAGATTTAGATAAAGAATCAAAGACAGCTCCGGAATAAAGGAGCATTCAGGATGAGCGGCCGGTGCGAAACAATAAAGGAATATGACGGTGAGTGAAGAACACGAAATATCGATGCTGATGTCGCAAGAACGGAAATATTCCAAACTGACCCCACAGGCAGAAAAGTGGGAAGAAGATTTACCTGAAAAGTACGACCTTCAACAACCCACCGCCCCGAGGCTTATACGTGTTAACGAAATTAACGATATCTGGATGGAAATACCAAGATATGAAAATATATGGTGGGGTGGGTTGTGGTTTTTTTCACTTTTGATGGTATGCCCAATCCCCTTTATGTTCTCCGTCGTTTTCTCGCCTGATTTTTCATCAGACGCAGGCTTTATATGCAGTTTCAGTATTATGATATTTATTTTTTTGAGCCTCGTCCTACTTTGGTTCAGGACAGCATTGTATGTACCTCGAGGCACCCCAGTTCGTTTAAACCGTAAACGACAAAAAGTTTATGTCTATGAGCATCAGCGCAGTATCTGGCCCTGGATGCGCTGGCCAACGGTGATTAAGGTGTTCGACTGGACGGACATTCATGGCGAGATGTTGATGTATTCCGGGCGTTACGATTACGGCCACCGCCTTTCCTGCGCGGTATGTAAGCGCGGCACTTATGAGGTCATTGACCGGTTTCTTCTGAGCTACACCGTCGGTGATAACCGGATGATCCGGGGATTATGGAATCACTGCTGCCTGTATATGCAATACAAACCCGTGCCCGAAACGCCGTTGCTGACCCGAAAACCCCTGAGCTGGACGCCGCTGAATACTGTCCGCTGGCCGGAAGATTTAGATAAAGAATCAAAGACGGCGCCGGAATGAAGGAGCATTCAGGATGAGCGGCCGGTGCGGAACAATAAAGGAATATCACGGTGAGTGAAGAACACGAAATATCGATGCTGATGTCGCAAGAACGGAAATATTCCAAACTGACCCCTCAGGCAGAAAAGTGGGAAGAAGATTTACCTGAAAAATATGATCTCCAGCAACCCATCTCCCCGAAACTTATCCGTGTTAACGAAATTAACGATACTTGGATGGAAATCCCCAGGTACGAAAATATATGGTGGTGGGGACTCTGGGTATTCTCTTTTATCGGCATATGCCCCGTTCCTTTCATTTATTTGATTTTTAAATTACCAGGATTTGGTTCTGACACTCAATTTAGAGTCACTCTTTGTCTGTTTATGTTTGTCTTTATAAGTATGTCATTTTATTTACTGAAAGTAGCCCTACTTGTCCCTCGAGGCACCCCAGTCCGTTTCAACCGCAAGCGGCAAAAAGTCTATGTCTATGAGCATCAGCGCAGTATCTGGCCCTGGATGCGCTGGCCGACGGTGATTAAGGTGTTCGACTGGACGGACATTCATGGCGAGATGTTGATGTATTCCGGGCGTTACGATTGCGGCCACCGCCTTTCCTGCGCGGTATGTAAGCGCGGCACTTATGAGGTCATTGACCGGTTCCTTCTGAGCTACACCGTCGGTGATAACCGGATGATCCGGGGATTATGGAATCACTGCTGCCTGTATATGCAATACAAACCCGTGCCCGAAACGCCGTTGCTGACCCGAAAACCCCTGAGCTGGACGCCGGTAAATACTGTCCGCTGGCCGGAAGATTTAGATAAAGAATCAAAGACGGCGCCGGAATAAAGGAGCATTCAGGGTTAACTGCCGATGCGGAACTATAAAGGAATATCGCTGTGAGTGAAGAATACAAACTACCGGTCCAGATGTCGCAAGAATGGAAATCCTCCAAACTGACCCCTCAGGTAGAAAAGTGGGAAGAAGATTTACCTGAAAAATATGATCTCCAGCAACCCACCGCCCCGAGGCTTATCCGTGCTAACGAAATTAACGATATCTGGATGGAAATTCCGAGATATGAAAACATAACATGGCATGGTATGTGGATAATTAGTATTTTAAGCATTCTATCTTTGTTTACGTATTGCTCCTTATTTCAATTCTCAGAATTTTATTCAGAAGCCACCCTTGATAGTAAAATATTCATATTGGTTGCAATTTTTTCTTTCCTTTCAATATGTATGTTTATTTTAAAAATGGCTTTATTTGTTCCTCGAGGCACCCCTGTTCGTTTCAACCGCAAACGGCAAAAAGTCTATGTCTATGAGCATCAGCGCAGTATCTGGCCCTGGATGCGCTGGCCGACGGTGATTAAGGTATTCGACTGGACGGATATTCATGGCGAAATAACCCGTCAGTCCGGGCGTTATGACCAGGGGTTCCGCTTATCTGGTGCGGTATGTAAACGCGGTACTTATGATGTATCTGATCGATTCATTTTGAGCTGGACGGTCGGGAATAAGCAGCTTCTACGGGGTTTGTGGAATCACTGCTGCCTGTATATGCAATACAAACTCGTGCCCGAAACGCCGTTGCTGACCCGAAAACCCCTGAGCTGGACGCCGTTAAATACTGTCCGCTGGCCGGAAGATTTAGATAAAGAATCAAAGACGGCGCCGGAATGAAGGAGCATTCAGGATGAGCGGCCGGTGCGGAACAATAAAGGAATATCACGGTGAGTGAAGAACACGAAATATCGATGCAGATGTCGCAAGAACGGAAATCCTCCAAACTGAAGCCTCAGGCAGAAAAGTGGGAAGAAGATTTACCTGAAAAATACGACCTTCAACAACCCACCGCCCCGAGGCTTATCCGTGTTAACGAAATTAACGATATCTGGATGGAAATTCCGAGGCATGAGAATATTACATGGCTAGGGACGTGGGTGATTTCTATTGGTAGTCTGATTTTCATAAGTTTAAATTACTTTTTCCTTTCGCTACCTGATTTTTTTTCAGAAATGACAAGTGATAACAAAATTGAAGTTTTACTACTTAACTTCAGTTTTATTTCTTTATCTTTATTCTTTTCACGAATGGCTTTATTTGTTCCCCGCGGTACCCCAGTTCGTTTAAACCGCAAGCGGCAAAAAGTTTATGTCTATGAGCATCAGCGCAGTATCTGGCCCTGGATGCGCTGGCCGACGGTGATTAAGGTGTTCGACTGGACGGACATTCATGGCGAGATGTTGATGTATTCCGGGCGTTACGATTACGGCCACCGCCTTTCCTGCGCGGTATGTAAGCGCGGCACTTATGAGGTCATTGACCGGTTCCTTCTGAGCTACACCGCCGGTGATAACCGGATGATCCGGGGATTATGGAATCACTGCTGCCTGTATATGCAATACAAACCCGTGCCCGAAACGCCGTTGCTAACCCGAAAACCCCTGAGCTGGACGCCGGTAAATACTATCCGCTGGCCGGAAGATTTAGATAAAGAATCAAAGACGGCTCCGGAATAAAGGAGCATTCAGGGTTAACTGCCGATGCGGAACTATAAAGGAATATCGCTGTGAGTGAAGCACATAAAGGAACTTACCGTTATGACCTCTGACGATCAAATTATCCAATACGCCGATGCCAGCGAGCAGGCCTCATTATTGCCATCTGGCTGTAAGGTCTGTGAGCGCTCGGGTATCCCTATTTTCCCGTTGCGTGTGGCAGCGGTACCCAAGGCGCTTATGAATTCGGGCTGGAAACCTGCCGTCCCGCAGCAGGACGCAGAACTGACCGGTGGCGCATTTAAATACGTATTGCGAACTCTGCGGATGGGGTATTTATACGTTCTGCTGGATAAAAGAGTCTGGCTGGCCTATCAGGTCACGGCTGAGGGATATCTGCGACAGTTTGACCCGCAGGATAAACCTGAAGGCGATACCGTTGAGCCGATAAGCCAGCGCTGCCGGGAATTGGGCCATTGCATCAGCGCCAGCTTTATCAATATCGATGATAAAAAATATAAGCTGGCATGGCTGGCATTTAGCAGCGACCCGTGGAGCGAAGACGTTCTGGATGATTATAAAAGCGGAAAACGCCCTTCCAGCCGGTTCACGCAAATCAGCTTAGCAGCGCTGAAAGAAAGCCCGGCAAGCGTACCTGAAGCACTGGAACTCGACCCGTCACTCGCTTCAATGAAGGCCAATGTCGCTGAGTTTGCGACAGACATTTTTCCTGATATGGAAAAAGTGACAGAAACATCTCATGGAGGCGCTCATGGCTATTATCCACGCATTGGAGATGTTAACGCTCTTGGGCTGCGCGTCGCCCAATTGGGCATACAGTATCAATGCAAGGTTTCTGCGTTAGCACTCAATGACAGTGTCGGTGTCGTTCAGGAACTGAATAATCGCCGTTTGCAAATTGTTGAAGGTCGACAGCTTTATAACGAATTGCCTGAAACGCGCCACAAGCACATGATCTCTCAGGCTATTGAGCAATATCTGGTGTCGCTCAAACAAATAGCCGATGAGAACAGTAAACCGCGGCATGAACCGACACCCAGTGGTTATCCCGCGATAGGAATAACCATCCCGGCTGAGCAGGTCGCCAGGGAAACCTATGCTTCGCAACAAGCCGCATTGCAGGAATATTACTACGAATCACAACGCGCTGAGTTTGCCGCGCAACATCAGCGAACGCTTCAGGGCTTTCAGCAGCGAATAGAAGCTATCGGAAAAGATCTTGCTGCCTGGTACGAGTCTAAATGCTGGTTGGCAAATATCGTCAATGACTACTCGCCTGAAACGGATCCTTCTGGGTGGGCAGCTCAATTATCGACAATCGCAGCCTGCATTCAGGGCGGGAGCACTGATGAGGATACCGAGAAAGTCTGGCTAAAATGGGTGAAAGACTCCGGCAGCCCAGCCTATGAGGGAATTCTGGGCAATCAGAAGTCGGTGATGGAAGCGGTTTATAAAGGAATGGGTGGGTTCACCAATCTGAAAGCCGTATTGAATACCAAGGACATTAGCGACTGGATAGATTCCAAGGGCGTACAAATGGCCTCTTACCAGCTGATGCTGGCGATGAGCGGAGCATTCAGCCGGTTGAGCGCAAAGCTGGATCAGGCGGTACTGGACAGTTACAGCCGTATTGTTCAGGGGCACATCTATCTGATGACCGGGAAGCAGGTCACAGTGTTTAAAGTGACGATGACGGTCAGAGAATATCAGCAGTTGCATCGTGATATTGCACGCGTCCAGCTTTCGATTCATGGCAAATCCATCGAATTTGGTGGTGAATTGCGAAACGGTAAAAAAGTCTCACGTAATGTGTCTGCAAATAGCCTTCCGCAAATAAACGATCCCGCTGTGCTAAGACAAAAATTGACAGTGACAATGGCTAGTGACTCCGCGTCGAGCGAATTCCTTGCTTCGCTCGATAAAGGAAAACTGACGGATATCAGCAAACTTAATGAGCTATCCGAGTTGCGCATTGCAGAAGTGTCGCTGGATAACGCGGTCAGCAAAGCTCCGGTCAAACTCGCTCAAAGCCAGCTGAAAAATGTGATTAAGGGGCAGATTCAGTTATCCCGGCGATTAATCAGCGGTAATGCCCTGGGCAGTGCGCTGGGTGGCGGAATGCTGTTTCTGCAAGTGTCGGCTCTGGCGGATAACATGAAAGCCGTGGAAACAGCCGTCAACAGTACCAATGCCCGGTTGACGTTAATGTCCAATATGACCATGGTGGTGAGTTCTGCGGTGGAGACGAGCGGTTTTGTCCACATGCTGGTACGGGCAAACCCATGGGATCTTGCTCCTAATGTAATGGTAAAAGGCGTTCTGGAATATGTTCACCCTGCATTACGTTTAGGTGGGGCAATTGCAGGGGTGTCATCGCTTATTGATGGAATAGGGATATTTGTTAAATGGCATGAAACAAGAAAGACGGGAGAGTCTGAAGCTGCCGCTTGGTATTTTGCGGCTGGTGTATCCACCGTTGGTGGCGGAATGTTATTCATTTATTCTGCATACGCCTGCGAATTTGCATTTATGGGGCCTGCAGGGCTGGCGGCCCTTCTGATCATCGCAGGGGCGGCGATGGCGATACAGGCAGAAAATATCACCCGAACTGCTTTTGAAATCTGGCTCTGTGACAGTTGTTTTGGCGTGGCAGGTAAACGCGGAGACAAGGATCGGGTCTGGGATATCCATAACCCCGAAGATCTGGATGATGCAATGATGGCGTATAAAGTGATTGTCTGTGGAATGACAGCCGAGGTGGACTACCAGGATCTGCTGGGCGAGTCGGGAAATGCTGAGGATGCAATAAAAATGCGGGTCATGCTGCCAGGTTGTAACAGCACGGAATCGGCCTGGGATCTTAAACTCACGGCACAAGGCAATGGTGAAACTAAGCAGTTACTGATAAGCCAATATGGCCTGAAAGACATCCTGGACACCGCTTCTGCAATAGCCGATGACGGCTCATCCATTTTACGTAATCCTCATCATCCGAGTCTCCCGCTGAATAATACGCTGACTCAACATTGGGAGTCCAATGCCCTGGTGTTTGATGGGCTGGCCTGGGTAAACAGCACCCGCTACAACCAGGCAGTGCTCGATGTGGACTTTTGGCCAGATAAAACAGCCCCGGAAAGTCTGATGACATTAACCATGAATATCACTGACTAGGAATGACAGGGATGAGCAGAAAACACCCAAAACAAAAAACGCTATCAACGGCAACGCCGGAAGAAATTCAGGCAGTAACAGACGAGCACTTTTCGCGCGAGCCCGTTCTTACCCCTCCGCTAAAAAACTGGGAAGAGGATTTACCAGAAAACAACACAAAGCAAACCGTTCCCGGAAAACTTATCAGGGTCACTGAAATTAATGATACCTGGATGGAAATCCCCCGCTATGAAAATATTATGTGGGGAGGAGCATGGCTAAGTGTTATTACAACTATAGTTCCTTTAGTTGTGGTGATCTGGATGTGTGTGGACACGTTTTCTATTGGTTTTGATTTCCCAACTTTGTTGATTTTATTTATGTTTTTACTTTTTTCATTTTCAATGATTTTGTTAAGTTTAAGAATGGCTCTATTTGTTCCCAGAGATCAACCCATCAGATTTAACCGCAAGCGGCAGAAAATTTACATATTTGACTATCACCGGAAAGCCTGGAATCCCTGGGTTAAATGGCCTGCAACCGTGAAAGTTTTTGACTGGGCAGATGTCCACGGTGAAATAAGCCGCGAGTCTGACCGCTATGCCCAGGGGTTCCGTTTGTACGGGTCTGTTTGTCAGCCCGGTACCCATAACGTTATTGACCGTTTTGTTT
>NZ_JAADJS010000003.1:14778-581723 GCF_011065485.1 Rahnella contaminans
GTCAGCCCGGTACCCATAACGTTATTGACCGTTTTGTTTTAAACTGGGCAATATTTTATATCGAGCCTCAGCGCCAGTTATGGAGCCACTGCTGCCAGTATATGCAACACCAGCCCGTGATAATGGATCCTATTGAACCTGGCCGCCCTGACAACTGGAAACCGCGAAAAAGTATGTGCTGGCCGGTAGATCTGGAAATGAAATCAACAACCGATCCAGATACCACGCAAGGATAAATCAGAACGAAGAAGCATCAAATAAGTATGAGCCTCATACCCATCATCTGAATAATATTTAACTCAACTTTTTATATTTAAGTTCACCCATTGTTATTACATCTTAATGTAAAACAGCGGCTGCAATTATTACCTATCAATCCGAGCCTCTAATGTCCGTAAAATTAAATACCATTCCAGGCCTGTCATTACGTACCGCCCCGCCCAAACCATTACGCTGGCTTGGTGTGCTGGTGGGTTTCGTTGCGTCGGGAATATTGCTCATGCGGTTTTTGGGGAAGCTGATAGGCGAAACTTCTTTCTGGTGGTTTGCTATCGGGATCCCTGCCCTATTTTGGGTTGTACTCATGGGGTTACGCCTGGCGGTGTACATGATGCAACAAATCCATGCTAACGCCTGGGACAAACGGCGTGAACAGGTCATTTTGCAGGAAGTGCGGCGGGGCCGGCGAGCGTTTCAAATACTGGCGTCGGTATCCAGTACGGCGCACGCAGGTATCCGGGATTTCTCTGACATCAGTGAGTCTTTGCTGCGTAATGAAAACAAAATCGTTCCCCAAACTTCCTGGAATAGCGGAACCAACATCCGCCATAGCCGGTTACCCGTGATGGAAGGGGTTTCTGCTGAAGCGCAAATTCTTTCCGCGTTTTCGGGCCTGCTGAATACACTCTCAAAGACCTTGATTCAGCTGCCGCCTGACAAGCCCGTTGCTGTTTTGCTGGAATCTACCTCCTCGGAATCGGGATCGCGAATTCGTGAACTCTGGCTTCAGGCCTGGCAGAAATCCGCTTTTCCGCATCCGACACAGTTTCTGGATAATCATGGTCTTGCAGTACTTGATCACTGGCTCGATTACCGCATTAAAGACAACGCAGTGTTACTGGTGGTTGCCTTGCAATTAGCCCCGGAAGAGCCTGCCATGACCGGCGAAGCTGTCGTTGGGGTACTACTCGGCAACCGCCTGACACAACATGATCTGCAACCACAGGCTCTGTTGCACCGCCCCGAACGCAGTTTGCCAGAAGAAGACGCATTGCACTCAGGCGTTCTGCAGGCGGCCGACTGGGTACCGTTGCATGATGATGCCATTAAGCACCTCTGGCTGACCGGCATTCCCACGGGGTCCGAGGCTGACCAAAGTATCATCACCGCTCAGGGCAAGCCTCCGTTGACCAGCATTACCGCAGGTCCGGCACTCCACAATATTAATGAATTCCTGGGAGACCCCGGCCTTTCAGCCCCCTGGCTGGCCATTGCTACTGCCGCACAGGCTATCAGCCGGTCTCCCGCACCACACATGATCATCAGTGGCGAACCAGACAGTAACGCTGTCTGGTGTACCGTCGTCTCCCCCCTCGCTTCTCACAAGGAGAATACAGCGTGAAGCGCATTGCCTTACCCGTTAAAAAACCAGAGGTCTGGTTCTGGATAATTACCCTGCTGTTGCTACTTGCCGGTGTCGTTCTGTGCTGGCTGGTCTGGCAACACCCTGAAGCGGTGGGTTTAATCCGGGAAACGCCAGAGCGTGACCGCTGGCTGACCGGGCTGGTGGTGGGTACCAGCGTTGTGACTCTCTGCGCCCTGCTCTCTTTTGTTAGTCTGCGGTTGTCCGGCAAGAAAGGGTTTGACGAGACGCGTCAGCACGCCGAAGGCGATGACGCCCCTGCTCCGGTAAAAATGGAAAAAGCCGAGGATAAATCGCAGACGGAAGTGAGGCTGCTTAAAACCCGCCTTCGCCGCCGCTACGGCCTGTTCTGGCGCTACAAAGTTCGTCTGCTGATGGTCGTCGGTGAAACACCAGAGATTACCGCGCTGGCTCCCCGTCTGGCGGAACAGGGCTGGCTGGAAGGTCAGCGTACCGTGCTGTTGCACGGCGGCAGTTTGCACCAACCGGCGGATGCAACCCGTCTGGCTGAGCTGCGTAAGCTGCGCCGCAGTCGTCCGCTGGACGGCGTGGTCTGGGCACTGACGCAGTCACAAAGCCGGGGGGCACAGTGGATGGATGACGGCCTGCGCTCGCTGGAAAAATCCGGTGAGGCGTTACGTTATCAGCCGCCGGTGTATCTGTGGCAGGTCTGCGACAGCCGCTGGGGGCAGGACGGCCGCGTCACGCAGCCGGTCGGTGCCATATTGGCCGCAAGCGCCGGTCCGGACACCCTCGAACGCCAGCTGCTATCCCTGCTGCCTGCCCTGCGCGAACAGGGGATGCAGCAGGTGTTCGCCGAACAGCGACACGATTTTTTGCTGCGACTGGCGCACTCACTGGAAACGACTGAAGCCATGCGCTGGCGTCAGGTATTAACACCCTGGTTTGCCGATTACGCCTCACGTATTCCGCTGCGCGGGCTGATGTTCAGCCTGCCGGAAACTTCCGCAACGGCGGAAGGGGTGCATGAAAAAACCTGGACGGCACCGGCCAGCTGGCAGGGCGTACTGGATGACTGTCTGGCTGCACGCGGCCGCCGCGTGGGTCTGCCGTGGGAGCAAGGTGTGTGTTACAGCCTGCTGGCCCTGATTGTGCTGTGGGGCGCGGGCAGCGTGGTGTCTTTTGCGGTCAACCGCCACCAGATGGTGAGCGCGGCTGAGCAGGCGCAATTGCTTTCAAAGCCAGAACCTGTCTCGGATGAACAGCTGATTGCCCTGCAGGCGCTGCGTAATAATATCGGCCGTCTGCAAACGCGAATTGCCCGCGGTGCGCCGTGGTATCAGCGTTTCGGGTTAGACCACAACCGGGAGCTTCTGACAACATTGATGCCGTGGTATGGCAACGCCAGTAACCGTTTGATCCGTGATGCGGCCGTGCAGAGTTTGCAGCAAAAACTCAACGCACTGGCGAACCTGCCGGCCAACAGCCCGCAGCGCGCCGTGCTGGCAAAACCGGGCTATGACCAGCTCAAAGCCTATCTGATGATGGCGCGTCCGGAAAAAGCTGACGCTGCATTTTACGCGCAGGTGATGAAAACCGCCGAACCGCAGCGGCCCGGTGTGTCTCCGGGCTTGTGGCAAAGTCTGGCACCAGACCTGTGGCAGTTTTATGCCACCAACCTCCCTGCCCAGCCCGCGTGGAAAATCACACCGGATACGCAGCTGGTCTCGCAGAGCAGGCAGGTATTGCTGGGTGAAATCGGTCAGCGCAATGCCGAAAGCACCTTGTATGAAAACATGCTGCTGTCGGTACGTCGCAACTATGCCGATATGACGCTGGTAGACATGACCGGCGATACCGATGCGCAGCGTCTGTTCCACACCGACGAAGTAGTACCGGGGATGTTCACCCGTAAGGCGTGGGATGAGCAAATCCAGCACGCCATCGACAAAGCGGTCACCTCCCGCCGTGAGGAAATTGACTGGGTACTGAGCGACAGCCGCCGGGCAATCTCCGATGACATCTCGCCGGAGGCACTGAAAAAACGCCTGACCGAGCGTTACTTCACCGACTTCGCTGGCAGCTGGCTGAACTTCCTCAACAGCCTGCGCTGGAATGAGGCGAAAAATCTCTCCGACGTGATCGACCAGCTGACGCTGATGAGTGACGTGCGACAGTCACCGTTAATCGCGCTGATGAACACGCTGGCATGGCAGGGGCAGGCCGGACAACATGATGAAGCATTATCGGACTCGCTGGTGAAATCCGCCAAAGCGCTGATGAACAAGGACGCGCAACCGGCCATCGACCAGCACGCCAACGGACCGGTCGGCCCGCTCGATGAAACCTTCGGACCGTTGCTGGCCCTGATGGGCAAAGGTAGTGCGCAGAACATGATGTCGTCAGACAGTTCGCTCAGCCTGCAAACGCTGCTCACCCGCGTGACCCGCGTGCGCCTGAAACTTCAGCAGGTGGCTAACGCCAATGACCCGCAGGAAATGACGCAGGTACTGGCGCAGACCGTGTTCCAGGGCAAAAGTGTTGACCTGACCGATACCCAGGAATACGGCAGCCTGATTGCCGCCAGCCTCGGTGAAGAGTGGAGCGGCTTCGGGCAGACGATGTTTGTGCAGCCGCTGACGCAGGCGTGGGAAACGGTGTTACAACCGTCTTCTGCCAGCCTCAACGACCAGTGGAAAAACGCCATTGTCGCCAACTGGAAATCCGCTTTTGATGGCCGTTATCCGTTTGCCATTAGCAAGAGCGACGCTTCCCTGCCGATGCTGGCGGAATTTATCCGTAAGGACAGCGGGCGTATCGACAGCTTCCTGACCCGCGAACTGAACGGCGTGCTGCATAAAGAAGGCACGCGCTGGGTGCCGGACAAAGTGAACGGCCAGGGGCTGACCTTTAATCCGGCCTTCCTGGATGCGATCAATCAGCTGAGCCAGATATCTGACATCTTGTTTACCGACGGGAGCCAGGGGATGCGCTTCGAACTGCTGGCCCGGCCGGTGCCGGACGTGGTGGAAACCAATCTGTCGATTGACGGACAAAAACTGCATTACTTCAATCAGATGGAAAGCTGGCAGAGTTTCCGCTGGCCGGGCGAGACGTATAAGCCGGGCACAATGCTGACCTGGACGTCCACCAATGCGGGTGCCCGCCTGTACGGCGATTATCAGGGCACCTGGGGGCTTATCCGCTGGCTGGAACAGTCGAAGCAACAAAAACTCGATGAGGGTCGTTATCAGCTGACCTTTACCACGCCAGACAAACAACCGCTGCAGTGGATATTGCGTACTGAGCTCGGCAAAGGCCCGCTTGGCCTTCTGCAACTGCGCAACTTTACGCTGCCGGCGCAAATTTTCCTGATTCAGGATACGCCGGTACCGGCTGAAAAACCTTTTGATCCCGATGCAATCGCCGAGGAGCCGTAATGGCCACATTAACTACCCTGCTCACCGCCTGTACGACTGAGCCTGACGCACTTTTACAGCAGGCGCAGCAACAGGCCGCACTCTGGGATAACTGGCTGCAACCGGTGTCAGCAGACACACCGGCCGGGACAGATCCCGGCTACGACGATGACTTCCAGCAGATGCGCGAAGAGGTCAATAAGCTTTCCGGCGCGGATACCGCACTGACCTGCGAACTGGCAGAAAAACTGCTGACCGCGCACTGCAAGGATGTGCGCGTTGCCACGTACTACGTCTGGGCGCGTCTGCACCGCGACGGTGAGGCGGGACTTGCCGACGGCCTGTCCCTGCTTGCCGGACTCATTACCCGCTTTGGTGAAACCCTGCATCCGCAGCGTGCCACCAGCCGCAAGGCCGCGCTGGAATGGCTCTCCGGTTCACGCGTACTGGACAGCCTGTCGCTGTACCCGGAAGTTGATACGACGGATTTTTCCCGGATTGCCGGGGCACTGGCGTTAATCGAGCAAGGGTTAAGCGCCTGGGATGCGGCGTCCCGTCCGGGCCTCGGCGCCCTTTACGCCGCGCTGGAAAACCGTCTCGCACAGTCAGGCGGTATGGGCGCTGTCGTGCCGCAAAACAGCAGCACGTCTTCCCCCTCCTCCGCGTCAGAAAGCACCAACACATCGCCGACATTGCGCCCGGTGCAGTCAGGCCGCGACCTGCTTGATCAGGCGAAAACACTGGCAAAGTACCTCCGCGACCAGCCTTCGGGCTGGCTCTCAGGCCACCATCTCATCAAAAGTATCCGCTGGGACACGGTGCATGAATTGCCACCGCTCGATGCCACCGGACGCACCCGTCTCCTGCCCCCGCGTCCGGAATATCGGGCCCAGCTCAAGCGTCTTTATCTGCAGCAAAGCTGGACTGAACTGCTTGAACAGGCGGAATCGATGTTCTCCGAGGGTGTAAACCACTTCTGGCTGGACGTGCAATGGTATTTGCATCAGGCGCTGACGAAGGCCGGTGCGCCATTTGACGGCTGGGCAATGTGCGTCACGCAGGATTTAAGCCTGCTGCTTTCGCGCCTGCCGGGGCTGGAAACCCTCTCCTGGAGCGACGGCACACCGTTTGCCGATGAAGTCACATTGGGCTGGATAAACCAGCAGGTGTTGGAATCCTCTTCCGGCTGGGGTAGTGAACCGTCTGCCGCCGTCGCCTCCGGCGAGGACGATATCCTGCAGCTTGAGGCCGAGGCGCTGACAATGGCCGACAGCGACGGTATCGAAAATGCGCTCAACTGGTTGCAGTCGCGTCCGGGTATTACCACTGCAAGCCACCAGTGGCTGCTGCGCCTGGTGATGGCTCGTGTCGCCGAACAATATGGCAAAAACGACATGGCGCTTTACCTGCTCGGCGATCTCGACGCCGCCAGCACAACGCTGACTCTGCCGCAGTGGGAGCCGGGGCTGGTATTTGAAGTAAAGGCGCGCCGTCTGAAGTTGCTGCGCATGAAAACCCAGCGCGGCGACGGCGATAAACTCCGCCTGCTGGCCGACATGGACACCCTGCTCAGCGGGCTGATAGCCCTCGACCCTGCCCGCGCCGCCGTGTTGTGCGGCTAAAACACGTAAAGGAATATTTTCATGGCAAAAGGCTACTACCTGGTCATTCAGGATAAGACCACCTGCGGCGGCGTTATTCTGGCCGGTGACCCGACCCATAAGCTGATGGGCAAACCCATCGTGCGTGAGCAGGATCCCGTCACCTGCGGTCAGCATCCGGGTGTATTCACTATCGTCGGCAGTGTTCCCGAAGATACACTCAACGGCCGCAAGTTCGCCGGAACGCTGCACAGTAAAAGCAGCTGTCCGTGCAAGTCGCGTCTTATTCCGTCGGTGATGATAAAGACTTATGAGAAATAACATCGCCCGCAGGTAAGCATTCACACGGTCAGCGCGTTTCGACTCAGAGCCATACCTTCCTCTCTATCAATCTTCAGGTCAGCCGTTGTCCGGGTGTATTTCCCCGTATAACCGCCGACCAACGGGCATATACAAATAAGACAATTATGGACGACTTAACCTTACGTTATTTTGACGCCGAAATGCGTTACCTGCGCGAGGCGGGCGAAGAGTTTGCCCGCGCGCACCCGGACCGGGCTGCCGGACTGAATCTGGACAAAGCCGGCGCCCGCGACCCCTACGTGGAGCGCCTGTTTGAGGGCTTTGCCTTCCTGATGGGGCGTCTGCGTGAAAAGCTCGATGACGATTTACCCGAGCTGACCGAAGGGCTGGTCAGCCTGCTGTGGCCGCACTATCTGCGCACCATCCCTTCCCTTTCTATTGTGGAGTTCACCCCGCAGTGGCAGGGCATGAAGGAACACATGGCCGTCAGTAAAGGCTTTGAAGTTCTTTCCCGGCCGATGGGTGAACGCGCAACGCGTTGCCGCTACACCACCACGCAGGATATTGAACTGCTGCCGCTGTCGCTGACCCGCGCAGTTCTCGATACAGAGCCGGATGGCCGGTCGGTGATCCGCCTGCGCTTTAACTGCGGGGAACTGGCTGACTGGAGCAAACTCAACCTGAGCCATCTGCCGCTCTATTTTGATGCCGATGCACCGCTGGCCTGCGCGTTACATGAAGCACTGACCCTCAACGTTGCACGTCTCTGGATACGTCTGCCGGGACAGGCTGACCGTCAGCCGCTGGACGGTTACTTTTCCCCGCAGGGATTCAGTGAAAAAGATACCTTGTGGCCCGGCGGTGACAGCGCCTTCAGCGGTTATCAGCTATTGCTGGAGTATTTCACCTTCCGCGAAAAGTTTATGTTTGCCGGCCTTAAAGGGCTGGATACCGTAAATCTGCCCGCGGAGCTTGCCTGGTTTGAGATTGACGTGGTGCTGGAAAAACGCTGGGAGCACGATTTTTCGTTCTCTGAAAAACATCTGCGGCTGCACTGCGTGCCGGTCATCAACCTGTTCCCACTGGAATCAGACCCGCTGTCACTCTCGTCCTTGCAGACCGAGTACATGCTGCGCCCGATGCGCGTTCAGGATGGTCACACCGAAATTTATTCGGTCGACTCGGTAATTTCCTCCAAACATTCAGGTCATCAGGTTTATGTGCCGTTCACCAGTTTCCGCCACAAGGGCGGCATGCTGCGCCACGACGCGCCGGAGTATTACTACCACACACGCGTCAAGCGTGGTCCTTCCGGCCTGCACGACACCTGGCTGGTGCTGGGCGGTGAGGCGTTTGATAACCACACCGTGCCGGAAAACGAGAATCTGTCCCTGAGCCTCACCGGTACCAACGGCCAGTTGCCACGCAAATCGCTGCAAAGCACCGTGCTGGATACGGCGGTTAAATCCACCGGTGCTAACGTGCGGGTGCGCAACCTGTCCGCGCCGACCATGCCGTGTTATCCGCCGAACCGCGACCGTTTCCACTGGCGGGTGCTGAGCCATCTGGGCAGCAGCTTCCTGTGGATGATGGACAATGCTGAAGTTCTGCGTGGCACGCTTGCCCTCTACGACTGGACCGAAAGCGAGATGAACCGCCGCCGTCTGGAGGCCATTGTTGACGTCAGGCACAGCGAGATTGAGCGTTTCGAGCGTGGCTATCTGCTGCGTGGGGTGCATATCGAAATTACCCTCGATAGCAACGGTTTTGCTGGCAGCGGCGACATCTGCCTGTTTGGTGAAATGCTCAGCCGTTTCTTTGCGCTGTACACCGACATTCATCTGTTTAACCGCCTGACACTGATACTGCAACCGACCGGAGAACGCCTGGAATGGGAAGAGAACCACAAAACCCGCATCCGCACTTCCGGCTGAATGACCGGGTTGAACGGGACATCGGGCGGTTTAACTTTTACCGCTTTTGCCAGTTGCTGGAGCGCTCCGGTAACCCGCCTCTCGGCAGCACCGCCAACCCGGCGGACGACCCGGTGCGATTTCGTCCTCATCCGGGGATGGGGTTTCCGGTCAGCGAGCTGAAAGCGCTCGAGCGGGATGCCGAAAATCCGGACGCACCGCCGACCGTACGTACCACCTTTATGGGGCTTTACGGCGTAGACTCGCCGCTGCCGACGTCCTACATCGACGACATCACCCAGCAGCGCGATGGCCATGAGGCGCTGGAGGGATTTCTCGATATCTTTAACCACCGCATCATGACGCAGTTTTACCGCATCTGGCGCAAATACTCTTACCCGGCAACGTTCGAGGCGGGCGGCGCAGACAACACGTCGCAAAGCCTGCTGGGCCTGATTGGCATGGGTATCCCCGGTACGCAGCGCCACCTTGCCACACCGACATCGCGTTTTCTGGCGTTGCTGGGCGTCATGCGCCAGCCGGGAAGAACGGCGGAAGGCGTGCAGGCGCTGGTCCGGCTGCTGGCTCCCCGCACGCGTGCGGACGTGACGCCACACTGCCTGCGCAGCGTGCGCATCACTACTCCGATGTCGTTTGCGGACGAAGGTGCCCGCTGGCTTGACGGCGATACCCTGATGGGCGATGAAGGTACCGACGCCAACAGCCAGCTGCTGATTTCCCTGCACACCGCGGACAGCGCTGAGGCCGCAGACTGGCTGCCGGATGGCGCGCTTTACGCAGATTTTCAGGTATTACTGCGGGTTTATCTGGGCTGGCGTTACGGCGCACGCCTCGAGCTGACCGTCCCCACCCACCTGCTGCCCGCGCCCGTTCTGGGAGACAATCCGTTCAGGCTCGGGCTGACCGGTGTCCTGGGTCTGGACGATGAGGCTTCTGACGATATTCCCGAATACTTTACCGTGGAGCTGGGCCACTACCGTGGCATGCTCCCTCACACGCCTCAGGAAGGAACACGACGTGTTATTCAATACCGCATGGAAAAATAAATTCTGTCTGCCTGCTGTCGTCCTGCTGCTGAGCGGCTGCGGACTGACACAGGTCGTGACAGACAGCACCGTTTCTGCAACAAAATCCATTTTTTATAAGCAGATAAAAGTGCTGCATCTGGATTTCACCGCCCGTGAGGCACTGAATACCGACGCCAGCGAGGCCAATTCAGCGTCGCAACCTGTGCTGGTTCGCGTCTATCAGTTGCGTGATGACAAACTGTTCCAGAAAACGGTCTATCAGCAACTGGCAGGCGACGGCGATGATGCGCTGAAAGACGATCTGCTGGCCAGCCGCAACGTAGTGATCAAACCCGGCACGGCAGCGTCACTGGACATGCCAATGGAAAAAGACGCCAAATTCGTGGCCGTCGTCGGTCTGTTCCGAAACCCGGATCTTGCAAAGGATCAGTGGCGGCTTGTTCTGTCCCGCGAAGAACTGGATCCGGATAAAGCGCGAACCATCGAACTCGGGAATAACAACCTCACGCTGATTGCGGTGAAAGACTGATGCCAGACTCTCGCGCCCCCTCTCTTTATGAGCAATTGCTCGGCAATTTTGCCGGCGGCATTGAACTTCATCAGGTCAGCGAAGCCAATCAGGTCATTCTGTCCGTACTCGACAACATGCAGCGGGTCCTTAACTGCCGCGCAGGAACGATTTCGCATCTGCCGGATTATGGCCTGCCGGACATGAGCAAAATCTTGCAGGGGATGCCCGGTACTGCGCACTCCCTGCTGACCACGCTCTCCGCCACGCTGCTGAAATACGAGCCGCGGATCCGAAAGCTGAACGTGATTTTACTGCCACAGTCCACACCCGGGCATCTTGAATACGCCATCGACGCCGAGCTGAAAGAGCTTGGTCTGGTACGGTTCGGGACGGAATTTATGCCGGAAGGCCGCGTGCTGATGCGCCATATGAAACAGCAGAATTATGTTTAATGGCCGTCTGCCATTGGCGATAACAGAGGAAATATGTCAGCTAAAGAACGTTTTTTGAAAAAGCTACAGGACAAACAACCGGGTCGTACCGTGTTTGAAAATAAAGGTCAGGCTGATATCGCTGAGTTTCAGCAACAGATGAGTCAGCTTCAGGAGAACGTGGAAACATGGCTGGCCGGTACCGGCATCCAGGCGGAAAGCACCTCCGTTTCATTGGTTGAATTTCTGATAGGCGGAAAGGCATTCAACATTCCCGGCATCCACCTGCGTTATGAAAACAGGAAGGTGAAATTCACGCCTGCCTTTTTATACGGTCAGGGTGTGACGGGCTGCGTGGAAGTCAGCCTCTGCGCTGAGGGCGCTCCTGTCCCTCTTTGCCGTTTATTCATGCGTTCCGCAGAGCGCAATCACTGGACGTGGCGTCCGGCGGGCAGGTCCACGCAGCCCGGCGAAACGTTCAGCGAAGAGATCTTTTTCAACATGATTGAAGGTTTATTGTCCTGACCTTTAACCCTGCCGCCTGAATTCTTTAATGCACTGGCCTTCGGGAATACCTGAAGGTCTTGTGCTGATCCGCTATGTGAAAGAGCAGAATTACGTCAGTTAAGGAAAACAACCATGTCTATTGAACGCCAGCTGCGCACCGGGGGCGACCCGCGTGCGCTGGCTGATTATGCCGTTTTACGCGAAGAACTGAGTAAGCTGACACACCCGGCGCGTCCGGATGTGAACTGGAAAAAAGTGGAACAGCTGTGTCTGAGCCTGTTCCAGCAAAACGGCATCGAGCTGCAAACTGCATCGTGGTACACGCAGGCGCGGGCGCAACTCGTCGGGTTGTCCGGGCTGAATGAAGGGCTGGCGATACTCGAGGCGCTGATCTCCCGCCAGTGGCCGGGGCTATGGCCGCAGCCGGTTCATGCAAGGATGGAAATTCTGACCGGGCTGAGCCAGCGCTTGCAGCAATCCCTTCGGGGAATGACGCTGGAATACCGCGACCTGCCGCAAATTTATGAGGCGGAAAAACTCATCAATGCGCTTTGCGACGTGTTACAACGCCTTGAACTCAAACACGCCAGCCAGCTTGCCGTGCTGAGCACCTATATGCAGGGTGCCGCGATGCGCCTCGAAAACATGCACGCCTCGACAGACTCTGCTGTTGTGCTGCCCGCTTCCGCCGAAGAAGTTGAAAGAACATGGGAGACCCAGGCCAGAGAACCCTGGGTTTATGTTGCTCAGGCAGAACCCGAGCTTCCGCAGGTGGTGATTGCGCCCGCTCCGGCGGCAAAGCGTCCGTTACAGTGGAAAGGATTTGTGGCGGGAATTGTGGTCACCGTACTGGTTGGCAGCGGCGTGGTGGCAGGCGTGAACGCGTTTTATCATCCATCTGCCAGCGAGCGGCTGATAGCGTCAATGACGAAGACGCCAAAACCTCTGAGCGCTACGGAACTGCAAGCCCTGAAAAATCGCGAGGCAGAATCACTGAACCGCGAGGCGCCAGAGATCATTGCCACCACCCGTCAGCAAACCCGCCATCTGGCCGCACTTTCGCCGCGCTGGGCGCAGGACACCGGTTCGCAGCTGATTCAGCAAACCCGGTTCCTCTGGCCTGACAATCCAGAGACGCAAAAGCTGACGCAGGAATGGAACGAGCAGCTGACCGCTAATGCTATACCGCTGGAAAACCTTAACGGCTGGCATTCGGCCAACGCGCAGTTGCAGCAACTGGCAGATAAGCTTAACGGGCTGGATGAACAGCGCGGCAAATATATGACCGTCTCGCAGCTCAAATCGTCGGTTTTTGCCATTCAGCAGGCGCTGAACAGCGCTACGCCGGTCGAAGAATCGTTGCGTAAATTAGCCGACGCCAGACAGCAGAAAGATGCCATATCTCCTCAGCTGCTGATGCAACTGGATAATCAGTTCACACAGCTTCTGAACCGGTATGCACTGCTGGAACCCACCGCTGCGGTGCCTGAAACGCAATAACGAGGATTTATACGCCGCCGGCCCATACCGCTGCGCTGACGGCGTTTCCTTCGTGATACGTAAATGTAAACAAATACTACAACCATTACCTGTTTTGACGTCATTTCGACCAAAACCGATGACATAAATTTACATTGCATTAAAATCAGAATGCGCTGATGCCGTTGGCGATTTAACTTTTTAGTTACCAATATGGCACACAACAAGTCATTACTGGACGCAGGGTAATTACATTCAGAAAACATCAAAACTCTTTGATCCAGATCAATGCAACATCATGTCCGCGTACTTTTCAGGGTTACTCTTCCCTCGGGCGCTTCGGGCTGAAATTAGTTTCCCTCCCCGCTCCTATTCCCCTGCCGCAAAAGTGTTTCAGCCGGTAATTTCCCCACGAAACCGTCCCTGTTAATACCTTTAACCCCTGTGGTTAAATCGGCCCCTCGCGAAAACCCAGCTGTACCACCCTTTCATTCAAGACTTCACCTGCGAATGTCAGAAATTGCCGGTTCCCGTACCGGTATTAATGTCTGGAAGGGTTACCTGACACACAAAAAGAGGTTGTTATGTTTGGTCTTGATGCGCTAGAACTGGCCCGGATCCAGTTCGCGTTCACCGTCTCTTTTCACATCATTTTCCCCGCTATCACCATCGGGCTTGCCAGTTTTCTGGCAGTTCTGGAAGGCATGTGGCTGAAAACGAAGAAAGAGGCTTACCGCGACCTGTATCATTTCTGGTCGAAAATTTTTGCCGTGAACTTTGGCATGGGCGTGGTCTCCGGCCTGGTGATGGCTTACCAGTTCGGCACCAACTGGAGCATGTTCTCCTCGTTCGCCGGGAGCATTACCGGCCCGTTGCTGACCTATGAAGTGTTAACCGCGTTCTTCCTTGAAGCCGGTTTCCTCGGCGTGATGTTGTTCGGCTGGAACCGCGTCGGCCCCGGTCTGCACTTCTTCTCCACCTGCATGGTGGCGCTCGGTACGCTGATGTCCACCTTCTGGATCCTCGCGTCCAACAGCTGGATGCAGACACCGCAGGGCTACGAAATTGTTAACAATCTGGTCGTGCCGGTCAGCTGGATGAAAATCATCTTCAACCCGTCTTTCCCGTTCCGTCTGATGCATATGACCACCGCCGCCTTCCTGGCGTCTGCGTTCTTCGTCGGTTCTGCGGCGGCCTGGCATTTACTGCGTGGGCGTGATACCCCGGCAATCCGCACCATGCTGTCGATGGCGATGTGGATGGCGCTGATTGTCTCCCCGATTCAGGCATTTTTGGGTGACGCCCACGGCCTGAACACCCTGAAATATCAGCCGGCTAAAATCGCGGCCATCGAAGGCCACTGGGAAAATAAAGACAATAAACCCTCCCCGCTGGTGCTGATCGGTTACCCGGATATGAACCGCGAAGAAACCCGTTACGCGATTGAAATCCCGTATCTCGGCAGCCTGATCCTGACGCACAGCCTGACGCATCAGATCCCGGCGCTGAAGTCTTTCCCGAAAGAAGATCGTCCGAACTCGTCCGTCATTTTCTACACCTTCCGCATCATGGCCGGTCTGGGCATGCTGATGATTTTGCTGGGTGTGCTGAGCCTGATCCTGCGTCGTGGCGGCAAAATGTATACCTCTAAAGCGTTCCTGCGCTTTGCCTTCCTGATGGGGCCTTCCGGTCTGCTGGCACTACTGGCGGGCTGGATCACCACCGAAATGGGGCGTCAGCCCTGGGTCGTTTACGGCCTGCTGCGCACCAAAGATGCGGTATCGAACCATAACGTTCTCCAGATGAGCGTCAGCCTGATCCTGTTCATCGTGATTTACTGCTCGGTGTTTGGTGTCGGTTACGGCTACATGATGCGTCTGATCCGCAAAGGTCCGCAGGCGCATGAAGGTGAAAGCGTTGACCACGGTGGTCCTGGCCAGCACCGCACGCCTGCGCGTCCGCTGTCTGCTATTTCGGAATCACTGTCCGACGACTCTAAGGGAGCTTGATAATGGGTATCGACTTACCGCTGATCTGGTTTTTGATCATCATCTTCGGCGTGATGATGTATGTGGTGATGGACGGCTTCGACCTGGGCATCGGTCTGCTGTTCCCTCTGGTGAAAAAAGAGCACGACCGCGACGTGATGATGAACACCGTTGCGCCGGTCTGGGACGGCAACGAAACCTGGCTGGTGCTGGGCGGTGCGGCGTTGTACGGCGCATTCCCGCTGGCGTATTCGGTGATTCTTGATGCGCTGTCCATCCCGCTGACCCTGATGTTGTTCGGTCTGATTTTCCGCGGCGTGGCGTTTGAATTTCGTTTCAAAGCCAGCCCGGCCAAACGACATGTGTGGGATAAATCCTTCATCTGGGGATCGGTTATCGCGACCTTCTGTCAGGGCGTGGTACTGGGCGCCGTCATCAATGGTATTCCTGTGGTTAACCGCACGTATGCCGGTGGGGCGCTGGACTGGCTCACGCCGTTCACCCTGTTCTGCGGGTTCGCGCTGGTCGTGGCGTATGCCCTGCTCGGCTGCACCTGGCTCATCATGAAAACCGAAGGCGAATTGCAGGTAGCGATGCACAAAATCGCTAAACCTCTGCTGGTGGTTTTCCTGCTGGTGACGCTGGCAGTCAGTCTGTGGACACCGCTGACGCATAGTGATATCGCCACCCGCTGGTTCACTCGCCCTAACCTTTACTGGTTCCTGCCGGTACCGGTTCTGGTGGTATTAGTCTCCGCGTGGATGTTCCGTGCCATCAGCAAAAACGCGCATCACGCGCCCTTCCTGCTGACGCTGGCGCTGGTGTTCCTGGGCTATACCGGTCTGGGGATCAGCATCTGGCCGAACATCATTCCGCCGTCCATCTCCATCTGGGAAGCGGCGTCACCGCCACAAAGCCAGGGCTTCATTCTGGTGGGCGCGCTGTTCATCATCCCGATCATTCTGGTGTACACCTTCTGGAGCTACTACGTGTTCCGCGGAAAAGTGACGCCGGATCAGGGTTATCACTGAGGAATTTCGTATGAATCTCATCAGAAAAATGGATGACAACAACATCACCAAAGCCCCGTTCTTAAAACGCGTTGGCTGGATGGCCGTCATCTGGGGTGGAAGTGTGTTAGCGCTGTTTGTCGTCGCGACAGTATTTCATCTGCTGATGTTTGCAGCGGGAATGCGGGAGCACTGATGCAGAGGGCCGCTGCATTCGTGGCGGCCTTTTATTTATTTCTTCAACACCAGTTCCACGAAATCACAGATATCTTCCATGGCTTCCTGCCTGACCTCCGCTGAGGGCATGACGATCAGCTGATCGGCGTAACCGTTGAGCATCGCGGAAAGCTGGCGGGTGACGCGTGCGGCGTTGGTGGATCGAAATATCCCCGCTTCAGTACCTGCGCTGATGATTTCAGCCAGCAAATCCAGCCATTTCCTCACCATCAGTTGCGCCAGTGCGGCGTAAGCCTCGTTGTGCGCCGCCAGTTGCCACAGCGAACCGTAAAGTCGCCAGATGTCACCCTGCGTATCCGGCAGATAACTGTTTACCAGCGTGTGGAGTTTTTCCTGCGGCGGCAGCGCCACGATTTCTGCGGTGAACTCCTTGAGTTCCGCCAGCATTACCTCCGTCAGCGCTTCGATACACAGCGTCTGCCAGTCGGGAAAGTAGTGATAAATATGACTGCGCGAGATCCCGACGTATTCCGTCAGTTCGCGCGTCGTCACTTTCTCAATCCCCTTTTCGATAAAGAGGCTGATTGCGCCGTCGAGGATTTTCGCCCTCAACGCTTCCCGATTTTCTTTCATCATCAATCCTGTGCTGGCATTGAGCAACCGCTCAGGCCGCAGTTTATCAGGAAGACTGGCGCACGCCCACCGGCTTACGCAGGACGATTTTCAGCACCACCACGGTGGCGATCACCAGCGTGGCGGCAGAAATCAGGACCGCCAGAAACGCCTGATCAAACGCCGTACGCGCCAGCTCGCTGATTAACGTCGCATGCTCCGGGCTGAGATGGCTGGCGATATTCAGCGCTTCATCGAGGCTGTCATACGCGCCGTCGCCGGTCACAATACCGGCCGGCAGCGTGAGGCTGCGGCTATAAACTGCCGTCATCAGGCCACCCAGCAACGTCACACCCAGCACGCCGCCCATTTCCCATGACACGTCTTCGATCGCCGCGACCATCCCGGCTTTCTCTTCCGGGGCGTTCAGCATGATGGAGGTCGAGGCCGCCGTCACCGCGCCGCCGAGGCCGAAACCTAAAATAAACAGGCTGGCAAGCTGCATCGCGGTGCCGCCTTCAAACAGCAGCGCGTGGCTGACAATTCCCGCGGCGGAAAGCGCGAAACCCCCGAGCATGATTTTGCGGACGCCGTATTTTGGCATCAGCATTCCGGCCAGAGGCGATGCCAGCGCGGAGGCTACCGGAATAGGCAGAATAAACATCGCGGCCATAAATGGCGTCAGCCCGAGCACCAGTTGCAACCGCTGGCTCAGTACCAGTTCGATGCCGATCAGCGCAATCATCGAGGTGATCGCCACGCCCACGCCGCAGGCAAAAGCGCGGTTGCGAAACAGCGAAAAATCGATCATCGGCTGCACGGCGCGTTTTTGCCTTCTGGCGAACAGCCCCAGAAACAGTACGCCTGCAAAGGCCGGGAACAACACGCCAGTCCATGAAGAGTTCATATTGCTCAGCTCTTTCAGCGCATAAATCACGCCGACCAGCCCGAGCATCACCATCGCCGATCCGGTGAAATCACACGGACGTTCCGGGTTGCCTTTGCCGCGCGGGATCAACGCCAGCGCGCAAGGGAATACGGCCACCACAATCGGCACGTTGATCAGGAACACTGAGCCCCACCAGAAATATTCCAGCAACACGCCGCCAATCACCGGCCCGAGCGCCGCCGCGCCTGATGCCACCGCCGACCAGATACCAATCGCCAGCGCACGTTCGCGTTCATTGGTAAACACATGGCGCACAATCGCCAGCGTCGCGGGCATCATCATGGCCGCGCCAATCGCCAGAAACACGCGGGATGCGATCAGCCATTCCGCGGACGGCGCAAAAGCCGCGCACAGCGACGCCAGCGCAAACACCGGCAGGCCGCTCATAAACAGATTTTTATGCCCGAGACGGTCACTCAGCATACCCGCGCCGGGAAGCAGCCCGGCGACGACCAGCGGATATGCATTCACGATCCATAATTTTTCGGATGACGACGCCCCGAGCGCCAGCGTAAGACGCGGCAGCGCCGTGTAAAGCACCGTCATATCAATGATGATCAGGAAAAGGGTGCTGGTGACAATGGCGAGGATCAGCCAGCGGTTTTGGACGAACATATACAGCCTCAGAAAGTTTTTGAGCACTTGCTCAAGCGCGAAAGGTACTTGAGCGGGCGCTCAAAATCAAGCGAAGCCAGCGTAATGGTTGAGGATCGGTTGACACAACGGCGGGCAGAAACGCAGAACTCAGCGGCAAGAAAAAGCCCACCGGAAGGTGGGCAAAAGGGGTAAACAGACTTTTATCTCAGTTTTCTTATTATTTCCCCGGTGAGGCGAAATTACTCTTTAACAGTGTCTTCCAGCGTGAAACGGCCCAGCGGGTTCTGATGGAAGTCTTTGATATTTTTACGTGTCACGTTGCGGTACGGGCTGTAATACAAATCTATCCAGTTCACATCCGCTTTAGCCATTTTCTGTAAATCGATATACATCTGCTGGCGTTTTGCCGGATCCATTTCCACACGGGCGGCGGCCACCAGCGCTTTCACTTTATCGTTGTGATAACGCGTCATGTAGTTGTTGTTGGAATCATGTCCCAGCACAAACGTGGTTTTCTGATCGGGATCGAGGATGTCATTCGTCCAGTACATCACCGAAATGTCGTAATCACCCGCGACTAATATGTCCCAGCTCTGGCTCGGATCCACTTTTTGCAGACTGGCCGTAATGCCCGCTTTTGCCAGCTGTTGTTGCAGCAAAACGGCGATTTGCTCGTCCACTTCATCCCCGGCGTTCACCAGATATTTCAGCGTCAGGTTTTTCACGCCTGCCGCCGCCAGCAGCTGTTTGGCTTTCCCGGGATCATAAGGACGTTGTAAGTTACCGGCGTAGTGATACAACGCGCCGTCAGGAATATAGGAATTGGCGATTTTGCCGTAGCCGAACGTCACGGTGTCGATAATCGACTTTTTATCGATGGCGAAATCCAGCGCCTGCCGGACTTCAACTTTGCCCAGATCGCCGTGTGAATGGTTAATCAGCAGATGATCTTCTCGCGTTGAAGTGTCCAGTTCGACGGCCAGTTTCGGGTCTTTCTGCAACGAGGAAATGCGTGAGAACGGAATCGACAGCGCCGCATCGATTTCGCCCGCCTGCACTTTGAGCATGCGGGTATTGTCGTCAGGCAGCGTCAGCCACTCGACGCCATCAAGCTTTACCTTCGCGGCATCCCAGTAATACGGGTTTTTCACCAGCTCGACTTTCTCGCCACGCGTCCACGCTTTCACGCTGAATGCGCCCGAACCCACCGGATGTTCGGCAAAATCATCCGCGCCCTGTTTGGTCAGCGCCGCCTGTGAAATCACCGACGCATTGGGCAGCGCCAGTTGGGAAAGAAACGCTGCCGACGGCGCTTTCAGCGTGATGACCAGCGTGTGCGCATCGTCCGCTTTCAGCGTATCAATAATGCTGTACGAATCTTTCCACAGTGAACCGGCGTCATCGCGGATACGCGTCAGGCTGAACACCGCATCCGAAGCCGTGACCGGCGTGCCGTCTGAGAATTTTGCCTCGCGCATTTTCAGCGTATACGTTTTGCCGTCCGGCGAAATCGTCCAGCTTTCCGCCAGCCCCGGCAGCAGTTTGGTGCCTGTATTGTCCACGCGAACCAGCGGATCAAACACGTTCGAGAACACCCAGTTATCGGCGTTTTGCGCCGATTTGATCGGGTCAAACGTCGTGCTGTCCTCACGACGTCCGATGGTCAGAACCCCGGCCGCCTGCGCCATTTCGCTGACCAGGCTCAACGCCAGCAGCACCCCGGCGGCCACAACGTTAAAATGCTTTTGCTTCATGTCACATTCCTTCAGTCATCGGAAAAATCCTTTCGCTACCGGGCACATCAAGCACACAGGCGAAAGCATGATCGGCAATATGCCGGGTTTCGGGTGCCGCGCCCTGCCTGCACGCAGGAAGCGCGCGGGCACAGCGTGGATGAAAAGCGCAGCCCGCAGGCAGCGAAACCGGGCTGGGCGGCTCGCCCTGTAACGGGTTCTCCGGCAGCGGGCGGTCGGGGTCAATCTCGGGGATAGCCGCCACCAGCGCGGCGGTGTAAGGATGGCGCGGCGTATTAAACACCGTTTGCGTCGGGCCGCTTTCAACAATCCGCCCCAGATACATCACCGCCACGCGGTCGCAGAGACGCCGCACAATCGCCAGATCGTGCGCGATAAACAAAATTGCCAGCCCCATGCTCTCGCGCAGATCCATCAGCAAGTTGATGATTTGGGCCTGAATCGACACGTCGAGCGCCGCGACGCATTCATCGGCGACAATCAGCCGTGGCTCAATCGCCAGCGCGCGGGCAATTCCGGCGCGCTGACACTGCCCGCCACTCAGCGCCTGTGGTCTCCGCGACGCATGTTCAGCGCTCAGGCCTACCAGCGTCAGCAGCTCGTTAATCCGCGCCGGGATCGCTGCTTTCGCGACTTTCTGATGTACACGCAGCACTTCGCCAATGCTCTCGCCCAGCGTCTGACGCGGGTTCAGTGAGGAAAACGGATCCTGAAAAATCATTGCCGTTTGCTGACGAAGCCGGGCAATATCCGGTTTCACGCCGCCGGTGATCAGCTGCCCGTTAAAGCGCACACGCCCTGCACTGGGGTTTTCCAGCTGCAACATCGCGCGCCCCAGTGTGCTTTTTCCGCTGCCCGATTCGCCCACCAGCCCCAGCGTTTCTCCGGCATTGATGTACATCGACACACCGTTCACCGCCTGCACGACGCGCTTTTTACGCCCCAGCCCGCCGGATACCGGAAACGTCACCGACAAATCTTCGGCTTCCAGCAGCGGGTAAGGCCGCACATCCGGCGCAGCCGTCCGGTCAGAAAGTGGATTCATTTTCCCTCCCGGATATCACCAGACTGAGAACCCGCAAAGGGTGATGGCAGGCCGCAACGTGGCTGCGGGCAAACTCAGCGGTCTGCATCGCGGGCTGAAGGTCATGGCACTGCGCCGTGGCGTGTGTACAACGCGGATGAAAACGGCAGCCGGTCGGGAAACGCGCCGCAACCGGTGGCTGGCCGGGCAACGTGATCAGCCGCCCCGCCCCGCCTTCGCTGGCGGGCTGACAGTCAATCAGGCCGCGGGTATAAGGATGCAGCGCCTGCGCCAGTACCTGACGTTTTTCGCCGGTTTCACACAAGCGCCCGCCGTACATCACCGCGATGCGGTCGCAGGTTTGTGCTACCACGCCGAGATCGTGAGTAATGAGAATAATGGCGATACCCAGCCGCTCGCGCAGATCGCAAAGCAGCCGTAAAATCTGCATCTGCACGGTGACGTCCAGCGCCGTAGTCGGTTCGTCGGCAATCAGAATTTTGGGCTCGCAGGCCAGCGCCACGGCGATCATTGCGCGCTGACGCATACCACCGGAAAACTCATGCGGATAGTTGTCCACGCGACGCTGCGGATCGGGAATGCCCACCTGCCGCAGCCACTCCACGGCCTGACGCTGTGCCTCGCGGCGGCTCGCCCCAAAATGCAGGCGGCGGCTTTCTGCAATCTGCTGCCCGATGGTCATCACCGGGTTCAGATGGCTGGCCGGGTTCTGGAAAATCATGCCAATTTCCCGCCCGCGAATGGCTGTCATGCGTTTATCATTGAGCGTCAGTAAATCGGTGTCATTCAGGCGGATTTCTCCGGCGCGGATGTTCAAGCCTTCGCCCGGCAGCAGGCGCATCATTGCGCGGCAGCTCAGCGTTTTGCCCGACCCGCTTTCGCCCACCAGCCCGAGGATTTCACCGGCACTGAGCGTGAGGGAAAGCTTATCCACCAGCGCCACGCCCTGCCGGTCTTCAATGGTTAAACCGCGAACTTGCAACAGCGTCATGGGCGCTCCCCCAGTTTGTCACCTAAACCGTCGGCCAGCAGGCTGAAACTCATCGCCAGCACGACAATCGCCAGGCCCGGAAACGTGGTTATCCACCAGGCGGTGGTGATAAAACTTTGCCCTTCGGCGACCATCACGCCCCATTCGGCCAGCGGCGGCTGAACGCCTAAACCGAGGTAACTCACCGATGCACCACTGAGCAACACCAGCACGCAATCGGACATTGAGAACACCAGCGAACTGGTCAGCGCATTGGGTAAAAGATGCAAAAGCAAAATGCGCGGATGGCGGTAACCCAGGCTGCGCGCGGCCAGAATAAAATCCCGGTGTTTAAGCGTCAGCACCTGCGAGCGTACCAGCCGGGCGTAAGACACCCAGCCGACCATCGCCATCGCGATATAAAAACTGCTTAACCCCGGCCCGAGAATGGCGATGATAGAGAGCATCAGCACCAGAAATGGAAACGCCAGCACCACATCGATAACGCGCATGAAAAACGTATCTACCGCGCCGCCAAGATAGCCGGAAAAAGCGCCGATAAGCGTGCCAAAGGTGAACGGAAAAATGACGCCGATAATGCAGATTTGCAGATCAATCCGCGCGCCCCACATCACGCGGGAAAGAATATCGCGGCCAAAATTATCAGTGCCAAACGGATGCGCAAAAGTCGGCGGCGACAGCGTGACGGCAGCGTCCTGCGCAATCGGGTCGAACGGGGCAATCCACGGGGTAAACAGCGCAATCAGCAGCCACGCGCTCAGCATCAGAATACCCAGCCGCAGCGCCTGCTGACGCGGCAACCCGCGCAGATGAAAACGGCCGAACCGCTGCGTGGCTATTTTTTCGGTCATGCTCATAGTTTCACCCTCGGATCTAACGCCACCGTCAGCAAATCAGCCACCAGATTGACGGCCACCGTCGCCAGCGCAAACACCAAAACCACGCCCTGCACCACCATGTAATCGCGGCTGATAATGGCTTTCACCAGCAACTGTCCCATGCCCGGAATGGCAAAAACGCTTTCAATCACTACCGTGCTGCCAATCAGCCAGCCGATATTTACCGCCAGCAGATTGACCGTCGGCACCAGAGAATTGGGCATAACATGCCGCCAGAAAATCCGGTTCTCGTTCTGCCCGCGCGCCCTGGCCGCGGTGACATAATCGTTCTGCAATTCCATCAACAAACTGGCGCGCAGGTTGCGGGTCAGCACCGCCGACAGCGCCAGCGCCACGGTCAGACAAGGCAAAAACAGATGATGTAAACGCTCGCCGAAATCGCTGCCGTAGCCCGAAACCGGAAACCAGCCGAGCGACAGGCTGAACAGCAAAATCATCATGATCGCCAGCCAGAACGCCGGTAATCCGAGGCCAACGGTGGAAAGCAGACGGATCATCTGATCCGCCAGCCGCCCACGGTTTCGCGCCGCCGTTGCCGCCAGTGGCACCGTAAACAGCATCGCCAGCATCACACTGCCCAGCACCAGATACAGCGTCGGTTCGATGCGCGACATGATCAGTTTCAGCGTATCCACGCGGTAAATCAGCGACTTCCCCATTTCGCCGTGCAACAGGTTGCGTAAGAAGTAGAGATATTGCTGCCAGACCGGCAGATCCAGTCCGTACTGCGCACGAATGCGGGCGATGGCTTCCGGCGTGCTGCGTACGCCCAGCAGGATCCTCGCCGGATCGCCGGGAATGGCGCGCACCATGACAAACGTCAGAATGCTGATCCCCAGCAAAACCGGCAGCAGTTGCAGCGGGCGCCAGAGCAAAAATCGGTAACGGTGCATGGCAATCCTCTTAATGACTGTTTTTGGTGCAGAGCAGGCGTCATTTCCCCTGTGGCTCTACGTTAGCCGCAGCAAAACCTCACCGGTAGTTAGCAAAAATACTAGGTTTATCCCGTCGGCGATTTGGCATTGCGATTGCATAACTTTTTCTTAACAACCGGTCAGCAGCAAAATCGGTGCCCGATCAGCACATTCGTGGCGGAAAGAGGAACTTGCGGAGATGAATTTATGAAACTCGCGGTGAAAGAAAGTGCCGCGCCGTTGCGGGAAACCACCGTGGATGGCGCGTTTAACCACCTCTTTGCGCAGACGTCGCGTTTGGGGTTCGATGCCCTGATCTACGATTACACGCCGGTGCCGCGCTCGCTGGAAGGCGAGCTGATCACGCCCTCTTTGCTGCGGATGTGTAACGTGCCGGGTGACATGCAGAAATTGTGGCTGGAAAGTGGCTATTATCAGGTCGATCCGGTGCAGCATTACGCGCTGGAAAGTTGCGCGCCGTTTGTGTGGTCCTATCAGCGGCCGGACAACACGTCCCTGCAAAACCGCCTGAGCGATCTCAACAAACCGGTCACGCATTACATGTGTGATAACAATATGCCGTGCGGCGCGACCGTACCCCTGCATTTGCCGAACGGCGGGTTTGTCACCGTGACCGGCATACACACAGGCGCGGGGCATGAACTGGATATTCAGGATGTGCTGGCGGAGCTGAGCCTGCTGGCGCTGACGTTTCAGGAGTACGTCTTTCCGCTGTTCGACGACAGCGTGCTGACCTGCAAACATGTGCGGCTGAGCAAGCGCGAGCGCGAATGTCTGGCGTGGGCGGCGGAAGGGCTAACGGCCAAGGAAATCGCCCGCAAACTCAGCCGCTCGGTGGCCACCGTAACACTGCATCTCAACACTGCCGGTCGTAAACTGGGGGCCAGCAACCGCGTCCAGGCGGTGGTTCGCGCGCTGCATTATCGCCTGCTGGACAGCTGACCGCCCAATTTCCTATCTTTTTTACTAGCTGTTCAGCACCGCCCCGATGTTTACCCTGAGAAGATTATTCACCGACAGGGGAAACAAAATGGTCAAGATCACTGAAGGCTACGCGCCGTTTCAGGAATACCAGACCTGGTACCGCATCAGCGGCGATCTCAGTCGCGGCAAGACTCCGCTGGTGATCGCCCACGGCGGACCGGGCTGCACGCACGATTACGTCGACGCCTTTCGCGACATCGCCCGAACGGGTCGCGCGGTCATTCATTACGATCAGATCGGCAATGGCCGTTCGACGCATCTTCCCGATAAACCGGCCGGTTTCTGGCAACCATCGCTGTTTCTGGCTGAGCTGGACAATCTCCTGCGCAATCTCGGCATCGAAGAAAACTACGCCCTGCTCGGGCAATCCTGGGGCGGAATGTTAGGTGCCGAACACGCCGTCACGCAGCCGGCCGGCCTGAAGGCACTGATCATCGCCAACTCACCCGCCTCGATGGAATTATGGCTGCAAGCCGCCGCCCGCCTGCGCAGCGAACTACCTGACGGTGTGCAGGAAACCCTGCTCGCCCACGAACAGGCCGGAACGATCGACAGCGAAGAATACAAAGCCGCCTCGCAGGTTTTCTACACGCGCCACGTCTGCCGTCTCGACCCGTGGCCGGAAGAGGTTAAACGCACCTTCTCCGCGATGGACGCCGATCCGACGGTTTATCACGCCATGAACGGCCCGACCGAATTTCACGTCATCGGCAGCATGAAAGACTGGACGATCGTCGACCGTCTGCCGGCGATCAACGTACCGGTCTTGCTGATTTCCGGCCGCTACGACGAAGCCGCCCCCGAAGTGGTTCAGCCCTTTGCCGACGGGATCAAAGACGTCCGGTGGGTGATTTTTGAGAATTCAAGCCACATGCCGCATGTGGAAGAACGGGGAGCGTGCATGGAATGCATTCAGGAGTTTCTGGATTTGCAGGAGGCAGCTGCAAAGGGCTGCCTTTAAAGGCGGTCTGGTGTAAGTTTCGGTGATCGCTCAAGATCAAGACCTTGGGCTCGCCGCCCAAACAGCTTTGAAGCAGCAGCTTGGCGTAAGTTTCGGTTTTTCAATTGCAGTGATCACTCAAGGTCAAGACCTTGGGCTCGCCGCCCAAACTGGCCCAAAGGGCGCGTTAACGCGCGCGCCCTCTGGACACCCGCGCTTTTTAACTGCGCGCTGCCGCTAGTAAAGTATGTTTCAGCAACTCCGGCTATTGCCGCAAACGCCGCCGCTGCGCGGTTCTCTCGCCTCGGGTTCGAACCTGCTCGAAAAAAGACTCTCGCTGTTTCTCACCACTCACCCGACGTCGTTTTGAAAGCGGCCAAAGGCGATGTACTTCGGAAGATTTATGCAGGCTGATTTTGATTTGCTCCTTCCCCTCTCACGAGGGGAAGGCCGGGATGGGGTGTTGGTTTTAGCGACTCAGTTGCCTGCTAAACCCCCTCCCGGCCTCCCCCTTCGCAGGGGGAGGAGCAAGCCAATCCATTGTTATATCGTGAAAAAGCCTCCAGCCGCTTTCAGAAAGCTTGCTGAATGAGTGTTTCGAGACCAAAAGGCTTGAGCCGAGCGAAGCGAGACAACGTCACGAAGTGACGACCCGAAGGGCAAGGCCGCAGGCCGGGTAATACCGAAATGAAGGTACCGCGCAGCGGCAAGTTTTCGCGGCAATAGCTGCGGTACCTGAAACATAGCCAGCGAGCGATAGCGCGTGTTGTAAAAAGACGCGGAGATTCCAAAGAGGCCCCGTCCTGGGCCTCTTTGGTCGGTTTCGGCGCGAGCCGCTGAGTAATCACCGCAATTGAAAAACCGAAACTTACACTAAGCTGGCGCGTAAAGCCCGTTTGGGCGGCGAGCCCAAGATGTTGAATTGAAAAACCGAAACTTACGTCAAGCTACCGTTTCAGAGCGGTTTGGGCAGCGAGCCCAAGGCGTTGACCTTAAAGCCCAAGCTCTACTTTGTCACCAGAACCGGTTTCTCCCGGTAATCCGCCGGGAAGACTTTCTCTAAATCTTTAATCTTCGGCAGATCGTTCACCACAATGTACGGATAGTCCGGATTATCATTCAGGAAGTTCTGGTGATAAGCCTCCGCCGGATAGAAGTGCGCATTGCTTTCCACCTTCGTCACCAGCGGATCGCTGTAGCTTTTGCTGGCGTTCAGTTGCGCAATATACGCTTCCGCCACTTCCGCCTGCGCCGCGTTCATCGGGAACACTGCCGAGCGGTACTGGCTGCCGGTGTCCGGCCCCTGCCGGTTCAGTTCGGTCGGGTTATGCCCCACGGAGAAGAAAATGTGCAGCAGTTCGCCGTAGGTGATTTGCGTCGGGTCAAACGTCACTTTGACCGATTCCGCATGGCCGGTATCGCCGCCGCTGACCTGTTCGTAGCTGGCGGTTTGCGCGTCGCCGCCCGCGTATCCGGACACCGCGCTGGTCACGCCTTTCACATGCTGGAACACCCCCTGAATTCCCCAGAAACAGCCACCGGCAAACACGGCAGTTTCACTGTGTGATGTGCCCGCCGGTTCGTCATGTGCCGGTGCGGGGATCACCACCGCCGGTTCAGCGCCGCCCCAGGACCAGGCGGTATTCTGAAAGACAAAGGCAGACGCCAGCACCAGACCGGCGATCACGCTGATATTGCGTAACGACTTCACGCTTTTTTCGGATGTTTTCACAGTTGTTTTCATAACAGCCTCGCGGGAACTAAACTTTTGGACTGAACGTCATCGCCAGCCCGTTCATGCAATAACGCAAACCGGTGGGCTGCGGGCCGTCGTCAAAAACGTGGCCAAGATGGCCGCCGCAGCGACGGCAATGCACTTCGTCGCGAACCATGCCCAGTGTTGTATCCCGGTGGGTCAGCGCCGCGTCCGGCAGCGGTTTCCAGAAACTCGGCCAGCCGGTGTGGCTGTCGAATTTGGTCGCCGAAGAGAATAAAGGCAGGGCACAACCCGCACAGGCAAACTGCCCTTCGCGGTGCTCATTATTGAGCGGACTGGAATAAGGGCGCTCGGTACCGGCTTCACGCAATACGTAATACTGCGCTTCGCTGAGGCGCTGGTGCCACTGCGCATCGGTCAGTTCGATTTCGAACGTTTCGGTTTTTTTTGCCTGCGCGTCGGCCTTGCGGGTAATGATCCCGGGGAAAAGCCCCATCACGGCAATCGCCGAGACGGCGGTGCTGCCTAAGAGGAAATTACGTCTGTTGATCATCATCGTCACCGTTGCGGTTACTGTCGATGACATCAGATTACCGGCGGATGTCTTACCGAATCCTCCCGAAAAGTTAACCATTTTGTGATAACTGACGAATGCCGGGAAAGAGGCATTAACACGCTTCTTCCTCCGGCGGTGGTATTACCGTGCGCTTCACTGACTCTCTGGCTTTTTATGCTGAAGGTTATGCCACGCCCGAATCTTTAAATAACCGCGCGAAAAGTTATGTACGGTTATAGACCCAGTTCTGCCTGCACCTGTGTACCTTCACGAATAAAGACCGGAATAGCGCTGAGCGGCGCATCAGCCATGATTTTCTGTCCGCCCGGATAACGTTCACCGTTCAGGGCTATCCAGTTTTCACCGGCGGGCAGCCAGACTTCACGCTTGCGCTGACCGGCATGTAAAACCGGCGCGACCAGAATATCAGCACCCAGCAAATACTGATCTTCCACCTGCCAGCTTTCGGCCTGATCCGGGTACTGATAGAACAGCGTGCGCATCGCGGGATCGCCCTTCTCATGCGCTTCATCCATCACGCAACTGATGTATGGCCGCAATTTTTCACGCAGGAACAAGCCGCTTTTCATCAGTTCATAATTTGCCTCGCCGTAGCTCCACACTTCATTGGGCGCACCGCTGTTACATTGCGCAATGCCATTCCGCCACGGTTCCGGCGGCTGAATTTGCGGTTCGCGATACCCGTGCAGACGCATAACCGGGCAGAAAACGCCCCACTGAAACCAGCGGATCAGCAGTTCCTGAAACGCCGGATCATTCACGTTTCCGCCCTGAAAACCGCCGATATCCGTCGTCCACCACGGAATGCCCGCCAGCCCCATATTCAGACCGGCGGCAATCTGATTGCGCAGCGCGTGGAACGAGGAATGAATATCTCCCGACCACGCCAGCACGCCATAACGCTGGCTTCCTGCCCAGGCGCAGCGCACCAGATTGACGATTTCGCGCTCGCCTTCCTGCTGTAAACCGTCGTAAAAGCCCTGCGCGAATTTCTGCGGATAAATATTGCCAACTTCCAACACCGGCCCGAGATAATAGCGATAGTTATCAAAATCATAGGCGCGATACTCCGGTTCTGCTTCATCCAGCCAGAAGGTGCGGATCCCCAGATCAAAATAATTTTTCTTCACCTTATCCCAGACAAATTGTCGGGCGCCGGGATGTGTCGCATCAAAGAAGGTACAGTTGCCGAGGAAGTCCAGATTCACTGACACACCGCGATCGGTATTCACCAGATAACCTTTTGATTTCATCTCCTTATAGTTATCAGTGCGGCTGTCTACCGTCGGCCAGACCGACACCATCGTTTCAATACCCAGTGATTTCAGCTCAGCCACCATCGCTTTCGGATCCGGCCAGTCCACCGGGTCAAAACACCATGTGCCCTGATTTGGCCAGTGGAAGAAATCAATCACAATGACCGAAATCGGCAGTTTCCGGCGCTTGTATTCGCGCGCGACTTCCAGCACTTCCTGCTGTGTGCGGTAGCGCAATTTGCACTGCCAGAAACCGGTCGCGTAATCCGGCATGCGCGGCGCGGTGCCGGTCGCACGGCCATATTGATGCATGATTTCCGCAGGCGTGTCTCCGGCGGTGATCCAGTAATCCATCTGCTCTGTGACCTGCGCCTCCCAGCGGGTGATGTTCTTGCCAAACGTCGCCTCGCCAATCGCCGGGTTATTCCACAGCAAACCATAGCCGAGGCTGGAGAGCATAAACGGCACGCTGGCCTGTGAATTGCGCTGTGCCAGTTCCAGCGTGCACCCTTTCAGGTCCAGACAGTTTTGCTGGTACTGCCCCATGCCATAAATCTTCTCCTCGGGGTGCGACTCAAACCTGACCGTCAGCTGATGCTTTCCGCCGGGAATCGCTTTGAATTCGCGCGCATCCATTTTCAGCGCACTGATGTACTTATCCTGACTTTTTTCCGTCGCGCCAATCCCCACCGTCGAACGCTGACGCCAGAACTCTTCCAGAATGAGCTCGCCGCGTTGGTTATAAAATGCCAGCTGGCCTTTAATGTTAACCGTCGCCGTGATATTGCCGTTGCACAGGGTCAGTGTTTCGGTGCCACGGGAGATATCAGCCTGAGGTTGTCCATTCTGTGGGAGCAGTGCCCAGAGGTGGTCATTGAGCGCAGGACGACAGGTCGCGCGCACACGCAGACTGTTTTCACCCCAGGGTTCAATCACCAGAGTTTGCTGATCGAAATGCCAGAGGATACGGTTTTTTTCGGCGATTAATTCGCTCATGCGGACTCCTGAGTATGCAAGGTAGCCTGACGTTCAGGCTCGTGTTCCGGGGTGATTTTGGACTGATTAATGTGTTTCATGGTGGCGTCGTTGAGTTTGTACCAGCGCATCGACAGCGCGCTGAACATCGACAACACGCCCGGCACCAGCGAGAACAGCGCGATAATGGACAACATCGCCGCAGTATTTTGCTGCGCAGCGTGCGGAACATAACCGCTCATGCCAAGTGTCCAGCCGACGACGGCCCCGCTGACCGCCATTCCCATTTTGAGGATCGCCAGCAGCGTGGAAAACACGGTGCCGTCCATGCGTTTGCCTTGTTTGTATTCACCGTAATCCACCACGTCCGACATCATCACCCACATCAGCGTGGTGGTGACCTGATAGAAGGTCGAGACCAGCAATGTCATACCGACCAGCAGGGAAATCCATGCCGGAACGAAGAAAATCGCCATGCTCAGAAGACCGGTTAGAACGGCGCACAGCGTGAAAGCCGACAGTTTGCTGCGGCTTCGGGTCAGCGGTTTGACCAGCGCGCTGCCGAGGCTTTTTCCAACAATATGCGCGGCGAGGAGCCACATAAAATAGCTGGCGTTGCCCAGATAATACGTCACGTAATACATCATCGCGCCGAGACGAACGACGCCGAAGGAGATATTAAAGAAGATCAGCGCGGCCACTACGCGCCACTGGTCGTTACGCACCAGGTCGCGCAGATCTGAGAGGAAATTCGCATGCGTCGGCGGCGCGCTGATACGTTCCTTTGTATTGAGAAAACAGAGTAAAAACATGACCACAGCGATCGAGGCCATGATTGCCATTGCGCCGAAATACCCGTCGAGTTTATTGCCGCCGCCCATCATTTCTGCCAGCGGCATCATCAGGAATGTCGACATCGCGCCACCGAGCGTGGCGAGGAAAAAGCGGTAAGACTGTAGCGAAATACGCTGGCTGTTATCCGGCGTAATGATCGCGCCCATCGAACAGTAAGGGATGTTGATGGCGGTATACATCAGCATCATCACGCAGTACGTGACGCTGGCGTACACCATCTTGCCGGTTAGTGTGAGGGATTCCGGCACGGCATACACCAGTAAACAACTCGCGCCAAACGGGAGCGCCAGCCAGAGAATATAAGGTCTGAACTTGCCGAAACGCGTTTGCGTGCGGTCAGCGATCAGCCCCATCGCCGGGTCAACAATCGCATCGGCCACGCGGGCCACAAGGAACATAGTACCGACAAACACCGCCGGTAAACCCACCACATCGGTATAGTAAAACGTCAGGAAAATAATCACGTTATCCAGACCTATATGGCTCGCCATATCCCCCAGACCGTAACTGATTTTTTCTTTTACGGATAATTTCGCTGTCATTTTTCGTCCTGTCTTTTATCGGGTTAAACTCAAAAAGTCAGTCCGTCCGGTGGCCTGAGGACTTGTTATAAAGTGGTTAAAAGCGAGTCACAATTATGAGATATGATTAATTTCTTATGATTTTTAATTTATGTGATACCGGTAACATGCGGGGAATAATGAAGGTACCGCGCAGCGGCAAGTTTTCGCGGCAATAGCTGTTGTTCCTGAAACATAGCCAGCGAGCGATAGCGCGGGTTGTAAAAAGACGCGGAGATTCCAAAGAGGCCCCGTCCGGGGCCCAATACTATTCCCCTAAAAGCGGCGGCACCGACGGCACCATCGGTGCATTATCAATATCCGCTTGCGTCATCCGGAACGCCTCCGGGTAATGCTCCCGGCTGGTGCGCCGTAACGGCTCCGTTGACCGCCAGGTGTATAAACAACGCTGGCACTGATGCACCGTCCAGACCCCTTTCACCGGCGATACCGCCATCAGCTCGATATGCTCACCGGCACAACGTGGACAAATCATAATCACTCCTTAACTCAGTCAGTTAGTGCTCAGGCCTGACGGCCCGCCAGCAGGGAATTCAGTTTCACAACCCAGTCTTTGGTTTCTGGCAAATCACGTACCGGCTGGCTGTAATGCCCGCGGTTATCCGGCGCGACCGGCGTGGTAGCATCGATGATCAGTTTGTCGGTGATCCCCGCAGGAGACGAACCCGGATCCAGCTCCAGCACGGACATGTTCGGCAACTGAACCAGGTCACCCGCCGGATTCACTTTCGCGGAAAGCGCCCACATCACCTGCGGCAGGTTGAACGGATCGACATCCTCATCCACCATAATCACCATTTTCACGTAGCCCAGCCCGTGCGGCGTGGTCATGGCGCGTAAACCGACCGCGCGCGCAAAGCCGCCATAGCGTTTCTTGGTGGAGATGATCGCCAGCAGCCCGTGCGTGTACATGGCGTTAACGGCCTGAACTTCCGGGAATTCAGCTTTGAGTTGCTGATACAGCGGCACGCAGGTCGCCGGGCCCATCAGGTAATCGATTTCTGTCCACGGCATCCCGAGATACAGGGATTCAAATACCGGTTTGGTGCGGTACGACACTTTATCAATGCGCACCACGGTCATGTTGCGGCCACCAGAATAGTGCCCGGTGAACTCCCCGAACGGCCCTTCGATTTCACGTTTACGGCCTTCGATAACCCCTTCGAGGATCACTTCTGAACCCCACGGAACGTCGAAACCGGTCAGTGGCGCGGTGGCGATCGGGTACGGCGCCTGACGCAGCGCACCGGCCATTTCGTATTCAGACTGGTCGTATTTCAGCGGCGTTGCGCCCATCAGCGTAATGATCGGGTCGTTGCCCAGTGTGATAACAATCGGTAAATCTTCGCCGCGCTCTTCGGCTTTATGCAGATGCAGCGCGATATCGTGCATCGGCACCGGCTGGAGGCCGAGTTTGCGTTTGCCCTTCACTTCCATCCGGTAAATGCCGACATTTTGTTTGTCAAAACTGTCCGGGTCAGTCGGGTCGCGGGAAACGACGCAGGCTTTGTCGAGATAGAAACCACCGTCGCCGTCGTTCAGGCGGAAAAGCGGCAGGATGTCGAACAGGTTAATGTCTTCGCCATCGACGGTGTTTTGCGCCCAAGGCGGATTATCGCGGCGCTCCGGTTTCACCGGGAAGGTATCCCAGCGGCGGATGTATTCGGCAATCTGTTCGTTGGTCGATGTATTGGGCGGCAACCCCATCGCAATCGCATGGTTTTGCCAGGAACCGAGCGTATTCAGGGCGATACGGGCGTCGGTAAACCCTTCCACATTGTCAAAATACAGCGCGGGCGCGCCTTCGCCGATACGACCGGTGGCGTTCGCCGCCGCGGCCAGATCGGGCTCTGCTTTCACCTGTTCGGTGATTTTCAGCAGTTGTCCGTTTTCATCCAGTGCGCTCATAAAGCTGCGCAGATCATCAAAAGCCATCTCGACTCTCCTGTTTCGGTGAAGGATTACTACGTGTTTTAAAACTTAAAAATTGAACGCTATAACGTGACGTCGTCACTTTTTGGCGATAACCCGGCCCAGCGTTTTGCGCGGTGATATTCAAGGCCAAACTGGTCAAGTACGCGGGTCACGATATGGTCGGTAACATCCTGAATTGTCTCGGGATGGTTGTAATAAGCAGGCATCGGCGGCACGATCGCCACGCCCATTTGCGACAGCGCGAGCAGGTTTTCGAGGTGAATGGTGCTGAGCGGCGTTTCACGCGGAACCAGCACCAGCTTGCGGTTTTCTTTCAGCACGACATCTGCCGCACGGCCGACCAGCCCTTCGGCATAACCGGCGCGGATCCCGGCCAGCGTTTTCATGCTGCACGGAATAATAATCATGCCGTCGGTTTTGAATGAACCGGAGGAAATCGTGGCCGCCTGATCGGCAGAATTATGTGTAAAATCAGCCATTTCAGCGACTTCACGAGCGGTATAAGGCGTTTCCAGCTCAAGGGTCGTTTTCGCCCATTTCGACATCACCAGGTGCGTTTCCACTCCGTCGATTTCCCGCAGCGCTTTCAGTAACGCGACGCCCAAAGGTGCGCCCGTCGCGCCGGTCATCCCCACAATCAGTCTCATACCACCCTCACTCACGTTAACCTTTTTTGAACATATTGTTCGTATACGAACTATTTTTACCTTATACTCATTTTCAAATCCCCGCAATGGTCTGTCGCATTCGAGATCCATAGATTGCTAAGATAGGGCGAAACCATAAGAAAGCCGGGAACGATGATGAGCACACAATTGAGACAGGAAGCCTTTCACCTGATGCGTAAGGTATTCCAGCAACACACCGCGAGATGGCAGCAATGCATTCCGGATCTGACCAAACCTCAGTACGCGGTATTGCGCTCAATTGCTGAAAACCCGGGTATTGAACAGGTGCAGCTGACCGACGTTGCCATCAGCAGCAAGGCCACGCTGGCGGAAATGCTTTCACGACTTGAGTCGCGCGGTTTGTTAATCCGTGAGGCGGATCCGGCGGACAAACGCCGGCGTTTTATTACCCTGACCGGGGAAGGTAAAGCGGTTCTGGCCAAAACCCAGCCGCTCGGCCAGCAGGTAGACACTGAGTTTTTGGCAAGACTTTCTCCTGATGATCAACAGCAGTTGGTTCGCCTGCTGAAAGCGATGATGGAGGAGTAACGGAGAGTTTTATGATTGAAGAAGTCGTGTTGCTTGATGTTAAAAATCAACCGGCCGGTACCATGGATAAAGCGCTGGTGCACAACGCTCAGACGCCATTGCATCTGGCTTTTTCCTGCTACATCCACAACGATCGCGGCGAGTTGCTGATCACGCGCCGCTCCCTGAACAAAATCGCGTGGCCTGGTGTCTGGACGAACTCCGCCTGCGGGCACCCGCTTCCCGGCGAATCGTTGCAGGCAGCCGTTTACCGTCGATGCCAGTATGAACTGGGTTTATCGGTTGAAAAAATCACCTCGCTGATCGGAGAATTCCAGTACATCGCGACCGATGCTTCCGGGATTGTTGAGAACGAGTTCTGCCCGATTTTTTCCGCATTTTGCCGTATGGTTCCCGAGCCACGCGACACGGAAGTCATGGATTTTCAATGGGTAAAACCGGAAGATTTGCTGAACAGCGTGCGTGCAACACCCTGGGCGTTCAGCCCGTGGATGGTGTTACAGCTGGGTCAGATTACGGAGAAAAACCTGAGCCTGCTGGGGTGAACGTAAACGCACAAAACGAACATGCTGCCAGTCAGGATCCTCAAGCAATGCCTGATACTGGCGGCGGTTTTTGGCGAAGGTTTTCAGCGTCCACAAAATAATGGAATCCCGGCTGAAAAAACTTTTGCGGAACGTCTCACGATTTCCCGTTCCTGCCCAGAGTTCCTGCTGATGCCATGCGCGTGTGGCGGCACGTTTCACCGCCTGAAACAACGTCCGCCCGAACGAGTAATCCACCCAAATAATCAGATCTATTTCCCGCCATTTCACGGGCTGCGTGCGTTTATAATTGCCGTCCAGCACCCACCCTTCGCTGGCGGAAAGTCTTTCGCCGAGCCGGGCGAAAAATTCCTCATCCGGCGTGCCCTGCCAGTCTGGCCGCCAGAACAATGCGTCCAGTTCGACATACGGAATGTTCAGCTTCTGAGAAATACCGCGCGCCAGTGTTGATTTCCCGCTTCCGCTGGTACCAATGACATTGATTTTCACTGAAGAATTCTCCGCTCGCTGTTTTTCTGGCCAAAAAGGGCGCGTATTCTGCCGCGAAATTAACCCGATGTATAGCGAGGGATCGTTGAAAATTTGTTGCCACAATGAGCAGAAAACAGATTCATCCTACACACAACCTTCACATTAAATGATTATTATAGAGCTCATCTGTAGCCTGCTACAGATGACTTAAGGTTTTCCCCTTGTAACTCATTCCAATGCCCGTTTCCCCTGACGGGCATTCTTTTATCTGCGATTTACTGCAAGCTTTTACGCCCCGAAAGGTAGCGGACGCCCTGATCGCCGAACTCTTCCTCGTGCATTTCATTGGGTTGAAGATGAAAAATCTCTCCGGCGCAATAAGTTCTGAACCCGTTTTGGGTGGTAATAGTGATTTCACCGCTGAGGATAAAAGCCATGGCTTCGAACGGGTGAGCGTGTTTTTCAAGACGGATTAGCGGTTCCCGCTCGACCAGTACCGGCTCGTCAAAACCATTATCGACGAGCAGCAGCCTGAATTCATTTTCTGTCATAGGATCACCTGAGGGTTAGTGCGGACTTTCTGATAATACCAGATGGGAGTTAGCTTAACAGACGGCGGGAACGGGGATCAGGTAGAAAGAAAAACGGCCCGCAAAATTGCAGGCCGCTGAGTAATACATAATGAACAACATTTAACAAATCAAAGGGCTTTCAACGTCGCGGCAATCACGTCTTTTGCCGGTGTCGTCGGGCGACCGATCAGTTTGCTCAATGTATGGGAATCATCAAACAGGCCGCCAATCGCTGCGCCAGCATCAGAATCTGCCAGCATATTTGCCAGCCAGTCCGGCAAACCTGCGCCGATCAGCGCTTTCGCAAATTCCGCTTCCGGCAGGTTAACGTAATCCACTTTTTTACCGGACTGCTTCGCAATTTCTGCGGAGAATTCAGCCAGCGTATACGCCTCATCACCGGCTAATTCGTAAACCTTACCCGCCTGATTATCGAGGGTCAGCACTGCGGCGGCGGCTTCGGCATAATCCTGACGTGCGGCAGAAGCAATACGCCCTTCGCCGACAGCGCCGATAAACGCATTGTGTGCCAGTGCAGGCGCTATGCTTGCCGCGTAGTTTTCGGTGTACCAGCCGTTGCGCAGCAGTACGTGAGGCACGCCGGATTCGCGCAGTGCTTTTTCCGTCGCGCGGTGTTCCACGCCCAGGCCCAGCGGGCTTTTATCTGCATGCAGCAGGCTGGTGTATGCCAGTAACTTAACGCCTGCGCGCTTTGCGGCAGCAATCACCGCGTTGTGCTGCGCTTCACGCTGACCGACTTCGCTGGAAGAAATCAGCAGCAGTTTTTCCACGCCTTTAAATGCGGAATCCAGTGTTGCAGGCTGGCTGTAATCGGCCTGACGCACTTCCACACCTAAATCAGCCAGGTCTTTGGCTTTTTCCGGGCTGCGCACGGCAGCAATAATCTGATTAGCAGGCACTTTTTTCAAAAGTGCGGCAATAACGAGGCGGCCTAACTGGCCGGTAGCACCGGTGATTGCAATCATTTTGTTTCTCCAAAAAGTGTTTTATTCAACATGAGGCCCGAAAGACGCTGGCTCTGAAAACATCCTATGCGATATACTAACTTTTCGTAAGTACGCACCAAAAGGTTAGTATGAAAATAATTCCTTCCGACAAAACGACTGAGCGTCTTCCCCTCACGGAACAGATCCGCCGGGGCGAAGTGCTCGACCCAAACTGCCCTTCCCGCGAAATCCTCCGGCACATCACCAGCCGCTGGGGTTTACTGATTTTGCTCGCCCTGAGTGACGACACGCTGCGTTTCAGCGAACTGCGCCGCAAAGTCGGGGGCGTCAGTGAGAAAATGCTGGCGCAGACATTACAGTCGCTGGAAGAAGATGGCTTTGTTGACCGCCGTTCATTTCCGGTCGTGCCGCCGCACGTTGAGTATAGTCTGACCCCGCTGGGTATCGAGGTGAAGGATCAGGTTTCCGGGCTGGCGAACTGGCTGGAATCGAATTTGCACCGCGTCATGAAGCAGCGCAGCCTGCGCGTGGTTGGCGAAAATGAATAACAAAAAAACTTAACAAGAAGGCCAAAATTCTCACCTATCATTGATTCAACTCGCCAACTAATATCATTTCATTGACCCGATAAATGATTTTATTTTCAACAGGTGAGGTGGTTAATGTCCCAGTCTCAAACCCACAAGCAACACGTCACGCTTGTCATTACGCACAAAGTTGCGCCTGCCCGTGAAGCAGAGTACGAAACCTGGCTGAATAAAATCATGCCGCAGGCGAGTACTTTTCCGGGCCATCTGGGTGTCAACGTTATCCGCCCGAGCCGCAGCGGCGATGCCTACACCATTCTGGTTCGCTTCGACACGCTGGAAAATCTCAACGCCTGGCACAAATCAGACCTGCGCAAGCAACTGGTGGATGAAGTCAGCCCGCTGCTTTTACAAAGCGACAGCACGGAAGTGCGTCCCGGTGCCGAATTCTGGTTCACCCCGCCCAGCGCCACGGTTCGTCCTCCGGCACGCTGGAAGCAATATCTGCTAACCCTGCTGGTAATTTACCCGTCAACGCACATCGTTCCCTGGTTTTGGGGTCTCTTTTTGCCGCAGCTCAAAGGCACGGAGGGCGGCCATTTACTCAATGACGCGTCCGTCGTTGCGCTGGTGGTATTCCTCTGGATGCCGATTATTACCCGAGTTTTCCATTCATGGCTGACGCGCACAACCGCGCAATGACAGGAGCTTTTCTAATGACTCGTTTTGCTTCCCTGATCTTAACTAACGGTAAATTCCACACGGTCGACCGCGAAAAACCGCTGGCGAACGCTGTGGCAATAAAAGACGGCAAATTCCTTGCCGTCGGCACAGAAAATGAAGTGATGCAGTTCGCCGATGCGGGTACGCAGGTGGTTGATTTGCAAGGTCACACGGCGGTTCCCGGCCTTAACGACTCGCACCTTCACCTGATCCGCGGCGGTCTGAATTACAATCTCGAATTACGCTGGGAAGGCGTACCTTCTCTGGCCGATGCGCTGCGGATGCTCAAAGATCAGGCCATGCGCACCCCAGGCCCGCAGTGGGTTCGCGTCGTGGGTGGCTGGACTGAATTTCAGTTCGCCGAACGCCGCATGCCCACGCTTGATGAAATCAATCAGGCTGCGCCGGATACGCCGGTTTTCATCCTGCATCTCTATGATCGCGCCCTGCTCAACCGCGCCGCACTGAAAGTGGTCGGTTACACCAAAGACACGCCAAACCCGCCGGGCGGTGAAATTCAGCGTGACAGCAACGGCAATCCGACAGGCATGCTGATTGCCAAACCGAACGCGATGATTTTGTACTCGACGCTGGCAAAAGGTCCGAAACTACCGCTGGAACAACAGGTGAACTCCACGCGCCAGTTTATGCGCGAACTGAACCGCCTCGGGCTGACCAGCGCCATCGATGCGGGCGGCGGTTTCCAGAACTATCCTGAGGATTATCAGATCATTGATGAACTTCATCAGAAAAATCAGCTGACCGTGCGCATCGCCTACAACCTGTTTACCCAGCGTCCGCAGCATGAGCTGGATGATTTCAAACTGTGGACTGATATGCTCAAACCCGGTCAGGGCACAGATTTCTACCGGCACAACGGCGCAGGCGAAATGTTAGTGTTCTCAGCGGCGGATTTTGAAGATTTCCTGCAACCGCGCCCGGATTTACCGCCGGGTACCGAAGTTGAGCTGGAGCGCGTGGTGCGTCATCTGGTGGAGCACCGCTGGCCATTCCGTCTGCACGCCACTTACGATGAGTCGATCAGCCGTATGCTGGATGTGTTTGAAAAAGTGAACAGCGATATTCCGTTTAACGGCCTGCACTGGTTCTTCGACCACGCAGAAACCATCACCGAACGGAATATCGAGCGCGTCAAAGCACTCGGCGGCGGCATTGCAGTACAGCATCGAATGGCATTCCAGGGGGAATATTTCGCAGACCGTTATGGCATTGAAGCCACCAAACACACGCCGCCGGTGGCGAAAATGTTGTACGCCGGACTACCTGTCGGGCTGGGCACCGACGCCACCCGCGTCGCAAGCTACAATCCGTGGACGGCGCTGTACTGGCTGGTTTCCGGCCGCACGGTCGGCGGAATGGCGATGTACGATGATGACGCCAGAATAGACCGCGAAACCGCGCTGATGCTGTGGACGCAGGGCAGCTCATGGTTTTCCAGCGAGCAGGGTAAAAAAGGACAGATTAAAGCCGGACAATTGGCGGATCTGGCGGTGCTTTCTGAAGATTTCTTCAGCGTGCAGGAAGAACTCATTAAGGGCATCGAATCGGTGATGACCGTGGTTGACGGCAAAGTGGTTTACGCGGCAGGCAGTTTCTCACCGCTTGCCCCACCTGCAATTCCGGTTTTACCAGACTGGTCACCGGTCACGAAAGTGCCGGGCCATTACCGGTCAGCGCCGCCGCAAGGTGCCGCGCGCGTCGGGCTGGTACGTCAGGCTCATCAGTGCGCCGGACCCTGTGGCGTGCATAAACACAGTCACGATATCGCCCGCGGTTCGGATGTGCCGGTTTCTGACGACAACGCCTTCTGGGGCGCATTGGGATGTTCGTGTTTCTCTTTCTGATGGTGTTGTTTTAGCAAATACACCCCTTACCCGGCCGGGTAAGGGGTCATTCCGTTTTAAACCTGCGGCTGCGCAATCACTGGCGGTAACCAGCTGCGGTAGCCAAAGGCGCGGCGACCGACGACGATCAGCACCAGCCCTAATGCCAGCGCGAAAGCCAGGATAATGGCGATGATTTGCAGTGGCATAAAACTGCCCGCCAGCGCCGTTACCGCCAGACCACTGACCGGCACCGAACACATATTCATCAGACCAATCAGCCCCATGGTTTTGCCCAGATGCTCTTGTGGAATAATCTGGCTGCGTAAGGTACGCAGGTAAACGCTGAATGCGCCGTCGAAGGCCATCAGCACCGCATAACCCACCAGATACATCGCGAAATCGAGTGACAGCGACATCAGCGCGCCAGACAAAATCATCCCGCAAAATGACAGCGTTCCCAGCGTCGAGAGACCAAACCGTTTGGCAATACGCGGCACAAAGATAAACGTCACAATGGTAACCAGCGCGGCAGAAGTTTGTAATACGCCAAAATAGCTTTCCGGCAGGTGGAATTCTTTGAGGATCACCGCCGCACTCACCACCAGCGCCGCCCCGTAGACCAGATTCACCACCCAGGTCAGCGCACACAGATGCAGCAGGATTTTATTTTGCTTAAGCACCTGAATCGCCGTCAGGTTCGACTCCACAATCGAGCGGAAACTCATCTTCTCAGCAACCACCAGATCGTGTGTTTCGAGGAACAGATAGTTGATGGCCGAGATGGCAAACAGCACGGCGGCACAGGCTAAAATTGCCCCGACGCCGCCGTACACCGAAATGGCCACCGCCAGCGCCGGGCCGAGCACTTGCGTAATCTGATCTACGCCTTGCAGCATGGAATGCGCTTTCGGCAAAGTACTGGCCGGAATATGGCGCGGCAACAGCGCTTCAGTGGCGACAAAGTTGAGCACATAGGCGACTGACAGCAGTGCCATCATGACGGCCAGCACCGGAAACGTGGCGCTGGGATGAAAAGTCAGGGTCAGGAAGGCCACCACCATCAATACCGAACGCCCTGCTTCTACGTTGAAGAAGATAAAGCGCGGTTTGATACGGTCTGCCAGAAAACCAGACAGCGGGAAAAACAGAATGCGCGGCAGCCATTCAATGACGAAAGCCAGCGAAGAAAAGGTCAGAGATCCGGTGGCTTTCAGAATCGCCAGCGGAACGGCAAACAGCAGGAACTGATCGCACAGTGACCCGGCAAAGCGGGAAAAGACAAAACGTTTTAATCCAAAACGATCACTGTTCATATCATCACTATCCTTAAAAGAGTTCAGGGGCCACCGGCGCAGGCACGGCGGCCCGGTTAATATCAGGCCTGACGGAGCGTAAACAGCGAACGCGCGTACTGATCGGCAATCGTTAAATGCTCATCAAAACCTGGTTCCGCGGCACGCTGAGGCCAGAAATACTCCACCGAACCTTCGCGGGTTTTCCACGACACCAGCTTTTTCGACGTATCCAGCGGCTTAGCCGTGATCTGCATATTCACTACGTGGTCTGGCAAGCTGGTGGGCAAAGTGACTTTTTCTATCACACCTTCGTCGGCTTTAATGAAAGCCACGGCGCTGAGACCGCGGGGCTTCAGGGTGTCAGGCAGGGGTTTAAGTTTGTTCAGATGGCTGAGCACGTGCAGTTCATAAGGATTGATGCCGTAAGTTCTTTCCAACAGATCCATGATGGTATCGCCACCGGTGCGCGCCCCCACTTCAATGATTTTGATTTCACCCGCCGGAGTAATACGCGCTTCAAAGTGCGCCACACCGTAGCGGATCCCCAGCGCATGGCAGGCACGTTCGGCGATGTCACGCAGTTTCTGATTGTCACTGTGCAGCGACGGCATGCTGTGGCCCACTTCGACGAAATTCGGCTCTTCGCCCAGGTATTTGTCGGTCACTGCCATCGCGCGATGATAGTCGCCCTGATTGATCACCTCGACGCTGACTTCCTGCCAGGCCGGAACATATTCCTCGACCTGGAAGAGATCTTCCGGCGCAAAAGATTCACCGTTCAGTGAAATCACATCGGTTACACATTTGCCGAATACTTCTTCGATTTCGTCTTCGCGGCTGATTTTTAATACGCCCAGGCTGCCCGCCATTTCACGCGGCTTAATCACTACCGGCAGACCAATCTCTGCGATCAGTTTTTTGAGTTCGTTTAAGGTGCGAAACGCTGCGAAGCGAGGCACCGGCAGGCCAGCGGCTTGCAGGATTTGCTTCATGACAAACTTGTCGCGGCAGTTGGTGATCGTCTGGCTGTCGTTCCCGTGCAGCTGGTAATGCCCGGTCAGCAGGCTGGCGGCGCGCACCGTGAAGTCGTTCATCGGGATCACCGCCGCAGGGGTTTCACCGGTCTGGCGTTCATGAGTCTGGACCGCGCGCAGCACAGCCTCAGCGTCCGCGACGTCGCCCGGCAAAAAACCGTCGAAGAATTTGATTGTCGGCGTGGTGCGGTTTTTCGCCATGGTCAGAACCCGCATGCCGCCAGACGCCCGTAAGGCACCGGCTAAAACACGCTCACGTAAAGCAAACTCACCGCCGAGGATCAGAATATAGGTGTTGTTCATGTTAAAACTCCTGCAAGTCATAAGTGGCCGTTATGCCGGCCATCGGATTAAAGCTCTTTACCAATCGTCCAGCCGCCATCGATAACCAGTGTTGAACCGGTCACAAATCGCGCTTCTGGCGAGGTGAGATACATCGCCGCTTGTGCCACATCCTGCGTTTCGCCCAGCACCGGCAGGTACTGACCGCGCTGGATCTTCTCCATCTGCGCCGGATTGTCGTAATAAGGCTCCGTCAGCGGCGTGCGGATAACCCCGGGCGCAATGGCATTCACCCGGATCTGATGTCTGCCGTATTCCAGCGCCAGTTGTTTCGTCAGGCCGATCACCGCGTGTTTTGATGAGACATACGCGGTGCGATCCGGCTCGCCCATCAGCCCCGATACCGAGGCGATATTGACGGCATTGCCCGGCAAGTTTTGGCGAACCAGTTGCTGGCAAAAGGCCCGCCCGGCAACGAAGCTGGCGGTCACGTTGACGGCAAAAACGCGTTCCCACAGCGACAGCGATAACTCATCTATACGGCAGATTTCGCGGGTGCCGGCACAGTTAATTAAGACGTTATTTCCGCTGGCGTACTCTGCCGTTTCAAACAAGGCATCGAGGCGTACGGAGTCGGTAATATCCAGCTGATGGTGAGAGTAGTCAGGTTCATCGGTGAAAACGGACGGGGCACTGTCAATGCCTTCGACCACGTAACCGGCAGCCAGATAGGTCGTCACCATCGATTTGCCGATCCCACTGGATGCGCCAGTAATAAAAGCTTTATGTTTCAGTCTCATGCCGCCTCTCCCTCAGTACGCTGGAACGTGACCAGGATAATGTCGCGCACCGCAGTCTCTCCGGGTTCGCGGCAACCGACCGGCGTCACGGCATGGTATTTGTCGTGATTCACCACCAGCGTGTCGAACAAGTTCTCAAGGCGCAGCACCCGCTCAATGTTTTTAGGGTTCGGCGCAATCAGATTGTCGCCACCGAGCATGTTGGCGGAGGCGTGGATCAGATGTACGAACACCACGTCTTCATCATCTTTATGCAGCCACACGGGCGAGCTGTAGGCGGGTGCGTCGCACTGTGCTTCGTAGCGGAACAGATGAATGCCGACGGTCAGTTCTTCGAGCGCCCCGATACGTTCATAGGCTTCAACAAAAGCGATATCGTCTTGCAAAATTGCCTGCATCAGACGGTTTGCGGTGATATTTTCCGGCAATAAAGGATATTGACGAATAATACCGCCGGTATCCGGATTGTATTTTTTAGTTTGCTTATAGGCTGTGAAATGACCGAAAAACAGTTTCCCTTCTGCGTCGCGACGGCATTGCGCATATCCGCGCCAGCGGTTGCCCGGAGAATAAGGATCCAGCGTCAGACTTTCGTACGCCAGTTTTAGCTGTTCCAGATCAGAAAGAAAAATATCTTTATTTTCGTAATGGGTATCAGGCAATGCCTGATAATAACTGCCGGGAATAAAAGCGTATCCTCCGGCGGCAAGATGATTAACATGTTTCATATCAGACTCATTATTAATTCAGAATACAGAGAGAATAAATTGCCGCTGTTAATGCATTCCGGCTATGTCCAATACACCACTTTGCTATTATTAAGTCTGCCAATAAAGCGCCCGGCGGTAAGGCGACTTCCCTGACTCACACTGCTTACACCGTGCAAATGACAGGCGTTCATAAAGTAAATATCACCGGCGTTCAGTTGCACGGATAACGACTCCACGCCCTGGAGCAGATGGGGTGGATATGGATAACCGGTGTCCGTCACACCAAAGCGTGCACGGCAAAGTTCGTCCGGGTCGAGGTTCCACATTTTCAGCTCGCCGCCGCCCTGCGCCGCTTCCAGACACACGTTGAAAGCAGTCACTGTCATTGCATTGGCAATTTCAAAGTTATCCTGAAGCGCAAACTTAAGCTGGGCGCGGTCTTCATGCGGCATCAGCGACATAGCACCGTTATCCAGCCAGCGCCGGAATGTGGCAAAACAGGCGTAAGTATTTTTATAACGCGCCGGACCAAAGTGAATGCCTTCCTCGAGGAATAAATCTTCCAGCGTGCGGTTAAGGAACAGGGATTCTGTGGCATATGTGTCGGTCACCGACATCAGTTCGGCGACGCTGGCATTCACCCGGTTCACTTCCGCCATATATTGTTCGCCATTACGTGAGAACTGCGTAGCGCCTATCTGGTTGGTCAGTACGAAACCGTCATCCGCACGGTTTCCACCGCCGTTACGATTCACCATCTTATTGAAGTTTTCAGCCACATCCTGGCAAATCTGTTTATTCGCGAAATTACGAATAACATATAAAACATTGCCCTGATGATGGCCATGCAGAATAATATTTCTGATAACGCTGGCATCGACATTATCGGGCTGCGTCTCTAAATAACCGAAATTATTTTTCACCAAGCCAGACAAAATCATTTCTTGCTGTTTTTCAGCCAATAGTTCACTCATGATGTTCCTGCCAAAGAATATTTAAAGGATAACCGCGCAAAAATAACGTAACAGAATTAAGGTAAATATAAATCAGAGACTATATAAATAAAGGCGAATACAACATCCCACCCTGCGACCATAAATTATTATCCCGACGCGCCTGATTCAGCTCTGAGTATTTCCCCAGATTGCGCTGGAATATCTCGCCGTAGTTGCCTACCTGATGAATAATCTCACGAATAAATTCAGGGCGCAGGCCCAGATTCTTACAATTCTGTTCTGACGGGTACAGGAAGGTCTTCAGATAACCCGTCGCCTCCTGACTCATTTCATGAATATTCTTGCTGCTGACTTGCAGGTTTTCCGCTTCAATCAGCGCACGCATGATCCAGGTTACCGCTTTCAGCCACTGCGGGTCATTCGATGCAACCGCCGGTGACATGGTTTCCAGTGAGATACGATCTTGCAAGATAATGTGCGCCTCTTTGTCCGTCAGCTGAGCGCGTTCACCGGCCAGCAGATAGGAGTCGAGACAATAGATATTGCATTCACCATGCTGATAAGCCTGGCGTGCCTGAGACGGCGAATCAAACAGACTGATTTCGCAGGACAGGTTTAAATTTCCAAAATAGCGCTTCAGATTTTCTTCGGTTGTTGAACCGCGCATGGCCGCTATCCGGCGCTTGCGGGTATAACTTGCCTGTTCGACCGGCTCGAGCAAATTACTGGCCGGCGTCATCAGTACTTCACCGTCAAACAGCATCGGGTGAACGAAAGTGACCTCTGATTCCGCCTCACGCTGGAAGGTAATACTGGAGTTAAACGAACCCAGATCAATCACCCCATCACGCAGCGCCCTGAAGCGGTCACCAGACTGCAAGGGCATGTAATGGATTTTTCCTGCATCGCCAAACACAGCGACCGCCACTGCCCGGGCTAAATCAATGTCGAAACCTTCCCAGCAATTCTTGACTGCGTTACGAAACGACAACCCTCTAAAACCCAGACTAACGCCAACATTTAGCACATCACGCTGGCGGATCATTTCAATTACCGTTTGGTTTGACATAGCTAACCCATTAAATAAATTGACTATTATGGCCGATTTGCACCAGATGATACCTCTGTTGAACATCATACGGCTTGATGCTAATTTGGCTAGATATCCCAGAAACAAAAGAGCTATGCGTGAAGAACACAAGTGAGTTAGCAGAACTGCTTCCCAGTTTGTCCGTTTTTATTCAGGTGGTTGAAAAAGGAAGCTTTTCATCGGCAGGAAGGGAGACTTCGCTGGCGCCCTCGTCAGTAAGCCGGATGATTGACAGGCTGGAAAAACGCCTCAATGTGGTGTTATTTACCCGCTCCACGCGATCGGTCACGACGACCGAGGTCGGGCTCGAGATCTACCGGCAGGCGCAGGCCGTATTATCCGCCACGCAGGCGCTCTTCTCTCAGGCAGACAGTTTCAGTGATACCCCTCAGGGGGTTTTGCGTATCACCGCGCCGAATACGCTGGGTAAAATTCTGCTCACCCCGTTTCTGCCCGCGTTTTTGCGCCGTTACCCGGAGATTAATGTCGAGCTGACGTTGTCTGACCGGGTCAGTAATCTGGCGCAGGACGCTTACGACCTGGCACTGCGTGTCACCGAAAGCCCGCCGGAAAATATGGTGGCCCGCGCCCTGATGCCGATCGATTACGTATTGGTTTGCGCCGCGGATTACGACGAAGTGCTGCCGGATTTCCCCGCCGGACTCATCAAACACAACATTTTTTTCCCTGATGAACGGCAATTTCGCGGCGCATGGCGCTTCTGGCAGAATGAAATCATGGAAAGTGTGACGCTGGTTCCGCGGCTGATGATCAATAACAGCGACGCCATGATCGACGCCATTCTGCAAGGCGTCGGCATTGCGCTGATCCCCACTTTTATCGCCAACCGGTATATCGCCAGCGGTAAATTGCGCCGCGTTTTACCTGACTGGCGCGTGGAAAACCCCCTGCCACGCAACACTTACGCGATCACCCTGCCCAACAAACTCCTGCCGCTTAAAACGCGGGTATTTATCGATGATTTTATGCAATGGATTAAAGCGGAAGGACGGATTTAGGTCAGACTCAAGGCGCCTCTTGCAATGGCCAATATTCAGCTGATAGGCAATATTGCAGACTGGGTTGATCGGTCGCCGTTACGCTGAAGTTGGCCTGTGGCGAGCTGTCGGTTTCAACCCAGAATTTTTGCATTATTATTAACGGGGGACGATCAAACCGCCTTCTAACCCTCTTGTAAAGACGACCTGCCAGAGCTGAATATCGCGAGATCTGAAAGCGCCTGCACATGAATTTAAATAATAGGTAAACATCCTTTTAAACCTTTCTGAATAATTTCCTTCGATATGCTTCCAGGAGGCCAGAAATCGTTCATTCCATGCCATCAGCGTTTTGTCATAATCTGGACCGAAATTATGTACATCTTCGATAACAAAATATCTTTCACTGGCTGAGGCGATATGTGCAAGAGAAGGCAGGCATCCGTTAGGGAAAATATACTTATTAATCCAGGGATCGACGTTGACCTCTGTTTTGTTAGCACCAATCGTGTGCAATAAGAAAATACCTTCTGGTTTTAGATTTTTATCCACCACTTCGAAGTAAGTCGCATAATTTTTAGGTCCTACATGTTCAAACATTCCGACAGAAACGATGCGGTCAAATTTCCTGTCAAGCTCCCTGTAATCCTGAAGCAGAATTTCGACATCAAAACTGGCGCAGCGCACTTCCGCCATTTTTTGCTGTTCAGCTGATATCGTAATCCCTGTGACTTTCGCACCATAATGTTCAGCAGCGTATGCCGCCAGCCCTCCCCAGCCACAACCAATATCCAGCAGACTCATCCCTTTTTCTAACTTCAACTTCTCACAAATCAATTTAAGTTTATTTTGCTGTGCCTGATATAAGTTATCTGCGTTTTTCCAGTAACCACAAGAGTATTGCATCCAGGGATCGAGCATCAGACAAAAAAGGTCATTACCAAGATCGTAGTGTTCTTTACCAACTTTCAGGGCTCCTTTTTTTGATTGAAAATTTATGAAGCGGGCCCCGGCCACTCTGATAATATCTTTCAAATTATCCGGTACGCGGGACTGTAAATCTGCATTAATGATTTTGGTAAAAAACACATCAAGTCGCGCACAATCCCACCACCCGTCCATGTAACTCTCACCCAATGCCAGCGATCCCCTTTTTAAAACACGTTTATAGAATTTTGGGTTTTTGACATGAATATCATGCTTCTCACCCCCGTCAATCTCGATCCCTGCGTCATCAAGGAGCTCACGGCAGATTCTCTGCCATTCGTTATAGTCCTTAGGTACGATCATATTTTTTTTCATTAGCGTGCCTTTTGAATAAAACCCCTAAAATTCATGATTTCTTCTTGCAATTATAAATAAAATCCCTGGATCGCTGTGTTATCTGCTGTATTTCCTTTGTTGTTAATCCCTGCCGATAAAGATGCATAATTTTTTCTTTATCTGACTCGACATTTTTATATCTGTCTGGATGGGACTTTAGTTTCTCCCTCTGAATGTCGATTTTTTGTTGAATAGCGCGCGTAAGACGATTCAAGTTACGCATCGCCTGATCTCTGTCGTGCTTACTTAACTTTGGATTAATCGAAATATCCTGCCAGATTGTTATTGCTCTTCGTAAGAGCCCCTTACTTTCCAGAGTACTGGCCTTGAATTTTAATAAATCCACACCATTCATATTTGCAACCTCTTCAATTCAATGAGAATCATTAATCTATTCATTCGCCAAAAATCTCCAACGTATATAGTCATAGACCCAGTTAAAAATTAACGTATAAGGTAAGAAAATAAATATTAACCCTATTTCAACCCCAAATGCCTCCGTCATCGTTAACTCAAGTAAAAACATCGCGACAGGAGTGAGTGAAAGAACAAGTACGGTTTCAAAGATGACGGCATGCAAAACTCTGATCGGGAAGCTTCTCTCAAATAAAAACTGCTTCTGAATCTCATCAAAAATCTTATTGAATACGTAATTCCAGACCGTTGCAGTTAAAGCAGAGATGAATGATAACGTTCCGGACTGTATCAAAGAAACTTTCAGACTGTAGGCGAGGAAAATGGCTATTACAACATTCCCAAGTACTTCGAAAAGAACAGCATGTAAAATCCTTTCCGGCGTACTCTTATTCAACTCCACTTTCATCTCAATGCGCCTCAAATTACACCAATAAATTTCTATTAATACGTTAGCTTGCTGATAACATCGCCACCATTCCAGCCCCAAACGCTAAACCCACTACAGCCGTCACAACCACGACGGTGGTAACTACACCTGTACCGACAGCAGCAGCTGTTTTTCCTTTGGATATTTCTTTACGCTTAAGTGAAACGAGATCCGACAAATTAATCACGAGTCCATCATCACTGATTAATGTTTGTGGTGTTGTTCTTTTCACAGTGAGTGTACCGCTACTTCCGTTACGCAATGAATATTGCACAACATCACCTCCGTACAAAGGTGGATCAATTTTATAATAGGTATAATCAGACGAAGCAGAAAAAGTGTGGACTTGTTGTTGACTCAATTCGAGTGACTTATAGCTTGAACAACCGGACACAGACAGTATTGCAACGATGACAGAAGAAAGTAATAAAGTATGTTTCATAATTTTTCTGATTTAATAAAATGACGTTACCGCATGCAGATAAAGAAAAAATCATTAAAAATGCGGGGAATTAATAGATAAATATATCCAGACGATCGCATTCCCACCACCCGTCTATATAACTTTCACCCAGCCCCAAAAGACCCTGTAGCATAATGCGCTTGAAGAAGCCGTGATGGCGTATTCTGATATCCCAGGGACGGATTCCCTCTATCCGAATATCAGCTTTCTGTAAAAGGTCCATTCCCATGAGTGGCCATGGGTCATACCTTGCATGCTGAGTAACGGAGGAAAAATATTTCAAAATTCACCTATTTAATCAATTACTTGCACAATTCATTGCGGACAGGGATTTCATTACCCACAACAATTCATGGGAATTATTATTATCTATAAATGTTGTAAATGTATTATCATGACAGGACAATCTTTATCGATAAGAAGTCTAAGCAAGATGTTCTCGGGGAATCGGCAATGAAAGCCTCAGTGAAAAGAAATTGGGTTTCATCGCAGGACTATCCAATGCCCAAGGTGCGCCGTCCTGTTCATTTTCGCTCTTATTTAATTAAATCAAATACGGGCGTCTTACCACATACTCATGAATTTGCACAATTTCACTGCGCCCGAAAGGGAAATATGCGTCTTGAGACTGCCGATAATTGCTGGATTGTCCCTTCACATTATGGGATCTGGATCCCCGCTTATATGGAGCATACCGTGTGGGCCATGGATGATGTATTCCTTGAAAGTCTGGATATCGAAACAGATGTCGTAGACGAGACCATCACCATGTGTAAAGCCGTGACCATCAGTGACGTTGCAAAAGAACTCATCCATTATGCATCCGAAACCATTCCGGAGTTATACGATGAACATGGGAAAGACGGCAAGCTGGTCAGTGTCTTGCTGGATATTATCTTTAATTTACCGCAAGTGGATTTTGTCCTTCCCTGGCCGCAAAGTCCGGCGTTAAACGAAATGTGCCGTACTATATTGGAATCACCCGGTTCTGAGCATTTTATTGAATTCTGGTCAGCCAGAGTGGGCATGTCTACGCGGAACTTTTCAAGAAAGTTTAAAAAGGAAACCGGTTTATCATTTAGTCTCTGGAAACAGAAAATGCGGATATTTGAGTCTGTGATCATGCTTAAACAAAGTAAAAGCGTCACGACAATAGCGCTCGAAATGGGGTACTCAAGTACAGCAGCGTTCAGCTATTCATTCAAAAGTGTTTTGGGCGTCCCTCCTACTGAATATTCCGTGTAAAGCAGGCCCCCGCCGATATCGTGTTTACCCAGATAGCATAACGAATGTGCGTAGAATGAAATTTGGACTGCCCCCCAATCCTTGCGTTTCCGGCAAACATCAGGGAGGCCTTAACTCGTTAACATTGAAGGGTTTGCTACAAAAACCTATAAATCCTTAAACGTCCCCAGCCTGAACCTGCGCTCTGCAATCGCCTGTTTCAGCGATGCGGACGTCAGAACATCCAGCTCAGCCAGCCGCGGATAGCAATATTTGCTCGCCAGGATCGTGTTATCGATAAACGAAGGATGGCACATGATTTCCACGGACTCGTCGCCGCGCGCGGTGGCCTGATCCAGCGTATTCAGAAACAGCGCTTCTGAAATCGCTTCGCCGTAGAAAGTGCTGTCGAAACCCTGCGTGCTTTTCGCGCCGCGCAGAACAATTTCGCCCTTCCTGATTTCATCGCGGTCGATGCGTATCGCCACGCCTTGTTCTTTCGCAAAAGCTTCCACAATCGGAAATATTGGCGCAAGCAGATGCACATGATGATGGCTGTCGATATGCGTGGGAAGACGGCCAAAAAGTTCTACAAACCGTGCAAACTGGGCTTTCAGCTCCTGCTTAATTTCATCAAGAGGCAGCGTGCCCTGCTCCGCCATTTCCCAGATCCATTTTCCCAGTTCACCGTTCTCGCGCACCAGACCGGGCATCGGAGAAAGCGGTTTTCCCAGCGTCAGGACAAAATGCATCCCGACGGCCAACCCCGGATTTGCCGCGCTCAGCGCCGCAGCGTGTCCGATGGTTGGCATATTCATCATCGCCGTGGTGGACGTCACGACGCCATTGCTGAACGCGTCGATAATCCCGTAATTCTGCGCTTTGCACAGCCCGAAATCGTCGGCGTTCACAATCAGTAATTTATCCATAAGCGTCCCTTTTTAACGCGCCCTCCTTTTTACGGGAGGGCGGCGGATTATTTCAGCGCGGCAATGGTATCGGCAAAGTTGGGCAGCAGCGCTTCATGGGCGAGCAACATTTCCCGCGCCAGTATTTCAGCATCTTTATCGGAATGAATCAGCGGGCTGAGGTTCAGCGCCAGCAGGACATCATTGAATTTTCCGCTCAGTGCCGCCTCGCTGGCCGCGATTTCGAAGCCTTTAATCGTGTAGATCAGGCCGAGCACTTTATCGTCAAAATGCGTGACCCGCGGATGCGGTTTCGCGCCGTCGCGGCCAATCGTGCAGGTCATTTCCACTGCCCAGTCCGCCGGAATATTATCAATATGGCCGTTGTGCGGGAAGTTGACGTACTGCTCGGTCTGCTTGTCGTTGTAAATCGCGCTGATCACTTCGCAGGCCGCGTCGGAATAATACGCGCCGCCGCGCAGTTCCAGCTCTTTCGGTTTGACGTTCAGCTCCGGATTTTTGTACAGATCGAAGAGTTGTTTCTCGACTTTCTGTACCACGGTTGCCCGCGCGCCGCCCTTGTAAAATTCGCCCATTTCAATCGCCAGCATCTCTTTCTGCTTGAAGTAATACAGCAGATACGAGCATGGCAGAAGGTTCAGCGAGCGGATCAACCCTTCGCTAAATGGTAAATCAAAGATATTTTTCACCGAACCGGCGGTCAGTGTGCCGGACGCCACGCCGTCGAGCAGCTCTGCAAAACGGGATTCGCCGTTAACCAGCACGTCTTTGATGAACACCATGTGGTTCAGGCCAAAGAGGTCGATCGACAAATCGTCTTCAGCTGACAGTTTCAGCACATCCTGAATGAACATTTTCATGCCAACAGGAATGTTGCAGACGCCGATGAATTTTTTGAATTGGGTGTGACGGAATACCGCTTCTGTCACCATGCCCGCCGGGTTAGTGAAGTTAATCACCCAGGCATCAGGGCAGATTTCTTCGACATCTTTGATGATGTCAAAAATCACCGGAATTGTGCGTAAGCCTTTAAATAACCCGCCCGCACCGTTGGTTTCCTGCCCCAGATAACCGTGGCTCAGCGGGATACGTTCATCAAGTTCACGCGCTTTTAATTGACCGACGCGCAGCTGCGTAGTGACGAAATCAGCCCCGGCCAGCGCTTCACGGCGATCCAGCGTTTTATGTATTTCAATTGACACACCCGCGCGTTCAACCATACGCACGCACAGATCGTAAATAATATCCTGTTTGGCTTTTCCGCCTTCAACATCGACCAGCCACAATTCGGTAATCGGTAACTCGTCGTAACGCTTAATAAAGCCTTCAAGTAATTCAGGGGTATAACTGCTTCCGCCACCAATGGTGACCACTTTCAGTTTTTTACGCATAGGGACTCCCGTGCAATAATAATGCACTGTAAATTACAAAACCGATTAATTTAAAAATCCAAATAAAAATGGATATTTAGTTAATGCTGAATAATTTCTTTCTGTAATGATTCGGCGTAAATGAAGTCAGCTTTTTGAAATTCTTAATAAACATACTCGGGCTGCTGTAACCGGACTCAAATGCAATATCGGTGACGGAGTAGTTCGTAATTTCCAGCTGCTTCTTCGCAAAATCAATACGAATCTCATTGATAATCTGCATCGGCGTTTTGCCGTAATGGCGCTGAGTGGCACGGGTCAGATATTCCTGAGACTTACCGGATAACTGCACCATATTGGATAATGCCTTGTCTCCGAAACGCGATTTATCATGCATTTTCTCAACCGCCATCGTCAGCCAGCCCGGAATATCCGCGGTCACTTCCGATTCACGATGGTGGCGCAGACGGTTAACGATATAAAACGTTACCATCTCAAGAAATTCATTAAACTCGCCGTTACGAAAGTTAAGGGACGCCGTGACGGACTCAATATAATTCAGAAATTCGTGGTTTATTTTATAAACCTGCGACGCAATAAACTGTGCCGGTAACAGGGTCAGATAATGCTGCTCAAAAAAAGCTTTACTGATGCCGACATTCAGTATTCTTGTCGCGCCAAATTCATAAAAGCTTTGATGATTCGAACCCAGAGGAATAAAAACAAAATCTCCGCGCTCCAGCAATACCCTTTTCCCGTTGACGTTCTGGTAATACCGCCCCGTCAGCACAACGGTAAATTCGTAGTAATCATGTTCATGCAGCCCGGAAATACTCTCTACTTTGTTGTAGATGAACATGTGGAAATTTTGACCGTCGAAGAGTTGATTTTCGCGCGCTGTCTTGATTTCCATGCTCAATACCTGTGGCTGCATCCTGGATCCCTACGTTATTTTATTTTCTCATGAAGCTCAATGAGTTCTGCAATCAGTTCGCGGGCCAGCATCGACGTCATCAGATGATCCTGCGCATGGACCAGCACCAGGCTGACTTTGGTTTTCCCTTCACCCTGATCACCTTCAATCAGTTTGGTCTGCACCAGATGCGCCTCGTTCAGCGCCATTTTTGACTGCGCCATCACCGCGCGCGCTTGCTCAAAATCGCCCTCTTTGGCTTTTTTCAGCGCCGCGTACGCCAGGCTACGCGCCTGTCCGGAGTTAATAATTAACCCCATCACCACTTCTTCCAGATCCTGCAATTCAGTTTCAGTCTCAACAATGCTGTCTAAATCAAACATGTTTATCTCTCCTTGAAAGTCCGCTGAATGGCGGGGCTGCTTTCGCCCCGCTTTCAGGTCAGATTAGAATTTCAGTGCGGCTGCAATATCTTCTTCGCTTTCTTCTTCTTCAATAATCGCCTGTGCCTTGTTGGAAAGAATCACGAAAGGCATGTAAACCAACGTGGCGACACCGAGGTTGAACAAGGCGACCAGCAGCGCCGCAATGCTGCCGTTACTGTTAAAGAAAGCACCCAAACCGGTCGGCATGGTCCACGGTGCAAGGTTGGTGACCGGCGGAATGATGCCCATGCTGTAGGCCGCCAGCGTGATAGCGGCCAGAATCGGCTGCACCAGCACGAACGGGATGAACATGACCGGGTTCATGATAATCGGCAGACCAAACAGAATCGGCTCATTAATCTGGAAGATACCTGACGGCAGTGCCAGCTTCGCCACCTGACGGTGATCCGCACGGCGTGATGCAATAAAGATGGCGATAATCAGACCCAGCGTTGCCCCGGAACCGCCTAACAGAATATAGGAGTCGAGCATCGGTTTGGCCCAGAAGTGGAAGGTCTTACCCGCTTCAATCGCCGCACTCACAGAACCGTACTCGGTATACAGCGCGATGTTTTCCAGCGCCCACGGAGTCATGATGCCGTTATCCAGCGCGGTCAGCGCCAGAGAACCATGCACACCAAAGAACCACAGCAGTGAGTTGAAAATTACATATGCCCAGCCCACCACGCTTCCCATTGACGCCAGAGGTTTGGAAATGGAATCCATAATAATCTGGTGGAAGTTGTGGCCATATAATCCGAGCAACCAGGAAATTACCCCGAAAATAAACAGAATAATAAAGCCCGGAATTAACGCGGAGAAAGAACGCGAAACGGAAGTCGGGACGCTGGCGGGCAAGGTAATGACCCAGTTGCGGCGAATAACAAACGTGAACATTTCGGCGACAACAAGCCCGATTACCATCCCCGAAATAATATTCGCGCCGCCCAGCCAGTTTGCGCCAACGGCATACGCTTCACCGACGCTATAAGGTGTAACGGTCATAAATGCGGCAACGGCTAATAATCCCGCCGAAAGTGAATCGACCTTCCGCTCTTCGGCTAACGCCATGCCGATAAAGAACGGCGCCATCAGCGACATTATTCCGAGCGTACCGTTATAAACGTTAATGCCGATAGTTTTTAATCCCGCCAGTGTTTCAATGGTTGACGGGTCTAAACGAACGCCTAAGGAATAAAAGAAGGAACCGGCACCAAAGTTCAGGAATACGTTATTAATTAAAACGAACATGGCGCCAGCCAGTGTCAGCGGCATTAATTTGATGAAGCCATTTTTGATGGCATTAATGTGGGGCTGCTTACCTATTTTTACCGCAAACGGGAGAAGTATCTTTTCAAGTGAATCAATGGCTTTGCTCATTGGCATTTTCCTTTAAAGCCGCCTTCCGGCGGCAAGGTATGAAATTCGCTCTTTGACTGGAGTTCTCTTTGACTTAAAAATGCTAATCACTGCTAATTTAAAATTGACGCAAAAGTTAAAACTTACTGCACTGCTGCTTTTTTGATCGCAGCAACCGCTGCTTTCAATACACCCAATCCATCAATTTTGCCGTAGAGGGCAGAATCAATCACTTCAACCGGCTTGCCCGGTAATACCTTCTTAATTTCTTCCAGCATATAACCAATTTGCGGGCCGAGGAGGATCACATCCGCTGCGCTGCCTTTTTCGGCCGCCAGGGTTTCAGGGAATGCTTCAATAATGACAGGCACTTCGTATTTCTCGGCCTGAACCTTCATTTTAGAAACCAGCAGAGAAGTGGACATTCCGGCGGAACAAAACAAATAAATGACTTTCTTTTCCATAATGAAAACCCTCGTATCCCGTATAGAGTGCAGGTCTGACAACGGATCTTTCTTTATCTGTCATTATTCAGTGTCAGCAGATAAAGAGAGATTGTTAATTGTTTCTGCTTGAGAGAAGTATACGGCAACACTTCCGGCAGGGATAATTCCGAACTTATAGAAATTGTCTCTCCTTGACCATCGCCCATGACTCCCTTCACGTTTTGGGCAAATAATTCGCGGAAATAATTAAGCTCCCCGTTTACAGGGGCACGACGACTGGTCGCTGAGGAGCAGAGGAAAGGATCAGAATTTCCCCCTCAAATTGATCTCTGTCTGATAACAGAGTTTTAACACTTTGGGTCTATCGCCCCTCATTTTCTTGTGAGAAACTGGTAATGATTGCGCAAACATTCGTAGTTTGAACTTGCAACCCAGTGAGCAATACCTTGAATAATATAATAAAGAATCACACAGGTCGTTCCCGTTCGGCCACGCTTGAAGATGTTGCCAGAGAAGCCGGTCTTTCACCGATGACGGTCAGCCGGGCGCTGAATAATCCCAAAGTTGTGCGCCCCGCAACCATCGCCCGAGTGATGCAAGCCGTGAACGTGACCGGGTATATCCCCAATATGCTGGCCGGCGGGCTGGCCACCAGCCGCACGAAGCTGATCGCTGTGGTTGTGCCGCAGATTAACAACAATATGTTTGTCGATACCGTTCAGGCGATCAGCGATGAACTGGCCGCGCGCGGCTACCATATGCTGCTGTGTATTGTCGGTTACGAACCGGACGCAGAAACCGAGATTGTCGCCACCCTGCTTTCGCGCCGTCCGGACGGCATCGTTCTGACCGGTATTCATCATTCGTCAGATCTGAAACGAATCATCCTCAACGCCAATATTCCTGTCGTGGAAATTTGGGATTTGACCCCGACGCCGATTGATATGCTGATCGGTTTTTCCCATGAAAAGGTCGGCAATGCGATTGGCGAATACTTCCTTGAGAAAGGCTTCACGCGTTTTGGTTTTATCTGTGCCTCGGACAGACGCGCCGTGGTGCGCAAGAATGGCGCGATCTCCGTCTTACGTTCACAGCCCGGCACAGAAATCCGCGAAATGATGGTGTCGCTGCCTGCCAATATGGAAGTCGGACGGGCAGCGCTGAAAGAGATGCTTTCCCGCGGCGAGCGTTTCGACGCGATCATTTGCAGTTCCGACACGCTGGCTCAGGGCGTGATCATGGAAGCGGAAGCCCGGGGGCTGCGCGTACCCGACGATTTCTCGGTGATGGGTTTTGCCGATTTGAATTTCGCGGCCCATAACAGGCCTTCGATCACGACCGTCAGCGTAGATAAATGGGCGCTGGGGATCCGGGCAGCCACTATGCTGGCGGACAGAATTGAAGGGATTAAGGTTGAAGAACCGATTGTGGATACGGGGTACAGATTGGTGATCAGGGAGTCCGCTTAATTTTTGGGCTCGCCGCCCAAACAGCTTTGAAGCAGCGGCCTGGCGTAAATTTCGGTTTTTCAATTGCGGTTATCACTCAGCGGCTCGCGCCGAAACCGACCAAAGAGGCCCAGGAAGGAGCCTCTTAAGGCCAGTTTGGGCGGCAAGCCCAAGGTTTTTACCTTAATAAAAACATTAAATGTTAATTTAAATCCTCTTCCAAATTTTATTCCATTTTCTAAATGTTAAAAATGTTAGGTAACATTCATATCAACAAATAACATTAACTTTCCTCCCGGAATTATATTGACCTAAATTTAACCGGAATTATCCGGCGTTATTCTTTGATAAGAAATGCTAAATTTCCGAAACTAGACACCCAAACCAGATAATCATAACTCACTGTTTTATAAAAAATTTAAACTCACCACTGATATAGGGAAACATAAAGAATATCTCCTCCTCACATTCCTTGTGGAAATTAGTCATTTATTTTAAATGTAGCGGTGATATTATAAATTTGTACCCAAAAATAATAACAATTAACCCAAACTTAACATCAGGCATGTGAGAGTCGTAATTCTATGCTCCTTCAAAAAAAAACTACCCGTCGCAAGTTTTTACTTGGATCGCTGATGGCGTTGCCTGTCGGCACCATCATGATGAAAGGACTGTCAGCGGCACAAGCTGCGGAAATGGCTGCCCCGGACTTACTCGATTATAAACCGATCTTTTTCAGCGCCGGTGAGTGGCAGTTTATTATGGCCGCCGCTGACCGCCTGATCCCCGCTGGCGGTAAAGGCAAAGCGCCGGGCGCACTCGAAACCAACGTGCCCATTTTTATCGATCAGCAAATGCACGGCGATTTCGGTGAAGAAATTTACATGCAGGGCCCGTTCAACGTACATGCTCCGGCCACGATGGGGTATCAGATCCCCTTCCGTCCGCAGCAAATCTACAAAACCGGCATTCGCATCGCGAACAGCTGGTGTCAGCAAAATCATCAGAAAGCCTTCCATGAACTTAGCGATCAGGACAAAGACAGTGTGCTGACTCAATTGCAGAAAAACGGCATTAAGTTTGCGGATGCAGGCGAAGAAAATCTCGTCGCTTCGCAATTCTTCAGTGAACTGCTTTCCGACACCAAACACGGCTATCTGGCAGATCCGATCTACGGCGGAAACAAAGGGATGAAGGCGTGGATCGCCATCGGATTCCCCGGCGCACGCGCCAGTTTCACCGAGTGGGTTAAGCAGCACAACGTCCCGTATCCGCTGGGGCCTGTGAGCCTGCAGGGCGCGCGTGCCTGAGTGCCTCGCCCTATTCCCCTTTTCTGATGACTGACAGGATTTAAGATGGCAAAAGTAACGAAACCAGAAGTCGACGTCGTGGTTGTCGGCCTCGGCTGGGCTGGCTCGCTGATGAGTATCGAGCTGGCAATGGCCGGTCTGACCGTTCGCGCGCTCGAACGCGGCGGCGATCGCGGCTATGAAGAATTTGCATACCCGAAACCGGCAGACGAATATGCCTATGCGGTGCGCAACAAAGTCATGGCGACACCAGCAGAAGCCGCCGTCACCGTGCGATACAACATGAGTGAAACCGCGCTGCCGACCCGTAAATGGGGCGCGTTTGCGCCGGGTACCGGCGTTGGCGGTTCCGGTCTGCACTGGACGGCGGTTCTGATCCGCCCGACACCGACCGATTTGAAACTCAAAACGTATGCGGACGAAGCCTACAAGCCGGGTATCCTGCAGGAAGACATGCGTATCATGGACTTCCCGTTTTCCTGGGATGAAATCGAACCGTATTACACCAAGTTTGAGCACATCTGCGGTCAGTCCGGTAAAACCGGCAACCTGCGCGGTCAGATTATGGAAGGCGGTGACCCGTTTGAAGGGCCACGCTCCGAGCCGTATCCGCTGCCAGCGCTGGAAGACACGCTCAACAGCAGCATGTTTGCTGAAGTCACCAAAAAGATGGGCTATCACCCGTTCCCGAACCCGTCGGCCTGCGTGTCCCGCGCATGGACCAACCCGTACGGCAACCAGATCGCACCCTGTAACTACTGCGGTTATTGCAGTAAATATCCGTGCCTGAACTACTCGAAAGCCTCGCCGCAAACTGCCGTGATGGACGCGCTGAAACGCATGGATAACTTCTCTTATGAAGTCCATGCCAACGTGCTGAAAGTCGAGTTGCACGATGATAAGAAAACCGCCAAAGGCGTTGTCTACATGGATGCAGACGGCAACGAGTGCTTCCAGCCGGCGAAAATCGTGGTACTCAGCAGCTTCCAGTTCTGCAACGTGCGCCTGATGCTGCTTTCCGGCATTGGCAAACCTTACAACCCGATCACCGAAGAAGGCGTGATTGGCCGTAACTATGCGTTCCTGAGCAACGGCGGTTCGACGCTGTTCTTCAAAGACAAAAACTTCAATCCGTTTGCCACCGCAGGCGCCACCGGCCAGATGTTCAACGACATTTCTCCTGGCAACTTCGACGGCCCCTCTTTAGGTTTCATCGGCGGCGCAAAAATCCACAGTTCTCAGGCCACCGGTACGCCAATCAGCACGTCTCTGCCAAAAGGCACGCCTGCGTGGGGCACCGGCTGGAAAGAAGGGATGGAAGAATGGTACGGCCATTCGATGAAAATCAGCATCACCACCACCTGCCAGTCTTACCGCGACATTTATCTGGATCTCGATCCGAACTACAAAGATGAATACGGCTATCCGTTGCTGCGCATGACATTCGACTGGAAACAGAACGAGCTTAAATTGCAGCAATATCTGAAAGGCATCGTCGGCAATATCACCAAAGAGCTGAACCCGGACAGCTACAGCGAAAGCTTCCTGCCGATGGACGCGCACTTTGACCTGACCAAATACGTTTCCACGCACAATGTGGGCGGCGCGGTGATGGGCGATAACCCGAAAACCTCGGCGCTGAACAAATTCCTGCAAAGCTGGGATGTGCATAACGTGTTTGTGCCGGGCGGTAACGCCTTCCCGCAAAACTTCCAGGCCAACCCGACGGACACCATCGGGGCGATCACCCTGATGGCGGCGCAGGCGATTAAAGATCAGTACCTGAAAAACCCTGGCCCACTGGTTCAGGCATAAGCGGAGATGAACAGGATGAAACTCAAAAGTTTATTTATCGCTAATGCCCTGCTGCTGGGTGCAGGATTTATGGCGAATGCGCAGGCGGAGACCAACACACAGTCCGGTAACGCGGCGCTGATCAAACAGGGCGAATATGTCGCGCGTCTGGGCGACTGCGGCGCGTGCCATACGGTGGCGGGCAAACCGGCGTTTGCAGGCGGACTGGCGATCAATTCGAATCTGGGCACCATTTATTCGACCAACATTACACCGGATAAAGACCACGGCATCGGCGGTTATACCGAAGCGCAGTTCTCAGATGCGGTGCGTAAAGGCGTTCTGCCGGACGGTACGCGTTTGTATCCGGCGATGCCTTATCCGGATTACGCCAAAATCAATGATGAAGATATGCACGCGCTGTACGTTTACTTTATGCAGGGCGTAAAACCGAGCGCGGAACAGCCACCGGAAACGGATCTGAGCTTCCCGTTCAGCCAGCGCTGGGGCATGCGTTTCTGGAACTGGGCGTTCGCGTCTGATAAGCCTTTCCAGCCCATCGGCGGCGCTTCTGTGCAGGTGAACCGTGGCGCGTATCTGGTGGAAAGTCTGGGGCACTGCGGCAGTTGCCATACTCCGCGCGGCTTCGGTATGAACGAGAAAGCGCTGGACAGCAGTGACTCTGATTTCCTGGCGGGCGGCAGTCTGAATAACTGGGACGTCCCTTCCCTGCGCGGCGTCGCGCACTGGAACGAGCAGGAAATCGTCGATTATCTGGGCAAAGGACGTAATGACAAAGCGGCGGTGGGCGGCGAGATGACGTCTGTGGTGGAAAACAGTACCGCACACATGACCGATGACGATCTGAAAGCCATTGCGGCGTACATCAAGTTCCTGGGCGGCAACCCGCCGGTTCCGGCAGAGGATACGCAGAAAGCCAGCGCGACCGAAGCCAAACTGACCGCGGCGAAAAACCTCAGCGAAGGCGAGCGTTTGTATCTGGATAACTGCGGTGCCTGCCACTTCGTGACCGGTAAAGGCGCACCGGGCGTGTTCCCGCAACTGGATCAGGCAACGATTGTGAATGCGAAAGACCCGACCGGATTGATCCACACCATCCTCGCCGGAGCTCAGCAGCCGTCCACCGCACGCGCACCGTCCACGCTGGCAATGCCGGGCTTTGCCAACCGTCTGACTGATGAAGAAGCGGCGCAACTGTCGACCTTTATCCGTCAGGGCTGGGGCAACAACGCACCGGCGGTGACGGCAAAAGATGTCAGTGAAGTCAGAAAAACTCTGACGAAGTAATCCCTTTTGTAAGCACAAACGGCTTTCCTCACGGAAAGCCGTTTTTTTATACTCAATCAGGCCGCCGCCGTTTCATGCAAATGGCGCCACAAAATTTTCCCTTCTGCATCCACCACAAATAACACCGTGGAATAACGCAGCGTTTCCGGCTGGCCGGGCAACTGCTGGCGTTCCTGATACGCAACGACGGCGCCTTTTTCACTTTCCGCAACCAGCACCGGCTTTTCGACCTCAATCTTCAGTCCGCTTTTCGCGCCCCGCTGCGCCCTGAAAAACGCACACAATGCCGGATGGTCCAGCCGGTGGCCGGTGATCGTCACCATCGAATAGGCCGGACTAAAGCGCGCCAGCAGTTCATCGCAAACCTGCTCGGGTGCGCCGGAGTCTGAAAACCAGCGCTGGATTAACTCATGCGCATCAAACACTTCTTTCACAAAACGATTCATCTGCTCTCCTTTTGAAGTTCTTGCTGATTCAGTTCCTGCACAATTTCACGGCCAGGTAACCGCAGACACAGCAACACCGGAACAATAACGCTGACGGCAGCAAGAATGAACGCCAGCCTGAACGCCGATTGCGGAAGGTAAATCTGCAAAATATTGAGCATTACGCTGACCAGCGTCACGCCCAGACAAAAACTTAGCTGGCGGTTGATGTTCCAGAGCGCACTGGCATCAGCCAGTTTCTCCGTCTGAATATGTAAGAACGCGCCACTTTGCGCCGTGCTGCTGCACAAACTGCTGCCCGCTCCCATCAGCGTGAACGCGGCGATCGCCAGCCACGGTGCTGCGGGAAACACACTGAGCAGCGCCAGCAAGCCAATACCTGCTCCCTGAATCAGGCATCCGGGGATAAACAGCGCCCGCGGCCCCAGCCGGTTAAACATTTTGCCGGTAAAACTGATGGCAGCAAACGACGCCAGCGACCAGGGCAACATCAGACTGCCTGACTGCGCCGCTGAGAAATGATGTTCATTTTGCAGATACAGCATCGCAATCAGGCTGACGCCGGTAAACACGCCGGGAATGCACTGATAAACCAGCATGCCAGTGCGCAACAGCGGATCTTTTATCAACGTCAGATCCAGTAAAGGCTCCGTCTGTTTTCGGGATACGCGAATAAACATCGCCATCAGCCCTGCGCCCGCCAGCAATAACGCGCTGCCGCTCAGCCATTCACTGCTTTCGCCCAGCGATGTCAGTCCCCATAACACCAGCATCAGCCCGCCGTTAAGCAGCAAAAATCCGTTGAGATCGAACCTTTCAGCCGGTTCATACGGGGCTTCTGGCAACCATAAAAGGGCCAGAACCCAGGCCAGCAGCGCCAGAGGCAGGCTGGCAATAAACACCCAGCGCCAGCTGAAACTGTCAACGATAATGCCGCCGATGGCCGGAGAAAGCGCCGGTGCCAGCAGCCCGACCAGCATGATCACCGCCGAAAGTCTGGCGCGTTCATGGCTGGGGTAAAGTGCGTACGTCAGCGTCTGCCCGAGCGGGATCAATAATCCACCGCCCAACCCCTGCACAATACGCCAGCCAGTCAGCGTGGTCAGATGGGTGGCGCCAGCGGCACCAAAAGAGGCGACCATAAAAATCGTCAGGGAAAGGATAAACACCCGCCGCGCCCCGAAACGTGCGGTTAAAGCCCGGCTGAGCGGAATAACCAGCGTCAGCCCGAGGATATAGCCGGTGCTGACCCACGCCAGCGCACTGACCGGTGCATCAAACTGCCGTGCGATGCCGGGATAGGCTACGTTGGCGATAAACATGTTGATCAGATCAACGAAAAAACCGAGTAAATATACCGCGGCAACCCGCGCCCTGTGGCTCATCAGCTCTCTTCCACAATCCGTTAAGCCGTGCAATCTAACGGAGAACTTCTCTGGGATAAATGGGCGGGACACAGTTACACTGTCAAAATAATTTTGACAATAAGGAAGCGGGAAATGCTGAATTTGCAGCGGCTGGAGATTTTTGTGGCGGTGGTGAACGCAGGCAGTTTTACCGGCGCAGCAGCCTCGCTCGGGCTGACGAAAGCAGTGGTCAGTTTCAACGTCAAACAACTGGAAAGTGAAACCGGCGTCGCGTTGCTGACCCGCAGCACGCGACGGCTCGCACTGACTGAATCGGGCGAACGCTTTTATCAGCGTTGTCAGACCTTGTTGCAGGAAGCCGAAGCGGTGCTGGACGATGTGCGCCGCGATCACGGCGGCCTGAGCGGACAACTACGCATCACCAGCACCCCGGAATACGGCGCGCGCGTAGTAGTTCCGGCACTGGCGGCGTTTTCCTCGCTGCATCCGCAATTACGCATTCAGCACGTCGCGTCCTCGAATCACGATGATCTGATTGCCGGACGTTTTGATCTGGCGATCCGCCTCGGTCAGTTAGCCGATTCCAGCCACCACGCCGCCACACTGGGGAGTTTTGAAATCCTGGCGGTCGCCTCAGCGGAGTATTTACATCAATCGGGAGAAATTCAAACGCCGGAACAATTGGCTCAGGCTTCGTGGATTGCGCACAGCCGTTTGCCGCTGCCGATGAGCTGGCCGGTGACAACTCCCCCTGGAGAGAAGATACCTTTCCGGGTTTCTTCGCCCCCGGCCGTGACCGCCGACAGCGCTTCGGCGCTGTTAGCTTTTGCGCTGGCCGGTGCTGGCGTCGCCCTGCTGCCGGACTGGCTGGTGCAACCGGAAATCGACGCACTGCGTTTATGCCATTTGCTGCCCGATCACCGTTTCCGGCCACAGGGTATTTTTGCGCTCTATCCAAACACACGTCATGTCCCTGAAAAAGTGCGGTGTTTTATCGACTTTCTGAAAAAACAGATGGCAGAGTCACACGCTCAGTCTAAGATTTAGTTCAGCTAACAGAAGGAAAACGCTGACTATGATCCTCGAAACATCGCGGTTAATTCTCCGGCCTGTAGAGGCTGATGATATCGGTTCATTTTTCGCTATTTACGGCGATCCGCAGACAAATCTTTTTAATCCACGTGGCCCGATTAAAGACATGGCGGCGGCGAAGGAAAAACTCGGCGGCTGGTTACAGGAATGGCCGGAGCACGGTTTCGGACATTGGGCGATTACGCTGAGCCATAAGCCAGATGACATTATCGGTTTTGGTGGTCTTGGGGTCCGTGAAGGTTACGAGAATCACCGGGTGTTTCTCGGTTATCGCTTTGCGGTAAGCGCGTGGGGAAAAGGGCTGGCAACGGAATTTGCCAGCGCAGCGCTTAACGCCGGTTTTGAGAAACTGGGCATTAAGCGGATTTCCGCCACCGTGCGCGAAAACCATCTGGCGTCGCAACGCGTGCTGGAGAAAATCGGCATGCAGAAAGTCGGTTTTGAAGGTGATCCGGTACACGGTGTCGGGAGCTATCTTTACCGGCAGACAGATCACCGCACAATCCGCTGATCGTCAAAATCAGCAGGTGGCCAGCGCGTCAACGTCGCCTGCGGTGATCAGCGCCAGATGGGCGGAAACCTTCTCAACCGGCCAGTTCCACCAGGCGATCTGCTCCAGGCGTGCGATTGTCTCACTGTCGAAACGGTATCTGATGACCTTAGCAGGATTACCTCCCACGATGGCGTAAGCAGGGACATCGCCGGTGACCACCGATTTCGATGAAACAATGGCGCCGTTCCCGACCTTAACGCCGGGCATAAACAGGGCTTCATAGCCAATCCAGACGTCATGCCCGATCACCGTATCGCCTTTAAAAGGCAGGTCTTCTGCCGCTGGCGTCACCTTTTCCCATCCGTTGCCAAAAATTTGAAACGGATAGGTCGAAATGCCCGAGAGCTTGTGATTCGCCCCGTTCATGATGAATTTCACCCCGCGGGCCAGGGCACAGAACTTTCCAATCACCAGCTTATCGCCAATAAACGGAAAGTGATAAAGCACGTTGCGCTCGAAATCTTCTGAATCAACGGGATCGTCGTAGTAGGTGTAGTCGCCAATAATAATATCGGGATTGCTGACGGTGTTTTTGATGAAGCAGATCTGAGGAAAACCAGCCATCGGATGCTTGTTATCGGGGGACGGACCCAACATGTTATCTCCTTATATAAATGACCCGGCGGGACAGGACGCTGCCCCCCACTAAGAGTCATGGTGCCAGCACTCTATTTTAGAGGATAATCGCGGGTAATCGATTCACTATTCAGGAAATCAGCGAATGACACAGCAACCCGCACCAGAAGACTATTACACGGAAAAATACGGCCTGACCCGTACCCATTCAGAAATTATCAACGCGGTTAATTACGTTCAGCCGGGTAAAGCGCTGGATTTAGGCTGCGGAAGCGGGCGTAACTCACTGTATCTGAATCTGAAAGGCTTTGATGTCACCGGTTGGGACAATAACCCGATGAGCGTGGCGAAAGTGAATGACATTATTGCGGCTGAATCTCTGCAACACATCAGTATCAGCGAGCAGGACCTGAACACGCACCGTTTCAGCGGCGAATATGATTTCATTTTCTCCACCGTGGTGATGATGTTCCTGGAACGAAACAGCATTCCGCACATCATCAGAGACATGCACGCGGCGACCAGGCCCGGCGGCTACAACCTGATTGTCGCGGCCATGGACAGCCCGGATTATCCGTGTCCGCTGCCTTTCCCGTTTACCTTCAAACCGGAAGAGTTGCGTAATTATTACGAAGGCTGGGAAATCGTGAAATACAACGAAGACGTCGGCGAGCTACATAAACGCGACGAAAACGGTAACCGTTACAAACTGCGGTTTGCCACATTGCTGGCGAAAAAACGTTAATTAAGCATTAAAACGTTTATTGCCAATAAAGAGCCGATAGAGAAATCTCCGGCTCTTTTTTATTTCCGTCTACGCTCAGCAATTCAGGACTTTCGTTAACCTGTTTCACTCTGCCCACGACGTGAACAATCTTGCCAGAATGTCAAAGTGTGTGTGATAATACGTCGCGTTATTTACGACAAAAACAACGTAAAATCAAATTGTTAAGGTTTTGGCGGCTGTTGAGCGATGCGTAACGGAGCATCCGGACATGGCTTCTATCTTTCGTTTACTGCCGCAGCGGCAACATTCAGAGACATCTATGAACTGGGACGTAATGAAGTGGTTAATTGGTATTTATCTGGGCTGTTTTTTGGGACTCCTCAAAATGGCCTATTCAGATCCCAAGTTCTACCTTGATTATATTGATAAAAAATTCTCGTACGTCTGTTATACCTGTTTCATTGTCTGCGGTGCGCTATGGGCAGGGCTCTTTTTGTCCCGGGGTTATGTCATGGACAACATTGATTTAATTTCTGAACAGCAGACATTAATAGATAAAGAATATAATTACGTCACTTCTTATCTGCTTTCCATGATCATCGGCTCCGGAATTTCGTTCGCGGCCAGCATTCTGTTTATCGACATTGCCCGCAAAAAAATCGCAGCGTCCGGCGAGGCATAACGCCCGCCCGCCTGCTTCGGGAATAGATTCAATAATATGAGCTATCATTAGGGTTTAACTGATGAGGGCTCATACATGACTTCAGTTGCCAGTCTCACCGGCGGGATAATATTCATACTCATCGGGATTGTGATGATCTGGATACTGTTCCGAAACCACCGAAGCAAGACCAACAACAAGTTGCTGACTCCCGGCAACTGCTTACTCGCTGCTCTGACGGTCGTCTCGTTCATTATCGCCATCATATTCCTGAGCAGTTCATCGTAGATTCCGCTTCAGAAACGCAAAAAGGCCGCCTGATGGCGGCCTTCTCATTAATTTTTACCCCACCCGGCGCTTATCTCCGGCACTCTCATTGGCTTAGCTCTTGAAGGGGCGAACTCATCTTCTCAGATTCCTCCTAATAGTATTTAACAATAATTGCCATTTTGACTATTAGCCTGATAACAAATGATTTTGAAGATGTGCTGCGCCTGAGTAACTGCTACGAACAATGTGAACACGTTATTCGTGTTTTATCATTATGTGCCTAATCGCCGTGTAATCTTCCAGTCCGTACATCGACATGTCTTTGCCGTAGCCGGATTGTTTCTGGCCGCCGTGTGGCATTTCACTGACCAGCATGAAGTGCGTATTCACCCAGGTACAACCATATTGCAGGCGGGCGCTCAGGCGATGGGCGCGACCGATGTTTTGCGTCCAGACAGAAGAGGCCAGCCCATAGTTCGATTCGTTTGCCCAGTCCAGAACCTGATCTTCGGTGTCGAATTCGGTGATGCTGACCACCGGTCCGAATACTTCTTGCTGAACGATTTCATCATCCTGCCGCGCCCCCGCCAGAACGGTGGGCTGGAAGTAATACCCTTCGCCGGAGACGCGTTCGCCGCCGGTCACGACCTCAATATGCGGCACTTGTTTTGCGCGCAGTACAAAACCTTCGACACGTTCGAGATGCGCCGCAGAAACCAGCGGGCCCATTTCGCTGTTTTCATCAGTGCCTAATTTCAGCGTGGAAACCGCTTCGCCCAGCGCCGCGACCAGCCGGGCATAAACGCCTTTCTGCGCGTAAATGCGGCAGGCGGCGGTACAGTCTTGCCCGGCGTTGTAGAAGCCAAACGTGCGTACGCCTTCAACTACCTTATCGATATCCGCGTCATCAAACACAATCACCGGCGCTTTGCCGCCGAGTTCCATGTGGGTACGTTTGATACCGCTGGTGGCTTGCGCAACAATCCTTTCGCCCGTCGCGACCGAACCGGTCAGGGAGATCATGCGCACTTTATCGTGATGTGTCAGCGCGTTACCCACCGTCTGACCGTCACCAAACAGCACGTTCAGCACGCCCGCCGGAAAAAGATCTTGTGCCAGTTCGCCCAGCTTCAGCGCCGTCAGTGGCGTGATTTCAGACGGTTTGATCACCACACAATTGCCCGCCGCCAGTGCGGGCGCGATTTTCCACGCCGCCATCATCAGCGGATAGTTCCACGGCGCGATAGACGCTACCACGCCCAGCGGGTCGCGGCGGATCATGGAGGTATGTCCGGTCAGATACTCGCCACTCGCCAGCCCGTTCAGACAACGGCTGGCACCGGCAAAGTAACGGAACACGTCGGCTACCGCCGGAATTTCATCGCCCAGCGCCAGATGATAAGGTTTACCGCAGTTCAGCGATTCGAGTTCCGCTAGGGTTTCAGCACTGGCTTCGATACGATCGGCCAGCGCCAGTAACAACTCAGAACGGCTTTTCGGCGTGGTCTGCCCCCAGCCGGTAAATGCGCGGTGCGCCATATCGACGGCCTGTTTGGTCTGCTGTTCGCTGGCCTGCGCCAGGCGCACAATTTCCTGTCCGTTATGCGGGTTGAAAACCGGCAATGACGTCCCTTCTCCGGCAACCAGCTCACCATTAATCAGCATGTTCGTTTGCATCATTTTTCCTTATTATTTGCCGTCACCGGCCACATCAGACCCGTTTCTTGTCAGATACCACGCCCCTAAAATCGGGAACATGGTCAGTACCATCAGGCTCAGTGCGACGACGTTCGTCACCGGCACTTCGCGTGGCCTGCCCAGCTGGTTGAGAAGCCAGATAGGCAATGTCCGTTCGTGACCGGCGGTGAATGTCGTCACAATGATTTCATCGAAAGACAGTGCGAACGCGAGCATTCCGCCCGCCAGCAGCGCCGTGCTGAGGTTGGGCAAAATGATGTAGCGGAAGGTCTGCCAGCCGTCGGCCCCGAGATCCATAGACGCTTCAATCAGGCTGTGGGTGATCCGCCGGAACCGCGCGATGACGTTGTTATACACAATCACCATGCAGAACGTGGCGTGACCGATAACAATGGTCAGCATGCCCGGTTCGATCTGCGCGGCGTGAAAGGCGTTGAGCAGCGCCAGCCCGGTGATGATCCCCGGCAGCGCGATCGGCAACATGAACAATAATGTGATGCTGTTTTTGCCGTAGAAATCGCGCCGGTACAGCGCCGCCGCTGCCAGCGTGCCGAGCACCATCGCAATCACCGTGGCGTAACAGGCGATTTGCACCGAGAGCCAGACGGCGTCGAGAATGTCGTGACGCCCTGCCGCCACAGCGAACCAGTGCAACGTAAAGCCTTTCGGCGGAAAACTGAACGCCGCGTCTTCGGTGTTAAAGGCGTAAATCGCGATGATCAGCAGCGGTAAATGCAGGAAAACCAGCCCGCCCCACGCGGAAAGTTTCAGTAACCAGGGTGCGCGTTTAGAGTGCATCGAAAGCTCCCAGTCGTTTAACCATCGACAGATAAAGCGCGATCAGCACGATAGGCACCAGCGTAAACGCGGCGGCCATCGGCATGTTGCCGATCGAACCTTGTTGTGAATACACCATATTGCCGATGTAATACCCCGGCGGCCCCACCAGTTGCGGGATGATGTAATCGCCCAGCGTCAGCGAGAAAGTGAAAATCGACCCGGCGGCAATGCCCGGCACGGCCAGCGGAAAAATCACGTAGCGCAAGGTTTGCCACGGCTTAGCGCCTAAATCTTCCGATGCCTGGATCAGCGACGGCGGCAGGCGTTCCAGCGCGGCCTGAATCGGCAAAATCATAAACGGCAGCCAGATGTAGACGAAGACCCAGAAGCGCCCCATCCCGGACGTCGATAACGTGTTACCGCCAATTCCCGGCAGGCTCAGCACCGCCGTCAGCAGCGGTTCCAGCCCGAGATGCTCCAGGAACCATTGCAGCACGCCGCCTTTGGAAAGCAGCAGCGTCCATGCGTACGCTTTGACGATATAGCTCGCCCACATCGGCATCATAATGGCGATATAAAAGAACGCCTTTTTCTTGCCAGTGATGTAGCGCGCCATGTAATACGCAATCGGAAACGCCAGCACCGCGCTGAAAAATGACACCAGCAGCGCCATCGTCACGGTGCGGAGAATAATGTCGGCATTCACCGGATCAAACAGCGCCTTCAAGTTAGCCAGCGTCAGCGTGTTGGACACCGTCATGGTGAAGTCGTCGAAGGTATAAAAACCCTGCCACAACAACGCAAACAGCGAACCTAAATACACCGCACCGAACCACAGCAGCGGCGGCACCAGCAGCAGCGCCAGATAAAATCCGGGGCGACGATGCAGGAATGTCACCAGCGCCCGGCCACGCCGCGATCGCTTCTCGTAAGGAGTCATGCTGATATCCATCGTTTAACCCTCAACCAGCGCCACCATGGCATCTTTGTCCCAACAGGCCACCACCGGTTGCCCCTGATGGAAGGTGTTTTTCGCGCTGACCGGAAGGTTATTTGCCTCACTGACAAACAGCTTTTCACCGCCTTCGAGCGCCAGTTCGTAGCGCGTTGCGGCGCCCTGGAAATGAATATCTTTGAGGATGGCGCTGACCTGAACCGAATCCGTTCCGGCCGCCGGTTGCGGCGTCAGGCGGATATGTTCAGGGCGGATGGAACGGCTGCCGGGAAGGCCGGTGAGCTTCAGGGAAAGTTCGGAAGTCAGCACGTTTGCGGTGCCGACAAACTGCGCGACAAATGCGGTGCGCGGGTTGAGATAAAGCTCGCGCGGCGTATCGACCTGTTCGATGCGGCCATTGTTAAACACCGCGACACGGTCCGACATCGACAGCGCTTCGCTCTGATCGTGGGTAACAAAAATAAAGGTGATGCCCAGCTCACGCTGTAGCTTTTTCAACTCACCCTGCATCTGCTCACGCAGTTTGAGATCCAGCGCGCCAAGCGGTTCATCGAGCAACAGTACGCTCGGCTGATTCACCAGTGCCCGAGCCAGCGCCACGCGCTGACGCTGACCGCCGGACAAAAATGCCGGTTTCCGGGCAGCGGTAAAACCGAGCGCCACGCGTTCCAGCGCTTCCATCGCCTTGTGCGTTCGCTCCTTTTTCCCCACGCCTTTGACCATGAGGCCATAAGCAACATTCTCGAGCACCGTCATGTGCGGAAACAGCGCGTAATCCTGGAAAACGGTGTTCACGTCACGCTCATACGGCGCAAGCTGCGACGCTTCCTGCCCGTGAATGCGGATGGATCCTGATGTCAGCGTTTCAAAACCTGCGATCAGCCGCAGGCAAGTGGTTTTCCCCGAGCCCGAAGGCCCGAGCATAGAAAAGAACTCGCCGTCCTGAATATCAATCGACACATTATCGACGGCTTTGGTTTCCCCGAATATTCGGGAAACATTGATAAATTGTACGGCGGCCATAGTCAGCTCCTGTAAATTGACAGTGATTAACGACCACCCATGATCGAAATATAATCCTGAGTCCAGCGTGAATAGGAGACGTACTTACCGTTCTCCGACTGCGGCGTTTTCCAGAATGAAATCGAGGCGAATTTGTCGAAACCGTTGGTCTGACAGCCTTCTGCGCCTAACAACGGGCTGGCTTTACATCCGGCGGGAACCGCAGGTACGGAACCAAACCAGGCGGCGACGTCGCCCTGCACTTTCGGCTCCAGCGACCAGTTCATCCATTGATACGCGCAGTTCGGATGTTCGGAATCAGCGGCTAACATGGTGGTATCCGCCCAGCCGGTGACACCTTCTTTCGGGAACACCGTGGCAATCGGCTGCTTCTCACCTTTCAGGGAGTTGGCCTGATACGGCCATGAAGAACTGGCAACAACACCTTCGTTTTTGAAATCGCTCATCTGCACAGACGCATCGTGCCAGTAACGGTGGATCAGCGGATGCTGGGCGCGCAGCAGTTTCAGCACGGCCTGATACTGGGTTTCGTTGAGCTGATACGGATCGTCGATTTTCAGATCCGGCTGGGTACTTTTCAGATACAGCGCGGCATCCGCGATGGCGATCGGGCCGTCATAGGCCTGCACGCGTCCCTGATTGGGTTTGCCATCAGGCAGATTTTGCGGAACGAAAATGACCGCCCAGCTGTCCGGCGGCGTCGGGAAGGTTTTCGTGTTATACATCAGCAGGTTTGGCCCCCACTGATAGGGCGTACCGTACACTTTCCCGCCAACGTTAAACCATGCGCCCTTCGTCAGACGCGGGTCGATACTCTTCCAGTTCGGGATAAGCGCCGGATTAATCGGCTGTACGCGTTTACCGTAAATCAGGCGTAACGACGCATCGCCGGACGCCGTCACCAGGTCATAGCCGCCTTTCGCCATCAGGCTGACCATTTCATCGGACGTTGCCGCGGTTTTCACGTTCACCTTGCAGCTGGTTTGCTTTTCAAACCGGGTCACCCAGTCGTAATTTTTGTCGCTTTCACCGCGCTCGATATACCCCGGCCAGGCCACTATATTTAACTGACCTTCGCCTTTACCAATACTTGCCGGTGTTTCCGCGGCCAGAGCGGTATTTAAAAAACTCAGCAGGCCCAAACAAATAGCAGATAGCTTTTTCATCGGTTACTCCTGTCCTGTCGTCATTGATATGTTTTTAGAATTGTGGTTTGAACTTCGCCATGATGTGTCTGACTACGCTGTAATCCTGTAATGAATAACTGGAAAGATCGTTGCCGTACCCGGAGCGTTTTAATCCGCCATGGGGCATTTCGCTGACTAAAGAAAAGTGGGTATTAATCCAGGTAGTGCCGTACTGCAGGTGGGAAGAGATTTGCATTGCAAGGTCGATATTTTGTGTCCAGACCGACGATGCCAGTCCGTATTCTGATTCGTTTGCCCAGCTGACGACCTGCGCAATAGTGTCGAACCGCGTGACGCTCACGACCGGCCCGAACACTTCGCGCTGTACGATTTCATCACTTTGCAGACAGCCTGCCAGCAACGTCGGCTGGTAATAAAAACCGGGGCCGGGATGCGACGCCGCGCCGGTAATACGCTCGATGTGCGGCTGGCTCAGTGCCCGCTCTACAAAACTCGACACGCGATCCCGCTGGCGGCTGCTGATGAGCGGCCCCATAAAGTTTTCGCTGTCGTTTTTGCGCGCGAAAGATAACTGCGAGACTGCCTCGCCCAGTTTTTCTACCAGACGTTCATAAATTCCGGCCTGCGCATAGACGCGGCAGGCGGACGTACAATCCTGCCCCGCGTTGTAATACCCCCACTTGCTGACCGCCTCCACCACATCGTCAATATCGGCGTCATTACACACAATCACCGGCGCTTTACCGCCCAGTTCCAGATGCGTGCGTTTCACGGTTTTGACCGCGGCCTGAAGGATGCGCTGGCCGGTGACGATATCGCCGGTCAGGGAAATCAGGCGAACATGCGGATGGCTGACCAGCGCATTACCGACGCCCTCGCCGCTGCCAGTGATCACGTTCAGCACGCCAGGCGGCAGGATTTCCTGTAAAGCCGGCAGCAGCGCAAGAATGGTCAGCGGCGTATGTTCAGAAGGTTTAAAAACAACGGTATTTCCCGCGGCCAGCGCGGGTGCAATTTTCCACGCCGACATCATCAGCGGGTAATTCCACGGCGCAATCGAGGCCACGACGCCCAGCGGATCGCGACGAACCATTGACGTGTGGCCGGGCAGATATTCACCGGAAAGCTGCCCCTGCTGACATCGGATGGCACCGGCAAAAAAACGAAAAACATCCACGGCGGCGGGCAGATCGTCATTGAGCGCCTGATGCAGCGGTTTACCGCAGTTCAGGGCTTCGAGACGCGCCAGCTGAGGCGCATGCTTTTCAATAGCATCGGCAATACGCAACAAGATCGTGGCACGTTCGGCGGGCGTGGTACGTGACCAGCGGATAAATGCCTGGCTGGCGGCGTTAACAGCCATATCCACCTGCGCCAGTGACGTTTCCGCCACTTCTGCAATCACTTCGCCAGTGGCGGGATTATAAATACTCTGTGTTGCGCCCTCGCCATGCAGAAGGTTACCGTTGATCGCGTGTTTATCAGAGAAACTGGCAACAAATTCTGCATCTGACATCGTACTGGCCCTCAGAGAAGTCAGTCATCGTGAATTAACAAAAATGTTATTTTTTAGTAACAATTCGTCTATTCACATTAGGTAATTTCTCTGAGGGCAACAAATAGCAATTACTGAAGGCTGCGTTCGGAAAAAACGAAGGCTCCGTTAAGCAGGGCGGCGCTTGGCGCTGTTTTCGCGTGCAATGGTGAGAAACGGCGTCACCAGTTCCGGCCGCGCACTGCCGCGCCGCCAGGCCAGCCCGATATCCAGCGGTTCGATGGAATCCTCCAGTTTACTGGCTTCGATCATATTGCCTTCCAGCGACCACGCGCGGTACGCCATGTCCGGCTGAACGGACACACCAAGCCCTGCCGCCACCAGGCTGCGCACGGCTTCGGTCGAGGCGGTTTTCATTGCGATATTCGGTTTTAGTCCCGCCCGTGCCCACAGCCGCTGCGCGTGCTTTTCCATTTCATCCACATTGAGCTGGATCAGTGGTTCGTCAGCGATATCGGCCAGCGAAATGCTTTCGCGCTCCAGCAGCGGATGCAGCGGCGGCAGCCATAAGCGATAAGAGGAGTGGGTCAGAACTTCGGTCTGAAGCGCATCGCGGTCTTCAAGATTTGAGAGGATCAGCACACCAATGTCGATCTCGCCGCTGACCAGCAGATGCTCGATGTACTGGCGCTCATCCTCGACGACTTTCACCTCGACATTCGGGTAATAGGCGTTGAACTGCTTGAGTAAATCCACCAGAAAATAGCCGGCCACCAGGCTGGTGACGCCCAGTGTGATTTGCCCGGTCACGCTTTCGGTTCCCAGCTGCAGGCTGCGTTTGGCGTTATCGACGGTTGCGAGGATCAGATACGACTGGCGCAAAAACTGGTGCCCCTGATGCGTCAGCGTCATCCCTTTGGCATGGCGGTCAAACAGACGCGCCTCTGTTTCCGTCTCAAGTTGTTGAATCGCCTGTGTCAGCGAGGACTGCGAAACAAAAGAGGCCTGTGCAGCGGCCGATATCGATCCGGTTTCAGCAACGGCAATAAAATGGCGGATCTGGCGTAACGTCAACATAGCGCGATCAGGACCTCTACATATAATCGAATACAGTCGCTCAGCATTCGGTTTAAGGGAATGATCAAGTAATGGCAGGCGGCGGATTTTTGTCAAACCGGGGAGCGGGGTTTTGCGAGACGTGCGGGAGAATGGGAAACTTACTTTGCAAGCAGTCTTTAAAAGAACCATATCCAGACCGTAAAACTTGGCTGAGAAATTAAACATGCAAATACAGACTATCAGCTCCGTAAAGAAGCATGCTGCTGTACTTGATTTATCACAACCGATACTGGTCACTCAGAATGGTGAACCGGCTTACGTGATTGAATCCTTTGAAGACAGACAAAAAAGGGATGAAACCATTGCTTTACTCAAGCTGCTTACGCTGGCAGAAAATGATAAAGCAGAAGGCCGGACATTCACGAGAGAACAGTTGTTAGCAGACCTTGCCAGATGAATCTCTCATCTGATCTGCTGCTTATTGGGATCAATTTATGTCTGCAACGAAAAGTAAAATTACGATTGAGTACCTGTAAACAGTAGAGTTGTCTATTGATGAAATTGCGTCGTTCCAGACTTCACAGGGAAACGATGCGCTAGAAAACATCAACGCAGTGTTGGATGAGTTTGAAGCAAAAGTGAAAATTTTTCCTTTATCCTGCCCGGTTGCACCCGATCTTGCCGCGCTGGGTATCATCAAATATCGCGAAGGTAATACATTGAATGCCTACCGCATCATTTATACCTATGATGAACCAGCAAACGTTATCTCCGTGTACGTGCTTCTTTCGCAGCGGCAAAATGTTCAGGAACTGTTGTTCAAAAAGTTGATCATGGGTTAACAACAGAAAAGCCACGCAAACTTCGCGTGGCTTTCAGATTCAAAACTTCAGTCTTTCATCAATTTTCCAGCTGATAAGTCAGCGTGATTTCCGCGTTCAGCACCTGAGAAACCGGGCAACCGGCTTTGGCTTTTTTGATGATTTCGTCAAATTTGTCTTTATCGATACCCGGCAGCTTGATTTTGCTGTCGAGCGCAATCTTAGTGATGGCAAATCCGCCGTCCACTTTATCCAGTGACACGTCCGCAACGGTATCGATGCTTTCTGGCGTGTGCCCTGCTTCGCCGAGCATCAGCGATAACGCCATCGAGAAGCACGCGGAATGCGCAGCACCAATCAGTTCTTCGGGATTGGTACCGACTTTGCCTTCAAAGCGGGTGTTAAATCCGTACGGCTGATCCTTCAGGGCCCCACTTTCAGACGAGATGTAACCTTTACCGTGTTTAATATCGCCTTCCCAGTGTGCCGAACCTTTCTTATGAATGGTCATGTTTTTCCTCCGTTTTGTATTACATTGGCTATAAGTATAGCTATAACGCTGTAATTCGCGAGGATCGCCTGGTTATGCGTCTTTAACGCGGTTTTTCGCAAAGTACGGCATTCATTCACCCTCACAAAAAAATAGAGAGGAAAACATGTTTAAACCTCAGGATCTGGTTCAGTCAAAAACCGGCGGACCGCAAATGATTGTGCTGCGCGTGGAAGGCGAAACGTTATGGTGCGCGCGCACGGATGATTTTTCAAAAAAAGAGATCGAAGTGAGCGCTGATTCCGTAAATCTGTATCACTTAGACGGTGATTTCGGCGTCTGCTGAAAACCTTTTTTTGATTTTGCAGATACAAAAAATCCTGAGATTGCAAAATCTCAGGATTCAATGATTACTTATCCGTGACTGTGTACTTACCAGCCTTTTACCGCGTCACCGTGATAGATGGCGTCCGCCGCTTTAACTGTTGCATCAGTCTGATAAGCTTCAACCAGTTCTTTTACAGCCTGACTGTCTTTGTTATCTTCCCGCGCCACAATAATGTTCACGTAAGGCGAATCTTTGTCTTCCACGAACAGACCGTTTTTGCCCGGCGTCAGGCCAACCTGACCGGAATACGTGGTATTGATCACCGCCAGTTCGATTTTGTCATCGTCAATTGCGCGGGTCAGCTGCGGAGCTTCAATCTCAACAATCTTGAGATGTTTCGGGTTCTCAATGATATCCAGCGACGTTGGCAACAAACCCACGCCGTCTTTCAGTTTGATCAGCCCTTGTTTTTGCAGCAGCAACAGCGAGCGGCCAAGGTTAGTCGGGTCGTTCGGCACGGCAACCTGCGCGCCATCGCTCAGCTGATCGATGGATTTGATTTTACGTGAATACGCAGCAATCGGATAAACAAAGGTTTTACTCACTTCCACCAGTTTATAGCCACGTTCTTTCACTTGTTTGTCGAGATACGGGCGGTGCTGGAAGGAATTGACGTCAATATCGCCGCTGCTCAGTGCAGAGTTAGGCAGCACGAAATCGTTGAAGGTCACCACTTCTACGTCCAGATTGTATTTATCTTTGGCCGTTTTCTTAATGGTTTCCCACATCTGCTGATCGATACCTGCACTGATGCCTACTTTAATGTGGTTCTCTTTAGATTTTTGGTCACAAGCGGTCAGCGCCAGAGCGCCAACCAGCGATAACGCCAGGAGTGTAATTTTTATTGCGGTACGCATGGGGTTTACTCTTTCCGTGAATAAAGAAGTGTTCAAATTGAAGCCGTAGCTTTACAGACACAGTGTTTCAAAACGTTTTCACATGAGCAAATACGAAAAAGAAATAACCTAATGCAAAAAGGGGATTTTCGGGCGGGCATTTATACATTAATTCAATAAAACGATAACCAGAATGTTGTGAATTTGTTGTTTTACCTTTATACAACCTGTTTCAATAAAAACAAAACATGGTCTAGGATTATTCTTAAGACCATGTTTTTTTCTGGGGTATAGCATTACAAGTAAAATAATATTATCTTACATTCAATTCCGTTGCCCACGCAGAAACTGTATCAGGAGAAATATAATTTACTTCGTAAATACAACCACTTGATGAAGATGTTAAATAGCCAATGCAGGGGAAAGAATCAGGATGCAATTCAACCAGAGCCTGCTGGATTTCTTCATCGCTCATTAAAGGGGAGATCGGGGCATCTGAAAACCGGAAGTAGTCTTCAAACATCCACGATATATAGTCCCTTTCACTCCTCAACACTCTCATATAACGCACTCCCTCCGGTTAAATCCCATTAAAAAAATAGCAGGGCGGTGGAATTCGTGCGAACAATAATTGAACTGAAATTGCCTTAAATCAAATAAAGCCCGCCGGAGGCAGGCTTCTGAGAGGTCAGGATCGCTTACGTGGAAAGATTTCCTGATCGCAAACGATCATTCTTTGGCGGAACGCAGTGCAACGGGCTGCGGGTGTGACAGGAAAATGGTGATGCCCGCCAGCAGCGTGAGCGCGCCGCCGAGAAGAAACGCACTGCTGACACCGGCGTTGTCCGCGAGGATCCCACCAAATAACGCGCCCAGCGCCAGCGAGGTCTGAAATACGCAAACCAGTAACGCCGAACCGGTTTCAAACAGAGCGGGCGATGCCTGATAAGTCCAGATATTCAGACACACCGGCAGCGCACCAAACGCCAACCCCCAGAGGATCACCAGCGCGCTGGCCAGCGGCAGCGGCAGGTTTAACAGTGACAACGCCAGCACCGAAAGGCTCAGCAGCAACATGTTCAGCATGAAGGCTTTCTTCACGCCAAATTCACGCACGGTGATTTCCGTCGTCAGCGTGCCAATCAGCCCTGCAACCCCGTAGCCCATCAGCAATAAGGAAATATCGCTGGCAGGCAGTTTCAGGTTAAAGCGCAGCCAGGGTTCGAGATAGGTGTAAGCCGCGAAATGGCCGCCCGCCATAAAGACGCCGATGATCAACGCATAACGGATCCCGGCCACTTTCGTCACGCCGAGCATTGCGCGCAGGCCGATGGACTGCTGCGCGGGTAAAGAAGGCAGCGCCAGCCATTGCAGCACGAAGAAAACCAGCGCCAGCGCCGAGTTGAGGGTAAACGCCATCCGCCAGCCAAACAGATCGCCGATAAACGCCCCTGCCGGAACGCCCGCCACGGTTCCGACGGCCACACCGGCGGTGATCAGCGAAATGGCGCGTGCGCCCTGCTCTTCCGCCACCAGCCTGCGCCCGGACGGAATAGCAAACGACCAGAAACCGCCGACACCGATGCCCAGAATGATGCGTCCAATCAGTAAAACGTTGAACGATTCCGCCATTACCGCGATGCCGTTTGCCAGAATCACTGACGCAGAGAGCAGTAAAAGCAGATTCCGGCGATCCATTTTTTTGGCGAAAAGCATAATCAGCGGCGCAGAAATTGCCGCAACCAGCCCCGGCAACATCACCGCCAGCCCGGCGTGGCCTTCCGTCACGCCCAGAGATTGCGCAATCGGCGACAGCAGGCCGATAGGCAGAAATTCAGTGTTAACCAGAACAAAGGTACCGCAGGCCAGTGAAAAGACCGCCAGCCAGCGGCGAAAAGCGGACGTCTCTGGCCGGGTGTCCAGCGATGAGCACTCAGTCATTATTGTTATCCTTAGCGAAGTGAATTATTACGGACATGTATTTTGATCGTAATAAAACGTGATCGCCGTCACCAGGTCAAGACTATTTATAACGACCGTTAGGGTATTTCTAATGACCATTTGGACTAAGCCAGAGCCCGCCTGCGATGCGGCTTACAGAGGGATCTTATGCCGCCGGTTTGCAGGGCACATACAGATAATGCGGACAGAAAATCTCTCCACATATAAAGTATGTTGTAACTAAGTTGCGTAACGAGCGGATCCCGGCTGGCATCCGCAGAAATGTGCTGAGTAAAAGTGACTGGTTTCTTCGGGGATAAGTTATCGATTTCATGTACTACTCTTCTGAAAATAACATGAATAATCAATCACTAATTGTTAACAGGCGCGGGGAAGCATACGGTGTTGTCACACAAACAACAGGGAGTTAAATATGGCAATTCCAGCTTACTTATGGCTCAAAGACGATGGCGGAGCACTGATTAAGGGGTCAGTCGATGCCAGAGGTCGCGAGCACTCAATCGAAATCACATCGTTCAATCATTCCCTCAGTATTCCCACTGATAGTGGCACGGGAAAACTCACAAGTACGCGGGTACATGGAGCAATGCAGGTTGAGAAGGATTTTGATTCCTCCTCACCTTATCTATACAAAGCTGTGGCCACCGGCCAGACCCTGAAATCAGCAGAATTGAAATGGTACTGGATCAATGACGCGGGTCATGAAGTTGAATATTTCAACATGTTCATGGAAGGCGTGAAGATCGTCTCTGTCGTCCCGATGATGCATGACACAAAAGCGGTGATAAATGTTGGCCATAAGGAAGCCATTCAACTGCGCTATCAGATAATCACATGGAAATATTTGGATGGAAACATCCAGTACAGTGATGCATGGAATGAGCGCATAACCGGGTAACAAAATATGGATACTACCGAACAAACCAGTGGCTACTACTTCAACGGGTTATCTAATTTATCACCAGGGGAACTGTTCTTTTGGGTTTTTCTGGATGAAACCGGCAAACAGGTAGGGATTACCGATTTTGCAAACCTTGCTCTGATTGTTCTCGGCCAGCCCATGAAAGCGACACGTGCCAAACCTCTTGGCGCAACACCTGGAACCTCGATATTAAGTTATCATCTGAGGCAATGGCTTAATATAGAGGTTAAGCAATGGCCTACTCTAACTAACGGGAGTATCCGGCGGTTAAAATTCTCCTACGTAACAAATCTCGGGGCATTTGTTGGCCGATGGATCCCTTTTGTTGGTTGGGTAATACTCGCTGATGATGTTGCTACAATTGCCTGCAAAACCACTAACCGTTTTAACACCATTGCCAATGAGAAAGATCGCCTATGGTAAGTAATGAGGAAATCATAAATTGGTACAATGAGCGTTATAACAAACCGGGTTATTTCTCTAAAAAACGCAGGCCGGTCACTATTGATACCAGCCTTTCTACCGGCCGTTATGTCTGGGCGTGTGAAACCGGGGACGACATCATGAAAGAATATTTCGAGAAATTCCAGGTTGAACCTCAGGGGTTTGATTTCTTGAAGTACTGGCCAATTGAGGCGTCTGGCCTGTCAATTTTTGCGTTATGCACCTGCGGAGATGATTACGAGGAGCCACTACCATTAACGCTCAAAATGTTGGCTGAATCAGCGCGTGCGGGAAAGTGGCTATATGGCTAAAAAATTAATTTTAATTCTCTCTTCTTATCTGATCGGATATTTCATTCAAACCTGCACAAAATGCCCCGCGCTGACTTCGCGGTAATGCCGGGCGGGCGGCAGATAACTGGCGCTGCGCAGCGGGCTGGCGAGTTCTTCCGGCGCGATGGCTCGTTTACGGCGGACATCCGGGTTGGGCACCGGCACGGCGGCCAGCAGTTTGCGGGTATAGGCGTGCTGCGGGTTTTCGAAGATGTCTGCGCGCGAACCGATTTCCACGATTTCCCCCAGATACATTACCGCCACGCGGTGGCTGATGCGTTCCACGACGGCCATATCATGCGAGATAAACAGATACGCCAGCCCGAGTTCCTGCTGGAGATCGAGCATCAGATTGATCACCTGCGCTTTTACGGAGACGTCCAGCGCCGAGACGGCTTCATCGGCGATAATCATTTTAGGTTCCAGCGCCAGTGCGCGCGCGATACAGATCCGCTGACGCTGGCCGCCTGAAAACTGATGCGGAAATCGGGACGCCATATTGCTTTGCAGCCCGACCTGTTCGAGCAGCTGCGCGACGCGGCGTTTTGCCCCTTCTGCATTGTGCAGGCCGAGGCTCATCATTGGTTCAGCAATCGCCTGGCCGATTCGCATACGCGGATTCAGGCTTTCATACGGATCCTGAAAAATCATCTGCGCCTGCGTGCGGATTTCCGTCAGATGCGCCGGATCTGCCCGGCGGATATCCTGACCGGTGATCAGCACGTCGCCGGAGGTGGCTTCGGTGAGGCGCAAAATCGTGCGGCCGGTGGTCGATTTTCCACAGCCCGATTCCCCGACCAGCGAGAGCGTTTCGCCCGGTTGCAGGCTGAACGAGAGATCTTCAACCGCATGGACGCGCGCCGTCACGCGCCGCAGCAGGCCGGATTTCACATCAAAACGCGTGATCAGGTTTTTTACGTCGAGCACTGGCGGCCCGTCGCGTATCGTGTTGACCGGTTCGGCGACCGGCAGCGGTGCTCCGGTGCGCGTGTCCGTCAGCGGAAAACGGGTGGGCAGCGTCGTACCTTCCATCGCGCCGAGCCGTGGCACCGCAGAAAGCAGCGCGCGGGTATAAGCGTGTTGCGGCAGATGAAAAATTTCGCGCGTTGAGGCTTGTTCCACCGCTTCGCCGCGATGCATCACCAGCGTGCGGTCAGCGACTTCCGCCACCACGCCCATGTCGTGCGTGATGAACAACACCGACATCCCCTCTTCTTCCTGAAGCGATTTTATCAGCGCCAGAATTTGCGCCTGAATAGTGACATCCAGCGCCGTGGTCGGTTCGTCTGCAATTAATAAACGCGGATTACAGGCCAGCGCGATGGCAATCACCACCCGCTGGCGCATGCCGCCGGAAAAGCTCAGCGGATATTCATTGAGCCGGGAGGTGGCCGCCGGAATACGCACTTTTTCCAGCAACCGGACAGCTTCGGCGCGCGCGGTGGCGTCATCCATGCCGCGATGGCGTTTGAGCACTTCGGTAATCTGGACACCGATTTTCAGCACCGGATTCAGGCTGGTCATCGGTTCCTGAAAAATCATTCCGATGCGATTTCCGCGAATACTCTGCATCTGGCGCGCGTTCAGGCTGAGCAAATCCTGCCCGCCGAACTGGATTTTTCCCGAATAGCGGGCCTGTTTTTCATCCAGCAAACGCATGACCGACATCGCCGTCACGCTTTTCCCGGAGCCGGATTCGCCCACCAGCGCCAGCGTTTCTTTCGGGCCAATCGAGAAGGAAAGATCCCGCACTACGTTCAGCCATTCGCCGTCTGAGCTGAAAGCGGTATTAAGGCTTTCGACCTGTAAAACCGGATTGTGCATCTTCAATCCTTATTCCGGGGGTTAAGGATATCGCGCAGCGCATCACCGACTAAGTTGATAGCGACAATCAGCACCAGCAACGTCACGCCGGGGAAGACGCTGATCCAGTAGTCGCCGGACATCAGGTAATCAAAGCCGTTGGCGATGAGTAAGCCCAGCGATGGTTCGGTCACCGGCAGGCCGATGCCGAGAAATGAAAGCGTGGCCTCAAGCATGATCGCGTAGGCAATGCGCATGGTCGCGACCACAATCAGCGGCGGCAGACAGTTGGGCAAAATGTGGCGAAACAGAATGCGAGGGTTCGACAGCGCCATGCTGCGTGCGGCGTCCACGTAACTTTTGCGGCGTTCAAGCAGCGCCGAACCGCGCACCGTGCGCGCGTAGTACGCCCACTGCGTGACGATCAGCGCCAGAATAATTTTATCGACGCCCTGCCCGAGCACCGCCAGCAAAATCAGCGCGATTAATATCGGCGGGAAACTCAGCTGGATATCGACAACGCGCATGACCAGCGCATCGGTTTTGCCGCCGGCATACGCACTGGTCAGCCCCAGCGCTGTGCCAATAGTCAGGGCGATCAGCGCACTTGAAACGCCGACCAGCAGGCTGGTTCGCATGCCATAAAGAATGGCGCTCAGTAAATCGCGCCCCTGATCGTCCGTGCCCAACCAGTAGATCATGCCGCTCATGCTGGCCGTGCCCGGTTTGAGGCGACCATCCATAATGTCGAGTTGCGATAAATCGTACGGATTTTGCGGCGAAATCCACGGCGCGAGCACCGCCAGCAAAATGGCGATCCCTAAAATAATCAGGCCGCAAAGGGAGAATTTATTGCGCAGCAGCGCGCGCGCAGTGTGATAAAACGCCGAATGCGCTTTGCCCTGCACGATGTTTCGCGTATGTACTGAATCAGATGTCATCAGCTTTCGCCTCCCAGCCGAACACGCGGATCGACCAGCACGTACAACACATCCACCAGCAGGTTGATCAGGCTGAACATCACTACTGTGATCATCAGATACGCCAGAATCACCGGCCGGTCGAGCACCGCAATCGAGTCAATAATCAGTTTGCCCATTCCCGGCCAGGCGTAAATGGTTTCGGTAACGACGGCAAACGCAATCAGTGATCCCAGCTCCAGACCGATGACGGTAATGAGCGGGATCAGCGTGTTTTTCAGAACGTGAACCAGCACGATGCGGCTTTCAGAAAGCCCTTTGGCGCGGGCAAAACGGATGAAATCCTGTTGCAGACATTCGAGCACACCGGCGCGGGTCAGGCGGATAATCAGCGAGATCTTGAACAATGCGAGATTGAACGCAGGCAGGACCAGATGAGCGAGGCCGTCAGCTGTAAACAGGCTGACGGGGACGCCAAAAACGTCCACCGTTGCACCACGCCCCGACGCGGGCAGAACGCCCAGTTTGACGCTGAAAAACATAATCATCATCAGCCCGATCCAGAATGTGGGCAGGCTGAAACCTAAAATCGAGACGGTCATGATGGATTTGGAAAGCCAGCCGTCCGGGCGCAAACCGGCATACACGCCGAGCGGGATCCCAATCACCAGCGCCAGCACAAACGCCACCAGCGCCAGTTCGAGCGTGGCGGGCATCCGCTGAAAAATCAGGTGCAGCGTGGGCTGGTTGTAGATAAAGGAGTTGCCCATGTCGCCGTGCAGCGCGTTCACCAGAAACAGGCCGTATTGTTCCCATAACGGTTTGTCGAGGCCGAAAGACTGAATCACGCTGAGCCGTTCGGCGGGCGTTGCGGTGGTGCTGAGCAGCAGATCCACCGGATTTCCCACCAGATAAACGCCGCCGAACACCAGCAGCGACATCACAAACAGCGTCAGTAACGTTTGTCCGAACCGGCCGAGCAGATATCGGCTCATTTTGGGGCAGTACCATAGCGGGAAATCACGCGGCGCAGCAGGCTGAAGAATCCGTATTCATCGACGGTCTGCATGACGTGCGCATTGGGCGGTGTCGCCAGTTTTTGCCAGAAATCAGCATAGGTATAACCGGCGGTTTTGCCGGAGATCTCAACGCCCACGCGGGCAGGTAAACCATCGAACAGCCCCGGCTGTAGCAGCCAGGCGATCGCGGTGGCGTCATGAACCGGCCCGCCGTCCCGGCCAAAACGGCGTAAATCGCTGCGATCAAACGCGCCCAGCAGCGCCGCAATAGCCTGCCCCGGAAGGCCGCCATCCTGTTTCAGGGCGTCAATATCATCGGTGCCAATCAGCGCCTGAAACGTCATATCCAGCGGCATGATCACCAGCGGAACGCCGCTGTTAAACACTTTTTCCGCCGCGTGCGGATCGGCGTACACGTTAAATTCAGCCCAGGGCACGCGGTGCCCGAGCGCGGTAAACGCGCAGCTCATGGTGACGATTTGTTTAATGCCGCGCGCCACGTCCGGGTGCATCCCGAGCGCCAGCGCAATATTGGTCATCGGGCCAATGACGCACAGCGTCACCGGGTCGTTGTCTCCGGCAGCTTTTCTCAGCGTGCGCACCAGAAAATCGACGGCGTGTTCCGCCTGTGGTTGCAGTTCGCAATCCGGCACCAGCTCATTTCTGAACGCGCCGATATGTGCATATTTGCCGTAAACCTGTTCACGCACCAGCGGACCGGGCGCACCGGCAAACACCGGCGTCGCAGTTTTTCCCGAGAGCGCGACAATTTTGCAGGCATTCTGTACGGCGTCTTTCAGCGCCACATTTCCGGCGACCACCGTCACGCCGAGCACGTCCAGTTCCGGCGAAGCCAGCGCCAGCCACAGCGCAATGGCGTCATCCACGCCCGGATCGGTATCAATAATGATGCGCTGCGTCATAGGATTATTTCCCGGCATAGCGTGAGAGCAGTTCGTAAAACAGCGCGAAGACTTTATTCGCATCCACGCGTGTCACAATATCGACGTTCGGGGTTTCGCCCGATTTTCCGTACCAGTCGGCGACGGTCTGCCCCAGACATAACTCACTGTTATGTTCGATAAAGACCCGTGCTTTTTCCGTGCCGAACAGCTCCGGCGCAAGGACATACGCGATCACCAGCGGATCGTGTAACGGCCCGCCGCGGGAACCATATCGGCGCACGTCGTTGCGATCCCAAAACGCCATCAGCTCACCGAGTTGCGCAGAAATACGGCCGGAAACTTTCACAAACTTCGCCACATGTTCCGGCGTCAGAATGACCTGATGCGTCGCGTCGAGCGGTAAAACCGTGATGTTAAGCGGGCTGGAAAAAACGATATGCGCGGCGTGCGGATCGGCCAGCATGTTGAATTCAGAAGTCATGGTGCGGTTACCGGCTTCGCGGTACGCGCCGCCCATCAGCACCACGCGGGAAATGCCGGCGGCGATGTGCGGTTTGATGCGCAGCGCCGTGGCAAGGTTGGTCAGCGGCCCGAGTACGCAAAGCGTCAGCGGCTGATTATCCGCAATCGCCTGCTCGCAGCTGTCGATAAGGAAATTAACTGCGTGCTGAGTTTCAGGCTGCTTTTTGGGTGCCGGAAACGCGGTATTCCCCAGGCCGTTTTCACCGTGGAACTGGCCGTGGATGGGCGCGCGCAGCATCGGCTGATGGCATCCGGCAAATACCGGAATGTCCACACGATAACCCAGTTCGGTAATTTGCAGCGCGTTGCGGGTGGTATTCATCAGCGGCTGATTACCGCACACCGTGCAGATGCCGAGAATGTCCAACTGCGGTGCAACAAAAGCACTGAGCAGCGCAATGGCATCATCGATGCCCGGATCGCAGTCAATAATCACTGGCAGAGTTTTCATAAGGCACCGACCGAACGCAGGACTTCTGCAATTTCCTGCCGCGCAGAATCATTGAGCGGAATTTGCGGCGGGAGCGGATCACCGACTTCAAATCCCTGCAATTGCAGTGCGGCTTTGATGCATCCGGCAATCGAATATTTGGCGAAGATTTCGTTGATGCGCCACAGCGGCCGTTGCAGTTCCATGGCTTTTTTCCAGTCGCCCTGGCGTGCGGCTTCATAAAGCGCGAGGCTCTGTTTCGGGACAATACAGGCCGGTCCGGCCATCCAGCCCACGCCACCAATCATCATCACACACACCGGAATATGCGCCGACGCGGCAAAGACCTGCATCCGCCCTTGCGTGCGTTCAATGATCGACAGCAGCCGCCCGGTGTTGGTCGACGCATCTTTAATATAGTTAATATTTTCAACATGACTCAGACGCTCAATCACCGGCAGGCTGAGATCGGAACGCTGGAATTGCGGATTGGTGTAGAGCACGACGGGCAGTTTTCCGGCGGCCAGCGCGATGGCGCGGAAGTAATCTTCCACGCCCTGTTCGGGCACCGGGAAATACGCCTCCAGGATCGCCAGAATACCGTCGGCACCCAGAGCGGCGTAGCGAGCGGTTTGCGCGACGGCGTCCTGGATGGTGGTGGCTGCGACTCCGGCGATTACCGGAACGCGGCCCCGAGCGGCTTCGACGACGGTTTTGACTATCTCAGTGCGCTGCTCTGCGCTGAGATAAGCAAACTCACCTGTACTGCCCAACGGCGTCAGACCGTGCACGCCGCTATCAATCAGATGCCCGACCAGTGCCGTGAGCACCGGTTTGTCTATCTGGCCGTCGGGGGTAACCGGCGAAACCAGATAGGGATACACACCGCTAAAAGAAGTCATAGCTTCTCTCTCTTTTCTTAGAACAACCCTGGTGTTGGTGCTCTATTCCCGCCTTGGTTCGGTATGCACGTTGTCCGTGTTCTTATGCCGCTGAACACTTACTTTTGATGGACAAAGTACGGCAATGTGTAGCCATCAGATCGGCCGGTGTAGCTGTAAGGGGTTTTCATCGCCCAGGTATACGAGAGGAACAGCAGCGGAATGGTGCCTTCGTCCTTCATCGCAATCTCTGTGGCCTGTTGCAACAGCTTTTCGCGCTGGCCGTCGTCGAGGGTTTCCCGCGCTTTGGCCAGCGTTTGATCAAATTCAGGATTCGAGTAACGCCCGCGGTTACCCTGCCCGCCGTTCGGCCCGAAAGTTTCGAGCAACGGCCCGAGTACACCGGACGCCTCACCGGTTTCGATCGCCGCACCGCCCATAATCAGACTGAAATCGCGTTTGGATGCACGCGAAAAATACACGCTGCCCGGCATGGTCACGACGTCGGTTTTAATGCCAACGCGGCTGAACATCTGACCCAGCGCCTGCGCAATTTTAGAATCGTTCGGGTAACGATCGTTTGACGCGTGGAACGTCAGGGTAAACCCGTCCGGATATCCGGCCTGCGCGAGCAGCTGTTTGGCTTTTGCCGGATCATAAACCGGTGCGGCAATCGACGGCGTGTAACCGAAATACCCTTTCGGCACCAGCTGTGACGCCGGAACGCCCTGCCCGTCCATAATGCGGTCAACGATTGCCTGACGGTTAATCGCCAGCGACATCGCCTCACGCACTTCCCGTTTTTTCAGCGGATTGCTACCGTCCGGCCCTTTGGCAAACGGCGACACATCGCGATCCTGATCCGGGTGTAAATACAAAATGCGGTTACCGGCGACAGATTCCAGATGCAGGCTGGTTTGTTTCGCCAGATCCCGCCCGTCCGCCGTCGGCACGCTTTCAATTAAATCCACGTCACCGGAACGCATCGCGGCCACGCGTGCGCTCGGGTTTTTGAAGACGCGCAACGTGACTTTGTCCCACTGCGATTTTCCGTCCCAGTACTGGTCATTACGCGCCAGCACAACGTTGTCGTCCGGCGTCCAGCTGACAAATTTGAACGGCCCGGTGCCAATAACGTCTTTCCCTTCATTCAGGGTTTGCGACGGCACCGTTTCCAGACGTGCCGGTAAAATTGCCACGCGACTCAGGTTGTTAAGCAATAAAGGTGTAGGCGTTTTAGTGACAATTCTCACCGTTAACGGGTTCACTTCTGTGACGTCAGCAATGTCGTTGACGTAAGGCGTGTAGGCGCTCGGGCTGTTTTTAGACGCCAGTGCCACGCGTTTGATGCTGGCGATCACGTCTTTAGCGGAGAAGTCACTGCCGTCGTGGAATTTCACGCCGGGACGCAATGCGAATTCCCAGGTGGTGTCGTTGATAACTTTCCACGAGACGGCAAGTGCAGGCGAAATGTGTTGTTTTTCGTCCTGATTCACCAGGCCGTCGAAGATGTTGCGGGCCATCGCGCTGTTGGCGCCACCCACGTAAAACTGAGGATCCATCGAAGTCGTTGACGCAGCAAGACCAATATTCAGGTCAGCAGCTTGCGCCGCAAAGGTTTGAAACCCTGAAATGGTGGCCAGCGCCGAGGACAACACTGCGGCCAGAACGGACTTTCTCATGCATTTAACCCTTAATTTTTTTAGATTTTCAGGCAATGTGTGACAGATCGTAAATTGGAGTCTAGGGGGTGGACTTCTGGATTGAAAATTGTATTTTGTGTTACATCCATAAACAAATGTTATGGATTCTGAGGAAATATTATGAAAATTAATCCCCGACAGGTCGAAGCCTTTCACAAAGTGATCCTCACTGGCGGGATTACGGCGGCGGCGAATATGATGAATATCACGCAGCCCGCGGTCAGCAGGCTGATCCGTGACTTTGAATATGCCATCGATCTGAAGCTGTTTGACCGCGACGGGCGAGGGCTGATTCCGCGCGACGATGCCATCAAGTTGTACCGTGAAGTCGAACGTCTTTACCTCGGACTTGAACATATTTCACGTATCGCCGACGAAATCCGTCATTCAAAAGGCAGTGTTTTGCGCATCGGCAGCGTCGCGGCGCTTTCGCCGTTGTGCGTCGAACACGTTCTGCCGCCGCTGATTGAAGAGATTGCGGATATCTCGCTGTTTCTCGATATCGAAAGCACGACGCACATTATGGATGTGGTGACCGGCAACCAGTACGACGTAGGGTTTATCTTCGGAAAGCCCGATGTGAAAGGGCTGGAAGCCGAGATGCTGGCAACCGCCAAAGCCGTGGCCGTGATGTCGCCGAGGCATCCGCTGGCGAAACAGGATGTGGTCACCGCCATGGATCTGACCCGCTATCGCCCCATTATTCCCGGCCGGAAAACGCCGCTGCGAGAACAGCTGGATCAGGTCATGAGCCGCCTCGACTTGTATATGAACAACCCTATCGAAACGTCGCTTAATAATTGCTGCATCATGGCGGGGAATAATCTGGGCATCGGCATCGTTGATTACATTACGGCGCGCAGCCACAAGAGCGATATTGTGCTCAAGCCCTTTACGCCAGACATAAGTATTGCCTATCTTGCCGTATTCCCGCCGCAGATCCCGAAAAGCCGTCTGGTAGAACATATTACTAAAGAAATGAAGACCTTAATCGAAGGCTATCTGTAGCTACTCGCAGCCCACGTCAGTAAAACTCCCCAAAAGGTTCACACAAAATCATACTTCTTAGTGATCTCTGTCACATTCCTCACACCAAACGACGTTCTCGTGGGCAAATAGTGCGCCCACATAGACTTAAAAGCTATAAATCAGCGTTTAAATATCATTTATTTGAATAAGTTAAATTATTTAATCATTAAATATCAATGCCATAACTGGTAGCCGCACAAAGAGTAATCTCACTTATAATAATTTACCTAATTTCAAACTCTTCGTTACACATTCACAACCCCGATGAGAAGTATTACTATTTGCGCGAAATTGTCCTATCTGGTTCATTTGATAACGGGTGTTCATTACGTGTTTCCAGCTTTTCCCACATCTTGACTACAATATTTTTGTCGACAACATAAGTGCAGTGAGATAAATCATGCCAACAACTAAGAGTAAATGGACCTGGCTCCTCTGGCTGCTGAGTGCGCTGATGGCCGTTATCGGCCTGACACTCGGCATCGGCGGTGCGTATCTGGCCACATTGGGAGGAAGCATTTACTTCCTGCTGATGGGTCTGGCCCTCGTCGTTTCCGCCGTTTTAATTTTCAAAGGTAAGCCTTCGGGCGCGTGGCTCTACGCCGTCGCCTTCGTGCTTTCTGTTATCTGGGCTATCTGGGACGCCGGTTTCACCTTCTGGCCGCTGTTCTCCCGCCTGTTCACGTTCGGCGTTCTGGCCTTCCTCGTCGCACTGGCGTATCCGCTGCTGAAAACGCGCGCGGGCCTTGTTGCCCGCAAAGGGCCGAGTTTCTCGCTCGCCGCCGTGCTGGCAGTTGCCCTGATCGCGGCATTCGGTAACACGTTCGTCCCGACGCCAATCATCAGCGCCGACAACGATCAGGTTCCGGTCAAACCGGTTGATAAAGGTGCGGAACAGAAAAACTGGGCGAACTGGGGTAACACCACCGCAGGCGACCGTTTTGCTGCACTGGATCAGATCAACAAAACCAACGTCGATAAACTGCAGGTGGCGTGGACGGCTCATACCGGCGATATCCCGCAGAGTAACGGTTCCGGCGCTGAAGACCAGAACACCCCGCTGCAAATCGGTGACAAACTGTTTGTATGTACCGCGTACAGCAAAGTGATCGCCCTGAATGTGGATGACGGTAAAAAGCTGTGGTCTTACGACTCCAACTCTACCGCGCCGAACTGGCAGCGTTGCCGTGGTCTGGGCTATTACGAGAACAGCAGCGTAAACAGCGCAGCGCCACAGGCTCCGGCTGCCATTCCTGCGGCTGAACCGGCCACTCCAAACGCCGCTTCAGAAGCTGCCGCGCCTGCAACAGATGCGCCGCAAGCGCCTGCTGCCACCGGCGGTACCGTCAGCGCGACCTGCGAACGCCGTCTGTTCCTGCCAACCATCGATGCGCGTCTGATTGCCATCAACGCCGACACCGGCAAGCCTTGCGCTGATTTCGGTGACAACGGCGTGGTTGACCTGAAAGTCGGCATGGGCGAAGTGAAACCCGGCTATTACCAGCAAACCTCTACCCCGCTGGTCGCGGGTAATGTCGTGGTTGTTGGTGGACGCGTGGCGGATAACTTCTCCACCGGCGAACCTCCGGGCGTGGTGCGTGCGTTTGACGTTCACACCGGCGCACTGGTATGGGCATGGGATCCGGGTAATCCGAACATCACCAAACTGCCACCGGAAGGTCAGACTTACACCCGCGGTACGCCGAACGTCTGGTCTGCGATGTCCTACGATCCGAAACTGGGTCTGATTTATATGCCAACCGGCAACGCCACGCCTGATTTCTTCGGCGGCACACGTACCGAGCTGGATGATAAATACAGTTCCTCTGTCGTCGCAGTAGACGTGGCTACAGGTAAAGTTCGCTGGACGTTCCAGACCACGCATCACGATCTGTGGGACTTCGACCTGCCGTCTCAGCCGCTGCTGTATGACCTGCCGGACGGCAAAGGTGGCAGCACGCCGGTTCTGGTGCAGACCTCCAAACAGGGCATGATCTTCATGCTGAACCGCGAAACCGGCCAGCCGGTCGCGAAAGTGGAAAATCGTGAAGTGCCGCAGGGTAACGTCCCTGGCGAACGCTACTCCAAAACGCAGCCTTTCTCTGTCGGTATGCCAAACATCGGCAACCAGACGCTGAAAGAATCTGACATGTGGGGCGCGACGCCGATGGATCAGTTGCTGTGTCGGATCGAGTTTAAAGGAATGCGTCACGAAGGCGTTTATACGCCTCCGGGTCTGGATCGTTCCCTGCAATTCCCGGGTTCTCTGGGCGGCATGAACTGGGGCAGCGTGTCGGTTGACCCGAACAACGCCATCATGTTCGTGAATGATATGCGACTGGGTCTGGCGAACTACATGGTTCCGCGTGCCCAGGTTCCGACCGGCGCAAGCGGTATTGAGATGGGGATGGTGCCGATGGACGGTACGCCGTACGGCGCAGTCCGCGAGCGCTTCCTGTCTCCGCTGGGCATTCCTTGCCAGAAACCACCATTTGGCACCATGTCTGCGGTTAACCTGAAAACCGGTAAAATCGTCTGGCAGGTTCCTGTCGGTACGGTAAAAGACACCGGTCCGCTGGGCATCAAAATGCGTATGCCAATGGAAGTCGGTATGCCAACGCTGGGCGCAAGCCTGTCAACGCAATCCGGTTTGCTGTTCTTCGCCGGTACGCAGGATTTCTATCTGCGCGCATTTGATACCGCAACCGGTAAAGAAATCTGGAAATCCCGCCTGCCGGTGGGCAGCCAGTCTGGCCCGATGACGTACGTTTCACCGAAAACCGGTAAACAGTACATCATCATCAGCGCCGGTGGCGCACGTCAGTCCGCAGAACGCGGCGACTACGTGATCGCCTACGCATTACCTGATCAGAAGTAATTCGATTTAATTTTGTCGAAAAACAAAGCCCGCCGGTGTGAACTGGCGGGCTTTTTTGTTTGGGGATGTTTATGGGGTGTTCAGGGAAGCCTTGATGCCTGACTCTTTAATCCTGCGAATATTGCTTCGCTGATTTTTACAGGAAAACCGGCGGGCAATAAAGCCGCGACGTCCTTAATCACCTGCGGAGTTTTTTCTTTCATTTCCGCCATCATACGGACCACACTCTCTTGCGGAAAATCGACCCGCTGCGCCGTTGTGCCAAAATGCCGGGGAAGGATCCTGTCCCAGTGAAAATGCCGGTTTTTCCCCAGAACAGCCATCGCCATTTTGGCTTTTTTCGCCGGTATACCTTGCGGATGCATAAGCGGGAAAGCAGACATCACGTCATACAGTGGCGTCATCCGGTATGCGCTTCCGGGTTCAATATACACGCTAAAGTTCTTCGCATGACCGTCAATGGCAGCGAGCATCCAGAACAGAATCTGACTCTTAAAAAACAGTTCCCGATCACGTAAAACCTGCTGTGATCCAAGCAGAAGTTTCATTGCCGCCGCGATGCCCGGACCACCATCAGACTGGTATTTCAGCGCCGGAGCCACGCCCAGCGCCTGACAGAAATCTTCCTGCGGCAACCGCATCAGCCAGGAACCATCCTGTGACCAGCGGCGGTCAAAACGCTCAACGACCAAAACCTTCTGAGCGCCAAAACTGGCAATCTCAGACCGTGCAACCGGGAATCCAAACTTTTCGGCTATCTTCAGGCACAGCCATTCATTTTCAACACTTTCGCTTAAATCGATTCCATTGTTTGCTATATAGCCAATGGGAAGTTTAAGAATATGGCTCGTCGGCGTGCTCCCCTGCGGACGATGCCACTGGTCGCGATACCATAACAGGGCTGTTTTTTCCTGAGCTCCGGCCAGCGAAATACGAAAGTCATCGACTTCCGCTTCCATGCCCAAAGGGGCTTCTTTATAGCCCTGAAGAAGATGTTCCACTTCTTCATCGCTTAGCGGTTGGGCATGAATTTCAGTTACCGGCGTGACCTGGCTGTTCTCCGGATACAACTGAACTGCACCGACACAATCGCCCCCAATGCGGGAAAGCAAATCGAAAGGCTGCTTCGTCGGAATGGCAAAACGCGCCTGAATACGGCTTCGGATTTGCTCATTATCGGGGAGAAGGTTATCAAAAAAGTTGTATACCACGGCACCACGAAACTTTGCAGTTTGCAGCGGAAGCGATAACGAAATAGCACGAGCTCCCGCCCGGTTCAGCCAGCTTTCGTGATACACAAATGACATTTCACCGCCACTGGCTTTCTCTAACGTCCCCACCGTAATGCCATTTAACGCGAGCGTTAACTTATCCATGTATTACCACTCCTGATCCCACGACGTTTTGTCCTGTGGATCACTGTTTCTTGGTGCTATCTGCAGCTCTAAATCCAGCGCAGCGAGCAGTTTAAACAGTGTTTCCAACCGCGTTCCATCCGGGTAATTTTCAAATTCAGAAACCGTGGACTGTTTCAGGCCCATTGTCTCAGCGGTTTTACTCTGGCTCAGTTTGCGCTTTTTACGCTCATTCCGCAGTGCATTGGCCAACATTTTTGTTGAAGTTATATTCATATTATCCTCCCTGGCGGATATTTTCAGTATATCCCCTGTAAGGGATAAATCAATTTCTATCCTCTAAAGCGGATAATATTAAAATATCCTCTACACCCTATAAGCTGTAAAAATCTAATACAGCCTTCAGGCTGTAATTTGCCCTTTCTGCCTGTCGTATGTTTCAATGCGTTCCCGATCTCCCTGTCTCAAATAAGCCAGACGCCCATGAAAAAAAGTGAATTTATCGCTCAGGATTTACTGAGCAAAATTTATCAGAACAGCGGATCGTTGCCGGAAAAGCTGCCACCGGAACGCCAGCTGGCGGAAGAATACGGGGTTTCGCGGTTTACCGTGCGCAAGGCGCTGGAAAAACTGGTGAGTATCGGTGCGGTCCGCATCGTGCAAGGCTCGGGGATTTATATCAATGCGGGCGTCAGCAGTAATCCGCTGGTATACAACTCGATTACCGAGAAGAAATTCACCGAAATCAGTTTCAAAATGCTGGAGTTACATAAGCGGCGGCCTGACCGCGAAGAACAGCAGGTTTTCGATATAACCGCGGATGATTTTATCTGGGCGTTTACTCGTCTGCGACGCATCAGCCAGCGCAACGTACAGATTGAGTATTCGCGGATGCCCGCCGAAGGTTTTTCGGATCTGAATCAGAAAACGATCGAGCATTCCATTCAGCAATACGTTCTGAATAAAGGCTTCGCGATTTCGCATTCCCTCACCCGTTATCAGGCGGTCAGCGTCAGCAAAGAGCAGGCGCAGCTGCTGGGCTGCAAGAAAGGCATCGCCGCCATGCAGATCACCAACAGAGGGATTTTGCAGGGCGGCCGCGTTTACGCGTTCAGCGATATCCTCGACATCGATTATTCATGTACTTACGTCATCCCGTTTAATCAGGATAATCTGGCGTTTCGGCAGACTTAAGGCGTGTGGATCACGCCGTCGGGCAGGCGGCTTTGCGTCCATTCATGCGGGCGATACACCACAGGAAATTCATTCGCCGCCTCGCTGTTGAAATCCACGCCGATCCCGGCTTCTTCACACGGATAAAAATACCCGTTCATCGGGGCCTGTGCGCCGGGGAAAACCTGCTGCGTATTGGGCGGATAAGCAACAAATTCCTGAATAGCCGCATTATGCAGATGAATATTCAGGTGCGTATTCACCGCCGCGCCGACCGGCGTCATGTCCGGCGGGCAATGCCAGGCCAGACGCACGCCAAAACTCTGGCAGAAATGCGCCAGTTTTAAAGCCGGTGTGATACCGCCGATTTGTGAAACGTGACAGCGGATAAAGTCGATCCTGCGATTAATGATCAGATCCTTCCATTCCGCCGGATTATTGAATAATTCGCCGGTTGCCAGCGGCACGGCGGTCTGGCTGCGGATCTGCACCAGCCACTCGTTCTGATCGGGCGGCAAAATATCTTCAATAAAGTAAGGCCGGTATTGTTCCACCGCTTTGGCAAACTGCACCGCCTGTTGCGGGAACAGGCGCTCATGAACGTCATGCAGAATGTGAAACTGATTGCCGTATTTTTCACGCAGCGCTTTAAACATCGCGAGCGTGTTATCCATGTACTGATCCTGATCGTAATACGCGCCCGCCGCCGGTTCGCGCGTGGTGTGGAAATCGCGCGCGTTGCCACCGTAAAAGCCCAGCTGGCAACGGATGTGGCGATAACCTTCGCCCAGAAGACGATCCACTTCGCCGTAGAGATCTTCCAGCGTTTCCCCCGCCGCGTGGCTGTACGCGGTGACCGCATCTTTCGATTTACCGCCGAATAAATGATACAGCGGCATATTCGCCAGCTTGCCTTTGATATCCCACAGCGCCATATCGATGCCTGCGATGGCGTTGTTGATCACCGGCCCGTTACGCCAGTACGCGTTCACCATCATCATCTGCCACAAATCTTCGATGTGATTCGCATCGCGGCCTAACAGCAGCGGTTTGAGGTATTCATCGACCATCAGTTTCACCGCCAGCGGACGCTGCTGGAATGTGGCGCAGCCGAGGCCGAAAACACCGCAGTCAGTTTCAATTCTGACGATCACCAGATTATGGCGATCGGGGCGCGTTATCTGGCATTCAATATGCGTAATCAGCACAGGTTTCATGGAAAATCCTTAATAATGGCCTTCAGCTCTTTTAAGGAAAAGAGTGCGGGAATATTGGTATTGCGGTTATTTCACCGTATTTTACGCCCGGCTGTAAACCTTAATTTCATGCATTTATTTTGGTATGAAAGAACGGTCATTTACTGAAAAAAACCAGACCAATTATCATAAAACCCCGTCTGACCAGGCTTAGAAGGCGGATTGTGTGACCGGGATCCTGTTTTATTGGTTTGTTTTTAAAAACCACGCTCATTACACTCCCTTCCCATCTGAGAATAAAAATACAATTTCCGTCGCGGGGTTCAGGGTGAATACAGAAATAATGCAGTCCGTTATTAAAGGCGTCGGCGGTGCAGAAAATATTAATAAAATCTGGCATTGCATGACCCGTCTGCGTTTTGATTTAGCCGACGAAAATAAAGTGGCGTGGGATGAGATAAAAAATCTGCCCGGCGTTTTGGGCGCGCAAAGCCAGAGCGGTCAGGTGCAGATTATTATCGGGCCGAAAGTGAATACCTGGTACGAAGCGATTGTTTCGCAGCTGGATCCGGCGTCAAAGCCAACAGGAAATGTTTCCACAAATGCGCGCAAAAGTCTGATCTCAATGTTCATGGATACGGTGTCCGGCGTGTTTGGCCCGATCGTTCCGGCCATTGCGGGCGCGGGAATGATCAAAGGTTTGCTGGCCGGTTTAATCGCCCTCAAGGTGATTTCGGCGAAAAGTGAAACCGTGATGATCATCGATCTGATTGCCAGCGGCGTTTTCTATTTTCTCCCGTTCTTCCTCGCTGTCTCTGCCGCGAGAATCTTCAAAACCAATGAATATCTGGCTGCCGCAGTCGCCGCCTGTCTGATGTATCCGACGCTGATTGACGCCGCAAAAGCGCTCGCCAGCCATACTGCGGATGCGCCAACGGCGTTGTATTTCATGGATATCTTGCCGGTTTCGGTATTTAACTATTCGGCCAGCGTGATTCCGGTGATTTTCTCGGTGCTGGCGCTGAGCTACATACACCGCTGGGTGGACAAAATCATGCCGGACGTGCTGAAAACCGTTTTCACGCCAACGCTGACGTTATTTATTGCGGCGCTGGTTTCACTGACGGTGATTGGCCCGGCCGGAATTTACCTCGGTAAACTGCTGGCGCTGGGTATTCAGGGGCTGTTTGAAGTGTCATCGGTGTTCGCCGGTTTTATTGTTGGCGCGATCCGCCCGGTGGCGATCCTCACCGGAATGCACCACGCCATGACGCCAATTGCCTTGCAGAACTTCACCGATCAGGGCTGGGACATGCTGATGCCGATGATGTTTATGGCCAACATGGCGATTGCCGGTTCGACCTTCGCGATTTATTTCCATGTGAAAACCCGCGAGCAAAAATCAGTCGTGCTGTCGGCGGCGATTTCCGGGCTGCTGGGGATCACTGAACCGGCGCTGTTTGGCGTGCTGACACGCTATAAAAAAGCGTTTATCGCCACCACGATCAGCAGTTCTGTGGCGTCGGCGTTTATTGCATTCTTCGGGGTGCGGTTGTACGGCTATATTCTGTCGAGCATTTTCAGCCTGCCCGCCTACATCGGTCCGTACTTCATTTATATCGTAATGGGCGTGGTGTTATCGCTGGGGCTGTCATTTACGCTGACATATCTGATGGTCGTTAAAAACAAAGACACCGAAAAATCGGTGCCTCTGGTCAGTCAGGTGCGTTAAATTCAGGCAGCGGCGCTGGCTGCTGCCTGGATTTTATTAGTCAAACGACCGATGTTCTCAATTTCCACTTCAATCGTGTCATTGTCATTCAGGTACAACGGCGGTACGCGGCTTTTGCCCACGCCGCCCGGTGAACCGGTCATGATCACATCCCCCGGCGAAAGCTGCGTAAACGTGCTGATATAGGCAATCATCTGCGGAATGCTATGCACCATGTTAGCCGTGGTGTCGTTTTGCACCAGCCGGTCGTTCAGCCAGGTTTTAATGCTCAGATTCTGCGGATCGCCCACTTCATCCGGCGTCACCAGCCACGGCCCGAACGCGCCGGTGGCAGGCCAGTTTTTCCCGGCGGTGTACCACTTATGCTGCCAGTCGCGCACCGAGCCATCCATATAACAGCTGTAGCCCGCAATGAAATCCAGCGCATCTTCGGCCGGAATATTGCGGCCGGTGCGGCCGATAATGATCGCCAGTTCCCCTTCGTAATCAAACTGGCTGGAAGAGGCGGGTTTGATAATGATGCCGTTATGGCCAACCTGCGAATCGGCGAAGCGGACAAATAACGTCGGCGCGTCGCTGGTTTCATTGAACTCTTTGCGCTTTTCGGCGTAGTTCATGCCGACGCCGAAGATTTTGCCCGGACGGTCAATCACCGGCAGAAAGCTGATGTCGCTCAGCTGAAGATCGGCCGGAAGCTGCGCATAGCGCTGCAATTCGTCAAGCTGATGATGCGCCATGAATTCGTTAATATCCCGGCAACCTGAGTGACGGCCGACATCAATAATGCCGTCTGTCTGGAAGATGCCGAAGCTTTTGGTGTGTTCTTTACTGAGGGTGAAATTAACAATTTTCATAGATGCGCTTAGTTTCTTATTTTACATAAAACAGGTGAATTCACTGGCGTTCAGATTGCGGAGACGCTCACGCCCCTGCAAAGATCGCGAGATTATTGACCGCGCCTCTCATGCCTTCTACTATATTTTTTTACCAAATCGATGAATTTCAGGAATGTATGATTAATAACAGGGACTTAGATTATTTCGTCACCGCTGCGGAGATGATAAATTTGAGACTTGCGTCACAAAATTTAAATATTACGCAGCCCGCGCTATCGAAATCCATCACCCGTTTGGAGAAAGAACTCGGCATTAAATTGTTTAAAAGAGCCGGCCGGGGTCTGGAGCTGACCGAGGCGGGTCGCATTCTTTATCAGCGGGGCCTGGCGCTGCAAAACTCCTATCATGAGATGGCAGAAGTCATGACGGAACTGAGCAGCGGCGCGGGCGGGATTGTGCGTGTCGGCGTGTCGGGTTCCGCGACACAATTTTTACTGCCGGAAATCTGCAAAACGCTGCAATTACAGGTTCCCAACGTAAAACTGGAAATCCAGATCGGCATGAACGACGTGCTGTTTACGCTGATGGAGCGCCACGTCATCGACATTATTATCGGGCCGCTGGTGAACTATGAAAGCCCGGTGGTTCAGGTGCCGGTTACCGCCGATCGCGTGGTCGTCGCGGCGTCACGCGACCATCCGCTGGCGGGCAGGCCGGTTTCGCTGCGCGACATGAGCCGTTACGGCTGGATTTTACCGGCCAAAACCGTGTCGATGCGCCAGTGGCTGGACAAGATGTTCTATGAAAATCATTGCCCGCTGCCGGACGTTAAAGTGGAAATCAGCTCGCTGGCGTCAGTGCCCGGTCTGATCGCCAAAAGTGGCCTGCTCAGTTTTCTTTCTGAAAACATTCTGGTCGAGGAAGAGTTTATCTCCCGCCTGATCCGGATTGATAACGATCAACTGATGATGCCGCGTCGTGTGGGCATTACCTGGCGGGAAGGCGCATTTCTTTCACCCGCGACGCAAAAGGTAATTGAAGTGACGCAAAACGTCGGGAAGAAAATGCAGAGTGAAGCCCGCCGCATGCTGGAAGACTAGGCCAGCCGCGGCGGGAAAGAGCCGGAAATTACACCAGATGGCAGGCGACGCGGTGGCCGCTTTCCACTTCACGCAGTAACGGAATTTCAGCGCGGCAACGTTCGGTCGCGCGCGGGCAGCGGGTATGGAAACGGCAGCCGGACGGCGGTTTTGACGGATCCGGAATTTCACCGCTGACCATTGCCACCGGTTCGCTGTCAGGATCAAGCGTCGGCACGGCGGCCAGTAACGCCTGCGTGTACGGATGCAAAGGCTGGCGGAATAAAGCATCGCGGCTCGCGGTTTCTACCAGTTGCCCCAGATACATTACCGCCACGTCGTCGCACAGATGTTCCACCACGCCCAGATCATGCGAGATAAACAGAAACGTCACACCGTGATCGTCGCGTAAATCCGAGAATAAATTGATGATCTGCGCCTGAATCGAGACGTCGAGCGCGGAGATCGGCTCATCGGCAATAATGAATTCCGGTTGCAGGATCAGCGCCCGCGCAATGCCAATACGCTGGCGTTGCCCGCCGGAAAACTCATGGGGAAAGCGGTTGTAATGCAGCGGCGACAGCCCGCAGATTTTCATCACTTCCACCACTTTGCCGTGCAGTTCAGCGCGTGAGCAGAGTTTATGTTCCAGCATCGCTTCGCCGATCGCGTCACCAATACGAATACGCGGATTCAGCGAACTGTAGGGATCCTGAAACACCAGCTGGATTTTCGGTCGCAGCGCTTTAAGCTGTTTCGGCTTGAGCCGGTGCAGGTCTTCACCACGAAACTTCACGCTGCCCGCCGTTTTGTCGTACAACCCGAGAAGCGTTCTGCCGACGGTGGTTTTGCCGCTGCCGGATTCGCCCACCAGCCCGAAAATAGTGCCTTTGCGGATGTTAAAACTGACGCCATCTACCGCGCGCAGCTGGCCGGTTTCCTGCCCGAATACGCCGTCGCGGATCGGGAAGTGTTTCTTCAGGCCATCCACTTCTATCAGGTAGTCAGTACTCATCAGATTTTCAGCACTCATGGCTGCAACTCCTTCTGCGTCATTTCATTTGCCGGATTCAGCCCGCTGTAAAAACAGGCCGCCTGCCGCGACCGCCCTTCCAGCGGTGGGATCCCCTGACGACAGCGGTCGGTGGCACGTTCACAACGCTCGGTAAAAGCACAGTACGGCGGCAGCGCAGCCAGATCCGGCACCTGACCGGGAATGGAATACAACCGCCGGCGACGCTCGCCCGGCGTGGGCCGCGACGCGATCAACCCCTGCGTGTACGGATGCAGCGGATTGCGCAGCACTTCCGCCGTTGCGCCCTGCTCAACAATTTTCCCGGCGTACATCACCACCACGTGATCGGCCATCTGCGCGATCACACCCAAATCATGCGTAATGAGCATCAGCGCCATGTGATTTTGCCGCGCCTGATCGCGTAACAGCCGTAAGATCTGCGCCTGCACGGTGACGTCCAGCGCGGTGGTCGGCTCGTCCGCAATCAGCAACTGCGGCTTACAACTGAGCGCCATCGCAATCATGATGCGTTGTAACATGCCACCCGAAAGCTGGTGCGGATAACTGGTCATCAGGCTTTCCGCACGCGCCAGACCAACGTCGGTGATCATCTTCGTTGCCTTTTCCCAGGCCGATTTTGGCGATTCCCCGAGATGGCGGATCAGCGGCTCAACCAGCTGTTCACCAATGGTCAGCACCGGATTGAGCGCGGTCATCGGTTCCTGGAAAATCATCGCCAGCTGGTTGCCGCGTAGATCCGCCATTTGTGATGCGCGCAGTTTCAGTAAATCACGCCCCTGAAACAGGATTTCGCCGCCATCAATGCGCGCGGCCTGTGGCGGCAGTAATCCCATCAGCGACATCGCCGTGACGCTTTTTCCGCAACCGGATTCGCCCACAATGCCGACGGTTTGCCCTGCCTGAACGTCAAACGTGACGTCCTGCACTGCACGCACACGCCCCTGATCGCTGGAAAAAGACAGCGCAAGCTGATTAAAACGGATCAACGGTTCTGTCATTTTTTACTCCGTTTCATCTTGGGATCGAGCGCATCGCGCAGGCCATCGCCCAGTACGTTAATCGCAATAACGGTGATAAAAATCGCCACGCCCGGCGGCATCCATAACCACGGACGGCGCTGGAAGTCGATCAGGCTGTTGGCCGCGTCCATCATGTTTCCCCATGAAGGCGTCGGTGGCACCACGCCCAACCCGAGATAGCTGAGCGCCGATTCACTGAGAATGGCGTTTGCCACCGCCATCGTCGCCATCACTACCAGAATGGGCACAGTATTGGGCAACAGATGGCCGAACAGACGACGGCGCGCGGATAACCCGAGCACCTGCGTCGCCAGCATAAAATCACGCTCGCGCAGGGACAGAATTTGCCCGCGCACCAGACGCGCCAGCTTCGGCCATTCCAGCAAACTGAGCATCACGATCACCATGTAGACGCGCGAATCCGGCGAGAAATCCAGTTCCGAGAGCATCGCGCCCATCACAATCAGCAGCGGCAGGCTCGGAATGGTCATCACCAGATCGGCAAAACGCATGATAATTTTGTCAGCAACGCCGCCCAGATACCCCGAAACCGCGCCCATCAGATAGCCGAGTGTCACAGAGAGCAACATGGTAAGCAGGCCGATGATCAGCGAAATACGCCCGGCCAGAAGCAGGCGCGTATAAACGTCGCGCCCAAGAAAATCGGTGCCCAGCCAGTGATCGGCATTTGGCGCTTTATTAATCATCAGTGCATCGGTAGCGTCATCGCGCCATGGCGAATAGTAAGGGCCCACTATGCACCAGACCGCCATGACCAGCAGAAGGATGAGGCAAAACATCGCCAGCCGGTTCTGTCGCAACGATTTCCAGGCCTGCTGCCACGGTGACGGTGTCACCTGCGCCATCGCCGGTATTCCCGCTTCACGAAGCCGGCGGTGTGTTGAAAATAATGATCCAAACATCACGACCTCACACGAATACGCGGGTCAGCCCACGCATAAAGCACATCGGCAATCAGGTTGCCCAGAATGGTGAGAACCGCCAGGAACAGCGTGAATCCCATCAGCACCGGATAATCGCGCGCTGCCAGCGAATCAATATGAATGTGCCCCGCGCCCGGCCAGTTAAAGACCTTTTCGGTGATCAGCGCACCGGAAAACAGCCCCGGCAGCTCGAATCCTAACAGCGTGATAATTGGCAACAGCGCGTTCCGCAGCGCATGTTTGAGGATGACGGTGCGCTCGCGCAGCCCTTTGGCGCGCGCGGTGCGGATGAAATCCATGCGTACGACGTCCAGCATGCTGGCGCGGAAATAGCGCGTCAGGCTGCCCGCCTGAAGCATCACCAGCGCAATCACCGGTAATACCAGGTGCGCCGCGACCTGCATCACCCAGGCCCAACCCGTGGCGTCACTGCCGGTATTGGTCATGCCGCCAACCGGCAACCAGTGGAGATCAACCGCAAACCATTTGATCAGCAGCAGGCAAAGGAAAAACGTCGGAAATGACATCGCCGCGAATATCACCACGCTGACGACGTGATCAAACAGCGAATAGGGTTTCATGGCAGAAACAATGCCCACCGCCAGCGCGATCCCCCAGTACAGCACCATGGCGATGGTCGCCAGCAGGAAGGAGTTCCAGATGTACTGATTCAGCAACTGACTCACCGGGATCTGATATTGCAGCGAAAAACCCAGATCGCCCTGGAGCAGGTTCCCCAGCCAGTGCAGATAGCGGCTAAGCAGAGGCTGATCGAGGCCGTATAACGCTTTGAGTTCGGCGGCACGCTGAGCGGTCAGGGTAATATTGCCGTCGATAAAATCGCCCGGCGTTTTGGCAAACAGCATAAAGATGAGCAGCGAAGCGAGGAACAACATCGGGATGGTTTGAAGCAAACGACGCAGAATGAAATTTCTCATGACTTTCTCATTGAAGCTGCCGGTAAGGACCGGCAGCAACGTGATTTCTGATTATTTGACGATTTTGACATCCGGCAGGCTGCCGGTCAGGCCGTTGTAAATATCCGGTTTGAAACCGGTCACGCGGGCACTGCTGGCCGACAAAATTTTACGGTTGCCGAGCAGGATCACCGGCGGATCGTTCGCCAGAACTTTGTACAGTTCGTGGTAAACCGGCTTACGTTTTTCGATGTCGAGGGTCGCATTACCTTCGTTGATCAGCTTATCCACTTCAGGATTGTTGTAACCCTGCTCCGTGGCCTCTGTGCTGTAGTAATCCCAGACGCCGTCGTGCGGATCATTGAGTGTGCTGGTGCTGAATGACGCCAGATCGTAATTCCCCGCTTTACGTTGCGACATCAGCGCGTTGAAATCCACAACCTGTGGTTTCAGCAGCACACCAATCTTCTGGTAGTCCTCTTTGGCGATAGGGATCAGGGCGTCGTTCAGTACTTTTTTGCTCACCAGCAGCGTCAGTTCCAGACGTTTTCCGTCTTTCACACGAATGCCGTCAGCGCCGGTTTTCCAGCCCGCTTCATCCAGTAATTTACTGGCCTGCGCCGGATCGAATTTGTACGGATTCACGCCTTCATTGTTATACGCCCAGGAGATTGGCGCGATCGGCTCGATAGCCACGGAGCCGTAGCCCTGATACACCACGTCGATCAGTTTCTGGCGATCCAGACCGTAAATCAGCGCCTGACGAACTTTTACATCCTGCAATACCGGGCGATGAAGATTGAACTCAATCTTGCTGTAATCGCTGGATCCGTACAGGTTGATGTTCGCAAAACCCAGCAGTTTAAGCTGTTCGATATCATCCGGGCGTGACGTAAAAGCGTCGTAGTCGGTATCGCCGGTCTGGAATAACTGGAAGTTCGTCGACGGATTGGTGACACGATAAATGAAACGTGGCGTCGGAGGCGTACCGCGGTAATAGTGTGTGTTGGCGTGGAAACGGATCTCCTGCCCCGGAATGTATTTGTCGTAAACATACGGGCCGTTACCCAGCGGTTTGCCATGCAGCGTGCGCAGTGTATCGAGATTTCCACGCTGATAATCTTTGCCGTAATAGGCTTTCGACAGCACCGGCCCGCCGATTTTTTGCAGCGTGGTCGCGCCCGGTTGCGTGGTTGTCACCTGAAGGGTCAGCGGGTCGATAACTTTCAGACCACTGACGCTGTCCGCTTTGCCCTGCTTATATTCATCGCCACCGGCAATGTGTGCCAGCGTGATGTCGGTGTCGCCGTCATATTTCGGGTCGTACAACACGGTCAGCGTGAACGCGACGTCTTCCGCCGTCAGCGCTGAACCGTCGCTGTACTTGAGGTTCGGACGCAGTTTGATGGTATACGTTTTGCCGTCCGGGCTAACCGTCCAGCTCTCCGCCAGACCCGGAACCAGTTTGCCCTGACTGTCCCAGTCAATCAGGCGGGCGAAGATCACGTTGGTGACGTTTTCATCCCAGCCATTCACGAAGAAGTAAGGGTTAAAAATGCCCTGCGGTTCGGAGATCCCGGCGATCACGGTGTCCGTACGCAGTTTCGCGGCAGCAGGCACCTGGCTGGCGTCTGTGGCCGGAGTGATGCCTTCTTTAAGAACATCGTCCGCAAAGGATAAAGAAGAAAACATCACGGCGCTGGCCAGTAATGCGATTTTAAAAGAAGCGGTGCGGCGCGCGCGGGAGACGGATTGCGCGGGGGCAGAAGTGAGTAACGTAGCCAAGTGACATCCCTCATCAATAAGTGTGCAATAGGTTTACAAAACATGACGAAGAGTAAGGTTGGGGTTTGTCCTTGTCTAACAACGAAAAAATATGGCTTATAGCTTTTGGGCAGTACGCTGAAAAAGCCGCCAAAACGGGTAATGTGGAATGATTTCCTGCCCATACCCAGTAAGCACTCACTAACCATTCAGGTCAGGATAATCAGTAAGTTAACTGTAATGGACGTCGGAATCCTCCGGATCCGTACAAAGAAAAACGGCGTATCTCATCGAAGATACGCCGTTCATTTCGGAATGCTTTCCGGCCGGGACTGTCAGGCAGCGGTTTTCTTACTGCGGGAACTGACCTCAGAGAGGATCTCTTTTTGTTTGCTCTTCTCGCCGATCAGCTTGTACCAGCCTGAAAGCTTGCGCAGATCCGGCAACGTCGCCTTTTCTTCAACGTCGTAAGCGCTTAATTTCTCACGATACTCTTCGAAGATGGTGATACAGCGGCGTGCCCACTCGCCTTCCAGCGCCGAACCTGCCACTGCGCGCGGACGGCGCGGTAAGCGCGGGCGCAGTGGTTTACTGGCTTCTGGCGCTGACTCATCGACATACGCGAACTTGATCGAAACAACGGTTCTGCCCTGCTTCACCGGCTCCCAGACCACGGAGATATCGGTATTGGCGTTGATGCGGTTGATCGTCGGTTCAAGCAGCTTCTGGCGGAAGTCACGGTAATCCTCGTATTTGCCTGCCAGACCGGCCTTCTCGCGCATCCAGTTGAGATCCAGGGTCACTTCAATGGCTTTACCGCTGCGTCTGCCGTAGAGGTTTTTGGCTTTGATTAACCAGCCATACAGACGCACGGAGAACGGCGTATCCAGTTTAGCGATATTAGCAAAATTGAGTTTGGTAAAAGATTCTTTTAATTCATATAGATACGGTGCAACGTCCTGACCAAATCTCAGTACAACGGCGCTGTGATCATCACTGCTGACGTATTCCAGCCGCGAGAACCACGAAAGCTGAACGGTACGCACCTTTCCGGTTTTCGTATCCGGTTTGTAGATGGTGACCGGCTTTTTCATCAGGCTTTCTGCAGCTTCACGCAACTGGCGGTGGCTGCTGGTCGGGTTTACTCCGTAGATCCGCTGGTAATCCTGAGGGAAAAGTCGATATAACGTGTCCGGCTGAGGTTTCCTGCTATCAATTTGTGCCAGCGCCAGGTTAAGCAAGCGCATTTCATCCAGAGTGACGCTGTAAGCGCCTTCAAGAAGATCGTTCCCCTGAACTACGGTGAGTTTATTCAGTTCCATGTAGCAGGATCCATAAGTGGAAAGTAGGTAAATTATTCCACATAAAAAATACTGACGTAAAGTAAAAACAAGGCTTATTTATTCCTTTACTTTCAAATTGTTATAAGAGGATCCTAAAACATCGATCAGGAAAAACTTCCACATATGATTTTCCACCGACTCCGGGATCCTTTTTTTAACATGCTGGATCGGCTCGCTTTTTACAGGAAATTACTCCACTTATCGGACTGAAGATCTCCAGCCCGGAATGTCTGAGATACTCGCTGCTCTCCCCTGCCGATCAGAAAATTCTTCCACATATAAGTCCATACTGCACGTTAACTGACCGTAAACGGCTTTGTGATCCCGTTCTCATTTCAACATACCGGCCCGTTCCCTGTCTGAATCGGGATCTACAGGAAAACTTTCCACATATATGTGCCCCGGCGATCAGAAAATGTCTCCACATTTAGGGATACACGATCGGCGATCAGGAAATAACTCCACATATGGGGGCGTTCCGATCTCAGAAAATCTTTCCACGTATAGCAATGCGCGGGATCAGGAAATACTTCCACGTATTCCAGCGTAAGGTGTTAACTGACTGCACAGTTACCGTGAATTCACGCACGTTGATCAGATAATTCTTCCACATATAGGCAAGTGACAATGTCACGTATTTTCTAACCCACTGTTTATAAAACATTATATTTCCAGAGATCGTTTGAATAGCGTTAATCAGATCAGAAAATGTCTCCACATAACCGCTGATTGGATCAGGAAAATCTTCCACATATGCCCTGCTCTGCTGCCCGTATATCGATTTCTGAAGCCGATTATGCCTGACCAGGATGATCCTCTCCCTGCTGCGTGACACAACGTGACGCTGTCACAGGAAATGTCTCCACATTAGGGCTCGTTCTGGGATCAGGAAATTACTCCACCTATCATAAAAATGAGTTGTGGCAATATGTTAGTGTTAAATCTAAGCTGATGTTCATGACATGGGTTCCCAATGGAAACTGTCCACAGAAAAAAGCTCCACGTATCCAGTGGACTGATCTGTAAGGGAATTATCCACAGGAAAAAGCTCTACATTCATCATGAAAAGGATCCACATCCAACAGGAAGGATCTCCACTCCGGGCAGGAAATATCTCCACAAGACGCGTTGTATTCTGCTGATTTACTTAATAAAAAACCTCTCTTAAAGAGAAAGATCTAAACTTATAAATAAAACAAAACACTATTTGATCTTGGGATCCTGATAAGGACTGGCGACGTTAATACGTAAGGGATTAGGAAAAGGAAACACCAGAAGGGACAAGGTTGTGCAGGCTTCAGAAACAAAAGCGGGCCAGAAAAGGCCCGATCCAGACGGAACAAACGATCAGGAACGTTCGTTGGTGATTAGCCAGGCATTGATCAGCTCTGTCAGAACGTCTTTCATCTCGCGATCTTGCAGGAAGCAGCTGGTTTTGAAACGGCGATGCAGCTCTTCATCGATGTTAGTCTGTAACTTCTTCACTGAAGCGGGCGGCTTTGCTACAGCGTCCAGTGCTGTAGTCAGTTGTCTGTGCTGGCCAAGTTTCATTTTCATTTCAACAACTCCGTAATTTCTTTGGTCATAATTTCAATCTCGCCTTTCGCATTACCGTCCGTTGTATCGAAGACTGTTCCGCCATCCATCATGGTACGGATGTATACCTGGCGCTGAGTGGTGCCTGTGCGCAGTGCCGGAACGCCTGTATCAGCAATCGATTCTTTCAAGACTTCCAGCATCTTAGCGGATGCGACTTTCTTGGTGATCAGAAAACGCGCGATGACAGGCTGTAAATTTTCACGCGCCTCAACAACGGCAAGTATAGCGCCACAGGCTGCAAAATCTAAAGGTGACGGTGTCACGGGGATCAGGACTAAATCACTGACCATCACCGCTGCTGATGAAATTGCCGAGATTGCTGCTGCACCGTCGATGACTACGTAGTCATATTCTTTCAACTGCTTACGTACGGTATAAACTTCTTTTTCTGATGCGGCTTCCGCCAGGTCGAACTGGCATTTGCTTTCGTCGTACCAGTTGCTGATGCTTCCTTGTGGATCGGTATCGACCATCACGACTTTATGACCTTGTCGTGCAAGACAGGTTGCGATGTTAATAGAAGTCGTGGTTTTCCCTACCCCGCCCTTCCCGTTCAGGAAAGAAATAATTTTCGCTGCCATAACAACCTCTTGATGAAGCGCTAAATGAAGATTATTGAATCCCGTAATCATAAGGTTTCGGGATTCATTATTTATGTAATCATAGGATTCTGGGATTTAAAAATCCATGAATCACAGGATTGAAGCACTACTATAAAGTTTACATCCGATGATTTCAATATTTTAGGATTACCGAATTATATTATCCTGTGATTTCAGGATTACGTGATTACCGGTTGATTGATTACGGCGGTAACATAATGTTCAGGATGTTATGATTTTTGAATCCCATCATCCCAGGGTTTTGGGATATCAGGATTGCAGGCGGATAAGGCTGAAGTATCGATCTCAGAGAATAAGGGTGCCAAATGGAGCTACAAGGATTTCGCTATCTTGTGATTTTATGATTCTGCGTTCTTGGGATTTTCGCGGGGATGCATCATGCCAATAAGAGCGCCAAAAAGTTTCGGCTGGTGTTGACGTTCAAAACAGTAGCCATGAAAATCTCACCATCTCACCATCTCACCATCTCACCATCTCACCATCTCACCATCTCACCATCTCACCATCTCACCATCTCACCATCTCACCATCTGATGATTCCTGTATTCAGGGATTTGTGCATCTTTGGATTTCAGAAGCATGTGATGCCAGATATGTATCCTATGATTACAGGATTAAATGATTCTTACACGCCTGAGATTACAAAATCATGAGATGTGCAGATATAAATCGTAGGATTACGGGATTAAGTGATCTTTGAATTATTAATTATCAATTGAAGCACAAACAGGTATGTACGGCACGAAAGGATTCCAGGATGACATGCTTCCGTAATCTTAAAGAGGATTACAGGAGTATAAGATTACACGTTGATAAGTGAACAATGGACTTAACTTATTATGTGTATCACGTAATCCTGGGATGTAGAGTGAATCTCAGGATTACATGATACTGTTTTGGGATTACGAGATTCCATAATCATGTCATACAAATCAATTAATTATCTACACAAGGTGGAGCTAAGTATAATCAGCCTTTAGAGGATGTCAGGATTCCATGATTTCCACTAGGATTTTGAGATTACAGGATGTCCATAATAAATCACGGGATTATAGGATTATCGTGACGCGCTGGGATTCAGAGATTCCATGATTATGGAGATAGTGAATCCAGAATATTAAGATTCAAGGATTCTGGGATTTATAGATTGAATAAGATTACGGAATCTTAAAATCTCAGGATTGTCACGGCCTGTGACGGATGTTGGGATGCCGGGATTTTAGGATGGTGTGATTTAATGATTATGAAATACAGGCCTGAAGGATGTTGTGATTATAAGATTCTGGGATTTATCTTGTGATGACAAGATGACAAGATGACAAGATGACAAGATGACAAGATGACAAGATGACAAGATGCAGGAAAAATCAAATCCCAAGATTATAATATTCTCGGGATTTCAGGATTGTAAGATTCAGAGATTTTAAAGGCAGAATTAATGAGTTACCACATCCAGTGCGCGCAGGTGTTCAGGCAACCAGGAAAGCAGTACTTCTGATCCGGCTTTCCAATCCGGATTCATGTGTGCGGCAGAAAGCTTAACCATGAAATTATCCTGACCAGCAACTTCGGTCATCATACGGACATGGTCGCCCAGATAGATGAACTGTTTAATCCGCGCTTTGACCTGTTCCATACCCGGCTGAGGATTGTTGATACTGATCCGCTCGGGGCGGATTGAGAGCAAAATTTTCTTACCGGGTGAACTCGGGCGAATTTTAACGGCGCGAAGAATTGTGCCGTCATCGAGAGATGCGCGATAAAAATCACCTTCGGCTGCCGTATTGGTTGCCAGCAGACTGTTATTTTCTCCAATGAACTGTGCAACAAACGCATTATCCGGTTTTTCATAAATCACACTCGGGCTGTCCATCTGCTGGATAACGCCGTCGTTAAATACCGCAACGCGGTCAGACATAGTCATCGCTTCGCTTTGATCGTGTGTCACATAGACAATCGTCAGATCCAGCATCTGGTGCAATTGCTTGATTTCCATTTGCATATGTTCGCGCAGTTGTTTATCCAGCGCCCCGAGCGGTTCATCCATCAACACCAATTTCGGTTCGAACACCAGAGCGCGGGCGAGGGCGACACGCTGCTGTTGCCCGCCGGACATTTGCGCCGGATAGCGATCTGCCAGCGGTTTAAGTTTGACCATATCCAGAATACGGTCAACTTTCTCCTTGATATCCGTCTTGTTAAGACGACGTATCGTCAGCGGAAACGCCAGATTCTCGGCCACCGTCATGTGCGGGAACAAGGCGTAATTCTGGAAAACCATCCCGATATCACGCTGGTGCGGAGGCAAATTATGCAAAGGTTTATCGCGTAGCAGAATTTCTCCCTGAGTCGGCGTTTCAAACCCTGCAAGCATCATCAGGCTGGTTGTCTTGCCGGAACCTGACGGGCCAAGCAGCGTCAAAAACTCACCCTCATGGACATCAAGATTGAGGTTTTTAACGACCAGTTTATCGCCGTCATAGCTCTTCTTGATATTTTTGAAGCTGACATACGTTCTCATAACAGGTACTCCGCGAAGAAAAATACTGGAAAGTGGATGACGCAACCCGGCACAAATCATGCATAAAACATCCTCAGAAGGAGTGTTTGTGTGGCGTTATTAAAAATCTTTACCACCCGTCCGAAACGCTAACAAGCATTTTTTAGCAAAAAACCACAAAAAACGAGCCTGAGAGAAATCTCGCAGGCTTATGAATTTTATTGCTATTTTTAAAAGTTTTCTGCTTATTGCTAGCAATATGAAAGAGGGATTACGCAGGATCAGGCAAGTCGTCAGCTTCCGTTTCGGTGATCTCAATCATCGCCTCCTGCGCACTACAAGATTGCAGCCTGCGCCGTAAACAATCCACGATATGCCCAAACGCGGGCACAATTTCTTCCTCCGAAACACCACCATAACCGAGCAAAAGCCCGCGCCGCGGGGCCGGACGCAGGTAATAAGCGGAAAGCGGGCGGGTCAGCACACGCTTTTGCTCCAGCTCAGCGCTCAGCGCTACGTCATCAATCGAATCCGGCAACGACAAAATCAGATGCAAACCGGCATTGCTGTTTTCGCTTAAAAACTCCGGCCCGAGCTCCTGCTCAATCAGCTTCGTCAGCACATTACGCCGCTTGCCGTAAATCAGCCGCATCCGGCGGATATGCGCCGCGTAATGACCTTCGCGTATAAATTCCGCCAGCGTAAGTTGCGTCAGTCCGTTACCCGCCCGGTACAACTCGGAATGTGCAATCTTGAGGCGTGAAGCCAGAGGGCGCGGCAAAACGACGTAACTGATTCGCATCGCCGGGTACAGCGTTTTGCTGAACGTCCCGATATAAATCACAGGTGCATCACTGCTCAGGCCTTGCAACGCGGGGATCGGACTGCCGGAATAACGAAATTCGCTGTCGTAATCATCTTCCACCACCCAGCTGCCTTGCTGGCTGGCCATCGCGAGAATTTTTTGTCTGCGCGCCAGACTCATTACCGCACCCAGCGGATAGTGATGTGACGGTGTCACGCATATCAGTTTAGGCGCGCGGCTTTCTGGCGGATTTTCAGGCGGATCCATACCGTTTTCATCCACCGGAATTGGCTGAATATCCACGCCGTTGATGGTTAGTACATTGCGAATTCCCCAGTAGCTGGGTTCTTCAATCCAGGCGACATCGCCCGGATCGCAAAGCATTTTTGCCAGTAAATCCAGAGCCTGATGCGTACCGGCGGTGATGAGGATCTGGTCGGCAGTGCAGTCCACCGAGCGTGCAATACGCAGATAATCAGCGAGCGCATGCTGAAGTTCCGGGCAGCCACCGTGGCGCGAATAGGTGAGATATTCCGGATGCAGACGGCGGCTCAGGCGGTTTTGAAGCTTGCGCCAGATGTCATGAGGAAACTTTGTGACATCCGGTACGCCCGGCATAAACGCGCCCCACTGGTGCGACGCCACGCCGGTGCGCGTCAGCAAATTTGAACCGCGTTTGGAAAGTGAAACATGGCTGCGGAGCGGGGCACAGCGTGTGGTGTTTTTGTCGGCGATCACGCCGTCTTCCGGTAAATCGGATGTGACGAAGGTACCACTTCCGGTACGCGTCTGAATGTAGCCCTCAGCCTGCAATTGCTCGTAGACCGCCAGCACCGTATTGCGCGAAATATCCAGTTCTTTGGCCAGGTCCCGGGATGCGGGTAAACGGCTGCCGGGGCTGATGCTGCCGTCAAAGATAGCCTGTTGTAATGCCTGATAAACCCGCCTGTTCAGCGTGCCTCCTGAAGATTCAGAAAGCCCGGTGAGACGCTGAAAAATGAGGTCAGAGAGCAGTGAGCGCAAAAGTGGATCCTCAAAATAATTAAAACTGGTTCTGGATTATAGAACCGCTGACAGGATAAAAAACAAGGACAGATTGCTATTTCGACAAATTGTTCACCTTGCAACCGGCAATCTCCAAAACATAACCCTCAGGCAGGAGCGAAAGATGAGTCACAGCGAACTGGAAAAACGCCGTAAAGAAGCGACACCGCGTGGTGTCGGCGTCATGTGTGATTTCTATGCAGCGAAGGCGGAAAACGCAACGTTGTGGGATGAGCAGGGTCGGGAATATATCGATTTCACCGCCGGGATCGCCGTGCTCAATACCGGTCACCGCCATCCGAAAATTGTCGAAGCGATCCGCAAACAGCTCGACCTTTTCACGCACACCGCCTACCAGATTGTGCCTTATGCAAGCTTTGTCACGTTGGCCGAATGCATCAACGAAATCGCTCCGGTGACAGGAAATGCGAAAACCACCTTCTTCAGTACCGGTGCCGAAGCGGTAGAAAACGCGGTGAAAATTGCCCGCGCTGCCACCGGTCGCCCCGGCATTATCACTTTCTCCGGTGCATTCCACGGCCGCACCTTACTGACCATGGCGCTGACCGGAAAAGTCGTGCCATACAAAGTGGGTTTCGGTCCATTCCCGGCATCAGTATTCCACGGTCAGTACCCGAATGCGCAACACGGCGTCAGCACCGAAATGGCGCTGGAAAGCATCGAACGAATTTTCCGCAGTGATATCAGTCCGCAGCAGGTTGCCGCCATTCTTTACGAACCGATTCAGGGCGAGGGCGGTTTTAATATTGCGCCGGAAGATTTTGTGAAAGGTCTGCGCGACATCTGCGACCGTCACGGCATCGTGCTGATTGCGGATGAAGTGCAGAGCGGCTTCGCGCGTACCGGCAAAATGTTTGCATCTGATTACTACCCGAATTCCCGACCGGATTTAGTCACCATGGCGAAAAGCCTGGGCGGCGGGATCCCGATTTCAGGCGTGACCGGTCGCGCTGAACTGATGGATGCGCCGGAACCGGGCGGTCTGGGCGGCACTTACGCGGGCAACCCGCTGGCGGTGGCGTCGGCGCTGGCGGTTCTCAAAATCATCGAAGAAGAAAAACTCTGCGAACGCGCGAGTCGTCTGGGTGCGGAATTGGTTGAAACGCTGGAAAAAGCCAAAGCGAAATGCCCGGCGCTGGTTGATGTGCGTGCGCGCGGTTCCATGGTCGCGGCAGAATTCAACGATCCGGCGACAGGCAAACCGTCGGCAGAACTGACAAAACAGTATCTGCGTAAAGCGCTGGATGCCGGATTGCTGATGCTGAGCTGCGGCGTCCACGGCAACGTGATCCGTTTCCTGTATCCGCTGACCATTCCTGATGCGCAGTTCAAAGACGCACTGACTATTTTGTCCCGTGTGCTGGCTGACTGAGGAACGCTATGCAACTCAAACATACTGAACTCCTGCGCCAGCAATGCCTGATCAACGGTGAATGGGCCGACAGCGAAAATGGCGAACGCGAGGACGTCGTCAACCCGGCAACGGGCGCGGTAATCGGCAGCGTACCGCAGATCACCACCGCGCAAACGGCGCAGGTTATTGCTTACGCCGAACAGGCGCAGGCGGTCTGGCGGGAAAAAACTGCCAAACAACGTGCCTCGCTGATGCAGAAATGGGCGCAACTGATGCTCGAAAATGCGGACGACCTGGCTGCGTTGCTGACTGCTGAACAGGGCAAACCGCTGACGGAGGCAAAAGGCGAAATTGTTTATGCCGCATCGTTTATCGAATGGTTTGCCGAAGAGGCGAAACGCGTGGAAGGCAGCGTACTGGCACCGGTTCAGGCGTCACAACGCATGCTGGTTCTGAAACAACCGGTTGGCGTTTGCGCGGCCATCACACCCTGGAATTTCCCGGCGGCGATGATCACCCGTAAAGCCGCACCGGCGCTGGCCGCAGGTTGCGCGATGATCGTGAAACCCGCAGAACAAACGCCGTTCAGCGCTTTAGCGCTCGGGCAACTGGCGGTCGAAGCGGGCATTCCGGCGGGGGTATTGCAGGTGATCACCGGTTCCGCGCAAAAAGTCGGCAAAGTGCTGTGCGCGAGTCCGGTGGTTCGCAAACTGAGCTTTACCGGATCCACTGAAGTCGGGCGCATCCTGATGGCCCAAAGTGCGCCGACGGTGAAAAAACTCTCTCTCGAACTGGGCGGTAACGCGCCGTTTATCGTGTTCGATGACGCCAATCTCGAGCGCGCCGTGGCCGGTATTATGGCTTCGAAGTTTCGCAACAGCGGGCAAACCTGCGTCTGCGCTAACCGGATTTATGTCCAGCAGGGGATTTACCCGGCGCTGGTGAAAAGGCTGGTAGAAGAAGTGGAAAAACTGAAAGTGGGCGAAGGTTCTCAAACCGGCGTCACGCAGGGGCCGCTGATCGACGACGCAGCCGTCAGCAAAGTGCGTGAGCATATCGACGATGCGCTCTCACACGGGGCAACAATATTGACCGGCGGCGAGCCGCACGCGCTGGGCGGCACGTTCTTCCAGCCTACCGTGGTCGGCGGTGTGACATCTGCGATGAAATTTGCGCGCGAAGAAACCTTCGGGCCGGTCGCGCCGGTTTTCAGTTTTACCGATGAAGCGCAGGTGGTGGCGATGGCGAACGATACCGAATTCGGGCTGGCTGCTTATCTCTTCACGCGTGACGCTTCGCGCCAGTGGCGGGTACCGGAAGCCCTGGAATACGGCATGGTGGGCATCAATACCGGTCTGATTTCCAACGAAGTCGCGCCGTTCGGCGGTATTAAACAGTCCGGTCTGGGGAGGGAGGGGTCCCGCCACGGTATGGACGACTATCTGGAAATGAAATATCTGTGCATCGAACTGGGTGAGTAATCCTGAAGCACAACGTCCCGATAGGGTGCAGAAATGCACGTCAGCTGTGCAAGGTTCATTAATAAAAAGAAACTGAGTGGTCATGAGGCACAAAAAAATCACATAACGCCTCTGCAAAACCTGTCCGCCCGTCATTTACGGCGTGGCGGACGGACTCAACAGTAATGGCATGGTTTATGCTTCGTTATAAAATATGATGCATCATGTTTTTAACAATGCCGTTACCTTAGCGCTTTCCTTACTTTTTTAGTTAACCCAGGAGTCACAGCATGTTTAAAAAGATTGCCCTTACCACTCTTCTCGCCGGGTTGGTGTTTCAGGCTCAGGCTGAATCTCTGACAGTGATCTCTTTCGGCGGTCTGAACAAAGACGCTCAGGACAAAGCGTTTTACAAACCTTTCGCAGCAGCCGGTAAAGGCACCATCGAGCCGGGCGAATACAACGGTGAAATGGCCCGTATCCGCGCCATGGTAGAAACCAAACAGGTAGGCTGGGACGTGGTGGAAGTCGAAAGCCCCGAACTGATCCGTGGCTGTGATGAAGGGCTGTTTGAACCGCTGGACTGGAGCAAACTGGGCGACAAAACGCAGTACGTGCCGGGCGCGGTAACCGAGTGTGGTGCGGGCATTTTCCTGTGGTCAACTGTGCTGACGTATGACGCCAGCAAACTGAAAAAAGCGCCGACCAGCTGGGCTGATTTCTGGAATGTAAAAGATTTTCCGGGCAAACGTGCGCTGCGTAAAAGCGCCAAATTCACGCTGGAAATCGCCTTACTGGCCGATGGCGTGAAGCGTGAAGACATCTATAAAGTGCTCGCCACGCCAGCCGGTGTGGAACGTGCCTTCAAAAAACTTGATCAAATCAAACCGAACATTCAGTGGTGGGAATCCGGCGCGCAACCGCTTCAGTGGCTGGTGTCCGGGGACGTTGTGATGACTTCTGCCTACAACGGCCGCGTGAGCGCCGCGCAGGGTGAAGGTCATGACTTCAAAATGGTCTGGGACAACAGCCTGTATGACCTCGACAGCTGGGCTATCGTGAAAGGGTCCAAACATAAAGATCTGGCCGAACAGTTCATCGCTTTCGCCAACAAACCTGAAAACCAGAAAGTCTTCGCCGAAACCATCCCCTATGGGCCGACTGAAAAATCAGTCACCGGCATGATTGACCCTAAATATGCGCAGAACTTGCCAACTGCCGAGAAAAACCTGGCAGGCGCTTTGCAGGTAGATACTAACTTCTGGATTGAGCATGGCGAAGATCTGGAACAGCGCTTCAACGCCTGGGCTGCTAAGTAAATACCCGTCATCCTTCGGTCTGACTCTGCTTTGGCTTCGCTCACGAACCCCGGTCACAGTCTTTTGTGTGCTCCCGGGGACTTGCTCACTTGCCGCCTTGATTCAGACCGAATGATTTTGTGCTCAGCACCTGTGAAAAAAGAAATCAGAACCCGCAGCGGGAGAAAATTATGAGCCAGACCGAAATGCTGACGACACCGGTGCCGGACGACGCCGCTTCAGGGCCGACGCTGCGTCAGCGCCTGCGCAAAGTAGAAGCGGCGTATACGCGACGTTCTTTGTTGCTGATTGCGCCACTTTTGTTATTTGTGATTGTCAGCTTCCTGTTCCCGATTGCGTCCATTTTGGGTAAGAGCGTGACCAACCCGGAGCTTGGCGAAACCCTGCCGGAAACCGTGGCGCAGCTTGCGCATTGGGAAGGCAAAACTGTGCCGGATGAAGCGACGTTTTCCGCGCTGGTGACGGATCTGCGCAACGCCCGCAACAGCGGGCAGATGGCGACTATCGCCAAACGTCTGAGCTATGAGGATAACCGCTACCGGAGCCTGATCACCGGCACATTACGCCATGTGCCCGAAGGTACCGCGCCGGTCAAAGAGGCGCTGATCCAGAGCATGCCGCTGTGGGGCGAAATGAGCACCTGGCAGACGTTGCAGCGCGCGGCGAAACCGCTGACTTCCTATTACCTGCTGGCTGCGTTTGACCGCAAAGTTGACGTCGATACCGGCAAAATTACTGCGCTGCCGCCGGACCAGGCGCTGTATGTTAACGTTCTTCTTCGCACCTTGTGGATGGCGCTGGTCGTCACGCTGTGCTGCGTTGCACTCGGTTATCCGCTGGCGTACTGGCTGGCGAAACAACCGGCCGGTCGCGCCAATCTATTGATGATTTTGGTGTTACTGCCGTTCTGGACATCGCTGATTGTCCGCACCGCCAGCTGGATTGTTTTGCTGCAATCCGGTGGTCTGATCAACCGCGCGCTGCTTTCCACCGGCATCATCGATCATCCGCTAGTAATGGTGTTCAACCGTCTCGGCGTTTACATCTCGATGACGCACATCATGCTGCCGTTCATTGTTCTTCCTTTATATGCCGTGATGAAAAGTATTTCGCCGAACTATGTTCGCGCGGCGATTTCACTCGGCGCGCATCCTTTCTCCGCGTTCTGGCGGGTGTATGTGCCGCAGACCTATGCCGGGGTCACGGCGGGTGCGCTGCTGGTATTCATGATGGCAATTGGTTACTACATTACGCCCGCGCTGCTCGGCGGGCCGGGCGATCAGATGGTCAGTTATTTTGTGGCGTTCTTCACTAATACCACGATGAACTGGGGAATGGCGGCGGCGCTCGGGAGCCAGTTGCTGGTGATTGTTGTGCTGCTTTATATCGTTTATATCCGCGTGACGCGCACCAAAGCCGAAGTGGCTGCGAACTAAAGGGGCCTGACCATGAAACACAGTATGAAACAAAAAGGGGCGCTGATTTTGCGGTTGTGGCGCTGGTGTTTCAACTTCTACAGCGCGGCAATCTTGCTGTTTCTGATTGTGCCGGTGCTGATCATTGTGCCGCTGTCGTTTAATTCCGGCTCGTTTCTGAGTTATCCGCTGACCGGTTTTTCGCTGCGCTGGTATCACACGTTCTTCCACTCGGATGAATGGCTGAGTTCGCTGGGAAACAGCCTGCTGATTGCGCCGCTGGCGACGATCCTGGCCACCGTATTGGGTGTTCTGGCCTCTGTCGGATTAGTGCGCGGGGAGTTTCGCGGCAAATCTCTGGTGATGGCAATTCTGATTTCGCCAATGATTGCGCCGGTGGTGATCATCGCCGTCGGGATGTTCTTCTTCTTTGCCCGCGTTTCCCTGCTCAACAGTTATCTGGGGCTGGTGCTGGCGCACGCGCTGCTCGGCGTGCCTTTTGTGGTGATTACGGTTACCGCAATCCTCAAGAACTACGACCGTAATTTATCGCGCGCCGCCGCCAGTTTGGGCGCTTCGCCGTGGCGTGTATTTCGCAAAGTGACGCTGCCGCTGATTGCACCCGGCGTATTTTCCGGTGCGCTGTTTGCGTTTGCGGCCTCGTTTGACGAAGTGGTTGTGACATTATTCCTCGCCAGCCCGCGTCAGCGCACGTTGCCGATCCAGATGTTCGCCGGTATCCGCGAAAACCTTGACCCGACGATTGCCGCTGCGGCGTCGCTGATGGTCGGCGCATCGCTGATTTTGCTGCTGGTGATGGAACTGCTGCGCCGCCGGGGCGAACGCCTGCGCCATTCTTTCGCCGCACATTAAACATAAATGACTCAGAGGACTTTACAGGTCCTCTTTTTTTGATTATTCCTGATGCATCAAATATCAAAACGACAAGGACCTTCATCATGACAGAGAAAAAAACGTTACTGCTGACCGGAGCAAGCCGCGGTATCGGTCACGCAACGGTGAAACATTTTTATGCTGCAGGATGGCGGATTTTCACCGCGTCGCGTCAGAACTGGGTGGATGAATGTCCGTGGGCAGAAGGTTTTCTTAACCATATTCATCTGGACCTGGAAGACATCGACAGCGTGCAAAAAGCGTTGCCGATGATTAAAGAGCGCCTCGGCGGACGGCTCGATGCGCTGGTAGATAACGCCGGGATTTCGCCAAAAACGCCGGCGGGCGGGCGCATGGGCGTGCTCGGCAGCGATTACGCCACCTGGTTGCAGGTGTTCAACGTCAACCTGTTCTCGACGGCGATTCTGGCGACCGGATTATTTGATGAACTTAAGGCCGCGCAGGGCAGCATCATCAACGTTACGTCGATTGCGGGCAGCAAAGTGCATCCGTTTGCGGGCGTGGCGTATGCCTGTTCCAAAGCCGCACTTTCCACGCTGACCCGTGAAATGGCGCATGAGTTTGGCCCGCACGGCGTGCGCGTTAATGCGATTGCGCCGGGGGAAATCGATACCGCCATTCTGTCGCCGGGCACGCAGGAAATCGTCGAGCGCAGCGTGCCGTTACAGCGTCTGGGCAAAGCCGAAGAAGTGGCGTCGCTGATTTATTTCCTCTGCACGTCGGGCGCGTCTTATGTGAACGGCGCGGAGATCCACGTAAACGGCGGTCAGCATGTCTGAAACACCGTCACTGCTGACTACCGAAGTGCCGCGCGTCAGCCCGTTGCAGGCCGAAAACATCGCCGCGCAAATCTACGGGCTGGAAGGTTCCGCGCAGGTTTTGGGCGGAGAGCGCGACAGCAATTTTTGTCTGACCACGCTTTCAGGCCGCGCTTACATGCTGCGGTTTGTGAATCCGGCGGAAGTGCCGGAAGAAGTCGATTTTCAGACCGCTATTCTCAGTCATCTTGCCCGGCGCGACAGCCATCTGCCGGTTCCGCGTTTGCAGAAAAGCCGCAGCGGCGAACTGACGCCGCAGGTCAGCGTCGCCGGGCAGAACCTGACTTTACGCGCCGTCAGTTATCTTCCGGGCACTGCGCAATTTCAGGTTCCCCGATCTCAGACACTGATGCGCGAACTTGGCGATACGCTGGCGCGTCTCGACATTGCGCTCAGCGATTTTGAACATCCCGGCGCAAAACGGGATTTATTGTGGGACATCAGCGATATGTCACGCCTCGAAGGCTGGATCCCGCATCTGACTGACCCGGAGCAGCGCCACACCATCAGCCGCGTGCTGGATATCCATCAGCAAAAAGTGGTGCCCGCCAGTCGCTTTTTGCGCAAGCAGGTGATCCACAACGATTTGAACGCGCACAACGTGCTGGTAAAAAGCGCAGACCCGCAGCGTCTGGCGGGGATTATCGATTTTGGTGATGCGCTGCGTGCGCCGCTCATCAACGAACTGGCAACGGCGCTGGCGTATCAGCTCGACAGTCAGGGCGAAAATCTCTTCCAGTATTGTCGCCCGATGATTGCGGCGTACACCGCCCGTCAGCCGTTGAGCGAGGCAGAACAACACGTTTTGCCTGAACTGGTGGCCTCGCGTCTTGCGCTGAGTCTGCTGATCGCCCAGCACCGCGCCGTGTTATATCCGCAAAATCGTGACTATATTTTGCGTAATCAGGCGCACGCTTGGGGCAGCTTATCACGTCTGATGGCGCTGTCGTTTTCGCAGACTGGCGAGATTTTCAGTCAGTCTTGTACGTCTGATTGGCCGTATAGGGAGCAAAAATGCTGACTCAGCAACAGGTTCTGGAAGGCCGCCAGCAGTGGCTGGGCGGCGGTTATCGTCTGTTTTATCAGGAACCGCTGCACGTCGTGCGCGGCGAAGGCGTCTGGCTGTACGACAGCGAAGGGCGTCGCTATCTGGATGCTTACAACAACGTGGCGTCCGTTGGGCATTGCCACCCGGCCGTTGTCGAAGCGATTGCCACGCAGGCGGCGCAGCTCAACACGCACACGCGGTATCTTAATGACGCCATCGTAGAGTTTGCTGAAGATTTTCTGACGGAATTTCCGCCGGAACTGCGCAATCTCACCATGACCTGCACCGGCAGCGAAGCCAACGATCTGGCGCTGCGCGTGGCGCGGCAAATCACCGGCGGGCAGGGCGTTCTGGTCACGCGCTGGGCGTATCATGGCGTCACCAGCGCACTGGCCGGACTTTCGCCTTCATTCGGTGACGGTTTTGAGCAGGGCAAAAATGTCTGGCTGATTGATGCGCCGGATACTTTCCGCCGCAAGGGTGCTTTCGCCGATGGCGTGGAACGGGCGCTGGAAGAAATGAAACAGGCTGGCTTAAAACCGGCTGCGCTGCTGCTGGACACTATTTTCTCCAGCGACGGCGTTTTCAGCCCTGAACCAGCCGAAATGCAGCGCGCGGTGGCGCGGGTGCGTGCGGCGGGTGGATTATTTATCGCCGACGAAGTGCAGCCCGGTTTTGGCCGTACCGGCAGCCAGCGCTGGGGCTTTGCCCGTTACGGCGTGATGCCGGATCTGGTGAGTCTGGGTAAACCGATGGGCAACGGCCATCCGGTCGCCGGGCTGGTTGGCAGGCCGGAACTGTTCGCGGAATTTGGCCGTCGTCAGCGTTATTTCAACACCTTCGGCGGCAATCCGGTTTCGTGCCGTGCGGCGCATGCGGTTTTGCAGGTTTTACGACGTGAAAAGCTGCAACAAAACGCGCAACGGACGGGGGAAATTCTGCGGGAAGGGCTGCTGAAACTGGCGGCGCGTTATCCGGTGATCGGCGATGTGCGCGGTGACGGTTTGTTTATCGGCGTGGAACTGGTGAGCGATCAGCACAACACGCCCGCGCCTGAGCTGGCAGCATTTGTCGTTAACCAGATGCGGCACAAGCAGATCCTGATCAGCGCTACCGGCCCGGCGGCGAACGTCCTGAAAATTCGCCCGCCGTTGGTCTTTCAGCCCGAACACGCCACGCTGTTGCTGGAAACGCTGGCGGGCGTACTCGCAGATATCCCGCTCTAAAATCACCTTTCCCGGCTGGCGGCCAGGAATTCGACCATCTTCTGGCTGCCGTCGAGAATGTCTTCCTGAATGGCTTTTCTTGCCGTTGCGCTGTCGCCTTTGCGCAGTGCGCGCAAAATTTCTTCGTGATGTTCGATCGCCATCCGCTCGGAAAAATGTGCGTACGCCTGGGCAATCAGCGGGCCAGTGCGCATCCATAAACTGTCGATGAAATTACTCAGCAGCGGCATGCGCGCGCTTTCGGCCAGCATCAGATGAAATTCACTGTTGAGGCGCAGCGCCTCCGGCAAATCTTCACTGCTGATGGCTTTGCGATTGTTTTCAATGTTCTGTGCGATGCGCTGTAACTCATATTCGGTGACTGTCTGCGCCGCTTTTTCCGCCCCGAGACCTTCGAGATCTAAACGCAACGTGCGGATTTCCTGATACTGCTGTTCATCCAGCTGCGGAACACGAATATCTTTCGGTGTGCGCATTTCCAGCGCCTGCTCTTTTGCCAGCTGCAAAATCGCATCACGCACCGGCGTCACGCTGGTGCCGACCTGTTCCGCAAGTTCGCGGATCCGCAGACGGTCATTGGGTTTCAGGCGGCCGGTAATCAGGGCTTCGCGCAAGGTGGCGTAGACGCTGCTGCCCAGATAGGCGTGGTTAATTGAGCTGATGGGATAATTCAAAGTTCACCGTAGCAATAGAGTGCGCGCACCCGGATTAAGGAAGAATTCGTGGAAGCCGATTATACAACATGATGCATCAAATGTGACGGGCAGAAATACTCCGAAGTTTGATACCTATTCCGGGTGATGAGTAATGTGCGATACATCACGGTAATTAATACATAACCTTATGAAATTAAAAAATAATGGGCGTATACCCCGAAAGGAGAGGCCACCTGCGTGCGCATTGATATCACACAAGGAAAAATTTGACTTAAGCATGAGATGATTTTTTCTTTTGCGAGCTAATGTTATGAAAAATAATGAAGATTGTAAGGATCCCTCAGGCGTTAACCGCCGGGATTTTGTCAAACTCAGCGGCATGGTGGCTGCACTTCCTCTGATCGGCTTTAAATTTGCACATGCAGGCGGGAAAATCTCCGTCGCCTCTCAGGAATTCCCCTCCTCACCGGAAAACATCGTTCCCACCTGTAGTTCATTCGACTGTGGTGGCAAATGTGATATCCGCGCCCATGTTCAGGAAGGTGTCGTTACCCGCATTTCCACCCGTCCGGATGCCGATCTTGACCCGGAAATGCCCATCATGCGCGCCTGCGTGCGCGGGCGCAGTTACCGGAAGTTTGTCTATCACCCTGACCGGCTGAAATACCCGATGAAGCGCGTCGGCAAGCGCGGCGAAGGCAAATTCGAGCGGATCAGCTGGGACGAAGCCACGACGCTGATTGCGGATAATCTCAAACGCATCACGGAAAAATATGGCCCGGAATCGCGCTATGTTCACGTCGGCACGGCGGTCAGCGGCAGCCCGTTCTCCGGCGATACCATGGTGCGCCGGTTGCTGAACCAGACCGGCGGCTATCTCAATACTTATCACTCGGTGAGTATGGGCAATACGGCGGCGGCGACGCCTTACACCTATGGCGCGGCAGCCAGCGGCAATACGCTGGATACGCTGGCGGACACGCCGCTGGTGATTTTGTGGGGACATAACCCGAACGAGACCATATTCGGGCATACCAACCACTATTTTCAGAAAATGAAACAGAACGGCACACGGTTTATCGTGGTGGATCCGCGCTATTCGGATACGGCGGCTTCTCTGGCGGATCAGTGGATCCCGCTGCTCCCCTCCACTGACAATGCGCTGATGGACGCGATGATGTACGTCATCATCACGGAGAACCTGCATGATAAAGCGTTTGTTGAGCGTTACACCCTGGGTTTTGACGAACGTTCGATGCCAGAAGGCGTTCCGGCCAATGAGTCGCTGGTGGCGTACCTGACCGGCGCGAAAGACGGCGTGAAAAAGACGCCGGAATGGGCGGAAAAAATCACGCATGTGCCTGCGCAAACCATCCGCCAGCTGGCGCGTGATTACGCCACCACCAAACCGGCGGCGCTGATCCAGGGCTGGGGCCCGCAGCGTCACAACTGCGGCGAACGCACTGCGCGAGGTTCGACATTACTGGCGACGATCACCGGAAATGTCGGCGTGAAAGGCGGCTGGGCAGGCGGTTATGGCGGTGACAGCAGCCGTAAATTCACCGCCGGCGTGGAAATGCCGGACAATCCGGTATCGAAGAAAATCTCGGTGATGAACTGGGTGCAGGCGGCGGATGACGCCAGTAAAATCACGCCAGCGGACGGGCTGACCGGAGGCGACAAACTGGACAGCAATATCCGCATCCTGTTTTCGCTGGCGGGGAATTATCTGGCAAACCAGAACCCGGATATCCATCAGGCCGTCAAGGTTCTCGAAGATGATTCCAAAATTGAATTTATTGTGGCCAGCGACCTGTTCCTCACGCCCAGCGCGAAGTATGCCGATCTGCTACTGCCGGAAACCAGTTTTATGGAACGCTGGAATATCGGCGAGTCGTGGGGAACCGGCAACTACCTGATCCTTTCTGAAAAGCTGATAGAGCCGCAGTTTGAAAGCCGTACCGACTACGACTGGATACGGGAAGTCGCGGGCAAACTAGGCGTTGAAAAAGAGTTCAGTCTCGGACGTACGGAAAAAGACTGGATCGTCAGCATCTGGGAGAAAACCCGTGAATCGATGCCGGAGGAGAAACTGCCGACCTTTGACGAGTTGCTGATCACCCGCCGTTATCTTTTTAAAGACAAACCGCATATCGCATTCGAAGCGAATATCCGCGATCCGCAAAACAATCCGTTCCCGACGCCTTCCGGCAAAATCGAGATTTTCTCAAAGCGTCTTTACGACATGCAGCACCCGGAAATCCCGGCGTTGTCGCATTACGTTCCGGCGCACGAAGGCCCGGAAGATGAACTTTCTGCCCGTTTCCCGCTGCAGCTGATCACCTGGAAAGGTAAAAACCGCGCGAACTCGACGCAGTACGCCAACCCGTGGCTGAAAGAAGTCCTGGAGCAAAAACTGTGGATCAACCCGGCTGATGCCATGCAGCGTGGCATTGCGCAGGGCGACAGCGTGCGCATTCACAACGATCGCGGCGTGACGCTGATCCCGGCGGAAGTGACGCAGCGCATCATGCCCGGCGTGGTGGCTTTACAGGCGGGCGCGTGGTGGCAGCCGGACGAAAACGGCGTTGACCGTGGCGGTTGCGCCAACGTGCTCAGTTCGGCGCGCATTACCGCGCTCGCAAAAGGGAATTCTCATCAAACCATGCTGGTGGAGGTTGTTAAAGCATGAGCCAATTTATAGATTACGCGCCGGTCAGTGACCGCCAGCTGGGTTTCTTTATCGACTCTTCCCGTTGTTCTGGCTGCAAGGCCTGTCAGGTTGCCTGCAAGGATAAAAACAATCTGGAAGTGGGCCGCCGTTTCCGCCGTATTTACGAAGTGAAAGGCGGCGGATTCGTACCCACCGGGCAGGGCGGCGTTTATAACAACGTCTACGCCTACACGCTGTCGATTTCCTGCAACCACTGCAAAGACCCGATCTGCACCAAAAACTGCCCGACTACCGCCATGCACAAACGTCCTGGCGACGGCATTGTGCGCGTCAATACCGACAAATGTGTCGGCTGCGGCTACTGCGCGTGGTCGTGTCCGTACGGCGCGCCGCAGTTAAATCAGGAAACCGGCCAGATGTCGAAATGCGACTTTTGCGTCGATCTGCAAGCCGCCGGAGAACAACCGGTTTGCGTCGCGACCTGTCCGCTGGGCGCGATCAAATTCGGGCCAATTGACGAGTTACGCGCGCAATACGGCGACCTGTGCGACGTTCAGGGTTTGCCGGAGTCCACGCTGACGCAGCCCAGTCTGGTCATCAAACCGCATCAGGGCGCTGAAAAGGGAGGTAAATAATCATGCACGAATGGCCACTTATTATTTTCACTCTGCTGATCCAGAGTTCCGTCGGCATCACGCTGTTCACCACGCTGATCCTGATTTCCGGCGCGGACAAACTGAGCGCCAGAGAAAAGCATCGTCTTGCGCTGCCCGCCATGCTGACGGCGTTTATTGCCGGTGCGCTAGGGCTTATCGCGTCCACCGCGCATCTCGGGTATCCGCTCAACGCGTTGCATGCACTGAGCCATTTCAGCAGTTCGTGGCTGAGCCGTGAAATCGTGTTTGCCAGTGCGTATCTGGCGGCGCTGGGATTGGCGACGCTGATTGCGCTTCTGACCAAACGGGTGATCGCGCTGTTAATGGTGATTGCCGTTGCGATGGGCGCGGTGGATATCTTCTGCATGAGCGCGATTTACGTTCACGCTTCCGTTGTCACGTGGATGCACTTCAACACCTACGTGATGTTTGGCGGCACCGCGCTGACCCTCGGCGCGGTCAGCGGAATGTGGACACTGGCGGCTCGTCCGATGCTGGCGTGGGGAACGGTGCGCAGGCTGGCGGTGATGTCGATTGGCGTGCTGATTGCGATCACCGTTTTGCGCCTGCTGGTTCAGCCGGTTTACGGCAACTATCTGGCGAGCCTGGGCGGCGCGGATCTCATCACGTTCCCGCATCAGCCCCTGGAAGCTTACGGGCAGATGGCGGTCACGCGTTTTGCGGCCTGGGCGTTACTGATTGCAGGTGTGTGCGTGACGGCATTGTCTCTGCACACGCAGCGGTTCAGCCGCCTGCGGTTGCTGGCGGGCGCGGTGCTAATCCTTATAGCCGAAGTGATGTTGCGCTTTAACTTTTTTAGCATTCATTAATGAAACTGTTTTCGCTCAATGCCCGTCCGCCCGAAGCCGGTGCCGGACGGGCCTGCGTTCGTAACCAGCTTCCCCTCAACCCTTGCCAGGCCTGCGTGGATGTCTGCGGCGCGGGCGTCATAAAGGTAAACAACGGAAAGATTGAAATAGAAACCGCAGGCTGTACGGCCTGCGGGGCCTGTCTTTTTGCCTGTCCGGCCGGTGCGATTGAAGGCATTACGCCGCCGGAACGTGCTTACCGCGACGGCTGTCTGACGATGCCGCTGAGCCTGAGCGCGCCGTCAGTTAACGAACTGCTGATGTGGCACGTGCAACACCAGATACGCGGCGTCGAGATGGAGGCCGGTGCGCATTCCGGCTGGCTGATGGCGGTTGCCGCGCTGAATATCTGGCTGAAAAAAACCGGTGAACCGCTGTGGAATCTACAGCCGCCTTCTGAAGAGACTCAGCAGGGATCGCGCCGTCACTGGCTGCGGATTAAAGATGATTCCCGCCAGACCGGCTACGTTACACCGGGCGGCAGGGCAAGACGCGCCAGCTTCCCGCAGGTCACTGAATATCGCATCGTGCTGGATCGCGAAAAGTGCTCGTTGTGCGGCGCTTGTGCGCGGGTTTGTCCCGAATCAGCGATGCATATCAGCAACACGTCTTTTACGCTGAACGCGGAGAAATGCACGGGTTGCGGCAACTGCGAAACCCTGTGCTTCGAAAAAGCGATCGGCGCGGAGAAAGATATCGCGGCGGGTTTAGAAATTTTGGAAACAACGGGCGCGGTGTGTACGACATGCCGCCGCCCGTTTACGGCATGGTCAGCAGATGAAAAACGGTGCCCGGTATGCCGGAAGCACCTATTTTCTATGCGCGAGGCGTGAGTGAAAGGCGCATCCCTGCGCCGGTGAAAAGGTTTAAACGCCTGCCTGCTCTGGCGCAGGGTCATCCTGTAAATGCTTTTTGAAGTGTTTCTCGATCTGTTCCAGCGTTTTACCCTGGGTTTCCGGGGCGAAAATCACCGCGAATATCCCGCCCGCCACGCCGATGGCGGCGAACGTGAAGAAGGACCAGGTCAGCCCGATGCTTTCGAGCATGATCGGAAACATAAACGCGATGGAGAAGTTCGTCATCTGCATGGCAAATACCGAGACGCCGTTCGCCATACCGCGGATGCGCATCGGGAACATTTCCGACAGCAACAACCAGGTGACCGGCGACAGCGCGCCCTGCTGGAAGCACAGGAAAATCAGCATCCCGCCGAGCACCAGATAACTTCGCACCGCATCAGGATGGCCGTTGACCGTTTCCGGCATCAGCCAGGTCACCAGCCCGATGGCAAGCAGCGTACAGGTGCAACCAATTTGCCCGGTGAGCAAGAGCGGACGCCGTCCGAAACGGCTCAGCAGCATGATCCCCACGAACGTCATGATCACCGAAATTACGCCGTTCGCGATGGTCGCCATGAGCGACGCATTGGTGCTCAGCCCGGTGGCCTGCAACATCGTCGGCGCGTAGAACATAATCGTGTTCACGCCCGACAGTTGCTGAAGCATCGCGACCCCGATCCCCAGCGCGACCAGCCGCTTCATCCATACGGAAATGGTCTTCTGGCGGCGTGAGTGTTTCTCACTTTTAGAACTCATGGAACTGCGGATTTCGCTCAGTTCTTTCTCGACTTTGCCCGCTTTACGGGTGCGTTCCAGCACGTCGCGCGCCTCGCGGTAGCGGCCATGCATGGCGTACCAGCGCGGTGTGTCTGGCAGGAATAACATGCCCACCCACAAAATCACCGCCGGAACGCATGCCACGCCGAGCATCCAGCGCCACGTCGTTTCGCCGCCCCAGACTTCGTTAATCGCCGCATTACTGGTGTATGCAATCAGCTGGCCGGAAACAATCATCAGTTCCTGCAAGGTTACAAACTGCCAGCGACGGTTAGACGGCACAATTTCGGCGATATAAATCGGCACAATCGCCGCTGCGCCGCCGACGGCCAGCCCGAGAATGAAGCGGAAGATAATCATCAGCACGACGTTCGGTGCCAGCGCACAACCCAGCGAACCGAGCATGAAAATCAGCGCCATTACGAGGATGATTTTCTTGCGGCCAAACCGGTCAGCGACACGTCCGGCGCAGATGGCTCCGATGGCGGAACCCAGTATCAGAAAACTGGTGACCATCCCGGTGGTCACCGAGGTCAGGTGAAGGTCGTGCTTCATAAACAGCAGCGCGCCCGCGATCACCCCTGTGTCGTAGCCAAAAAGCAAACCACCGAGGGTGGCGATGAACGCTATTACTTTTACAAGCGGTTCGGTCGGCTGCGGCGTTTTCTTCGCCTCGCTTTCCTGTCCGTCTTTGAGTTTGTCAGTCACAAGTGCTCCCTGTATTTCATTATTGTCGTTATGGAGTGTGATGCAGATCACACAACTATTAAACGTAACGCATGTTGAGGATTTTGGTAGGAAAAAGGGAAAATGAGGGGTTTGTGGCACGCCGGATGCTGAAATTTCGGAAAATACTGAACAGCGCGCAGGAGCGGGACGTGAACTGGATTACACTTGCTCACAGAGGATAGTCCGGTGGTTTTTTTAACCATTCGGGTAAAATTGAATCAGTTTTCACTTAAGAGAAGTCTGTTTACGATGGGATAAAGCAGCAGGTTTTGCCTGAAACGGCGCAAACCTATATTCTATCGGCCAATTTACTGAGACAGTTGCAACAATGAGGTCTATATGATTATCAAACCACGCATCCGTGGCTTTATCTGTGTTACTGCCCATCCGGAAGGTTGCAAGGCGAACGTTAAAGAACAAATCGATTACGTGACCGCACAGGGTAAAATCGACGGCGGCCCGAAAAAAGTCCTGGTGATCGGTGCCTCCACCGGTTACGGCCTCGCTGCCCGCATCTCCGCTGCTTTCGGTTCTGACGCTGCCACGCTGGGCATCTTCTTCGAACGTCCGGGCGATGAATCTAAAACCGCCACTGCGGGCTGGTACAACTCTGCCGCATTCGAAGAATTCGCTGAAGCAAAAGGCCTGTATGCTAAAAGCATCAACGGCGATGCGTTCTCTGATGAAGTAAAACAGAAAACCATCGAACTGATTAAACAGGATCTCGGTCAGGTTGATCTGGTGGTTTACAGCCTGGCAGCGCCACGCCGTACCCATCCGAAAACCGGTGAAGTGTTCAACTCCACCCTGAAGCCAATCGGTAAGCAAGTGACTATCCGTGGCATCAACACCGATAAAGAAACCATTAACGAAACCACGCTCGAACCTGCAACGCCGGAAGAAATCGCCGGGACTGTTGCGGTGATGGGTGGCGAAGACTGGCAGATGTGGATTGAAGACCTGAAAGCAGCCGGTGTGCTGGCGGATGGCGCGAAAACCACGGCCTTCACCTACCTGGGTGAAGAAGTGACGCAGGACATCTACTGGAACGGTTCTATCGGCGAAGCGAAAAAGGATCTGGACAAACGTGTTCTGGATATCCGCAGCTCACTGTCAGAACAGCACGGCGACGCACGCGTTTCCGTTCTGAAAGCCGTTGTCACTCAGGCGAGTTCTGCCATTCCTGTGATGCCGCTGTACCTATCCTTGCTGTTCAAAGTGATGAAAGAGAAGGGCACCCACGAAGGGTGTATCGAGCAGGTTTACGGCTTGTACAAAGAGAGCCTGTACGGCGCTTCTCCGCTGCTGGACAACGAAGGCCGTCTGCGCGCTGACCTGAAAGAGATCGCGCCAGAAGTGCAGGAAGAAGTCGGTAAACTGTGGGACGAAGTCACCAACGATAACATCGCTGAACTGACTGATTTCGCAGGTTACAAAAGCGAATTCATGCGCCTGTTCGGCTTCGGCCTGAACGGCGTTGATTACGCCGCCGACACCAATCCGGACGTGAAAATCAAACATCTGATCCAGATGTAATCTGATTTAACGCGCAACGATTGCTGAAAACCCGGTTCTGCCGAATGGCGGAGCTGGGTTTTTTTATAGCGAATAACTCAGTGCTTTATGGCTTATTTATTTCAGTGCGGTATTACCCGTCTGGAAATCAATTTGTTGTCCCGCCGCAAAAGCACTTCTGATTTCAGCGGCACCTGCTTGCCCATTGTATTTAAATTTTAATTTTCCGGTTCACACGTCTACCGAATGAAAGCTGAGCATAATCCGGGGGGTTTGTGTTAGACACAAAACTACGTCTCACGATGAATTTCATAAGCTGACTGGCGTAGAACATAAAAAAAGCCACTTAATCAGTGGCTTTTGTCGCGACGGATGAGACAGTTCAGCCGTATTTCTTGGCAAAATTCTCATCTGAATCGCATAAGTAAATAATGAACTCAATGAATGCGATTATTGACGGAATAAACGTCCAGCAGAAAATGAGGTATAAGAAACCTTGCCCGATCTTGCCTAAGTAAAACTTGTGGACGCCGAAACCCCCTAAAAAGAATGCTAATAAAGCTGCCGCAATTCTGCTTTTAGTCCCCTGCGTATTAATGCCTTGAGTGGCTCCGCAGTGAGGGCATGCTTTGGCAGATTCGTGGATCTCCTTTCCGCATCCTCTACAAAAAACCATCGATCCCATTTCCTATCCCTTTCCTTATTTGTTGTTATTCGGGCTAATCTTACCCGTTCTTTACATTAAGAAAAAGAGAATGATGGGCGTTGATGGCGCAGAGTGTTCCCTTCAGTTGATGGCAAATAGCCATTCTGAGAATTAAAAAATGCCGCAAACCTTCCCGGTGTGCGGCATTTTCATTTCAACACTGCTGTTGTAATCCATTAGCCATAAGCCACTTTGTGGTTGATATGGTAGAAGGTCGCCGTTGCGGTCATAACGTGCTGATCTTCCTTGCCCGGTTTGTGCGATTCCACATTGGTGATGTGGTAGCCGACGGCACCGGCGTCTAACGCTTTTTTAACAAACGCGCTGTTGAGTTCTTCCATGGACGTAGCCCAGGAAACCGTGGTCACGCCGACGGCTTGCAGGGAGGCTATTTCACGATGCGATAATCCGGCGCGCACCAAAACAGGCTTAACAGCTTTTGGATAGAATATGGATAAAACATCATTTACTAAGCCTTTCATGGATTTACTCCTCACTAATACAGTCTCTATACCCGGATGATTCGGGTATTCAGAATGTGCCGTAATAATCAGAGGCGATTGCGCACTTGAGATATTTATCCGGCACAATGCCAATAAACACCTTTTCATGTTGCGACCTTTAGCTTTAATTGCTAATTCATTGTTAAGCAAACTTCCGCCACAATTAACGCAGTATTTAAAGAGGATATTTACAGTGGGTTACAGGTTCAGTGTTTTTGACATGAACAAATAAAAGGGCGCATTTAGCACCCTTAATCTTATTTCCTCAAACCTGTTTTTAAATCCGGTTCGCCGCGCGCGGTGGTCGCTGCATCAGCTCATGGGTGACAGGATGGTAATAGCGACCCGGCCAGATGACGGAAGGGGGAATACCCAGCGCCTGACCAATCAGCATTTCACCTTTGGGCCACGGTCTGGAAAGCGCATTTGAAAGCGTCGAAGAACTCAGACCGGCAGCGCGGGAAACGGCGGCAAGCGTGGTGCCTTTCTTGCGTAACGCGGCAATGATATCGGCCTGATGCCAGTCCTGATTAGTCATAACGGTTTGCTCCTGTGTTGGCTTGCGCAGGAACCGCGGTGCAGAAGGGCAGAAAAGTGGGGCTATGCGATAGTTTCATTGTCTTACTCTCTGGTTTGTTAATTTAACCACCGCCAGAGCTGCGAAACTCTTAATGGTGGTAGCTCAGACAAGGTTCGCAGTACCGGTACAAACCAGAAACCCGGCCAACCCGAGGGTTGCCCTGCCTGAGCCACCATTGAATGTGCAAACACGAAATCGGTGTTTGACAGGTACAAGGAAGCCCAACACATAATTATCACATATGTGTTACTGGTTTAGTATTCAGGCTGCGAAACCCGGCTGCGGATTTTGCCGCAGCGGGCGCACTATAGCGTAATACAAAGAAGTAAACCAACAGGCTTAATGCAAAATTGAGGTTTGCTTTCCAGAGAAATTTCAAGCGTTGCAGTGAGTTACATTCTGTACTGCCCATTTCAGAAAATGAGTTTGACGGTGAACAAACTAAACGAACGCACTTCGTGAATTCATGACGTCATGAATGGATGTTTGCTTTTTAATATAAAAGCAATGTTATTTTTTTCTGTTGTCGGTAAATAATATTATCGTCATAGCAGGCAGGGAGTTAGCGTATTTAGGGATGAATAAAAAACGATTTTTATTTTATATTTCTGATGAGATAAGTCTCAAACAAAATTTACGGGGCTCAAAGGGGCTACGCTTAATGAGTTAATAAATTCGCCTCCGTAAAAAGGAACTATAATGTCTATTACAACCTTAAAAGAATTATTTATTCATGATTTATCTGATGTTTATAGTGCTGAACGTCAGATAACCAAGGCGCTGCCTAAAATGGCCCGTGCCGCCACTGACCCTAAACTGGTCGATGCTTTCAAAACACACCTTGAAGAAACGCAGGGACAGATTGAAAGATTAGATCAGGTCGTTGAGTCTTCTGATGAAATTCGCCTTAAACGTATGAAATGTCATGCGATGGAAGGGCTGGTAGAAGAAGCGCAGGAGCTGATTGATTCTGTTGAAAAAGGCGAAGTGCTGGACGCCGGGCTTATCGGTGCTGCCCAAAAAGTTGAGCATTATGAAATTGCGACTTACGGAACCTTAGCCGCGTTGGCGAAAAAACTGGGATATTCTCAGGCTGCGAAATTACTTGAAGAAACATTGCAGGAAGAAAAAGACACCGATAAAAAATTAACGGTTATTGCGGGTTCACAACCCGTGACCAAAACTGCAAAGAGTTAATTGCGCACGAACTATTACGTAACGTCCCCTATAATGAAAGGAATAACAATGAGCAAATCTAAAGCGCAGGAAAATTATATTGACTGGGTGCGTGACGCGCATGCAATGGAAAAACAAGCAGAAACCATGCTGACTAAAATGGCGGACCGGCTTGAACATTACCCGCTTTTACAGCGCCGCATCCAGGAGCACATTGTGGAAACACAGGGCCAGCAGAAACTGGTTCAGGATGTGCTGGATCGCCTCGATACTTCCCATTCGGTGATTAAAGATGTTGCCGCGAAAGCCACGGCGATGGGACAGTCGTTGAGCGGAATGTTTGTCAGCGATGAAGTGGTGAAGGGCGGGATCAGCGGCTATGTGTTCGAGCATTTCGAGATTGCCTGTTACAGCGCCCTGATTGTTGCCGCCGAAGCCGTGGGTGACCTGCAAGGCGCACAGACGTTTATGACGATCAAAGTTCAGGAAGAGCAAATGGCGAAATGGCTGGAAGAGAATCTTCCTGAAGTAACGCAGCGTTATCTCGCCCTGCTTGAAAACCCGGATGTCGATGCAAGTCGCTAGTTCCCGGCCTAAACCATGCACCAAATCCCGCATAAAAAAAGGGCGCTTTCGCGCCCTGTAACTCTTTTCTTAAACGCCTCAGAATCCGATATTCACCCTTACCATGATCATCTGCGAACGGCTGCGCGCATCATCCAGCCCCAGCGTTCCCTGATACGCGATGCCCGGCGTAATGTTATGTGGCAGCAGGATATCCAGTCCCATGCCCAGCACGATATTTTCCTGACTGTCGCCGAAAACATCTGCGCTCCAGCTGTCATTGCCGCTGTCCGCATACCCCAGACGGGCGCGTCCCTGATCGCTGAAGGCGTGCGTGTATTCGACACGACTTTGCCAGCGCAACATCGACCAGGTCAGCGGCAACGCGTACTGCGTCCGGATCCCAACGGCGCCGGTGACGTCATTCAGCACTTGTGAGGCAAAGGCTAAATCATAGGCGTCGGCGTTCGATTCGGTGTAGCTGTTCAGACGGGTGCGCGATAATTGCAGACGTCCGTAAGGGGAAATAAGCAGGTCTGGCAGGCGGTAATCGTAACCTGTGGTGACTGCGCCAAATACCTGATAACCACCACGGTCGCCGCGTGCGTAGTGATCCATTTCTGTTACGTAGCGGCGGCTGTCATAGTCCAGACGGCTATAGCCGAGCAGGCCATCGATAAAGTAGTTGTCCGGATGATAACTGCCATAAAACGCTGAACTGACGGAGCGCCCGTTGCTGCGGGAACCGCTGTCCCCAATGTCGCTGACGTCCCGGCCAAAACCCATCCCCATACCTGCGGTAAATGCAGGGGTGAACTGATAGTCTGCGCCGGTGCTGATCCCCACCAGCGTATGGCTGAAACTCACGCCGTCTTTGCCGGAATGACCAAAGTCGACAAAGCCACCGGTCCAGTAATTGATGCGTGAATTATTGCGGTTGAGCGGATGCTGTGCGGAGGTTTTATCTGTCAGCCGGGGCAATTCGGGGGTCTGACGGTTATTTTCCCAGGCAGAATTCCACAGCGTATCGTCAAGTCCGCGTTCTTTTTTAGACGACGGCATGTTGAAGCGGATACCGTTCATCCCGCTGTGAACACTGGCCGGATTGTGCAGGGTTTCCAGACGATCGCTGAAGTTACGGATCTGAGCGCGCGCAAAATTCTGCGCCGACTGAATCTGGGCACTGACCAGACCGAGAACATCTGGATCTTTTGACGGATCAGGGCGTCCTGCGATGATGAATGTCACTGTCGCAGGCGCAGATTGTGAATCTTGCGTCAGCAGCACATAACGCAGAGCCACTGTGCCGGAAGCCTGACTTGCAGCATCAAAATCCAGATAAACGCTGTTTTCACTCTGTCCGAGCGTGGCGTTACCTAATGTTTTTGGGGGTAAATCAACCAGGCGCGCGCCGGTGAACGGTCCGCCTGTGGCGCTTTCGGTCAGGTTAACGCGCACTGATTTACCGGCCAGTACGGAAGCGGCATGGTTCGCACCCACCGGCTCCGCAGTGATGATATTGAGTGTATACGTGACCTGACCGGTTACGCCGCTGGCATCCGTTGCCGTCAGCGTGAAATTGCTGTTGCCTGCGGCGGCTGGCGTCCCGCTCAGGGTATCGCCAGCCAGCGCTAATCCGGCCGGTAAAACCCCAGAAATGCGGTACTGATAAGGCGCTGTGCCGCCGGAAGCGCTGAACGTCTGACGGTAACTTGTGCCTGCACGACCCTCCGGCAACGCCCCGCTGGCGGGCGTAAATGCCAGCGTCGTGGCGGTAACGTTAAGTGTGACCGTCGCCTGTGCCGCGCCAAAATTGTTGGACGCGCTGTAGATGAAACTGTCGCTGCCGGAATATCCCGCGACAGGCGTATAGCGGATTTTCAGGCTTTGGATCCGCGCAGTGCCGTGTGCGGGTTGTTGCACAATGGCAAGCGACGTTACTGCGCCGCCGGATAACACCGGTTCAATCAGATTCTCACGGGTATTGGCGACCACGGTTGATGACACCGCGCTGACGACCGGTGCCTGACCGGCAACGATAAGCTGATAACTGACCGTGCCGGTGATCCCGGAGTTATCCGCAGCGCTGACCTGAATGGTATAGCGACCAGATACCGTCGGCGTTCCGGAAACTTCGCCGGTGCTGGCGCTGATTGTCAGGCCGGCGGGCAGGCCGGACGCGCTGTAGGTGTAAGGCGAAGTGCCGCTGCTGGCCGTGATGGTCTGTGACCACGGCGTGCCCGCCGTGGCAGAAGACAATGTGCCGCTGGCCGGTGTGAAGCTCAGCGTCACGTTGGTCACATGGAGGCTGACGGTGGCTGGCGCAGAGGTTCCCCAGTTATTGCTGGCGGTATAGGTGAAGGTATCCGTGCCTGAATATCCGGCAACGGGCGTATAACTCAGGGATGTGCCGGAAGCGACCGCCGTGCCATGAAGGGGGGCGGTGGCAACGGTGACCGACGCCGCCGCTCCGCCGGAAAGTGAGGGCACAATGGCATTATTGCTGCTGTTCCCGGTGACGGTCGTGCTGACCGCATTGGCAACCGGCGCCTGCCCGGAAACCGTTATTGTGTAGTTTTGCGTCCCCGACGCGGCGTTCGCCGTATCGTGCGCAATAATCGCAAAATGATAACTTCCCGCCGCTGCCGGTATTCCCGAAAGTTCGCCAGCCGGTGTGAACGTTAAACCCGGCGGTAATGTGCCTGATATCGAGAAACTGTAATTGCCCGAACCGCCGCTTGCCGTGAATGTCTGGGCGTAAGCGGTGCCGGAAATCGCTGCTGCGAGCGTCGCGGGGGAAAGGGTTATCGTGGGCGCAGAAATCGTCAGGCTGATGGTCGCCGGAGTGGACGTTCCCCACGAATTGCTGGCGGTATAACTGAAACTGTCCGCGCCAGAATAGTTGCTTGCAGGTGTGTAAGTGGCGGTGGTTCCCGTGATGACAACGGAGCCGTGTGCGGGCGGAGACGTTACCGCCACCGATGTGGCTGTTCCGCCGGAAAGGGGCAGGGTGATGGCGTTATTGCTGCTGTTAAATGCCACGCTGGCGTTGTTCGAACCTGCGACCGGTGGCAGCCCGCTGCGTTGCACCACTACGGTATAGGCGGAAGTGGTTGTCCCGTCTCCCGCCGTAACGACCACGCTTAATGTGTTATTACCTTCGCTTAACGCAACCGCACCGGATGCGCTGCCCGATGTGACGGAAACGCCATTCACGGTGACGGTTGCCGTGTTATTGCTGGTGGTTGGCGTCAGAGAAATGCGGGTGACGCTGTTGGCCACAACCACGTTGTAAGACGAGGTGCCGGAGGAAAACGCCGGAGACAGTGAACCCTGAGAGGCCGAAAGCGCCGAAAGGCTGGCGTCTGTTGATACGCTGGCCGCAGAGGTACAGGAAACCGTGAGCGGGCTGAGGTAGCCGTGGCTGGTCGTCATGCGAAACCGGAGTCCGGCACTCACCAGTTGCGAGCCCGTGACGGTATAAGTATGTGTTCCCGCCGTACCGCCGGAGCCTGCTGTGGGGTAATAGGTTGTGAACGTGCTCATCCCGTAGTTCGTCAGGCCGAAACTGTCGGTGTTCGTGTTGTCACTGTTCACGCCAGCACCGGAGTCGGTAAACGTCAGGGTCAACGTATCACCGGCGTCAAACTGGCTGGCCTGATAAGCCTGTGCAGCGAATGTCGCGGAGGAAAACGTTGCGTTATTCAGTGCGGTACAGCCTGCGGATTGTGCGAAGGCCGATGATACCGAAACTAAAGACAACAGAAGAAAAGTGCAGACAAAACGGGCACAGCCGCCTGTTGCGCGATGAAGGCGAGTCATGGTTATTCCCTGAGATAATCAGACGTGCAGGCGTCGTTTTTGTTGGTTTATTTCAGGGATGTTATCGGAATATTCCGAAAGCCAATCGCGCAATTACCGCATCAAAAGGGGGTTAATTGCGCGATGGCGTTCGAAAGGTGAAAGCAGTCTTAGTACTGAAATCTCATTATTTCTTTGGCCGGTATTTGTGGATCATTTTGCGGAGAGTGAGTTTTTCACGGGCGATGCGTTTACCGGTCATAGACGTAACCTGAAAATTAAGGTGTATCTATTAGACCTGTTCAAGTTTTTTCCGCAGATGACCTGACTCAATAATTCAGTTCATGAATGCTTTCTGGAGAACAGAAAGCCGCAGGCACAACGCCTGCGGCAAAACGTTCATCGGGTCAAATCAGAACGCGTAAGAAAGGCTGACGGAATAACTGCGCGGCTGGCCGTAAACGGCGTAATCGCTCAGCCATGAGTAATAGCTGCGGTCAAAGAGGTTATCGATATTCGCCTGCACCGCGAGCTGACGGGTGACCTGATAACGGGTGAACAAATTAACCAGCGGAACGCTGCCCTGATACACGCGCACTGTGTTGCCGTCTGGCCCGGTGGCATCCTGGAAGGTACGGTTTTGCCAGTTCACGCCTCCGCCGACGGTGAGATCCGGCATCCACGGCAACTGATAGCGGCTGAACAGTTTGAGCTGCGTCTGCGGCATATTGCTGTTGAGACGCCCGCCGGTGTTATCGCGCGCAACGTAGCGTGTGGCGCCGAAAGTCATTTGCAGGTTGTCGGTCACTGCGCCGTTAATCTCGAATTCTGCCCCTTTGCTGACCGTGCCCTGCGCGGCGTAGTAGGCCTGTTCACTGGTGTCATTGACGAAGTTGTCGCCGTCAGCTTCTGCGACATTATCCTGTTCGATGCGGAAAACGGCGAACGTGGCGGTCAGGCGGTCGTTCATCCAGCTGGATTTCAGGCCGGTTTCGTAGTTTTTCCCGGTGGCCGGTGCCAGATAATGGCCGTCGCGGGTGCGGTAGGTTTGCGGCTGGAAGATGGAGGTATAACTGGCGTAAGCCGACCACGTATCGTCAATGTCGTAAACCAGCCCGCCATAAGGCGTGAGGTTATTTTTACTCATGTTGCCGCTGCTGCCAACGGTGCTCCACTGCGTATAACGCGCGCCGATAATCAGTGAGAGCGGGTCGGCCAGCGAGAACCGGGTCGCCAGGTAGCCCGCTTTCTGGCGCACCACGTCGTCGGCGTTCAGATACCAGTCGTCCCATTCCGGTTCCGCAACATCGCCGTTCCAGTTGTTGAAACTGCCCATGGTGTCGCTGTCGATCGGGCCGTTGGCGCTGTAGGTCGAGTTGTGCTGGCGGCTGTAACTGACGCCCGCGACCATTTCATGCTGGCGGCCAAAGAGCTGGAAAGGTCCGCTGGCGTAGGTATCCACCGAGTCCAGTTTGCGCGTTCCGCGGTCTTTACTGCCGAACCCGGAAATCCCTTCGCCCGTCGTCGCGTCCGGGAAGTCTTCGATATACAGCAGCTTGTCGTCGAATTTCTGTTCGCCGTGCGTACCGTTGACGCGGAATGTCCAGCCGTTATCGAAATCATGTTTCACATTGGCGAACACTTTGCGCGATTGTGTGTTGTAGTGCGTCCAGTCCGCGGAAGTGTTGGTGCTGCGGTCGAAATGCGTGCGTGCCCCGTTGCTGTACCAGGTCGGCAGCCCGCCCCACGTCGGATTGCCGGTATTGTTTTCCTGATAATCGTAGCCGAGCGACACCGTGGTGTTATCGGTCACGTCGGCATCGACCACGCCATAAATGAATTTCTTGGTTTTATGGTAACGGTCGAGCCAGCTGTCCTGATCCTGATAACCGGCCACGACGCGGCCGCGCACCGAGCCTTCTTCGTTGAGCGGGCCGGAAACGTCGAGCACATAACGCTGCTTATTCCAGCTGCCGTAGCTGGCGCTGATATTGCCGGTGAACTCTTTGCTGTCCGCCTGTTTACGCACCATATTGACGGACGCTGCCGGGTTACCGGCACCGGTCATCAGCCCGGTTGCGCCGCGGACCACTTCGATGCGGTCATAAATGGCGGTGTCTTCGGCGGCATCGCCAAAGTTCCAGGTATCGCTGACGGAAGAAGGAATGCCGTCGTAGGTGTAATTATTGATGTAAAAGCCGCGTGAGAAATAGGAAACGCGTTCGCTGTCGATCACTTCCGTCGAGATGCCGGTGGTGTTATCCATCACGTCGCCGACCGATTGCAGGTTCTGATCCTGCATGCGCTGTTTAGTGATCACGCTGACGGACTGCGGTACGTCACGCGGCGTCAGCAACATTTTCGTGCCCGCGCGCGTGGTTTTGACGTTGTAATCCTGTGACTCATCGGCGGTTCCGCCCGTCGTGCCTTCCACAACCATATTCTCATCGGCGGCGGGCGCGGCGGCTGTCGCTGTGCCGGTGGCGGCTGCGGCGTGAGCCGCGGAGGAAGCCGTCATGACCAGGATCGCCAGTGCCGACAATGAGGTTGAAAGCTTACTTTTGTTCTCCGGCGCAGACGTTTCCGCGCCGTAATCCCTGCCACTGAAAGACATAATGTATCCCGTAAAAACCACATTAATAGAAAGCGCCGCCGCTTCTTTTCATTGTCTTTAAACAGGATCATCTGACCGCAGTCATCAGCCCGAATCGCAAATTTTAAGAAGAGCACGCAATGAGAATGTGAATAGTAATCATTTGTGTTTTATCCGTCCCAAAATCTTTTGCCATCGTAAAGTAACAAAATATGTTTGCGTCTGACCGGCAGCATAAATCCCTGATTAAACGTAAACCACTGCCATCTAAAATCGCCAAAGTCGTCATTGCGACGCAGGCACAGGCGACTGAAATAACTGACTAAACATTCTTCAAGGCCTGCCGATAAACCGTGCAAAGGGCGATCACCCATTTGCCATCTTGTGCTGACGCCTTCCTGTTGGATTACCGCTGTTATCAGAGGAATTGATATGGGATTTACCATCAAGAGCCGGTTGATTGGCATCGTGGGATTGTTGTGCGTCTTGCTGACTGTCGCCGCCGTCTGGGCCATTTTAGGGTTGCGCGCCGCCGATCAGCGGGCGATTTCGACCTACCGTACCGAGTTATTACCGTTACAGCATTCTGCAAAATTATACCGTCTGGCACAGATGCAATCGGCGACGCTGTTTGAATCGCTGCGCTACTGGACCGATCCGGCAGAAGTCGATCAGCGTGTTGCGCAGATTGATGCTTACGGCGGGCAAATTGCCACCGAGCGCAAGGCGTATGAAGCCACGTATGCCGTGCCCGGCAGCGAAAAACTCCGCACCACTTTTCTCGATGACCTGAACAGTTATCAGGCCGCCATCAGCCATGCTGCAAAACTGGTCGCCGGAGGCAATCCGTCCGGTGCGCTGGTCATTATCGAAACCCGCCTGAAAAATGGCAGTCAGGCATTGCAGCAGGATATCGACGGGCTGGATAACCTGATGCGAAGCCACGCCGAAAACAATTACGCCACCAGCTCAGCGGCGTACGCCACGATGCGCAACAGTATGGCGGCGATCCTGGCCGTCGGTTTACTGGTCGCCGGGATAGCGGGCTGGTTGCTGGTGCGTTCGATTACCGGCGCAGTGCGTCGCGCACGTCGTCTGGCTGAATCCATTTCCGAAGGCGGCCTGAATCACCGTCTGGGCGCAATCCCGAAAGATGAAATGGGCGAACTGATGCAGGCGCTGGCGAAAATGGACGCCCGTCTGAGCGGCATTGTGCGCGAAGTCGGGGAAAGCGCGCTGGCGCTGAGCAGCGCAGCCGGGCAAATGGCCGACGGCAACAATGATTTGTCCTCGCGCACGCACGCGCAGGCCAGCTCGCTCGAACAGACAGCGGCGAGCATGGAACAAATGACCGCCACGGTGAAATTCAACGCCGATAATGCCGCGCAGGCCAGCGAACTGGCGCAGACCGTCCGCAAACAGGCGCAGCAAAGCAGCGGAATTCTGGACGATGCGGTGACCGCAATGCGCGACATCGAAGAATCCAGTAATAAAATTGCCGATATTAACCGGGTGATCGACGAAATTGCCTTCCAGACCAATCTGCTGGCGCTGAATGCGGCGGTGGAAGCCGCGCGGGCAGGCGAACAGGGGCGCGGTTTTGCGGTGGTCGCCTCAGAAGTGCGTCAGCTGGCACAACGTTCTGCCACGGCGGCGCAGGAAATCAAAACCCTGATCCAGACCAGCATCAGCAAAGTCGATGCGGGCAGCAAACTGGTGCTTCGCTCCGGCGAAACGCTTCAGGAAATCAACGGCGGCATGGCGAAAATGGTGGAATACGTGGCTGACATCGCCGTCGCCAGCCGTCAGCAGTCCAGCGGTATCGATCAGGTTAACGTCGCCATCGTACAGATGGACAGCGCGACGCAGCAAAATGCGGCGCTGGTGGAAGAGGCCAGCGCGGCCAGCCATACCGTGAACGAACACGCGGCGCGGCTGGTTGAGAAAATGTCGTTCTTCCATCTGCGTCCGTCAGCACAGTTTGCGCCGGGTGCCGTGGAAGGCGTGCTGGAACCGCTGCCTGCGCTGAATTCGCCGGAAACAGCGCCCCGTCAACCGCGTCTGGCGAATGCCTGAGCCGAAAAGGAGCACGAACATGTCAGGTCTCATGCCAGGTCTTTTTCAGCGACGAGTCTTCAGTATTTTGCTGCCGCTGGCCTTTTGCGCCAGCACGCAGGCGCAAACCGTGGTCAAAATTGCCACCATCGCCAACGGTGACATGACGATCATGCAGCAGATGTCCGGTGAGTTTGAGAAATCACATCCGGACATCAGACTCGAATGGCACGTCATGGACGACGGCGAGCTGCGCAAACAGGTGCTCAGCGACATGAACAGCGGGCAGGCGAATTTCGATGTGATCACGGTCGGCACGTATGAAGCGCCGTTGTGGGGCAAAAAAGGCTGGCTGCAACCGCTCAACAATTTGCCCGCTGATTACAATGTCGATGATCTGCTCAAACCCATCCGCAGCGCGCTTTCCTGGCAGGGCACGCTGTACGCGTTGCCGTTTTACGGCGAAAGCAGCATGACGTATTACCGCAAAGATCTGTTCGCGAAAAAAAATCTGACCATGCCGAAAAATCCGAGCTGGGATGAAGTGAAAGCTTTCGCGGCGCAGCTGACCGATAAATCACAAGGCGTTTACGGCCTGTGCCTGCGCGGCCTGGCGGGGTGGGGCGACAACGTGGCGTTTATCACCACGATGGCCAACGCCTATGGCGCGGAATGGTTTGATGAAAACTGGCATCCGCGCCTCGACAGCGACGAGTGGCGTGCAGTGCTCACTGATTATGTACAGATGATGCATGATTACGGCCCGCCGGATGGGACATCCAACAGCTTTGGTCAGAACCTGAAACTGTTTGCGCAGGGCAAATGCGCGATGTGGATCGACAGCACCGTCGCCGCCGGAATGGTAATTAATCCGCAGATTTCGCCTGTCGCCGACAGCGCCGGTTTCGCGCCCGCGCCGACGGCGCTTTCGAGTAACGGTTCGCACTGGCTTTGGGCGTGGGCGCTGGCTGTTCCGCAACGCGCCAGCCATAAAGACGAAGCGCAGCAATTCATCACCTGGGCCACATCGCAGGCATATATTCAGGACGTCGCGAAAACCGTGGGCTGGGGCGCTATCCCGCCGGGCAGCCGCTATTCTTCTTACGCGCAGGTGAAATACCAGAAACTCGCGCCTTACGCAGACGGCGTAAAACAGGCGGTGGAAACCGCGACGCCGGAACAGCCGACATTATATCCGGTGCCGTATCAGGGCGTGCAGTACGTGAGTATTCCGGGCTTTGATCAGATGGGTGATGCGGTCGGGCGGAATATTTCGGATTTGCTGGAAGGGAAGAAAACGCTGGATGAAACGCTGAGCGCCAATCAGCAGGCGGTCACCACAATTTACGCCGAGACGTCGCAGGGGAATTAAATGCAAAGAATCACAGGATGATGGAATCCTGTGATTCTTGTTTTGACCACACGTTTCTGTGATTACGTGCGGTCAGTCCAGACCGTCTGCACGTTGCAGAATTCACGCAGGCCGAAATGCGACAACTCGCGGCCATAGCCACTTTTCTTCACGCCACCAAACGCCACACGCGGATCCGATGCGCTGTATCCGTTAATGAACACGCCGCCGGTTTCCAGCTCTGCGGTCATCTGTTTTGCACGTTCTGCATCAGCGGTGAAAATCGTGGCGCTCAGGCCAAAATCGCTGTCATTGGCCAGTTCGACCGCGTGATCTGCGTCGCGGGCAACCGTAATCGCGGCGACCGGTCCGAACAGTTCCTGACGAAATGCCGTCATTTCCGGTGTAACGTTGCCGAGAATAGTCGGTGCATAGAAGTTACCGTTTCCGGCCATTTTCTCACCGCCCAGCAGCAACGTCGCGCCTTCGGACAGGCTGTCCTGAACTTGTTTATCCAGCTCATCGCGTAAATCGAAACGGGCCATCGGGCCGATATAAGTGGCGTCATCCAGCGGATTTCCTACGACCAGCGCCTGGGTGGCCGCCACAAATTTCGTCGTAAATGCGTCGAGCACGCCTTCTTCAATGATCAGACGTTTTGCAGCGGCGCAAACCTGCCCGGTATTCTGATAACGCCCGGCGACGGCGGCTTTCACCGCTTCGTCAAGACTTGCGTCGTTCAGAACGATAAACGGATCAGACCCGCCGAGTTCCAGCACGCATTTTTTAACCTGTTTGCCCGCCAGTTCCGCAATCGCCGCACCGGCACGCACGCTGCCGGTGACCGTCACCGCCACCACGCGCGGATCGGCAATCAGCGTGGCAACGGCCGGAGTACCGACATTGATCACGCCAAATGCACCCGCCGGGAAACCGGCTTTCAGCACGGCCTGCTTCACCAGATATGTGGTGCCCATGACGCCCGGCGCAGGTTTGAGCAGGAACGTATTCCCCGCCAGCAAGGCCGGAACCGCGCCGCGCAGGATCTGCCAGACCGGGAAGTTCCACGGCATAATCGCCAGAATCATGCCGGAAGGGCGGTAATGAATGTGCGCTTCGCCGTTATCGACCAGAGTCGGTTCCGGTGCCAGCATCGCCGGGCCATTTCCGGCATACCATTCGCACAAACCGGCGGATTTCTCCACTTCGGCGCGCGCCTGTTTCACCGGTTTGCCCATCTCAAGAGAAATGCTGCGGGCGATGTCTTCACTGGTTTCGCGCAGTGCGGCTGCCAGGCGGATCAAAAGGGCAGCGCGTTCGCTGACGTCTGTTTTGCGCCACTGTTTGAAGGCAGAAAAGCCCTGCGCAACGGCGGCTTCAAGTGCCAGATCGGTGTCGTACGCATAATCTGCGATACGTTCGCCGTTAAACGGATTGACTGAGATTGCATGTGTGTTCGAAGTTGCTGTCGTCATTTCGGTGTCCTCGTTAAGCCAGTTCATTAAGAATAGAGGCTTGCGCGATTTAATAAAAATGAATAAAAATAAGCAAACCGTTCACTTTTTGAGAATCACTATGAACCTGTCCCAGCTTGAGATGTTCCGTGCCGTGGCCGAAACCGGCAGTATCAGCGCCGCCGCGCAGCGCGTACACCGCGTGCCGTCGAACCTGACGACCCGCATTAAACAGCTTGAAGCCGAGCTGGGTGTGGAGCTGTTTATCCGCGAAAACCAGCGTTTGCGGCTTTCTCCTGCGGGCCGGAATTTTCTCAGCTATAACAACCGCATACTGGATCTAGTCGAAGAAGCGCGCTTGTCGGTGTCCGGTACAGAACCGCAGGGAATTTTCTCGCTCGGCGCGCTGGAAAGCACGGCAGCAGTGCGCATTCCGGCATTACTGACGCGCTATCATCAGCAGTTTGGCAAAGTCGAACTGGCGCTGAGCACTGGCCCTTCCGGCGAACTGCTGGATAAACTGGTGGAAGGTGAACTGGAAGCGACGTTTGTCGACGGGCCGGTTTTGCATCCGGTACTCGACGGGATCCCGGTTTATCAGGAAGAAATGGTGATTGTGGCACCGCTCAGTCACGCGGCGGTGACGCGGGGGAAAGAGGTTAACGGCGAAATTATCTATGCGTTTCGTTCGAACTGTTCGTATCGCCGTCATTTCGAAAGCTGGTTTGCCGATGACGGTGCCGCGCCGGGAAAAATCTACGAGATGGAGTCATATCACGGGATGCTGGCGTGTGTGATTGCAGGCGGCGGGCTGGCGCTGATGCCGCGCAGCATGCTGGAAAGTATGCCGGGCAGCACGACGGTCAGCGTCTGGCCGCTGGCGGATAACTACCGCTTTCTGACGACCTGGCTAATCTGGCGCCGGGGAACGCTGACGCGCAATCTGTCGGAATTCATCAGGATGGCAAAAGTCGCTGCGGTCAGCCCTCAACCGTCTGTAAAATAACCTGCCAGTCGAGCGCCAGTTTGAGTAACACGCAGGCGGAGCACACGAAAATAATGGTTTTGAACATAATATGAGGGAAATCCTGTTTGTGACCGAAGTCACAGTCTAAGGCGAGAAATGTTAAATTACGCCCTATTTCTTGTGCAGAAAATGCGTTGAGGCGTAGAAAAATCGGATGATTCTATCAAAACGCTATTTTCCCCGCAGCGGTTCGCACGAAAAGAAAAGAACTTGTGTCAATCGTGCATAATAGCAACATCGGTTATTCACGCTGCGATACTATTAAGAAGATGCCTAAATTTAGGTTAATAATTCCCAACCTATTTCAAGGGGGTAAAGCGGAAAGTGGATAACTTTATTTATTCTCATGCGGCAAGCCCTTATAAAAATAGCATATTAACATTCAATGAAACTAAACGGCAGGCAAAGGAATTGTGTAATCGCTTGTAATATTATCCTGGCGCAATTGATATCATTATTTGTTTGTGTAGAATCAGTGTCACTAATTTAATGATACCCCCTAAAGTGAGCACATCATGGACAACGCGTTAAACGTTTTGAATAATATCCGTACACTTCGGGCTCAGGCTCGTGAAACGCCATTAAGCACTCTGGAAGAAATTCTGGAAAAACTGACCGCTATTGTTGAAGAATCCCGCGAGAACGTGAAAGCACGCAGCGCGCAACAACAAGAACGTGATGAGAAATTACTGAAATATCGTGAAATGCTGGCAAATGACGGCATCGCAATTGATGACCTGCTGGGGCATCAGGCGGCAAAAGAAACCACCAAAGCGAAGCGCAAGCCGCGCCCTGCGCTGTATGAGTACACCGACACCGACGGTTCCAAAAAAACCTGGACCGGTCAGGGTCGTACTCCTTCAGCCATCAAAGCCGCTCTGGATAAAGGCGCTGCGCTGGAAAGCTTCCTGATCGCGCGTTAATTAAATCGTGATGTGTTGGGGCGTTACCTGTCAGCTTGTGAAACGGGCAGGTAGCGTTATCCAACTTCTCAGCTTTTAAAGCCCTTATTCATTCACCGCCAAAGCGGTTAATTTTTCTTTCCACACAATCTTCTCCCCGGCGCGTTTACCGCCGTCTTAATGTAAGCTTAAGTCTCAACAAGTAAGATAACGGTAACTTTGTTTACCGGAACTTCTATGCGTACACGATATTCTTATCCGCAAATTGTGCTGCACTGGCTGGTGTTTGTTTTGGTCGTTCTGACCTATACGACGATGGATATAAAAGACGCGTTCGCCAAAGGTTCCTTTGTACGAGAACTATTAACTCTTACGCATTACAGCCTGGGTTTCTGCGTATTATTTCTGATGTGCGTACGCCTTTTTATCCGCGCGATGTACGTCACGCCTGCCATTAAACCTGTTCCACCGCGCTGGCAACATTGTTTGTCGGTCCTCACGCATGGTTCTGTTTATCTGATGTTTATGGGTTTACCGGTGCTGGGCATTTTGTCGCAATATTTTGGCGGCCATGACTGGACGATGTTTAACATCAGAATGCCCAAAAGCTACCTGGCCGATCTGACATTACAAAAACAGTTAAAAACCCTGCATGAATGGCTGGCGAATGCCGGATATTATCTGATCGGATTACACGCTTTCGCTGCGCTCTGGCACCATTACCGCCGCCGCGATAATACGTTGATACGCATGTTGCCGGGGAAGAATTAGCAGACATTAAAAAAGGCAATCCGGAAGAATAAAATTTCCCGCGGTGGATTTTGTATTGGATATCACGCCAGGCGGTTTTATTGAAATAACCTGTTTAATTTTTGCAAACGGTTGAATTTATGGCTCAACTTAACTCAAATTAAACCCATGAAAGATATGCCAGAACAATGAGTTCGCGCGATTTGTAGCCGGGTGCGTGAATTTGAGTTAATCACCTCCCCGCAGGTCGTCTGTTTATTGTCAGACCGCTAATCGAAGCACCACAAAAATCCCGCCTTTTGGCGGGTTTTTTGTTTTTATCGTTTGAAGATCCTCTGGCCTTCAAATTTGGCAAAATCAGGTATTATTCGCGGTTCTTCTGATACACACACAAATGCGTATACGCTGCCTGTAAAAGTGGAATGCTGATCCCCACACGCGTTGCGCGTTCTACCAGGTCACCAATAATCTGCTCCGCTTCGATAGGATATCCCTGCGTCATATCGCGATACATAGATGACGTCTGCGGCGAATTTTTGTCGGTCACGGCTTCCCTGACTTTCGCCACCGCCGCCGCGCGTTCCGCGTAGCCAAAGGCTTTCATGGTGGTTAATGCTTCGCTCACGATGGCCTGTGCGAACTCCGTTCCGCCAGGCGCAGAGGCGACCTGACCGATGTTGCCGCGCATGGTGCAGGTGATGGCGCCGAAGCTTGACAGCAGCAGCCACTTCTCCCACAAATCGCTGATGATGGTTTCCGAAAGGAGGGCATCGATACCGGCGCTCTGAAATGCCTGATCGACGCTAAGAATGCGCTCGGTTTTCTCGCCGGAGAGTTCGCCATAGATAATCTGATGCAGCGGCGTCATCTGGTGGATATGGCCGTCGGCATCCAGCGTGGCGTTGATTTTGCACAGTCCGCCAATCAGCGCGTGCTCACCAAACCTCTGGCTGAGCGTTTCCATGTGCTTCATGCCATTAAGTACCGGCATGACCAGCGTATTTTCGCCAACGACCGGTGCGATATCCTTAATGGCCGCTTCCAGCCCAAAACTTTTCACCGTCAGCAAAATCAGATCATAAGGGCCGGTCAGCTGAGAAGCCTGTACCACGGCGGGTTGCAGGTGAAAATCACCGTGCGGGCTGTGAACCGTCAATCCGTCTTTCTGCACCGCCAGCGCGCGCTTCTCGCGCAGTAAAAATGTCACATCCTGCCCGGCCTGAGCCAGCCGCGCACCGAAATATCCGCCCGTCGCACCCGCGCCTACCACTAAAATCCGCATATGTTTTCCCCATTGTTTCAAGACATTCAGAAACCAAGCTGTGGGTTTAAACTACGGGACAGTGTGCCTTTTAATCAAGAGGGGGTAATAAAGGATTGAGTAACAAGGTGGTAATAAAGGGTTGAGTAACAAACAGAAAAGAAGAGTTTTTGATGATTTTTTTCACCTGATATTCTTCAGAGTCATTTATTCGACGAACTGCACTCCCCGCCCGTAGACGGGGAGTGCAGGCCAGACGCTATTTCCCCCGCGCTGTCATCAGCCTCCGGTAGAGCACAGGCAGCGAAATCACCACAATCAGCATCGCGCCGACGATGACTGACATCACAATCCCCGGCACGTTCAGCAGGCTGAGGCCGAAGGTCAGCAGACCCATCAGGAAGGCGGCAATAATGACGCCGGTCATGCTGCCTGAACCGCCCAGCACGCTGACGCCGCCGAGCACCGCCATCGTAATCACGCTCAGCTCCCAGCCAAGCGCCAGCGTCGGGCGTGTACTGCCGAGCCGTGACGTCAGCAGAACCGCCGCCAGCCCGGACATCACGCCGACCAGCACAAACAGCGTCAGGTTGTGACGCTTCACGTTAATGCCGGAATACCAGGCCGCCACCGGATTATTGCCGATGGCGTAGGTACGGCGGCCAAAGTTGGTTTTGTGCAGCAGGAAGTAAAAGACAGCGCCCAAAACCAGAAATAACGCGAACTCAAACGACAGCGGCCCCCAGACATAACCCTGCCCGAACCACGCAAAGCTGGCCGGATATTTATTCAGTGACTGATCGCCGAGCAGCACATACGTGATGCCACGGAACAGGCTCATGGTCCCGATGGTGATCACGATCGATGAGAGATTCAGACGCGTTACCAGCAGCCCGTTAATCAGCCCGCACAATAATCCCACGCTCAGCCCGACGCCCACCAGCGCCGGTGTTGGCATCCCGGCCTGCGCGCAGAATCCCATTATGGTGGAACTCAGCGCCATCGTGGAGGCGACGGATAAATCGATTTCACGGGCGATAATCAGCATCGCCATCGGCAGAACAATGATGGCCTTTTCCGTGAAATTGAACGTCGCGTCGGACAGATTCCAGATATTGAGGAAATACGGCGAGGCGAGGGCGTTCACCACGAACACCAGCAGCGTCACCACCAGCAAAAATCCTTCCCAGCACATCAGGCGGCGGAAGAAGGGCGTCACAGCCATCGGCACACTTTCCCGTGCAGGCGTGCGCGAAGTTAAGGTCTTATTCATGATCTGGCCTCTGATTCAGGTCCTGATGCGTGGACGGAAGGAGAATGGCGTAAAATCAGTCTTCCTTTACGTTTATTGCCGCGTTCGTTGAGGATCACCGCGATAACAATCACCGCGCCCGAAATGGCCATCTGCCAGAACGGCGACACTTCAATCACCGGCAGGGCGTTATTAATGACGCCGAGGAACAGCGCGCCGAGCAGGCAGCCCACCACTGAACCGATGCCGCCCATGGTGCTGATCCCGCCGATGACGCAGGCGGCGACAATCTGCAATTCAAAGCCGTTGGCGACGTCCACGTAGGCGACGGCAAAACGTGAAATCCACAGGTATCCGCAGAAACCCGCCAGCGCGCCGGACAGGCAGAAGCTGATGAACTGCATTTTGCCCGCGTTGATGCCGGTGTAATACGCCGCCGTGGCATTGCCGCCCGCGGTATACAACGCGCGGCCTGTGCGGCTGTAGCGCAGGAAATACGCCACCAAAATCAGCGCGGCAATCGCGCACCAGCCGAGCAGCGGCAGGCCAAGAAACGGCGCGCGCGGCAGGCTGAGGAAATCCGGGCTCATCTGGTGTGCGTTAATCCAGCCGCCGTTCGAGAGCAGGAAAATAATCCCGCGATAAATACTCATGGTGCCCAGCGTCACCACAATCGGCGGGATCCCTACTTTCCAGACCAGCAGGCCATTAACCGCGCCCATGATCAGGCCGAGAACCGTCGCCAGCACGACCAGCGACCATACCGGAATGTCAGGGTGATGGAAGTTGATCAGCGCAACAATCATGCCGGTGAGCGCCAGATTGGCGGCCATCGACAAATCAATGCCCTTGGTCAGCAGCACCATCATCTGGCCGAGCGCGAGAATGATCAGAATCGAGGTGTCGTTGAACATCTCAAGCAGGTTTCCGGCGCCGATAAACTCCGGTGAGCGTGCGCCGACGCCGAGCACCATCAGGACAATCACCACCGCCAGCAACAGCTCACGGTACTTGAGTAAATTCTTGATCATGCCGCCTCCTCGCCCGCGCCGCTGGCGGCACTGACAATCATTTCGGCGGTCGCGTCACCCGCGTTGAATTCCGCCACCATCAGCCCTTCGTGCATCACGATAATTCTGTCCGCCATGCCCATGACTTCCGGCAATTCGGAAGACACCATAATCACCGCCAGCCCGCGTCCGACCAGCTCGGACATAAACTGATGTACCGCCGCTTTTGAACCGATATCAATCCCTTTGGTGGGCTCATCGAGAATGATGATGTCCGGCTGCGTCGCCAGCCATTTTGCGATCACCACTTTTTGCTGATTACCGCCAGAGAGCGTGCCCACCGGTTGTTTCCAGCTTGAAGCTTTCACCTGCAACCGGCGCGCATAATCGTCGGCCAGCGCCCACTCTTTTTTATCATTGAGCACGCCGCGCGGGTTGAGCTGACTAAGCTGCGGCAAACTGATGTTCTGGCTGATCGGCAAATCGATGATCGCGCCCTGTTTCTGGCGCTCTTCCGGCACGTAAACGATTCCCGCGCGGATGGCCTGAGAAGGGCGGGTGAAATGATGTTCTTTGCCGTGGATCAGAATCTTGCCGCCGCCCGGTTGCGTCACGCCAAACAGCGCCTGCATCAGCTCGGTTCGTCCCGCACCGACCAGCCCGTAGAATCCGAGAATTTCGCCCTTGCGCAGTGAGAAACTGATGCCTGCAAATTCGGTCGGATGGCTGAGATTCTGCACCTGCAACACCGTTTCACCCGGTTCGCAGTTCACTTTCGGATACGCCTGGCTGACTTCGCGCCCGACCATCATCGTGACCATCTGCTGCTCGCTGATATCACTGATTTTGCCGGAGCCGACATAACTGCCGTCGCGCAGCACCGTGTAGTAATCGGAAATCGCGAAAATCTCGTCGAACTTGTGCGAGATAAACAGGATGGCTTTTCCTTCATGTTTCAGGCGTTCGACAATCTGATAAAACTCCACGATTTCATGCTGCGACAACGCCGCCGTCGGTTCGTCGAGGATTACCACCTGTGCATCAAACGACAGCGCGCGGGCAATCGCCACCATATGGCGTTGCGCGATGCTCAGTTCTTTCAAAATGGCATGCGGATCGATGTTCACTTCCAGACGCGTCAGAATATCGCGCGCCTGCTGATGCATCGCCGGCCAGTTCAGCCGCTTGAAAATCCCGCCGTAAACATAGTGGCCGACGAAGATATTTTCGGTCACGGAAAGCTCATCAAACAGCACGGTTTCCTGATGGATGGCGGTAATACCGACTTTGTGCGCGGATTCCGGATTGGGCAGTTTTATCGGAATCGCTTTATAGCGCAGCTCGCCTTCTTCCGGCTGATAAATGCCGGTCATGACTTTCACCAGCGTGGATTTACCCGCGCCGTTTTCGCCAATCAGGGCCGTTACTTTTCCCGGATACAAATCCACATGCACGTTATTCAGCGCCCTGACGCCCGGAAAGACCTTGCTGATGCCCTGTAATGACAACAGCGGAGTCGTGGAATCTGTCATTTCGTTTCCCCTGTCTGGCTAAGTACAACAAAACGGCTCACCGCAAAACGATGAGCCGCCGTCAGGATCAGAATATTTTCGAGAATTTGTCGATGTTGCTGGCGTCGTAAACAAACGGTTCAGCCATCGCGCCGCTGCCGTCCGCGTCCAGTTTCACTTTACCTAAACGTCCCATGCTGGCTTCGGTTTTGGTGGCGGTGCCTTTGACCAGATCGTCGGCCAGATAGGTTGCCGCGTAACCAAGATCAATCGGGTTCCAGATGGCAAAACTTTTGGTCGCCCCGGATTTCACCGCACCCGCCATTTCAGACGGCAGACCGAGGCCGGTGACGTAAACTTTGCCAATTTTGCCCTGATCTTTCACCGCCTGCGCGGCCGCCACGATGCCGACGGAAGACGGAGAAATAATCACTTTCAGATCCGGATAAGATTTCAATAAGCCGATAGTTTCGCGATAACTTTTATCCGACAAATCATCGCCATACGCCACAGTCACCAGATTGACGGAAGGATACTTTGGCAGCACCTTTTTCATCTCGGCAATCCACAGATTCTGGTTGGTCGAGGTAGGTGTGGCGCTGAGGATCGCGACATCCCCTTTTTCGACATTCAGCGCTTTCAGTGCATCGGCGGCCAGTTTGACGTTGGTTTCGCCAATCAGCGCATTGTTGGACGGATTCAGGTGGATCTGACGGCCCTCTTTGGCGACGCCGGAATCCCAGGACACCACTTTAATGCCGCGCTGCATGGCTTTTTTCAGCACAGGCACCAGCGCGTCCGGGTCATTGGCGGAAACCGCAATCGCATCAACACCCTGTGCAATCAGGCCGTTCAGCACTTCAATCTGCGCTTCGGCGGTGGTAGTGGTCGGGCCGGTGTAAATTACTTTCACATCACCCAGCTCTTTCGCTGCCTGCTGCGCGCCAACGTTTGCCGCTTCAAAGAAACCGTTGCCCAGTGACTTTGCCACCAGCGCAATCTTCACTTCTGCCGATGCCGCGCCTGCCAGCAGGATGCTGCTCGCGATCAGGGTGAGGCTCAGTACGTGTTTTAATTTCATTGTTTGTACTCCGCATAAGTCTGCATAAAGTTTAACGACCAAAAATTGCCGACGCGCCAGGCGCATGATCACGACTCTAGGAGGTTGCTGAGGATCTGACCTTTCCGCGAGTGCCAGTTCTGCGCTAACTATGGCAAAGCTGCAAAGGTTTAAGAGAACAACCTCACAAATTGATAACAATCTTGTTTCGACCCATGGAAATGCCCCGAAAAAAACCGATTTCGGGCAGGGAAAAACCGCACTGAAAGAGGGCGTAAACCTGCGTCATACGCCGGATTGCGCAAGATTGTGCCGGGAAAGAAAGGTTTTGTTCAAAAGCGGCTGGCAGATCACAATTTCAGCCCGATGACGGCGTCAGTGACGACTAAGATATTACGATAATGTTAATAAGGAGTCGGAAATGACCGTGTTACGCAGTAGTGAATATTTCCCTTCAGGAGATTTTCCGGTCGCCATTGAACCCCGTTACCCGCAGGAAACTTTTCCTGAACATCATCACCAGGATTTCAACGAGATTGTGCTGGTCGAACAGGGCACCGGGACACACGTTTTTAATGACCATCCGCTGATCCTCAGTGCAGGCAGCGTCTGCTTTGTGCGCCACTGCGACCACCATCTTTACGAAGATACCGACAATCTGTATCTGACCAACGTTCTGTACCGTGGCCCGAATGCGTTTCGATTCCTCAACGGGGTCAGTGATTTACTGCCAAAGGAAGTCGATGGCATTTATCCGGCGCACTGGCGCATCAGCCCGAACCAGGTGACGCAGGCTAAAACGCTCATCGACCTGCTGGCGCGTAAAACGGTCAGCCAGACGCCGGAATCCCAGGCTCAGCAGGAACTGTATTTCATGCAGCTTTTATTGTTGCTGCGTCAGGGCAGCCGTGACGTCGGGTATCGCGGGCAGGGTGGCGACCTGAATAATCTGCTGGACTGGATGAACGAGCATTATGACGAAGAGATCAACTGGCCGGTGCTGGCGGAACAATTCTCGATGTCGCTTCGCACATTACACCGCCAGATGAAACAGCAAACCGGCTGCACGCCGCTCAATTATCTTAACCGCCTGCGGCTGCTCAATGCGCGCAACATGCTGCGTTTTAGCGACAGCTCGATCACGGACATCGCGCATCAGTGCGGTTTCTGCGACAGCAATTATTTCTCTACACTCTTTAAGCGCGAATTTGGGTATGCGCCCCGCCACGTCCGTCAGTAAATACCCGGCATATTCCTTTCACAAATGCTCAATTTTCAAAAATGTTATGTCGGGCAGACCGATCATGACATTTTTGCCATTTCTCAAAACCAACTGGCAATCACGGAAAGGTAAAAACGTCACGGATAGAACAGGCTGTTAGAACTTTACAAAAAAGAGCTTATTTTTTAACAATTCGTTCATCATCCCTCTATCCGTTCTTTGGAGATTTCTGACATGGGCACAGTTCAAAAACGTATGTACATCAACGGTGAATTCGTTGAAAACACCGGCGGTAAGTGGATTGACGTGGTCAATCCGGCCACAGAACAGGTGATTTCGCAGATCCCTGAAGGCTCTGCCGAAGACGCGAAAAAAGCCATTGATGCTGCCGAAGCGGCGCAAGCGGGGTGGGAAGCGTTGCCCGCAGTGGAACGGGGCGTGTGGCTGCACAAAATCGCCGCCGGGATCCGCGAACGAGAAGCAGAACTGACAGAAACCATTATTGCGGAAGGCGGCAAAACCTACGGCCTGGCGCAAACCGAAGTGCTGTTTACCGCCGATTATCTCGATTACATGGCCGAATGGGCGCGCCGTTACGAAGGCGAAATCATTCAGAGTGACCGGCCAAACGAAAATATCTTTGTGTTCCGCAAAGCCATCGGCGTGACGACCGGTATTTTGCCGTGGAACTTCCCGTTCTTTCTGATTGCCCGTAAAGCCGCACCGGCACTGATCACCGGCAACACCATCGTGATCAAACCAAGTGAAATCACGCCAAACAACGCCATTATTTTTGCAGAAATCATTCACAAAATCGGTCTGCCAAAGGGCGTGCTGAATATCGTCACCGGCTACGGGCCGGTTGTCGGGCAGGAACTGGCCGCCAACCCGAAAGTCGGGATGGTCAGCCTGACCGGCAGCGTCGCCGCCGGTATCGCCACCATGACCGCTGCGGCGCAGAACGTCACCAAAGTCTCGCTGGAACTGGGCGGGAAAGCCCCGGCCATTGTGATGAATGACGCGGATTTGGATCTTGCGGTCAAAGCCATCGTCAGCTCACGCGTGATCAACACCGGGCAGGTGTGTAACTGTGCGGAACGTGTTTACGTGCAGGAAGGTGTGTACGACGAATTCATTTCGCGGATCAGCGTGGCGATGAAAAAAGTGACCTTCGGCAATACCGCTGAACAGAAAGAGCTGGATATGGGGCCGCTCATCAGCGGTGCGGCGTTAAAACGCGTCGAGGACAAAGTGGCGAAAGCCGTCTCGCAGGGGGCGAAAGTGCTGCTGGGCGGCAAACGTCACGGCGACAAAGGCTTCTTCTATCAGCCGACGGTGCTGGTGGATGTAAAACAGGATATGCCGATCATGCATGAAGAAGTGTTCGGCCCTGTGCTGCCGGTCGCGACATTCAAAACGCTGGAAGAAGCCATCGCGATGGCCAACGACAGCGAGTATGGTCTGACGTCTTCTATCTATACCTCCAATATCAACACCGCGATGAAAGCGCTGAAACAGCTGAAGTTCGGGGAAACCTATATCAACCGCGAAAACTTTGAAGCGATGCAGGGGTTCCATGCGGGCTGGCGTAAATCCGGCGTCGGCGGCGCAGACGGCAAACACGGCTTGCAGGAATATCTGCAAACCCACGTCGCATATCTGCAATTCCATTAATTTCTGCATGAAAACAGCCGGAGCGGGGGAAACCGGGTTCCGGCTTTTTGTATCTCAAGACTACGGCCATTAATCCTTCAAAACATCCGCTTAAAATAACTTCGATAAATAAAACAAATCCTATCTGATACAATGAGTAATTAGAATCTGATGCACCTAAGGTCTGCATCATGCGTGTCCTGAATATATCCTGCGAGCGAGCACGACAAAATGAGCGTGATACAGAGCCTTATCAAACAAGCCTTTGGCACCGGTAACAGCAATGAAGCGGCCACTTTTCTGGCCAGCGCGTGCAACCGGATGAAGGCAATGGATAAAACGTCCATCGCCCGCGAAGTGGAAAGCGCACTCAGAGGCGTCAGTTTCAGCCGCGCTGAAGGCGATAAAGCCAAAGTCAAAACCGTTTTTAAAGACACCGCCGTCACGCTCGAAAAACTGGTATCACTGGAAAAGCAGGTGCGCAGTCTGACCCATGAACTGGCCGTTGCACGCAACCAAACCAGCAGCGGGAATAAAGAAGACGTTCAGCGACTGGAAGGAGAATTATACCGTCTGAATACGCGGGTCAGCGAACTGCTGCGCCAGGCTGAAATACAGAAAAAACAGCACGCTGACGAACTGGCGCTGATGCGCGCACGTCAGCAAACTGCCGGGAATTCAGTTTCCGCCGAGCTGGAAGAGTCCAGAAATCTTGTCGCTTATATGGGCAGTCAGATGGCGGCGATGGCCGCTGCCCGCGACAGGCTTCAGGAGCAGGTGACCGGGGAAGAAGACAAACGCCACGCGGCTAACCGTCGTGCCGACGGTAATTACGCCTTGCTCGGTCAGCAGAAAGAACTGACGGCTGAGGCTAACCGTAAAGTCACGCAACTGCGTGCCAGTCTGAAACTGGAAGAGTACGAAGGGCAGAACGCGAAGAGTGAAAAAGCGAAACTGAAAAAGCAGCTCGCTGAAATTCAGGAAGAAAATACCCGTCTGGCAGAGCGCGTTCGCGATAACGAAGAAGATTGCGAACGCCTGAGCCAGGCGCTGGGTCGCACGAATCAGGAATTCGCCGCCTACAAAGCACAAAAACAGCGTTTAACCCGCTGGATCCATATCCCCGGCGCGATGATGGGGATCGCCGTTTCGGCGGTCATACTGTATACCGGCGCCCAGCCGGGACATCTCTATGACAGCCTCGCCCCCGCCGCCTTCCTCGGCTGCGTGGTGTACGCGCTATCCCACATGATCGCGTACACCCGAAAAGCATAACTTTTTATACGCAGCGCCGGAAATGGCTGCCACAACTCAGCAGGGATCTGGCCCGGAAAAATATTTCCTGCAAAACACGCATAAAATATTACCGGGCCTGATTTAGTCTGCTTATTTAAGCGCAAACATTTGCCATGCACCTTTGATATTTTTCAACTCAATATTACTGATTATGCAATGGTTGGGGTTACCCGGCTGCGGATCCGTGGACACCGTGGCATTTTTATTAATCAGCGTGGACGCATTGGTGCCTCCTGCCTGTTTTAAATCTTTAGATCTGCCGGTATCCGTTTTAATTAACGCTTCGACTTTAGCCTGATCAACGCCGGAATTCGCTTTAGAGCATAAGGCCGAAACGTTTTGTAAGGTGCCCGGATATCCATCCTGGCTGGCGTAATTCGCATCCGTATTAGCCGCACCGTAACGGACTACTAATGCCCCTTTAGGCACGTCGTTAACTTTTGCAAAAGATGACGCGGAAACCAGCAAACCAGCAGCAATAACGAGCATATAATGTTGTTTCATTTGAACCTCGCTAACAGATTGTTTTAAAGACATATGCAGGAAATCTGCACAGGTCACTTCACAAAAAATGGCCGAGGACAGATCGCAAAACAGATCATCTGCTTCGGGAATCTAACGCTAAATAATTTGTACAGAATCTTTATTCTCATATCAGATTTCGGGCATAGGCATCTCCTGATTGTGATATTTAAACTGACGGCATTCAGCCCTTTCCGGGTATTACATTACGGCACATAAATAATCTCAAACGTGGTGGTCTGGTTATTACGCTCCACTTTTCCTCCGTCGACGTAACGAATTTGCAGGTCATAGGTATATACGGGTTTTTTATCCGGATGCAGGATGAGATCAATCACCGATACTTTTACGATGGCGTCGTGATCCGGATTCGTTTTATTCAGTTCGAAAGTTTCATTCCCGATATTGACTAACATACGCTCGATCGGACGTGGCCCGGACGAACTGTAGGCCTGGGGATCACTTTTGAACGTAAGGGTATTGGAAATGTCCACGGGCGTGGACTGTGTAATAAAATCGAGCGGTTTATCCTTATATTTGTCATCCAGCGCAATTTTCACCGGCAATTTATCGGGATTGAATCCCTTGAACTGAACCTCCAGCTCCCCTTTGAGTAACAGGCTTTGCGGTGATTTTGAAAACAGCGCATCCCAGATTGTCACAAACTGACTGACCGGCAGGGTGAACGAATCTGCGACGCCGCTTTGCAGGTTAATCAGCGCATTCTTTTCCTCTGTTTTACCCGCGGGCAATTCCAGCTGTAATGCCAGCGTATCGGCATTGGCAAACGGGATCAGTTTTCCGTCAGGATGTTTCTGGGTGAACTGGTCTCTGGCGTTGGCAATCCGCGCCTGGTTCACCTTAGGCAGTAAAAAGTAGTCCATCGTGACGTTGACCTGATCCAGTTTCGTGGCGTTATCAGGGGCAGAAAATGAAAATGAGAGCATCGGTTTAAGGTCTGTGCCAAGACCAACCTCAAAGGTATCAGGCAGGTAATACAGGTAATTCTGGAGAACATAGTCCTGATAATAGTTGTAGGTCACATTCTGAAAAACCAGCGGCAGAAGTTTCAGTTGCAGTCGGGCGGGTGGCGGCAGAATGCCCTGATAAATATACGGATAGTAGTTTTCCGCGAAGTAGAAAACTTTAGGATCGGTGATCGTATTGGTAATGCTGTGATCGGTTTTGAGTGCAACGACCAGCGTGGTTTGCGCATCAAAATCAGACAAGGCGCGCAGCAACGCATCACGCTGTGCCAGCTCGTTCAGCTCAAGCTCTGCCTGATAAACATTTTCCGTTTCAGTCTCCATCACTTTGTCAAAGACCATTTCTTCGGCATTGCCGAAGGTGCTGAAGCTCAGCACAACATAAGGCGTTTGCGGAACCGGCTGGCTCAGCGCGAAGTTCAGCATCATCTTCCAGCTTGTGCCGTCGGTGCTGGTCGCAATTTCGTAGCGGGTTTCTCCTGAGATGATTTCGGTACACACTTTGGCGGTCAGCGCATCGGCCAGCACCGCCTGGGCAGCCCGGTAGCGCAGGTGTTTCCCCTCTGCAACCGGGAACTGTTCGCGAGCGTTTTGCAAAATAATTTGGTTCAGCGCCACCAGGTTATTAAGAAATATATTCATGGTTTTCCTCAGCATATTCAGTTTGAGCCAGAGATCTGAACTGATTCAGGCAGGGAGACGTCCAGAGATAGCGCCCGTCATGCCGGCGATAAAGCGGGCTTTCCCGTTGTCCTGCGGGCAATTGCCAGCAGGAAAGTGCATTAATCAACGGCGTGAGTTGCGGGATCCCCGCTTGTCGGGCGTAAATCAGTGTGGCCAGCCATTCCGCAGGGTGGGCGTAATACGGGGTTAATGTACTGAGCCGGTCGAAGTCACTGCCGCTCCATTGCACTGCCTGATTCAGCATCTGAGTAATGCGCGGATAAGCGGGCGGCAGAGGACTGCCTTCATCCGTCAGCCTGTGCAGCAAAATCAGGGCATTGGTGTTGACGCAACAGTCGAGCTGAGAGAGTTGGTTCTCATCCTGCATCCAGGTATAAAAGCTCTGACACTCAGCCCACTGGTTTTGCGTGGCTTTCAGGCGGGGATCTACTTTCCGCACCTGATAATTGTTCATATGAGAAAGCGTCTGCCGGGCCTGCGCGAGCGACAGTCGGCCAGATTTATAAAGCAGTTCGGTAATAATGGCCGTGTCATCAATATCGGCACAGATTTTCAGGTTCGCCATCCACTGAGGATGGGCGGCGGCTGGCCAGAAACTGAAATGGTGCGGACGGGTTTCACAGGTTGTCAGGAAACCGAGCGCCTTTTCAATGTACGGAGCCGTCTGCGCGGTGTTCTCCAGCGTGCGTAAGACCTGCGCGGTCACAAACGCATTTTCATCCTGATGCCAGCGCCCGTCGGGTGTTCTGACATACGACACAAAAGCACCGCTGGCAGACTGTTGCGCCAGTAAGGCTTTCAGGCTGAGCCGGGGCGTGTGTACTGACGGCGGCGATGGTCTGACCGGCAATGTCTCAAAATGACTATTCTGCGGGCTGAAAGTGCAGCTGATGGCACGGCTTCCCTGCCTGTCCACCGAAAAGCCCACCACGTTGAACTGTATGGGAATTTGCTCAGTAACCACCCGTTGCAGTAAAGGCAGCTGTTGGTCATTTTGCGTCAGCAGGTTCTGAACTGCGGGGAAAACCCGCTGATTATCACCAAAGAAACTTGCCGCCATCACAAACAGCGTGAAGCTTGCAGGCTTTGCATCCTGTCCATAAACCAGACTAAAACCGTAGGTTGTCGCCGGAAAAACCTGCCCGTTCAGGGTTTGTTGTACGGCCTGCTCCAGCAAGGGCTTCAGCGCAGGCCAAAGCGATTCACAGTCAAAAAAACGCATGACCGCCGCAATGTCAGCGTGCGTGATGTGCGCGCTATGCCATTGAAAGTAATACTCACGCGGCGAGGCGGATTGCTGCGGATATTCGCCGGTCATCAGCAATGACAATCCGGCTTCCCGGCAGGCGGCGAGGGAGAGATTCTCCATCGCGCCGGGCCAGTTCGTTTCGTCAAAACCACCGGACTGCACCTCGGAATAGATCTTCGTTTTCATCCCTTCAGGCGTATATTTTCGCCCCAGCCAGGAGCCAAACCGCAGCGGTTGCGCGCTTTGGTTTTGCATTATGGCTGCCGCATCAAAACGAATGTCAGCGTCATTCTGCGAAACCGGCGCAACTATCTGCCGGTAATGGCGGGCAAACGCGTCTATCCGGCGATCTTCTGCGTAATAAGGTAAAAAGGGATCCAGAGTGCAGGCAAGCGCCTGCGGTTTTGACGTCGAAACAGTAAATTCAAGCGGACAGCCGTTGTAGGCCAGCAGGCTGGTATTAAAAGCCGCCGCTAGACCGCCGGACGCCAGACGTGCCTGCGTGAAACGGGCAATTTCCGCGGTCAGCGTTGCCCGCAGATAAGGCGCTTCCCGGCAAAGTGCGTTAACCAGGGCGTTCCATGCCACTGGGATTACGGTATTAAGTTCGACCATTGTCTGTCGCCTACGCTACTGCCGGAATAACGATAGCGGGCGGGTTTTCGCTGCCATCAAGCGTCGTTGTCTTACCGCCGACTAAGAAGTACGTGATTTTGTAGTGAACGTTCCACGGTTTCTCGGTCAGACAGCGGTATTTAAAGGTCTGGGCTTCGCTTTTATCTTCGCTGAAGGTGTACTTTTTGCTTTTTTTGCTCTGCTTATCGTCCGTATAAGCCAGCTCGACGATCAGCTGGTTGCAATTCTCCCACGAAAATTTCTTGTCCAGAAAAATGGAGATTTCATTGAATGTCAGCACTGAGCCGGGATCGAGATTCAGCAAAGTTGAAGCCGATTGTGATTTTGGCTGGTAGCTGCTGCTGCCTTCCCAGCCGGACGTAGCGGCTGATTTAAAAATAAACTCGCTCTGAATATCGAACAGTTCATTGGTGTTTTTACTCCGGGAGATATTCTTTCCCCATGTCCCGTCGTCGGCGGTGAACGGCGCGGCGGTATACACCTGATTGTTGTAGCCGATTTTGAAGCTCGCGGCTTTAATGCCGTATTCATCAAATCCGTCCGGCCCGAGCACGGTGAAGTCAATTTTCTGGAAGAAGGGATCGTTAACGTTGACTTCAATGAAGTAGGGAGGAACCTTCTTCGCCCGCAGGATATCGCTGCCGATAAAGTTTTGCGGCACCGCGGCCTGGGTGATCGCCTGCGACGAGATGTAGTTGAAGTTCAGCGCTTTCGTCTCTTCGATGCGCACCATTTTTATCTCCAGTGATGCGCTGGGGAAGAGCCCGCCTTTTCCGCCTTCTTCGTCCTCTTTTTTGTCGCTGGCGATCAGGGAATCCAGAATGGAGGAACTGGCCGATTTCGCCTGAGTATTGCTGTCATCGTTGGGGCTCAGCGAAGCGGTAAAGAAGCTTTTCAAAATCTCTTCTTTGACAAACTGCAACGCCCATTCCTTTTCTTTTTCCGCCTGATCGCCTGGCATACTTTCAGTGACCTTGATGATCAGTTTCTGATCCTGCTGTAGCTTTTTGATGACGCTGTCAAAACCCAGCCAGAAGCTGGCGGGCGTTTCGACCGGGATCGGAATATTGGCCCCAAATTTAAGATCAAACTCTTTATAAAGGCTTTCGAGCTTGGCTTCGACTTCCACTTTTAAGGCTGGCGTGATGCCCGTAAAACTGAGGTTGTACGCCACGGCGGCCGGTGCCTGCGCCTGATTAAACGCGGCTTCCAGGATCACCGCTTGTTCCGGCGTTAATTTCGCGCTGAAGATCGCGCTGTTTTTGCCAAAAAGGCTGGGGCTTTGGGCGCTGATTAGCTCGCCGTTCGTCCCTTCCGCACCCAGTACAAAGAAATTCACCGTGCCTTTGTCAAACATCACCTGCGTTTTGCGCGCCGTTTTCGGATCCACCTTGAGTTTGCTCAGGTACTCCTGGAATGCGTTGTTGAGTACATCTTCATCAATAGACGTGTTCACCTCGAAGTTGATGTAGCCCCCTTGCTGACCGCTGCCGTCGCCGGTGTATTTAATCAATGAAAATACCGGCTTTTTGTCATTTTCCGCGATATGGATATCACCGGGTAAATACCAGAACTGCTTGTCATCGGAGTCATCAGCAAAGAAGGTGATGTTGTTGATGGTTTGTGTTCTTTCTCTAAGTAATAACATGGCGTTTCCTTAAATGAGGTTGGCGATATTGATACTGTCTTGAACGGTTGCGGTTTGGACGTACTCGGGGTGATCACCGCCTTTGCCATCCTGGTAGGTGAACCAGATATCAAGGTTGACGGTGAGCCGCGCAGGGTCTGGCTGATCAGCGCTGAAACGCTGAATGGCGGCGTCTTTTTCGGTAAATTGAAAGACCTGTTGCAGGCAGGCATTCTCGTCAGTGGGAGAATAAGGGTAGCTGACCGACACGATCACTTTTTCGACCTCCTGCCAGTCCATGTTGGCGGAAAGTGTTAATACCCGCTGGTGATACAACGAGGAGAACAGCGAGATATCCTGGCTGGTCGGCTCTTCAATCACGGCGGATAAATGCGGCGAATTGACCTCACTGCTGTACTCCTTGCTGACGTCAAAGAGATACAAATCGGGGTCCGGCAGCGTGACCGGATAATCTTCTTCCCGGGACGTGGGGGTGATCTGAAAAATTTTTGACACGATGGGGCCCGGCAAGAGCCTGTGGCGGCAGCGCACGGTAACCAGAACCGACTGATACCAGTTCCAGTTAAACTGGCTTGCTGCGCGGATAAGAAAATCATAGCGGGCATAAACGGAATCGAGATCCAGATAAATGTCGTCCAGCTCAGTTTGCAGATCGCCGGAACTGACGGACGTCACGCTCCCAAAAGGCTTATTAAAATAGACGATAAAATCGTACCCGACGGGCCACAGCATTTTCCCCGTTTTCGGGTCGGTAATGCTCGGTGCTTTGAAATGCTTGGGCAGAACGTCGCCTTTACGGAAGGCATATTGCTGGACGTTGTCGCCATAACGCAGGCGCGCCATCACCAGCTGAATATTGCTGTCCAGCTCGGGCGTCAGTAAGTTTATCTGCACGTTTCGGGAGGCAAAAAAATCATCCTGCAGATCCGTTTCCGTGATCACGCGGCCGGCCTGATAGTCCGTGCCTTTGACCAGTTCACTGAATAAAGCCTGCGGATAAACCGAGCGTTTTACCACCGTCGTTTCGCTCAGTTTTCCGCTCAAACGGCGCTGCTCAATGTCTTTAACAGAAACCCGCTGCAGATAAAAACCGGCCTGTGGCCGGGGTTGCGCAGGGACATCGGCAAACACCGGGGTAAAGAATTCGCTGAGCAGGATCTGCGTCAGTTCGGCACCGGCCTGCGCGATATGTTTGTCGGGATCTGTGTCGCGGACTTTGATGGTCACGATTTTATCGGTGATCAGCCGTGACGAGGTATTTTCGATATCGACCGAAAAAAACAGCAGGTTGAAGCCCATCGATTCTTGCAGGAACTCATAAACTTTGTCCCAGCTGGCCTCAAGTTCAAAGGTTGCGGGCGGCAGCTGTTGCAGATAATCGATTTTGTAGCTGACCGTGACAGGTGCCGTTTCCGGCTTCGCCATCAGGCTGGTCAGCAGGGCGATATTGTCTTGCGGGCCGAGCCTGGCCAGCAGATAGCAATTTTGCTGGTCGTTCAACGCCGTCTTACTGGTTAGTCCGGTAATGAAACCGGGAATATTCAGCGTCGCGCTGCAGGAAATAGCCTGCAAGGGCAAAAGCACCGCATCGCGCGGGATATCCGTGCTGGCATCTGCCGCTGCGCGCGCGGCTTCAGGGCTGCTGACTAATAAAGTTTGCAGTGACAAGCTGGCATAATAAACGGTGGCCGGTTCGCTGCTGTTTCTGAAAATCTGTAGCTGGACCGCGGGCTGATCGTCGCGGGTGACCATAATGCCCGGCGCTGCGGCGCAGTAAAAATAAACAGGTCTGTCCGGGTCGGCACGGATAAAACAAATGTTTTGCACTATGATCTGATTATTCATCGCGACAATCCTGCGTGACGGAAGTAAAAACAGGGCAACGTTGATTGCCCTTTGTTATTTCAGAGCATCAGAACTTCACCACCACAATTGTCGTGGTGTTCGATACCTTATCTGTTTTCGTTTTCTCTTCGCCTTTGTCACCGAAATACACGGTCGAGACATAGCTTATTTCCGGCTCATTGCCCGCTTCTGCCTGCATGAGATTGAAGGTCAGATATTGGGTCATCGACTTACTGTCGAATTCGGTGATGGCAATACTTTGCGATTCACTGAAGTCCCATTTCGGGTATTTCACCGTCATTTCATAGGTGATCAGCGTGACGTCTTTCTGCGTTGGCTGGAAGATAACCGTGTACTTCTGCGCTTTAGGCAGGGCGTTAGGGATCAGGATCTGATTGCCCTGCGTCAGGCCATAACCCGGCAATTGCGGGCTGGTCTCAACGCCATTGGGAATGTAGGTCAGGCTGTCGCCATTGATGGCGTAGTAATCGGCAGAATAATAAATCGGTTTATCCACGGTCGTGCCGATGGGATAAATGAACGGTTTAGGCGGTGCGGATTCGCTGATGACCTGGCTGGTGGTTTTAAGATCAACCCCCTTATCGGGATCGGAATAGCGCGTTTTAACCACCACCTGGCTGAAGACTTTCCATCCCAGCGGGTCGAGCAGGGTAGAAATATCGGCGTAAACGACGCCACACTGTGCGGTGTTAATGGAGATGATCAGATCCCTGTCGCTCTGAATATCGCCGGAATGATAGGGTTTGGCCTGTGTACCGCTGAAGTTAACGGTGTAGGAATATTTAAACGCGCGGCCCAGCTCCGGCTTGATAAACCATTTGTCGGTTTTTTTCGGATCCATATCTTTAGGGTTAAATTGCAAGGTGCTCTGATTGTCTTTGTCGTAGATGGCCGTCACGACAATATTGGCGATGTTATAGGTCGCCAGATCCTGAGTGACATAGAACTCAGGCTGAATAAATTGATAGAACGGATCGTTCAGGTCGTACTCTTTGAAATAATCCTTCAGGTTCGCTTCGCCCACGATGGACTGGATAGACGGCAGCTGGGTTTGCGGTGCGATGGCAAAGGAAACGACAGAGTTTTCGTCATAAACCCGGGTAAAACTTTTGGTCTGTTTGAGGCTTTCCTGGAATTTACCAAAGTTACCCGCGTCATTTAGCATATCGAGACTCATGTCCAGGCCGGTCTGACTGCTTAAGATTTGCTCAACCTGTTTCTGCCCCCACGCCGTCAGACCCTCTTTCCACTTGATGTACTGATCGGCCGTCATCCCCATTTCTGCCGCGGTCAGCCCGACCTGAACATCAATTTTAATGGCCCCTTTCTCAATGTATTCGCGTTCAATCTTTTTCTCATCTGCCGACCACGTATGGTAAGAGATGGTTTGCGTGACCGACTTGGTGATTTCGCTGTCGTAGCTCACCGTTACTTTGGCCGCAGGCAGGGAAGCGTCCAGATTGAAGTTAAAACGAACGCCGACGCTTGAGTTTTTATCGGTGCCCGCCAGCACATTTTCAAACAGGGTGGCGCCTTCGCCGGTCAGTGTCAGCCCGAAAACGGTTCTGTTATCGCCTAAACCAGATGGCGATAAAGGCGTCGGGATCTGACGGTAGAATTTTTCATTGTCATCAAGAATTAATGTGGCCTGCGCCGAGGTGTAGTTAGGCTGCAACAGCTTAATTTTCTGTGCTTCTTCCGGCATCAGCTCAGGAAGAAACTGGTCATTGCCTTTGCTGCTGTCATACAGCGACACAAATTTGCTGGCCTGATCGGTGTCAAGGCCGGTATTTTTCAGCGCAGCGTCCATCGCCGCTTTTTTAGTCTGGTTTTCCGGATCCGCTGCCGAAGCCTGTTCGGCTTTAACATAGGTGACAATCAGGGTGGATTTCGCCGTCAGCTGGCCCTGAATATTGCCAAACAGTTCAGCGCGGATTTTGGCTTGCAGATCATCGGGAGGCAACGGCAGCATCACGGTAAACTGGGCATAACCGCCTTGCATGTCTTCGCCGCGATATTTATAGAACATAAAACTGGGGCTGTTAGCGTCGCGGGCAACAAATACCGGGATTTCGGGCACGACGTAATACGTATTCTTGTCCAGGCTGTCGCCGTAACAGGTACAGATATATTCAGTTTCGCCCAGATACTTATCCGTTGGGATTTTGATCGACTGCTGCAAAGCGGTGGTTAACATAGGGCATTCCTCTTGTTTATATCACTTGGTGTATTGCAGTTTGACGGGGCTGACACTGGCCTTCAGGCGGCCAGAGTCGTAGGTTTTCGGGAACAGCGATTTCAGGTTTCCACTCCAGCTGTATTCAATCTGGCCGTTGAGACCGGCAAAATGGGCGTTGACCCACCAGCTGGCCTGCCACGTGGGTTCTGTGGAAAATGAGAAGCTAAAAGATTGTTTTTTTGCCGGGCCCGCGGGCAGGTAGGTCGCGCTGCCTTTGACCGACTTAAAGCTGGATTTCAGGTCTTCGGCATCAAACAGGACGCTGTAAAAACCCAGTTCCTGCGGCGTAAGGGCAATGTCGTCTTGCCAGCGAAGTTGCGTTTCGTAGTCGCTGTAATCCGCAAATTTGACCCGGAGCGTGATCGTGCTGATGTCCGATTCGGTTTTCAGCGTGACCGGTGTGAAATTGGGCCACGGCATCGGCGTCTGCTCATCTGCGTAAACCAGATCAACCGACATGATGTTGAAACCGGCCGGGTTGAAACCCAGACTTACCCGGCATTCACGCGTGATGACCGGCTTGTCAGGGCGGGTGGGTTCAGGCAGCGGCGTCGGGGTAAACGTGATAATGCTTTCTGCGGGCAACGTGCCCAGCAGCACGGCGATATCCTGTTGCTGTGTCAGCAAATACTGTTGCGGCACACTGTTGCTGTAGCTGACGTCGTAGCTGATTTTGGTCGGGATCTCATCCACCGAATGGATATTTCGCAGCGTATTACTGACCAGCAGCGACGCCGTTTCTACCAGAGAATTCCTGACCCGTTCGCGGGTCTGTTCTGAAGGTGCATTATCAAACTGTTCGTCCAGGGTAATCACACCGGCATCGATCTGCTGGTTGAGCAGGAGGGCGATGGTCTCCGGCTGACGGGCATCTTCACTGAACGCCAGCGTCAGAAATGCAACCCAGTCCGTTTCCATCCGTGCCGCCGCGCGGCTGCTGACGCTGAACTGGCTGCGGATCCGCAGGTAAACCTTGTTTTTATCGCCTCTGATAGCGTCGTCCAGAACTCCGCTTTCGCTATGCGTCAGCGCCATACGGGATTGCTCAAACTCAACGTCATAACTGTCCGCTTCCGGCTGATGGACAAAACGCAGGAACAGGGACTGGCGGACATCGCCCTGGATCAGACTGATCTCGCCCGGCGACGGGATGAAATGTTCCCGGATATACGCTTTTAACGCCGGGGTATCTGCGGGCTGTGCAGGAGCGACGAAGGTCGCCATTCCCCCGCCGGGGCTGGTCAGTAAATGCAACGCGCTGATCTGACCTCCGGGAGTATCCAGCACGACCTGAGGGGCAAAGCTGCCATAGGTGTAGGCCTCCGGTGGCAGCGTCTGATCATGGAAAGCAAAGTCCCGGCCAAGCAGAAAGAAGTTTTGTAGCGTCTGCTCAGGGTTTAAATATTCAGTGTTCATCTTTCACCTTTAAAATCAATTGTTTGATTACCGGTTACATAGGCTGACCACGGGCCACCAGCAGATCTGTAGCGAAAACCGCTGGCATAAATAGAGGTGACCGTCCATTTGTAGTCGAATGTGTTATGCAGATGAGTGAAGTTATATTTTGTGGCAGGCATCAGGCTTTGCGGCTCAAACTCGAATTCTGCCGCAGTGACGCCGTCCGGCAGATTCACCGTGATGCGCGCCAGTTGCGCCCCAAACTGCGGAAAACTGTATGCGCCCAGTGTGGTGGACAGAGTGACTGGCCCGGGCAGCGGAACCACGCCTTCCCCGGATATCTGACGGGCTTCCACGTCGGCATACGTATTGCCGCAGAGGATCGGGTAACTGAAATCGGGCGCGTCAGAGGTTAATTTAAGGTTCTGATCCACGCCGCCAGAATGATAAGTCCCGCTGATTATGCTCTGGCGGGCAAAACCTTCATCCAGGCTGAGGGTCAGGAACTTACAGGGTAACGACGTGGGATCCAGCACCAGAAAGCGGTCCGCGCACTGCAACGGATCACCGGAGATTGTTTGCCAGCTTCCCCCCTGAGAATAATTCACGCGGACCTGGTAGAAGAAGGGGCTTACGCCGAGTGAGCTGTTAAAAAACGTGAAGGTGACGCGACTTTTATCTGGCGTCAGAGCCTGCGTTTGTGTTTGTTTTTGCGGATAAATATTACCGGCCGGCAGCGTCAGCTGAATATCGATAGAAACGCCCGCGCCCAGCCCTGGCGGTGGCGTGTAAAAAACGTCGATCGCCCGTTTGTCTTCTGGCATAGGGGGCGGAGTGACCCGGTGAATTATTGTGTCGGGCGACTTTTTGGCAATTTGCTGCGCAGCGCTGAAGGGATCGAGTAAAAAGCTCAAAGGGCGCAGGCTCAGCACGACGGTATCAAGTATGAAAATCACCCGGCCGCTTTGTGGTTGCGACGCCAGGCAGATCATGGCGACATTGCTGTTCGCCGGGCCCGCACAGGGTGAAGCTGCCAGGTTACAGAGCCGGTCAAGGAAGGCCTGACAGAACATTCGAATTGCGGCGAGATCGTTCACCGGCAGCGCCGGGGAGATCGTCAAAGGCAGTTGACGGATATTTTGGTACAGATATTGCGTTAACAGCTCATAGCCAAACGCCACCCGGGTGCCGTCAGCGGTAACGGTTCCCGGAACGTTATCGGTTAACACCTGCATCAGCGAACGGGGATCAAATTCGATGGAATAGGGCAGGCGAGGTGATACCCCTTCTACAAAACCATCCAGCCGGGCATTAAACCCGATGATTTTGTCGAGGATCGTATCCTCAATCAGCTGAGTGCTTGCTGAATTAAGCAGAATAATGAACTGGATGTACTGCGCCGAATACCACGTGGCATCAAAGCTCTGCGCCCGCAGATCGCTGTGATACTCAACCGGCACGTCAAATCCCAGGCTCCCCGAGACCAGAGGCAAAATGTTCACCGCTTTACCCGGATACAGTTTTTTGAAATCTTCCAGGCTTTGCCCGCTGGCATACTCAAGCTCAGTCGTGAAACTCAGCCAACCATAAATGCTGTCTGCACTTGTACTACGGACAATATCCAGAGAAAACGGTAACGGCTCCGCCGCCTGAATACCGAGGGATTCCGGGTACAGAAAATAGGCTGCTTTTTGCTGATACGTCCCGATAAAACGTTGCGTAGCTGTTGTTATAATTTTCTGAAAGTCCGGATATCCTTCGTACATAATATTATTCACCCATTACGTTGAGATGATTTTGGTAATCTTCATGCCATTCTTCTGGTAACTGGCTCAGAATGTTTTCAGGTCTCCGGTAATATTCATCTTCATAAAATCTTTGCATCTGGATATCGCCAACCAAAATGTTATTAGCGTACAGCATATTTTCATCGCGTTTTTCGCCAGACAGTTGCAGGTTAAATACCGTAGCTTCCTCCGGCTGCGGTTGAATATCGATAACGATACTTTCTCCCGTCAGCGTTAAAAGTTTGTCGCCAGATTTAAGCTCCCGCGCAATAATTACGCCAGACGAGGTTATAAAAGGATGTCCGGGGCTGGCGACCACGCTGAGTATTTTATTGTCCGCAGCCTGTGCGACTATTTTTATACAATGCTGTTCCTGCCCGGTGGTGACGTTTTCAACGGTAAGCTCACCATTATTTACGGTTTTCACCCGGTCTCCCATTCTCATCGCTGAAATTATTTTTTCACTGCCGTCAGTCATCGTTATTTGGGTGTTTTCATGCAGGCACCCGTAAACAATTTTCATCGGTTTTATTGTGACCGTATTTAAAAGTTGCTGACCGGGGACTATATCTTTAGGGGCATTAGTGATAAAGGCTGCAATGCTTTTTCCTGAGACGGAAAGAATGAGTTTAAAAACATAATAAACCATTTCGCCGGAATCAAAATCGACCTTATTAAATTTTAACCAGTTAAGATCCCATTTGATGTTATTGCCGGCGATGGTTGAATTTTTGGGGTCGAAAAAATCAAATCCCGGATAAGGCGTAATCGGGTTACCCCCCGCGCGGGTGCGTATCAGGTAGATACTGCTCATCCCGTTAACGGGTTTGCCACCACTGACATCAATATTCCCGCCGTAGGTGATATAACCTTTGACCGGAACACTGACGATGCCCCCGCCCTCATAGGGCTGGCTGTAGTCACAGTCGGCTTCCACGCGCGTTAAGCAAATTTTTATTTCGTTTGGATTATGAATAGTCTGTGGAGATTCATTATAAATTTCCTGAGGGTAGTTCTGCGTGGTAATAATTTCAGCGCCGTAGACCGTCATGTTATTGATGGTTTGCGCAAAGGTATAAATCACCGTGACCGGGAAATCAGCTTTTTTATCACTGTCCGGATATACCCCTTCAGCGCCGATAACACAATCCGCGGCATTCACATAATTCTGTGTATATTTTACCTGGCCGACATTGGTGGCATCACCGTCAAATAATCCCAGCGTTTGCGTCACATTGTTGGCGGAAACAGGAAGAGAACCCACGGCATCCGCGCGATAATTTTTTCCATCGGTAGAGTCAACCCGGACAATACTGTATACCGGAGTGACAGAGTCATTTGCTGCCTGACTTAACTGGCCGGTGCTGCCTTTAAGTTTTTTTGCGTTTTCCCAACATTGGGAGAATTGACGGGAATTCGCGTAGGCTAAACCGGAAAGCTTTAACTGAATGTCATAAAAATTGACCAGCAGAGTATTTCCCGGATCAATAATAAAAACGCCTTTATTGCCATAGTTGTTGATGACATTTTTTACAACGCTCTTTTCATCGGCTGTATAATTTTGTGTAGTCATAAATTCAGCACCCAATAAACTTCAGACACAAGGCTTTGAAAATGGCAGTAACGAACTTCTGCCATTGCGAGTTATGCAATAATTCTTTAAAAATTAAATGCACTAATGAATAGCAATCGAATTATTTTAGCCTGGTGGGGTGTGAGTGCACCAGATTACCCGTCAGGCAATATCCGGCGAACCTTAATATTTCAAAAGTTGCAAAGTGAAGTCATTATTTAACACGACTTTTCCTGAACAACAGGAAAGCCGTTTTTTAAGTAAATTCAAATTTTCATGTAAGAATGCGTTCCGTAATGGAGTGTGTTTCTTATATTTAGAGACTGTCATGAACGACATAATCAACAATAGCAACATTGCAAAGAAGATCAAACGACACATAAAAAAAGATTAAGAATTATCTTGATGCGGGAAAGAGGAGTTTGTGCACCGGCCGGTATGGCAACACGATGATATCTCAGTGTGTTCTGCCGCTTTGATGCTGCACGCAGATGTTCGTAAGGACAAAGTGACGCAAAAATGACCATTGCAATTAATTGAAATATATGAATAAAAATATTTTTCTGAGATATCGATAATGGCAATGATTTAAATATGCCAAAAACAAAGAAGAACCTGTTTAGACCATAAGTGAGATTTTTTTGTGATGGGAACAGCCTTTTTTACGTTTTTAATCTGACCTGACAGGCATAAAATTAGTAAATACATAAGTATGGGTTAAGTATTTCGGTTGGCTAAAGGAGAGGCCGTTACGCAACGTGTTGCCTAAAGGTAACAAGTTTTGAGACGCGTCCCTGCATCCCCAATCCTGAATCTCTATTTCACTGCGCCTTTTGCCGCCTGTTCGATCAGTGCGGCCACTTCTTTTGGATGTGACTCGTAAACTGAATGGCTGGCGCCCGCGATTTCAACCGTGTGGCTGTGTGCGCGTTTGGCGTACATCCGTTCTAAATCCGGGTTAATGATCTTGTCGGACTTCGCCACCATGTACCAGCTTGGTTTTACTTTCCATGCAGGATCCGGGATGTTGGCCGTGAACACGCTGGCGGACGTCAGCATCTGCGCCTGCGCTTCGAATTCGGCTTGTTTAAGCGGTAAATCAGCGGCGAAGTCTGCCGGGAAATTCGCCGGATTGATGTAAAGGAAACCGTCCGGCGTTTTGGCAAACGGGTGCGCGGAGTTCGGGAATTTCCTGCCGTTTATCGCTTCAGTTTCGCCGTTATCCAGGGCATGCGCCGCGATATAAACCAGCCCGGCGACGTGCGGATCGTTACCCGCTTCCGTAATAATCGCGCCGCCGTAGCTGTGACCCACCAGGATCGCCGGGCCATCTTGCCTGTCTAAAATACGTTTGGTGGCAGCGACGTCTTCCGGGAACGACGTCAGCGGTTCCTGCACCAGCGTCACTTTATAGCCGTCATGCGTCAGGATGTCGTACACCGGACGCCAGCCCGAACCGCCGACAAATGCGCCATGAACCAGCACGATATTTTTGACCGGTGCGGCCAGTGCAGCCTGAGAACCGAACGCGGCTGCAGCGGCAACCAGAAATGTAGAAGCTAAACGTAAACGCATGGCATGACCTCTTTGCTTTAAATCAGAATGAACATCGGATGTGTGATTTCACTCTGAGCCCGCGGCTCTGACAGGCGGGTGACGGCTTCATGACAAAAACGTCATTTGTGAAAACGCTTTCCCTCAGTAAATCCTCACGTCACAGGGCATCCGGTTCTATTTGTTTTGTAAAGGCAGGGCGGGGCCATATATCGGAACATTGTGCGTACGAAAATGCCGCGACTTATTCCCGCTTGTGCAAATCGTGGTCTATATTCATTCAGTAAGCAGAACTTTCTGAGGGAAATGAAACAGGATATTCCGAATTATGGGGCGCTTTCTGAACGTAATTTATGGGGATATCTGGTAATGCAGGTTTTTTATAAATTAATTGCTAATCAATCGGTTGAATTTACTGTAACCGTTACCATGCAAAATTATTAATACCCTTGTGGTTATCGGGTTAATTTTCATGTGAAACAAACCGTTTATTTCATATGGGAGAAAAAAACGCCACAAGTTGTATATACACGCAGGTTTGGGGCGGAGATTTAAAATGAGAATGGCCCTCAGATGTACTCTGCGTGCGATATTTTGTTAAAAAGTTATATTTGTAAAGTTGCGTATGTACTAACAGGAAGAAAAAAACTATAGTGACGCCCTTCACCGCTCTCAATCAGATTGGTCGATTTGTGTCTACTTCTAATGTCTAAAATTGAGATGTGCGTCGTCTTTTTTGACTCAGCCTTTTAACTTAAAACAAAAGAACTCATAAAGTGAACGCCAAAACCTCTGCTTTTATCATCACGTTTTTATCAGTTTTGAACCCAGTTTCAGTCAGTTACGCACAGTCAGCGCCGGGCACTTCCGCGAAAGATTCCGACGATTCGTCAGATTCTTCCTCGCTGATGGTCATCAAGCGTGAAAGCACCGGTGGATTATCCGAACTGGATACCCCTGCGGCGGTCAGTGTGATTGATGGCGACGATTTCAGAAACAGCAAAGCGCAGGTCAACCTGTCTGAAAGCCTCGGCAGCGTTCCGGGTTTACAGGTTCAGAACCGCCAGAACTATGCGCAGGATTTACAGCTTTCCGTTCGCGGATTCGGCAGCCGTTCCATGTATGGCGTGCGTGGCGTGCGCATTTATGTTGATGGCATTCCGGCCACCATGCCAGACGGGCAGGGGCAGACCTCCAATATCGACCTGAACTCGGTCGACCGCGTGGAAGTGCTGCGCGGCCCGTATTCAGCGCTTTACGGCAACTCTTCCGGCGGCGTTGTCAATGTGGATACCCAAACCGGTTCCCAGCCTGCCAGGCTTGAAGCCGGCACCTATTTCGGCAGTTACGGTTCTTTCCGTAACAGCGTAAAAGCCAGCGGCGCAACCGGCGACGGCACGCATGCGGGCGACGTGAATTACCTGATTTCCGGTTCGCGATTCACCACCGACGGCTACCGTGACCACAGCGGTACGCAGAAAAATCTTGGTAATGGCAAGCTGGGCGTGCGTATCGATGACGCCAGCACCCTGACGCTGATGTTTAACAGCGTGTCCGTTGATGCGAATGATCCGGGCGGTCTGACCGGGTCCGAATGGCACGATAACCCGAAACAGGCGACCCGCGCCGATCAGTATAATGCGCGTAAATCGCTGGATCAGACGCAGGTCGGCCTGCGCTATCAGCGTCAGATGGGCGAGAACGACGAGTTCAGCCTGATGACGTATCACGGCGAGCGCCATACAACGCAATACCAAACCATTCCTGCCGCGTCGCAGAAAAACCCGCTGAACGCAGGCGGTGTGATTGTGCTGGAGCGTAAATATTCCGGTGTGGATACCCGCTGGAAACATGACGATCAGATGGGTTCCGTGCCGTTCTCCGTCACCGGTGGCCTGGATTATGAAACCATGACCGAGCGCCGTTTCGGTTATGAGAACTTCGATGCGGATGGCGATCTTGGCGTGAAGGGCAATGAACGCCGTAACGAAAAGAACGTGATGTGGAACCTTGATCCGTATCTGCAAACCACGTGGAACCTGACGCCGCGCTGGACGCTGGATGTCGGCGCGCGCTACAGCACCGTTAATTTCGATTCGACGGATTACTACATCACCGGCAGCAACCCGGATGACAGCGGTTCGCGCCGTTATCACAAACTGTTGCCAATGGCGTCCCTGAACTTCGCGGTGACGCCAACGCTGAATACTTATGTCTCTGCGGGCCGTGGTTTTGAAACGCCGACCATTAACGAGCTTTCTTACCGCACTGACGGCAAGTCCGGCCTGAACCTGGATCTGCAACCGGCGACCAGCACAACGGTTGAAGTCGGCAGCAAATGGCGCGTAGGCAACGGTTTAGTGACCGCCGCCGTGTTCCAAACTGATACCGATGACGAGCTGGTGGTGGCCGAAAGTGTCGGGGGCCGTTCGAGCTATATGAACGCCGGGAAAACACGTCGTCGCGGGCTGGAGCTGTCGCTGGATCAGCAGTTCGAAGAGAACTGGCGTCTGAAAATGGCCTGGACGTTGCTCGATGCGACATTCCGCAATGAGACCTGCGGCGCGGGCGACTGTACGCCAGCGGGTAACCGTCTGCCGGGGATCGCACGCAACATGGGCTACGCCTCGCTGGAATGGGCACCGGTTGACGGCTGGCACGCCGGCGCGGATGTCCGCTACATGAGTGATATCGAAGTCAATGATGAAAACAGCGAACAGGCACCGGCCTATACCGTGGCCAGTGTGAGTGCGGGTTACCGCTTCAACTGGGACAAAGTGACGCTCGACCTGTTCACCCGCGTCGATAATCTGTTCGACAAAAATTACGTCGGTTCGGTGATCGTCAACGAAGGTAATGGCCGCTATTTCGAGCCGGCACCTGGCAGGAACTACGGTGGCGGAGCTACGCTCTCTTATAGCTTCGAATAAGTTTTATGTTTTCAATCAGTCAGAGAAGTCCGTTTTAATTTTGTAAAAAAGTACCCCGCGAAGCTGCCAGACGCCTGTACGTGTTAACGCTGGCAGCATTCGCAAGGCATGACGCCCGGGTAAACCGGGTGTTCTTGAAGATTCAGCGCACCTGAATCGACGATTATAAAAATCTGTAAGGTCATCAACTATGGAAACGAAAGCCTCGTTATCACGCATCGTCGTAATAATTACCGCTTTGTTCGCCGCGTTAAGCGGGATTTATCTTTTAGTCGGCGGTATCTGGCTGGCGAAATTAGGTGGTTCTCTTTATTACATTATTGCCGGTGTTATTTCGCTGGTTACCGCGTGGTTGCTGTATCGCCGTCGCTCCTCTGCATTATTGCTGTATGCAATCTTCCTGTTCGGCACCACGGTGTGGGCTGTCTGGGAAGTGGGCACAGACTTCTGGGCACTGACGCCGCGTTTAGACGTCACCTTCTTCCTGGGCCTGTGGATCTTACTGCCTGTTGTTTATAATCAGATGCTGGCGAAAAATGCCTTTGCACGCGGCGCTCTGGCGCTGTCTCTGGTGTTCACAGTGCTCGTGCTGGCGTATTCCGTCTTTAACGACCCGCAGGAAATCAACGGCACCCTCAAAGCTGCCGATGCGGCACCTGCCGCGACCGATTCCGGCGTTCCAGCCAGTGACTGGCCGGCCTATGGCCGTACTCAGGGCGGTACCCGTTACTCGCCGCTGAGCCAGATCAACGATAAAAACGTCAGCAAACTCGACGTGGCATGGACCTTCCGTACCGGTGACCTGAAGACCCCGAATGATCCGGGCGAAATCACCGACGAAGTCACGCCAATCAAAATCGGCGACATGCTTTACCTGTGTACGCCGCACCAGAAGCTGTTTGCTCTGGATGCTGCAACCGGTAAAGAAAAGTGGAAGTTCGATCCTGAGCTGAAACCAAACCCAACCTTCCAGCACGTGACCTGTCGCGGGGTGTCTTATCACGAGACTACGCCAGCCGCGCAAGGCACCGAAACGAACGGTGCAGCGCCTGCTGTTTGTTCACGTCGTATCATTCTGCCAGTCAACGATGGCCGTCTGTTTGCGCTGGACGCTGAAACCGGCGCACGTTGCCCGGCATTCGGTAACAACGGTGAGCTGAACCTGCAAGGCAACATGCCTTACGCAACGCCGGGCCACTACGAGCCAACTTCACCGCCAATCATCACGAAATCTGTGATCATCGTGGCCGGTGCGGTTACCGATAACTACTCAACCCGCGAGCCTTCAGGCGTTATTCGTGGTTTTGATGTAGAGACCGGCAAACTGCTCTGGGCGTTCGATCCGGGCGCTGCTGATCCGAACAAAATGCCTGCTGATGGTCAGCACTTCACCCCGAATTCCCCGAACTCATGGGCACCTGCGGCTTATGACGACAAACTGGATCTGGTTTACCTGCCAATCGGCGTGGCGACACCAGACATCTGGGGCGGCAACCGTACTCCTGAAATGGAACGTTACGCGAGCGGCCTGCTGGCGCTGAATGCAACCACCGGTAAACTGGCATGGTTCTACCAGACTGTTCACCATGACCTGTGGGATATGGACGTTCCGGCGCAGCCGACGCTGGCTGACATCACCGACAAGAACGGCAACAAAGTGCCTGCGATTTATGTTCCGACCAAAACCGGTAACATCTTCGTGCTGGATCGCCGTGACGGTAAGCTGATTGTAGATGCACCTGAAAAACCTGTTCCGCAGGGCGCGGCGAAAGGCGACCATGTGTCTCCGACTCAGCCGTTCTCAGAACTGACTTTCCGTCCGGAAGCGAAACTGACCGGTAAAGACATGTGGGGCGCCACGATCTACGACCAGCTGATGTGTCGTGTGATCTTCCACAAACTGCGTTATGAAGGCACCTTCACACCGCCATCCGAGCAGGGCACTCTGGTGTTCCCGGGTAACCTCGGTATGTTCGAGTGGGGTGGGATTTCTGTGGATACCGACCGTCAGGTGGCTATCGCTAACCCGATTGCTCTGCCGTTCGTGTCTAAACTGATCCCACGTGGTCCTGGCAATCCTATGGAGCCAGATGAGAACGATAAAGGCGGTTCCGGTACTGAGACGGGCATTCAGCCACAGTACGGCGTGCCATTCGGCGTCACGCTGAATCCGTTCCTGTCTCCGCTGGGCTTCCCTTGTAAACAGCCTTCATGGGGTTACATCTCCGGTGTTGACCTGAAAACCAATGATATCGTGTGGAAAAAACGTATCGGTACCGTGCGCGACAGCTCACCATTACCGCTGCCGTTCAAAATGGGTATGCCAATGCTTGGCGCGCCGATTTCTACCGCCGGTAACGTGTTCTTCATCGCCGCGACCGCAGATAACTACCTGCGTGCATTCGATATGAGCAACGGTGACAAACTGTGGGAAGCCCGTCTGCCAGCAGGCGGCCAGGCAACCCCTATGACTTACTCTGTGAATGGCAAACAGTACGTTGTTATCGCCGCCGGTGGTCACGGTTCATTCGGCACCAAACTGGGCGATTACATCATCGCTTACGCACTGCCAGACGAGAAGTAATCCGCGTTTGAAGAAAGTGTGAAGATAATGGAAAGGCCGCGAAAGCGGCCTTTTTTACGGCTATAGCAAACGCAGCAGTTTCGCCGGATTCCCCGCATACACGCCTTTCTCTGTGATATCTTTCGTCACCACGCTGCCCGCACCGATGACCGCGCCGTCACAAAGGGTCACCGCCAGAATGGTCGCGCCGCTGCCAATCGAAACGTGGTTGCCGACTACAATTCTGGCCCATGAATCACGATCCGGACCGGGTTTCCCATCACGGAACATATCGTTAGCAAACATCACGCCGTGGCCGATAAAACATTCTTCGCCGACGGTTACGTACTCGCAGACAAAACTGTGTGACTGGATTTTAGTACCACGTCCTATGACGGTGTTCGCCTGGATTTCGACAAAAGGGCCGATAAAAACCGCATCACCCAGCGTGCAGCCATAGACGTTGGCCGGTTCGATGATCACGACGTCGTTGCCGGTAATTACATTTTTGATCTGTGCGGTGTGAGATGTGTAGGGCATCCGGTGCTCCTTTAAATGAACATAATAATTCCACTCAATATTTCAGGCAAAATGCCGATGTCTTTTTAGTCTTTTGAAACAGACAATAATTTATACTTTATTGCGGAGTTCGTTTTGTAAGAAACGAATATCACTGAACTCATAAACTTCAGGGAAAATGTGAAATGACAGACATGGATGTAAAAATTGTAGAAGAAAATACGGTGCCTAAGGCGATCAATCGCCTGATCAAGAATGGCTGGACGGGCGCAGTGGCTTCGGCACTGATTACCGTTGCGCTGGATGTCTATTTCTGGACAAGCGGCGTCAGAAACCTGCTCGTTTATTTCAACCTTATTTATGTGTTTGTAACCTGTGGTCTGGCATACGGTATTTACCGGCGCAGCCGGGTTTGTGCGGTGCTGATGCTCTTGCTGTTTGTGCTGGACAAAGTCTATGCGCCCGTTACATACAGCAGCGGTAATATCGTATTCTTCGTCATGTTTATGATGTTTTTTTCCGGCGGGGTTGTGGGCACTTTCTGGTATCACTCAAAAGCACGTTCGCAGGATGTCAGCAGCACAAAAGTGCTGCTCCTGACGGCGCTGTGTGCTGCCGTTTGCATAGGATTCGTGGCTGGCGTGAAATACCTGATGACCGATTCCCCGCAGAAAGCCTGGCATGAATTCCATCAGCAACTCGATACAGCCAGGGCGAAAGGCAGCTTCCCGGTCAGATTGGATTATTACACCGTCCTGCAAAACGCCGAGCTCAATGACAAAACCCTCATTTATACCTACACCATCGAAAACACCCGCCTTGCCGATATCACCGATGCTCAACTTGAAACTCAGAGCCGGACTAATTTCACGGGGGCGTATTGTGCGGGCAATATGGTGAAGAAATACGGTTTGCAGGTTGAGTACGTGTATACGCAAGGGTTGACTGAAAAATCATATTCATACAATAAAAATGATTGCATGAATTAAGGCATTGCCGGACAAAGTTTTCGCTATGTCCGGCACCCCGTCACCTGCGGGTAGTTTCGGCAAACCAGGATGAGTTTATTTCAGGTTCGAAGCCTTTATCCAGCATACATTGCTGAATCTGTGCGGCCTTCAGGGCCATCGGAAGAAAAGACACTGAGCCCAGCGGTTTCGGATAGCCACACTCATACATCGTGCCTAACGCGAGCTTATCGTTCTCAACGGCATGGGAAAAATGCAGCGAAGCCCCGGCTTTACGCCACCGAATGAACTGGGATTCATCTACGTCCGAATCCGGTTTGATGGAGTAGAAACCCCATCAGCGACAAAAGGCGTCGCTTCGAGTTGCTACTGGCTCACCGGGTAACCCTGCTGTTTAGCCACGCAGGCGGGCGTGTTTTTGTTCACATCACAAATATGAAAATCATGCTTAAACGTGAATCCCTTTCCTTCCATGCACTGGTAGTAAAGAACCGTTTCGTTATCGGTAAATTCCGGTTCAGGCCCCGGCAGCGGCACGCCGCATTGCCCTATCGCGACGCGTGTTTCATCGATTGAAGTATGAGGGCGCAACCATTGCGTTAAATCCGGAGGCGGCGGGCAGCCGTGATATAAAAAGGCTCGGTCTGCTTCTATGTGAACAGGAATTTAATCGTCGATCCTACAAGATATAAAGCGAATGCGATCTGCAATACCCGGAATAAGCGCCTAACATAGCGCCATTGGTTACGTTCTCTGGCGTTGGCTTTAGCGATTGAAACATCGGGGTTTTCTCTTTTTTTCTTTCTTTTCTGTAGCTCAGCATAGCCCCAATAGATAAGAAGAAGAACAACCAATATTTTCATAAGGACTGAGCTTTCTATATTGAAATGTGCTTCCCAATGCCAGTTTGTATTGCCCATTCCTTCTCATCTCTTCGGTTGGCTTCGGGGTTTTATAACAAGTAATGGCCTTAATATCCATGCTTATGGAAAGGTTATGATGCATTCAGGCAGAGACTCCGGGTCAAGCAATTTGCTTACTCAACCCGGACGGCGTTCTTTTCAGGCGGGGTTATTTAGCCAGCAGTTCTTTGCGGACGATTTCTGCGCCTGCGCTTAACGCATCGAGCTTGCCTCGTGCAACGCCACGCGGTAACGGGATCATGCCGCAGTTGGTGCAAGGGTAGAGCTTATCGGCGTCGACGAACTGCAATGCTTTGCGCAGCGTCGCGGCGACTTCCTCAGGTGTTTCAATGCTATTGGTTGCGACATCAATCGCACCAACCATCACCTTTTTACCGCGAATGAGTTCCAAAAGTTCGATGGGAACATGCGAGTTATGGCATTCCAGTGAAATAATATCGATATTTGATTTCTGCAGTTTCGGGAAAATCTTTTCGTATTGTCGCCAGTCTGTTCCCAGCGTTTTTTTCCAATCCGTATTGGCTTTGATGCCGTAGCCGTAGCAAATATGCACCGCCGTCTCACATTTCAGCCCTTCAATGGCTCTTTCTAACGTGGCAATGCCCCAGTCATTCACTTCATCAAAGAACACATTAAAAGCGGGTTCATCGAACTGGATAATATCGACGCCAACGGCCTCTAATTCTTTCGCTTCTTCATTGAGAATTTTAGCGAATTCCCAGGCCAGTTTTTCGCGGCTTTTATAGTGGTTGTCATAAAGCGTGTCGATCATCGTCATCGGCCCTGGCAGGGCCCATTTGATCGGCTTGTCGGTTTGCTGACGCAAAAACTTGGCATCTTCAACAAACACCGATTTCTGGCGGCTCACCGGGCCCACGACGGTCGGCACGCTCGCATCATAGCGATCACGAATTTTAACGATCTCACGTTTCTGGAAATCAACGCCGTTAAGATGCTCAATAAACGTGGTGACAAAATGCTGACGCGTTTGCTCGCCATCACTGACAATATCAATCCCTGCCTGCTGCTGATCTTCCAGACAAAGACGCAGGGCATCTTGTTTACCGTCGATTAATTCCTGATCTTGCAATTTCCAGGGTGACCAAAGGACCTCAGGTTGCGCCAGCCAGGAAGGTTTAGGTAAACTGCCCGCCGTTGAAGTGGGTAATAACTTTTTCATAATAAATGACCCTGTATTTTGGTTAATCAAAGAACGGAATTAGCAGTCCACTGCTCAAGAATTGTCTGGTAGGGTTTAATGAAATTATCTTCAGTAAACTTTCCCTGCTCAATGGCTAAATGGCTACGTTCTTCCCGATCATAAACAATTCGTGTTAATGAATAATCTTGTTGATTCAGGCTTGGCTGATAGCATATTCCTGCCGCTGAATTCGCGTTATAAATCTCAGGACGGTAAATCTTCTGGAACGTCTCCATCGTGCTGATGGTGCTGATAAGCTCGAGATTTGTGTAATCGCTGAGTAAGTCGCCAGAGAAATAGAAAGCCAAAGGCGCAACGCTATTTGCAGGCATGAAATAACGAACCTGTAATCCCATTTTGCTGAAATAGTGATCGGTTAATGAAGATTCATCCTGCTGATATTCAATGCCTAAAACAGGATGCACATTACCCGTACGGTTATAGATGTTTTTACTTGAGACACTGAGACAAATTACCGGCGTTTTGGTGAAATTGCTTTTGTAACTGTCGGAATTGACGAAGTGCTTGAAGATGTTTCCGTGTAATTCGCCGAAATTATCGGGAAGGGTAAACTGGTTTTTTCCCTTATTGTGCGCAGAAAGCAGCACGCTAAAATCATAATCACGTACGTAGGAGGAAAAATTATTCCCGACAATACCGTCAATGCGTTCATTCGTTTTTTTATCAACGATATTCGTTTTTAATATTTCAATGACCGGGAAAGTATCGCTATTGTCTTCAGCGTCAATCTTCAGCTCAACGGAAATAATTTCAAGTTCGACGCAATAACGATCGCCTTTAGGGTTATCCCAATGCGCAAGAGAATTGAAACGATTGTCAATCATCACTAAGGCATTGCGCAAATTCTCCTGGCGTTTCTCACCTCTGGCCAGATTCGCAAAGTTGGTGGTGATACGCGTACTTTCTGAAGGGTTATAATCCTCGTCGAAACGAATGCTCTTAACAGTAAATGCAAACTTTTTATTCATTGTATTCCGGCGCCCTGATGTATGAAATATAAACTGATATGTTGCTTGCCTTACAGGAATAAACCTTTTTCGTTTCTGACTTGCTACATCCTGTAGCCTTCAACCTGTTTACAGATAACAATTATGTAAAATTCTTGTATGCACAATTTATGCCTGAGTCATTGAATGAGGAAAAGTGATTTAATTTCACCGAACATGAACGATGTTCATGATCAGTCGTACGGCAGGAATGCGACAGAGCTCACATTACGATGATTTATGGAGTTGATGCTGAAGGTCAGAGGGGGAAGGAACCGGTTGGCAGCTGATTTTCCATCAGGGCACGCCAGCAGCTGAAACGCTGGCGTTGCCTTGTACCGGTTAATCATCAGGAAGAAGCACAGCCCGCAGGATTCAATACCCGTGTTGCCGACGCCGGATTATTGGCGAGTTTATTTTCCGGCCTGCGGGGACGCGCAACCAATTCTCCGCCACAATTCGGGCAAATTCCGCCCAGTTTTGTGTCGGCGCACGTGACGCAGAAGGTGCACTCAAACGAACAAATTTTCGCGTCAGCCGACGTCGGCAGCAAATCGGTATTACAACACTCGCAGTTGGGTCTCAGTTCCAGCATAGAAATTTATCCTCTGTGGGTTTACTTCATGAGCACGCTTCAATTTTCACCGACGTGTATCGTCGTAAACATAACCTGAAACAGCGGCTTGGGAAAAGGCTTAGCCAGTAGAACGCCCGTCATTTCTCTGCCTGCAAATCATGTCGCTGCCCGCGCAACCGGCTCACGCTGATTACAACCGCAAGAATAGTCGCAATCACGGCGACCCACAGGCTCAGTTTTACGGCGTGGGCTTCACGGATCACGTTGCTGGCGGCGTAAACGGACAGGATCACGCCGACGACTGCCGCGCCAAGGCACTGCCCGAAGGTACGCATAATCGCCAGTACGCCGGAGGCGTAGCCGCTGTGTTCGCGGGAGGCGTTCGACAGCATTTCGCGATTATTCGGGCTCTGGAAACAGCCGAAACCCAGACCACAAACGAAACTTCTCAGGCCGATATCCCAGAATTGCGGATGTTCAGGCAGTTGCGCGAGCAGCAATAATCCCACCCCGAAGACCGCCAGACCGATTGTGGAAATGATGGCGGCCGGATAGCGATCTGCGAGACGTCCGGCGTGGGGCGCAGCGAGAATAATCCCCAGCGGCCACGGCGTGAAAAGCAGGGCGGAGACAAACGCGCTGTAACCGTAAACGCTCTGGAACAGAAACGGCAGCGCCACGAAGGTAATTCCCTGGCTGACAAATGAGGCCAGCGAGGTCAGCGCCGCCAGAGAAAAGCGCGGGGAGGCGAAAATGCCGAGCGGCAAAAGAGGTTTTGTTGCGCGGCGCTGACGCCAGACAAACGCGACGCCGGTCAGAATAGCGATCAGCCCGTAGCTGACAGCCATCGTTAAATCATCTGCACCGGGGCGTGAAAACGCGTCTGCGGCCATGATCAGCGCACCGAGCATCGCGGCGGATAATACCGCACCCGCAAAATCAAACGGCTGGCGCGTGGCTGCCGGATTCGCCGGAATGACGCGCAGCGCGAGGATCATCGCAATAATGCCCAGCGGGATATTAATCGCAAAGAGCCATTGCCAGCTGAGCGCCGATAAAATGGTGCCGCCCAGAACCGGCGCGATGGCCGTGCTGGTGGCGATAATCAGGGCATTCAGGCCAAGAATTCGTCCCAGCAGACGGGTCGGAAATACGGATCGTAAAATCGCCGGGCCAATACTCAGCGTGGCCGCCGCGCCAATTCCCTGCAACACGCGCATGAACACCAGCACGTCGAGGGAGGAAGAGAGCGCGCAGCCCAGAGATGAAAGAGTGAAGAGGGCCAGTCCGGCGACGAAAATCGAACGAAAGCCGATATGGCTGGCCATCGCGGCAAAAATCGCCAGCGCCATCGACGCTGAAAGCAGATAACCGTTGGAAACCCACACCGCCGCGCCCGCCGAAATATCCAGCGCCCGCGCGATTTGCGGCAACGCGATATTCACCATCGAACCGTCAAAAACCGACATCGTTGCCATCGTCATGACGGCCGCCATCGCAAAACCGCGCTCGCGGCCCGGTAATCCTTCATCGCCGGGTCTGTCTGAAAATAATTCCATAATTAAAACCGTTCTCTCTCACAGGGGATGCAGGGAATATAGCGGGACGCCGGATATAGCGGAAGACGCAGCATTTGCATTGAATACCTGCACCAAACGCCTTCTCTCCGGTTTCATGGCGCGTTACACTGCGCGCATGACTGAACCTGATCTGAACTTACTCATTGCGCTGGATGTGCTTCTCGCTGAAAGAAGTGTAGCGGGTGCTGCGCGCCGTCTGGGATTAAGTGCTTCCGCGATGAGCCGGACGCTCAGCCGCCTGCGCTCGACCACCGGCGATCCTTTGCTGGTGCGCGCCGGACGCCAGATGGTGCTGACGCCGTATGCCGAAGCGATCCGCGAACGTGCACAGAACGCCAGTTTTGAAGCGCGTGCGCTGCTTCGCCCGTCTTCGGCAGAACTCAATTTAGCCCGGCTTGAGCGCACTTTCCTGATCCGCTCCAACGATGGTTTTGTGGTGGCGTTTGGCGCCGCGCTGATTGCCGCTGCCGCGCAGGCCGCACCTTCCGTGTGTTTGCGGTTCACGCCAAAACCGGAAAAAACGTCTAACGCATTGCGCGAAGGGCGGGTTGATCTCGAGATCGGCGTCGTCGGCGACATGGGGCCGGAAATCCGTTTGCAGACATTGTTCCGCGACAGATTTATCGGCGTGGTGCGCAAAGGCCATCCGCTGGCGCGAAAGAAGGGGCTTACCGCGCAGGAATATGTTTCTTTCGGGCACATTGTCGTTGCCCGCCGCAACGGCACGCACGGCCCGGTGGATAACGCGCTGGCCGAAGCGGGGCTGAAACGCAGAATCGCCGCTGTGGTGCCGGGGTTTTCCGCCGCGCTGGCGATTGCCCAAAACTCCGATCTGGTGGCATTGATTCCCGCGTCATTCCTGATTTCTGATCCCGTCGGGCTTCACGCGTTTGAACTGCCGGTGAAAACCCGCGAGATCACGATTTCACAAATGTGGCACCCGCGCTCGGAAGTCGATCCGGCGCACCGCTGGCTGCGTCAGCTTGTGATGGGCATTTGCCGAGAAAAAGTGCCGCAATAAACCCTATTGCGCATCCAGATAATGCTTAAGCGTCATCCGCAGGTCGGGCGTTAATTCTTTGATGTTTTTCAGCATCCAGCGCAGATAAGCGGGGTCGTCTTCGGCTATTTCTGCAATCTTTTTGCCGCGATATTTGCCGAACATCATGGTGTTGATCAGCGCAGGCCGGCCGGTGATAGTGACCATTTCTTCCGGCGTCCAGTCGGATTCATCCATGATGCGGATGAGTAACGCGGCGGTGATATAGCAGTCAAAAAGCGCGCGGTGGTGGTGCAAATCCGCAGGCGTGGCGACTTGCAGCTTGAGGGACTTGTAGAGTGCCATATTGCTGTACTTGATCCCCGGCCATAAACGGCGCGCCAGCTTAACGGTACAAATCCACTGGCCGGGCATTTCAGGCAGCATACGCTGGTCAAAACTGGCGTTATGGGCGACGTAATATGGGCTGCCGTGATAGCGGGGAATGACGTCTTCAATCCACGGTTTGTCGGCCACCATCGCTTCGGTGATTTTGTGGATGGCCATCGCCTGATGGCTGATAGGCCGGTCAGGGCGCACCAGATCACTCATCGGGTTAACGATTTTCCCGTTCTCAATATCGACGGATGCCACTTCCACCACGCCACCCTGCAATCCGCAGGTTTCCGTATCAATAACACGCAACATTTCTTACTCCAGCTGGTCACCGAACACTTTCTGTTTACGTTAGCCTAACGGAATGGCGTTCGTGTGCCCACTTTTGTGATCACAACTTTTTTCATCACAAACAAAGGCTGAATATTTCCCCACACTCACTCCGTCTATTTCCTGTACAGATCACACTTCCCCACGCTTTCGTGAAAATGCTCACATTCATCCGTGCAGATGCCCAAACTTACGCGGATATTTTCGGCTTTTAGCCGTGGCAATGCGTGAATAAACTGGCTAACTTCAATAATGAAACGCTATTTTATTTATGTTGGATTGCGGTTTTAACACAATGTGAGTGCGCTCACAAAGCGGGTAAGAACGCAGTCCGGGGACGCTCTGATGAGCGTTAACTCTCTCAGTAATGGCAGGTATCGCTGTGAAAATAAGTTCTGTTGAAGTCTCTGTTTTTACTTATCCGACCCGTCGCGTTTCTGACAGCGCGGGTCATTCGCATCCGGGTGAAGAAAGTCTGGCAAAAATGGCAATGCTCACCATCACTACCGACGAAGGTGATTGCGGTTATTCGTTCGCACCGCCGGAAGTGGTGCGTCCGCACGTCGTGAACGCCTTTTTCAGAAAGGTACTGATCGGCCAGAATCCGTTTGACCGCGAACGTCTCTGGCAGGATCTGGTGCACTGGCAGCGCGGCAGTGCGCATCAGCTGACCGAAAGGGCGCTGTCGTTTGTCGAACAGGCGTTGTGGGATCTGATTGGCCGCAAGCTGAACATGCCGGTACACAAACTGCTGGGCGGGTTTCGCGAAAAAGTCCCGGCGTACGGCAGCACCATGTGCGGCGATGAGCTGAAAGGCGGATTGTCGACACCGGACGAATTCGGTCAGTTTGCCGAAAAACTGGTCGCGCGCGGTTATCAGGCCATCAAGCTGCACACCTGGATGCCGCCGGTGGCCTTCGCGCCCGATCCGAAAATGGACATCAAAGCCTGCGCCGCCGTGCGTGAAGCGGTCGGGCCGGACATCGAACTGATGCTCGACGGTTATCACTGGTACAGCCGCAGTCAGGCGCTGACTATTGGTAAGGCGCTGGAAAAACTCAACTTTGCATGGTTCGAAGAACCGATGGAAGAAGAGAGCATGGCGTCCTACGCGTGGCTGGCGGAAAACCTGTCCATCGACGTGATCGGGCCGGAAAGTCTGGGCGGTAAACATCACAGCCGTGCGGACTGGGTGAAAGCCGGAGCCTGCGACATTTTACGCGCCGGTGCCAATGGCGTCGGCGGTATCTCGCCGTGCATGAAAGTCGCCAGTCTGGCTGAAGCGTTCGGCATGGACTGTGAAGTTCATGGTAACGGCGCGGCCAGCCTGGCGGTGGTCGGCGCTATCCGCAACTGCCGCTGGTACGAGCGCGGCCTGCTGCATCCGTTCCTTGAATACGATGAACCGGCTGCGTATCTGAACAGCCTTGTTGATCCGATGGATGAACAAGGCTTTGTGCATCTTTCTGACCGCCCGGGTCTGGGTGAGGACATCAATTTTGATTACATAGAAACCCATACCGTCAGCCGCGACTGACCTGCGGGCAGAAAAAATAATAAACCTCTGACTCTACCCGGAAGGTACATCATGAACTCTGGCAAAACGTGGGGCGCGTGGATTTTCGCGCTCCTGCTGATGACCGGTGGCTGGACGGCGCAGGCGAAAACGCCGCCCGACCAGCTGATCATCGGCATGAACATGAATAACCTGTTAACGCTCGACCCCGCAGCAATGACCGGCAATGACATTGTCGGCATCGTGGTCAATCTTTATGACCCGCTGATTGAGCTGGACCCGCAACAACTCACCAACGTGCGACCGGCGCTGGCGACCTCGTGGGAGGTTAATGACGCCCGTAATCTGATCACGTTTCATCTGCGCGACGGCGTGAAATTCCACTCGGGCAATCCGGTCACTGCGGACGATGTGGTGTGGTCGATGCGCCGCATTTTGCACCTCAATCTGGCACAAGCCTCGGTGTGGAAGTCCTACGGATTCACCAAAAAGAATGTTGATGAAATGGTGCGTTCGCCCTCTCCGGGTATCGTCGAAATACAGTTACCCAAACCCAACGATCCGAAACTGGTGATTTACTCACTGGCGGCGCTCGGCAGCGTGGTGGCGTTAGACCGCAAAACCGTGCAGGCGCATGAAGTGAATGGCGACTGGGGTAACCGCTGGCTGACCACCAACGAAGCCGGTTCCGGACCGTTCCGCCTCGACAACTGGCAGGCGAAAGACGTGCTTAATATGAGCCGGAACACGCAGTACTGGCGCGGCGAACCTAAGCTTTCCCGCGTAGTCTTCCGTCATTTTCAGGAATCCCAGACCTTACGTCTGATGATTGAAAAAGGCGATCTGGATATCGCCAGTAATATGGCGGTATCGGATGTGACCGCGCTCAGCCACGACCCGGCGATGCAGATCGATCAGGTGAAAAAGGGCACTATTTATTACGTGGCGATGAGCATGAAAGAGCCGCATTTCGCTAACCCGAAAGTACGCGAGGCGGTGCGCTATCTGATTGATTATAAAGGCATTGGTAAGGCGCTGATGAACGGTTACGGCATTGTGCATCAGCGTCCGATTCAGGTCGGGATGCCCGCGACGCTGCCGGATCCGGGTTACCAGCTCGATATTCCGCGCGCCAAAACCCTGCTGGCAGAAGCCGGTTATGCCGACGGTTTTGATACCACGTTGCGGGTGCTGGCCGATCAGCCGTTCCTCAATATCGCCATAGCCGTACAGTCCACGCTGATGCAGGCGGGGATCCGCGCCAAAATCGTTACCGGCACCGGCAACCAGATTTACGGCGCGATGCGCGAGCGTAAGTTCGACATGCTGGTCGGGCGCGGCGGCAGCGGCGTGGAACCGCATCCGCATTCCAGCCTGCGCGCGCTGGTTTATAACCCTGATAACAGCGACGCCGCCCGCCTGACCAATTTCCAGGGCTGGCGCACCGGTTTTTACGACAAGCAGCTGAATGCGGATATCGATCAGGCGCTGCTCGAACGTGATCCGGAGAAACAAAAGCAGGATTACTTCGCGATTCAGGAACGATACGACGCGCTGATCCCGGCGCTGGTCCCGGTTTCGCAAATGGTCGATTCCATCGTGGTGCGCAGGGACGTCAAAAACTATCTGCCGCATCCTTCAGCGACGACGTTCCTGCGCGACGTCTGGAAAGACGAGGCTGCTGACGTTCTGCCAACCGGAGGAAAAGGGTTATGACTATGCAAATTCCCGCTCCTGCTTCAAAGCCAGCGGCGCGGATGTCGCTCCCCGCCGGACGCATCGGCAAACGGCTGGTGCAGGTAGCCGTCACGCTGTTCGGCCTTTTACTGCTGACGTTTTTCATTGGCCGCGTGATGCCGGTGGATCCGGTGCTGGCGATTGTCGGGCCGGACGCCGACCACAGCACATATCAGCAGGTTTATCATCAGCTTGGCTTTGATAAACCGCTGTGGACGCAGTTTGGCATTTACCTTTCCGGGCTGGCACACGGCGATTTAGGCAATGCGCTGCTGACCGGTAAACCGGTGACGCAGGACATTCTGCGCGTGTTCCCGGCCACTATGGAACTGGCGACGCTGGCGATCATTCTCGGCGCAGGTGCTGGCATTCCGCTGGGCGTGCTGGCGGCGGCAAAACGCAACAGCATTGCCGATTACGGGGTGCGCATCATCAGCCTGGCGGGTTATTCCACACCGATATTCTGGGTCGGCATGATGGGATTGCTGGTGTTTTACGCCTGGCTCGGCTGGGTTGGCGGTGCCGGACGGGTGGATTTCAGCCTCGACGGACAGGTCACGCGGCACAGCGGTTTTATGCTGATTGATGCGCTGATCGCCGGAAACTGGGAAGTGTTCCGCAACGCGCTCAATCACCTGATCCTGCCTGCTGCATTGCTGGGTTTTCACTCGCTGGCGTACATCAGCCGCATGACCCGTAGCTTCATGCTGGCGCAGCTTTCGCAGGAATTCATCATCACCGCCCGCGTTAAAGGGCTGAGCGAATGGGATGTGCTGTGGAACCATGCGTTTCGCAACATTCTGGTTCAGCTGCTGACCGTGGTCGCGCTGGCCTACGGCTCGCTGCTCGAAGGCGCGGTGCTGATTGAAACCGTGTTCTCGTGGCCGGGTTTCGGTTCGTATCTCACCAGTAGCCTGATGTTAGGTGACATGAACGCGGTGATGGGCTGCGTGCTGGTGGTCGGCATGATTTTCGTGGTGCTGAATTTGCTCTCTGACCTGCTGTATCAGGTCTTTGACCCGAGGACAAAAGTATGACGATTTCCCTCGATTCCGTCACGCTCAGCGCAGGCGACGAAACACGTCAGCGCGTGAAAAGGGCGTTCGGTCGTATCGCGCATTTTCTGTGGCAGATGGCGTGTAATCCGCTGACCGCCATTGGCGGCGCAATTGTGCTGGTGCTGATGATGGTGGCGATTTTCGCGCCGTGGATTGCGCCGTTCCATCCGCTGGTGCAGGACTTAAATAACGCGCTCAGCCCGCCGTCGGCGGCGCACTGGTTTGGCACCGACGAGTTTGGCCGCGATATCTTCAGCCGTCTGGTTTACGGTTCGCGCATCACGCTCTACATCGTGTTGCTGGTGTCCGTCACCGTCGGACCGCTCGGGTTATTACTCGGCGTGACTGCCGGTTATTTCGGTGGCAAAACCGACATGGTGCTGATGCGCGTCACCGATATTTTTATCTCCTTCCCGAGTCTGGTGCTGGCGCTGGCGTTTGTCGCCGCACTGGGTCCCGGTCTGGAGCATGTGGTGATCGCGATTACGCTTACCGCCTGGCCGCCGATTGCGCGTCTGGCACGTGCCGAAACCCTTTCTCTGCGGCAGGCCGATTTTATTTCGGCGGTGCGTTTGCAGGGGGCGAGTCCGCTGCGGGTGTTGTGGCGTCACATCGTGCCGCTGTGTCTGCCGTCGGTGATCATCCGCATCACCATGAATATGGCGGGGATTATCCTGACCGCCGCCGGTCTGGGCTTTCTCGGCCTGGGCGCACAGCCGCCGGATCCGGAATGGGGCGCGATGATTTCCAGTGGCCGTACTTACATGATGGAGTGCTGGTGGGTGGCGACGATCCCCGGTCTGGCAATCCTGATTAACAGCCTGGCGTTCAACTTTTTAGGAGATGGCCTTCGTGACATTCTCGATCCCCGAAATGACTGACGCTCCGGCGTTACTCGACGTGCGTGACCTTAACGTCAGCTTTGTGAATGGCCGTCAGGTGACGCACGCGGTGCGTGGCGTGTCCTTCCAGCTCGGACGCGAAAAACTGGCAATCGTCGGCGAATCCGGCTCGGGTAAATCCACCGTCGGACGCGCGTTGTTGCATCTTCATCCGTCGAAAGCGCAGATTACGGCCAGCAAAATGCAGTTCGCCGATGTGGATTTGCTGCACGCCAGCCCGAAACAAATGCGGCAAGTTCGCGGCAAGCGTATTTCGATGATTATGCAGGATCCGAAATACTCGCTGAATCCGGTGCTGTGCGTCGGTGACCAGATTGCCGAAGCGTGGCGGTCGCACCACAAATGTTCGTACAACGATGCCAAAAGCAAAGTGCTGAACATGCTGGATGTGGTGCGTATCCGCGACCCGGAACGGGTGTACGGCCTGTATCCGCACGAGATTTCCGGCGGGCAGGGGCAGCGCATCATGATTGCGATGATGCTGATCACCGATCCGGAGATGGTGATTGCCGATGAACCGACCTCGGCGCTGGATGTGTCCGTGCGTTTACAGGTGCTGGCGCTGCTCGATGATCTGGTGAAAACGCGCGGTCTGGGGCTGATTTTTATCAGTCACGACATCAATCTGGTGCGCAGTTTCTGCGACCGTGTGCTGGTGATGTACGCAGGACGCATTGTGGAATCCATCGCTGCCACCGATCTGGATAACGCGCAGCATCCGTACACGCGCGGCCTGCTCAACGCGCTGCCGGACATGGATAACCGCCGTTACCCGCTGCCGGTGATGCAGCGCCAGGCCAGCTGGCTGACCGATTAAGGAGCCGACATGACAGCTAAAACCATGATTGATGTGCGCAACCTGAACCTGACGTTTGGCGAAGGTGCGAAAACCACGCAGGTGCTGACGGATGTGAATATCGCCGTGCGCGAAGGCGAGATTTTCGGGCTGGTGGGCGAATCCGGTTCCGGTAAAACCACGGTACTGAAATGTCTGGCGGGGTTGTTTACCCACTGGAAGGGCGAACTGGCAATCGACGGCCAGCAGCTCGAACATCGTATCGGGCGTGACCGCTGCCGTCTGGTGCAAATGGTGTTTCAGGATCCGTACGGTTCGCTGCATCCGCGTCACACTGTCGGCGATATTCTGGAAGAGCCGCTGCAAATCCACCGTATCGACCAGCGGGATCAGCGCATTAATACCATTCTGGAAAAAGTCGGCCTTAACCGCGCCTTCCGCAGCCGCTATCCGCACCAGCTTTCCGGCGGACAGCGCCAGCGCGTGGCGATTGCGCGGGCGCTTATCCTCAAACCGCGTGTACTGTTGCTCGATGAACCGACCTCCGCGCTGGATGTGTCAGTTCAGGCGGAAATCCTCAATTTGCTGTTCGATCTTCAAAAAGAGGAAGGGCTGACGTACCTGATGGTGACGCATGATTTGGGCGTTATCGCGCATCTCTGCCAGCGCGTAGCGGTGATGCAATACGGCAAAATCCTCGAAATGCTGGAAACCGAGGCCCTGCTGCGAGGCGACATTCACGACGACTATACCCGCGTTTTGGTAGACGCCAGCCGCGATTACAGCCGCGAAATGGCGGCGAAAGTGATGCTGTAGAGAGGGGGAAGTTCACCTGAAGGGAGGCCGCTGTATTACATACGGGACAGCGGCCGTCCCGGTTTTTTATCCCTGATCCGCCCCAGTTTCATCGTCACCTCTTTGGGCATGTTATCCAGATTATCTTCCCTCAACCCCATCACCACGTTATAGCCCGCCATCAGCATAGGGTCACCCAGTCGCGGAAGCGGTGCGAGCTTCATCGGGATAGTCAGCGTCAGGCTGGCATCGTAATCACAGCCCAGATAAACGCGCAGCAGGGTAAACACGTCCTCCCGCAACTGACCACCGGGCAGCCAGCCTTTAGCCTCTGCCGCGTCTTCGGTAAACATTTCTACGCCGATGCAGTAGTTAGCGTCCGAGGTTTCACTGCCGAGAACCAGATGATTGCCAAGGCGTTGCTGAGCTGTGAAAGAAAACATCGCCTGCTTACCGGCGGGCATTCGCGTGACCTTGTGCGGTTTCACGGTGACCTGCGTGTGGGGTGCCTGCGTTTTTATCACGCTGACAATACCTTCCGCCGTGCGGGTGGTTCTGACCAGCGGTTGCAGTAACGCCAGTAATCGCGAGGCGGGCACGTCGCCGCTGTCGGTGATGCCGGTCAGTGCCATCAGGCTGCGCGACGTTTTGTCGGTACCGCCGTTCTCAAAGGTGGCGGGATAGCTGTATTTTCGCCAGATACGGTAAAACTGCGTCATCATCCGGTGGTTGAAGATGTCTGAGAAGGCTTCCAGCGCTTCATGGCCTTCGCGCTTTTGGGCAATGTCATCGATGTAGCGGGTCGGCAGCGGCGAGTCCACGCCGTACAGCCCCATAAACGTGGTGCGCACCGTCGGCGGGGCGTCCGGTCGTCCCGGATCCGTTTCTACTGCTTTCAGCTCGCTGACCGGGAATCCCATTCCGGGGTGCGGACGAAAACGCACGGGGTCGTCTTTCGGCGAGAAGGTGCTGCCGATCGGCTTGTTATCTGAGAGCTGTTTCTCCAGCAGCTGGCAGAAACGGTAGAAGTTAAAGGCGTGCGCCCGGTCGTTGCCGTCCTTGTCCCGCCAGAATTCGCTCAGCCGCTTTTCGTTATCATCCGTCGTCATCAGAATAAAATCCGTTTCAAGCGCCTTTCCGGCCATGCCCATTGAGTCCCGGACTGACTGAGCGTCACAGTCAGTTGCGTGAAGCGGCGGATATCGGCGTACTGGGTGTAAAACTGTTCGAGAACTTCACAAAACAGCAAAGCATCACCCTGACCGCAGAACTGATGTTCATCCAGCGTCACGCGGATGGCCACGCCGTGCCAGCCTTCGGCGGGATAGTGAGACGGTGCGTATTCAACATGCGTGATGCCCGCAATGCGGCGGGCGTTGTCCGGGTCGTTTGTCCAGTCCAGCAGGCTGAGCGCGTGACGCAGCGTATCGATTTCCATCAGACCGGCGATGGCCTGCGGATGCAGCAGCGACAGCACCTGCCACTGATAGAGTTCAGCGGTCGGCGGGTAATGCGGCATGGAGGGACGCGTGCGGGTCGCACACTTCAGCTCAAGATTACTCAGGGACGTCTCGCCGTCGAAAACACTTTCCTGTAACGTCATGCGCGGCCAGGCACCGTTGGTGCAGGTCATGTTCAGGCGCATCTTCAGGCCGTTTTGCTCCTCGTGGGTACGTCCCCCGAGCATTAAAATAGTCTCGTTGAGTCCGGACGTTCCGCGGTACATGCGGGTATGGTAATAGCGATCGGGCCAGTTCCTGGCGTATTTCAACATCCCACCTTTCTGGCGAAACTGGCTGTAGGGCACGTAGCTGAACTCAGTGTTGTCCTCAGTCACTTCCGCGACGTCATTGACCGCGTAGATTTCGGTATGGCCGTCGCTGAGCCGGTGCGGCCGAAGGCGGTAATCGCTGACCGCGGTGGTCACGGACAGCGGCTGAGCCAGCAGGCGGAACAGGTTAATCACCGGCACGCAGTGCATGCGGATGGCGTCCGGCGGTACGGCCAGATCGTTCGGCCAGCGTTCGCTGAGCGTCACCTCGATATCAAAGGAGGTGGTGTCAGACGGGAAGGTCAGGGTCTCCAGCCCGCGCAGCTGCATATAGAAATAGCGCTCGGGCGAAGAGAAATACTCCAGCCACGGGCGCACTTCGCCGCACAGCGCCGGGCTGTCGCTCTCCGGCCAAAGCGAGGCGTCGTTTTCTGCCTGCCAGCGCGGCAAAAACTGCACGTCCACCGGCGTCAGCTCTGTCGACGCCTGCCAGAACCGCACGTTCACCCGCTTTACCTGACGGCTGAGAGCCAGATACAGCGCAGACTGCAGCACGCGATCGCCGTTGAGATACAGGCTGATGTTTTGCCAGTCGGCGCGGCGGATTTCAGTGAGGGCGGGCAGGGTAAAGCGCAGTTTCAGCGCCTGCTGGCCTTCCGGAAGGGTAAACAACGATACCGTTTCGAGCGCAAAAGGATGCACCTTCAGGTCGCGGGTCGTGCGGTAGATGTAGCGCTGACGATCATTGCCCAGCGGCAGGGTCAACAGTTCACTTTCAGCGGGCAACACCCCTTCGCGCACGTGCAGCTCCGGCGCGGTCGGTGTCAGTTCGACAATCGCCGTGGAGGGCAGCGTGCGGTTGATCACCGGCAGCAGGTGCGAGAGCAGCGGCTCAGTCAGTTCGGGGATGTCATCGTCAATCTTCTGCCGCAGCTTCGCCATCATCAGCGAAAAGCCCTGAAACAGCCGTTCGACCGAGTCATCGCGCGGTACCGGACTGCCGTCCAGACCTAACGCGCGTCCCAGTTCCGGGAACTCTTTCGCAAACTCCAGCCCGGCTTCCTTCAGGTAGCGCATTTCGCCGTCAAAATATTTTAAGAAATCGTCTTCCATGTCGGTGCCTGCGTTATCGGAAAATCGTGGTGGGTAATCTGAAACCATCAAGTTTCAGCAGGCTGACCGGATCGTTACCGGCGATAAAGGCCAGGCGGTAATTGAGCGGCAGGCCGTCACCGGCGGTCCAGACCACCTGATAATGTGTGTTGTCCACCGGCGTAATTTTGGCCTTCTTCAGCAGCCGGTAAAATGCCCAGGTGCCAGGCGTATCAAAATAGAGCCGCGCACCGGCACGGACGCTGGCCCACACCAGCGATGCACCGGGATAGTACGTGTCGCCCGGCCACTGAATGTCCTGCCATAACGGCATCTGGTTGAAGTACAACAGCTTCTGGCCATCGATGCTCAGTTCGGTCTGCACCACGTCTCTGGCCGTGCCCGCCTGCAGTTTGAAACGAAATCCCCAGCCCGTATCGTTAAGCGCGTGACCTAAGCGGTCGAGCTGGTTCAGCTTGCTGAGAAAAGCGGCGTTCACCGTCAGCCCCGGCGGCAGTTTGCCGGCCTTCTGCCAGCGGTTGTCTTTATACTCCAGCACACCATTCAGATGTTCGCGGATGAAACCGGCAATCAGGCCGGTCTGCGGGTTGATAAAATCGTTCAGCGCCGCCAGTGACGCGTCTTTCGGACTGTCGCTGAACGGGAAGGTGTTATCGAATTCTTTATGCCATGCTGTGACAATTTCCTGCTGCCACTGCGCATCCATCCCTTTGACGCCGGTGGTCATCACACCTTTCCATGTCTGGCTGAGCGGTGCCAAAAACAGCGCCTGTGCCATCGGTTGCCAGCCGCTGCCCAGTTGAATACGCAGACGGGTGGGTAATTCAGATACCTGGTTATCGATTTGCGTACCGCGAAATACCGACTGCGAGAGTGCCGCCGTGCCGCCGGTGGCCGCGGACAGGTTGCGCATCTTGTCGCGCAGTGCCGCTGTTTGTGACCGCCAGGCAGACAGTGTAATACCGTTCCCTTTACCGGTTCCGGTCGCCATCGAGACGATGCCGCCAAACACCGGCTGCAGGGCAGGATCCAGCTCACTGCGTCGTGCGTTCGGACTGCCGGCCAGTCCCTGCCAGGCCAGCTGTTTCATCAGCGCTATCTGTGGCGACCGGCTGACGTCAGAAGCCAGTCCCAGCTGTTCTGCCGGATTAGCCGCCGGATGTGCCTTCAGCTGGTTAAGCGTTTTCTGCCACGCGGTGCCGTATTCGGCAAAATAGCGCGCCGTTAACCGTTCACCCAGTGCGGCGGGGGAGAGTGACGCTTCCACCTGATGCCCCGGCTCTGCCAGAACCCAGCCGATCTGTTCCTGCCGCTGCGTGACCAGTGCGGTAATTTCCGGCGCGATTGCACCTTCATACGCCTGGCGGGTAAAGCTGCCCGGTACGTCGGTGTCGAGGGTAAACATTCCGCCCGAGTCCTGACCGTCAAGCAGCTGCGTCAGCGACAAATCCGCGAAATTGCGGGATGTGCGGTAAATCAGGGCGGCATAGAGCTTGTGCTCTGCGTCCGCGCCGCTCATGGCGTTCAGCAGGGCCGACCGCGCCTGCGTGACCGCCGCAATGTCAGGTCGGATTTTCCAGTCAGGGTGCCGGGCAAACTGCGCGCCCAGAAAAGCGATATCCTGAGGCGCGATGTTTTCCAACAACGGCGTCAGCTGCTGCGCAAAATAGCGCTGCGCCTCTGCGCCGGTAGTTTTGTCGGGCTGGGCCAGCATCAGGTAGGTTTTCAGGACATCGTAGGACGGCGTGGGTGATATCAGTTCCGCAATCAGCTGCCGCTGCGCCGGTTGAACGATAAGCCGATGGGCCAGCGCCGAGTATTGCGGCCAGAGCGCGGGAAGCAGAGAATCCGTGACGTCCAGACCAAAACGGCGGTACATCGGCGTGCCCTGTTCCTGCTGAGCCAGTAAGGATTGCACCCTCTGTCGCAACGAAGACAAGACGGCAGGCGAGGGCGAGGTTTTCGCCTGTTGTACCTGCTCCGCACTGCCGGTCACCAGCCGGTAATTGCTGATGCCGGATACGATTGCACCGATGGCCAATACCATTATCGCGGTCGCGGCGCTCCAGTTCGCCACTGTTCGCGCCGTTACCCCAACCGGACGACCAGCGCGGCGATGAATACCCGCAGACAACTCCCGCCAGACCGGAGAGTCCGCGCGTTCATGCGGGCTGTACGCCCGTAGCGCCAGCGCCGGTGAAAACGCCACGCCGTACAAAGGCAGCGGACGATAGCTGTGAAGAAGCGGTTTGAATGCCTCTGTCCAGCCGGTCAGGCGGGCTTTTAAATCACTGGCCAGTTGCAGCAAAAACGCATGGCTCAGGTTTCCGCTGATTTGTGCCATGCCCTGTGCGCGAAGTTCGGGGAGCAGTGAATCGAAAGAAGACGATAAAGACTCCGGCGTCAGCCTTTTGTTCCCGAACACCCCTACCAGCTGCACCGGCCGTTCGGGTTGCGGCCAGGTCATTTCGCGCCGGTCCAGCAGATACACCGGCAGCTCCCAGCGCAGCCGGTGGCGGACGATTTCATAACCACGAAGCACGGAATCAGCCTGCGCCGCCTGGGTATATTGCGCCTCATGGCTGACCCAAATCAGCGCATCGGCAGGAGCATTGGAGCGCAGACGGCGTAACACCTGAAGGTCTGCCGGGTTGCCGCCTGTCGCAAGTGACCCACCCCACAACAGCAGGGTCTTGCCAACGGTCATCCAGCCAGATTCTGTCAGCCCCGGAGCAATTGATTCGACATCATTCACTTCACCCATCACCAGCAGCCAGGGGAGTTTGCGCTTCCAGCGCAGACCATAGCGATGCCGGAGGACAGATTTTAACCGGCCAACATCAATGGACGCCTGAATTGGTCGCTCTAATTCTAAACCCGCCGGGGCGACTTTAGGACGCACAGGAACCCTCCAGCTGGCCGATGTGGTGACGAGGGTAAATGACAGGGCAATAAGCGTGACAATCAGCGTGATGACCAGAACGGCCATTAAAATGTCGGAGTCCTTTGCGGACGAAGAAAACACGCCGTATTGCCGGAACACACTGATAATCGCGACTGCAACGGCCAGCAGCAGGAACAGTATTCCCAGTGGCTTAATGAATTTCTTCACAATCAGCTTCCTTGCTGCGCAGAACGGATAAAGTGCGGCTCAAGCAGGCGATTTAACACGATCCGCAGGCCCACGGCGCTGCCAGTCATTGTGACAACCAGTGTCAGGATCAGCGTGATCGCGCCCCAGAAAGAAAACAGCCAGTCCGGGAAGGCATTGCCGAGGGACCAGAACAACACCAGATTGAACAGTAGTGAAGCGACCAGGCATCCGGCAGGGTAGACATCGCGGGGTAACTGGCTGTGATAGTCAGTCTGAAACGGCGCTTGATCCCCGACAACGACTGCCCAGGCTGACTCTTCTGTGGTGGTCAATACCCACTGGCTGCCCTGACCGCGCTTAATCATATCAGCGGCGGCGCCGATCATCAGCCAGCCTGAAAGTGACCCATACATCCCGCAGCCTTTGTCGAAATCCAGCTGCCCGCCCATAGGGGCTTCTTTGCGCAGCGGTAATTTCACGTCATGAACAACGGCATTGAGCTTCTGACGCAGGATGTCGGTCAGCCCGGAGAACCACAGCAGGCGAAGAGACTCTGCCGGCTGCTGAGTCATGTCTCGCAGTTCCAGCAAATCTTCGGGCAGTTTTTTAAGATTTAACGGCATGGCTCTGAAGAGCTGCGGGGCATTTTGCAGGGTATCTGGTCTAAGCAAGTCGGCGGGGGAGAGCAGCAGGCCAGTCGCTATTTCGCTGAGAGGCTTTTCATCCACACCGTCGTAATACTGCATCGCAATAACGAGACAGGGCGCGTGTGCGTCTAAGCAGGTTCCCACAGTTTCCAGAGACGCCTGCGGGCGAACAGGGTTTACCTGTAACGAGTATCCGGGATAAAGCGTTTGCCAGAGCTCTTCGAGGTAGAGAACGTGTGTTTCCGTCACCTCCGTTTGCGTCTGCACATAGAATTTGAATGTTACCTGTTTTGGCAGATTCAGCGCTTTAATGGCGTCTTCAAACGACGTCAGGATATGGCGGCAGATGATTTCAAAACGATAAATACCCGGCGGCGCATCGTCCTCAGGAAACAGCAACACGGCAGGCTCCTCGTTATCGCCTTCTGGACGGGAGAGGCCAGCAACCTGCGGATATAAATGCTGACGGGTGGTGAAGTTCACGCTATCAACAATATGCAGATGCTGATGTGTCCAGTTTTGCCACGCAGCGTTGGTGTTTGCCTGCCAGTGCGTCCAACTGTAATACATCAGCGCTCCGGCCTCCCATATCAGGAGATAAAGCGACAGGCACGACAGGATCCCAACCAATGTGAAGCCAGTCAGCGGCAGATAATGACCTGAAGACAACGGATACAACCCGGTTGATGGCGTGTCAAGCACGACCCAGACTAAAGCCAGTGCAAAAGCCGTCATGAAGATAAACACGCATACCCACGGTGACCACGCAGGAGGCTTTTGCTGAGATTCAGCCTGAGGAACTGACCAGCCCATTATTCGAACCCTGCATCAGGGAAGCGGGCATACACCACGGATCCGCATTCGGTTTTACAGCCCTGTACTACAATGCCTTTCCCTTGTTCTTCATAACCCGGCTCACATTCGATAATGCGGTTCGGGCCGTGTTCAGGGCAACTCACGCTGTCGTGTAGCAACGCCGCATTTTTACCTTCGATTTCAAACGTCGATGAAGCAGAAATCACAGCGCCGCCGTGGGATGTTTTATCTCCAAGAACTACGACATTTTTCATGCGAGTTCTCCCTGCGTTTTCTGTGCCCGGACTAACGCGATATTGTCAGCCTCGGCTTTTTTCACCGCCGCGTCATAACGTAGCTGTGCATCAGCGTCCACGTCTTTACGGATAATGGGTGGCAACGGAGGTGGCGTGAAAGTGCCTGTTTGGTAGTAATTATCTGAGCCAATATGTGTCCAGTCAGCCATATCGCGTAACATCTGCATCTGGGTTTCATTTTGCCCGATATTACAGAATCCGATCGGTAAGTCGTAGGCCATTACTTGCTGAAGGAACAGCGGGTTCTGGGGTAAATCACTGTGGTCGGCAGGCCGGGAAATATATTGACCTATACGCGAGCGCATTTGCTCAACGCTTTCCCTGTCAACATTACGTTTATCATAGGGAGAGCCAGAGCCTGGCGGGACGGGGAAGGTTTTACGCTCATTGAAGCCATAGAGCTTGATGTAATATTTGTAGGTATTGTCGTTGGGCTTCCCTGTTTCCGGATCATTGGTGCTCCAGCTATAACCATAACTGTCGTAGTTTTTATCACCCAGGTAGATTTTATGCGCTGCTTTATCGGCGGGTAATTCTTCAATATGTTTACGGTCTTTATCAAAATCAGCCAACTGCTCCGCAGTAATGGGCTGGGGGACCTGTTCGGCATTGATGTATAGCTTTTGGTTTGGGTCCGGATTAGGCCATGCCTGGCGGCTAAACAAAGTATCATTGCTGTCCCAGAATTTTTTACCGCCATTCGGTTTCCAGTCCCTGCTCATATCTGGCAACGTACCGAACGGCGTTTGCAGATTCGGTGCTTCGCCACAAGCCATATTACGGGCGAGCATGCGCACAAAAAGTGAGTTTTTCGGCACCATCGCAAAAACAGGGTGCGGCTGGGTATAGTTGCTGGCTTTCGTATTGGGAAGCCCTTGCCAGCCAATACTCAATAAGGGTGACGACCCCATTACCCGGTCATGTGGGCTGCAATAAATATATGTGCGTCCGTGATTGTCCCGCTCAGGAACATCCGGATTGGAGGTTTTCCCATCCGGTTGCCAGTTTTCACCCGCACCATCAAGACCGCAAACGAGTTTTTTCGGGTTGGCGTTCTTAAGCCGGTCCTTATTTTCAGCCACCTTTCCGACTATATCAGCAAAGGTGACGCGTCTCGCAGCGTCAGAAATACATTCGGCTAATGGGTAGGAGAGATAATCCATCCCCTTACTTTCCAGGCAGAGCGGGGAATTCATCACAAAAAGCGCATCGGGCGCGGCGCCCTCCATTGCGGCCGCTGCGGTGGCGATCATGGTGCCCTGGCTGTGAGATATAACGGTGACGGTATCCGTCGGGCTGAGTTCGCGGATCTTTCTCACCAAATTAGCCAGTCGCTCGGCCGCATGCGAGTAATATTCACGCGGTGGTGCATTTGCCAAAAGGCGATCTGTTTCTTCATTGATAAACTGCGTACTAAATGGGATTGGAATTTTTTTGACCCATTTACTGAAGCCGTATTTGCTCCACAACGAATACAGTGAAGTGCAGCCGTTCTGGAAAGGGCCTCCGCCCCAGAAAAATCGGTTATTACTTTTCTTAATCTGTTCATCACTGAGGTCGGTATAGCTATCGCCTTTTGCAGTTCTCAGAGGGATGACGAAATCATTTTCTTTGCCGGATTGTGCTCTGTATCCCCAGTAAAAACGGATGACAGGAGATCTGCCCTTCTGAGTTATTTTTACTGGAAATGTATTATCTTCATTGTATGTATTAGGTGTTAAAGTAAATTGAGGATCTTTCAGACCAAGACGTTGATTAAGACCTGCACAAAGATTTTCTTCTGCTGTTTTGTACCATTCGCCTTCTGAGTTAACGCCATGAACAAAAATAACCAGGCCTGGAAGTTGGGTACCTTTTCTTATCTCCCCTCGAACACCAACACTTTGGGGGCTCATCGTACTTCTGGCTTGTTGAATACCATTAGCAGTGGTTTCGCTATTCAGTAAACGAGTAGGCTGATCGTTTTGATAGGCTTCAGACATAGGTCATCCTTGATTTTTAAGCTGAGTAGGGAGTCGTGTGGAGTTGCAGGTAAATTGAGTTGTGCTGTGAGGGGATAGCATCAATTTTGGAATTGTATCTTGGGGAATATTATCTCTTATATTATAATATAAAGTACTTACCTTATTGCCCAACTCAGAAATTTTTTCATTCGTATATGAATACTTGGATGATAATAAACTTCCATTTACATCCAAAAGATTACTTTTATCTAAAGCATCATCAGGTATTCCCATTGCCAGTAGTTTTTTATAGAAAATTTCATTAATTAATATTTCTCTTGGTTGTATAAAAGTGCCATCGGTATTATTTGTGTATTTATTAGCGTTGTAATTGATGCTCTTAATGTATATGGCATCATCAGAAATAACGATTGTGTAATCTTTAGATGCTGAGCGATCACTAGCACCAAATTTAATATCCCTAAATGTTTTCCCACCATCATTACTGGCTGACAATATACTATAGGCACAGCCTCTGAGGGGATCACCGCAAGCATCGTTATCACCACTCACTAATGGAATTGCCAGCATGTTGTCGTTTTTAGCTGCCCAAATAAACTTGCCTCTGTAGTTCATCGTTCCCTTGGAAAGGAACCAGAGCTTAGTTTTTATCTTCTTGTTATCATTGTGATAATAAATTGACCCATCATCACAATTCGAATAATCCTCCAGCGTGAGATAGCGATTTTTATCGATACGATAAATCACCTGAGGCGGGTTATGGATGGGTAGTACTGCCAGTTTTTCTGGCTGCATTGATGTTTGCACCGGAGGGGGTGTCACGGCACAGCCATTAAGGCTGGTCAGCGAAAATATTAATACACCTGAGAGTAATATCAGCTTTTTCATATTCTGTCCTTGAAGTCCTTATTCGCCATCCAGTAACGAAATGACCATATCCTGCGCGGCTTGTGATTTAGTGAGAGAGGTCAGGCCTTTTTCATCGGTCAGTCCTTCAATGACCTGCCCATCATCCAGTGTGATTTTATATTTCTGAGAAGCCAGTGGCTTGCCGTTGAGCGGATGAGTAACCACAAACCCCTCATTAAACTGCTCCGGCTCAAATGATTTCATCGCACTCTGCATGCTCGCTGCGCCTTGTTTGACGATGCCGCCATTTTTCACCAAGAGTTTCCCCGGCCCGCCAATCTCAACGTTCCCGCCTTTCAGCTTGATGTAGGCGCCGCCGCAGATCAGAACCAGCTCGTCCTGTGCTGTCACCGTCATCTTTTTTCCGCTGGCAATATGCGTATCGTCCGTTGACCAGGTGGTGAATTTCCCGCCCTGCGCCTGAACGTCGATGTCACCTTTGGCGGCAAACATTTTGGTTCCCTGACGGCTGTAGAGGCTGATTTGTTCTCCGGCTGCCACCGTGAATTTCTTCGTCGCGCCGATATCCACCTGTTTACCGGCGGTCAGCGTCAGGCTGTCTTGCGCGTACAGTTGCATGCTGTCCCCGCTGACAATACCGACGCCTTTTGGGGCGCTTAAAAGTAAAACGGCTTGCTGAAGTTTGTCGAGTTTCTGCTGAAGCAAGGTTTGTTGACGGTCAATATCAGCGGCTAATGCCTGCGCCTGTTGCGCGCTGGCCGACAGGCTCTGCATTTCCACCATCGCACTGGAAAGAAGTGCTTTGGCCTGTTGCATGTCCAGTTGCTGACCTGCGGCGGAAGCCTGCACATCGGCGGAAATAAACACCCCCTTACCACCGCGAACGGCCACCCAGTCGTCGGTACGCAGCTCGGCACCGTGGCCACGGTCTTTGCGCTTGTCATCGACCAGCGCACCGAGGTTCAGCTGGCTTTTACCGCTGGCCGGTGTCGAAAGCTTGATGTGCTCTTTCCCACGCGTATCGTCCAGTCGCAGCTTGTTATTGGCCGGAGTGCGGATAACGTTCCGCTTGTAGTTCGGTAATGCCACATGATCCGGGTGCGTTGAATCATGCAGCGCACAGGCGATATAAGGGCGGTCAACGTCGCCGTTCTCAAACGCAATCGCCACGCCGGTGGAATCCAGCAGCGGCATATGGAAGCCGTAGGTATCACCGGAATAGGGTTTAGCCAGGCGCAGCCAGCAGCTCTCGAAGCCTTTCTGCCATTCGGTGCGGTCGAAGCCGAACTGCGCGCGGTACAAACCGTCGGCGTTGATGTGGGCGTAAGGTTCATCCGGATGCGCGCTGGAGATGCGGGCGGGCAGCGTGCCGGTGACGGTCGGCCACGGCAGCAAGGCAGGGCGGTACGGATGTTGGGTATTACGCGGAACGGCGGTGAAGGTGACAAAATACGCCGTATCGCGGGCGACGTTTTTAGACTCAGTGGAGACAATCAGCAGGCCGTCCGGCGCTTCCGGCCAGTCTTTACCGGGCGTGGTGATGACCATCCCCGGACGCAGCGTCATGCAGTTAGATTTGCCCTCGAACGTGACTTGTTCGCTGAGGTAGCGCTCCTGACGGCGTCTGGCGTACCACATCCCCTGTCCGGGCTCGGTGCTGTATTCCTTGCCCGGCTCAGGATAGTACTCACCCCAGCGGTAATCTTCGGCCACCAGCGCAGGGTAATCCGGACTGGTCTCCGTCGTGCCAGTCATATCGCTTTGCGCAGCAGGGTAATAGTCGTCGTTGACCGTTACTGCCTTCGGAATGGCCTTGCGGCTGACCGACATCTCCCAGACCGATTCCATTCCGCCGTCGAACATGCCCGCCGGGTTGCGGAACGGGATAGCGACCGGCTCCGGCCAGGCGTAAGAATGGTCTGCCAGCACCATGACGTCGCAGTTGTTCTCTTCATCGTATTCGAAGAAGTACGAGATGCCGCTGTCGGCCAGGCGTCGCGCAATGTGCGCATATTCACTTTCACCAAACTGCATCATGAATTTTTTCAGCGGGTACTGATCATTGAGCGCAAACCGAAAATCCAGGCGGTCCATGTTGTAACGCAGGAAGGTGTTTTCGGTCATGCTGATGACGCTGTCGTTCTGGTAAATCGCGTTATTGCTGCCCTGATTTAACCGGGTGACGCGGTGTTCCAGTGTGGCGACGTAGCGGGTCTCATCGGCGGAGGTGCTGCACTGACGAAACTGTGTAATAACGCCGGGAATAATACGCGGTTTAACGGACTCCCACGGTTTACCGTCGGGATACATCAGGAACAGCGCGGAATAGTTGATGATGTGCTGGGCGGGGATGTCTTTCACCGCGCTGGTGAACTCAATCTCATAGCGCAGGATATCGCTGATGGCCTCGCTGCCGCTGAACTTGAGCACCGATATATCGACGCCGGGCTGCTGAGATTCCAGCCGTTTAAGTTTTAACTGGTAGTGGTTATGGATCGGTAATTTACTGCCTGCAAGAATGTAATCCTGAATGCTCATTGCTTAATTCCCTTTATCCAACGGCCAACCTGAATACAGACTGTGTCTGCTTCAGGTCATCGCGGTGTCATTATCCATTGCACGACGTCTTGCCCCTTTGAAACCGAGGCCTTGACCTGACTTAAGTCAAATTATCATTGTGCGAGTTTACTCATAAACGTTCTGAATTGAAGTGTTATTTGTCCAGTTTTCAGAAATTGCGAGGGGAGAAGAATTTCATCATGCCATGTGCAGACAAGAGGTGTTTTTTGCGTGAAAGAAAAGGGGTTCTCCCGCCGAAACGCGGGTAACCGACGTCTTCATACAGCGGCAAAATTATCCGGGGTGTTTAACAGGGTTGATAACACAGGAAAATAGCGGGGTATCACTCTGGATAAAAAGGTAGGTAGATTTGTTTTCTTTGGCTAACTGATATGTCACTCCCCGATCGCTATAAAGGAAAAAATCGGGCGTCAGCGCGTTGAGTGATGCGTCCGTGACATTATCATTATGCAGATAGGAAGAAACCATTGTCAGCGTGTCATCATTGACCCAGTACCGGAAGGCGATTCTTTTATTGATTTTGGTAATTGCGGCACCCTCTTTTTTAAAATAACCGGATGTTTCAACGATGCCGTTCCCGTTATCAAAATGGTAGTACATCAGTGCCGAGTAAACAGAGTTGCCCTTCGATATCACGATTTCTGACTGACAAGAAAAATTATTCTTCTGGTGATTCAGATACCCCAAAACGAACAGAGGGGAAAGAGCAAAAATAGCGAGCAGAAGGTAAATCCACACATGCTTATTATTTATCATCATTTTTTTCCAGATATATATAGCTCAGGCACTGTGCGTTAATTTTCTCTGCAGGCTTATCGCACATTAATAAAGCTGTTCCTTCAGGGAGCCGGTTGAGGGTGATGTAAGCATACGTTTTGTCTGTACAGGTGATCCCTCCGTGTTGGAAAAGCGCTGAAAATTCCTTTATAGCGACGTCTTTATCATAGTAAGAGGAGGTAAGCATGCAGCCATTTACTTTGCCAATCAGATGATAATCAGAAAAAAAGGAACCTTCAGGCTTGAGCTGCAGATAGGTCATCAGACTCAGTCCACAAAATACGAATGCTGTCAGATAAAAATAAAGAGGGGAAATTCTCTGATGGCCGGTTTTTTGCGGCAATGCGGAGTCGGGAGCAGAGAAGGTTTCGGGTTGCCGATCAGAGGCGGGTAAATTTTGTTCTGTAGCGGAGTTTTCAACATCGACATTCTGTGGTGAATAAACCTCACCCGGAAGGGACTGAACAGGGGGAGACGCTTCACGCATTTCCTGTGGGTCTGTTTCTTTCGCGAAATAAAGCGTCGCATGACCGGTAAATTTAATTCCCGTTTTGGGTATGGTTTGAACAATATCGTCCTCGATGCCAGCGGATTTCAGGCCTTTACGGACAATGGCAATATTCTGATAGAGCGTATTGGCACTGACAAATGCTCCGTTTTTGCCCCAGATATTTTCAAAAAGAAATTTCTGAGTGAGTACTTCACCCTGGTTTTGCAGCAGTAGTAACAAACACTGGCTTGCCGGGGTATGCAACGTGACTTTAACGGTGTCCGATGTCAGTGAGATCAAGTGATGGGCGTCAGAATCAAAGATCACCTGATCGCTGATAAGGTATTTGAGGGTCATATTGGTATCTGTTCCCTTTGAGGATTTCTTAAAGTGTATACCACCTGAGGATCTGCGCCGGGGTAACAGGAACCCGGGTCAGAAAAAATCTAATTAAGAGTTATATGCTTAAAAATCAGTGCATTGAGATTGTTTTTTTATGTGTATACGCCCGTAACATATCCTTCCTTTTCTTCTTTCCCCTTTCTTATTAAACATAATTCAAAAGACTTCACTTCCCTCCCGGTACGTTCGACCTTAGTTTGTGTCTCAGCGCCACGGTGAAAGTATGTTCCCCTGCGTGGCTTGTACTGATGGTCATAAAAATTTGCCGCTGAACGGCCATTACCCATTTGGGAGTAAGCGCAGATATGAGGAGTAGAAAGTGGAGGGTTTAGAAAAGTAGTGCGAGAAATCCTAATATATACCACAAAGGAAACATTACCTTAGGCAGGAAAGTAGCATAAAACTCTTCATGTGAGCATTTTTTTGGTTTTTTAAAGTGAGTTTTTCGGGATGGTGGGTTGTTGATTTTTAACGCCACTGAATTCTCCATTCATAGTGAATAACTCTGGCTAATTCATTTTAAACGGAATAATCAGCAAGAGCATGTCAGGCCGGGTGACTCATCAGAGATACCCTGAAGTGTATTGTAAGATCGTAGTGGAAACATATAATCAGCCACATTAATTCTATGGGTAATATATTTTTGCTAAATACATGGATGACAGCCTTGGTTGGTTGTTTCGACTAACGGGTAAAGTAAATGGATTATAAACTGTACGGTTTTTTAATTGGTAAAGACATTCACTTTGATATAGGCAGCAAAAGGCTTTATCGCTTTTCTGTTGACTGTACAGAGCGAAACCTGATGTTTGGTTCGGTCTTTTTTAACGACACCATGATGCAACTTTTCCTTTATCTGCTGAGCCATGGCCGGTCGCAAAAAGTAACCAAAGATGAACTCCTGAGCAAAATTTGGGAAGAAAATAATCTGAGCCCATCGACGCAACGTCTGTGGCAGGTACTCAATAAGCTTAACAAGAAACTCGCGATGGTGGGGCTTCCTGAAGATTTCATCCAGAGTGCCAAAGGAGCGGGTTACACAATTAATTATCCTGAAATAACGCCGCTCTATTGTGAGCATGTTAAATAGTTTCAGTGCAACTTTTCATTCATTTGGTGAATATTTAAATTAATTTTCTACGAAATTAATATACATGAATCATCAGAGCAGAGGAGTATTCATCTTTGCTTGTGTAACATATTGGCAGCATTAATAACATCTTAGATAAATGCCTTATATTTTATATAACGGCTGAGGGCCGCTCTACGTCTGAATATTATTATCGGCGCTTTTTTTGCAAGCCGCGGTTACCTGCTTAATGATTTTTAAATAAAAGTTGAATTACCCATTCATCTACTGTGAGTTTTTTATGAAAAATATGACATACGGGATTTATTTGCGTAATCCGCTTATATCTGCGGCCCGCGCTATTTCCACCTCAGCATTATTGCCTTTGCTGATGCTGAGTTCGTTATTGACGTTCAGCCAGGTTGCCGCTGCCGATACGCAGGTGAAAACCGGCGTGCATGAGCAGACAGAGGTCGCCGGGGATCCTGCGGCCCGCCATTTGGCTTATTCAACTGTTTTTAATGACGCGGTAGCCAATGATCTGAATGGCAATCCGCAGGCAGCCCGTCAGGGCTATGACCTGCTGCTGGGTACTGAATTCGCCGGTCAGGTTGCGACGCCTTCAGCCATCAATCTGGCCGTTCTTAACCGGTTCGACGAATCAAAAACGGCATTTCGCCATCTCGCCGACGGCAAGAATACGCAGGAAGCCCAATACGCCAGCCTGTGGCAGTTATGGCTGACCGCCCGCACCTGGACAGGGTCTTCTGCCGCATTACAAAAGCAGCTGACCAAAGACACGGCGAAATACCACTTCACTTATCCACGCTATCAGGCGATTGCCAGATTGTATGCCGGTAAAGGCAGTCCGGACGCCATTTTCTCTGCCGTGAAATCGATGCCTGAAACCAGCCCGCTTGCAAAAGGGGACGCAGTCACCGAAGCCACTTTCTTCACCGGCGGATATTTGCAGTACGTCGCACACAACAATAACGCCGCTCAGAAATTATACGAGCGCGAAAAGAACGCTTTGAACCGCACCTCACTGGAAAAACCTTTGATCGATAAGGCCACAGCAACCCTGCTGGCCACAAACCACAAGCTTTAACTTAATCCTGGCATGGAGCCAGGAGGAGAATATAGATGAACAAGATATACCGTTTAGTATGGAGCTCTACACATAAAGCCTGGGTTGTTGCGGGTGAATTTGCGGGAGCAAGAGGAAAAGGCAGCAGCTCCCTGCGTATCGCAAAACGCGTGGGTGGGTTGTCTGGCTTTGTGGCCGCAGCACTTATCGCCTTCCCGGCTGACGCCTGGGTGGCAGGCGCGGGCACCAGCAGTGCCGCATTAGATAACAACATTGCAAGTAACACCTCAATCAACGGTGGCGCTGCCACGGCGTCAGGCAACGCAACGGCAATCGGACCTACCGCGTCAGCCACCGGTTCTTCAGCCACGGCGATTGGTCAGTCAGCCACGGCAACCGGAGCAGACAGCGTGGCACTTGGCCATTCGGCCAGTGCCACGATTGTGAATGGCATCGCAATTGGTCAGGGGGCAAAAGCCAGCGGGGGCAACGGTGCGATGGCTATCGGCTCGTTATCTGCGGCGTCTGATGATGGCGCGATCGCCTTTGGTTCTAATGCGACGGCGACGAATACCAACGCCACGGCTATTGGTCGTAGTGCGGTCGTAAATGGCTACAGTTCTGTGGCGATTGGTGATATGGCGAAAGCCGTTCCGGACCATACCACGGCGATTGGTGGCGGTTCTACCGTGACCGGTGCCACCGGTACGGCAATTGGCTGGTATGCCAACTCCGCAGGCGCCAACTCACTGGCGATGGGGTCGAATACCACGGCAACGGGTGACTCCTCACTGGCAATGGGCAATCTGGCCTCTTCAGTGGGTACCGGCTCCCTTGCTTTAGGTAACAGTGCCAGCTCCGCAGGGAATTACTCCCTGAGCTTCGGGGCCACTTCTCAGGCCGTGAACGGGCGTGATGTGGCAATGGGTTATGGTGCGGTGGCTAACTCAAATCCGGTTAACCCTGCACTGGGAGCGGAAGGCGCTGTCGCTATTGGCGGTAACGCGACCGCCGTGGGCTCTGTAACTCCGGGGGCGAATGGTTCTAATGCGCCGGTGGCTATCGGCGCTTATGCCACGGCGAATAACGCCGCAGGCGGGATAACTCAGGGTATTGCTATCGGCCAGCGTGCCACGGCGACCTCAACGTCAGCAGCGGGTAGCTCTCCGATTGCGATCGGCACCAAAGCCGTGGCGACCGGCGCGGGTTCCCAGACTGCGATTGGTGACAGCGCGTCTGCAACAGGTACAGATGCGATTGCTATCGGGGGGCATGCCTACTCCGCTGGCGTCAATGCCGCCGGGAATCAGTCTACCGCGATTGGTCAGTCTGCTTCTGCGCAGGGCCAGTCCGGCGTCGCTATCGGTAATAACGTGCAGGCGTACAACAGCGGATCTCTGGCAATGGGCGGCAACGCTGTCGCCGGGGTGAGTGGTTCTGCAACGATCACCAACGATACGGCTTTAGGTAACGGCAGCTCGGCGACCGGCGGGACGTCTACCGCAGTAGGGTATAACGCTAACGCCAGCGGTGCGGCTGCTTTTGCCGTCGGTGCGTCTTCTGCCGCTTCTGCTGCAAATGCAATGGCTGTCGGCAATAACGCCGTCGCCTCGGTAGCGGGGAGCGTGGCGCTGGGTCAGTCCGCGGTTGCCAGCCGTGCCGGGATGAGCGGTGCAAAAGAGAAGTTCAGCAATACGGCGGTGGCTTCAACTCAGGGTGCGGTTTCCGTGGGTAATGCGGGCTCAGAACGCCAGATCACTAACGTTGCCGGTGGTACGCAAGCGACGGATGCCGTCAACGTGCGTCAGCTTCAATCTGTTTCTGACGGCAGCGTGCATTACGACACCAACCCGGACGGCACGGTTAACTACAACAACGTCACCCTGGGTGGCACCACGTATAACAGCAGCACGCACACCGGCGGGACGAAAATCACCAACGTGGCGGACGGGTCTGACCCAAGCGACGCGGTGAACTTCTCGCAGCTGACGAATACCAATAACAATATTAATAATATTTTTAACACCGGCACTAAGTACTTCCACGCCAACTCGACCGGGACGGATTCTAAAGCGCTGGGTGCAGATGCGATTGCAGTAGGTGTGAACGCGGTTGCGGATGCCAATTCGGCCAACGCGATTACCATGGGTAATGGCGCATCGGCAACGGCAGCAGGTAACAGCGTCGTGATCGGCAATAAATCTTCGGCAAGCTATACAGGAATCGCAGCCAATGCCAGGCAGATCGTGATTGGTGATTCTGCTTATACCACGGGCAAGTCGGGTATCGCGATTGGCGCAGCCTCTGGCGCTACTGGTGATTCATCTATTGCTCTTGGTGCGGCCACCACTGTTTCTGGCAGTGGTGCAATGGCAATAGGCACCAGGGCTTCAGCTACCGGCGCGACTTCCATCGCTCTGGGTACTTCTGCGATCGCCAGCGCTGATAACAGCGTTGCCCTCGGGTTCGCTACGACAACGACCGCGAATCTCGGGCAGGCTGCCTATGTGCCTAAAGGCGCTAACGCGGCTGATATGAAAGGTAATGCCTCCGGGGAAGTCTCGATTGGTTCCGCCGGAAGCGAGCGCCGGATTACCAATCTGGCGGCCGGTGCTGCGCTGACTGATGCGGTCAACGTCTCACAACTGAAATCTCTTGCTGACGAGTCCGTGCAATACGACAAGAACGGCGACGGCACGGTCAACTACAACAGCATGACGCTGGGTGGCACGACGTACAACAGCACCACGCACACCGGCGGGACGAAAATCACCAACGTGGCGGACGGGTCAAATCCGAGCGACGCGGTGAACTTCTCGCAGCTGACCACGACCAATAACAACATCAACAACATCTATGCCACCGGCACGAAATACTTCCACGCCAACTCGACAGGGACGGATTCGTCTGCGACGGGGGCTGATGCGGTGGCGATCGGTATGGGTTCTGTCGCCAGCAGCTCGTCATCTATTGCGATGGGGCAAGGTGCTCAGGCAACAAATACAAGTCCTCTTGACAGCGCGGATAGCGCAATCGCCATTGGTAATGGCGCCAACGTGAACTCCACAAATGCCATCGCGTTAGGTAATAAAGCATTGGTCGGGTTCCTCGACACCGGTTCTATTGCCATAGGGAGTTCATCTACAGCTCATGGCGTGAATTCAATTGCTATGGGGGATCACTCAAGCACGATAGCTGATGATGCACTTGCTATTGGGGCCAATTCCAAAACTTATAACCAGAGTGTGGCCATAGGAAGTGGCGCGAAAGCGGGCACTGTCACCACCACCGGGGCTGTTGCTGTGGGTTATAATGCAGTGGCTTCAGGGTTGTCTACCTCTTCTATTGGTCGTAATTCACAAGCGATCGCCAATTATGGCGTAGCTCTTGGTGCTGGCGCGATCGCTGATCGTACCGGTATGAATGGCGCGAAAGAGCTCTTCAGCAAAACGGCAGTAGCTTCAACTCAGGGTGCTGTATCAGTGGGTGCGGCCGGTGCGGAGCGTCAGATAACGAATGTCGCTGGCGGCACACAAGCCACCGATGCTGTCAACGTACGTCAGCTTCAGTCTGTCTCTGACAGCAGCGTGCATTACGACACCAACCCGGACGGCACGGTTAACTACAACAACGTCACCCTGGGTGGCACCACGTACAACACCACCACGCACACCGGCGGCACGAAAATCACCAACGTGGCAGACGGGTCTGACCCAAGCGACGCGGTGAACTTCTCGCAGCTGACCACCACCAACAACAACGTGACCAATCTGGGTGACCAGGTTAACAACATCTATGCCACCGGCACGAAGTACTTCCACGCCAACTCAACCGGCACGGATTCTTCCGCGACGGGCATTGATGCAGTGGCGATCGGTATGGGTGCGGTGGCGGATGTGGCACGCAGCGTTGCGCTGGGCGACGGCGCGACCACGCTGGCCGCTGTCGGCACGGCAGGCACCAAACTCCTTGGTGTTGATTACGCGTTTGCCGGCACGGTGCCGGTGGGCACGGTCAGTATGGGTAGTGCAGGTTCAGAACGTACGCTGACCAATCTGGCAGCCGGCCGCCTGAGCGCAGACAGCACCGACGGCGTGAACGGTTCACAGTTGTTCGCCACCAATACGGCGCTCAATACCGTGACCAGCAGCGTGACCAATCTGGATGCAGGCACGGTGAAATACGACAAATATGTCGACGGCACGGTGAACTACAACAGCATCACGCTGGGCGGCGATACCTACGACAACAGTACGCACACCGGCGGCACGAAAATCACCAACGTGGCAGACGGGTCTGACCCAAGCGACGCGGTGAACTTCTCGCAACTGACAGAAACCAACAACAACGTGACCAATCTGGGTGACCAGGTTAATAACATCTATGCCACCGGCACAAAGTACTTCCACGCCAATTCAACCGGCACAGATTCTTCCGCGACGGGCATTGATGCAGTGGCGATCGGTATGGGTGCGGTGGCGGATGTGGCACGCAGCGTTGCGCTGGGCGACGGCGCGACCACGCTGGCCGCTGTCGGCACGGCAGGCACCAAACTCCTTGGTGTTGATTACGCGTTTGCCGGCACGGTGCCGGTGGGCACGGTCAGTATGGGTAGTGCAGGTTCAGAACGTACGCTGACCAATCTGGCAGCCGGCCGCCTGAGCGCAGACAGCACCGACGGCGTGAACGGTTCACAGTTGTTCGCCACCAATACGGCGCTCAATACCGTGACCAGCAGCGTGACCAATCTGGATGCAGGCACGGTGAAATACGACAAATATGTCGACGGCACGGTGAACTACAACAGCATCACGCTGGGCGGCGATACCTACGACAACAGTACGCACACCGGCGGCACGAAAATCACCAACGTGGCAGACGGGTCTGACCCAAGCGACGCGGTGAACTTCTCGCAACTGACAGAAACCAACAACAACGTGACCAATCTGGGTGACCAGGTTAATAACATCTATGCCACCGGCACAAAGTACTTCCACGCCAATTCAACCGGCACAGATTCTTCCGCGACGGGCATTGATGCAGTGGCGATCGGTATGGGTGCGGTGGCGGATGTGGCACGCAGCGTTGCGCTGGGCGACGGCGCGACCACACTCGCCGCTGTCGGCACGGCAGGCACCACTATTCGCGGTAACGATTATGCCTTCGCAGGTGCCGCACCGGTGGGTACGGTCAGCATCGGCAGCAAAGGCGCTGAACGTACGCTGACTAACGTGGCGGCGGGTCGTCTGAGTGCAGACAGCACCGACGGCGTGAACGGTTCACAACTGTTTGCCACCAATCAGGCTATCGACAGTCTGGATATCAGCTTCACCGATCTGGATAACCATGCGGTGAAATATGACACCCACGTTGACGGCACGGTGAATTACAACAGCGTCACGATGGGCGGGGATACCTACAACAGCACAACGCATACCGGCGGCACGAAAATCACCAACGTGGCAGACGGTTCTGCACCGAGCGATGCGGTTAACTTCTCTCAGCTGACGGAAACCAACAACAACATCAATAACGTTTACAGCAACGGGACCAAATACTTCCACGCAAACTCTTCCGGCGCGGATTCTGCCGCAACGGGCGCTGACGCCGTGGCAATTGGTCAGAGTGCCACCGCCAGCGCGATGAATGCTATCGCTATCGGTAACGGCGCAGACGCCTCCACGGCAAGCAGCGTGGCGCTGGGCGATGGGGCGAAAACGCAGGCTGCCGTCGGCACCAGCGGGATCACCCTTCAGGGCAAGAATTACGCCTTCGCGGGTTCTGCTCCTGTGGGTACGGTCAGCGTCGGCGGTGCCGGTGCAGAACGTACGATCACCAACGTCGCGGCGGGTCAGGTCACGGCCACCAGCACCGATGCGGTGAACGGTTCCCAGCTGTATGCCGTCGCGGATGCGGTGAACAACATCAACAGCGACATCACCAATATTGACCAGCGCTCAGTCAAATATGACGTCAATACAGACGGGACCACCAATTACAACAAGATCACGCTGGGCGGCGGGCCAACCACGATCACGAATGTGGCGGCCGGTACTCAGGACAGCGATGCGGTGAACTATGCACAGCTGGAAGTGGTGTCAACTCAGGTGACGAACATTTCCAACGGCACCGACGGTATGTTCCAGGTCAACAACACCAGCAATCTGCCTAAGCCAAAACCAACCGGTAAAGATTCAACCGCCGGTGGCGCGGGTGCCGTGGCATCGGGTGATAACAGCGTGGCGCTGGGTGCTAACTCCGTCGCTTCCGCGACTAACGCTGTGGCCCTGGGTGCGAACTCAGTGGCTGACCGGGCGAACAGCGTGTCGGTGGGCTCTGCGGGTAATGAGCGTCAGGTGACGAACGTTGCAGCAGGCACCAGCGGAACCGACGCCGTGAACGTTAACCAGCTGAAATCAGGCGTTGCTGATGCCAATCAGTACACCGATAACAGATTCGGTGACCTGAAAAATCTGGTTGATGGCAACAAAGACAAGCTGAGTGCCGGTATTGCGGGTGCGATGGCGATGGCGAGTCTGCCACAACCTTATGCGCCGGGCGCCAGCATGGTCAGCATGGGCGGGGGCACTTACCAGAACCAGTCAGCGGTTGCGCTGGGCGTGTCTGCTATCTCCGATAACGGTAAGTGGGTAGCCAAACTGTCCGGGACCACCAACAGTCAGGGTGATGCGGGTGCCGCCGTCGGCGTGGGTTACCAGTGGTAATCCCAGCACATTATTGATCTACAGCGTTATGCCCCCGGCATGAAGCCGGGGGAATTCCACCCATTTTGCAGTAACAGGATGATGTAAATGAACAAAAAACAAGCGGGTCTGGCAGCGGTAATGGGCTGTGTGTTGCTACTTGCCGGTTGCACACATTCGGTCAGCAACGTCGACTCACAGGGCATGACGGACAAACCGGTCTTCCCGGACATGGCATCTGCCGTGAGAACCGAAGGCAGTTTCGTCAATATCGATAACCTGAAGCAGGTTCGCAAAGGGGATACCAAAGCACAGCTGTATGAGCTGATCGGTACGCCGCACTTTTATGAAGGCACATTCCGTGTGAAAGAGTGGAACTACATATTCCACTTCACCAAAGCCGATAACAGCGTGCTGACCTGTCAGTACAAAGTGTTATTCGACAGCCATATGAAAGCGCAGAGCTTCTACTTCCTGCCGGAAAACTGTCTGTCCCTGCTGAATGCGAAAAAAGCAGTACCTGCGTTACCGGCTTCGGTCGCGCATCAGGAATTCACCGCAGAAAGCCTGTTCGCATTCGGCAGTGCTTCGCTGAGCCCGGCAGGCGTTTCTCAGGTGCAGAAGATGGCGCAAGGGCTGAAAGCCGCCGATCCTGGCGACCGCAACGTGGTGGTCTCCGCTTATACCGACCGTATCGGTAAACCGGCAGACAATCTGCGCCTGTCTCAGGCCCGCGCAGACTCGGTCAAACAGTTGCTGGTGGCCGGAGGCATTCCTGCAAGCCATATCGTCACCCGCGGTTTAGGCGACAGTGAACCGCGCGTCCGGTGTGACGGCAGCAAATCCCCGACGGTTATCGATTGTCTGGCGCCAAACCGCCGGATGGTGGTTGACGTCGTTAACGCCCGCTAAGAGCCCATTGCCATGCGTATATCTTCCACTTTCATCAGGACCGCCCTGGGCGGTCTTATCGGTCTGATCAGTTGTCAGGCTATTTCGGCACCGGCAGACCTGAATGTGAAATCCATCAGTGTCCCGGCTTACAGCCTTATCACGGATGCTTTAATTGCCGCCACGCCGACGGTAAAAGGGCAGCGCAACGATGCGGTCATGCAACTGGTGTGTGATCTGGCGCGCGGCACCAAAAACCAGCAACAGGTCAATGACGTCCTGAAGCAAAATAACGTTGAAGTGGAAAATATACCCGCATCAGGCAGTGCGCTTTCATTGTTAGTGAATAAAAATGTCGCCATGCAAAGCACCGCCTGCGCGGTATTTATTGCTACTTCACTTTTCACCCCGGTGAATAACAGCGTCTTATTTGATGTGGTAAAAGACGGGCAAGATAAAAATAAAGAAAAGATCACACTGAATCCTGAGAAATTTGCACAAGAGATGCGTCTGAGGATGGCTATTTCGCAGGCTACCGCGCAAATGTATGCGGTGATCGCCGGTAACCTCAGCAAAGGGAATAATCTGAGCTGGGCAGACCAGCAAAATAGCGTGCTGCGTATTGTCGCAAGTTATGCCCCGCAATATTTACAGTCGGTCAGGGATATCTACCTGTCCGGCCAGCAGGTTTTTACGCCAGTCAGCATTTACGCCAAAAGTTATGACGTTACCGACAGCGTGGGTCACGAACTGAGCCAGACCCCGCAGGGCCCGGTATTAACCTATCGCGGCGTGGAATGGCTGGGCAACGGCAAGATCCTGGGCAAAGAGTATTTTGTTGATGTGCGCGTGATGAGTGATCCGGCGCAGGCAGTTAAAGTGAAAAAGCGTCGCTAATTCTGAATGAAAAGTTAACCGCATTCATTTACGGTCCGGCACTGTCGGATAACTATTTCCCAGGGATGATTAAGAGGGGACCATGTGTATTTATATTATTACGGATGATGTTTTTTTCTTCACCGGACTGAAAAGCATTATGCGCCAGCGCATCGGGGATGAATATATACACCTTCACTCGGACAATATTTTCTCATTTTTAAAGGGTAAGGTTCCGGGAAGTGAGGATATTTTTATTATTGCCTCTGAATGCCTGTCCCTTAATCTGATGGTTTTACTGTATCTGAAAAATTTCATGGCGAAATTATTGGTAACTGAAAATAAAACCAACCGGGCTTTATATCACTATCTGCCGTCAGCCGTGATAAAAAGCAATGCAACCGCCGTCGATATTTTAACGATGATAAATCTTGATGAAATAAAACATCGTCACAGCATGTTCGACAAAATCACTGAGCGCGAGCGGGTGATATTGCTGTATACGCTGAAAGGGATATCGGTGAGATCGATTAAAAGTGTGATGAAAATATCGATAAAGACCATTTATTCTCACCGGAAAAATGGTCTTTCTAAACTGGGCGTGAGAAGTCTCATGGATTTGCTCCCTGAGTAAACAAGGCGCTTCTGCCGCAGGAACTGAGCGGAGTGCTTTTGATCAATGGGAAAGAAAATCCTGATCTGAGTTTGACAAAAAGACGCCGGTTCACTCATTATCATTGATACTATCAACTATCAGGGTTAATGATGTCGGCCATTCATACCATTCGCACCGAGCTCCGCTATCTGGTCAGGGAGCTCGGGCTGCTGGATAAAAACTGTTTTCGCTCGGGTTTATCCCTCACGCAGGCGCATCTGCTGACCTATCTGTCAAAGAATGGCGTGACGTCTTTTGCTGAGTTGTGCCTGCAACTGAGCATGGATAAGGCGTCGCTGAGCCGGACGCTGAGCGTGCTGGTTGGGAAAAATTACGTTGAACCGGTCTCTGGCATCAAAGACAAACGGCAGAAAAACTTTCAGCTGACGGCGGCGGGGGCGCAGAGTTTAGCGACAGCAGATGATGCCGCGGATAATGAATTTTCATTTATTGATAATCAGATGGAATTGCAGGATGCGCAGGCGGTCATTAACGGATTACGGGCGCTGAGAATGAATGCTTTCCGGCGTAATGCCGCGCGTCATCCGCAAAGAATACAAATTGAAATAATGCGCAGTAATTACCAGCCTGAAGTGACGAAACTGTTATCTGAGACCTTTGCGCAGGAACAGAATATTCCCGCAGAGCTGATTTCATTGCCTCCGCACCTGAAAAGTCAATGCTGGATAGTCCGCTCGGGGGAATATGTTCTGGGCACCGTGGCCGGCTGGCATGAAAATAATCACTGGCACTGGGGGAGATTTGCGGTAAATCCGGGTTATCGCGGCATGGGCATCGGTAAGCAGCTGGCGCGGGTATCCCTCGCGGAAATGCTGGCGAAAACGGATAAAGTCCTGCTCGATGCCCGGGATTCTACGGTAAAAATCATCACGGATCTGGGCGGCGTCATTACAGGCCCGACCACAGATTTTTACGGTATGCCGATTACGTCGATGCGTCTGACAAAAGAAGATTTTGAAAAAGCGACCGCCTGACCGGTCGCGTTCCTGTTGCCTGAGCCCGCGTGGCGCGGCGGCTTTTCAGAAAGCTGAGCGCCTGCGGCTGGTTGAGGTCATTTTCCCTGAACAGAATGGTGCCCTGAATTTGCGGGTTGGATTCATTCATACCGGGCTGTTTTTTCAGCTCAGGCACACCCCCGTTAATCATCCCGTCCGGTTCGCTCTTTGAAGGGCAAAGGGCGCGTAAACTCCATTTTTATGTAACCGCGGAGACCGGTTGCAGAGTAGTTCCTTCGTGCCGCGTGCTTAATGAACAGTATTAATTTTCTTTGTAATCAGGAATTAACGCAATTTCCCCAGACGCTTTTTTGCTATCCATTGGCCCAACATTCCTTCGGCACTCACCGTCAGTATTCCCAGCAGGATCAGCAACGCACCGGCGATAAAGTTGATTTTCAGCGGTTCATGCAAAAATACCACCCCCGCAATAATGCCGAAAACCGGCGTCATAAACGAGAGGATCCCCAGACGCGACGCCTGATAACGACGCATCAGACTGAACCACGCCAGATAGCTGCCAAACGTCACGACCACGGTCTGAAATACCATGCTGCTGACGGAAACCGGGCTGAGGCTGAAATGCGTTTGTCCGGTCACCCATGCAAGCCCGCCGAGCAGCACGAACGCGCCTGCCAGCTGATAGAACAACGTCATCGTTGCGCTGCCAGACGATAATTTACTGCGGCGAACGACGAGTGTGGTCATGCCCCAGAACATGCCGGCCAGCAGGCCGAAGAAATCCCCGAGCAGCATATTGCTGGCCTGTGGCGCGGTGGCGGTATGCCCGCCAAACAAAAATGCCACAATCACGCCGATAAACGTGATACCGACGCCCGACCATTGCAGCGCGCTCAGCCGTTCTTCCGGCACCAGAAAATGCAGCCCCAGCGCGGCAAAAATCGGTGCGGTATACAGAAACACCGCCATGTGCGCCGCTGTGGTGAAGCGTAATCCTTCGGCGACAAACATAAATTCGATGGAAAACAGCAGGCCGACCAGCAAACCGGGGCGCAGGGTTTCACGGCTGAACGGGATTTTCCGCTGGCGAACCAGCATCAGAATCAGCACCGCCAGCCCGGCGATCCCCGAACGCAGCGCGACCTGCAACAACGGCGTGATATCCGCCGCCGCGCTTTTGATCGCCACCTGCTGCACGCCCCAAATCACACATAATCCTACCATCACGCTGGTAGCCATTCCGTCCAGCGGTTTACGCGCTTCCATTTCCATTCATCCGGTAAAAACTCAGGCCGACAGCTTAGCGCGAAACGAATGATTCAGATAACGCTCAGTGTGCGGTGGCACGCTTTTTCCACCGCAAACCGCTGAGCGTGACGGCCATGACGGAAAGCACGGCCAGCGCGGCGGCAGGGGCGAAAACGCTCCACCACGCGCGCTCGATATACGGCATACCTTCCGCCAGCACGCGCCCCCATTCCGGCACCGGCGGCGGTGCGCCCAGCCCGAGGAATCCGAGTGACGCCAGCGCCAGCGCGATCCCCGGTAAGCGTAACATCGCGTGGCGCAGCAGCGGGCCACACAGCGCGGGCAGTACGTAAAACACCGTGCGGCGGATGGCGCCCACGCCGACGACTGGCAGCATTTTCATGTACGGGCGTGCCTGAATTTCGCTGACCAGCGCAGCGGTATGCGCCGCGAGCGGTGCCCAGCTTACGGCGGTGACGGCAATCGCCGCGCCGGTGGCGGTCGGGCCATTGACGGCGGCGACAACTAATCCGGCAATCACCGGCGGCAGCGCATTGGTGACTTCAATCGGTCCGGTCATCGCGCGGGGAAATGCACCCATCAGCAGACCGGCGGCGAGACAAATCAGCGACACTGCCAGCGCCTGCAAACAGGTGTTGAGCGTGCCGTGCGCGACACGGGCGAGCAGGTCGCGTCCCATCGCATCGGCCCCGAAAGGCAGCGCCAGCGACGGCGGTTGTAAGCGCAGGTATTCCGACGTCAGCGGGTCACGTGGCAAACCGGCGAGCACCATCATCAGCAGTATTCCCAGACACAGCAGCGGGATCCACGCCCGCTGTTTTTCCGGCTGAGCCGTCTGCGCCGGAACCGGCACCGCGCCGAGTTGCAGCGCACGGCCCAGCAATAAACGGCGTCCGCCGCCTGCCAGCATTCCTGTCAACGACGCCAGCAACAGCAGGATCAGCACGCCCGTCTGCAAGGCCGGTAAATCTCCGGCAGCCGCCGCGCCCAGCGTGGCGCGCCCGAGTCCGGGAATGGCAAAAACCTTTTCCACCGCGATGGCGCCGCCGGTCAGCGAAACCAGCACCAGACCGGTTAGCGGCATAACGCCCGGCAGCGAACGGGCGATCACCGCCAGCGCGGTGTGGCGACGTGAGATGCCCAGCACGCTCCAGGTGGTCAGCCAGCTTTCGCCAAAGGTTCCGGCCAGCGCATCGGAATACAGCCTGCCCAGATAACCGCCCGCAGGCAGCCCCAGCGCCAGCGAGGGCAAAACCGCGTACTGCCAGCCGAGCCAGCCGTAAGGCGGGAAGAATTGCAGCCAGACTGCGCCGGTGATCAGCAAAAGCGACGCCAGCAAAAACTCCGGCAGCGCGGTCAGCAGGGCGGCGAAAAAGCCCGCCGGGCGCGGCGTATGGCCGCGTAATCCGCGCAGTAACGTGCCGGCACACAACAGCAACGCAAGCACCAGCGCCACCAGCGCCGACGACGCCATTAACGTCAGCGAAACGCCTGTCGCACGCAGCATGCCCGGCAACACCGGCAATCCTGAAACCCACGAAACGCCCGCATCGCCATGCAGCAAACCGCCGAGCCAGTGGGCCAGCGCGTGCCACGGCCCCTGATCTAGCCCGAGCGACAGCCGGATAGCGTTCAGCGTTTCAGCCGTTGCTTCCTGCTCACCGGAACGGGCGCGCAGCAATGACAGCGCCGGATCCGTACCGGAAAGCCACGGCAGCAGGCCGATCAGCACGACAATGGCGGCCAGCGTCAGCAGGCGTGAAATCAGCGGCACCAGCGTGTCCGGCGGGCGCTGGCGCAACCGGCTGACGCCCGCGCAGGTCCGGCAATACATCGATTCGCTCATCAGTCGGCCTGAGAATTGCGCTGTGTGGCGGCGTTGATCAGCGTGCGTTCGCGCGGGTCACGCAGCGCATCACGGATGTCCGCCGCTTCGCCCTGGATCACGCGCTCATGCAGCATCGGAATGGCGGCGTCGGTGGCGAGGATCTGATTTTCAGCCAGCATGATTGCCTGACGGCGCGCTTCTCCGGCGGGAATGGCGGAGGCGTGTTGCAGCGCTTCATCAATTTCCGGGCGGCAAAGTTGCGCGATATTGAACGACCCTTTGCAGGAGAAATCGCTGTAGAGATACGCCACCGGATCGCCGGAATCCAGCACCGTCGCGCGGGATAAAATAAAGGCATCGAATTTACCCGCCAGCGCATCGGTTTCAATTTGCGAATACTCGCGCACCACTTGCTTGACGCTAAACCCGGCGGCGGTCAGCTGTTGCGCCAGATACACCGCCACTTCCGGCAGTTCGGCGCGGTCGCTGAAGGTCGCCAGCGTGATGGTTTCCCCGGCCGGTTTACGCGCTGCCGCCGGATGAGCGACCGGCTGGCGTAACTGCGCCGCCCACGGTAACGCCGGACCGAGCAGGCCTTGCGCCACATCCGCGCGTTTTTCATAAACATTATCCACCAGTTGCTGACGGTTGATCGCCTCGCGCACCGCTGCCCGCAGCGCCGGATCCTTCATCACGCCGAGCCGCGTGTTGAGATACAGCGTGTTGGTGCGCGGCATCGGCACTTCATGGATTAAGCGTTGGTCGAGCAAAGGTGCCTGAGAAACCGGGATGGCTTCGACGATATCCGCTGTCCCGGTGCGTAATGCCGCACCACGCGCCGTGCCGTCCGGCACAAAACTGACGTCGATGCCGCTGGCTTTGGCTTTTTCGCCCCAGTAGCCGTCAAATCGCTCGAGCCTGGCACTGCTGGTGCCGTCCACCTGAACCAGTTCAAACGGGCCGGAACCGGTGTGGCGCGGGTCAACCACGCCGCTGGCGCTGTAGGCTTTTTGCGACAGAATCGCCAGCTGAGGACTGGAGAGGCGCTGCGGCAGCAAAGGATCGGGCTGCGCCGTGGTGACAATCACCGCGTGTTCGCCGTCAGCCACGGCAGTGAGCTTAACGCCGTCGAGAATGCGCGGCTTCGGTGCTGCACCGGCGGCAACGGTCAGGGAATTTACGACCGCCGCCGCATCCAGCGCCGTGCCGTCGTGGAATTTCACATCATGGCGCAGCTCGAGACGCCAGCGGTTTTCGCCGGTTTGCTGCCATTTTGTCGCCAGCGCCGGTTGGGCTTCGCCGAGTTTATCGAGCACCACCAGCGTTTCCGCCGTGCTCCAGCGCGAGAGCTTAAACGCATCGTCGCTGAGCGGCGTCAGGCCGGAACGCGGCGGTTGCAACATCGCCAGCCGCAGACGGGAATCGGTGCTGTTTTCGGTGTTTTTATCGGCTTCATTAAAGCAACCGGTCAGTAAAAGTGCAGCAGAAAGCAGCCCGGCCAGCGGGCTAATGCGTAACGCAGACATCAGAAGTTCCTTGTCAGATTGCAGGAGGAGGCAGCTGGCGGCAGATTTTCCACATTGCCAGCGCGCTTAAAAACGGAACGGCGGCCAGCGCCAGCCAGGGGATCACCGCGCCGGGCGACGGCACCAGTGCGTCATCGAGCAATCCGCCGAGCAGGAAATTTCCCGCCAGTACCGCGATACCGCCCATCGAAGAGAGCGCCCCGTAATGCGCGCCAAGATTGTGCTGCCCGGCAAAACGCGGAATTAAATCCATGCCCACCGGCACAATCAGCATCTGCCCGATGGTCAGCAACGTGATCAGCAAGACCGACGGCAGCAGGCGCAGCCAGCCTTCCGGCGGCACCGTCCAGGCAAACATCGCCACGGTGGCGAAGGCGGAAGAAAGCAGAAGAAAACCGGCAGGCAAAATGATCTGCGCGCCCATGCGGCGGGAAAACCGCGCCAGCGGCATTTGCAGTACGATCACCAGAACCGATGCCAGCACAAACAGCGGCCCGAGATCTTGCTCGCCGCCGCCGGAGCGACGCAGTTCCACCGGCAGCGCCAGATACAGCTGGTTGTAGCTGAACAGATACGCGCTGTAGGCCACGATAAATGCCACAAAACGCGGCTGACGGAAGGTCTCCCACCAGGGCACAATTTTCAGCCCGGCGGTGCGTTTCGGCGCGGCGGGCAGGGTGAAAAACAGCACCACCAGCGCAACCATAAATAAGCCGGAACCGGCCAGCGCCACCGGCTGAAAGCCGTAGCCGGAAAGCAGTGAACCGAGCAGCGGCCCGAGCACTGCGCCGAGTTCCGCACAAACGGCTGACAGCGCAAACCATTCGGCGCGGCTGCGTTTACCGGCTTTCTCGCTGTGCGTTCCTGCCTGCGCCAGCAGGGCTTCAATCGATGGCGAAAACAGCGCGCCGCCGATGCCGGTCAGGCAGGCACCGAGTATCACCGGCGTCAGCGTGTCGGAAAGCCCGAGCAAAAGGTATCCGGCGATGCGCACCACGCAGCCGCAGAGGATAACCACCCGGGCACCGAAGCGGTCGGATAACGCGCCGCCGAGCAAAAACATCCCCTGCTGCGAGAAGGTGCGCAGGCCGAGCACCAGCCCGATCGCCCAGCCGGAAAGCAGCATGTCATCGCGCAGAAACAGGGCGAGAAACGGCACCACGGCGTAAAAACCGATGTTAAAGACCAGATTGCTGCCCAGCAGCAGCGGAGGCCAGGGCGCAGACGAGCGGGTTTGAGAGCGGGTGAACATCGGGTTATCCGTTAACGATCAAAGGTAAATGAGGAACAGCCGCCAGCAGCTGGCGGGTATGCGGGTGGCGCGGAGCAAGCAGCGCGTCCTGCGTCGGGCTGTCTTCGATAATTTCGCCATCGTGCATGATCAGCAGACGTTCGCACAGCCCGGCCACCATCGAAATATCGTGCGTCACCATCAGCAGCCCCATGCCGTTTTGCTGCGTGACCTGTTGTAAAAGCTGTTTGATTTGCTCACGCAGCGGTAAATCCAGCCCGCTGACCGACTCATCGGCAATCAGAAATTCCGGGCGGATCGCCAGTGCGCGGGCAATCGCCACGCGCTGTGCCTGACCGCCGGACAGCGCACCCGCCGCGCGATGCATCAGCATTTCCGCCAGGCCGGTCTGCGCCATCACCTGTGTCACGCGGGTTTTTATCTCTCCCTGAAAACCCAGACGCTTCAGCGGCTCAGCGATAATCTGCCCGACATTCTGACTGGGCGGCAGTGAACTGGCCGGATCCTGCGGAATGTATTGCACCCGCTGACGGTATTCCCGCAGCGAACGGGCAGAGCCGGGACGGACAGGTTTTCCGTCGCAAAACACATCGCCGCTGTCCGGTGCGTCCATCGCCAGCACAATTCTCAGGAGTGAGGATTTTCCGCAGCCGGAAGCGCCCACCAGCCCGACGCGCTCGTGGCGGCCAATGTGTAAGGATAAGTGTGAAAACAGCGGTGCTGATTCTTGTTTTTTCTGCCAGAAAAAGCCCGGAACGGCCAGTTTCCGGCTGACGTTGTGAAGATGCAAAAACGGTTCGGTGACGAGTTGCAGTGAAGGATTCATCCGATGGCCACCGCGCTTAACGTGGAGGCATTCCGGTGCAGCGCCGCGCTGTGTTTTGCTGCTGCGACCAGCCGTCTGGTGTAGGCGTGTTGCGGATTATTCAGCAGCTGCGCCATCGGGGCGGATTCCACCAGACTTCCGTTTTCCATCACCAGCGCCCGTCCGCAAAGTTGCGCGGCAACGGCGATGTCATGCGTGATAAACAACAGCGCGCGCGGTTGTTGTGCATTTTCACAGGCATCACGCATCACCTGCAAAACTTGTTGCTGTGTGAGCACGTCGAGCGCGGTGGTGGGTTCATCGGCCACCAGCAACGAGGAAGACGACTGCATCGCCAGCGCGATACACAAGCGCTGCCGCTGGCCGCCGGAAAGCTCTGCCGGATACCGTGCGGTAAAGTTTGGGATTTCACCCAGCCCGACCCGTTCAAGCATTTTGGCGAAATCATCAGCGCTGGCCGCTGGCAGGGCGAGATTCAGCTGTTTGCCGAGCGTCATCAGGGGATTGAGCGCGGTGGAGGGATCCTGAAATACCGTCGCCACGCGGCTTTGCGCGCCACGCGTCACTGGATGTTTACCACAGACTTCAATGCCGTTTACGCGAATGCTGCCGCTGAGCTTTGCGCCCGCAGGCGGCGTGCCGGTGATGGTTTTCGCGGTCAGCGATTTTCCCGAGCCGGAAGCGCCGAGCAGGCAAACCCGCTCGCCCGCGCTTACCGAAAAGCATAAATCCGTGACACGCTGTTCTCCGGCAATTTCCAGCGTCAGCCCCTTAACCTCAAGAACCGGTTCGACATTTTTTGCCCTGTCAGCAGTCATTCCCTTCAACCTGTGCATCGCGGTGGTGTTTTTGATATGTGATAACATAACAAAATGTGTCAATTTGATGCAAAAGGTTTTGTGAGTTTTTTTAGATCTGTTGCCTGCGCAGGGACAGGGGATTTTTATTATCAATATTAAAACTCCTCCTGTACGCCTCGCGAAAATAACGTAAGTAATACGTAACAGAATCCCACGTTTTCCGAAAATCAAAACGTCCACGATGAACCTCGGATATTTCCCACAGTCTGTTAGCGAGGTTATTTCTTCTGAAAGCAAAACTTTTTTGTTTTCAGGAAATTCGGTGAGTTGAAAAACGGCGTGCACGGATCACATGACAATGAAAAAATTACTCTTAGCGTCGCTGCTGTTGAGCAGCACGGCGGCTTTTGCGGCTGACGGTTTTGTCGTAAAAGACATTCACGTCGAAGGTTTGCAGCGCGTGACCGTCGGTGCTGCGTTGCTGAGTATCCCCGTGAGGGTGGGAGACACGGTATCGGATGACGATATCAGCCAGACGATCCGTTCGCTGTTTGCGACCGGAAATTTTGACGATGTGAAAGTACTGGAAGAGGGCAACACGCTGATTGTTCAGGTAAAAGAAAGGCCGACGATCGCCAGCATTACTTTCTCCGGTAACAAAGCCATCAAAGACGATATGCTGAAACAAAACCTCGAGGCTTCCGGAGTTCGCGTCGGCGATGCACTGGATCGCACCACCATTTCCTCGATTGAACACGGTCTGGAAGATTTCTACTACAGCGTCGGCAAATACAGCGCCAGTGTGAAAGCGGTGGTGACGCCGCTGCCGCGTAACCGCGTGGATGTGAAGCTGGTCTTCACCGAAGGGGTATCGGCAAGAATTCAGCAAATCAATATCGTGGGCAACAAAGCCTTCACCAATGACGACCTGATCGCGCACTTCCAGCTGCGTGATGAAGTTCCGTGGTGGAACGTGATCGGCGATAAGAAATATGAAAAACAAAAGCTGTCCGGCGATCTCGAAACCCTGCGCAGTTTTTATCTCGACCGGGGTTACGCGCGTTTTAACGTGGATTCCACGCAGGTCAGCCTAACGCCGGATAAGAAAGGCATTTATATTACGGTCAATATTACCGAAGGTGCGCAATATAAAGTTTCCGGCGTCACGCTGACCGGTTCGATGGCCGGACATTCGGCTGAGGTTGAAGCGCTGACCGCTATTCCTGCGGGTGAATTATATAACGGCGCGAAAGTCACCAAAATCGAAGGAGATATTAAAAATATGCTGGGACGCTACGGATACGCTTATCCGCACGTCACCACGCAGAGCGAGATTAATGACGCCGGTAAAACCGTCAGACTGCATATTAACGTGGATACCGGAAATCGTTATTCGGTGCGCCGGATCCGTTTTGAAGGGAACGACACGTCGAAAGACGAAGTGCTGCGACGCGAAATGCGCCAGATGGAAGGCGCGTGGCTGGGTAACGATCTGGTGCAAAAAGGCAAAGACCGCCTGAACCGGACCGGCTATTTCGAGACAGTTGATGTCGATACGCAGCCGGTGCCGGGCTCCACCGATCAGGTTGACGTGGTGTACAAAGTCAAAGAGCGTAACACCGGCACATTCAACGTCGGCGTGGGTTACGGCACGGACAGCGGCATCAGCTATCAGCTCGGCGTGACGCAGGATAACTGGCTCGGCAGCGGTAACACGGTCAGTTTTAGCGGCACGCGAAACTCATACCAGACGTATGTCGAAATCTCGGCGACCAACCCGTATTACACGGTTGACGGCGTCAGTCTGGGCGGCAAAGTCTTTTACAACCACTACGACGCCGAAGATAACGATCTGGCGGCGTACAACCTGCAAAGCTACGGCACCGGCGTTAATCTTGGCCTGCCGGTCAGTGAAGACAATACGCTGAATCTTGGGCTGGATTATGTGCACAGCACGCTCAGCGACATGGAACCGCAGGTGGCAGTGTGGCGCTATCTGAACGCCAGCGGCGTGCAGCCGGGCGTGGTGACCTCCGGCAACAGCACGGCGGAACTGCGCACCAACGACTTTTTTGCCAGCGTCGGCTGGGCGTATAACGATCTCAACCGCGGCTTCTTCCCGTCATCGGGCACGCGCGCCAGCTTAAGCGCAAAGGTCACAACACCGGGCTCGGACGACAGTTATTACAAAATTACGTTTGATGCCAACCACTACATTCCGCTGAGCGACAAATCCGACTGGGTGCTGATGGGCCGCGCGAAAGCCGGTTATGCCGCCGGACTGGGCGGTAACGACGTGCCGTTCTACGATAACTTCTACGCGGGTGGCTCCAGTTCGGTGCGCGGGTTCTCGTCCAACACCATCGGCCCGAAAGCGGCGTATTACAAATGTGCGACCACGGATACGTCGTATTCAACCTGCCCGGTGGAAAAATCCAGCGACGCCGTGGGCGGAAATGCGATGGCGATCGCCAGCGCAGAACTGTACGTGCCGACGCCGTTTATCAGTGAGAAATACGCCAGTTCCGTGCGCACATCGTTCTTTGTGGATTCCGGTACGGTGTGGGATACGAAATGGCAAAATACGGCAGCGACGGAAGCCGCAGGTATTCCGGATTACAGCGATCCGACACATATTCGTGTTTCCAGCGGTATTTCATTGCAATGGCAATCGCCTTTAGGGCCGCTGGTATTCTCGTATGCGCAACCACTGGTTAAATATGAGGGTGACAGCGCAGAACAGTTCCAGTTTAATATTGGTAAAACCTGGTGATAATATTAGCGACTTACAAAGTTATTACTTTATACAGACGCAATGAGGATAGAAACTGATACTGATTCAATTATAATGTGTGCATGATGTTTATTGAGCAACCATTTATGGTAAAACATCATGCCATTATAATATTGTTGGAGTTCTTCCTTCTTTGAGGCCGTCCCTGTACGGCCTCTTTTTTTATTTAAAATATCGGGATTTTTTATTTCTACTCTGCGATTCAATCAAAAAATACCGCATCCCTGCGGTATTCATTTTATCTCTCTTTAAACTCTTCGTGTTATTTCACCCCACCACCGAGCGACTGCCACAGCGTGATACGGTTTTCAAAATCGGTCTGCTGTAAGGCAATCAGATCTGCCTGTGCAGACCACAGCGAGCGCTGGTCGGTCAGTACGGTCAGGTAATCGCCTGCACCGGTTTCATAACTGCGGCGCGCGAGGTCATAACTGCGTTGCGACGCGGCGACGTATTGCTGCTGTGCATCCAGTTGTTCGCTGAGCGTTGCGCGACGGGCAAGGGCGTTAGCAACGTCCTTGAACGCGCTCTGAATGGATTTTTCATACGCAGCGATCAGGCCTTTTTTCTCGGCTTCGGCGTACCGCAGTTGCGCGGTATTGCTGCCGCCGGTGAACAGCGGCAGCGTCAGGCCTGGGGCGAATGACCAGACGTTAGCGCCGTGGCTGAACAGGTTCGACAGCGAACTGCTGCCGACGCCTGCGCTGGCGGTGAGGGACAGCGTCGGGAAGAAGTTTGCCCGCGCGGCGCCGATATCCGCGTTGGCGCTTTTGAGGTTATGTTCGGCTTCCTGCACGTCCGGGCGTCGCAGTAATACGGAGGATGAAACACCGGCGGGCACCAGCGCGATGGCCTCCGGCGACAGGTCTTCCAGCGTGCCCGGCAGCAGGTTTTGCGGCACGGTTTCCCCCACCAGCAGATTCAGGGCGTTGATGTCCTGCGCAACCAGCGTCTGATAGCTGGCGACGCTGGCGCGGGCGGACTGGTACACCGCCATGGATTCGCTGACATCCGGCCCGGAAGCCACGCCTTCTTTCTGGCGCAACCGGGTGATACGCAGTGAATCCGCCGCGCTTTTTTGCGTGTCCTGCGCGAGTTTCAGGTTGCTGTTATCCGCCGCCAGCGTGACCCACGCGGTGCTGGTTTCGGCAATCAGCGTCAGACGGGTGTTCTGCGCGGTGGACTCACTGGCCAGCCAGGTTTCTTTCGCCGCCGTGCTCAGGCTGCGGTTGCGGCCAAATAAATCAATCTCAAAACTGCTCACCGCGCCGTCGGCGGTGGCGGTGCCGGAAACCCCCGCATCCTGCGTGCGGCTGCGGGTTTGCGTCAGTTCCGCATCCACCGTCGGGAACAGGCTCGCGCGCTGCTCCCCGTAAAGCGCTTTTGCCGCTTCGATATCAGCAATCGCTTCCTGCATATCGCGGTTACTGGTCAGCGCCTTTGCGACCACCGCATTGAGGCGCGAATCGGTCATGATGTGTTGCCAGCCGGTGAGCACGGTTGTGGCGGCAGGCTGCGTTCCCTGCGCAGGCCAGACGGCAGGCACCGGCGCGGCAGGGCGCTGGTAGTGCGGATCCAATGAAAGACAACCGGCCAGCAGGAACGATAATGAAATAATACTCAGACGAAACATCATGCTTACTCCTGCGCGTCTTTGTGGCCGGTGAAGACTTTTTTCACCAGAACGAAGAACAGCGGAACAAAGAAAATAGCCAGTAATGTGGCGGTCACGGTGCCGCCGATAATGCCGGTACCAATGGCGATACGGCTGTTAGCCCCCGCACCGGTGGCAACCGCCAGCGGCATGACCCCGGCGATAAAGGCCAGTGACGTCATCAGAATAGGGCGCAGGCGGGTTCGCGCCGCAGAGAGCGCCGCCGCCGTTAACGTGCTGCCCTGTTTGAGCGCCGCCTCGGCGAATTCAACGATCAGGATGGCGTTTTTCGACGAGAGCCCGATGGTAGTCAGCAACGCGACCTGGAAATAGACGTCGTTATTCAGGCCGCGAAGTTCGGCGGCAAGGGATGCCCCAAGCAGACCGAGCGGGATCACCAGAATGACGGAGAAGGGGACAGACCAGCTTTCGTACAGCGCGGCGAGGCAAAGAAACACCACCAGAATCGAGATGCCGTAGAGGCTCAGCGCCTGCCCGCTGGCCAGCTTTTCCTGCAATGACAATCCGCTCCAGGCCCAGGTGGAACCGGCCGGGAGTTTATCTGCCAGCGCTTCCATTTTTGCCATGGCCGCGCCGGAGCTGTAGCCGCCGGTGTTTTCACCCTGAATCTCATAGGAGGTTGAACCGTTGTAGCGCGCCAGACTCTCCGGGCCATACGTCCAGTGCGTGGTGGCGAACGCGGAGAACGGCGTCATGCTGGTGCCGTCGCTGCTGCGGACAAACCATTTGTTCAGGTCAGCCGGTTTGGAACGGAACTGGCTGTCGCCCTGAATGTACACTTCTTTTACGCGGCCACGGTCAATGAAATCATTGACATAGGTTCCGCCCCACGCGCTGCTCAGCGTATCAGTGACGTCACTCAGTGTTAATCCCAGCGCCACGGCTTTGTTGTTGTCGATATCCACCTGAAGCTGTGGCATCTGCGGTAAATCATTGGCGCGGACCGATTGCAGCTCGGGGCTCTTCGCCGCCATTGCCAGCAGTTCTGTCCGCAGTTTCATCAGTTCTGCGCGGCTGGTGCCGCCAGCTGACATCAGCTCGAAGGTGAAACCGTTGCTTTGCCCCAGACCGTCCACCGACGGCGGTGTCATGGCAATGACTTTTGCATCGCGGATCACCGCGAGATCTTTCATGGCGCGTCCGGCGACAGACTGCGCGGTGTTGGCCGTGCCGGGGCGGTCGTCCCAGTTTTTAAGGGAGACGAAGGCCATCCCGGCGTTCTGGCCGCTGCCGCTGAAGTTAAAGCCGGTGATGGTGAAAATGACGTTAGTGTTGTCTTTTTCTTTATCCATAAACCACTGGGTGACGCGGGAGTTCACCGCTTCGGTGCGGTTCGCCGTAGCGCCCGCCGGCAGGGTGTACTGCACCATAATCTCGCCCTGATCTTCGGACGGCAGGAAGCTGGTCGGCAGTTGCCACATCAGCAAGCCCATCAGCGCCGCCATCGCACCGTAAATCAACACCATCGCGACCGGGCGACGCTGAACGTGCGTGACGCCATTTTCATAGCGATGCTCAGTGCGGGAATACAGGCGGTTGAAGCCGCCAAAGAAACCGGTGGTCGATTGCGGTTTATGGCGCAGGAAAGCGCCGCACAGCGCGGGTGTCAGGGTCAGCGCGACCACAACAGAAAGCGCCATCGCGGAGATAATCGTGACCGAGAACTGGCGGTAAATCACGCCGGTTGAGCCGCCGAAAAAGGCCATCGGCAGGAAAACGGCGGAGAGCACCAAAGCAATCGCCACCAGCGCGCCGGAGATTTCACCCATCGATTTCTCGGTGGCATCGCGGGCAGAAAGCCCTTCGTCGCGCATGATCCGCTCGACGTTTTCCACCACCACAATGGCGTCATCCACCAGCAAACCGATCGCGAGCACCATCGCAAACAGCGTCAGGGTGTTGATCGAATAGCCGAATAACGCCAGAACGCCGAACGTCCCGAGCAACACCACCGGCACCGCCAGCGCAGGAATGAGCGTGGCGCGCAGATTCTGCATAAACAAATACATCACCACGATCACCAGCAGGATGGCTTCGACCAGCGTTTTAATCACGTCCTGCACCGACACTTTAATGAATTCGGTGCTGTCTTTCGGATACGCGATGTCATAGCCCTTCGGCATGCTGCGCTGGTATTCGCTGAGGGTATTTTTCACCAGCGTGGCGGTGTCGAGCGCATTGGCACCCGGCGACAACATGACTGCCATGCCTGCGGCAGGATGGCCGTTCAGCTGAGAGGTTGCGGTGTAATCTTCACTGCCCATTTCAACGCGCGCGACGTCGCTGATGCGGACAATCGCGCCGCCGGTATTGCCTTTCACGATGATATTGCGGAACTGTTCCGGCGTTTGCAGGCGCGACTGCGCACGCACGGTGGCAGTCAGTTGCTGAGTACTTGAAGACGGCAAACCGCCGATTTTACCGGCAGAAATCTGTACGTTTTGCGCTTCAATCGCAGTCTGAACGTCTGAGGGCATCAGGTCGTAAGCCGCCAGTTTGGTCGGGTCCATCCAGATGCGCATGGCGTATTCCGCCCCGAACACCTGCAAACTGCCAACGCCGCTGACGCGCGCCAGCGGATCCTGCATGTTACTCACCAGCCAGTCGGCGATGTCCGAGCTGGTGGCTTTGTCGGTTTTGTCATACACCGCCATGATCAGCAGGAAGTTGGACTGCGATTTTGTGACGGTCACGCCTGCGGTCTGCACTTCCGTCGGCAGGCGCGATTCGGCCTGCTGCACTTTGTTCTGCACCTGAACCTGCGCGGTATCCGCGTTGGTGCCCTGTTTGAACGTCACCGTGATATCCACGGAGCCGTCAGAACTGCTGCTGGAGCTGAAATAGAGCAGATTATCCAGGCCGGTCAGCTGCTGTTCGATGACCTGCGTGACGCTGTTTTCCAGCGTTTCTGCGGATGCGCCGGAATACGTCGCCTGGATTTTAACGGAAGGCGGCGCGACGTCCGGGTACTGCGCGACCGGCAGCGTGCGGATCGCCATGACCCCGGCCATCATGATCAAAATGGAAATCACCCAGGCAAAAACCGGGCGACGTACGAAGAAGCGGGAAAACATCAGGCGGCTCCTTCTGTGCTTTGGGCTGCGGTGGCGTCGTTATTTACTTCCACCGGTTTGACGGTGTCGCCGGTTGAGACTTTGTCGCTGCCTTCCACCAGCACGCGGTCGCCTGCCTGTAAGCCTTTAAGGATCAGCCAGTTTGTGCCGCTGGCGTCGCCGGTCACGACATCACGTTGCTCGACTTTGTTTTCTGCGGTGACGACCCGTGCGGTGGCATCGCCTTTTGCATCGCGGGTGATGCCCTGTTGCGGTGCGAGAATGGCGTTTTCGACCACGCCTTCATCGACGTCAGCGCGGATAAACATCCCCGGCAGCAAAACGTGTTTCGGGTTGGGGAACACGGCGCGCAGCGTCACGGAGCCGGTGGCTTCATCGACAGCCACTTCGGTCAGCTCCAGACGGCCTTTTTCGGGATACACCGAACCGTCTTCCAGCGTCAGCGTCACGTTTAAGGTGTCACTGTTGGTCGCCAGCGCGCGTTTGCGCAGGCTGAGTAGATCCGCGCTGGAACGGGTGAGATCCACATACATGGAGTCGAGATTACGGACGGTGGCCAGCGCGGTGTCCTGCGCGGCAGAGACCAGAGCGCCCGGCGTGACGGATGAAATGCCAATCCGGCCCGCAATCGGCGATGTCACGCGCGTCCAGTCGAGATTAATTTTTGCCGTTTCCAGCGCCGCCGCTTTTTCATCAACGCTGGCGCGATCTTCCGCACAGGCTGACTGCGCGTCTTCGGCGTCCTGCTGCGACACGCCCTGTTCCTTCACCAGCACGGCGTAGCGTTTGGCTTTCTGGCAATCGGAAATCACCAGCGCTTTGGCACTTTTCAGCGCAGCGGCGGCCTGATCGTAGGTGGCTTTATAGGAAGACGGATCAATCTGGTATAACGCCTGACCGGCTTTGACCATGTCGCCTTCGGTGAATAAGCGTTTCTGAATAATACCGCCGACCTGCGGACGCACATCGGCGGTTAACGTGGCAGTGGTGCGCCCGGTTAATTCGCTGACCAGATTAAAAGATTGTGCTTTCAGCGTGACAACGCCGACGTCGACGGGAGAAGCAGATTGCTGAACGGTCTGCGAATTATCACAGCCGCTCAGCCCCAGGATAATGAATAATGGCAAAAATCTGGATGGCATTTTGGTGTCCGTAAATAATAAAGAAATAAAAAAGGCAAAAGGGATCCCTCGCGGCTTATTGGAATAAAGCAGCGGGGATAACGTCGGGTTTATTTAAATAAGGTCAGGAAAGTTTAAAGTTCGTTGATCTTTCGTGTCGCCTCATTGACGTATTCAATTATTTGAGCGTATTTCTCCGGTGTGACTTCTCCGTTATACGATTTAGCCCGTACCGTGATTTTTAAATTCTCTATGGCATAAATCAGTTCAGGCGCAGGCGGGGGATTGTTTTTAATCACCAGCGTTTTCATTTTTTCTTCAATAACGCGAATTTCTTTACGTTTGAGCGCCAGAAATGCCGAACCGTCAGGCGTCATGGTGAACTGCTTTTTACCGCCTTCAATGTCGGTGGCGGTGGCGAAACCCTCTTCGACAATCAGCGTTAAAATGGGGTAAATCACGCCGGGGCTGGGGATGTACGCGCCCATCGAATAGCCTTCGATGGTTTTAATGATTTCATAACCGTGCGCCGGGTTGATCTGAATAAGATGCAGCACAAATAACGTCAGTTCCTGACGCGTGAACAGCTTGCTTTTGCGGCGGGCGGCGGGCCCTGAGTTTGTCATCGGTTGTGCCTTCTGCCATGAACCGGAGGGTCTCAAGATATATCTTGTGCAGTTTCAGGGTCAAGATAGTTCTTGGGGCAAAAGGTAGTGTATGGATTACGTTAAGTTTATGTTTTAACTGATTTTTGAAGTCAGATTTTCACGACGGTTTTCCTCGTATTGACAAAACTTAACGTTATTCAATATCGCTAACTTATTGATTTAGAGAATGTTGAAAAATAATGTGACTCAGGCCGGTTTTACACTGTAAGCATTGCGAAAAAGTCAGCCGCAGCGGCGCTGAAGCACGGAGAAAGCGATGTCATCCGCCACGTCCTGCACCAGCTTCTGCCGGATCATCACCTGCTCCTGCATGCCGCCATTTATGGCGCGCTGATGTTGTGTCTGGCAGGTGAGTTGCCCGCTGTCTTGTCCGGGATCCAGCTGCCAGGAGGCGGCTATCGTCGCTTTCTCACCTTGCCAGACATCAAACTGTTCCACCGACACGCGGATACCGATCACCGGTTTGCCCGCCGGTGGCATCAGACTGCGGATGTCCGTCGTCTTCAGCGAACGCTCAAGCCGGGCGGTCAGCGCCGCCCGAATTTCCTCGGGCAGCGGCGCGGCCCAGAGTGCATTATCCGACATCAGCAGTTCGCCGTTGCGCTGATGGACCATCAGCTGCGGCTGATTGAGCCGCTCCGCCACGTTCACCGGTTTCAAGCGGATGACAAAAGGCGCGGCGCTGGCAGCCGCGGGGGCGGGACCGGCGGCAGTGGTCAGCGTGTAATAGTGCGGAGCGGAAGACGCACAGCCGGTTAAAACCAGCAGGGTAAGCGTCGCGTAAGCAGTTCGGGCAAGTTTCATGGCTGTTCCTTTTTGTCATTCTGTCTGCCGGTCAGCAGCGCCTGCGGCTGGCGCGTTAACAGGCCGGTCAGGGTGCGCAGCGAATACAGCGTGCGCTGGAATTCAGCCAGCGTTTGCAGCAGCGGCGAATCCTCCGCCAGCAATAACTGGGCGCGGGTCAGGGTCTGATTCATCGTGCTGAGCGTCTGCGTGGTTTGCGGCAGAACCTGGCTGTTCACCTGAATCAGCGTCTGGTTGAGATTGCCCAGCGTGGCGTTGAGATTATTGCCAATCGACTCAATGGGCATTTTCGATACCTTGCCGATGAGCGTGGCGAGCTGTTCCTGAAGGTGATCAAATCCGCCATTCAGCGTCGGAATGCGCAGCGGCCGCGCATTGATATCGTAAGAAACTGGCGCGGCGTTCGGAATAAAATCGAGCGAAATATACAACTGGCCGGTCAGTAAATTCCCGGTGCGCGCCTGTGCGCGAAGGCCATGTCTGACCATATCCCGCAGGAAAACGGCGGCCTGTTTCCGGGCATCTTTTTCTGGCTTTGGCAGTTTCTCCAGCACCTGACCGAGCCGGTTCGGGTATACCTCAATCGTCACCACCGAAATAAACCGTGAACCGGCTGGCTCGTAATCCAGATCGATGGCGGTCACTTTACCGAGTTTTACGCTGGAGAATTCCACCGGCGCGCCGGTTTTCATTCCGCGTAACGATTGCTGGAAACGCAGCTGAAGGATTTGCGGCGTGCCGTCCTGCGGTGCCATAGCGGACGCCTGATCGTCGGCCAGCGTAAAAACGCTGTGATCGGGGGAAGGTGTGGCGGCGGGAGCGGCGTCTGGTGGATTAGCAAAGGCAATGCCGCCGGCAATAACCGACGCCATGGTCTGCGTTTTCAGCTGTAACCCTTCGGAATCGAGCGATAAATCCAGCCCGCTGGCATTCCAGAACCGCGTGGCAGAGGTGACGAAACGGTCATAGGGTGCGTCGATAAAGACGTTAAGGCTGACGCCTTTGCCGTCAGGGCGCAGCGCGTAGGACGACACCCGGCCCACGGGCACGCGGCGGTAATAGACGGCGGAACCGATATCCAGCGAACCGAGATCGCCCGCAACCACTTCAAACTGCCTGCCGGGCATACCGTTGATGACCGCCGGTGGCGATTCCAGCCCCTGAAAAACTGAACCGGTTCTGCCGGATGTGCCGCTATCCAGGCTGATATACGCGCCGGAAAGCAGCGTGTCGATGCCCGAAACGCCGCCCATACCGACGTGCGGACGCACCACCCAGAAGCGGGTATCGGCTTTCGCCAGGTTTTCGGCATTCTTCATCAGTGACACTGTCACGAGTACGCGCCGGCTGTCCGGGCTCAGCGTGATGGATTTCACCAATCCGACGGTGACGTCTTTGTATTTCACCTCGGTTTTTCCGGCCTGTAATCCGCTTGCGGTCTGGAACGTGATCGAAATCTCCGGCCCGGCGGAGGCCCACATTTGAAAAAACAAAAACAGCCCGATTACCGCAGCGGCGGCAGGTACCAGCCAGACCAGCGACGGACGCCAGCGGCGCGGCGTGATTTCAGGTGCCGGAGAAACGTGTTCACTCATTCTTGTTATTTTCCCAAATCAAACGCGGGTCGAACTTCATGGCGGCAAGCAGGGTAAAAATCACCACGGCACCAAAAAAGACAATGCCGATGCGCGGTTCCGCACTGCTGAAACCGGGGAACTGCACCAGTGCGGCGACCAGTGCCACGACCATGACGTCGAGCATCGACCAGTAACCGATATATTCCGTCAGGCGGTACATCCGTGTGCGGCGAACGCGGCTCCTGGCCTGGCCTTTTCCGGCGGCAAGCAACAGCCCGCCGAGGATCAGGAATTTGGCGCAGGGCACGACCACGCTGGCGATAAAAATGACGGTGGCGACGCCGTATGAACCGGACGCCCAGAATTCTGCAATTCCGCCCGGAATGGTATTTTCACCGCCGTGACCGGCCAATGAGCTGTACATCACCGGCAGTAAATTGGCGGGTAAATACAACAGCAGGGCGGTCAGCAAAAACGCCCATGACTGGCTGCGGCTGTCGGGCTGGCGCGGGTGCAGCGCCGCATGACAGCGCGGGCACGGCAAACGATGAACGCCGGAAATATGCTCGCAGACCAGCCCGCAAACGTGGCAGCGGACGAGCCCCTGCGGTAACGCCTGTACGGGCATCACGGGCGGTAGCCGCGGAGGGTTTTGAGTGTCCATAACGGCTGGAAATCCTGATGATTGATCACGGGTAACAGCAGACATAAACCGAGCAATGCCCAGGTACCGGGGCCGGTGGTGATTTCAACCAGACCGGAGAGTTTGATAGCAGCAATCAGGATACTCAGCAGCGCGACTTCCGCCATGCTCCACGGTGCCAGCCCTGCGAGCAAACGCATGGCGGAGGCAAAACCGGGCGCGGCTTTTTTCCTGCACGCGTGAAATAACACCCAGCCGAGCAGCAAAATTTGCAAACACGGGCAGACAATCATCAGCAACGCCACCGGGATCGCCAGCGGCGACGCATAGCTGTGTGCCAGCGCCATCGCGGTTTGCCATAGCGTGGCCGCCTGCGACTGGCCGTGGAAGCCGATTTCCAGCACCGGAAAAACATTGGCGATGATAAAAAACAGCGCCGCCGTGAGGGTGAGCGCGAACCATTGTTCCAGACTCAGCCAGCTTCCCCGATACAACACCGCCCGGCAGCGCGGGCAGTATGCGGCCTCGCCGGGCCGCACGGATTTTCGGGTATACAGGCTGTCGCAGTGTTTGCAGATGATGTGCTGCGGATAGATTTTCATCATGAGCCCTTTCTGATTCAGCCGGTTATTTCAGCTGTTCCTGCAACTGATCCGCCCCTTTCTCCAGCCCGGTTTCTGCCGCACTCAGCGCGCCAAAAGTCGCCCCGATGTTCAGCGAGTTCGGGTACTGGCGGGAAATATAGGATTTGAGCAACTGATTGGTCGGCGCATCGTAGATTTCCACCGCATAACTCACCGAGCCGGTAAACGATCCTTGTTTGCCGCGGATTGACTGCACGATGTTGTACGGCCCGCCCATCAGGTCAAAGCGGGTGAACGTGCCAACAAACGGCGTACTGGTTTCCGCGCCGGTCAGCGTCAGGCGAATGCGCAAGGTTCCCGGCGTGATGGCGTTGGTCAGCGGGAACCGTTCCGCCACGCTTTTGCCGAAGACCTGCTGCATATGCGCCGCCAGTTGTTGTTTTTGTTCAGGAGAAACGTCATCAAACTGGGCATCCGCTCCCTGATAAATCACCACCGGATCCACAATGGCGCGGGAATATTTATTCCAGTCGACCGGCGTGTTGTAGCTGAAAGCGATATGCCCGGATTCATCCTGCGTGTCAGGTTTCATCCGGGAAGAAGAAGTGACCCCGGTGTAGGGCACAGGCTGGGTACTCGCGCACCCCGTTAGTAAACCTAAAGAAATCAAAGCTGCCAGCAGATAGCTGTTTGTTAACGCAGACATACGTCTTACCTTCTTATGAAAAAATGCAGCGGGATGTCGGTTTACTTTTTCATTAAACCGTACAGTACGGTACATTTATGAAGTAAGACAATTCTCCTGTCAAGAAAATGTACAGGTGGGTTCAGTTATGAAAGTAAAAAACCGAAAGTGTGACAAATAGCGGTTTGCGGGGAAGGGCGAACAAACGGGTTCCGGCAAAGGTGGTCACCTCTGCCGGAGCGATTTAATTACTTCATCTCATCTGCCAAAATTGCGCGGACTTTTTCCAGCACCGGAGCCGCCTGTGTCACGCCTGCTGCGGTTTGCTCTTTTGCCCACGCGGCCTGAATCTCCGGATAACGGCTCACCGTTTGCCAGTGTTCCACTTCGCTGTGCTGAAGTTCGCGGACGTTTGCGCCGCCTTTGCGCAGCGCATCCAGCTGGTTTATATAGCCGTTGTTCATCGCCTGACCGGCAGTTTTGTAGGCAGTTTCTGCGGCGCGGTGAATGGCATCCTGATCGGCTTTCGCCAGCCCGTTCCAGACCTTTTCATTCATCACCAGCAGATAAACGTGGCCGAGCCACAGCTCGCGCGAGACTAAAACCTCCGGTGCCATTTTCTGAATTTTCAGGTCATAACCGCTGTCCACGTTGACCATAATGCCGTCCAGCGCGCCGGTCTGAAACGCTTTCACCGTTTCCGGCCCCCACGGCATTGTTACCGGCTTCGCGCCCGCATTTCGCAGAAAATCCTGATGCCAGAAACTCGCTGAACGCCACGTCGTGCCCCGGATATCTTGCAGATTTTTCAGCGGATGCGTGCTGAAAAACGCCACCGGATAACCGGTACCGAAGAAAATGTTCACGACGTTTTCGTGATGTAACTCGGCAGGAAAAGCCGGAATTTCGGCGTAAACGCGGCGGAAGAATGCAATCTGTTGGTCACCGGTCGGCCCGGCGGGAAAGCTTTTAAAAATCTGATGCAGCGGCAGATCTTTGGCCGCGTATTCCGGCACAACGGTGCCCATATTCGCTGCTGAACCCTTACTGATTACGCTCAGCGCGTTATAACCGGTCGCCCGTTCGCTGCCCCAGTGCGCGTTAATTTTCAGACGACCCTGTGATTCTTTTTCAATCGCCGGGAAGAAAACGTCATTGATGAAGCGGGTGCGCGTGCCACCCAGCGGTTCATGATCGGTGTAGTTCAGCAGGGTGGTGGCGTTTACGCAGACAGGTGACAGCAACAGGGCGAGCACCAGCGCGAGCGGTTTTCTGATTAATTCCATGTAATCTCTCAGTGAAATGATGATGAGGAAAACAGGGAGTCTAGTCGTTTCCGGTGTGGGCTGTTGTGCGCGGCAACCATTTATTTGCTGATAATCAGACACAAAAGCGCCTCTGCGAAAAGCGACAGGGGCGTTAAAAAAACATCTCAGAAGCCATTACGGAACGGAATCCGGAATATGCCCCTGCATATCGACACGCATGACACCGTGGGTTCGACGTTGCCCCGCAGCCCGCAGAGACCGGCATATTGCAACAGGGCAATCACGTTGCAGACGGACTGTTTCTGAGCATTATTTGGCAGATAAATATGGGGGAATGCAGTCCCCTGAGTACGGGTAATCGGCATTTTTTTATTTCCTTTCGCTTTGGGACAGCATGGATGGAAATTAAAAACTAGCACCCGGGAAACGATGAAAAAATCTGCCAGATGGCCGCGGGGTATTGGCCATAACCTGCATCTTGAAACATAAAAAAGCGCCATGTTTTCACATAGCGCTCAGGTTTTCGGGTGATGAATTATCGCTTAGAAATCGACATTCACGCCCAGCTGGAAGCTGCGGCCTGGCATCACGGCCAGCGCTTTGTTGTATGCATCCTGATTGGTGGTTTCAGTCAGGTTGCGGCTGCTCAGGTAATCCCAGTACTTACGGTCGGTGATGTTATAGACGCCGCCGCTGAGTTTTACGTTTTTCGCCACTTTCCAGTAGGCCGTTGCATCAAGCAAACCGTAGCCAGGAACATTCATGTATTCCGTGGTGGAATCCGTGATCGGTGTACCGGCGTTGGTGTAGCTCTGACGGTTGGTCGCTTCGGCTTTTTTACCTTTCACGAAGGTTGCAGTCAGCGCCGTACCGTAGACACCTGACGGATCATCCCATGCCACACCGGCTACAAATTTCATTGGCGGAACGCTGTCGATATCAACGTATTTGTCACCCGCGTAGCTGGATTTGGATTCACCCTTGGCGTAACCCAGTGCGAAGCTGGTGCTCAGACCGTCAACGCTGCTGAACCACGTACCGTAGTTGATTTTAGTGCTCAGATCGCCACCGTAGATAAACGCTTCATCGCGGTTTTCGGCCTGATAAATCGTATAAATATTGGAAGGCACGTTGGTGAACATGCCCGGGCTGCCTGCGCGGGTGTAACGGGTGTTAGCGATGAAGTTTTTGTACGTGTTGTAGAACACGGCCGTTTTGAAGGTCACGCCTTCGGTCGCTTCACCTTTCATGCCCCATTCGAAGTTGTTGCTGGTTTCGGTTTTCAGATTGGTATTACCGATCAGCGCATATTGCTGAGAACCGGCATAAGAAGAACCGAGGTTCCAGGAGCCGTAAAGCTGGCTGGCATCCGGGAACTGTGCGCCGCGACGGTATTGCAGGTAAGTCATCAGCTTAGGCGTGATGTCATAGGTGAATGCCAGTGATGGCAGAACCTGCGTATCGGAGTTGGCTTTACCGTACAAAGTAGAAACCTGGCTTTCAGACACGGTGCTGTTAGACAAATCGGACAGGTCTGTCGCTTTCGTATTCTGGTACGCCACACGCACCGCAGGCACGATGCCGAAGTTATGGCCGTCGAGGTCAAACTTCATGGTGTCTTGCAGGAAACCGCCGAGAACGTAAGAACGGCTGTTGGCTTCCGGCTGCATGATGGTGGTGTAAACACTCTGGTCCGGGCTTTCGCGGAACGGACGTTCAGTGTTAGAGATGCGACCGTTGATCCCGGCACTCAGCTCGTGGCGACCCAGCGTTTTGAGCCAGCTGGTTTCCGCGCCATAGGTGCTGACGTCGTAATCGGAATAGACGTTCATCATCTCTTTGCTGGCGTTCGGCATGTACGTGTTGTCGTGCGCCTGGGTGTACTGGTAATAGACTTTGGAGACCACGGCGTCAGCGAAATCGTTGAACGGTGTCCATTCGTCTTTCAGGCTTGCGCCCCAGCGGCGGGTGTTACTTTGCTGCTGTGCGGTACCCAGAATGGAGCTGCCAGCGCTGTTCCACGCGTCGTAATGGGTGTGATTAATTTTCTCGTAGTAATCGAGCGTGCCGGTGAATTTATGTTCGTCGTTTGGCTGCCAGATACCGGACGTCATGATGGCGTTAGAGTGCCAGTTCGCCGGATAAGCGTCGTGCGTCCCGCTGTTGTTGCTGGTTTCCTGACCGTCGCGGCGGCTGATCGCCACAAGGCCACGCAGGGTTTCATCACCGGCAGCGGCAGTAATGCCGTTGTGCCATGAACGGTCTGAAGAATCATAATCAGACTGGTAACCGAAATAGGTTTCTTTACCCGGACGCAGGTAATCGTCTGCGGTTTTTGGCAGGAAGGAAACGGCGCCGCCGATGGAAGTGTTGGCGCGTTCGGCTGACGTTGCGCCGGATTCGATATCCACCTGGCCGTAAATATACGGGTCGATGTAATCACGGCCGATGCCGGATGTGCCTAAACCAGCGCGGCTGGCGTAGCTGCGGCCGGTAGCACTTGGCTGTGGAATGCCGTCAACGTCGATGCTGACGCGGTTGCTTTCCAGACCACGAATGTTATAGCCGGTGTAACCGCTGCGGTCGAAGCCGCTTTTGCCGTTGCCGGAACCGCCACTTGAGCCGGTCGCGGTGATCAGTGGCTCATAACGCATGATGGTACCGAAATCGTTACCGCCACGTTTTTGCATTTCAGCCGCAGTGATGGTGGTTTTTGAGCCCGGCGTTTTATCCGGCAGGGTCTCGGTGACGGTCATCACTTCTTCATTGTTCTGTGCCAGATCCTTCGCACTGCGCACCACCGGTTTCTTTTTGATGGTTTCTGTAGATTGCGCTTTGTTCTGTGCCAGATCGGTGTTGTCTTTAACGGCTTCCGCTGCGTTTACGTTAAAGGTGGTGGTGAGAATCGTCCCCATGAAAATGACGTTTTTCACCAAACCCTGCTGTGTAAAGGATTTGAACATTTGTTTTTAGTCCTGCACTAATTTTTTTAAGTTCTGCTCGCATTTACTGCCTTTCGACAAATTCAGACGCGCTTGTCATCTGCTTTAATCTTCCGTGAAAAAGCCGTTGTCCTTATAAAATATGGGTTTAATTACAGTCCTTACCCATTTCAGCTTTGTGCGAATGATAATGATACTGATAATTGTTATCAACAAAATGGTAAATAAAAATGCGCTTCTTAACGAAATCTTTGCACTTCGTTCTGAAAAATGGGCTACGCGGGTCGCTTTACAAGGCACAAACCCGTCGTTAGAGTGGGGACATCAGGGAACTGTACTGTACAGTTTCGCCGCGACGGTTTTTTAGCCGTGGCCGTAATAGCAACGTCAGGAGGGAAGATGAAAGTCCGCACCGAAGCCCGCAGGGAGGCGATTATCGATGCCGCAGCGCAATTGTTTCAGGAAACCGGTTACGAACGCGCGTCAATGAATGAGCTCGCCCGGCGTCTCGGCGGTTCAAAGGCCACGCTCTACAGCTATTTCCCGTCGAAAGAAGCGCTGCTGGTGGCGGTGGTGAAAGCCTATGCTACCGGGCATCTTTCCGACGCCGTCAGCGATCTGACCCAAACGTGGGCGGATGCCAATCTTGAAACCATCCTCACCCGTTTTGGCGAAAGAATGTTGCTGGTGCTGACCAATGATGTCTCCGCGCTGGCGGTGTATCGCATGGTGATCGCCGAGTCCGGGCATTCCGAAATCGGCACGTTGTTTTATGACGCCGGGCCACGGGAGAGCGTCGATATCCTGGCAAAATTCCTGGGCAGTGCGATGGAGCGAGGGCAACTGGCGCAGGCCGATGCGCATCTGCGCGCCTTACAGTTTCTGGCGCTGGTGACGGCGCAAACCAACACGCGCGTCTATCAGCGTAATCCGGCACCGCTGGAAATTGCGGAAATCCGCCAGATGGTGAGCAGCGCCGTCGATATGTTTTTGCGCGGCGCGGTGCGTTAATCCACCCGGTGCGTTCTGCTGCACAAACCGCCAGCCGGCCTTCTTCGCGATGGTCGGTTTTTTTTTGAAGTCGTTGCATAAAATATTACTAAGATATATCTTTCACTGAATTGAGAATCATTCACGTCCTGAGCGGGCTCGCGACGATAAGTTTCGCCACCTTGAGAGAAAAAATATGGAACACAAACGCACTGAATCTTCCGCCGCCAACCTGCCGGTGCGCGTTAAGAACGAACTGGTTTTCCGCCACATCACGGTAAAAAGCGCGGAAACGGTTTCCGGCTGTTTTAAACGCATTGTACTGAGCGGTGACGAGCTGAAGGGTTTTACGTCCCGCGGTTTTGATGATCACATCAAACTGTTCTTCCCGGCAAATCCGGGCGACATGATTGTTCCGCCGACCGCCACAGAAGACGGCATTGCCTGGGGCGAAGGCCCGCGTCCGGTTAACCGTGAATACACACCGCTGCATTTTGATGCGCAAACTAACGAACTGACGCTGGATTTTTATATTCATGACGGCGGTGTGGCCAGCGAATGGGCCGACAATGCCAAACCGGGGGATAAACTGATCATTGGCGGGCCGCGCGGTTCCCTGATTATTCCGACGACCTACCGGTGGCAGCTGTATCTTTGCGATGAAACCGGTCTTCCGGCAGTAAAGCGCCGCCTGCGTGAACTGAAAGAGGCGGCTGTAAACGCAAAAATCACCGTACTGGTGAAAGTGAAGGACGTGAGCTGCATCAGTTATCTGGATGAAGAAAAAGATTTCAACATCGAGTGGATCGTCAGCGATGAGCATAATGGCTATCGCGAAGATGATGCGGTTGTGCAGAAATTGCAAAGTCTGATGTTGCCTGAAAATGACTATTACGTCTGGGCCACCGGCGAAGGGAAATTCGTCAAAGGCCTGAGTGATTATTTCACCGAAACCCGCGGGCTGGATGCAAACTTTGTCCGCTGCGTGGCGTACTGGCATGCGAAATAATTTTCTGCGCCGGAACTGATTTACCCCTGTAAAGCGTGACGGAATATTTTCCCGCAGATAACGGAACGTATTTTCCCTGTTATCTGCGGTTTTTTATTTCAGTCGCTACGAATTAATACTTTGTTGCAACTGCCGCGCAAATCATTACGGCAGCCGCCCTGAACGCCATTATTTATTATTTCTGCCATCATTATAATTCTTATGACAAATTCTGAATCTTTATTCAAAGGAATGGTTATGAAATTAAAAAGCCTCAACGGGCGCTGGCGGGCGCTTTGTCTGTTACCTCTGCTGTTAGCCGGATATTCCTCTTTCAGTATCGCTGCTGATCCCGCAGCGCCTGCGCGGGAGGTGGTCAGGCCGGTGATGTCCTGCGCAAAACTTGCCGACGTTTCGCTGACCGACATTGGCGGCGAAGGCAGCCGGATCACGACCGCCAAAGAAATCACCGTGAACGGCGCAGCGGCCTGTGAAGTCGATGGCAATCTGCATCCTGAGATCGGTTTTCAGGTGATCCTGCCGGTTTCATCGTGGCAGCAACGCTATATGCAAATCGGTTGCGGCGGCCTTTGCGGGAATATTCAGCTGCAAATCGGCGCAGCAGCGGGTTGTACGCCCTTAAATACCAACGGTTTTGTTCTGGCCGCCACCGACATGGGCCATTCCATGAAGGAAGGTGACTTTGGTAAAGATCCTCAGAAACGCGTGGATTTCGCCTACCGCAGCCAGCATCTGACGGCGGAAGTGTCGAAAAAGCTGATCACGGCTTTCTATGGCCGCGCGCCTGCATATTCCTATTTTAACGGCTGCTCGGACGGTGGCCGTGAAGCCCTGATGGAAGCGCAGCGCTTCCCGCATGATTTCAACGGGATTATTGCCGGTGCCGCCGCGATGAATTTCCAGTCGCAGAATGCGGTTTATCACGCCTGGCAGGCGCTTTCCAATACCGGGCCTGACGGCAAACCGGTGCTGCTGGCCGCGCGTTTGCCGCTGATCCACAACGCCGTGCTCAAACAATGCGACGCGCGGGATGGTCAGACCGATGGCCTGATTGCCGACCCGCAAAGTTGCCATTTCGACACCTCGGTTCTGGCGTGTAAAACCGATCCGGCCACGCCGCAGGGATCGTGTTTATCCACCGCAGAACTGACGGCGCTGAACCGGTTGTATGCGGGGCCTGTAGATCCGAAAACCGGCAAAAAACTGATTGTCGGCGGCCCGATGCCGGGTTCAGAACTGGCGTGGGAAGGTGTCTTTGTGCCGGAAAAAGCCAGCGACCCGATTTTCAGCCAGATGATCGCGCTGTCGTCGCTTAAATACATGAATTACGAGAAAAATCCGCCAGCGGATTTTACGTTAAAAGACGTGAAGTTCACCGAAGCGGCGTTTGACGAACTGCGCAAAATGCATCCGCTTTATGACGCGACCAACCCGGATCTGACGGCGTTTAAAGCCGCCGGTGGCAAGCTGATTATCTGGCACGGCTGGGCGGATCAGCACATTTCACCGCTCAATTCCGTGGCTTATCATCAGGCCGTCGGCAACGTCATGGGGGCGGCGAGCCGCGATCAGTTTGAGCGTCTATATCTGCTGCCGGGCGTGCATCACTGCTCCGGCGGTGAAGGCCCGAGCCTGGTGGATTTCCTCACACCTATGATGAACTGGGTGGAAAAGGGCACTGCGCCGGATAACATCACCACGTATCAGGCGGCAAAAGAGCAGAAAACGTCGTTCGGGCAACCGCTGCCGGAACGCGGTAAAAAGCCAGCAACTGAAATCCGTCTGGAGAAAATCCCGGCAGATGCCGCTTCTCGCCCGGTTTTCCCGTACCCGGATTACGCAGTGTACAGCGGCAAAGGCGATGTGAATTCTGCCGCCAGCTATGTGCGCAAACCGCTGGCGACGCAGCCTGCGGCTTATCACTGGCTGGGCGAAGATTTCTATAAGCCTTTTACTTTCATGAACTAATGCCATCATAAAAACGCTCCCCTTCGCACGTGAAGGGGAGATTGTGGTCGGGGGCTTAACCCGTTATCTTTAGGGGATATCTTTACGCAATTTTAACCATGGTTCTGATGAAAAATAATCCTCTGGGCAACGACCGTCCTCCCGCCGGATCCGGCAACAAAGCAAACTGTATTGCTGCGAAAAAACACCGTCGTGAAAGAATGTTCGAAACCGGTGATATCCGCCTATTAATGCTGCATTTTCTGCAACAGCGTTCCGCCCACGGTTATGAACTGATCAAAGCCATCGAAGAGCTATCCAAAGGGGAATACACCCCGAGCGCCAGTATTATTTATCCGAACCTGACTTTTCTGGAAGATCAGGGACTGGTTCTGGCGAATCAGGAAGAAGGCGGGAAGAAGCAATATACGATCACCGCAGAAGGCGTGACATTGCTGAACCAGCAGGATGAATTACTGGCGACGGTGACTGAGAGGCTGCATTCGCTGGCGATCCTGTCAAATAACCGCAGCATTCCGGAAATGCAAAGGGCGATAAATAATATCCGTTCAGCGCTGAATTTAAGGCTGGCGAAAGGGCCGATCGAACAGGAAACGCTGTATAAAATCACCGATGCGTTAGATCGCGCAACCAAAGAAATTGAGCGCAGTTAAGGTTGAAAACGAAAAGCCCCCGGCGTCATTGCAGGGGGCTTTTTTTGTTTTATCCGCGCTGGCTTAATGGCCCCAGCGGCTTTTCAGGTAACGCACGGCTTCCTGCGTTTGCGGCTGGTTCAGGTAATTTTCCCGAAACAGAATGGTGCCGCTGATGCCCGGTAACGATTCGTTCATATCGAGCTGTTTCTTCAGCTCCGGTACGCCACCGCCGGTGGTCCATTCAGGCTCATTCTTAGACGGCTCGCCCACTTTATACAGCGCAATACCGATATACAGGCGCGTGTTGTTCGGTTTCACGACATCCGCCCACCATTTCGCCAGCACGTCATACCGCGCCGCCTTGCGGGAGAACGGCCAGTAAAGCTGCGGCGCAATGTAATCGAGCAAACCCTGTTTCACCCAGAGACGCGTATCGGCATAGGCTTCGTCATACGCCGCCGCGCCGCGTGTGTCGGAACCGGCAGGGTCGAACGACAGATTACGCCAGACACCGGCAGGGCTGACGCCGAATTCAACGCCCGGTTTCAGCTGGCGGACGGTGCGGGACACCTGTTCGATCAGCATCTGCGTATTGTGGCGACGCCAGTCCGCTTTTGAGCTGAATCCCTGACCGTATTTTCTGAACGTCATGCTGTCATCGAGCGCCGAGCCAGGGGTTTCGGCATAGAAATAGTCATCAAACTGCACGCCGTCGACCGGATAACGCGTAACGACTTCGGCCACGATGCTGGTGATCCAGTCACGCGCTTCAGGAATGCCGGGGTCAAGCACCAGACGATCGCCTGCGGTGCGGATCCAGTCGCGGTGCAGCACATAAACGCTCGCCGGACTGAGTGACAATGTACGATTCAGCTCGGCAATCGTTGAAGGTTTGGTATTCACCGAAACGCGGTACGGGTTGAACCACGCATGCACTTTCATGCCGCGCTTGTGCGCTTCATCAAGCATAAATTTCAGCGGGTCATAACCCGGGTCTTCGCCAATCGTGCCGGTCAGCATATCGGACCAAGGCAAAATTTTGGATTGCCACAGCGCGGTGCCGTCCGGTTTAACCTGGAAGAATACGGTATTGATGCCGAGCGATTTCAGATTATCGAGCTTGTCGGTGAGGGACTTTTTCTGCTGACTGATACGCTGTGCGGGGCTGCTGACATTCACCGAAGACACCGGTGGCCAGTCGAGACGGGAAACCGTCGCCAGCCAGACGCCGCGCACCGGTTCTTTATTCTGCTCACCTTTAGGCGCAAGAGGTTGCTTTGCGACCGGCGGCAGCGGCGTGACCAGTGATTTCGGCGGCGCGGATGAACAACTCGCCAGTAACAGCGCCAAGGCAATAAGAACGCCTGACTTTTTAGCCGGAGTTGCGAAGGGCAAAACAGGGGAAGAAGCGATGATAAACTCCGGGACTTTCATGTTGTTTTTCGAATGAAAACATTTTCGTAGTATTCGAATTAAAGTCAACCAGTCAGGCGCTTATCATCGCATCGGGCATGATCCGGATGCGGTAAAAATTCCGCTTATTCGTGCTCAGGCCACGGCGTCAGGATTTCGTAGCCATCTTTGGTCACGGCTACCATGTGTTCCCACTGTGCGGACAACGAGTGATCTTTGGTGACCACCGTCCAGCCGTCGGGCAGCACTTTATTCTGCTTTTTACCGGCGTTCAGCATCGGTTCGATAGTGAACAGCATGCCTTCCTGCAAAACCAGACCGCGGTTTTTTTCGCCATAATGCAGCACCTGCGGGTCTTCGTGATAACCCATGCCAATGCCGTGGCCGCAATACTCTTCCACGATGGAAAAACCTTCGCGTTTCGCGACGGCGGCAATGGCATAACCGACGTCACCCAGCGTTGCGCCGGGGCGGACGGCTTCAATGCCGGCCATCATGGCTTCATACGTGGTATCCGTCAGACGGCGGGCAAGAATGCCCGGCTCACCGGCGTAATACATGCGGCTGGTGTCACCGTACCAGCCGTCTTTGATCAGCGCGACGTCGATGTTAACGATATCGCCTTTCTTCAGTGCTTTGTCGGACGGAATGCCGTGGCAAATCACATGATTGACGGAGGTACAGGTCGTTTTCTGATAACCGTGATAGCCGATATTGGCCGGGATCGCCTGCAATTCGTTGACGATGAAATCGTGGCAGATGCGGTCCAGTTCATTGGTCGTGACGCCGGGCACAACGTAAGGCGTGATCATATGCAAAACCCGTGCGGCCAGTTTGCCTGCGATGCGGGCTTTGCTGATCCCTTCCGGCGTTTTGATCATCCGGTTATTGTTAACAAAATACGCGCTGTCTAAACCACTATTCATTACTTGCCTTCCTGTGTGTGCCGCCCACGTTTAACAGCGTACGGAAACTGTCGGTGTTCTCATCGGATTCCATGCTGCAACGCACCAGCAGCCGGGAGATTTCGCTGTGAGTCATGTCCGGATGGGTTTCCATTAACATGCCAATTTTCATCCAGTGTTCGGCCTGCGCGTTGATCGAACGCGTATAAGCCAGGCTGGCGATGCGTAAGTTTTCATGCATCAGTTCTGAAATCTTGATGATGCCCATAAGTGTGCCTCAGTAGTATACGAAACATATATGTTTTATATACTAACCGGAAAAAAGCCGCAGCTCAACCTGTGCCGCTCATGACACCTTTCCGGCGTTGACGTATATTGTGGCCAGTTTTCAATTTCTTATCGTATAAAACACATCTATAAGGTTCACATGAAATCTACAAGTAAGTTACTTATTGGGCTTGTCTGTGTCATGGCACTTTCCGGTTGCGCGCGTACCGAGCCGGTATTAACGCCGCACACCACGCTGACCACGCATAATTCAGAAAATCAGATCCGCACGGCGATTATCGACGCCGGGCAAAAACGCGGCTGGATAATGACGGATGGCGCGCCGGGCGTGATTAACGGCCACCTGAATAACCGTGAACACAAAGCGGATATCCGCATCACCTATAACACCACCGGTTACACCATTAATTATGTGGGCAGCACCAACCTGCTGGCAGAGAAAGGTGAAATTCACCGCAGCTACAACCATTGGGTGAACAACCTCGATAACGATATTCAGATCCGCCTGGCGTCCAGCGCGACGAAATAAGCTGTGGCCGGGGCACGTCGTTATTCATGACTGACTGTCAGCGAAAAGGCCTCCGTTGAGAAACGGAGGTTTTTTTTATTTCAGACAGGTACCTGTTTGTTACGGGGTTTCATACAGGAGTGCCGCATCGGTTTATTGCTGATTACTGCAATGCCTTTAAAATTTGCATCGCAGCTTTTACCCGCTCAGTGTTGGGGTAATTTTTATTCGCCAGCATAACGATGCCTGCCTGTTTTTCAGGAATAAAAGCCACATAGGCACCAAATCCGCCCGTCGCTCCGGTTTTGTGAACCCATGATGCATTTACACGCGGATGCGACTGCGCACTCCGTACCTGTTGCGGGCCCAGCGCGATCTGGTTATCTGCGCCGTTTACTGCCAGCTCAGCCTGAGCTGGCCAGTCAAGCATTTCCCAGCCCAGCCCCTGATAGAGTGCGTCGGTGCGATAAAAACGCGTTTGTGCCAGATCCAAAGCTTGCCGTAACGTCTTATCTGCCACGTCCTGCGGATCCATATTTGCCTGCATCCAGCGCGACATATCTTTTATCGAAGATTTCACCCCATAGGCTTCTGCATCCAGCATACCCGGCGATACACGAACGGGCTTACCCTCACGGTAACCCCAGGCGTAAGCGCTTTTGGCAGAATCCGGCACAGTAATGAAGGTGTGGCTGAGCTTTAAAGGCGTAAATACGCGTTGTTGCATGGCTTGCTCAAAGGAAAGTCCGGTAGGTTTGACCGCTAAAAAGCCAAAAAGACCGATACTGCTGTTCGCATACTGACGCGCGGTTCCGGGTGACCATTGGGGTTGCCACTGCTGATAGAAGTGTACCAATGCCTTCTCATCTGTGACGGCATCCGGGACCTGCAACGGCAGGCCACCTGCGGTGTAAGTCGCCAGCTGAAGCAGCGTGATGTCGTGCCACTGCGGTGTGTTAAGTGCGTGCCAGTATTTGCTGGCCGGATCCGTAAGCGCAATCTCGCCTTTCGTCACGGCGACGCCACCCAAAACACCCGTGAAGGTTTTACTCACTGAGCCCAGTTCAAAGAGGGTGTCTTCTGTGACCGGACGCTTTTGTGCTTCATCAGCCATGCCCCAGGTAAAGTAGTAGGGCTTTCCTTTAACCACCACCGCGACCGCCATTCCGGGAATGCCTTGCTGCTGCATCAGAGGCTTTATCGCCTGGCTCACGGTAGTTTCCACATCCGGGGCGGCTGCGTTACTCATTGAGCACACAGAGGCCAATACCGTCGCTATCAACGTTTTAGAAATTAACTTCACTGTTTTTAACCTTATGGTTTGTTGTCCCACCTGAATTTTGCCCAGTTTGACAGATTGCAACAAACTGTTAATTTTAGGGGCTGGTAAAAGAAAAACTTACAGGTGAAATCGTGGTTCGCCCTTACATCCCTTTAAATGCCCTGAGATCATTCGAAGCCGCCGCCCGCCATCTAAGCTTTACTAATGCGGCCTCAGAGCTGCATGTCACTCATGCGGCGGTCAGCCAACAGGTGAAATCACTGGAACAGCAGCTGGGCTGCCCGTTGTTTGTGCGTGTTTCACGCGGACTGATGCTGACCCCGGAAGGCGAAAGTCTGCTGCCGGTATTAAATGATTCTTTCGATCGTATTGCTGATACGTTGGATCGTTTCTGGGCAGGGCAAGTACGGGAAAAACTTAAAGTGGGTGTGGTAGGAAGCTTTGCCATCGGCTTGTTGTTGCCGCGAATGGATAATTTCAACCACCATCACCCGCACATTGAACTGCAACTTTCCACCCACAATAATCGCGTTGATCCTGCTGCGGAAGGTCACGATTACACCATTCGCTTCGGTAGCGGTGCCTGGCATGGCACAGAGGCACAGTTTATTTGCGATGCCCCCCTGTCGCCGCTGTGTATTCCCGCGATTGCGCGCCAGTTGCAGCATCCTGCCGATGTGCATAAATTTACCCTGTTACGCTCTTTTCGCCGTGATGAATGGAGCCACTGGTTGCAAAGCATTAATGAACATCCACCTTCTCCCGCGCAACCTGTGATGATATTTGACTCATCACTGACCATGATCGAAGCCGCGCTGATGGGGACAGGCATTGCGCTCGCCCCCTGTAAGATTTTCAATCACCTTTTACAAACGGAAAAACTCATCCGCCCATTTGCCGCTGAAATGAACCTCGGAGGCTACTGGCTGACACGGTTACAAACGCGCGCCGAAAGTCCCGCTATGAAGGCATTCTCCAGCTGGTTAAGTGCGCAATTTAGTGCGGAATGAAATAGGAGAGTTGTGTCAGGGTGTTATTGTTGAGCACTAGAAGAAGAAGGTCGAAAAAGAAGCCTTACATTTAATTGTTTCAGTTTCCGGAGGGGTTAAAATCATTGCCTGTGATAATCACCCGCAGAGTTTATTCAGGTTTTGAGCGGAGAGTTTTGAGTTTTACTCCTCAATCTGTTTATTGCAATATCTGATAATATTGCTCAAAGGTATAAACCTAAAGGGTCGCCTGATGCAGAGAACAAACCATAAAAAGATATTTATCCTTATATTTTTCTTACTCTTCGCTCAATTACTGAGCGGGTGCGTACTGACCCGGGTTTCTGAAAAATCGCATGCCAGAGAAGTCGGGAACCTGAATCTTATCGGAATGAGCATGGATGCGGCGAAAGAAAAATTAAGTAAAGAAGGGTTTGATTGCAGCGACTATCCTGAGACCAATAGGGTGCAAACCGAATCCGGCCCACGCACTTTAATACAGCTTGATTGTAGCAAACGAAGCTTAGAACTGATTTGTCCGCAAATACGCTATGCGGTACTCAATGTCGACCCCCAAAGCTTCAAAGTGGTATTGGTGGGAAAACGCATAACTGAACAAGCCTGTTTTTGATGATTAAATCCAGAGGTAATTAGCGAGTAAAAGACGGGGCTGCTTGCAAAAGGGAAAATATCTCACGTTAAGCCTTTTTTTAAGCAGACATCAGTTTTCCGGAATATCTCTAAATATGGACGGTTTGAATGACGGGAACACTTAGATTTCAAGTGCAGCAAGAATGAGGGGTTCCATTCTCTCTGGGGAGGTGAACGGGGCAAAACGTTTGAGCGGTTTGCCGTCGCGACCGATCAGGAACTTAGTAAAGTTCCACTTGATCCGTCCACCCGGCATGCCGGGTAATTGGTCTTTCAGGTAACGAAATACCGGGTGCGTATTTGCACCGTTGACTTCTACTTTCTCAAATATCGGGAAGCTCACACCATAGTTGATGTGGCAGGTCTGCGCGATTTCGTCGGCACCACCGGGTTCCTGATTACCGAACTGGTTGCAGGGGAAGCCAAGCACCACCAGACCTGAGGCGGCAAACTTCTTGTAGAGTGTTTCAAGCCCTGCGTATTGTGGTGTGAAGCCACAATGGCTGGCGGTATTCACCACCAGAACCAGTTTGCCAGCATAGTCGGCCATAGAAATGAGCTGGCCATCCAGGCGGGTGGCGGTAAGTTGATGAAAGGTGGTCATGTCAGTATCCTCAGAGCAGTTTTGCAAAATCGAACCAAAAAAACAACCAACAGGCCACCTTTGACCTGCTCAAGAGCCGTTCATTTGCCGGAAACACCTTACGATCCTTTATTGTGTTGTGGCACAAATTGGCCTGAGAAGGTGTGACGCCATTAATAAACAAAAAACTAATTCCTGTTCATACCTCAATGAAAAATATGTTCAGCGTTCTTTCTCATCAATCCAGGCAATGAGATCGGCCAGCCTCTTCTCAGAAAACACGGCTATCCCGTGTTCCGTGAGTAACGAAGCTGCGACACCCATACCTGACTTACGCTGGCCGCTAAATGAACCGTCATAGATGAATTGGCTACCGCATGTTGGACTACCGTCGGTTAACAGTGCAGCGGTACAACCTGACTCCTGAGCGGTACGTAGTGCCAGCCAGGCGGCAAGCTGATAATGCTCAGTGACGTCCTGCCCCGTAATTTCATGTATTCTGATCTGCGTCTGCATGACGTCTTTGCCATCAGTAGAAACAATCTCCGCCGGAGGACGTGGAATTGGCAATCCGGCGGCCAGTTCAGGGCAATGGATCACAAGACGCTGCTCTTTTTGCCAGCGCTGCAACTGATCGGTCATTTGTGCTTTCTCGCTTCCGTCATAGCGCACTTTGAACCCCATCAGGCAAGCACTTACCAGTATTTTATTCATCATCGTTATCGTCTGTGAGTGCAAATGAATGCCTGGATTATAACACCTTCTCATTTTACACTTTTCAATTTATTGAATTTCAGGAAATGTTATGGGAATAATACGGTGGTAGTGACAGAGCGGGATTTTCAATCTTTTTTGGCAACTTAAGTTAAATTAAAATCTGATAAATCTGTTTTTATAAATATAAATTTTGGCCTCAGATAATAATCACACAATACCTAAGGGAATTAAATGAAGTTACTTCAAGGCTTGCTTTTCATATTGTCCGTTGCAATAACCGGTCAGGCCAGTGCCGCCACCACCACGCTGACGGATGTGCTGGGAAATAAAATAACCTTACAGACGCCGGTGAAAAGGGCGGTATTGGGTTTCTATTTCGAAGATTATATGGCGGTGGGGGGTGAACAGGCGTTTGATCATATTGTCGGCATTTCGCGTGAAGCCTGGCATGGCAAAGTGCCTGCGAACTGGGATATGTATATTAAACACCGTCCTTCCATTGCCGACATTCCGGATATTGGCGAAATCGACCTGCACAATGTGTCGCTGGAAAAGTTAATCAGCCTGAAGCCGGATGTGGTCATTTTGGCCAGCTGGCAGTACGCGGCGCTGAAGTATGAAGTCACGCAACTTCAGAACTTGCATATTCCGGTTGTCGTGCTCGATTACAATGATCAGACGGTAGAAAATCATGTGAAATCTACGGAAATAATCGGGATATTAACCGGCCAGACTGACCGCGCCAATGAGCTGGCCCTGCTTTATAAAAATAACATCACACTGATTGAAGACAGGATCAGACAGGCAAATCTGCCTAAGCCAAAAGTCTACATTGAGTTTGGTAATAAAGGTCCGGCGGAGTATTCCTTCACCTATGGTGAAAATATGTGGGGCGTGATGCTGCGTCTTGCAGGCGGCGAAAATATAGCTGCGCCATTTGTTAAACAGTGGGGCGAAATTAATCCTGAGCAGTTGCTGGTCGCCAGACCGGATGTCATTTTTATTTCCGGCAGGGAAAACAATAAAGTTGATACAGCACTGGAAATGGGCATCGGCGTCAATGAAGCCACAGCAAGAGCTAAACTCAACGGGTTCGCCCACCGTGACGGCTGGGGTTCATTACCGGCGATTCAGAATGGCAAACTCTACGGTGTATATCAGGGGGCATCTCGTACGCTGGTCGATTTCACAATGGTACAGTTCATCGCTAAATCTCTTTATCCAGATTTATTTAAGGATATTGATCCGGTGAAAAACTATCACGATTATTACCAAAAATACCTGCCAGTTATGCCGGTGGGCACCTTTGCGTTATCGGCCAGCGGCGGACAACACTGATTGCTGATCTTTGTCGTTAAAATAAGCCCGGATTATCTCCTAATGCTTATCAGTTAAGCTTTTGACGAAAGCCGTAACGCCGGGCGTTGCGGCTTCTTTTTAGCGCTCTTGGGCAGTTTCTTACCCACTGACTTGTCAGTACAAAACTCTCTGCCATCTCCGGTATCTCTGATCGGCTGCCATAGATTTACACGGAACAATGTTAGTAACGTTCGCTGATGGCACGGAACGGAAATGCTGAAGTGAATCTTCCGCGATGAGCGAGGAGCGGAAGTTTGTACTTTTGCGCGCAAAACCGGGAATGTGTACGTACGGTGCTGCGTCAATAGAGAAAATTGAGTGGATGGTTTCGTCTGCAGGCAGAGGGGAGCTGATCCCGGTAGATGTTTTTCAGTTTGTCTGGTCGAAAATAATTAATACTATAATTTTTAGAAAGTTAAACTAAGCATGATGCATAAGACATGAAGCTAAGGGGCAGACATGACAGCATATTCCAATTCTGATGCGGCAAGGGATTTGCGCTCGGCCTTAGATAAGGCACCCGCTGGCGCTGTGAACGGAGAATGGTTCTTTATCACCGAACAGGCCGGAGTCTCCTCACAAACCGGAGGCTACATGTACGCAGACGGGAGTCATGTTGCAGAGGGTAACCACGCCATTCAGAAGGTCCGGGAGATTGTCGAGAAACTGGAAGCATCACGGGTACAGCCCTTTAATAAGGTCATCGTTCATTGGACAAGGTCTAAAATACCGTTGATACGGGGGCGCGTTACGGTTGAGACACTCTTCGATGAGACAATTGTGCCGCGCGGTCCTCAGGATCCGATTTATGAGGCTGCATCTGTAGCAAGGCGAGCCTTCTGGGAAAGGTATGGCCGCGTCTCAGAGGGTTTTAAGGCTGAGCGAGATGACGCGAACGTACACAACCAGACGAAATGGTTCGGGCCCCATCGCCGGGTGCTCGACATTAAGAACAACACCACATTAACGCTGGTCACTGATGGCCTCTCGACACCCTGGTGCGGCATTGCAGACCCGGAAAATGGCGTAGGATGTGAACTTTTCATGGAGTTCGACGCGTCGAATATTATCAGCCACCAGATTGATGACTGGGCTCATCTCTTGATTAACCTCGGGGATCTCGTTGCCGATGGGTATCAGGTTGCTGCCGACGTAGAAAAATATGGAGCAATCCTGTTTTGTACGCTTACAGATGAATATAACCCAATGACCCGAATCATCCTCAGCCGTGATACCCATAGTATTGATAAATTGCCTTTCGGTTCGGTTCCGCTCATTCGTGTCACGCCGATAGCAGAGTCAGAGATTGAAAATCTGGACCAATCCGATGAATGGGCATCAAGCGCAGCAAGACATGCTCTCGCTGAACGGCAGATAGCAATATAGACACTTATCACGAAGTTCTTTACGCCCTTACGAGGCAGAATGAGTTCAGTCGCCTTCGTTAAAGGAAGAACAGCATCAAATAATTGAACCTTGTTCCGCTATGAGCGAAGAGCGGACGTTAATTTTAAAGCTTTTAAGATCTACCCGCCGTGTTAACTGGGCATATTGATCATTGCGATAAGACAACGAACCACTATCTCTAGAGTTTTACAGACATTTCCATGCAGCGCAGTTCAGCCTGCGCCAGGGCAGATGAATACATACTTTCCCGCAAAAGTTTGAAACCATGCTTCTCATAAAAAAGCTGGGCATTAGGGGTTGAGGACAAAGTCAATTGCTCAAATCCACGTTCACGAGCTTCACTTTTGAAGGCTTCAATAATCTGACTACCTAACCCTTTACCTGTATATTGAGGTAACGTAAATACAGCCTCAACACTGCCTGAAGACAGATCAAGAAAGCCTGTAGCTCCCAGCCTGCCATCAGTGGCATCAACAACGAAAAAAGGATTCGCTACAATGACGTTTCTGTAGCTTTCAGGCATTTTTTTCCGGTGTCCAGGCTGCAATAACCGCATCATCGTAACTATTCTTACATCCGTAACGTATAGCCTGATTTCGAATGTTCCAGCATTCCTCTGCCTCCACAGGCACAGCAAGTCTGATCTTCATAGCTTTTCCTTGTACTTTTATTCTGCGAACCCCTTACATCTACCATAAAAGTTCTAAAGCATACCCATCGAATTTCAGTAAGGCGACAACGCCCGCTCCTGGCACGCAGCGGACATTGCTGACTGAGTTGAAGGTCCGTTGTGAGCGAGAAGCGGACATCCAGATCGGAATAATGGCTGCGCAATTATAAAAATATAACTCGAACTTTGGACCTTATCTTCAGATAGCTCACAATTTAATGCCTCCCAATGGTATGGTTCTGTTTTTGCCGATAAAAGAGGAAAAGCTAATGATTGTAAGAACCTGGCACGGCTGTGTTCCGCTTAAACATGCAGAAGGATTTGCAAAACACCTTGAAAAGACCGGTGTGGAGCACTCAAGGAGCATACCGGGAAATAGAGGCGTATTCGTGCGGAGGGAAAGCTTGGATGACTGGGAGCATTTCTTTCTGGCTACCTACTGGCAGGACTTGCATGCGGTAAAGGCATTTGCCGGAGAAAACTATCACGTGGCGGTAACTTACCCGGACGACAAAGAATTCGAGTTGCTTTCTGACCCCTACGTATTCCAACATTTAGTGGAAGCCCTTTCACCACTTTAGCCTTCCTGGGCCCGCATTTCAGTTGGCCCGATTTTACTTATAAGCGGAAAGTTCAGCTCATGGCACGAAGCAGACAAAGGCAAAACTTAGGGCTGCTTTGAGCGAGGAGCTGAAGCTCTGGGCATAATTCAAGCAGCACAGCTTTTGACAATCCTTTAGAAGTTGTGATTAAGAGCTGGCGGTGAGTTCGTTCTTCTTAGCGAAAAATATAATCACCGGGCTTTAACGATAGCCATGACGAAACCATCCCATCCTTTTTCACCAACAGTCTGTACTGCTGTAGCTTCAAGTCGCTCATCCTCAGAAATCATCTGAACAAACTCTCGCAGACCTTTAACGTTCGGATCATCACTGCTGGAGTCGATTACACCGCCACCGCGCACAGTGTTATCCCCAACGATAACAGTACCTTGTTGCGACAGTTTGATAGCCCATTCAAGATAGTGTGGGTTATTCACTTTATCAGCATCGATAAAAATCAGGTCAAAGGGGGCTTTAAGTGTTGGCAAGACATCAAGTGCTGCCCCAATATGCAACGTAACGCGCTCAGCCAGCCCCGCTTTGTTTATATTCTGGCGAGCAACCTCTGCATGATGCTCGTTGAATTCAATTGTCGTTACGCTTCCATGTGGTGGGAGAGCCCTGGCCATCCATATGGTGCTATAACCCCCAAGCGTGCCTATTTCAAGAACACGGACAGCACGTGACATACGAATGAAAATGGCCAGCATTTTCCCCTGCAAAGCAGATACATCGTGTGCGGGCAATCCTTGATCTATGTTATTAGCGAGAGTGTATTTTAAATCTGAGTCTTCAGGGGCGAGCTTTTCAGAAAACCAGGCGTCTACCTGTGCCCATTTATCAGAATCTCGCGAAGGATAATCAGGAATTCGCATATGAAATCTATTCTCCTTAAAAAAACCATATGAAATTTTAGCAGACATTTGTTACATCGGTTGGTACGCCTACTTTTTCGGAAGGTTAAAATCAGTAACGTCCGGTCCTGGCACGCAGCGGACATTGATGGCATTAGAAGTGTGAGAGTGCCATTGTCATACTGGACACAACCGTAATTCTGTTCAGATTATGCAGATTGAAATCACTGGGAGAATCATGGATATCCAACTCATAAACGTCACCCCGGACAGCCCAGGATTTGCTGAGTTAAAATCGCAGAGCATGGCTGAAGGATTTAACATGTTACGCCGACTGGAAGATAACTGGCTTAGCGGACAGAACCGCTTTGACAGACCCGGAGAAAAACTAATTGGGGCTTCTGTAGATGGATTGATCGTTGGCGTTTGTGGACTCAACGTTGATCCATTTACGCTAAAAACTGGCATCGGACGTCTGCGACATCTCTATGTAGACTCAGTATGGAGAAAAAGGCAGGTTGGCAGCGCCCTGCTCAGGGAGATACTTAAGGATTCTGTCCACTGGTTTGATTTTATCAACACAAACGCTCCTCCATCGGCATTCACCTTCTATGAACGAGCTGGCTTTGTTGCTTTAACTGGCATAGAAAAAGTCACGCACCATCTATGCCTCAGAGACCCAGCGCGTTAATACAGTCACGTCCTGGATAGACCGCATATTCTATCCAGTGAACCACTTTTCAGGAACGCCTGCCTAGATACAGCCCTGACGCAACTAAACCGAACCACTTTCAGGAAAATCAGAGCCATTACAGTTAAATCCGCGCCGCCCTGGACACACTGCGTTTTCTGACCCGGCATGCAGAACGGCGGCTGAAACATCTTCAGGAAATCAAAGGAACTGACTGGCAGCTTTGAGCGAGGAGCGGACGTTGGTAGCCTCGACAACATGACTCGCATTGAGGTGTATCAATCAACGGGAAGCTGGTCAGTTTATTGCGCCAGCCCGACCTTTACGAAAGGGCTACCATGACTACGCGATTTTTTGATTAGCTTGCCTACGTATAATTCTCTGATTTCTGGTGATGCGATTCGTCCAACAAACTCTGAACGGTTGGTTTCAGGGGGGATAACCAGTTCCCGGGTAAAGTACTGCTGAGAGCCTGCCTTTAACCAGCACTGTATCTCGTAAACTTCCATCACCAAACCGCCGTAGGTAGCGTATGCAAATTGTAGGTTTTCATCTTTTGGTACTTTTGCCCAGACGCCACGTGTAGCTTCATATAATGCAAGTGCACTCATGCCAGACTTGTAGGTGCTGTTTAGCAAAAAGGCAAGCCCAGCATGTTCAGGTGCGATCTCAGTCTCTTGCTTAAGAAGGAGATGGTTGAGCTCATCCAGCGTGATTCGCCCCATAAGGGAGCTGCTCCCTCGTACTTTGTTGGTCAGTTCTCCAACACCTAAGAGATCAATACATGTTGCTTCAACAAGCTTCGCGGTTGCCTCATCCATGCCATGGCGTAGTATGTCGATACCCAGATTTCCTGTTTTTAACAGATGATTAATTCGTTCTGATTTCGGAGAGCCATCATTATACTTTATATGATCAAGGCAGCGTTCTGACTTGCCTTTGCCTATATAAAATGGCTTTTTAGCTGCATCTTCAATGTCATAAAATGCATAAACATAGAACTTAGCCATCCCTAACGCTTTTGAGTATTTTGAATAATCTTTCAAACCTTGCTTCCTTAAAGCAAAAGTACTTAATTTTACTATCGGCACTATTCTTCAGACCTTAAGCGCAAAACAATTAGCGCATAGATTGACCTGCGCCCATTGATGAATATGGGCCAAAGTTAGCAACGACTGCTCCTGGCACAAAGCAGGCAAACAAATGACGCTGAAGGTCTGTTGAGAGCGAAGAGCGAAAGCTCGCAGCTGTCCTGCACGCTGATTTCATATTTACTGGCAGTTCTGATGGTTAGTTAACATGGCTCAGAGTAGTGAAGTTTCCCGCAGGTCGGACGATAATCGATAGCAATCATTCCGTTTTAAGCGTCTGCTGGTGCAAATAGAACTGTTGCGCAAAAGATAATCATGTATCACTTATTAAGAAGGGCTTTCATTCACTAAGCTTTCGTCACTATGTAATCATTAGAAACGTTACTGTCTACGATTCATTAATATCTTACTCTTCATGACATGCTCAAGGCAAAAGCAAGCAGCGCAAGGTCCGCTATGTGAAGCGGACCTTAAATCTCATCTGCCAACGTAAAAAAAAGCCGACCTAAGCAGCATCGCTTAAAATTATCCTGGTCAGCCACTACCTGCACACTTTCCCGTCGGACATCACCAGCGTCATTTCTCCCTGCCAGAACTCGGCGAGGAAGATTTCGCTGATCTGCGTCACGCCCAGTGAAGTGATTTTTTCATGCAGCCATTGTTCATCTTTCTGAATAGCGTCCAGCTCTGAGTATCTGATCCTGCCATCTTTAATCAGGATCACCGACGGCATGTCCGCGCCTTCGCAGACCGCGGTGATCTGGCCGCCCGGTTCGATTTGGGCATATTTCAGGTTCTGAAAAGAGTGAATGCCCTGCGCATGCAACTGGGACGCGACGTTCAGGATATCAATCTTGTTTTTTCGTTTTAGTATGTTTTCCATAATAAACTTCCCATCCTTGATAATAGGGATGGGATTACCAATCGCAAATGAACGAAAGATAAAAAATCTCTTGCTGACGGCATTTAGCAAAGATATCAGCATAACGCCGATAATAAGCACGATAATATACTGGTATAGCGGGATAACATCGTTGTAAATGACGCCGCCGATAATTCCACCCAGAACGAAGTTGCCGATAAAATCGACGGGTGTCATCTGAGAGAGCTGTGTTTTTCCTGAGAAATTCAGGTGTGAAATGACGATCAAAAAACCAAGGACGAATTTTGCCAAGACTAAAAGATAATATTCCATTAGGTTAACCCCCTCCACTTATAATTCAGTAATATATCACAACCCATTCAGGTATTCAGTGGTTCAACTGTTCTGGCTGATAGTCGAACAATATCCGGACATGTTTTCAGTTAAATATGTTCTTACCTCTCAATAGAAGGGTTTTTTAAGTGCGCAGCGGCCCTGTTTTTGTGTAGGATCTGCACATAGAAATATTATGAGCTGGAGAATTATGGCTTCTCTGAAAGAAGTGGCCCAACGGGCCTCAGTTTCGCTGATGACGGTGTCGCGCGCCATTAACGAGCCGCAACGACTCAAGCCGGAGACGCTGGCACGGGTGCGGGAAGCTATCGATGCACTTAATTATGTGCCCGATTTCTCCGCGCGAAAAATGCGCGGCAAAAGCAGCAAAATATCCACGCTTGGCGTGCTGGCGCTGGACACGGCAACCACGCCATTCTCCGTCGAGCTTCTTCTGTCTGTTGAACTCACCGCACGCGAATTTGGCTGGAGCAGTTTTCTTGTCAGCATTACCTCGCAGGCCGACAGCGAGCGGGCGGTGAGCCAGCTCCTTTCTCAACGCCCGGATGGCATCATTTACACCACCATGGGGCTGCGTGAAGTGAAAATTCCGCCGCGCCTTATCGGTAAAAATCTTGTACTGGCCAACTGCATCAGCCCTGATCATGAACTTCCGGGTTACATCCCTGACGATTTTGGCGGGCAGTATCAGGCCATGAAATTGCTTTTGCAAAAGGGATACCGGCATCCTTTGTGCTTTTATTTACCGGAATCCATTCCCGCCGGGATCCGCCGTCGCGCTGGTGCAGAGCAGGCCTGGCGCGAAGCCGGAATGCCGGCGGCACAACTTCGCCAGTTCCATATGGAACCCGGTGATGAACATTACCGTGACATTGTGCAGATTCTGGAAAGATTTGCGCCCGACGGCAAACCTGACTTTGACGTGCTGATTTGCGGCAATGACCGCATTGCTTTTCTGGCTTATCAGGTCTTGCTGGCGAAGGGGATTCAGATCCCGCAGCAGGTTGCCGTGCTGGGATACGACAATATGGTCGGTATCGGCGATTTATTTATCCCGCCGCTGACCACCGTTCAGCTGCCTCACCGCGAAATTGGCCGCGAGGCGGTGTTGCATCTGATCGAACAGCGCCCCAATCAGGGATTGATAAAAATCGATTCCCCTGTACTGGAGCGCGAGTCTTTATAACGTCTTTTCTTTCTACAATTTCCGCATAATCAACCTGCGCTCAGCGTCCAGAAGTCACCCTGAACTAAGGTTGCTTTACCGTATGTAGCAAAAACGGAGAGGGCGCGCTGGCCGGGTTGTGGATAAATTCTGCTGCTGAACGTCGCGTCTCCCTGATTGACGAAAACTTCCACCGACGAACGGTCGATGAAAATGCGTAAATCCAGAAGCTTACCCGGAGGCAGTGCGGTGCTGCGGGCGTCTTTGATCCCGTGCATCGGGAAGTCCCTTTCCAGACAGAGTCTTTGCGCCTGTGTATCCACAAAAAAGGATACGCCTTCGCCGAGTTTTATCCCGAAGCTTTCCGCATCTGACGCGGCCAGATCCCATTGCATGATGATCTCCCCGGTCTGTGCGTCTTCCATCAGAGGGCGTACGTCGTTTCTGAGCACGCAAGGGGTGACCGGATAATGTTCACGGCGCAGCGTCCGAACTTCTTCCACCGGCATCATGCGCACTTTGCCATCACGCAGCGTCAGTTCACGGGGCAATGTCATACAGCCCGCCCAGCCTTCTGCTTTTGACGGCATCACGGATTCCCACATGTCCATCCATGCGATAACAATCCGCCGTCCGTCGGCCGCCGTAAATGACTGCGGCGCGTAGAAATCATGGCCATGATCCAGCTCGGCAAAGCCTTCCGTAATCATGAAGTCCTGGCCCGGTTTCCACGATCCGCGCAGGCATCCGCTCTGGAATAAATTCTGATAATCATAGCCTTGCGCTTTGATCCCTTGCGGAGAACACATCAGAATATGTTCATCGCCGAGCGGAAAGAAATCCGGGCATTCCCACATATAGCCGGTATGGCTGTCCGCTTTGGCCAGTACGCGATCCAGTTCCCACTGTTGCAGGCTCTTGCCTTTATAGAGCAGTACCTGCCCGCAGTCGCTGTCATCGCGCGCGCCGATCACCATCCACCAGCAACCGTTTTCACGCCAGACTTTCGGGTCACGAAAATGCATGATGTTATCCGGCGGGGCGAGCACCACGCCCTGTTTGGTGAAATGAATGCCGTCCTCGCTGGTGGCCAGGCATTGCACTTCGCGGATGGCACTGTCATTGCCTTCACCATTGAGCCAGACATGGCCGGTGTAAATCAGGCTGAGTATGCCGTTGTCATCCACGGCGCTGCCGGAAAAGCAACCATCGCGGTCATCATCGTCGCCCGGCGCCAGCGCAACCGGGAGATGTTGCCAGTTCACCATGTCCTTGCTGACGGCGTGCCCCCAGTGCATTGGCCCCCAGTTTTCACTGAACGGGTGGTGCTGATAAAAAGCGTGGTACAGGCCCTGATGAAAAATCAGACCGTTCGGGTCGTTCATCCAGCCAGCCGGTGGGGCAAGGTGGAAGAGTGGGTAGAATGCATCGCCGCGTTTTTCTGCCGCATCCTGCAAAGCGTGCTCAGCACGTTCAAGTCGCTGTTTCATACGTTTTCGCCCTTTTTAAAGTCCATTGAACAGGGAGTCCGGCTCTTATCACCGGTGAGAAGGAAAGCGGAAATCAGAGTGAGGGAAAGTACCAGCGTGCCCAAAATCATGTAGGTGTCGGCGAAGCCGATCACGTCATAGCCTTTGCCCGCCAGCGGTGAAAATACACTGGCGCAGACCTGCGTAATGAACTGAAAACCCACGAGATAAAGCGTGGCAGAAAGGCGAGGGTCAAAGCGCGTGGTGATGTACTTAAACATGGCGATCAGTAGAATGGGTAATTCCACCGCGTGCAGGAGTTTCATGCACGAAATCGTGACCGCATCGGCGGCCAGTCCGGAACCAAAGACGCGCAGAGCCATAATCAGACCGCTCAGCAACAAGCCGTTTTTAGCGCCAATCTTATTGACCACAAACGGTGCAAGGAACATCCCGCCCGCTTCCAGAAATACCTGGAAGGAATTCAGGAAGCCGTACATCTCGTTGCCGTTTCTGACGTCCGGGAAAAGTGACGCGAAGTACACCGGGAATTGCTGGTCATACACGTTATAAACGCTGACGCCGGTGACAAACACAATCAGCGCCCAAAAGCGGGGCTGGCGGAACAGGTCAATGGCGTCGGACAGGTGCAAATTACCCGGTTTGCCGTACTCGAGCTGGCTCAGAGCATCGGTTTTGACTTCGCGTAATCCCCACAATAACAACAGGAATATCAGCGCGGAACAGGAGCCCATCCAGAAATTAAGATTTGGATTGATGTTAAAGAGCATTCCGGAAAAGAACGTTGCAGCCGCCCAGCCCAGCGATCCCCACATTCTGGCTTTGCCAAACTCGAAGCCTAAAATGCGGCTTACACGTTCGGTGTACGACTCCAGCGCCCCAATTCCGGCAAAAAAAGTGGCGCCGACATAAAGCCCGCCGGCCAACGCACCCGCTAAAATATTGGCCTGTAACAGCGGGGCAAAAATAAAGATGAAAAAGGGGCCACTGAGCAGCAACAAAAAACCAATGGCCCAGAGCAGGTTTTTGCGTAACCCCAGCTTATCCTGAATAAAACCGTACAACGGCTGAGCGCACAGCGCCGTCAGGGCGATGGCAGAAAATAATAATCCGGTGTCAGCACCCCGCAGACCAATCTTCTGACTTAACCAGAGTGAGATAAGCGAGAAGGCTGATGACCAGGTGTAGAAAAAACAAAAAAGTAATCCGCTAAGCAATGTGTAAGGACTTCGGTTGCTGTTCTTCATATGTGTGTCCGTTCATTATTAGAATGTGTAGACCACATTGTTAACGTTAACTTTTAGTTTTTCACAGATGTTGTAGGGCGAGTTTATGATGTTAATCACAAGTGTTAACGTTAACATAATTGAAGTGTGATCTGAACCACAATTTTTGGGGAGTGAGTTTTCAAGCCACCGGTTTTATCCCGCACAGAGGCCCGGAGAGGCCGCACAAAACAACGCAATCAGCAGGGGCGTTGTGTCATATCTGGCAGACCGCTAAGCCCATACTCGACCATCGCCATGTAAACGGAAAAATAGCTGAGCACCATTTGCATGAAGGTCAGATGCAACACGATCGTGTTATTGGCAGAGTCGAGCCTCAGCAGACCACCGGCCTCTGCGGCTTTCAGACATCGTTTAATGTGTGAGCGGGAAACCCCGCATTTTAGCGAAGCTTTCAGATAGTTATACTCGATTACCGCATTCTGCTGACGGATGCTTTCGATGTACAAATCCATCAGCATCATGTGCCCGGCATCCCTGAAAATGAACTCCTTACAATCGGGGACCATATCGAATAAATAGATCTGATTGAGGATGATTTCCGAATACTTCCGAAAATAATCAGCATTGAAATTTTCCATCTTCAGGCAGCGTGAAACATCGAAATCCGGGTACAACATGCCATAGGGGATCATCATGGTATTAATGAGCGCGCGGGTTTCATCCTGCGCTCTTGATGTCACCGTATAGTTCAGCTTTCGTTTATCCAGCGGGTCCTTTTTAACTTCCATTCGCCCGCCCACACGAATAAAGAGCAGGAAAGAGTCAACGGTATTTTCACTGATTAATCCCGTTGTCTTACAAAAGTCTTTCACTTGTCGGAGAGTAGGATTCTCTGTCGTGAAAAAATAGGTCATGACAGCGGTTCCAATAATAAATCGATTGGCTTTGAAAATAACCTTAAAGTAGAGAGGTTTAGTCAGATAAAGTTTAAACATAAGTTTGTAATGTTTCTGCATGACTAACTCTATATCCTTATGCGATTTAATCTCCTCTGCACGATGAGAAATTAAATCCCTGAGTTCTTGTTTGCTCTTCATTTCGTTTCTTACTTTTCCCGATGTCATATTACAAATTAAAAAATATCGCAATTATTACTTAGCGTTAATTTAAGTCGTGTTGAAAAACAGTTTAGAATGCTATATCGCGACGGGGGTATTGCGTGTTTTTGTTAAAAGCTGAAAGGTCTGATTTTCCTCGCTAAGTATAATCCTAACACCGCATTAACGAATTTGCATAAGAGTTGATCTTATTTTGCCCGGTGATATTACTTTTTTAAGTAATGGCATTTTTATTATTTTTAAGATTTTAATTAATGGTTTCATCGGGTTATGTCGGTTTTCTAACGGGAGTTTTTTTAGAGTTATCCCCTCTGGAAAAATTAACCACAAAAATGGACAGTGACTTAACAAACGCCATGTGAGAATTTTCTTATCGCCAGGTTATTCCCGTGGGCTCAGAAGTCCGGATTAACAGGCAGAACCCTCTGGAGAGGGAATCGCCGGCACGTTTTTTAATGGAATTTATAAGGATTTATCATGGATGAGTCACGTCATCAGTCCCTGCGACACAACATTTCTCTTGGGCAATTTTATAAAAAAAAGATTGCCGGGATACTGCGTTTCTCACTGATACCCATGACTTTTTTGGGCATCCATTCTGCCTGTGCAAATATGAGCGTCTATCCGATGGAAGTGGCGCTAAATAATCAGGGCGCGGCGCAGATTCAGACCTTATCTCAAAGCGGTGAGGCGCAGTTTATTAAAGTCAGCATTAAGAAAATTGAGCGTCCGGCGACGCCTTTTGAAAAAGAAATAGCGGTTAATGATGCGGTTTCACCGTCGCTGATTGCCACGCCGGACAAATTCGCCCTGGCTTCGGGTTCGCAGAGAATTATTCGGTTGATCTCGTTACAACCGCCGGAGAAGGAAACTGCGTGGCGTGTTTATTTCGAGGCTGTCGGTGCGCCTGATGAGCTGAAAGATAAATCCGGGCAGGATAATAAAATATCCAATCAGGTCGGCATTAATTTAGTCTGGGGCGTGCTTGTTCATATTCCGCCAAAAACACCGGTATTATCTTTGCGTCAGTTAACGGGCAGCGAAGTAAAAAATAATGGCACAGTGCGCATTGTTATCCGTGAGGTGGGGATCTGCCCGCAAGGAAAAATGAGCGGTAGTTGTGAGTGGAAAAAAGAACATGCCACGGTATACCCGGATGAAACCCTGACATTTAAATCGTGGACGCCTGCGCAATTAAATTCAGCACATGAAATAAGAATTAAATATGTTGATCAGAATTCGAAAAGCCTGAATGAGTACGCTATCGAAAACACAGTCAGCATGTTCTAAGGGAATAACAACCTGTTTGTTATGAGACGGTTCATTACCGACGAGACGGTCATTAAAGACCATTACATGGATTTTCATGGAGCTACAAATGCAAAAATTAATTAAACCTCTTTTCATCGCAACAGTATTAACGGCTGCATTTAATGCACAGGCTGTGCAGAAAGATATTACTGTGAATGCCAACGTCGATGCCACAGTGGATATGACGCAGGCGGACGGTACCGCATTACCTGGCACGATTAATATGCAATATATCCCGGGCCGTGGTCTGTCTACCTATTCACTGGACACCAGGATCTGGTCTAACTCTTCTACCGCAAGCATTAACGTTGCGCTGGTCAGTGCTGCGCAGTTAAACGAAGCGGTCAGCGGCACTGCGGTACCGCTGAAAGTGACGCTGGGTGCAGATCTTAAACCGATCACCACGACCTCAACGACCCTGACTTATGCCTCATTATTCCCGGCGGGTACGACGAACGGTTCTTCAGTATTGCCTTTGAAAATCTCTCCGGCAACCGTTGCACCTCTGGCGACCGGCACTTATTCCGGCGTTGTCAGCCTGCTGATCACACAGGCGACATCAAGCTGATTTGCCTGAGTTGACTGATCGATTATTTCGGGGGGCAGTCTGCCCCCTTATTATTCTTTTCAGCAGGACGCTGTAATGAAGGTCAATATTCGCGTTGTATTAATAGCCTCTTTCATTACCCTGATCCCCTCTCTTTCTGTCCGCGCAGCGACACAGGTCCCGCCGGGTTTTGAATCGCTGGTGACCGGGCAGACTCTGTGGGTCAATCTTTCTGTCTACGGACAATCGCTCGGGCTTTTTGAAGCCACCGTTTCCCTGGACACCGTGACATTCCTGAAGCCTGAAGATGTCGCCCGTGCGGTTATGCAGCACTATCAGAAGAACCCGCAGCAGGAAAAGCACTTAGACGGCCTGATCCGTCAGCCTCTGGCGCGCAACGGCAATCTGGCTTGCAGCAGTAACGGCGGGGTGGCCGGATGTGACTATCTGGATACAGATTCTGTCGCCGTTATCTATGACGAGAATAATGCCAAAGTCGCGCTGTTCCTCGGCCCGGAATTTATTCCGCTTTCCGCAGGCAATGCCTCGCCCTATTACGAACAGACCGCCGAAACCGAAGCGGCATTTATTCATCAGCAAAATATCAATTTCGTGACTAACAGCGGCGACCAGACGTTATCCCTGCAAGGCGCGGGCGCACTGGGTTTGACGCAAAACAGCTATGCCGGTGTTGACTGGGATTACCTTGCGCAGAAATACCGTCAGCAGAATCATCAGGAAGTTCGTTTCAATAACGCCTTTCTGCGTCGTGACCTGGGCAAACGCTACTACGTTCAGGCCGGACGCATGGATTCGCGGGACATTTTCAGCAACGCTGGCGGAAACATCACACTAAGCCAGTTACCGCTCAGCACCATCGAAGGTGCGCGCGTAGGTTCCACACTGGCCTGGGTGAACAGTACTCAGGCCGCACAGGGCACGCCGGTGACAGTATTCATTACCCGCCCGTCGCGCATTGATGCCTATCGTGATCAGCAATTGCTGGGCACTTTTTACCTGAATGCGGGCACGCAAAACCTCGATACCACGGCTTTCCCTAACGGCAGCTACACCGTGACGCTGCGTGTGTATGAAGACAATCAGTTGTCGCGCACTGAACAGGTGCCTTTCAGCCGGACAGGCAGTTCCACCAGTCAAAACGTTGAGTGGTTTGTACAGGGTGGCGCTATTCCCGGACGGGAGGGGCAAAGTAACGGCGCGGAATCGCAAAATGGCGCCGATCGCCGCGTAGTTCAGGCGGGGATCAAAGTCCCGCTGAACCTGGAGACCGCGCTGACCGGCGGTGTCGCGATGACGAACCGTAACCATTTTGTCGAAAGCGCCCTCGACTGGAGCCATGGATTCGACAACGCACTTCTCGACGGCATTCTTGCCACCCGCTTCAGCTATCTGAAAGGCAGTGAAGGCTCACGCGGCAATATTCAGCAGATTTCGTATAACGACGGTTTCTCTCTCAGTTTCTACCGCAGTGCGCTGTTTGCGCAGGATTGCTACAGCAACAATGGCGGGCAATATGGTTTCAGCGGTTGCTACCAGAGCAGCAGCCTGATGTTCAGCGTGCCGGTTAAAAGCTGGTATGTGAACGCCGGTTACAGTGCCAGTGAGAATGAAGGCCGCAATGTTATCCCGGCGTTTCGCGATGAAAACGATGTCGTGCCGGTATGGACCCGCCGCAATATTTACAGCAAAACGAAAACCACGACATGGCAGGCCGGGCTCGGGCGCGGATTCAGTTTCAACGGAATCAACATCAACACCAGCGGCAACCTTTTTACACGAACTAACAGTACCGGTATGAAACGTGATAACGGGGGATTCTTGTCCGTTTCCCTTTCGCGCGTCAGCACGCCGACGATTGATGCGCGCTCGAACTACAGCTCGCTGGGCATGACGTATCAGTCAGATCGCAGCAATAAAAATCAGCTCGGCTACAACGTGGCGCAGAACTGGTATTTCGATGCGCAGAACCAGCAGGAAATCGGTGTGAATCTCAACGGCAATCAGGAGAACACCCTGAATGCCTCGGTTTACGGTAAAGCCGGCGGCGAATACGGCAATGGCAGCCTGGCGGTAAGTTCGGCGTCATCCGGTTCGTCCGGCCAGCGTTTCAGCAGCAGTGGCAGCTATAACTCCTCACTGGCCGTGGCACGATCGGGCCTGTACTGGGGAAAATGGGGCAACGGTTTACCGGGGGCTGCGGTGGGGCTGAACGTCGAGAGTACGGATGACAGCCGTGATACCCGTGTGGATGTCTCGGTTGACGGAGCAGGCAGTGCCAGCCTGCACGGCACAGGCCGCACATTATTCAGCGTTCCGGCTTACACGCAAAGCCATATCAGCATTAATGATTCCATCGAATCAACTGCCGGTATGCGCAGTGAAATTACTCAGGGTGCCGGACGCCGCGCGCTGTTTATCCCGCCGGGCCGGATGCTGGTTGGCAAGGTGAATATCGTTTCGCGTTACACCTATCTCGGCAGATTGATGGTCAATCAGCAAACGCCGCTTGAAGGCGCAATTCCGCTCAATGTTGTCAGCTGGTCAAGTTTAGGGCAGGGAGGATTTACTGCTGAAACCGATCACCGCATGAAAGATTTATACATGGCGCGCGGGATGCAGATGTATCGCTGTGAAATGAAGGTAAAAAGCACGCACGACGTCGTGCGCTACGTCGGAGATACCGGTTGCGAAACGATCAGCCTTGCATCAGTGCCGCAGAACGTTCAGCAGCAGGCAAAAATGCTGATCGCCACGCGGCGTGCTGACGATGTCCCTCTGGCACGTGAGCAGTCTTTCCGGCAGGAACAACAATAAGGATTTTGTATGCAACTCAGATTTATCGCGGGGCTGGCGCTGGTCGGGTGGATGACAGGCGTTCAGGTGCAGGCGGCAACGCTTACGCCATCGGGACGTAACACCAGCGTGGCGGTCACGTTCGACCGGATGTCTGTGCCAGCGCAGTTGCCGATCTGGACGAACGAAAACGGGGGATATGACACGAATGACGCGCCGAAATGGGGACGAAATACGCTGGTTTGTCAGTCACGCACCAGCAATCAGTATGGTGCCTGCCCGACATTCCCCGTCTGGCTCGAAGCTACGCCTGCTCCCTATCCTGTGCCGGTCACTTTCACCGAAAGCACCACAAAACAGACGCTTGTGCTGAATATCTACCTCACCAAACGCAGATCGTTGAATAACGTGGTGGTGGCCTCCAACCTGGTGCCGCTGAATGCGTTCGGTGGGGCGGTGACGCCGCGTGGTGACGGGACGGACTATTCTGCTTATCTGCCGTCGGCTGAATTAAGTAAATTTCCGTCGGCCGGAACCTGGAGTGCGACCCTGAAAATGTCGCTGATGCAGTGGCCAGCAACCTGCACCGGTAACTCCCAGAATGTCAGCGTCGGTTGTACCAATGCGACAAAGTTAGCCGACTGGATTGCTACCCTGGCGTTTAACGTCACGGATTACGGCAACCAGCAGATCTACCTGCCTGAGTTTGGTAATGCGGCCGCCAATGTGGATTTGGGACTGAAAATATTTCCCGGCGGGCGCGGCACAACGAATGTAACGGGCAGACGCTCACTGGATATGTGTTTGTACGATGGCAATAATTCGGACAGCAACCGGGTGAGTTTAATCCTTCAGGATGAAGGCTCCGCCGCGCCCTCCCGCGCCACCGGGTTGTTCTCGGTATATCGCAAGGGCGGGGATAAAAATCTGGCGCAAGATCGTCTGGATTATTCCGTTGAAGTGGTTAACCCGCTGACCAAAGGGCGGCAGGTGGTACAAAACGGCAGTGAGATCGTCTGGAGCGGGACGAATAAAGGAATATTGCGACGCGTCGTCTTACCGGGCCAGAGAAATTCTGTGTTATGTGTTCCCGCTCCCATGGAATTAGTCACCCCGTCTTTCACCTTATCGTCGAAAACAGCGGGGCGCTATAGCGGAACGCTCAGAATTATTTATACCCCGACGACGCAATAATACATTTCAGACAAAATGAGCCACTCAGTAAAATGGGCGGCTTATCAGTTGAGAATAAAAGATTTATACAAATGAAGTGTGTTTTTTAAATTGAGCTTCTTCACCAAATTAGCCTGGTAGCTGTAGAGCGCTTTCGGTTTTTTACGGGTCACTCTTGCCACGCCGTCTATTGAACCTTTTGTAAATAAACAACGTAAGAAGATTATCTCATTTTCATTTAACTCATTTTGGGCATGAATGGCAAAAGGCCTGGGGGTCTTTGTTTCATTTTTAATGATTCTGTTTATTAAGCTCAGGATGATTGCGGGAGGCAGTTTCTTATCTACAAAAAAGTCTACATGCATACTGTTTTTGTTGAAATTAAAGGGTTTTTTGTTTTTGTCAGAAAAAAGGATTAACTTCACGCCGAACTTTCTCTTCAGCTCCGCCAGGCGTTCTGCGCAGGTGAGTGCGGTAAGAAAGTGCGCGGGAAAGTCGAAAATAACAAATAATGGAGGCTGGAAGAACATTTCGGTTTGGGAGAGAATGTTATCAATGTCCCGTATATCACTGCAACAATGAATGTTTAATTCGTTTATCAGTGATGCTAATCCCTGCTGATGAAAAGCAGACTGGTCTATATAAATAACATTCATCTTTTATAATTCCTTTTATGATTTCATGTTTCATAATATCTCCGGAACGGATGAAGTTGAATGTCCATTTTTGGTGTTATTACTGCATGCGCTTTTGTTTTTCGCGATTTATCTGAAGGTCATTGTATTTAAAATGACAATTCATATTTGAGTTGAAAGCAGAAGCCGCCCTCAGACGGCTTTTACAAAGAATGCATGACCCTTTGAATTTAAAAATGCATTCGGATTACTGGCTCATCGCATCTTTTTTCATGGCATCTTTCGACATGCTGTCTTTCTTCATTGCGTCTTTGGACATTTTGTCTTTCGACATACAGTCTTTGCCCATGCTGTCTTTCGCCATCGAGTCTTTGCTCATGCTGTCCTTTTTCATGCAGTCTTTGGACATATGGCTCATGCTGTCTTTTTTCATCATCGCGTCAGCGGCGTAGGTGGTGCTCACTGCGCCCATCATCAGACAGGCAGACATCATCATTACGGTTAACTTTTTCATGGGGTATTCCTTTTCTCTGTTGGGTTTTATTGAGATCGTCGTCATGTGTTCTAACTTCCACCAAACCAGTTGTAGCCCTGATCTTCCCAGTAGCCACCGGTGAATTTATTGGTAATTTCAATCACTTCGATGTGTTTGGGGTTCTTGTAACCGAGCTTGGTCGGCATCCTGAGCTTCATCGGGAAACCGTATTTGCGCGGTAAAATCTGTCCGTCATAGGTCAGCGCCAGCAACGTCTGCGGATGCAGCGCTGTTGCCATATCAATGCTGGTGTAATACTCGTCGGCACATTTGAAACTGACGTATTCCGCGGTGAGGTCGGCACCAATCAGCCGTAAAAAATCACCAAACGGCACGCCGCCCCATTTGCCAATTGCGCTCCAGCCTTCCACGCAGATATGCCGCGTCACCTGGCTGACCTGCGCCATTTTGTAGAGGGTTGGCAACGACCATTCACGTTTATCCAGCGCCAGCCCGGCGATTTTCAGGCGATAGGTCAGGCCGTCAACTTCCGGGGCATCGTCTTCGGCGTAAAACGCATTAAACGGAAACGGGCGGGTGATCATGGATTCGGCATACACCGGCGCAAGGCGCGTTGAGCCAAACAGCCAGCCCTGAACGCGGTCGTTGAAGCCGGAAATTTTCCCCAGTGCGGTTTCCACGCTGGCGTTATCGCTGATGTCGCAGCCGGTCAGCATGGCAATGCCGCCGAGCGTCAGCCCGCGTTGCAAAAACAGTCGGCGCGAGGGCGCGTCGAGTTCGCGGATAATCTGTTTTTTAGCTTCCTGCACAATCGCTTCACTGTCCGACGTGCTGAAAATCTGAACGATGCTTTTTTTGATGATGTTCTTCATATTCAGCCCTTAACGTCCGCGGATCATGGCGATCAGCGTTTTTGGCACCAGCGCCACCATGATTAAATGCAGCACGACAAACCCGACTAACGACGCCATCGCTAAAAAGTGGACGTAGCGCGCGGTGTCGTAACCGCCCATCAGTTCGCGCAGTAACGGAAACTGTACCGATTTCCACACCACCAGCCCGGAAAGCACCAGCACGATGCCGTCGAACATCACGAACACATACGCCGCGCGCTGCACCATGTTGTAGTGGCGTAAATCGTTGTGTTGCAGCTTGCCGCGCAGGGCCGCACGCAAATCGTTGAAAATGCCGCGCGGGGTCAGCGGCCAGAATTTTCGTTTCATCCGGCCGGTCAGAATGTTCATCAGCAGATAAAACAGACCGTTAAAACCGAACAGCCACATCCCGGCGAAATGCCACTGGATTGCGCCGCCCAGCCAGCCGCCAAGGGTGACGGTGGAAGGGAAATCAAAATCAAACAGCGGCGACGCGTTATAAATCTGCCAGCCGCTGGTCACCATAATCAGCACCGCCAGCGCATTCAGCCAGTGCGCAAGACGCAGCCATAAAGGATGAACGGTGGCCGGTTTTTGCCCCGCGACCTGAGGGATTTCTGTGTGAATTGTCATGATGCGTTTCCGCCATCTGCCCGGTGATGTAGCGAGTATTGAGCGGATTTGTTCCCCGAGACCTCACGCAAAGTTAAATAAAATGTGATAACTCAAGGGTCATTGCTTGTGTAGACTCAAACGATATGAGGACGCCACGCGGTGGGATAACAAAATGGATAAAACGAAAAAAATCCTGATCGTTGAAGACGACGGGGATATTGCGGAACTGCTGAGCCTGCATCTGCGTGACGAAGGTTATGAAATTACACATGCGGCGGACGGCAATCTCGGCGTCGCTCATCTGGAAAAAGGCGGCTGGGATGCGCTGATCCTGGATCTGATGTTGCCCGGCATGGACGGGCTGGAAATCTGCCGCCGCGCGCGCAACATGACGCGCTACACGCCCATCATCATTATCAGCGCCCGTTCCAGCGAAGTGCATCGCGTGCTCGGGCTGGAACTGGGAGCCGATGATTATCTGGCAAAACCGTTCTCCATGCTGGAACTGGTGGCGCGGGTGAAAGCGCTGTTCCGCCGTCAGGAAGCGATGAGCCGCAACCTGAAAATGGATGCCGGAACGCTGAGTTTTGCCGGGCTGGTTATCGACCCGATTGCGCGCGAAGTGATGCTCAATCATCAGCCGGTAGAACTGACGCCGCGTGAGTTTGATTTGCTGTACTTTTTTGCCAAAAACCCCGGCAAAGTGTTCTCACGCCTGAGCCTGTTAAATCAGGTCTGGGGCTACGAGCACGAAGGGTATGAACATACGGTGAACACCCATATCAACCGGCTGCGCATCAAGATAGAAGCCAATCCGGCCGAGCCGGAACGCATTCTGACCGTCTGGGGAAAAGGCTATAAATTCGTGTCTTCGGCTGAAGATGCGCAAGGGTAAATCATGAAAAATCTCACGCTGGCGCAAAGACTGACTCTGGTGTTTACGGTGCTGCTGATCGCCTGCTGCGCGCTTTCCGGCTATATGCAGGTGCGCTCGAGCAATCAGTACAGCCAGTCGGTGATCCAGCGGCTGTCCGCGAATCTGGCGACGCAGATTGCGGCCAATAATCCGCTGCTCAGTCAGGGTGACTGGGATCCAAAAGCCGTGCATTCGCTGTTTGATCAGCTGATGGCGGTGAACCCGAGTGTGGAAGTGTATCTGCTGGATAAAGACGGCAAGATAGTGGGCAACGCGGCACCGGCAGGGCGTCTGAAAACCGATAAAGTCGATCTGACGCCGGTTAACGCGCTGCTTGAGGGCGCGAATATGCCGGTTTACGGCGACAATCCGCGTGATCCGCAAAACCGTCAGGTGTTTTCGGCGGCACCGCTCAAAGAACACGGTGTGACCAAAGGTTACGTGTATATCGTGCTGCTCGGCGATGAATACACCGCGCTGACCAGCGATGCGCAATACCAGTCTTCCATTGCACTGGCGCTGCGTTCCATGGGGCTGGTGGCGCTGTTTGGTTTACTGGCGGGTGCGCTGGCGTTTCGCTGGGTGACGCGTCCGGTGCGTAAACTGACGCAGCAGATTGCGCAGCTCGACAGCGGCGGAATGGACGCCATTCAGGCGCTGGCAAAAAGTCCGACGCCTGCCGGTGCGCCGCGCGATGAAGTATCGCAGCTGCAACAGGCGTTTGTCGCGCTGGCAAAACGCATCGACCAGCAGTGGCAAAGCCTGATGGTGCAGGATCAGCAGCGCCGTGAATTTATCGCCAATATTTCCCACGATTTGCGCACGCCGCTGACCTCACTGCACGGTTATCTCGAAACGCTGTCGGTGAAATCCGATCATCTGAGCAACGAAGACCGGCAGCGGTATCTGAATATTGCGCTGACGCAAAGTAAAAAAGTCGGGCGGCTGGCGCAGGAATTATTTGAACTGGCGCGCCTGGAATATGGCGTGGTGAAACCGCAGAAAGAGCCGTTTTCCCTGAGCGAACTGGTGCAGGACGTCTTCCAGAAATTTGAGCTGGCGACCGAAACGCGCGGGCAGAAATTGCTGGCAGATATCACGCCGGGTATTCCGCTGGTGAATGCCGATCTGGGCATGATTGAACGCGTGCTGACGAACCTGCTGGATAATGCCATCCGCCACACGCCGGAAGGCGGCGTTATTGAGATTAAACTGTGGAAAAACGGCGAACAGGTTATGGTACAGCTCAAAGACACCGGGCCAGGCATTGCCCCGGAGCTGAAAGACAGCCTGTTTGTGAGGCCTTCAATTCTCAGCACCAATAAACACCGCGCGGGCGGGCTGGGGCTGATGATTGTGCGCCGTATTTTGCAACTTCACGGCGGGGATATCCGGCTGGTTGAGCAACAAAAGCAGGGCGCGTGTTTTCAATTCTCCGTTCCGCTCTAAACTCCCTTCTTTTTAATTTGCGTTACGCTGTGACCGGCGTAACGCAAATATCCTGTTTTATTGTCACAAAGTTATTATTATGTATTCCTAAGTGTTAAATAATAATTTAATTTTATAACGTAAACCAAAAAGGTTTAGTCTGTATATTTAAACGGTACTTTTTGATTTATATTCAGGCCGATATATTAACCACGACGAATAAATACTTTCTCATTATTACGTGGAATATATTATGTCTAAGAAAGAAACCCACCCTCAAAATAATAAAGTGCACGATCTGCGCTCCGCTATTGAATTCCTTGAAAGCCTGCCAGGCGAAATGGTCAGCACCGATGTGGAAGTCGATCCGCATGCGGAATTGTCCGGCGTTTACCGTTATGTTGGTGCCGGTGGAACCTGCGAACGTCCGACCCGCAAAGGCCCCGCGATGATGTTTAACAACATCAAAGGTTTTCCGGGCGTCCGTGTCGTGACCGGCCTGATGTCGACCCGCGAACGCGTCGGCCATCTGCTGGACTGCGCGCCGGAAAAACTCGGTTTTCTGCTGAAAAACTCCGTGAAAAATGCCATCGCACCCGTTGTTATCGACCGCGGCACTGCGCAATGTCAGGAAGTCACGTATCTGGCCGATGACCCGAACTTTGACCTGCGTACCTTGCTGCCCGCGCCGACCAACACCGAAGAAGATGCCGGTCCGTATTTCACCATGGGCATGTGCTACGCGTCTGACCCGGAAACCAAAGAGTCCGATGTGACCATTCACCGCCTGTGCATCCAGAGCCGTGACGAACTGTCGATGTGGCTGACACCGGGCCGTCATATCGACGCATTCCGTGAAAAAGCGGAACGTGCGGGCAAACCGCTGCCAATTTCTATCAGTATCGGCGTGGATCCGGCGATTGAAATTGCGGCCTGTTTCGAGCCACCGACCACGCCGCTCGGCTTCAACGAACTGAGCATTGCCGGTGCCTTGCGCGGTAAAGCAGTTGAACTGACACACTGCGTCTCCATCGACGAAAAAGCCATTGCCCACGCTGAAATTGTGATCGAAGGTGAACTGCTGCCAAACGTACGCGTCCGTGAAGATCAGAACACCAATACCGGCAAAGCGATGCCTGAATTCCCGGGTTATACCGGCGAAGCGAAAGCGGCGCTGCCGGTGATTAAAGTGAAAGCGGTCACTCATCGTAAAAACCCAATCCTGCAAACCACATTAGGCCCAAGCGGCGAACATGTCAGCATGGCCGGCATTCCGACCGAAGCCAGTATTCTGGACATGATTGACCGCGCCATGCCGGGCCGCGTGCTGAATGTGAATGCACACACCTCCGGCGGCGGTAAGTTGCTGGCGGTACTGCAATTTAAGAAAGCTTCTCCGGTTGACGAAGGCCGTCAGAGACAAGCCGCGCTGCTGGCGTTTGCCGCTTTCTCCGAGCTGAAACACGTCATTCTGGTCGATGAAGATGTGGATATTTTCGACACCGACGACGTTCTGTGGGCGATGCAAACCCGCTTCCAGGGCGATGTGGATATCGCCACCATTCCCGGCGTGCGCTGCCATCCGCTTGATCCGTCGCAGAACCCGGCATACAGCCCGAGCATTTTGCAGGAAGGGATGTCTTGCAAAACGATCTTCGACTGCACCGTTCCTTTCCACCTGAAAGCGCATTTCGAACGTTCTAAATTTAAAGAAGTCGATGTGAAGAAATTCTTACCCGATTTTAAATAATACGAACGTTAGCATTAATTAAGGATTTGACATGAGTAAACGGCGCATAATTGTGGGGATCAGCGGTGCTTCAGGATTTCAATATGGCATGAAAGCGCTGGAAATATTGCGTGATATGGATATTGATGTGCATCTTATTATCAGTAAAGGTGCCGAGATGACGCGGAGCATGGAAACGGATATTGAAAGAGAAGATGTCACCTGTCTGGCCGACGAAGTTCACTCCATTAATAATCTGGGGGCTTCTGTTTCCAGTGGTTCATATAAAACCATCGGAATGATTATTGCGCCGTGCTCAATGAATACTCTGGGATCTATCGCTCACGGTTTAACCAGTAATTTACTCACCCGCGCGGCGGATGTCGTGTTAAAAGAGCGGCGCAGGTTGGTGCTGATGGTCAGGGAAACACCGCTGAATCTTTCGCATCTGAAGAATATGCAATCGGTGACAGAAATGGGCGGAATTATCTTTCCGCCGGTTCCGGCTCTTTATCACAAACCTGAAAGCGTGGATGACATTATTCACCACAGCGTGGCGCGTGCCCTGGATTTATTTGATCTGGACGTCGCGAATATCAAACGCTGGGGCGAAAACTGAGTGATAAATTCTTTGTGACAACGATAAAAAACAGCCTCTAAATTTGCGGAGTAGAAATGTTAATTGGACCTATTGTTAACAGCGGCGCCATTATCCTCGGCGGCCTGTTAGGGGGCTTTCTTGGCGTAAAAATGCCAGAGCGGTTAAGAACCTCGCTGCCCCAGACCTTTGGTTTATGCTCGATGGCGCTCGGCGTCGTGCTGCTGGTGAAAATGCACAGCATGCCGGTGGTAATCCTGTCGGTGATCCTCGGCGCGGCCATCGGGGAACTGTTTTATCTGGAACGTTACATTGCGCGTCTGGGCAATATGGCGCGCGGGATCGCCTCGCGTTTTGCCCCTGATACCGGCATGGATCAGAGCGTGTTCACCGAAAAATTCGTCGCGATTATTGTCCTGTTCTGCGCCAGCGGCACCGGTATTATCGGCGCAATGACCGAAGGGATGACGCATGATCCGAATATCCTGTTCGTTAAAGCGATTATGGATCTGTTCACGGCGGCTATTTTCGCCACGGTGCTGGGTTATGCGGTGGCGCTGATTTTCATTCCGCAGTGGATTGTGCAATTTCTTATCGCGTCGGCGGCGGTGTTCATTCTTCCGCTGACCAATGCGCAAATGATGGGGGATTTCACGGCAGCAGGGGGCTTTATTATGCTCGCCGCCGGTTTCCGTATCAGCGGAATCAAATCCATCGCAGTAGGAAATTTATTACCGGCGTTAATTCTGGTGATGCCCATCTCACATTACTGGAGCCTCTTTATTCACTGATGAATATCAGCCAAAGCCACTTCATTGCGAAGTGGCTTTTTGTATACTGAGCGTGCCACCGCCGCAATGAAGAGAAGGGAATGATGGATCTGAAAAGAATGCGTTACTTCTGCACCATCGCTGAACAGGGTTCAATCAGCAAAGCTGCGAAAGTGCTGAATATCGCACAGCCTCCGCTTGGAAAACGTCTGCACGAACTCGAAGAAGAAATCGGTTCGCCCCTGTTTATCCGCACCACCAAACAGATGGTTCTCACCGAAGCCGGACGTTTTCTTTACCGCAAATCCAGTGAAATCCTCAGCCAGGTCAACAGCGTCACGCGGCAGGCGGTGGATATCGCGTCGCAAAAAAAACGCACCGTGCGTATCGGCGTTTCCTATCTTTATCTGCGCTATTTCAATACGGTATTTCTCGAGCTGTACCGCAAAAACCCGGACTGGGATCCGAACCTTCTGGTATCTGAATCCACCTATCTGGAAGAACTGGTGATGAACAAAGCGCTGGATATGGCGATGATTCAGACGCCCGCCGATATCCGTTCTTTCTATGTCCGTGAATTTGAGCCGATCAAACTGGTCGCGGTTGTCTCAACTGAACTGGCCGAAAACCTGCCCGACCGCACGCTGACTTTCGCTGATTTATCCGGCTTCCCGCTGATTATGCTGCACCGGATGGGCGGCGAGGGCACCTATGAAGTGCTGCTCAACCGTTTGTATGAAGAAGTGAAAGATGTGAACGTGATTATGAAAGTGTCCGAGCCGCGGCTGGTGATCGAAATGTTTCGCGACGGCCTTGCGGGTGCTGCGCTGATGCCGGAATCGGAAGTCGGCGAGAGCAAACATTTCCGCGCGTTTAAAATCGAACAAAAAGAGAAGCTTTTCCGCCCGGCGATCATCACGCTGCATACTGAAAAAGACTCGTTTTTGCCGGGAGAGTGATTTTTGTCATGAGCAGGCGAGGTGAACTATAATCAGCTTTCTCATGCTGACTGGACGACCAGAGACTCAGCTTAATTTTTCGGGGACGACCCTGACTGTTATTCCTGAGGATGTTTTATGGCCTGGCTTTATCTGTTTTTAGCCGGAATTTTCGAAGTTGTCTGGTCGACCGCAATGAAAGAATCCCACGGATTCACCCGCCTCATTCCCAGCCTGATCACGGCATTTTTCATGCTGCTCAGCGTAGTATTACTGGCGATCGCCATGAAAACCCTGCCGCTCGGCACGTCGTACACCGTCTGGGTCGGCATCGGGGCTATCGGCGCATTTATTCTGGGTGTCACGATGTTCGGCGAAAGCCTTAATCCGCTACGTGTGATCGCAGTTTTACTGATTTTCGCGGGGGTTATTCTGCTGAAGGTGGCAACGAAAGAGTGACGGGGTAAAACTCCAGATCCCGCAAAGCCGCTCTGTAACGGGAGCGGCTTTTGTTCTTAAAATGCAGACTTAATCAAATCATTTGTACAATACAGCGGTGCCATGAATGCGGTTCTGACCACCGGCTTCGATAATTTTATAAGAGGTTGCACCGGCGGCAGCGGCTTTAGCGGCGAAGGTGGATTCCAGACCATCCAGTGTGTTGTCGGAGGCAGTAATAGTGCCGATTTGTGAGGCGAAACTACCAAAAGAAACAGTGGCGAGTGTTGCTGCGATAACGAAAGTTTTGATGGTTTTCATGATGTCATTCCTTCTCAGTGTTTGTTGGGTGAAGGCGGCTGCCTCCGATGAGAAGAAGAATAGCGCCGCGGGATCCGGATGAATAGCGGACTTATTTGCTTGTAATGATCAAAATGTTTGAATAATTCAGCGGGTATGCAATTTTCTCTTTCCGGAGGAGTCTCTTTCAGTCCGTCCGCCATTTGCCGTTATCACATGTCGTGTTCTGGCAAACTTTTATAAAAACCACGGACGTATATAAATGAGCCGGGAAACGCAGTTCCCCAGGGGAGGTCATTCATGGCGACGGAATATTATCTGCGCAGGCGGCTCGAAGTGATGATGGCTGATCCCCGGAACTGGGATTACAGCTATTCATCAGGCGGTTGCGCCCTCAGTAAAACATCAGCGACTGTATTTCTCGCTGGCTACCCGGCTTAACCGGTGGGACAGATTGCAGTTTTTGCTGATGAATACGGATAACACGGATGCGGCGTTACTGCGTCAGATGCTGGCGCAATAAATAACAGATGCCCCGTTTCCGGGGCATTTTTTTAAAACCTTTCGCCCTCCAGCGAGGCATCACACAGCGCGTACACCTCGCCCCAGCCTGCGCCGGTGGTCAGTAGCTGGCGGATGTGCAGGGCAACGTCGGCGCGGCGGACGCGGCCATGCGCTTCGGTTTCGATAAGGTGCGCTTTGCCGGTGGCTTCGCCGTTCATCAGGCCGCCCGGACGCAGAATACACCACGCCAGCGTGCTGGTTTGCAGCCAGCTTTCAGCCAGTGATTTCTCACGAACCGCCTGCCCGAATGCCTGTTTTGCGCGGTCGGATAAGGTCGGCCAGCTGTTGCCGCAGCCAATCGACGTCACCAGCAACATCTGGCGGATGCCGGTTTTTTCAGCGGTATCCACAATCAGCCGGTTAGCGGTGTAATCGGAGAGTTTTCCGCCCAGCGTGGACACGATCTGCGCCTCCGCCCCGGCCATCTGGCAGGCCTGCAAGACATCTTCCGGGTTCAGCGCGTCGCCGGTAATCACGGTGACGCCCGCCGCGCGCAACGTTTCTGCCTGTTGAGGGTTACGGATTAGCGCCACAACCGGGCGCTCCTGTGCGGAAAGGGCGACCAGTTCAGCCCCGACGCCGCTGCCAGCGCCAAAAATCAGCAAAGTATTCAAGGGTGTTTCTCTCTCTCGGCCAGAAGGGCAGGAAGGGCGCGAAATGCATTCAGCTGATCACTCAGAAGCTGGCGATGGCTGTCACGCCCGACGAAAACCTTGAGCATCGCATAACCGGAAGCGTTTAAAAACCAGACACTTGCTGTGCTCATTCCCATAAATGGCCGTTCGACCAGCGCGATGTGCTGGCAATTTGTTGCGCGGATATGCCCGCTCATTCCCTGTTTTCCGCGCAGGTTGAAATACCCGTGGCGATGCGTGCCGGTGGGCAACGCGCCGTGGAATTCGAGGATCAGATCGTCATTATTTACCAGCGTCGTGACGTCGCCCCATTCCGTGATGTTGTCCCACACTGTGTCGAACTGGCTGCCGGAAAACAGGTGGCTTTCGGGCAAATGTCGGATCACCGTCAGCGGCGTCACGCCATATTCACGGGCGATATCTTCAACAGTGCCGTCAGGCTGAGTGGAGAGAAAGTCGGTCAGTTTTTGCAGGTTATCCGTGTGCATGGCTGTCATTCCGTAAGGTCAGTTGAGGAACCAGAATTTGCAGGGCTTGCAGCATATTGCTGGCCCAGAAACGTCCGGCGGGAGTCAGGTTGAAACGCGGGCCGTCGCTGTGCATCAGGCCGCACTGTTGCCACTGTTGCAGCAACGGTTCAATCGGGAATGGATCTTCGACGATGCGGCTCAGATCATAACGTCCGGCTTCGATGCCGCCCTGTAAATCCAGCCGCCAGCGGTGCTCACCGGTGGTCGCGGCGGTCATCATCATGATCGGTTTTTGCCCGGCATCGAGCAGCTGATAATAAGCGTCCAGGCTGCGCATCGTCATATATGACTGGCCGCCAAGGTTGCCGCCCGCGCCGCTGCCGAAAGCCAGACAGTCTGCGCCTTTTTTGATCAGCAGATTATAGAGATTGCGTTCGCGGGTGGTGCGCGCCCAGTGGCTGTTGCTGATCTGATGCCAGCCGTCACGCGCCAGAAACGCTTCGCCTTCCAGATAGAAATCCCGACGCATGCTGACGTCGGGCAGGGTGACGCGATTGTTCCCGACCGCTTTGCCCAGTGGCGTGGACGGCAACAGATTCAGCGCGTAAAGATCGACACCGTCCAGCGGCAGGTCACGGACAATCTGTAAATCTTCCAGCCACGACGCGCGGGTCTGTTCCGGCAGGCCAAACATCAGGTCACAAACCACCGCCGCGCGGTCACGTTCGCCCAGCTTGCGCAGAAAATTAATGGCTTCGTCGCGGCTGGCGCGGCGGCCCATACGCTGACGGATACGCGTGTCGAACGTCTGAATGCCGACGGAAAAACGGTTAGCGCCCGCGTCCAGACAGGCATCAATGCGTTCGTCATCGAAATTCAGGATGCGGCCTTCCACCGTGATTTCGCAATCCGGTGCCAGCGGCAAACTGCGGCGCAGGGTCACAATAATCCGGTGCAACTGCCGGGCGCTGAGCGCGGTCGGCGTGCCGCCACCAAAATAGACGGCGTGGATTGGCGCAGACTGATGCAGCGGTGAGCTGGCTTCCTGCTCGATTTCGCGGATCAGGTAATCGCAGTATTGTTCGGTGGCTTCCGCTTCCAGCTTGTTCTGGTAGAACCCGCAAAATTTGCAGTGCGTCGCGCAAAAAGGGATATGCAAATAGACCAGACGTTTATTCGCAGGCAGCGTTTTCTGACAAAGCGCCTGCCATTGTGCGGGAACCTCCTGCGGAGGAACGGGTTGCTGCGGCCGCCAGGGCATAACCGCCCAGCGATCCGGGAACGGCAGGCCCTGATCGGCGGCATAAAAGCGCGTGAGGTCTAAGCTCATAAGGGTCTTCTTCTCCTGAAGAAACAGTCATTATCGCCATTAAACGATAATGATTATCATTCGATCAAACCCAACCCGCGCCTTTGATGATCTGTATCAAGTTAAAATTTGTGAGGATTTTGCTAAGAAAATCAGGTGGCCACCTGGGATTGTCCCTGTCCTGCGGGTGACGCCAACGTTACCAGGTGAGTCTGAGCAGTATATTTTTCCAGATAATTTAATAATGATCAGTTACGGGAATAGCTATTTTCACACTGTATTAATTATCCGGGTGATCAGAGTTTTCAAAACGTATTAAAACATAATCCTAAATTAAAGTTCCAGTGGTTTTTATTTCGCATGATGAAATGTATGATGAGTGATTAATTTTGTGGGATTATTTTTTATGGCGAATAAAATAATCCTAAAACAGATGACTCATTATTTTTATTTTAATTTATCGTGTTGTTTTTAAAGAGTTTTATAATTTAAAATAAATAAAGTCCGTATCCGTATACTTTGCCAATCAAGATTGAACCTTTGTATCTTATTGTGAATAATTGATTTTGAAGTCGTGGTGGGGAATAAACCGTTAGCGCGTTTTTCATGTTGCTATGGTTTCTACTCAATTATTCAAATTAAAGGATTACAAATGAATCATCATAAAAAGGGTTTGTCTGTTTCAAAGTTAGCCGCCGCATGCTCATTGGCATTAATGGCTCAGGCATCCGCTTCGGATATTTCTAACACAAGCTATGAAACATTCTATTTTAATACGACCGATAACACGCCGTATTATCAGGGCTACGTTGGGTTCAATAACGGGCAAGACCTCACGACGCAGGGCAATATCTCGCCGGGGATTAACAATGCTGTCGTTCGTGGTGTGATCTCGACCTATTATCTGAACGCCAATGCCAGCGAAAACGCACTGAACATCACCAACAGCACCGTCCGCGGCATGATCACTTCTCAGTGCATGACCACAAACTGCGCCGCAGATACCCTGACAAACGCGGGCGTATTGTCATTAACCGTTGATAATTCGACGATTGATGACACCTACGAGCATTACAATTATGTCAACAATGCCAACGTGGCGGGCAGCATTGATACTTACAATCTGGGCACTGCCATTACGCTGGACCAGCAAAGTAATATCGTTTTGCGTAATAACTCCCGTGTGGCGGGTATTACATTAACGCAGGGTTATGACTGGGCAGCAGATTCAGCAAATAACGGCACTTCGTTTAATAATAACGTGACAATCAGTGATTCCGCGCTGACGTCAGGTGCCTGGTCTGAGCTGGATAACTCAGGTTTCTACGGTCAGTCCGGCAAACCTTCTGATTACCATAATGGTTCAGCGGGTTGGGATGATGTAGCGCTGGATGTCAGCGATTCTGCTGATGCCGTTCATTCGATGAAAACCAACGTGGTATTAGACCATTCCACGCTGACCGGCGATGTCGCATTTGCCAGTACCTTCAATGCGAATTTCTATCCGGCAGGGCATGACTCAAATGCGGATGGCACGCTGGATACCAATGGCGGCTACGCGCAGGATTCCCTGAATCAGGATGAATTAAACCTGACGCTGCAAAACGGCAGCAAATGGGTCGGCGCGGCCATGTCTTCGGTTGAATCGACGGCCACTTTATATGATGTGGCACCGAACAGTATTCTTCCTGAATCTGTTTACGACACCAGCGGCCACGTGGCCGGCAATCAGGTTTTCCAGAGCGGTCTGTTTAATGTCGCACTCGATACCGGTTCCCGGTGGGATACGCGCGGTAATTCCAATATCGACACGCTGACCGTGAATAACGGTTCGCTGGTGAATATTACCAACGCGTCTTCCTTGCTGGCGGATTCTGTTTCGCTCAACAATCTGTCCGGGCTGAACATCGCCAATGACGGTTTCGTGGCGACCGATACGCTGTCCCTCGACAACCAGAGCCAGGTTTCGTTGTTAAATGAAGGCGCAGAACTTTACGCAAACCAGATCACCGTTGACCGTCAGTCTCAGCTGAATTTAGGTCTGGGTCAGGTGGAAAGCCGCAATATGACGCTGGCTAACGGCGGCACATTCAACGTGGGAAGCCGTGCTTACATCCTGAATTCTGATCTGAATTCGACCGCAAGCCAGGTTCGTCAGGAGCAGGGTATCGTTGCCCTGAATTCTGATGGTCATCTGTCAGTGAATGGCGATGTGAACGGTAACTTCCGCGTCAATATCAACGACGCCACCGGCAAAGGCAGCGTTGCTGATTATAAAAACAAAGAAGTGATTCGTGTGTACGACAACAACACGGCCACTGCGGCAACGTTCACCGCCAACAATAAGGCCGATCTGGGTGCATACCGTTATGAAGCGAAACAGGCTGGCGACACCGTTGTTCTCAAACAACGTGGCCTGACCGATGCCGCCAATATCGCCCTGAGCATTCCGTCCGCGAACACCAACATCTGGAATCTTGAGCAGGATACGCTGGCAAACCGCTTGAGCGCTGGTCGTCATTCCGGTGATGCAGGCGGCGTGTGGGTGAGCTACACAGGCGGTAATTTCAATGCCGATGGCAGCACGGTTTCCTACGATCAGGACGTCAACGGCATCATGATCGGTGTCGATAAAATGATTGAGGGCGATGCTAAGTGGATGCTGGGTATGGCCGCAGGCTTCGCGAAGGGTGATGTTTCTCATAAGAGCGGCAGCCTGGATCAGGATACTCAATCTGCACGTGTGTACGCTTCTGCCCAATTCGACAACCATGTCTTCTTAGACAGCTCACTGAGCTACAGCCGCTTTAGCAACGACCTGACCAGCGGTATGAGCGACGGGCAGCATGTTACGGCTGACAACGCTACCGACGGCTGGGGCTTTGGTCTGAAACTGGGCTACGACTGGGCGTTCAACGAAAGCGGTTATGTCACGCCGTATGCCGCCATCAGCGGTCTGTTCCAGAACAACGACAGCTATAAAGTGAGCAACGGGATGAACGTGGGTAGCCAGTCTTACAACAGCCTGCGCTACGAAGCCGGTGTTGATGCGGGTTACACCTTCAATTACGGCAGCGAACAGTCCCTGACGCCGTTCGTGAAACTGGCATATGTCTACGATGACGCGGGCGATAACGATGCACGTATAAACGGTGACCGTATCGACAACAGCATGAACGGTTCTGCGGTTCGCGCAGGGGTGGGCGGTCAGTTCAACTTCAGCAAAAACTTCGCAACCTATGCCGATACTGCTCTGCTGAAAGGCGGGGATGTTGACCAGGACTGGTCTGCAAACGTCGGTGTGAAATACCGCTGGTAATATCGGGTAAACGTCAGAAACGTTTAACCTGATTGCCTGAAATACGACTCCGGGCATACTTCACAAGGCTGTGAGTATGCCTGTTCGCCAATAACCTTACTCAATCTTGTCGGTTTTATACTATGTCAGAAAAACCACTGGAAATACTTCAGCAACTTCATGACTGTTTAATGGCAGAAGGTGTCTCTTTTACTTTTAATAAAGGAGAAAAGATTCAAATTGAGCAGGAAGAAAAGGAAAATATTGTCTATTTCCTCGAGTCGGGCTGTGTGTTTATTTATAATGAAGAGAAAGAATGGCTTCTGGATGTCGTCGATTCCGCTATGTTACTGGGCGCATCGGGCATCGTTTTCAAAGAATACGAAGGTTCCTGTGCCGTTGCTGTTAACGTCTGCCAGGGGTTCTGGCTGACCGCCAGCCGGGCAAAAGCGCTGCTCAATCAGAGCAATCTCTGGTACGAACTGAGCATCTGGCTGAGCTATCTGGCCTTCTACCTGAAACACCGTGAATGTGATCTGTTAGGCTCAAACAACTATTGTATTGTCCGCGCGATGTTAATCCGTATGCAAAGGATCAGGCCTGAGGTTCGCCAAAAATTAGGCGTTCTGGAGTTTATCCAGCAGCGCTCCAAAATATCGCGCACCGTGATTGCAGAAATACTCTGTGAATTACGCAAGGGTAATTATATCGAGATGGACAAGGGGAAATTAATACAGATAAACCGTCTCCCGGCGAATTACTAATTTCTGACTGAATGTTATTGGCGTCAACACCGGTGAATTAAAATCAATCACAGAACGGGTAACCAAACCCGATAATAAAAAGCCTTTTTGCCCCGGAGTTTTTGCGCATTCCGGGGCATTTTTTTACGGGTCTACCGCTTCGCTTTATCCCGGCGCGGCCTCACTGCGATATCCGTAATTTGCGTATCGTCGCTGGCGCTGACCACCAGACGCACCGCCGCCGCGACCGATTCCGGCGTGCTGTATTCGCGCGGATCAATGGCGTCAAAATTGCCCTGACTTTCGCGGGTTTTGCGGTTCATCGGCGTATCCGTTGGCCCCGGCGCAACGGTGGAAACGCGCAAGCCGTGCTCCGTTTCTTCCTGACGCAACGCATGGGCTAGGGCGCTCAGTGCGAACTTAGAGGCACAATAGACCGTATTCCCGCCATCTGCTTTTGTCCCCGATCCCGAACCGATAAATACCACCTGACCTTCCTGTTTTCTCAGCGCCGGTAATGCCAGACGGGTGAACTCCGCTGGTGCGAAAACGTTGATAGAAAACTGCTTTTGCCACTCCTCCGGCGTCGCCTGTTCAAGGCGCAGTGGTTTGGAAATCGCCGCCGAATGTACCAGCACATCAATCACCGGTAACTCACGAACAAACTGCTCAACGGCACTGAAATCCAGCAGATCGATTTCAACCGCCTCCACGTTTTCGACCAGCCGCAGCGCAATCAGGCTGTCTTTATTACGCCCGAGCGCATAAACCTGATGATCGCGTGCCAGATTATGAACAATGGCCAGCCCGATACCGCTGGTTCCGCCGGTAACAACGGCGACAGGGAGTGAACTCATGATGTTTTCCTTGTGGTTTTTATTCAGGCTAACACCTGGCAGAGTTGTGATCGACGCACTTAATTGGCTTAGCATTTATGGCAGATGGGAAAGCGAATGATTCTCGATTGTAATGATAACTATTATCAATTATCATCCAATTGTGAATTTCTGGTCTGGTTATGTAACTTCCTATGTCCGCAAACGTTGCCGTTTCCCCGGTTCGTGCTTTTGAAGCACTTTACAGCTCGCATCACCGCTGGCTGAAAAACTGGCTCCAGTTCAAACTGGGGTCCGCCAGTGACGCAGACGATCTGGCGCAGGACACCTTTATGCGCGTTCTCACCGGCAATACCGCACAGGAAATTCGCGAACCCAAATCCTTTTTATGTACCGTTGCCCGCCGCGTGATGGTGGATTTTTTCCGCCGCAACGCGCTGGAACGTGCGTATCTCGACATGCTGGCGCTGATGCCGGAAGAACAGATGCCGTCGCCCGAACAGCGGCAATGTCTGCTCGAAACCCTGCAACAAATCGATACGATGCTCGACGGGCTGGGCGAGAAAGTGCGTCAGGCATTTTTACTCTCACAGCTTGAAGGGCTGACGTATCCGGTGATCGCCGAACGTCTGAACGTGTCGGTCAGTTCGGTCAAAAAATACATGGCGAAAGCCACCGAACACTGCCTGCTGTTCAGCATAGAACACGGCTGATTCCGATGAATACGTCCCTGACCGATAACCAGCGCCTGTCGCTGAAAATAGCCGCGCAGTGGTTCGCCACCTTGTGCTCGGGCGAGGTCACGCCGCAGCAAAACCAGAAATGGCAGCAGTGGCTGGCGCAGGATGAAGATCATCGCTGGGCGTGGCAGCGCGTGGAATCGTTGCAGGGGCAACTGCACAATATGCCCGGTAAATTCAGTTATCAGACGCTTAACCATGCGCGCCAGCAGTCGGATGTCACCCGCCGCCGTGTTCTGAAAAGCCTGGTGGTGTTGCTCGGTCTGGGGGGGACATGGGAAGCCTGGCAGTCGTCCGCCGGGCAGCGTTTGCTGGCCGATGCACGCACGTCTACCGGCGAAATCAAAACCCTGCGCCTGCCGGATAATTCACAGCTTTCGCTCAATACTGCCAGCGCCGCCGATATCCGTTTTACCGACACACTCCGTCTTATCCGCCTGCATCAGGGCGAAATCAGCATTATCACCGCGCGCGATAATCAGCCGGTTCCGCGGCCATTTCTGGTCGAAACGCAACAGGGTATGTTACGCGCGCTGGGCACGGAATTTATCGTGCGCCAGCAGGATGACGCCACGACGCTGAAGGTGCTCAAACACGCCGTGGAAATCACGTTGCGCGACCGGCCTGCGGGCGGTTTGCAAATCAGCGAAGGCCACGCGGTGCGCTTTACCGGCAGTGCTTTCGGTGATGTTACCGCGGTAACCGGCGGTGCAGGGAGCTGGACCCACGGCGTGCTGAGCGTCAGCGACTGGCGTCTGGCGGATGTGATTGCCGAGCTGGCCCGTTACCGCCACGGTCATCTGAGCTGCGACCCGTCAGTGGCTGATTTACGCATCAGCGGCACGTTCCCGCTGAAAGATACCGACAGTGTGCTGGAAATTCTTTCACGAACACTTCCCGTGAAAATTCAGACGGCTACGCGTTACTGGGTGAAAGTGGTGCCTGTGTAATGTCCCGGTAAAATTCTTCCTGCAAATAAAAATGATAAATAATCGCATTCGCGGTTGTCCCTTTTCCATTCTCATCCGACTCCTGAGTAACACCTAAAAAACTGCCTGAAAAATCACACAGTAAAAAACATAAAATCGGAGACGGTATGTCCATTTCACGCTCACGCGTTATTCGTTCTTTTCGCAAAACAACACCACTGGCGATTGCCATTCACTGCGCCATTCTTCCTGCCGCACTGCTGACGTCGCTGCCGGTAGCCGCCGCGGTGCAGTCTGCGTCTTATCAAATTGCGGCCGGGGATCTGGATACCGCGCTGAATCAGTTCGCGGCCAAAGCCGGGATTACGCTTTCTGTGGATGCCTCGCTGACGCGTGGAAAACACAGCAGCGGCTTGCAGGGGAGTTACACTGTCACTGATGGTCTGACGACGTTACTGGCAAACAGCGGGCTGGAAGCCAGACCGCTGGGCAATAATGCGTTCACTCTGGCGGTTATGCCTGCGCCGGTGCAGGCACCGGAATCCCTGACGGTGGTCGGAGACTGGCTGGCGGACGCGCGTGAAAACGATGTTTTTGAGCACGGCGGGGCGCGTGATGTGATCCGCCGTGAAGATTTTGTGAAGACCGGCGCGACAACCGTTCGTGAAATGATGAACCGCATTCCGGGCGTCAATGCGCCGGAAAACAACGGTACCGGCAGCCATGACATGGCGATGAATTTCGGCATCCGTGGCCTGAACCCACGTCTCGCCAGCCGTTCAACCGTGCTGATGGACGGCATTCCGGTGCCGTTTGCGCCTTACGGCCAGCCGCAACTTTCCCTCGCGCCGGTTTCACTTGGCAACATGGATGCGGTGGACGTGGTGCGTGGCGGCGGTGCGGTGCGTTACGGACCGCAAAGCGTCGGCGGCGTGGTGAACTTTGTCACCCGCGCCATCCCGAAAGATTTCGGTATCGAAGCCGGCATGGAAGGGCTGCTCAGCCCGACGTCCAGCCAGAATGACCCGAAAGGCACCGGCAATCTGATGGTAGGCGGCACGGCGGATAACGGTCTCGGCGGCGCGCTGCTTTACTCCGGCACGCGCGGCAGCGACTGGCGCGAACACAGCGCCACCAAAATTGACGATGTGATGCTCAAAACCCGTTACGCGCCAAACGACGTCCACACGTTCAACAGCCTGCTGCAATATTACGAAGGCCGCGCGGAAATGCCGGGCGGTTTATCCCGTGCCGCGTATAACGCCGACCGTTTTCAGTCCACGCGCCCTTATGACGAATTCTGGGGCCGCCGCCAGCTGGCGAGTTTTGGCTATCAGTATCAGCCCGACCAGCAGCATAAATTCAATGTGCAAACGTTCTACACCTACACGCTGCGCAGCGGTTATCTCGATCAGGGTAAAAACCTGACGCTTTCCCCGCGCCAGTATTGGGTTCGCGGCGTTGAACCGCGCTACAGCCAGAGCTTCAACCTCGGCCAGACCGCGCATGAAGTGGGCGTCGGTTACCGTTATGTCAGCGAATCCACCCACGAATTGCGCTATTACAGCCCGGCCAAATCCGGCGTTCTGCCGACCGGCGACAGCCCGTATGACCGCGATACGCAATCCGGCACGCAGGCGAATGCGTTTTATGTTGATGACCGCATTGACGTCGGCGACTGGACCATCACGCCGGGCATGCGTTACGAGCACATCCAGTCGTATCAGAACAACTACATCAAAGGCACCAGGCAGGAAATCAGCTACAACGCGCCGCTGCCTGCTCTGAACGTCGTTTATCACATGAACGAGGCGTGGAATATTTATGCCAATACCGAAGGTTCTTTCGGCACGGTGCAGTACAGCCAGATTGGCAAAGCGGTGGACAGCGGCAGTATCGAGCCGGAAAAAGCCCGCACCTGGGAGCTGGGAACGCGCTTTGATAACAGCGTTGTGAAAGCGGAAGTCGGGCTGTTCCTGATCAACTTCAACAATCAGTACGACTCCAACCAGACCACGGACAGCGTCACCGCGCGCGGAAAAACCCGTCATACCGGTCTGGAAAGCCAGATTCGTTACGACCTCGCTGATTTGTCGCCAAAACTCGAAAACTTCTCCGCTTACGCCAGCTATGCGTATGTGAATGCCGTCATTCGTGAATCCGGCGATACGCAGGGCAACCAGGTACCGTTTTCCCCGAAAAACAAAGGCACGCTGGGGCTGGATTACACACCGGGCAACTGGTTCTTCAACGTCAACAGCGAATACCAGTCCGGCCAGTTTGCGGATAACGCCAACACCGTCGAAGAAAGTGCCGACGGCAGCACCGGTCGCATCCCCGGCTTCATGCTGTGGGGCGCCCGCGCCGGTTATCAGTTTGGCCCGGACATGGCGAACCTGAATCTGGCCTTCGGCGTGAAGAATATCTTCGACCACGAATACTTCACGCGTGCGTATGACGATAACAACAAAGGGATTTATGCCGGACAGCCACGCACGTTGTATATGCAGGGTTCCCTGAAATTCTGATGGTTTAAAACGCCGGGCTTAGCGTGACGACGCCCGTTTTTTCCCTTTTCAGCCGCACAGAGGTTCTATGTCTTTCTTCTCCCGCTTTGCGCTTTTTATCGGTTTATGTTTTTCGCTGGGCACCGCGCAGGCCGTGACGGTGACTGACCAGCAGGGCACTTTTACGCTCGATACGGCGCCTGAACGCGTCGTCGTTCTGGAGCTCTCTTTTGTGGATGCGCTGGCCGTGGTGGATGTCAGCCCGGTGGGCGTGGCCGATGATAACGACGCGGAACGTATTTTGCCGGAAGTGCGCCAGCGTATCAGCGCGTGGAAATCCGTCGGCACACGATCGCAGCCGAGCCTCGAGGCGATTGCCGCGCTGAAACCGGATCTGATTATTGCCGACAGCAGCCGTCATGGCGGCATTTATGCCGCGCTGAAAGGGATTGCGCCGACGCTGATGCTGAAATCCCGCAACGAAACCTACAATGAGAACCTGGAATCGGCGGCGATCATCGGCAAAGTGCTGGGGAAAGACGCGCTGATGCAGCAGCGTCTGGCGGAACATCATCAGCGGATGCAGGCGTTTTCCAGTCAGTTACCGAAAGGTACGCAGGTGGTGTTCGGCACCTCGCGCGAACAGCAATTTAACCTGCATACGCGCGATTCCTACACCGGCAGCGTGCTGACCTCGCTCGGGCTGATTGTGCCGGAACCGGTGAATCAGCAGGCGCTGGCCAACATCAGTTTCGAGCAGTTGCTGGCGATCAACCCGGACTGGCTGATTGTCGCGCACTACCGTCAGGAAAGTATTGTGCGTGCATGGCAGAAGGATCCGCTCTGGCAAATGATGAAAGCCGCGCAAAAAAATCAGATTGCGGCGGTCGATGCTAACGTCTGGGCGAGAATGCGCGGGGTGTTTGCCGCTGAGCATATCGGCCATGACGTGGTGCAGATTCTGCATCATCAGGCGCCTGCCACCGCACCATGAAAGCGGTGAAAACGATCGTAACGGGGTGGCGCTGGACGCTGCCTCTGCTCATATTGAGCGTCATCTTCTGGCTGACGCTTTTTTGCCGTTCTGCGGTGCCGATTGGCGCGGTGGAATCTCTGCGCGCGCTGATTCCCGGCCCGCCTGCAACACTGGCGCAGGCGCTGGTGCTCAACCTGCGGTTACCGCGCAGCCTGGTGGCGATGTTGCTCGGTGCCAGCCTGGCGCTGGCGGGCAGCCTGCTGCAAACCCTGACCCGCAATCCGCTGGCGTCTCCCTCGCTGTTTGGCATTAACGCCGGTGCATCGCTGGCGATGGTGGTGGTCAGCGCACTCAGCCCGCAGCTGTTTTCGGGGTTCAGCATTGCGCTGGTGGCAGCCGCTGGCGGCGGTATCAGCTGGAGCATGGTGATGCTGACTGGCGGCGGATGGCAACAGGCGGGTGACCGCAGCCGGTTGATCCTCGCCGGAGTGGCCGTGTCGGCGCTGTGCGCTGCGCTGGCAAAAGTGACGCTGATCCTCTCAGAAGATCACGCATACGGCATTCTCAACTGGCTGGCCGGAGGCGTCGCGCACGCCCGCTGGCCGGAGTTCTGGCATCTGTTCCCTTTCACCCTCATTATCGCGCCCTGGGTTTTGCTGCTTGCCAGCCGCCTGAACCTGTTACAGGTGAGTGATGAAAGCGCGCAGACGCTCGGCGTAAACCTGCCGCGCTTGCGGCTGATAATCAATCTTATGGTGTTATTGCTGGTCGGTGCCTGCGTCAGCGTCGCCGGGCCTCTGGCGTTTATCGGGCTGCTGGTCCCGCACATTTCCCGCTACTGGATTGGTTATGATTTACGCCGCATGTTGCCGGTGAGTATGATTTTTGGCGCAACGCTGATGCTGCTGGCGGATTTGCTGGCGCGTTTTCTGGCGTGGCCGGGTGAATTACCGGCAGGCGTAGTGCTGGCGCTGATTGGCGCGCCATTCTTTGTCTGGCTGGTGAGGACGCGCACATGACCCGGCAGTTCACGGTATTCACCGTTCTGACCAGCCTGTTGCTGCTGACCTTCGTGATTTCGCTGCGTTACGGCACGCACACGCTGACGTTTGAACAAATGCGTCTGGCGTTCGCACCCGCCGATGACAACCATTTTCCGCTGATCGAATATCGCCTGCCGCGCGCGCTGCTGGCGGTGCTGGTCGGTGCGGCGCTGGCGCTTTCCGGCGTACTGGTGCAGGGCATTATCCGCAATCCGCTGGCGTCGCCGGACATACTGGGCGTTAACCACGCCGCCGGACTGATGTCGGTCAGCGCGCTGATGCTGTTCCCCGCGCTTTCCGTGCTGTGGCTGCCGCCGCTGGCCTTCCTGGGTGGGATAGCCGCGTTTGTGTTGCTGCGCCTGATGTCCGGCCGTTCCGCGCCTTTGAAGCTGGCGTTGACCGGCGTCGCGCTGACCGCATTTTACGCCAGCCTGACCGATTACCTGATGCTCTCGCGCCCGATGGAAATCAACAGCGCACTGCTGTGGCTGACCGGAAGTCTGTGGGGACGCGGCTGGAATTTCGTCGAAATCGTCGCGCCGTGGTTGCTGATATTACTGCCGCTCAGCCTTGGGTTCTGCCGCGATCTGGACGTTATGGCGCTCGGTGACGAAAGTGCCTCGACGCTGGGGATCCGCGTTTCCCGCGTACAGCGTCTGGTGTTATTGCTGGCCGTCGCACTGGCCGCCATCAGCGTTGCCGCCTGCGGCCCGGTCGGGTTTATCGGGCTGGTCGCACCGCATCTGACCCGTAAACTGGTCGGCGGAAGGCACCGCGTTTTGATCCCCGCGTCAATGCTTGTCGGGGCGCTGATTTTACTGCTGGCCGACGTGCTAGCGCGCACCCTGCATCCGCCGCTGGAGCTGCCTGCGGGCGTTTTAACGGCGGTGATAGGCGCACCGTATTTCTTCTGGCTCCTGATGAGAACCCGCTGACTATGCAACTGAGTGCAGAAAATCTGTACGCCGGATACGGCAATAAATCCATTCTGAACGGACTGTCGGTGACCCTTCCGGCCGGAAAAATCACCGCGCTGATCGGCCCGAACGGCTGCGGAAAATCGACGCTGCTGAAATGTTTTTCCCGCCTGCTGACGCCGGAGTCCGGCACGTTGCGGCTGCAAGGAGACGATATTTCCCGGCTACATGGCCGCGCGCTTGCCCGTAAACTGGCGCTGTTGCCGCAACAACACGTCGCGCCGGAAGGGATCCGCGTGCGGGAACTGGTCGGCTATGGCCGGAGCCCGTGGCTGAATTTATGGGGCAGGCTGGGGGAGCAGGATCACGCGAGGGTCTCGCGCGCGATGCAAGAAACGAAAATTGGTGATCTGGCCGAAAAATTAGTCAGCGAGCTCTCCGGCGGACAGCGTCAGCGCGTATTTCTGGCGATGGTGCTGGCGCAGGATACGCCGCTTGTTTTGCTCGACGAGCCGACAACGTATCTCGATATCAGCCATCAGGTTGAGCTGATGAATTTACTGCGCCGCCAGAATCAGCAGGGCAAAACGGTGGTCGCTGTGCTGCATGACCTCAATCAGGCCAGCCGTTATTGCGATTATCTGGTCATGATGGCGGCCGGAAAAATAGTTGCACAAGGCTCGCCGGAAGCCGTAATGACGCCTGCGCTGCTGGCACAGGTCTTTGATATTGATGCGCAAATCCATCCCGAGCCGGTTTCCGGTATGCCGATGTGCATTGTGAAATAGTTTTTCATTTTTCGTTGTCATTGTTTTCTATCGACTTGTCTGTTTTGAACTACACTTTTTGCACCCCTACGCGCCAGAGAGCGCAAGACAAAGATAACGAGAAAAACACGATGATTATTTCTGCATCAACGGACTACCGCGCGGCGGCAAAAAGTAAATTGCCGCCATTTCTGTTTCACTACATCGACGGCGGCGCGTACAACGAACACACCCTGCGCCGCAACACTTCGGATCTGGCCGATATCGCCCTGCGCCAGCGCATCCTGAAAAACATGTCCGATCTCAGCCTTGAGACGCAACTGTTTGGCGAAAAACTGGCAATGCCAGTGGTGCTGGCACCGGTCGGCCTGACCGGCATGTACGCACGTCGTGGTGAAGTTCAGGCGGCGCGCGCGGCAGCCAAAAAAGGCATTCCGTTCACGCTTTCCACCGTTTCCGTTTGTCCGATTGAAGAAGTCGCACCGGCCATCGACCGCCCGATGTGGTTCCAGCTTTACGTCTTAAAAGATCGCGGATTTATGCGCAATGCGCTGGAACGCGCGCAGGCGGCAGGCGTGAAAACGCTGGTCTTTACCGTCGATATGCCGGTGCCCGGCGCACGTTATCGGGACGCTCATTCTGGTATGAGCGGCCCGAACGCCGCCGCACGCCGCATGTTGCAGGCCGTTTTGCATCCGCAATGGGCGTGGGACGTTGGCGTAAACGGCAAACCGCATGACCTCGGCAACGTTTCTGCCTATCTCGGCAAACCGACCGGGCTGGAAGATTATATCGGCTGGCTGGGCACCAATTTTGACCCGTCGATATCGTGGAAAGATCTGGAGTGGATCCGGGAGTTCTGGAAAGGCCCGATGATCATTAAAGGCATTCTTGACCCGGAAGACGCCAGGGACGCCGTGCGGTTTGGCGCAGACGGCATCGTGGTATCGAACCACGGCGGCCGCCAGCTCGACGGCGTGCTTTCCACTGCGCACGCGCTGCCTGCCATCGCTGACGCCGTAAAAGGCGACATCACCATTCTCGCCGATTCCGGCATCCGCACCGGCCTGGACGTGGTCCGCATGATCGCGCTCGGCGCCGACAGCGTGCTGCTCGGGCGCGCCTTTGTCTACGCACTGGCCGCGGCAGGTGAGGCGGGCGTCATCAACCTGCTGACTCTGATCGAAAAAGAAATGCGCGTCGCCATGACGCTGACTGGCGCGAAATCTATTTCAGAAATCAGCGCCGAATCGCTGGTCTACGGGCGAAGCGTGCGGTGATTTGATGCCGGAAAGGCAGCGATAATGTTTGTGAGGTGTCGCTGTCTTTATTATTTATCTGCTTTTTGAATATCTCAATTTTCCAGATATCCATGGGAGAAATGCGTATAAGTAACGGCCTGTAAATATGTCAGCATAGATTTGTCCGGGCTAATCCTCAGGGCGCCATCACCTCAATTAAAAAAGTTAATTTTAGGGAATGTCTATGCTGAAAAATATCGCTCTGCCGGTTTCTAAATCGCTTTCTTTTGCAGGTCGTCTGACGGCTGTTGCAGCATTGCTTTCCTCCTTGTCCGCCTGGGCGGCAGAGCCGTTGCGCGTGCAGGCCGATCCGGTCCCTCATGCGGAAATTCTGGCGTATGTGCAGAAAATCGACCCAAGTCTGAATCTCAAAGTGATCGAAATTCCGAGCGGGGTGAATCCGAATGAATTGCTGGCGCACGGCGATGTGGATGCCAACTATTTCCAGCACGTGCCGTATTTGCTGTCGCAGGAAAAGGCGCTGAAAGAGAAGTTTGAAGTCGCCGCGACGGTGCATATCGAGCCGCTCGGCGTATATTCCAGCCGTCACAAAAGCTATGCGGAAGTGCCGCAAAATGGCACCGTTGCCGTCCCGAATAACGAAACCAATCTCAGCCGCGCGTTGTATTTACTGCAAAGTCAGGGGCTGATTACGCTGAAACCGGGCTTCACCGATCCGGCGAAAAATCAGGCCACGCCGCGTGATATCGCCACCAACCCGAAAAACCTGAAGATTCTGGAAGTCGAATCCCCGCAAATTCCGCGTTCATTACCGGATGTCGATCTGGCGGTCATTAACGGCAACTTCGCGCTGGAAGCCGGGCTGAGCCCGGCAAAAGACGCGCTGGGGCTGGAGAAAGCGAAGGGAAATCCTTATGCGAATATTCTGGTGACGACCGAAAAACTTAAAAATGATCCACGGATTAAGCAACTGGCGAAAGATCTCGAATCGCCGCAGGTCGCAGAGTTTATTAAAGAGAAGTTTAAAGGATCGGTGTTACCGGTGGCGGCTGCGAAAAGTTGATTTTTGGGCTCGCCGCCCAGGCTGGCTTTTAGGTCAAAACCGTGGGCGCCGGCCCACACAGGGTTAAGGAGCGTAAACGCGCTCCTTAACTTTTTAACTGCGCGCTGCCGCTCACCGTCCCGGTTATACCCGATACGGCGAGCATCTGCGAGCCAAAATCAGAAGCTATAACTCGCTGTCACCGACACATTTCTCGGCTCGCCGTACACTACGTACTGGCTGACACTCGTGTCATATTCTTTGTCGAACAGGTTGTTCACGTTGGCCTGCACGGCGAGTTGTTTCGTGACCTGATAACGGCTGAAGAGATTAACCACGGTGTAGCTGCCTTGCTCGGCGTAACGGGTGCCGTTGCCGCTTGGGCCCGGCACATCCTGCCAGACGTGAGTCTGCCAGTTCGCGCCGCCGCCGACGGTCAGATCCTGCAACATCGGCAGACGATAGCTGGTGAACAGTTTCAGCTGCGTGCGCGGCAGTTGCGGGTTAACCGCGTCGCTGTTCTCGTCTTCGGCAATGTAACGGGTGCCGCCGAACGTCATCTGCCAGTTGTCGGTCAGCGCGCCATTCAGTTCGAATTCAATCCCGCGGCTCACCGTGCCGTTTTTGCCTTCGTACGCTGTATCGGTCGAGCCTTCGATGGTGCGGCCGGTACTTTGCGCGACGTTATCGAGTTCCGCACGGAACACCGCAACGGATGCGGTCAGGCGGCTGTTGAACCAGTCGGATTTCACGCCCGCTTCGTAGTTTTTGCCGATTACCGGCGACAGATACGCACCGTTGATATCGCGGTAAGTCTGCGGCTGGAACACCGACGTGTAGCTGGCGTAGGTTGACCAGGTATCGTTGATGTCGAACACCAGACCGGCGTACGGCGTGATGTTGTTCTTCTCAATCTGAGCCGTCAGGGTGTCAGAATTCCAGTTGGTGTAACGCGCACCGACAATCAGATGCAGCGGATCGGCCAGCGAAAGACGCGTGGCGACGTACGCGGATTTCTGGCGGATAACATCCCGCTCAGCCAGAGAACGCGGACCCCAGTCAGTTTCCGGGAACTGGCTGTTGTAGTCGTTAAAGTTACCCAGCTCTTCGGTCGAAATATTGGCGAATGCGCTGTAATAGGTATTTTGTTGTTTGGAATAACTCACGCCGGTCATCAGTTCATGCTGACGGCCAAACAGTTCGTACGGGCCGCTGGCAAAGGCGTCCACGCCATCGACTTTACGTTTACCGGTGTTGTAGCCGGTCCCCGCGACGACCGGATAACCGGCATAAGCGGATTCGCCCACGCCGGTGGTTTTATCGAATGTCCCGTCGATGTACATCATTTTGCTGTCGATAAGGGATTCAGTATGCGTGCCGTTCAGCGTGGCCTGCCAGCCGTTATCGAAGGACTGTTTCAGGGTGGTGAAAAGTTTGGTGGTCTCTTTATTGCTGTAAGCCCAGTCCGGCGCGGAGTTGAAACCACGGCGGTAATCGGTTTTGCTGCCGTCGAGATACCAGCGCGGCATGCCGCCCCAGGTCGGGCTGTCGGTATTCGTTTGCTGGAATTCGTAGCCCGCGGAAAGCAGGGTGGAATCGGTCAGGTCGGCATCAACCGTGGCGTAGACGAATTTTTTGGTCGCGCCGTAACGCTCAACGTAGCTGTTCTGATCCTGATATCCGGTGATCAGGCGGCCACGCACACTGCCGGAGGCATTCAGCGGAGTAGACAAATCAGCCACGTAACGCTGTTTGTTCCAGCTGCCGTAAGTCGCGGAAACATTGCCCGTGAACTCTTTGCTGTCGGCGTGTTTACGCACCTGGTTGACAGAAGCGGACGGGTTGCCCGGGCCGGTCATCAGGCCGGTTGCGCCGCGCACCACTTCGATGCGTTCGAACAGTGCGGTGTCGGACTGGGAATCGCCCAGATCCCAGCGCGGGTCGAAGGTGGTCGGAATGCCATCGACCATGTAGTTATCGATTAAAAAGCCACGTGCGTAATAGGTGCGACGGTCAAGATCCGAGACGCTTTCCTGAATGCCGGTGGTGTTTTTCAGTACATCACCCAGCGTTTGCAGTTGCTGATCCTGCATACGTTGTTTGCTGATGATGCTCACGGACTGCGGAATGTCGCGCGTGGTCAGCGCCATTTTGGTGCCCGCGGTGGTGACCGGTACGCTGTAATCGGTAGCGGCAGTGTCGGTAACCGCCGCGTTATTTTGGCCGGTCACGACGACCGTATCGTCGGTTTTATTCGCCGTAGTTTCGGCGGCAAAAGCAGAATGTAAAGAAGACGAAATAAAAACAGCCATAACAGAAAGTGAAAGTTTCTGTCCTAAATTATTATTCCTGCCACGGATTGATTTAACTGAATTTTTCCCTGAAACGGATACCATTTATTAATCTCCGAAAGATTATTTTATATTTTATTAGCCACAACTTTTAGATATTTATAACGCTTTAAAAGGGTGAACAAGACCCGCCGGGATCCCCCGAAAAAGAGGGCCGGAATGGTGGAGTGCAAACTTAGTTAATAAAGCGAATGAGAATAATACGCATTGGGTTTAGCGGTGTAAATAAATATTACCATTCTGTAATAGTGAGTTTTCTTTTCTCATTTTTAGCCATTAAGAAATCTAGACATCTAAACGTTCGTTTTGTAGAGTGTCATTCACCTGATGAATTACTGTTTGATTCAGTTAAGAAAATTTCGAGGCGGTGACACAATGATCAGTAACATTAAAATTCTCGATGGCGGAATGGGCCGTGAACTGGCCCGGATGGGCGCGCCGTTCCGTCAGCCGGAATGGTCGGCGCTGGCGCTGATCCAGGCACCGGAATTTGTGCGTAAAGCGCATGACGCTTTTATTGCAGCCGGTTCCGACGTGATCACCACCAACAGCTACGCCGTTGTCCCTTTCCATGTGGGTGAAACCGTCTTTGCGGAGCAGGGCGCAGCGCTGATTGCGCTGTCCGGAAAACTGGCGCGCGAAGCCGCTGATGCGGCAAAAACGCCGGTGAAAGTGGCGGGTTCCCTGCCGCCGGTTCTGGGTTCTTATCGCCCGGATCTCTTCGAGCCCGTTGCGGCGAAAGCACTGCTGACCGTGCTGGTGGAGAATCTCAAAGACAGCGTGGATTACTGGCTGGCCGAAACGCAAAGTTCAGTCGCCGAAGTTGAAGCAGTGCGCGAAGTGCTGACAGATGTGCTGGGCGATGACCGGCGTCCTCTGTGGTTCTCGTTCACCTTGCAGGATCAGCTTACCGGTGACGGCCACGCGCTGCTGCGCTCCGGCGAATCCATCGAGCAGGCGGTTGACGCCGCGCAGCGTTTATCCGCCAGCGCGATTTTGTTCAACTGTAGCCGCCCGGAAGTGATGGCCGCCGCCGTTCGTGCGGCACGCGCCGCAAACACCTCTTTTGATATCGGCGTTTATGCCAACGCTTTCGAGCCCGCGGATAACAAACGCGGTGCGAATGAAGGATTAAGCAAAATGCGTCAGGACACCGATCCTGCCGGATATCTGCAATTTGCCGAAGACTGGGTAGCGCAGGGCGCAACGATGGTTGGCGGCTGCTGCGGTATCGGGCCGGAACACATCGCGGCATTGAAAAACGCCTTCAGCCAATAAAATCAAAAACATTTCAGCCGCACGCCGGACTGAATTTTGGGGCGTGATCGCCTCAGTGACAGGGGAAAAACATGATTGATCGTCGTTCGTTTATTAAAAGTGCGGGGGCACTTTCCATCGCAGCCGCCACGCATTCATTGTGGCTGGGCAACGCATTTGCCGCCGACGCTGAGAAGCCGAAAAAAGGCGGACACCTGGTGGTGGGCGTGGATAACGCGTCCAGCACCGACCGTCTGGATCCGGCATTCTGGTTCGAAACGTACATGTATTTTGTCGGCTCACAGGTTTTCAATAACCTGGTGGAAATCGACGAAAGCGCCGGGCTTGCCCCCTCGCTGGCGGAATCCTGGTCATCTGCCGATGGCAGCAAAACCTGGGTGCTGAAAATCCGTCAGGGCGTGCAGTTCCACGATGGCCGCTCGCTGGGCGCGAAAGACGTGGTCTATTCCCTTAATCACCACCGCGGCGAGAAATCCACATCGCCGGTAAAAGGTTATCTGGACACCGTCAGTTCCATTGAAGCGACCGGCGAACACGAAGTGACGATCAAACTGACCGCCGCCGATGTGGAATTTGTCTGGCTGCTGAGCGCGGTGCATTTTGCGATCACCGCCGAAAATGAAAACTTCGACAAAGGCATCGGCACAGGCGCGTTCATTCTGGAGAAATTCCAGCCGGGCGTAACCACGCTGACCAAACGCAATCCGAATTACTGGAACAGCGAACGCGGGCATGTTGATTCCGTCGAAACGCTGGCGATGAACGATTCCACGGCGCGCGTGGCGGCGCTGGTCAGCGGCTCTGCGCACCTGATTAACCGCGTGAATCCGCGCATTGTCAGCCGTATCGAGCGCATGCCGAACCTGAAACTGGTGCGTGCGAAAGACAGCATGATTTACACCTTCCCGGGGCTGTCGAATCTGGCGCCGTTTGATAACGTCGATGGCCGTCTGGCGCTGAAATATGCCATTGACCGTCAGCAGATTATCGACACGGTATTGGGCGGATACGGCACTGTTGCCAACGATAATCCCATTTTCCCGTCGAACCGCTACTTTGCGAAAGACATCCCGCAGCGTCCGTATGATCCTGAAAAAGCCCGGTTCCACTGGAAGAAATCCGGGTTCAGCGGCCCGCTGACGCTTAACGTGGCCGACGCCGGTTTCCCGGGCGCGGTTGATGCCGGTCAGCTTTATCAGCAATCTGCGGCGAAAGCCGGGATCAACCTCAACGTGGTTCGCGTGCCGGATGACGCGTTCTGGAATGATATCTGGCAGAAGAAAGCGTTTGTGTCGTCTAACTGGGCGAACCGCCCGACCGCCGATGCGCTGCTTTCTCTGGTGTTTACCAGCCAGTCTTCGTGGAATGAATCGGCCTGGCACGTTCCGGCCTTCGATGCGATGGTGAAAGCCGCGCGCGGGGAGCCGGATGAAGCGCGCCGTACGCAGATTTACCACGATATTCAGGTGATGCTGGTCGATCAGGGTAGCGAAGTCATTCCGCTGTACGCCGACGCGCTTGACGGCTGCTCATCCAAAATCAAAGGATTCACCTCTGTGCCGGGAATGCCGCTGAGCGGTAACCGCGCGGCAGAGAAAATCTGGATCGAAAGCTGAGCCGGGTAAAAGAATAATGTCAGAACTTCCTTCTGTAAAAATACCTCAACGGCCCGCGGGCCGTTTTTCGCTGAACCGTGTTTCACCAGACGGCTCGCTTTTGCGCATGGTGCTGGTGCGTTTGTTTTATGGCGTGCTGGTGGTGCTGGCGGTTTCCGTGCTGATTTTTGCCGGTGTGCAGTTGCTGCCGGGCAACGCGGCCACCGCCATTCTCGGCCAGAGCGCGACGCCGGATGCCATCCGCGAACTGAACTTGCAACTCGGGCTGGATAAGCCGGCGGCGAGCCGCTATCTGAGCTGGCTGTCCGGCGTACTGCACGGCGATTTCGGTACCAGTTTCTCCACACGCGAGGCCATCAGCGGCCCGCTGTTTACGCGGCTTGGTAATACGCTGTTTCTGGCGGGATGCACCGCCGCCATCGCGGTTCCGCTGGCGCTAATCATCGGGTTTATTTCCGTGCGTTATCACGGCAGCGTTATCGATACTTTCCTTAATGCCATCACCCGCGCCACCGTTGCGCTGCCGGAATTTTTCTCCGGTTATCTGCTGATCCTGATTTTCGCCATCACGCTGGCGTGGGCACCGAGCAACAGCAGTATTTCGCCGGACATGCCGCTGGCCGCCAAACTTGCTGCAATCTCACTGCCGTGCGCCACCCTGGTGCTGGCGATCCTCGGGCACATGAGCAACATGACCCGCGCCGCGCTGATTGCCGCGCAAAGCTCCGCGTATGTGGATACCGCGCTGCTGAAAGGGCTGTCGCCGTCGCGCATTTTGTGGCGTCACGTTCTGCCCAACGCCATCGGCCCGATTATCAACGTCGTGGCGATCAATCTGGCGTATCTGATGGTCGGCGTGGTGATTGTCGAGAATGTCTTTGTGTATCCGGGGCTGGGGCAATACATGGTCGACAGCATCAGCAAACGCGACATTCCGGTGATGCAGGATTGCGCGCTGTTGCTGGCCGGGATTTATATCCTGCTGAATTTGCTGGCCGACGTGATGGCGCTGGTCGCCAATCCGCGTTTACGCCATAACCGCTAAAATTTAGGAATTGCTGCAATGCCTGCCTTAAAACCTGCCTCGATCCTTGGCCTGCTGGTGCTGATTCTCTTTGTTCTTATCGCGATTTTTGCGCCGTGGCTGGCGCCGCACGCACCGGATCAGACACTGGGCATGTCGTGGGATCTGCCGGGACCCAATGCGCTGCTCGGCACCGACAATCTCGGGCGTGATCTGCTTTCGCGCCTTATCTGGGGCACCCGTGTTTCGCTGGGCGTTACCGTGCTGGCGGCGCTGGTGGCCTTTTCGGTCGGCTGCACGTTGGGCTTTATCGCCGGATTGCGCGGCGGCTGGCTGGATCAGGTGATTTCCCGCTGCAACGACATCGTGATGGCGGTCCCGACACTGATTCTGGCGCTGATCGTGCTGGCCGTCTTGCCGAAAACCTTGCTGACCCTGACGCTGGTTCTCGGGCTGCTGGAATCCACCCGCGTGCTGCGCGTGGCACGTTCGCTGGCGACGGATATCGGCGTGATGGAGTTTGTCGATGTGGCGCGCCTGCGCGGAGAAAGCCTCGGCTGGATCCTCCGGCGGGTGATTTTGCCTAACGCCTTACAGACGCTGATTGCCGAATTTGGCCTGCGCTTTATTTTCATTTTGCTGTTCCTCTCGGCGCTGTCGTTCCTCGGTCTTGGCGTTCAGCCACCGACCGCCGACTGGGGCGGGCTGGCGCGGGATAACAAAGACGGCATTCTGTTTGGCGTTTGGGCGGCGCTGATCCCCGGCGGGGCGATTGCGGTGCTGGCGCTGGCGGTAAATGCCGTCGCCGACTGGCTGATGAGCGGTTCGACCCGCGTCTGGGGGAAAAAAGCATGAGCGACGTTTTACTCAAAACAGAAAATTTGCGCGTGGTGTCCGCCGGAAAAAATCCGCGGACGCTGGTGGATGACGTGTCTTTTACCGTCAAGCGCGGCGAAGTGCTGGGGCTGATTGGTGAATCCGGCGCGGGGAAATCCACTATCGGGCTGGCAATTCTCGGCCATTGTCGTCAGGGAATGCGTATTCATTCCGGCAGCATTGTCTTTAACGGGCAGGATCTCACGGCGTTGTCTGACCGGCGTTTACGGCAGATCCGTGGTCGCCATATTGCGTATGTGGCGCAGTCCGCCGGTGCGGCGTTTAACCCGGCGATTACCCTGGGTGAACAGGTGATTGAAGCGGCACTGAAACACAAAATCTATGACCGCCAGCAGGCACAGGCGCGCGCCATTGAACTATTTGAACAGCTCGGTTTGCCGCAGCCGCAGGCGTTTTATCAGCGTTATCCGCATCAGGTTTCCGGCGGTCAGTTGCAGCGGGCGATGATTGCGATGGCGCTGTGCGCCCGTCCCGAACTGCTGATCTTCGATGAGCCGACGACGGCGCTGGATGTCACCACGCAGCTTGGCGTGCTGAAAGCCATTGCCGATGTGATCCGCATTTCCGGCGTGGCGGCTATTTACATCAGCCACGATCTGGCCGTTGTCGCGCAAATCAGCGACAAGATTATGGTTTTGCAGCACGGCAAAACGGTGGAACAGGCACCGGCCGCGCAACTGCTGGCGCAGCCGCAACAGGAATACACCCGGCGTCTGCTGAATGCGCAGGGCGAAATCAAAACGCCGCAAACCGGCGAGGCACCGGTGGCGCTAAGTCTGCGCAATATCAGCGCGCGTTATCAGGCGCAGCCGGTCTTGCAGGATATTTCCCTGAATTTGCCGCGTGGCCGGACGCTGGCGGTGATCGGCGAATCCGGTTCGGGGAAATCAACGCTCGGCAAAGTGATTTGCGGGTTACTCAGCCCGGAAACGGGGAAAGTGACGCTGGAACAGCAAACGCTGCCTGCCGGTCTGCGTCAGCGCAGCCGCCCGCAGTTGCGCGATGTGCAGCTGATTCATCAGATCCCCGATACCGCGCTGAACCCGAAAGAGCGCATTGGCGGGCAGATTTCCCGCGTGCTGGAATGTTTTACTTCGCTTAACCGCCCCGAACGGCAGGCCAAAGTCAGCGAACTGCTGGCACAGGTCGGGCTGCATGCGGAGCTGGCGGAGCGTTATCCTGCGGCACTTTCCGGCGGCCAGAAGCAGCGCGTGTGTATCGCGCGTGCGCTGGCGGCGGAGCCGAAGCTGATTGTGTGCGACGAACCGACGTCCGCGTTAGACCCGCTGGTGGCGCGCGAGGTGCTGGCACTGCTGCGTAAAATCCAGCACGACACCGGCATTGCGTACCTCTTTATCACGCATGATTTGCAGGTGGTGCGCGAGATTGCTGATGAAGTGGCGGTACTGAAGCAAGGCGTGATTGTGCGTCAGGGGCCGGTAGCATCCGCACTGAGCGAACCGCTGGACGATTACACCCGCGAGTTGCTGCATTCCGTACCGGAAATGCGTACCGGCTGGCTGGCGGAAATGTTCGTCAGCGCGTAAAGCGGCCTCCCCTGAAAAGGGGAGGCGTAAATCGCAATTCCATTTTTGTACAGTTACAAACTTTTCTGATTCATTTCTCTTTACACTTCCCTAATAATTCATTCACTAAAGATCTCTTTATTTGTACCGATAACCTTCCTGAACATTAAATATTTCTAAGAGTTTTATTCCCGCGTCAAAAAATTAATTTGAGATAAGGGTTTACGGATTATTTAAAAAAATAAACAGTGATTTCGCTATGCAATTATCAGCGGTTTGAATTGTTTCGCGTTGTATTCATTTTATTGGCCACGAAATAAGGGAGTGAGAATGTTTAAGATGATCAACAATATGCGGGTGGGTGCCCGTTTGGGGGCCGCATTCAGCCTGGTAATTCTGTTATTAATCATCGTCAGCGTGACAGCAGTAACCAAAATAAGCGCTATCAACTCCAGCATTGACCAAATAGTCAACGATCGTTATGTGAAAGTTCGTCTGGCATTTGATGTCCGCGACGGTGTGAATAACCAGATTAAATTCTTGCGCGGAATTGTCATCGATACCAAGAATCCTGAACAAAACCAAAAACGTTATTTACAGCTGGATGACACCATTAAACAAACCAATCTGGCGATGAGCAAAATTGCGGCCATCCAGACAACGGTGACCGGTAAGCAAAAAATTAAAGCCTTGCAGGATGCCAGCGATGCGTTTGAAAGCGGCAAAGAAGCGCTGATTGCACTGGCCCGCGCCGGTGATATGGACGGCGCAACCGAATATGTCCTGCGTAAACTGACCACGTCGCAGAACGCGTATCTGGATCTGGCCATCGCTTTTGCCAATTCTCAGGATCAGCAGTTGCAGGCTGAAGGCAAAAAAGCGGTGGCAGACGGGCATACCGCCATTGAACTGACGCTGATTTTCTCCGCGCTGGCGATCCTGCTGGCCGCGGCAATGGGCTATTTCCTGACCCGTTCAATCACCCGTCCGCTGCTGAATGCCGTGAAAGTGGCGGAAAACGTGGCGGCAGGCGACCTGACCACGCAGATTCAGGTGAACTCCCACGACGAAACGGGCCAGCTGATGCAGGGCCTGAAAAACATGAACGAAAATCTGCTCAAGATCGTGACAGAAGTTCGTGCCGGAACCCATGCGATTAACAGCGCGTCCAGCGAAATTGCCGCCGGGAACCTGGATTTGTCTTCCCGTACTGAACAGCAGGCCAGCTCACTGGAAGAAACCGCCTCGGCCATGGAACAGATGACCGCGACGGTGAAACAGAATGCTGATAACGCGCGTCAGGCTAATCAGCTCGCGGCGCAGGCTTCCCGCGTGGCAGTGCAGGGCGGCGAAGTGGTGGGCGAAGTCGTTAATACGATGGAAGGCATCAATGCTTCTTCCCGCAAAATCGTCGATATTATCGCGGTGATCGACGGCATTGCGTTCCAGACCAACATTCTGGCGCTGAACGCCGCCGTGGAAGCCGCGCGTGCCGGTGAACAGGGGCGCGGATTTGCCGTGGTGGCATCAGAAGTGCGTAATCTGGCGCAGCGTTCTGCTTCGGCGGCGAAAGAGATTAAATCGCTGATCGACGATTCTGTTCTGAGAGTCGATAACGGGACGCAGCTGGTCGCCAAAGCGGGCGCGACGATGGCCGAAGTGGTGTCCAGCGTGAAGAACGTGACCGACATCGTGGGAGAAATTGCGATTGCCAGCAATGAACAAAGCACCGGCATCGAAGAGATCAACAAAGCCATCAACCAGATGGACGAAGTCACGCAGCAGAACGCCGCGCTGGTCCAGGAAGCCTCTTCGGCAGCATATTCCCTGAATGAGCAGGCGGAGCGTCTGTCGCAGGCCATCAGCATCTTTAAAGTCAGCGCGGCGACGGCAACCTCCGCCGTGCGTAAAGCGACGCAGGTTAAATCTCCGGCATTATTGCCAAACCGTCGCGCGGTGCCTGTCGCCGATGAAGGCTCGTGGGAAACCTTCTGATTTTCTGATTATTTTCTGCGTTAATTCTCCAAACCCGGTACTGAGTATCGGGTTTTTTACTTTTCTGCCGCGAAGATCGTGACGCAGGGGGACTGACGGGCTGACGATGAGGCGGAAGGCGACTTGCGCTTATTTGAACCTTCCGTGGTGCGGTTACCCGCTATCCTTTCAGAAAATCTGCACGCAGTTTATTCAGAACGTTGAAGACCGGTGTTCCTGCGGATTCGGCAATCTTTGTGTCAGCGAAAACTTGCTGCCAGTTAGCCAGTGCGGCCAGCGTCTGATCAATGTAATCATCCGGTTTGAGGAATTTATAGTCTTTGCACAACTGGTGCATAAGTTTTCGCGTCGGTTTTCCTTTTCCAGCAAATGACGTTGTGTGTTCCCCCATGCCTTCAGAAAATGTCAGGTCATAAGCGGGGGACAACGTCCACCGTTCTTCCGCATCAGAATGGATAAATGCAAAGTTTTTTGCATGATCATCGTAGTTATGGGAGAGCGCATTAAAGACCATCAGACGCGCCATTTTCTCGACTTCAGCAGCATTTTGGGTCAACGCGTAAGTGAGTTTAAGCATTTCACTGTAATCGAGCGACTGGGTTCTGAAATCGGCATAAATCAGCGCCGATGCGGTCATCACGTGGCGGCGGCTGTCGCCCTCACGGTCAAAACGACGTGTTGCAAAGAAACGCTCGGTTTGATTCTTATCAGAGAGTTGCACGTCTAACAGCGTTGAGTCCGCCATTGTGACGCCCGCATTTCTTGCCATGATGGCGTATGCCTGCTCGATAGCGCCAGTTTCCAGCGGTTCATCCAACGCCCTGAACTTTACAATCCAGTGGGTATATCCTTCACGCAGCGGCTCAAAGGCTGAAGTAGCCTGGGTTGTGTCAGCTGAGAGGGCTACGATGGCCTTTGGCCGGGCACCACCGGGCGAGCCGCCCGCAATACGCAGTGTTTTAAGAACCTGGCGAGTCTTCCCGGCCTGCACTTCGACAGAGGCCTCAAAAAGGTCTGCGACGCTAAGCGAAAAGGGAATATCCACTTTCTCAGATTTAGGGTGATATTCAAAAGCCCCCATGCCGCGATCGCCGAGGTACGCCAGACGGTCAAGTTGAGTGAGCGTCCGGGATGTCCCCGCACCAAAATGGCCATCGAAGAACCGGTCCATTAATTCCAGACCCCAGCCATCCGGCAGGGAATCTGAAAATGCGCCATGTAACCCGCGAAATAACATATGTTTCGCCAGCTGAGGTTTATCATCGAACGTCATAGTAAACGGTGAAAGGCTGAACCCTGAAGCCAGCCACGCTTTACTGTATGTGAAGTAAATGCCTTTTCCTTCAGCCTGATACAACTCACCGACCTTTTGTCCGTTGACGGAAACGGTTAGCTCTTCTACATGCGTCAGTGTGTCGTTTCTGAATGATTTATTCATCGTCCCCCCCGCTGGCGGCTGGCATTTTTTAGTTCCTCATAGGAACCGGGTTGTGAAGGTTTGAACAGCGTGGTGAATGGCGTGAGTTCATCCAGCGCGGTCGCCAGCAAGATCATCGATTCCAGCGTAGCAGAACCCGTGAGTTCAAAGCGTTTTATGGATGATTCAGAAACCCCTGAACGTTCAGCCAGTGTTTTACGTGAAAGATTTTTCGACAGACGTAATGCCCGTGCGTTTTTTCCGATATCGCGGGCAATTTCAGCAGGAGAATAAAGAAAGTGCATCAGGGACATTAAACGTCACTCCAGTGGCACTTAATGGTCCATATAAGACCTGTTATGTGCATTAATCGATGATAATAGGTCATTTTAGACCCGTTATTAAAAAAATGCAAAACCCCGAGCAAAAGGTCATATATGACCTCTTATGCGGGGTTGATAGTGTTTACAGGTCATATTTGACCCATAAAAGTATGGCCTGTTTTGTTAACGCCCGACGCGTGCCTGCAACGCGGCCGGATAGCGGTCTCCGTGAACTTCGACGGCGGCCAGCGCGCTGGCGAGATTGCGTAATTCGCTGTCGCTCAGCGTGACGTCCGTTGCGCCTAAGTTTTCTTCCAGACGGTGCAGTTTGGTGGTGCCCGGAATCGGTACAATCCACGGTTTTTGTGCCAGCAGCCAGGCCAGCGCAATCTGTGCCGGTGTCACGCGTTTTTCCTGCGCGATGTGATGAATCACCGCCAGCAGGCTCTGGTTTGCCGCCAGCGCTTCCGGTGAGAAACGCGGCACTTTGCTGCGGAAATCGTCGCTTCCAAAGGTGGCATTCGCATCAAATGCGCCGGTCAGGAAGCCTTTCCCCAGCGGGCTGAAGGGCACAAAACCAATACCCAGCTCTTCCAGCGTCGGAATGATTTCCTGCTCCGGCTCGCGCCACCACATTGAATATTCGCTTTGCAGCGCGGTAACCGGCTGCACGGCGTGCGCGCGGCGGATAGTTTGTGCGCCAGCTTCGGACAACCCGAAGTGCTTCACTTTACCCTCGGCAATCAGATCTTTTACTGCACCAGCAACGTCTTCAATCGGTACTTCCGGGTCTACACGGTGCTGATAAAGCAGGTCGATGACGTCGGTCTTCAGGCGTTTCAGCGAGCCTTCCACCGCAACGCGAATGTGTTCCGGGCGGCTGTTGAGGTTTTGCTGTTTGTTATCGTCGCCAAAGGTGAAACCAAATTTCGTGGCGATCACGACTTTATCGCGCACCGGTGCCAGCGCTTCGCCGACCACTTCTTCGTTGAGGTACGGGCCGTAAACTTCGGCGGTGTCAAAGAAGGTCACGCCGCGTTCGACCGCGGCGCGGATAAGTTCAATGGCCTGACGGGTTTCCGTTGCGGCGCCGTAACCAAAACTCAGCCCCATGCAGCCTAAACCGAGAGACGAAACTTCGAGGCCAGATTTGCCCAGTAAGCGTTTGTGCATGTGATTTTCCTCAGTATTGACGTGATATGTTCAGTGTCCGTGGGATCTGCGATCCGTTGTGTGGAGATTTATCCTGTAATCCCAAAATCCTGTGATTTCAGGATGAGTGACAACGAAAGCGTAACGTGGATTGAATCATAGTCGCTGAAGGTTCATCGGATTAGAGGGGGCAATCCGCATACCTTTATGAACTGAGTTCATAAATCGGAGAGAGCCTGCGGGAACATTACAAAGTTGTCATTTTACTGGCGGCTTTCTGTAGGGGCGCGCAGTTTGTCTGGCTGAGTATCGAAGATACGGGCGAGGGAATCTCTGCGGAACATCTGCCGCTGATTTTTGACCGTTTCTACCGGATCGACGCTTCGCGCAGCCTGACTGAAAACACCGGCCTCGGGCTGGCGATTGTGAAGACCATCGCGGAATTGCACGGCGGGCGCATTGTCGTTGGAAGCGAACCGGGAAAAGGCAGCCGTTTTACGCTGGTTCTGCCAAAATAATCATCCTGCGCTGAACTCCCGATAAATAAAATTCAGCGTTCCCGATGAGACAGGCTATCTTTCTTAAGGTTTTTAGATGATTAGCCAGAAAAATAAAGGGAGCACATGACCAAAATTTTATCGCCCCCGGCGCAGGCGCTGATGATGTCGTTGCTGACGGGGCAGGCGGTTCACTGGCAAAGTGCGTGGACGCCGCCTCCTTATACCGTGCAGGCCTGGCGGGGGATCAGTTCCGTGATGTTCTCAAAAATACTCGAACCGGTCTGGTGGTGCTGTCGTTGTCCGGATCCGGTGGTGACGGTCAGGCGTAACAGCGTCTACTGGCTGGCGCATCTGGTACAGGAACCCGGCCCGGCGGCGGAGAAACTGTGGATTGATGCGGTAAAAGCGCGCTATCAGATGCAGACCAACAGTACGCTCGGCCATGAAGCCGACGCCTTTCTGGTGCAGGTTTTTCAGGATTACGTCGCGCTGTATGACCTTTATCGCAAAGGGAAAGATAAGGCGAAAAATAGCTAGCAATAATGCGGATCCGTTTAGAAAATCGCGTTTCCGTTATTCGCCGATATAATAAAAGTCCGAATTACTTCATTAATAACCCGCCGTTATATCGGTGTAATATATTTCAAAATTTATATTCGGCTAATATTCAGCCATTTACTGCCCGCAAGGTTATTATCTGCGGCCGCCTTACATCCGGCAGGCTATAATAACAATGTTCTTTTTGGGATCTGCTATCCGGCCTCTGCGCCGGTGCGAAGTCACGGCCAGCGCGGGGCGATGCGATGTCACTTAAGGGCAATTTTGTTCCCGTGGTATCACGCGTTTACCCGTTGTTTACCTGACAGGAAGTGCTTTTTAGTGCTTTATTAATGACCGTGTAACGGAGTTAAGTCAGCACGATCGTTCACTAAATCAGCAACATATTGATTCTGTTAAAAAAGAATAAACAATTCTATACAAAATAAATTATTGAGGTACAGAGTAAAAAGCCATATATTGGCCGCGTTTTTCTCATGGTACTTACCTTTTAAATACATTTATTCAATTGCAGCGTTTCCATAACCTGCGGTTGTAGGAGAGATATGATGACGGATAAAGTCCGTATTGACAGTTTAGGTGCGAATTCATTAAACGGAAACAATGAAACCTATTTGGCGAGACAAGCTGAATTTGAATCGAATGTCAGGAGCTACCCGCGCAAGTTGCCGTTAGCAATTGCGAAGGCCAATGGCGTGTGGATCACCGATGTTGAGAATAATCAATATCTTGATTGCCTTGCCGGTGCCGGTACGCTGGCTCTTGGACATAATCATCCGGACGTGCTGCAAAGCATCCAAAATGTCATTACCAGCGGCTTGCCGTTACATACACTGGATCTGACAACCCCGTTGAAAGATCAGTTCTCAGAATATCTACTTTCTTTACTGCCGCAACAGGGCAAAGAGTATTGCCTGCAATTCACCGGCCCGTCCGGTGCGGATGCGGTAGAAGCGGCCATGAAACTGGCTAAAAAAGTCACCGGTCGCTCTGGCATCATCAGCTTCTCCGGCGGTTATCACGGTATGACACATGCCACGCTGGCGGTGACCGGTAATCTGTCTCCGAAAGAAGCGGTAAACGGCATGATGCCGGAAGTGCAGTTCATGCCTTACCCGCACCAGTACCGCTGCCCGCTGGGCATTGGCGGTGAAGCCGGCGTTAAAGCATTAACTTATTACTTCGAAAACCTGATCAACGACGTGGAAAGCGGCGTTCGCAAACCTGCGGCCGTTATTCTGGAAGCCGTTCAGGGCGAAGGCGGCGTGAACCCGGCTCCGGCTGAGTGGTTGCAGCGCATCCGTAAAGTGACTCAGGAACACGGCATTCTGCTGATCCTCGACGAAGTTCAGGCTGGTTTCTGCCGTACCGGCAAACAGTTCGCCTTCGAACACGCGGGTATCGAGCCGGACATCATTGTGATGTCTAAAGCGGTCGGCGGCGGTCTGCCACTGGCGGTTCTGGGTATCAAGAAACAGTTCGACGCCTGGGCTCCGGGTCACCACACCGGTACATTCCGTGGTAACCAGCTGGCAATGGCTACCGGTCTGACGACGCTGAAAATCTTGAAAGAAGAAAAGATTGCAGAAAAAGTCGCCGCGCAGGGTGAATGGCTGAAAGGCAAACTGGCTGACCTGCAAAAACGTTATCCGGTGATCGGTAATGTGCGTGGTCTGGGCCTGATGATTGGTATCGAGATCGTTAAACCGAACGAAGCGCAGGATCACATGGGTTGCTACCCGGCTGATGGCGATTTGTCTGCGCTGTTGCAGAAAAAATGCTTCGGTGCTGGCCTGATCCTGGAACGTGGTGGCCGTAATGGCTGCGTGCTGCGCCTGTTGCCTTCCCTGCTGATCACGAACGATGAGCTGGGTATTTTCCTCGATAAGTTTGAGCAGGCGCTGCTGGCGGCTGGCATCAAACCTGTCTGAGCGGAGTAAGAGATTCTGATGTCCGAGTTAAACCCGATTCTGGCAGGCTCAGCGCAAAGCACTGAAGCCTACCAGCAGGCCATTGCACAGAGCAGTGAAGCTGTTGTGCAGTGGCTGCAACAACCTGAGATGTATCAGGGGAAAACCGTTGCACAACTGCGTGAGCGTATTACGCTGGATTTCAATCCTCAGGGCCTGGGCAACCAGGCTGCGATTGAACGTGCGATTGAATATTTCCTGAAAGACAGCCTGTCGGTGCATCACCCGCAGTGCGTGGCGCATCTGCATTGCCCGAGTCTGGTGATCAGCCAGGCCGCGGAAGTGCTGATTAACGCCACTAACCAGAGCATGGACTCCTGGGACCAAAGCCCGTCAGCGACCATCATCGAGATGAAGCTGATTGAATGGCTGCGGACTCAGGTCGGTTACCAGGCTGGCGATGCGGGCGTGTTCACCAGCGGCGGCACCCAGAGCAATCTGATGGGGCTGATGCTGGCGCGTGACGCGTTCTTCGCCCGTCAGGGACACTCCATCCAGCAGGATGGTCTGACCGGTAATCTGCGTAAAATTAAAGTGTTATGTTCTGAAAACGCGCACTTCTCCGTGCAGAAAAACATGGCATTGCTGGGCCTCGGCTATCAGTCTGTAACACTCGTCAAAACCGATGAATTCGCCCGTATGGATTTCAACGATTTACGCGAGAAAGTGGCACAGGCTCAGGCCAACGGCGAGCAGATTCTGGCGATCGTCGCAACAGCCGGTACCACCGACGCCGGTGCTATCGACCCGCTGCGTAAAATTGCTGAACTGGCCGCGGAGCACCAGATTTGGGTGCACGTTGACGCGGCGTGGGGCGGTGCCTTGTTGCTGTCTGAAAAGTATCGTCATTATCTGGACGGTATTGAACGGGTGGATTCCATTACGCTGGACTTCCACAAACAGTTCTTCCAGACCATCAGCTGCGGCGCGTTCCTGCTTAAAGAAGAGCGTCACTACGAGCTGATGCGCTATCAGGCGGCTTACCTGAACTCTGAGTTCGACGAAGCGGCTGGCGTACCAAATCTGGTGTCTAAATCGCTGCAAACCACCCGCCGTTTCGATGCGCTGAAACTGTGGATGGGTCTGGAAGCGTTGGGTCAGAAACAGTACGCCGAAATCATCGATCACGGTGTCACACTGGCACAAGACGTGGCGCAGTTCGTGATGTCCGAAGCGTCGCTCGAACTGGTGATGAAGCCACAGCTGGCCAGCGTTCTGTTCCGTTATCGTCCACAGCAGCTGGCGACCGCCAGCGACGCGGCTATCGCGCTGCTGAACCAGAAAATCGGTGATGCGCTGCTGGAATCCGGTCGTGCCAACGTGGGCGTGACCGAGCATAACGGCGTGACCTGCCTGAAACTGACGTTGCTGAACCCGACCGTAACGCTGGAGGATGTCAAAGTCCTGCTGGCGCTGGTTGAGAAAACGGCACAGCAACTGCTGAACGCGTAAGTCTGGTTCGTTAGAGAACGCAGTAAAAAGCCGGTAACACTTTCAGGTGTTACCGGCTTTTTTATGCCTGACACACAATTTTCCAGGACACGAAAAACCACCTGAAAGCCCGGCGTTCCCCTCTATAATCCATTCACTGAACGAATTTTAAAACGATGAGGCATTCGATGGATATCTTGATTTATGGCGCGACAGGCATGGTCGGTCAGGGCGTTTTGCTTGAATGTCTCAGGGCGGATGACGTGAAGTCGGTGACGGTGATTGTGCGTTCGCCGCTGGCGGAAAGTCACCCGAAGCTCAGGCAGATTGTTACCGCCGATCTTCTCAGCCCTTTCACAACGAATGAAATGAGCCAGTATGCGGCATGCTTTTTTTGTCTCGGCGTCAGTTCGGCGGGCACGACCGAAGCACAGTACAGCAAAATTACGTATGATCTGACGCTGGACGTTGCCTCAAAGCTGTATCAGGTAAACCCGGCGATGGCGTTCATCTATGTTTCCGGTGCAGGAACGGACAGCTCGGAGCAGGGCAAAAGTATGTGGGCGCGGGTGAAAGGGAAAACCGAAAATGCTCTTCTGGCAAAAGGCTTTGCCTCTGCGTGGATGTTCCGGCCTGGCATGATCCAGCCGCTGAACGGCGCGCGCTCCAAAACAACCCGTTACCGGATTCTTTATCAGATTTTATCGCCGGTATTACCGCTGCTGAAACGTCTGTTTCCCCGCGCCATTCTGACGACGGAAGACATCGGGAAAGCAATGTTAAATCTGGTCCGTTATGGCAATCAAAAAGCCATTCTGGAAACGGAAGATATCGGCAGAATGGCGCATTCTTCACTTCGCCGCATGTAACGGGCTGACCACGTCGATTCCGCGCGACAGTTTTTCTTTATTTCCCTGATAATCTTCCAGAAGAATGGCGATAAAGAGGCTGTCCAGCAGGTTCAGTTGTACGATCCTCGCCACCGCATTTTGCCCCAGTAGCGGGCCACTCATTGCCGGGCTGAAAATAGATAAATCAGAACATTGAGAAAGCGGGGAGCCGTTGTCATTGGTGATACAGATGAGTTTTGCTTTGTTCGCGATGGCGGTATGAGCGGCGTTGAGCATCTCACGCGTTTCGCCGGACTGCGAGATGGCGATGACCACATCTTTTTCGTCAAGCTGGCTGGCGGCCATCAGCATCAGGTGGAAATCACTGTAGGCGTGGCTGATGATCCCGATACGCAGCAATTTATGTTCGAAGTCCATGCCGACGGAGGCCGAACCGCCGACACCAAAAATGATCACCCGTCGCGCCTGAAAAATAAGCCGCGCGGCTTTGCCGATGGTGGCCGCGTCAGCCACCGAACGCGCTTCTTTCAGCACCTGAATGCTGTTCGAAAACACCTTATCCAGCACGTTATCCAGGCTGTCATGCTCAGTGATTTCCTCTTCCCGCTCATACGGCAGCGACTCAAAATAGCTGATTAGCGCCGTGCGCATTTCCCGAAAACCGGAAAACCCGACTTTTTTCGCCACCTTCACCAGCAGCGGTTCAGAGACTTCCAGCGCCGCGGCCACTTCACGCAGACTGGTTTCCTGGCTGATATTGCCTTTGATAATGAGCCATTCGACGATCCTGCGTTCGGTAGGGTTGAGCTGAGAAAGGGACATTTTGATCCGTGCCCCTATCGCAAGAGCACTGTCCGATTCCTGCACTACACCCTCATTTTTGGCCATTTCTCATACCGTCTCTGCACTGATTAGGAAGCGTAAAGGTTAACACAAGGGATCAACCTGTTGAATACGGACGTCAAACTAAACGGCGTAACTTTCACATTACGATAAATTAATGTGAATAAAATGCGTCTTCCTCTCAGCAAGGTCTTTAGCGCATCCAATGATTCAGCTACTTCACTAACGCCCACCATTCTGACGCTTTCAGTAAATTCACATTAACTTTTAAAATTGTGAAGTCGATCTTTTAAAACGATTGCAATTGCGATAACTTCACATTGATAATGATTGTTGTGAAGTTATCGCGAAGGCATCAAAAACGGGCTCTCCGATCCAATGCCCTTTCTGATAAAAAAAAACTGTTCCTCTACATGAACAAGAGAATCCTATGAAATCGACATTGTTCGGCATCCTTCAGCGTATCGGGCGCTCTTTTATGCTCCCGATCGCCTTGTTGCCTGTGGCCGGGTTATTACTGGGCATCGGTGCATCATTCACTAACCAGACAACTATTCACTCTTATGGCCTGGAATCTGTGCTGGGAAATGGCACAGTACTTCACGCTTTGCTCACAGTTATGAAAAGTGCAGGCAGCGTGGTCTTTTCCAATCTGCCGGTAATGTTCGCCATCGGCGTCGCAATGGGCATGGCGAAAAAAGAAAAAGAAGTGGCCGCTATTTCCGGTGCGATTGGATTTTTCATTATGCACGCCACCATTAATGCCCTGCTGGACATCAACGGATTACTGACGCCCGGCGCGTTGCCGGACGGCGCTCTCGGCATGACGCTGGGGATTAATTCGCTGCAAATGGGCGTTTTCGGCGGTGTGATCACCGGCCTTGGGGTTGCCGCGTTGCATAACCGTTTTTACCGGATAGAACTGCCCGCAACGTTTTCATTTTTCGGCGGTACGCGGTTCATTCCCATCATTTCGGCCATCACTTATCTGTTTGTCGGGATTCTGATGTTTTACATCTGGCCGACCCTCCAGAACGGGATTTTGCACCTCGGCGGACTGGTTAACAGCGCGGGCTATGCGGGAACGTTTATCTACGGCGTAATTGAACGGGCGCTGATCCCTTTCGGTTTGCACCATGTTTTCTATATGCCGTTCTGGCAAACCGGTCTCGGTGGCACGGAAGTGATCGACGGCGTGACGGTTTCCGGTGCGCAGAATATCTTCTTTGCTGAACTGGCCAGCCCAAATACCAAAGAGTTCTCGGTCGAAGCGACGCGGTTTATGGCGGGTAAATTCCCGTTCTATCTGTTCGGTATTCCCGGCGCGGCGCTGGCGATTTATCACACCGCGCGTCCGGAAAAACGCCGGTTGGTATTAGGTTTACTGTTATCCGCGACCCTGACCGCCGTTCTGACGGGTATCACGGAGCCGATTGAATTCTCGTTCCTGTTCGCCGCGCCATTGTTATACGTGCTGCACTGCCTTCTGGCCGGATTGTCATTCATGCTTTGCCACATCTTTAATGTCGGCGTCGGCCAGACGTTTTCCGGCAGCTTAATTGATTTTATTCTCTTTGGTGTTTTGCAGGGGAATACGAAGAGTCACTGGATAAACGCTATTCTCATCGGGATCCCGCTGTTCCCCATTTATTATTTCAGTTTCCGCTTCATGATTACGCGATTTAATTTCAAAACGCCGGGACGCGAAGACGATAACGAAGAAACTAAACTTTATACCCGGCAGGATCTCGCCGCGCGCGATCAGAAAAATAATACCGGTGGGCTGAACGGGGACGGGCTCAATATTTCGCAAACCATTATCGCCGGGCTGGGTGGAGCGGCCAATATCTCGGATGTCGACTGCTGCGCCACGCGTCTGCGTATCACGGTTCTGGATGAAAATCAGGTGGATGACGCGCTGCTAAAAAGCTCAGGCGCAAAAGGCGTGATCCGAAAAGGCAAAGGTGTTCAGGTGATTTACGGCCCGCACGTCACGCTCATTAAATCGAATTTGCAGGATTGTCTCGAAAGCGTATAGCGAAGGTGAGGGGGAATTATTCCCCCTGTCCACCGCTTCATTTTATTTATTGTTAATGGTTGAAGGGAGAAATATGAATATTGCAATTGGCTGTGATCACGTCGGGTTTATTCTCAAAGCGGACATCATCGGGCATTTAATTAGCCGGGGCATGACGGTGACAGATAAAGGCGCTGATGAGAATACGCGCACGGATTATCCGATATACGGCAAAGCGGTGGCAGACGCGGTGGTTTCAGGCGAAGCCGACTTAGGGATTGTATTTTGTGGTTCCGGGATCGGCATTTCCATTGCGGCGAATAAAGTTCACGGCATTCGCGCGGTGGTGTGCAGCGAGCCGTATTCGGCGAAATTGTCCCGCGAACATAACAACACCAATATTCTTTCCTTTGGGTCACGCGTTGTCGGTTCTGAGCTTGCAAAGATGATTATCGACGCGTGGCTGGATGCTGAATTTGAAGGCGGACGCCACCAGAAACGGGTGGAGATGATCACCGCCATCGAGGAGGCGCAGCAATGACCACGCAATTTTGCCCGTCGCTGATGTGCGTGGATTTTTCCCGTCTGGGTGAGGAACTGTCCAGCCTTGAAGCGGCCGGTGCGGCGATGTTCCATATCGACGTCATGGACGGACATTTTGTCCCGAACTTTGCGCTCGGCCCGGAAGATATCAAAGCCGTTTCGAAGCTGGCGACGATACCTTATGACGTCCACCTGATGGTCACGAACCCGGACCCTTACATCGCGCGTTTTGCCGATCTGGGTTGCAGCATTATTTATGTCCACGCCGAAGCGCCAATCCATTTGCACCGGACGCTGGGCAATATCCGCAGCCGCGGCATCAAAGCAGGCGTGGCGATTAACCCCGGCACGTCGCTGAATATTCTGGAGGAAATCCTCGACGTGGTAGACGTAGTCATGGTGATGTCAGTGAATCCGGGTTTTGCGGGGCAGCCTTTTATAGAAAGCTCGTTCAGCAAAGTCCGCCGGCTCAGAACCATGCTGAATGAAAATAAGAGCGATGCGCTCATCGCCATCGACGGTGCTATTTCTCCCGAGGTGGTAAAAAAGCTCGGCACGGAAATTGACCTCTTTATTCTCGGCACAGCAGGGTTATTCCGCAAAGATATGTCATACAAAGAGGCGATGACTGTTCTGCGTAAGCAGGTCGTTATGGTGAAGGGCGCGGGAGAAGTGGCATAACCCGTGCGCGGGGATGAAGGCAATAAAAAAGCCATTCTGCAAAATAACGTCATTCGCAGGATGGCTTATGTTTTTTACGGCGGAAGCTGTCAGCGTCCTGCTGGCCCTGATAAAAAAAAACGCACTTAGTTGCGGGCACCAATGATCAGCGCTGCGACCAATGCAATTGAAACGAACGACATATAACTCACCACTAAAGCTCTTTTCATAATTAAGCACTTCAGTTGAACGTTTTTCAGAACATCGGACTCACGACTGGACGCAGAGTAAACCGGGCAAATCGCAGCTTACCTATTGATGATAGATCACGCCGACGCGGCAATGTTTCTTCTTTTTCAGTTTTTCCTTCTGTTTACCGAACTTTCCGATTCTGTCAGCCCGCGCGTCTGCGTTCCCTATACTGGTAGTTTGCGGTTAATTCCGGGAGGGAAAATGAATTTTCTATCACATTTCGATTTCATCACGCTGGTGATGACGCCGGAGTTCTGGACAGGCGTCGCGACGATGGTGATTGTGACGTTTGCTACTTACTGGCTGCTGAGCTGGGTGCTCTCATTTTTGCGCAAAGGCGTAAAAAGCTGGGGAGAGGTGAATCAGGCCAGCCACAGAATACGGTTTGTGCTCGGCGAAATTCTCAACCGGACAAGCAACTTACTGATTTTTATCGCAGCCTTTTTGTTCAGCCTGCGGTTCGTTAATCTTCCCGATCATCTTTACAGCACGATAACCCACGCGTGGTTCTTGGTTCTGGCTTTCCAGATGGCGCTGTGGCTGGATCAGGCGGTCGTTTCGTGGTTACGCGATCTTATGCGTCAGCCCCGCATGCACAGAAACCCGGTTACGCTGGTGATCACCGGTCTGATATTCCGCGCGGTGGTGTGGACGGTGATGCTGCTGTCGATTCTGGCGAATGTGGGCGTCAATATTACCGCGCTGGTCGCCAGCCTGGGCGTCGGCGGTATCGCCATCGCGCTCGCCATTCAAACCATCCTCAGCGACGTCTTCGCGTCACTCTCCATCGGTTTTGATAAACCTTTCGAAATTGGTGATTTTGTTGTGTTTAATGATGTCGCCGGAACGGTCGAACATATTGGCCTGAAAACCACGCGAATACGCAGCCTGAGCGGTGAGCAGATCGTCTGCGGTAATGCCATTTTGCTCCAGCAAACGTTGCATAATTACAAGCGAATGCAGACGCGCCGTATCGTATTCAATTTTGGTGTCGCGATTAATACGCCGCCGGAGAAGTTGCGTAATATCGGCGATATGGTCAAAGACATTATTATTGATGTGGGTGAAACTAAATTCGACCGTGCGCACCTTCTTGGGTTTGGCACAGACCGCCTGAATATCGAAGTGGTTCATATCGTCAATACAGCCGACTACAACAAATACATGGATATTCAGCAGGAAATCAATATCCGTATTATCGAGAAGCTTATCGAGCAGGATATTGAAATGGCGCTGCCTAATATGATTGTTCAAACGCCGGATAAAAGCGAACCGGGGAAATGGGAGGCCACCCGCGCAAGGCAGCAGGCGTAAAAATGCACTTCTGATTTTATTGAGGTTTATTGATTAACAATAAAAGTCCCTGCCGGAGGATGAGCTATCATTGACTGAAATAGTGCTCTCAGCAAACTCTGGTGGACGGATGATAATAAAGAAAAAACTCAATTCAATCATGATGGTGTTAGGCATTGCCTGCACGATACCCGCAGTGGCTGCTAACCCCACGGGCGGCAACAGAAGCGGAGTATCGGGCCTGTGGGAAGATTTTAAAGACGATGTTTCCCTGACCTGGAATGAACCGCAATATACCGATGTCTATCTTCCTTTTCTAAGCTGGCATAACCGGCTGACGTACGATAAGCATAAAACAGATCATTATAATGAAATGCCGTGGGGTGGCGGGATTGGCGTTTCCCGCTATACAGAAGAGGGCAACTGGAGTGGACTTTTTACGATGGTATTTCAGGATTCCCACCGCGAGTGGCAACCCGCCGCCGGTTACGGGTGGGAAAAGGGAGGGTATTTCACGCAAAGTAAGGATGTCCGTCTTGGGCTGGGATTAGCGGGCGGAATTACCGCCCGTCAGGATTTCGCTAATTACGTACCGCTGCCATTCTTATTCCCACTTTTTTCTGCGGGATATAAAAACGTCAATTTGCAGTTCACTTACATCCCCGGAACTTACAATAACGGCAACGTGCTTTTTGCGTGGCTGAGATATGGTTTTTAGATATTACCCACGGTCAGACGCTATTTCAGCCACTGATGAAAGGCTTGCCTTACGGCTGGCCTTATATTCCGTTTAGCCTATCCATCACGTCTTCGGACAATTGCAGCGTCGCGCTCGCCAGATTTTCCTGTAAATGTTCCGGCGACGACGTGCCGGGGATCAGCAAAATATTCGGTGAGCGTTTGAGCAGCCACGCCAGCGCGACCTGCATCGGTGTGGCCTGCAATGTGGCGGCCACCTCATCAAGCAACGTGGACTGCAACGGTGAAAAACCGCCCAGCGGGAAGAAAGGCACATACGCAATGCCCTGTTCCGAAAGGGTATCGACCAGCGCATCATCGCGCCGGTTCGCCAGGTTATACATGTTCTGAACGCAGGCAATTGTCGTCAGTTTCTGCGCGTCAGCGACCTGAGTTGCCGTGACATTGCTCAGGCCGATATGGTGAATCAAACCACGTTCTTTCAGTCTGATTAGCGCTTCCAGTTGTGGTTCGAGTGAACCCTCTTTCGGCTGATGAATGTCGAGCATGCTGCGCAGATTCACCACGTCTATTGTTTCCAGCCCCAGATTACGCAGGTTATCTTCCACGGCCTGCGTCAGTTCCTGCGGGCTGAAAGCCGGTAACCAGCCGCCTTTTTCATCACGGCGCGCGCCGACTTTGGTCACAATACACAGATTGTCAGGGTACGGATGCAGTGCTTTTTTGATCAGCCGGTTGGTTTCATGCGGGCCGTAAAAATCGCTGGTATCGATATGATTCACACCGCTGGCGATGGCGTCACGCAATACCTGAATGCCCCGCGCTTCATCTTTCACCGGGCCAAAAACGCCCGGTCCCGCCAGTTGCATGGCGCCGTAACCTAAGCGTCCTACTTCGCGATCGCCCAGGCGATAAGTCATGGAAGGCTTTGACATGGAATTCTCCTCTGTGAATGTTCACTGATTGTAGCGGGGCGCTGGTTGTGCAACTATCCGGTAAAATCAGCACAAACTGTACGAGGTTACGCACAATGTCGATGGATATCGCCCTGTTGCACGCAGTGGTTGAAGTGGCGAAAGCCGGTGGATTTCGTGAGGCGGCGCGCGTCACCGGCAGCAATGCGTCCCGGCTCAGTGATGCGGTGCGTCGCGCAGAACAGCAGCTCGGCATCCGGCTGTTTCACCGGACGACCCGCACAGTGGTGCTGACCGAAGCCGGCAGGGCGCTGATCGAACGTTTGCAGCCCGCCATGAATGAGGTGAATGCCGCGCTGGACGCGCTTAACCGTTATCGCAATACGCCCGGCGGCACGCTGCGGCTGAACGTTCCTGTCAGCGCCACGCGGCTGGTTTTGCCTGCGCTGGTGCCGGAATTCCTCCGGCGTTATCCGGATATCCAGCTGGAAATTATTGCGGAAAGTAATGTGCAGGATGTGTTTCGCGACGGCTGCGACGCCGGTATTCGTTACGACGAACGTCTTGAGCAGGATATGGTGGCGCTTCCCATCGGGCCGCGCCGTCAGCGTTACGCGGCGGCGGCGTCTCCCGCGTATCTCGACGCGCAGGGCAGGCCGGAACATCCGCGGGATCTGATTGAGCATCGCTGTCTGCGTGGCCGCTATGCCAGCGGTAATATGCCGGACTGGGAATTTGAGCGCGATGGCGAAAACCTCAGCGTGCAGGTGAGCGGCCCGCTGGTGGTGAGCGTCGGCGGGGCGGTGGATCTGGCCGTGGAAGCCGCTATCGCGGGCGCGGGTATCATCTACCTGTTCGAAGAGTGGCTGGCGCCCGCCATTGTCAGCGGTAAGCTGGAGCCCATCTTGCAGCCGTGGTGGCTGTCGTTTTCAGGCCCTTATCTTTATTACAACGATCGCCGCCTGATCCCCGCGCCTTTGCAGGCGTTTATCGATTTTGTCCGCGAAGACAATCTGAACCGGGCGGCGGCCGGTTAAAACCCGAATTCGCTCAGGCCGGGATGATCGTCAGGTCTGCGGCCCAGCGGCCAGTGGAATTTGCGGTCGGCTTCAGCGATGGGTAAATCGTTGATGCACGCGTGACGTTCGAACATCAGCCCCTGCGCGTTAAACGCCCAGTTTTCGTTGCCAAAACTGCGGAACCAGTTGCCGGAATCGTCGTGCCATTCGTAAGCAAACCGCACGGCAATCCGCTCACCGTCGAACACCCACAGCTCTTTAATCAGGCGGTAATCCAGCTCTTTGGCCCATTTACGTTGCAGGAATTCCACCACACCGGCCTGACCCGTGACGAATTCGCTGCGGTTGCGCCAGCGCGTATCGGCAGAATACACCTGGCTGACGCGCTGCGGATCGCGGCTGTTCCACGCATCTTCGGCAAGCCGGACTTTTTCGATGGCGCTTTCACGCGTAAACGGCGGAAGGGGTTTTTTCACAATTAAGCGGCTGTCAGTCATCATGGCCTCACGTTAAGGGAGAATGTGCGTTGGTGTTTCATGTATATAAGCGTTCGGCCACGTAGAAGAAAGCAATGTTGCGTTGCTAATCGTAAATCAGCACGTTTTTTCCCTGAACCTACCCGTTGGCTTTGCGCTTATGGGATTTGCGGGCATCAGATGGTCGTTGTTTCGGGAGGACAATGCAGACCTTAAACGCAAGGTCTGCATTGAATGGGAATGGGATTACTTCGCGGCGTCCTGCCCTAAGCCCTGAAGGCCGTTCTTATTCAGATCGGTATCCCGGAACCGGTCTTTCCAGTTCATTTCATAATGTTCTGGCGGGAAATCCGCAGGGGAAGTTCCCTGTTTCAGGGCGTCGTGTACGGAGTGCGCATACGCCAGATTTTTATCGCACATCGGCGCTGCCGGAATGTACATCACGTTTCCCCATCCTTGCTGGTTTTCAACCGGCGCAACCGAATGAATCACATCGCAGTGCCACCAGACAGAGTCTCCGGCCTGTAATTGCGGAATGCTGCAAAGGCCGTTAATGAGGTGAGGGTGCCATTTCTCTGAGACAGGCAAAACCCGGCCCGGCGCGACGCCGCACAATTCATCTTCGGGTACGTCATCTAACAACGGGCGAAGCAACATGTAGGCCATCGCCTCAGGGACCGGCACAACGTGCAAAACGCCCTGGCCGCTCTGTATATCAGACAACGCCGTCCAGCCCTGGAAGGTGCGGAATACGGAGCATTTTGTGGTATCAGCGACGTCATATTCATTCACATCTGGCCGGAACGCCGCATCCCACGGGTCATATTCGTCAAAGCGATTGTTGAAAATATTCCGAAAGACGTTCTGATAAGCAGGCAATAACCAGCGTTCCAGCGCGCCGGAGTCAGTGTGCGCCCCGAGGCCTTTGGAGGTCGTTCCCGGCAGTCTGCGGCGGAGCCGGTCAGGATAAATGACGCTGATATCGGGGTTAAACCAGACTTTTCCTTCGCTGTTGAATTTCCACAACCGGTTGAGGAATGACTGAACCGCGCCGATCTCCTGACTTTGCCTTGCCTCCATCTGCGCTTTTGACCAGTAGATGGGATAAATTTCGGGACGCGAAGCCTCCAGACTGCCAAAGAAATTATCGCCCGGCCCGCGGTAAACGTCGTCGAAATGGTTATTGTCCAGATAACTGAGCATGGACTCGTCCATCGCCAGCGCCGCATCGCGCCCGAACGTTCCGCGCACAACCAGACAACCACGGCGCTTAACCTGCGCAATCAGCGCCCCGGATCCTTTTCCGGCGGCGAGATCTGACCATTCGATCTCTGGCCAAGCCGAACCCTGAGCACGTTCCTCTTCACGGGCGGCAGCAATCTCTGATTCAATTTTGCTGCACACCTGATCAAAAAGCCCCTGCACATCACCAATCTGAGACCGTAGTTTTTGTTTTACGTCAATGATTTGCTGTTTGTAATCTTCCGGCAGTTTTGTCGCGATGGGGGTTTTATGCATGATGATTCTCCCGTGTCGTTTATGATTTTTATTACATACGAAGTATATATTACTTTCATTCGTAAGTTCATGGACGACAGTAACAAAACTCAGTGCAGGTGTTTTTGCAGCGGATCACGGTTTTGAAATTCGGGTTTGCGCGGCGGGAATGCTTAAAAAGTATAAAGCACGCCAAGATTCAGCGTGGTCCCGCCGCGCTGGTCAACGATCGGGCTTTTACCGGCGTGATCGCTCAGCCAGGCGTAATCTACACTGACGACGCTGCCCCAGTGTGGCGTGAACTGGTGACTCCACGTCAGACTGCTGTCCACGCCATAAAAACCCCCGGCCGCCTGATAAGGCGCGAAATCCGTGCGTTCGCTTTGTTTCTGGCTCACGCCATAGAAGGTATTCATGTAACGCCGGTCACCAAAAAGTGTCGCGGACTGGAGTGCAACGGTGTCAGCGTTATTTTGCACGGGCAGGAGCGTGACGGATGTCTGATAGTGTACGCCTTGCCCGTCGCTCAGCGGCAGGGTGGCTTTGCCTTCAAATGAAAGCCACGGCGTGGCAGACCAGCCCACCGCGATGGCGGTATTGACGGCTGCATCGATATTTCCCATGCCTTTGAGTTTATTTGAACCATCACGCCAGGTGGAATTTCTGTCCGCCCGGCCCAGGCTGAACCCCAGCGTATGTTCAAGATACAGGCCGTTATCTGCCTGTAAGTCATACCCCACGTCTTTCAGGGAGTCGAAGAAAAACGCGTTGTCCCGCGCCTGAATGACCGGCCCCGCCAGCCAGTGACGCTGATCTGATCCGCTGTAACGCGGGGCGCTTTGTGCGCCCATCCCGACCGTAAACGTTTCCGCTGACGCATCGTCACCGGCCTGTGCCTGCCACGCTGTTGCGGACAGCGTGAAACAGGTAATGTGCAGCATAAGTTTTCTGGATATCATTGTGACTCCTCATCACCCAACCGTATGGTTCGTAGCGGATTGCAGCCGCGCCGAAAACCGGAGTATGCAGAGGCAGTGTCAATAAACTGTCTGGGATTTATGAAGAAACAGTCAAGGCGGCAGACATGCAAACAAAACGGATCCTGATCATTGAAGACGACGTCGATGCGGCGGATGTTCTTGATGCGTATTTGAAACGTGAAGGTTATGAGGTGCAGATTGCGGGAGACGGGCTATCCGGGCTGGAGAATGCGCAGCGCTGGAAGCCTGATCTTATTCTGCTGGATGTGATGTTGCCGGGAATAAGAGGGACGGACGTTCTGGCGTCAATCCGCCGCGAAAGCCGCGTTCCGGTGATCATGGTGACGGCAATGGGCGATATGCCTGACAAAATTGGTGCGCTGCGGTTCGGGGCTGATGATTATGTTGTCAAACCCTACAACCCTGGCGAAGTGGTGGCGCGGGTGCAGGCTGTACTCCGGCGGGTGATTTCCGGCTCAGAGGCTGTGTCTTCCGTGTTGTGCTGGCAGGGGCTTGATGTTGATACCGATGCCCTCACCGCCGCTGTCCGGTCAGCCTCAGGTGAACCGCGCTATCTGGATCTAACACCAACAGAGTTCGGTGTGCTGAGCACATTAATGCGCGCTCCGACGCGTCCGTTCTCGCGGCAATATCTGCTTGAACATTGCCTGCCGGAAAGCGAGGCGCTGGAAAGGGTCGTTGATACGCACGTTTATAACCTGCGTAAAAAGCTGGAATCTGCGGGGATCGTCAACGTGCTGGTCAACGTGCGTGGCGTCGGTTACCGGTTCAGGCAACCATGAGTGGCCCACATTATCAGTCCCTCTGGCGCTGGATTTGTGTCCGTATCCTGACGCTGGCAATCGGCAGCGTGATCCTGATTGCGCTGTGCATGTGGCTGCGCTTTGTCATCGAAAATCTTTGGGTGTTGCACCACATGTCCCCGGCAATGCGGGCTGAATTTGAGGTGCTGCGCAGTAACCCTGAGCTTAATCTGGCGCGGTTTCATGAGATTGTGGATCAGGGCTGGGGCGCGCGCTATTCGGATCCTTCGATTGCTTCTGCCGACTGGATGATGGTCGGCATTCTGGTGGTCGTGGTGATCCCTTTTATCGCGCTTTTGGGTTTAAAAGCCGCGCGCCCGCTTTCGTCGCAGTTCAGCCGTCTGGCGCAGGTGGCCCGTTCGGTCACGAAAGGGGATTTCAATACACGGGCTGAAGCGGTGAAAAATGCCCCGTCTGAACTTATCCAGTTTACCGATGATTTCAACGCCATGATGCTGCAACTTTCCCGCTATGAGCGGGAACTGCGGGCGTCGCATGTCGCGATGGCGCACGAGCTGCGTTCGCCGCTGACGGCGGCGGTAGGGCGGTTACAGGGGATGCTTGATGGCGTATTTCAGCCGGAGCCGCGTCAGTTACAGATGGTCATGAAACAGCTTTTGCATCTGAACCGGCTGATTGACGAACTGCATTTGCTTTCGCTGGCGGACGCCGGTCAGCTGAATCTTCATAAAACATCTCTGGATCTGGCTGAACTGCTGCGCGAGCGCGTGGCCTGGCTCAGGCCGCAGCTAGCGGAAGCCGGTTTTGACATCACCGTGACTCCCGATATCCCCTGTCCTTATGTCGGGGATCCGTTCCGTCTCGGGCAGGTCTTCACTATTCTGATGGAAAATGCGCTGCGTTATGCGCAGGAAGGCCACCGGCTGGATATCGCAATTTCGCACAGTGAAGGCGGCGTGGAGATTGCGTTTCGGGATCACGGGCCGGGTGTCGATGCGGGTTTTCTGCCGGTAATGTTTGAACGCTTCAGCCGGGCAGAATCTTCCCGCGCCCGGCACTCCGGGGGCAGCGGGCTGGGGCTATCCATTGCCCGTGCGATATGTGAAGCCCATGGCGGCGGCATCCGGGCTTTGCTGAAAGAACAGGGCGGGCTGGTTATCACGGTCAGTTTGCCTCAGCCGGAAGCGGGAAAATAAATAAGCGGTTCTTGACGGTTCCTTGATGAAATATCTCGGGAATCTGGACAGTGAGCGGATTGAATAGCGGTATCTCAATTCAGGAAGTCTGTCATGACCGCTACTTTTACGGATTATGCCCGCCACGGCGTGCGCCATTTATGTGCTGCTGGGCGTCTGCTGCCCTTTCTTCCCGCCGCCTGTCTGCTGATAGTTGTCGTCGTGCTGGCGGGGTGTGGCGATAAATCCCGTCAGCCCGTAGTACCCGCAAGGCCGGTGCGCGTGGTGATTGCGCCGCTTCCTTCAGCCTCCGGCACGGTTATCCAGACAGGTGAAATCCGCGCCCGCGAAGAGGTGGCGCTGGGTTTCCGGCTGGACGGCAGGATCCTCACCCGTCAGGTCGATGTCGGTGATCGTGTGGCGGCCGGGCAGATTGTCGCGACGCAGGAAAGTGCCACCCGCCGCAACCAGCTCAACAGCGCGCAGGCCGAGCTGGACAGCGCCCGCGCGGCGGAACAGCTGGCTGCGCTGAATCTCCGTCGCATGAAGCTGCTGATGCCGGGCGGTGCTATCGCCCGCACGCAGCTGGATAGCGCACAATCCGACTGGCAGGCGGCCCGCGCGCGGCGTCAGAGCAGTGAAGATGCGCTGAAAAACGCACGTGAAAATCTCTCCTGGGCACAACTGACCGCACCGGCGGACGGCGTCGTGACGCAGGTCAGCGCCTCGGTCGGGCAGGTGGTCAGCGCCGGGCAACAGATTGTGACGCTGGCCTCGGGCGGCGGGCGTGATGCGGTGTTTGATGTCGCCGATCCGCAGGCGATTCCGGCACAGGCGGGCGCTGTTTTTAGCGTTTCGTTACTGTCCGGCTCTTCAGTGATCGCGCCGGGGCATTTACGGGATATCAGCCCGCAGGCCGATCCGCAAACCCGGACATGGCGTGTTCGTATCACGCTCGATAACCCGCCGCCCGCCATGGCGCTGGGGGCCAGCATTCAGCTCATTCTCCCTGCTTCAGGCCAGACGGCGATCGCACTGCCTGCGTCAGCGCTGACCCGCGCCGGTGGCCAGCCCGCCATTTTTATCGTGAATACCAAAACGCTGACGTTGCACCTGCAACCGGTGGTTTTAGCGCGTTACAGCACCAAAGAAATCTTTATTTCGGCTGGCCTGAGTCCCGGCGAAACGGTCGTGATTGCCGGTGTGAGTAAACTGCGCAATGGCGAAAAAGTGACGCTGGGGGAAGGCAGCGAATGAAGCCGTCCACTCCCGTACACCGGTTCAATCTCTCCGCCTGGGCGCTGGCACATCAGCCGCTGATCACCTTTTTTATGCTTCTGCTCATGGCCGCCGGTGTCTTCAGTTATGAGCAACTGCCGCGCAACGAAGATCCGGCGTTTACCATTAAAACGGCGGTAGTCTCTGCAAGCTGGCCGGGTGCCAGCGTGGCGGATACGGTCAATCTGATCACGGATACGCTGGAGAAAAAACTTCAGGAAATCCAGTATCTTGATTTCGTTGAGAGCGAGACCCGCGCCGGGCAATCGGTGATTTTCGTTAACTTGCGTGATGATACGCCGCCCGCACAGGTTGCAGGCATCTGGTATCAGGTGCGTAAAAAAATGCAGGATATCGCCCCGTCGCTGCCCGCAGGCGTGCAGGGGCCGTCGGTCAACGATGAGTTCGATGATACGTTTGGCACGATTTATGGGTTTACCGCTGAGGGTTACTCGCCGCGTGAACTGCGCGACCGCGTGGAAGATATCAGCCGCAGCCTGATGTCGCTGCCGGACATCGGCAAAACCCGCCTGCTGGGCATTCAGGAAGAAAACATTGTGATTGCGTTTTCGCCCGCGCAGCTCGCCGGGATGGGCATTGATTTGCAGCAGGTCACCGACGCCCTGAAAGCGCAAAATGCGGTCGAACCTGCGGGTGTTTTGCGCAGCGATCGTGAAAATATCGCCCTGCGCGTAAGCGGCTCCCTGACGTCTGAGCAAAGTTTGCAGGCGGTGACGCTGCACATCGCCGGGCGCTACATTCCGCTGACGGATATCGCGACGATAAGCCGTCAGGATGCCGAGCCGCCTGCACCAGAATTTCGTGTTAACGGGCAACCCGCTATCGGGCTGGCGATTTCTATGGCTTCCGCTGGAAATATGCTGTCCTTTGGCAAAGCGCTCAATGACCGGATGGCGGACATCCGCACGCGCCTCCCGCACGGCATTGAAATGGTCAAAGTGGCCGATCAGTCAGCGGTGGTTTCACAGGCCGTCAGCAGCTTTATCCGGGTGCTGATTGAATCCGTTTTCATTGTATTAGCCGTCTCTTTTGTTTCACTCGGCACCCGCGCCGGGCTGGTTGTGGCGGCGGCCATTCCGGTGGTTCTGGCCATGACGTTCATCGGCATGATGCTGGCGGGAATCGGGTTACAGCGCATTTCTCTGGGCGCGCTGATCATTGCGCTCGGGTTACTGGTGGATGACGCGATGATCACCGTTGAAGCGATGGTGTCGCGTATCGAGGCGGGAGATCCGGCCTGGCGCGCCGCCACCTACGCTTTTGAAACGACGGCATTCCCGATGCTTACCGGCACACTGGTGATGATTGCCGGTTTTATTCCGGTGGGCTTCGCGGCCTCAAGCGCCGGTGAATATTGTTACTCCCTGTTCGCCGTGGTGCTTATCGCGTTGCTGTGTTCCTGGGTGGTCGCCATTCTTTTTTCGCCGCTGATCGGGACGTGGATTTTACCCGCAAAGCTTGCATCGCACGGTGAAAAGCGTGGCCGGTTAATGCGTTTCTACCTGCGTCTGCTGAATTATGTGCTGCTTCACCGGTGGGGCACGCTGAGTATTGCCTGTCTGTTGCTGGCGATGGCGATGTATGCGACGACGTTTATGCAGGGGGAATTCTTCCCCGCCTCCGACCGGCCGGAATTACTGGTGAGTCTCACGCTTCCCGCGAATGCTTCCTGGACAGAAACCGCGCGGCAAACTGAACGCCTGGAACGTGCGCTGCAAGGTAACCGGAATGTCGATCACTATTCGGATTATGTCGGATCGGGGGCTGCGCGCTTTTATCTGCCGATGGATGTGTTACTGGATAACGAGAATACGGCGCAGCTGGTCATTGTCGCCAAAAATCTGGAAGACCGTGACAAGCTTCGCGCACAGCTTGAGGCCATTTTAGCCCGTGATTTCAGCGACATCACCACGCGCGTTTCCCCGCTGGAACTCGGCCCGCCGGTCGGGTGGCCGGTAAAATATCGCGTCAGCGGCCCGGACTATGCGCAGGTCAGACAGATCGCCCAACATCTCGCTGCCACGCTGGGTGAGGTTCCGGTTACGCGCGAAGTGAATCTGACCGCCGGAGAGCCCGAGCGGGTAATAACGCTGCGGGTGAATCAGACGGCAGCGCGTGCGGCAGGCGTTTCTTCGGAAAGTCTTGCGGCTTTGCTTAACACCGTCTGGTCAGGCAGCGTCGTCACCACCGTCCGGGATAAAAACCGGCTGATTGATGTTGTTCTGCGGGCGAATAACCGCGAGCGTCAGGATATCACCACGCTGTCGGGCCTGATGATCACCACCGCAACGGGGCAAAAAATCCCGATAAGTCAGGTCGCGACACCGGTCTGGGGGATTGACGATCCGGTTGTGTGGCGTCGCCAGCGGCTGCCGTTCATTACCGTTCAGACGGATTTAGCGCCGGGGCTGCATGCTGAAACCGTATCGCAGCAGCTCGCGCCGCGGGTTTCGCGTATCCGTGCGGCGATGCCTTCCGGATATAAAATCGAGGAGGGCGGCGTAGTGGCGGAGTCAGATAAAGGCAACGGTTCGGTGTATGCCGTGCTGCCGGTCACGTTGTGCGTGATGCTGATCCTGCTGATGATCCAGTTGCAGCGTTTTTCGCGCATGCTACTGGCCTTATTCATGGCTCCGTTCGGCCTTATCGGCATTGTGCTGGCGATGTTGCCCACCGGCACGCCGATGGGTTTTGTCGCCCTGCTGGGGATTATCGCGCTGGCGGGAATGATTATCCGCAACGCGGTGATCCTGATCAGCGAAGTGGATAATAACGTTATCGCCGGGATGGGCCGTGATGACGCCATCAAGACCGCCGCCGGGCACCGTTCAAGACCTATATTGCTGACGGCCTGCGCGGCAATACTGGGGATGCTGCCGATCGCCGAACAGGTATTTTGGGGGCCGATGGCTTACGCGATTATCGGCGGGTTAATTGTCGCCACTTTCGTCACGCTTACGCTGCTTCCGGCTGCGCTGAGCCTGATTATGCAGCGGGAGAAGGTGAGGGCGGCCGCTTGCGGAAATTCCATCTGACGCATTTAAAATCGCCAAAATTTCTTCTCTGCGAGATCAACACGATAGTCGCGCAGGCGGCGCGGGGCCTGCTGATCTGTGCTGGCAGCCATTGATCTGAGCACCTGATTAACTATACTGTATATAAATACAGTATGTTTGCAGGAACTCCACTCATGATGCTTTACAAAATCGCCGCACGGCAGCAAAAAACGGATATCCCGTTGTATTTAAACCCTATTGCAGCGGGTTTCCCCAGCCCGGCGGCGGACTATGTGGAGAAGGGTATCGATCTGGTGGCGCACCTGATTGCGCATCCTTCTTCTACCTATGTGCTTAAAGTCTCCGGCGATTCCATGCGGGACGCGGCGATCATCGATGGCTCAATGTTGCTGGTCGATTTCAGCCTGAAACCGGCTCACAACGATATCGTTGTCGCCAGTCTGGACGGAGAATTTACGGTGAAACGACTGATGCTCCATCCGTATCCTCATCTGCGGGCTGAAAACCCGTCCTACGCGCCTATTCCGCTGAATGAAGACCGGCAAGTCGAGATTGTCGGCGTTGTCACCACCGTTATCAGCACGATGCATCGCAATGTACGCACTCGCTGATGTGAACTCGTTCTACGCCAGTTGTGAAGTCGCCTGGCGCCCTGACCTGCAAGGCAAACCGGTCGTGGTGTTGTCCAATAATGATGGCTGCGTGATTGCGCTTTCGGCGGAAGCGAAGAAGCTCAAAATCAAAATGGGCGCGCCGTACTTCAAACAAAGGGCACTTTTTCAGCAACATAACGTGGTGGTTTTCAGCAGCAATTATGAACTTTACGGCGATATGAGCCACAGGGTGATGGAGACGCTGGGCGCGTTATGTCCGAAAATCGAAATCTATAGCATCGATGAGGCCTTTCTCGATCTCAGCCGGTTGCCGGGGGATCTCGATTTAGAAAGCTTCGGCAAGGAAATCAGGGACACGGTGAAACAACATACGCGGCTGACCCTTGGCGTCGGCATTGCGCCGACGAAAACGCTGGCAAAACTCGCCAATTTCGCGGCAAAAAAATGGACAAAAAGTCAGGGCGTTATCGATCTCTCTGATCCGGTTCGTCAGAAAAAGCTGATGTCGTATGTACCGGTCGAAGAGGTCTGGGGCGTGGGGCGGCGGATATCGAAAAAACTGAATGACGCCGGGATTAAAACGGCGCTCCAGCTTGCCGAATGCGACCTGTGGTTTATCCGGAAGAATTTTAATGTAGTGATGGAACGCACCGTGCGCGAGCTGCGCGGCGAACCTTGTTTAGGCTTTGACGAATTTGCGCCCGCCAAACAGGAAATTGTTTGCTCGCGGTCTTTCGGCACGCGGGTGACGGCGTATCAGGAAATGCGTGAAGCCATCTGTTATTACGCCACGCGGGCTTCTGAAAAGCTGCGCGCAGAGCATCAGTTTTGCCGGCAGATTTCCGTCTTTGTCAAAACCAGCCCGTTCGCGGAAGGGGAGATTTACTATGGAAATCTGGCGAGTACCCGGCTGATTACGCCCACTCAGGACACCCGCGACATTATCTTCGCTGCAACAAAGTGTCTGGATGATATCTGGAAAGAAGGGCACCGGTATCAGAAAGCGGGCGTAATGCTGGGGGATTTTTTCAGTCAGGGCGTGTCCCAGTTGCACTTATTTGATGAGCGCGCGCCGCGTGCCAACAGCGATGCGCTAATGACGCTCTTCGATAAAATCAATGATAAAGGAAAAGGGACGCTGTGGTTCGCCGGGCAGGGGATCTCGCGGGACTGGCAGATGAAGCGCGAGATGTTATCCCCTGCATGGACTACCCGTCTGAGCGATGTCCCGGTGGCACGTGCCTGACGGCTAAACGAGTCACGCAGCGCAGATTATTGAGCGTAAATTCTTGTAATTCATGATTCATACATCTTGTGAATGTTTGAGTGGCCGTTAGAATGGCGGCCTGCTTGCGAGGGAAATGTGAATAAACAACGGCGTTCAGCACTGCTCTATTTTTGCCTGGCCTGTCTGGTCATACTGACGTGTATGACGCAGCGCATCGCCGGGCTGAATGCGCTGTCCGCAATCGTGCATCAGGAAACGGCGACGGCGCAGGCGTCATCCACGACTTCTGAAATCGCTAAAATTCCCGCTCCCTGCGAGCTCAGCAGCAAATCGCTGCTTTCTGTTCCTCCTCTCCTCTTAGAATTTGCGTTTCTGGCGCTGAGCCTGTTGCTGGCCTTTTTGTCACGCGGCAATCTGGCGGCGATCCGCCTGCTTGTGCCGGAGGCCGTCCCCGTGCCGCGCCTGCGGGTGCATTTGCGGCTCTGTGTATTTCGGGAATAAAAACTCCGGGAATAAAACACGCCTGTTTTTCATCAGGATGTGACTTTTTTATTTTTGGAGAAAATCGATGCGAAATTTATTCAGGGTGGCCGCTGGCTGCTTACTGATGCTCTGGCTGCATACCGGATATGCTGCCGACACCGGCTGGCTGCAAAGCCCGCAAAATACCCACGCGAAAGTGCGCTTACAGGCGCAGTCTGCCGATTCTTCTGAAGAAGAAACCCGGTTGCTGATTTCTGTCAGCCTCGAAAAAGGCTGGAAAACCTACTGGCGTTCGCCGGGGGAAGGCGGCATTTCACCGTCTGTCGAATGGCAAAAACCGGTCACGGCGCAACAGGCTACAGGGTACTGGCCGACGCCCGCACGTTTTGATGTCGCGGGCATCACCACCCAGGGCTATCACGATGAAGTCACGCTGCCCGTCATCCTCAGCGGTGAAGTGCCGGGCACAATTGCCGGAACGCTGACACTGCCGGTGTGCAGCAACGTGTGCATTCTCACCGACTATCCTTTCAGTCTGGATCTCAGTTCCAGTACGGACAGCGCAGAATTCGCACGCGAGTTCGCCGCGGCAATGGGTAAAGTGCCGATAGCTGAAGGGCTGACAGACAGCGTGACGGCGGGATATCGCCCCGGCGTATTGCAGATCATCGCTCACCGCGGGCAGGGCTGGCAAAATCCGCAAGTGTTTACCGACACGCTGGAAGGCAGTTCGCTGGGCAAGCCGGTGGTGAAAGTGGACGGGCAACTGGCGCGGTTCACGCTGCCCGTGACCGACGAATGGGGCGATAAGGCGGCGGATATCACGGGCAAAACGCTGAGTATCGTGTTGAGTGACAATGGTCTGGCGCAGCAAAATTACCTGAAAGTGAGCCCGCTTTCTGCCGGCGCGCCGGGCGTTATCGCACTCTGGCAGGTGGCGCTGATGGCACTGGCCGGTGGTTTCATTCTCAATCTTATGCCCTGCGTTCTGCCGGTGCTGGGCATGAAACTCGGCAGTATTTTGCAGGTGGAACAGCGCAACCGGAAAAGCATTCGCGTGCAGTTTCTGGCGTCATCGGGCGGGATTATCACCTCGTTTCTGGCGCTGGCGTTGCTGATGACGCTGCTCCGTTACACCCATCAGACGCTGGGCTGGGGCATTCAGTTTCAGAGTCCGTGGTTTATCGGGCTGATGGTGCTGGTCACGGCCGTATTTACCGCCAATCTGCTGGGGTTGTTTGAAATTAATCTGCCCTCAAAGATGACCACCCGTCTGGCGACGCATCAGCGTTCCGGTCTCAGCGGACACTTCGCTGAAGGCGCTTTTGCCACGCTGCTGGCGACGCCCTGTTCCGCGCCGTTTCTCGGCACGGCGGTGGCATTCGCGCTGGCCGCACCGCTGCCGGTTCTGTGGGGGCTGTTCCTGATGCTGGGCATCGGCATGAGTCTGCCGTGGCTGATGATTGCCCTGTGGCCGGGGCTGGCGATGTGTCTGCCGCGGCCGGGGCGCTGGATGCTAAGGCTGCGGCTTTTCCTCGGCGCGCTGATGCTGTCGGCCTGTCTCTGGTTGCTCAGTCTGATGCAAAACCATTTCTCTGCGCTGACGGTCGCCGTGCTGGCGGGTGTCTTGCTGGTGATGCTGTTCGCCTTCTCCCTGCGCCGCTATGGCTTGCGTAATTCGGCGTTAACTGCGGGGGCGGGCGCGCTTCTGGCCGGTGCCGTGATCGTCATGGCCTCGCACTTTTCAGGCACAGGCGGGAAGCCACTGCGCGATGATATTGCCTGGCAACCCTTGTCCGAAGAGGCGATTCAGACCGCGCTGGCGGCAAATAAAGTGGTCTTTGTGGATGTCACCGCCGACTGGTGTGTGACCTGTAAAGCCAACAAATACAACGTACTGATGCGCGAAGATGTGCAGAAAGCCCTGACGGAAAACGACGTTGTGGCCCTGCGCGGTGACTGGACGTTGCCGTCAAAACCGATCAATGACTTCCTGCAAAAACGCGGCAGCGTCGCCGTGCCGTTTAATCAAATTTATGGTCCGCACAATCCTGCCGGTGAAATCTTATCGCCGTTGCTTACCCGTGACGCCGTATTACAGGGGCTGGAAGATGCCCGTGGAGCCCGATAATGAAAACGTTAATGCTGATTATGATGATGGTGATTTCTCCGGTGGTTCTGGCGATGACGCCGGAAGATACGCTGTTTAACAACCCGGCCTCGCCGTGGTTTGGCGCGAAAAACCCCCGGCTGACCATTGTGTCCTTCACCGATTACAACTGTCCTTACTGCAAGCAGTTTGATCCGATGCTGGAAAAAGTCGCGAAAGAAAATCCAGATATCAAAGTGGTGATTAAACTGCTGCCTTTTCGCGGCGCGAGCTCCATTATTGCCGGTCGTGCGGCGATGACGGTCTGGGAGCAGCATCCGGAAAAGTTTCTGGTGGTACACCAGCGGCTGATGTCTAAAAAAGGGCAGCATGATGAAGCCAGTGCGCTCGAGGCGGTGAAATATGCCGGACTGGAACCCATCCGCGTGACGCCCGCCAGTTATCTTGAACTGAAAACCAATGTGGAAATCGCCGAGGTATTGGGCATTCAGGGAACGCCTGCGACGATCATTGGCGATCAGCTGATTGCGGGTGCCATCTCCCGGGAGGATTTGCAGAAAGTCGTGAAGGAACAACTGGCGAAGGCAAAACATGATCAGGCTTAAACGCGGGGTGCGCGAAGGGGCGATTTTCGTCGTGCTGATTTTGGTCGTGATGCTGGGAATGGATTTTCTGCGCGCGCCGCAGGCACCGGCCAGTTTTGGCAGCCAGCCGTTGCAGACCCTCAGCAATCAGTCCGTGACGCTCAGCCAACAAAGTCAGAAGCGCCCGCTGCTGGTTTATTTCTGGGCAACGTGGTGCGGCGTGTGCAAAATGACCACACCTTCTGTTTCCCGGCTGGCAGAAGAAGGGGAGAACGTCCTGACCGTGGCATTACGTTCAGGGGATAACGCCACGCTGGAGCGTTATCTGCACGGGAAGGGCATTCACATGCCGGTGATTAACGATGCCCGCGGCGATTTGTCGGCACAGTGGGATATTGGCGTCACCCCGACGTTCGTTGTCATTGATAAAGGGCAGGTGATTGCCACAACGACCGGCTGGACTTCTTACCGGGGAATGAAAGCGCGGCTGTGGTGGGCGCAAATCCGTACCTGATTTGCCGTTGCTGCTATCGTCCGAAACACAAGGCCTTCACCGTGGTGAAGGCCTTTCTACTCGTTAAGCCAGGCGGCGGTGACCAGCGCGCTGCAAATAGTGTCACTGTCCGGGTTGAGATGGCCAAAAACGCCGATCATAACGCCTCACTTCTTGTTTGACGGTTTCAGTGTCCGGTATAAATCCTGAATGCGGGTCATGGTTTTGACCGTGCGGGAGGATGTGGCGGATGCGACCGATAATATCAGCATTTCCAGACAAACCAGCACGGTGCCATGCAGCGGCATCCGGCCATTTTCGCCGCCGCGTGGCACGTTGATCACGAGAGTCGCTTCTTTGGCGAAGAAAGATTCCGTGGCGTGCGTCAGCAAAATGATCGGGATCCCCAGACGTTTTGCCTCGCGAACCGTGGTCGTTCCTTCTTTGTGCGCGTTTTTTTGCGCCATCATAATCAGCACATCGCCACGTTGCAGGCTGATCAGCTGTTCCGCCAGCGCGACGCCGGAACGGTTAAGCGAAACGGCCGGAATGCCAATGCGGTTGAAAAGCCGCGCGCTGTAATCCGCCAGAATTCCCGAGGCATTAATGCCAAAAAGCCCCACCTGACGCGCGCCAATCAGCAACGCGACGGCTTCAGACATCGCCTGCCGGTTGCCGGGTTCCGAAAGCGTATCGCACGCACGTTTATGGCCATCGAGAACGAAATCGATACCGGAATTAATATCGCAGGCCAGCTCGCTGACCGTCGTGATCATCTTTTCTTCTGAATTAATCGCCGTGCCGAGCCACGCTTCCAGCGTTTTTTTCATATCACGCAAACCGGCAAACCCTAATGCCTGAATTGCGCGGATCACGGTGGCATCCGAGGTTTCCGTTGCGGCAGCAATTTCTAATGCTGTGGATTCCAGAACAGTCTCACGATTGTCATAGATATATCTCACCACGGCCTGTAAGCGTGGTGAAAGTGCGGGTGCCCGCGCACGATAACGTTCACCAAATACATCAATACGTTTTTTTAACGGAGTGGCGGCCATGGAATGAACCCGATCCCTTTGCTTTAAAAGTGTATGGGTAAGCGTCAGTGCTTCTGAGAGGAATTTTATCTTATCAAATGTAGTGATTTGTCCGCTATGAAAACGGTTCAATTCACAAGATTCAGGGCGAAAGGGTTCAGGTTGTGGAAGGTGTTTTTTGAAGTTTAATTATTTTAAATCAGTTCGTTATATTTTATTTTCAACCCGGTAACTGTGTGAGTTTTTTTAACGATTAATGTAGTAGAGAAATAAAATTGTTCATTTACTACTACGTTTTCACATGTTGGAATGATTATCAATTGCATTACAGCGGTTTTTTTTGACCCGATGAACGTGCAGGAAATAACCCATGGGGAAGTTGCGGGAATAGTTCCCTGCGAAATCGGGTGGTTTCTTAAAATATCCGGAATGAATTTACGGAAATAATAAAATAATAAACATCAGGCGTAATGAAATGAATAATAACAGGACAATTTCTTTTAAACGGAATTGCCATCCGGCAATTATGGCCGCTATTTATGGTGTTGCGTTGCTGACACCGGGGATCAGTTATTCTGCGTGGGACAGCAATACGCTCACGGTGTCCGGACAGGAAACAGACGGGCAGGGTTACAGCGCCAGCGAGACTTCCGTGGCCAGCAAAACGCCGACTTCGCGGCTCAATGAAGCGCAGTCGGTCAGCGTAGTGACGCAGCAACAATTGGAGGATTATCAGGCTTCCAGTTTGTCGGACGCGATGCGTTTTGTCAGCGGCGTCACCGAAGGCAATACGCTGGCGGGCACTGAGGACGGGTTTGTCCGCCGCGGATTTGGTTCGAACTCCGACGGTTCGATTTACCGCGACGGCGTGCGCAGCAGTCAGGGGCTGAATTTTGATGCTACCACCGAGCGCGTCGAAGTGCTGAAAGGCTCGGCATCGCTGCTGTACGGTATTCAGAATCCGGGCGGCGTGATCAACGTCGTCAGCAAAAAGCCGCAATACGACTGGCACACCAAAATCAGCGGGCGTTCCTCCAGCGAAGGTGGCGGCGCGGGCACGATTGACGTCACCGGCCCGCTCGGCAACGGTTTTGCATTCCGCCTGATTGCGGAAAAACAAAATCAGGATTACTGGCGCAATTTTGGCAGCGATAAACACACGCTGGTTGCGCCGTCGTTGCAATGGTATGGCGAAAAATCCAGCTTCCTGATCAGCTATTCCGATTACCGCTACGACATTCCTTACGATCGCGGCACGGCATTTATCAACGGCAAACCGATTGATATCAACTATAAAGACCGTCTGGACGACAAAGCAAACCGCGCCTGGGGCCATAATAAAACGCTGAACGCCCATTATGACTGGCAGTTCAGCGATGACTGGAGCACCCGCCTGACGCTCGGCTGGAACCAGCGCCGCTACAACAATGATGAAGTCAGGGTGACGGCGGTCAACACGACCACCGGCGCAGTGACGCGGCGCGCCGACGCCAACCGCGGCTTTAACCACAAAACCAAATACGTTTCGTGGGACTTGCTGGGCTCTCAGGATATTCTGGGGATGAATCACGATATCGTGCTGGGCACGGATTATGAGATGAATCAGACCTATCGCGCACACCAGTATCAGGGCAAGGCGAACAGCAGCTTCAATTACTTTGATCCGCAATACGACATCCTCTCGCCGGTCACTGACAGCACCACGGAAAACACCGCCAACGGCAATAACCTGAACCGTATTCACAGCCGTTCGGTCTATGCCAAAGACAGCATTTCGCTGACGTCGGACTGGATTGCCGTGGTCGGCGGGCGTTATCAGCATTACGAACAGCGCGCGTCGAAAGGCTTTGATCCGGTGGTTCAGACGCTCGACAGTGAAGGCAACAAATTCCTGCCGCAGGCCGGGCTTATCTACAAACTGACGCCAGATGTTTCGCTTTACAGCAGTGTCAGCAAATCCTTTACGCCGTCAACCGACGTGGATGATGACGGCAATGTCGGTAAACCGGAGCAGGGCACCAACTGGGAAGTGGGCAGCAAATGGCAGATTTCCCCGCGCCTGTTTGCCAGCGTGGCACTGTACCGGATTGACGAACGCGACATGTCGCTCAGCATTAACGGCACAACGCGGGCGATTGATAAAGCGCGTTCCACCGGCGCTGAATTTGAACTGAATGGCGAAGTGCTGCCGGACTGGGATGTGAGCGCCAATTACAGTTATGACAATGCCGAAATTGTGAATGACGGCGTGAACTCCGCCAATAACGGCAACCGCCTGCAAAATGCGCCACGCCATTCCGGCGCGTTGTATCTGAGCCATAATCTGACGTTCAGCGGCATTCCGGGTGATTTCCGCGTGGGCGGCGGGGCGCGTTATGTCGGCACGCGGGCAGGCGATCCGGAGAACAGTTTCACGATGCCGGACTATGTGGTGGCCGACAGTTTTATCGCGTGGAACAACCCGCTGTTCGGCGAGAAAACGCAGTTGAAACTTAACCTCAACAACCTGTTTAACAAACACTATTACACCTCCAGCGGCGGTAATCTGCGCGTGCGTGAAGGCGAAACCCGTAATCTGATGGTACAGGCCAGTGTTGAATTCTGATCGTGATAATCAAAAAGGCGCGCTGCGCGTGCCGGTATTTTTCAGACCGGCGCTTATCGCGCTGGTGCTGCTGAGTGCGGTGATGAGCGTGGCGGTGCAGGCGCGAACGGTAACGGATATCGACGGGAATCAGGTTGAAATCCCCGATAATCCGCAGCGTATTGTGCTGGGCGAAAGCCGGATGTTGTATACGCTGGCAATGCTCGAAACCGGCGACCCGGTGAAACGCATTGTCGGCTGGCCGCTGGATTTAAAGCGGTACGACAGCCAGACCTGGACGATATTTACGCAAAAATTCCCGCAGATGCTGAAAATTCCGGTGCTGGGCGGCGGCGGGCCTGATGAAATGAACCCCGAGAAAGTGCTGGCGCTGAAACCTGACGTGGTGATTTTGCCGAGCCTGGCGCGCTACGACGATGCGGATTTACGGCTGCTCCGGATGCTGAAAGCGGCGCACATTCCGGTGGTGAGAATCGATCTGCGTGTCCATCTGCTGAAAAATACCGCCCGCAGCGTGGAGATTCTCGGTGAAGTGTTTAACCAGACTGAACGCGCGAAGGCGTTCACGCAGTTTTATCGCTCGCATATGCAGGTGATACACGACCGGCTGGCAGCCTACCAGGGCCCCAAACCCACGGTGTTGCTCCAGCTGCATCTGGGGCGCCGCAATGAATGCTGTGTGACAGCGGTGAAAGGCAGTCTCGGCGAATTGCTGACGTTTGCCGGTGGCGACAACATTGCCAGTAAAACCGTCGGCGGAGTATTTGGTCGTCTGAATGAAGAATACGTGATCATGGCGCAGCCGGAATTTTACATCGCGACCGGTGCGGGCGACGTTAACGACAAAGACGATCTGAAACTCGGTCCGGCCATTTCCCCCGAAATGGTACAGCAAAGTCTGGCGCAATTAACCGCGCAGCAGAACGGATTGCGCATGCTGAAAGCCCTGCATAACGGCCACACGGCGGTGATATGGCAGAACTTTTACCTCAGCCCGTGGCACGTTGCGGCCACCGAGTTTATGGCGAAAACGCTGTATCCGGATCTTTTCGCCGATATCGAACCTGAGCAAACCCTCCGACAACTCTTTCACGATTACCTGCCCGTTCCGTACAGCGGAACGTATTTCGGCAAGGGCAAAGACTAAAAGTAAGATCCGGGGCTTCCGGCTAACGCTGCCTGACGGCACCCGGAGATTTTCATCTCCTCCTGAGGTTAATGGCAATTGCGTGCCACGCACGGCTCGGGTGATTGAAAGTCAGTTATCAGGCCGCACGGCGTCTTTATAATGCTTTTACGTTTTTCACTTTGCGGCCAGCGCCTTTCTGGCTATGTTATGTAACGGCTTGTTTCCAATATGAATGATGATGAAAACCCCTGATTTAAATCTGATTATTGCTCTTGATGCCCTGCTGGACGAAGGCTCGGTGATTGGTGCGGCGCGCAGAATGAATTTAAGCGCGCCCGCGATGAGCCGGACGCTGACCCGTATCCGTCATCAGCTTGGCGATCCGATCCTGGTCAAGGCCGGGCGAAAAATGGTGCCAACCCCGCGGGCGCTGGCCCTCAGGGAAGAAGTACATCAGATAATGGGCGAGGCCGTCCGGCTGTTGCAGCCGCAGTCGGTTGTGGATTTATCGCAGCTGGAACGCACGTTTACGCTGCACGCCAACGACGTTTTTATCAGCGCGTTTGGCGGGATCCTGCTCAGCCGTTTACGGCAGGAGGCGCATAACGTCGGTTTACGCTTTACCCCGGAAAATGGTAGCGACGAAGACAGTCTGCGCGACGGCAAGGTCGATCTTTACATCAGCGCGATGCGTCCGCTGGGGGATGATATTCACGTACAATCACTGTTTTCCACGCATTTTATGGGGCTGGCGCGTGAAGATCATCCGATTTTCGACCATGAAATCACCCCGGAATCATTCACCCGTTATGAGCAGATCAGCGTATCCCGGCGTGGACGCGCGCGCGGGCCTATCGATAAGCGGCTCGCAGAACTGGGCCTCGTGCGCCACATTTCGCTGGTGGTGCCGACGTTCCATTCCGGCGTGTTTTCGCTGGGGAATTCCGATCTGATTTTATCGTTGCCGGAACATGTCGTGCAGGCGGTAAAAACGATGGGGATCAGAACGCGCGCCTTCCCGCTGCCGGTGGAGCTGGATGCCATTCCTATCGTTCAGGCCTGGCATCCGCGGTTCCAGAATGATCCCGCCCATCAGTGGCTGCGGCGCACCATTCATGATTTATGTATCCATTCCGCTAGCGCGTGATCCGTGTCAGCACGACGGCTCCGTTTCCTGATTTTCCACCAGCACCGGACAGGCTGCGAGGTCGATCACTTCTTTCACGATGGAGTGTTCGACCCAGCGTTGCAGCGAGGATAAATGCCGGTGTCCCATCACGATTAAGTCCACCTTCAGTCTGGCCGCTTCCCGGATAATCACCTCCGTTGGTTCCCCGCCGACAATCAGCCCGCTGACGTGGCGGTTGTCTGCCGTCAGTTCCGTCACGGCGTGGCTCACGATGCGCCGCGCCTCGTGATATTCGTGATTCGCCGGGGGGTAAACCAGCCCGTCGCTGGCTTCGTTATTTGCGGGGTTTTCCGCTAAGAAATGATGTACGCCGGGCAGCAAATACGCCCCGTCAACCACGCATAAAATATGCAGATTGGCCGGTTTTCCGGCACTGATTTTCCGGCCCAGTTCAATGACCGCCAGCGATTGCGGCGACCCGTCGAGCGCCACGAGAATATTGGTGAACATCGCGTATCCTTTCTGTGAATGATAAAGACCCTATCTTGGGTAACCCGCCCTGGTAAATAAATGCCTCTGTATGCACCTGTCACGTGCGCCAGACGCACGCCTCGGCTGCAAACATCGCAATTCCTCCCGCTGCGCCAACTTTCTAGACTGAGCCCCTGATCATCTGGAAGGGATAAGTAATGCAAACACTTGCGCAACCTAAAGCTATGCCGCCAGCGGCGACGTTTGACCTGCGCATCATGACGGGGCTGACGGGCATTTTGCTGGCCTCGCTGGTGGCCGGATTAAACGAACACGTCACCGATATTGCGATGACCGACGTGCGCGGCGTGCTGTCTATCAGCTATGACGAAGGGAGCTGGCTCACCACGTTGTATGAAGCGGCGCAGGTGGCGGCCATGGCGTTTGCGCCCTGGTTTTCGGCCACGCTGTCATTGCGGCGTTTCACCCTCGGCGTCACCGCCGCTTTCATGGTGGCGGGCGTGCTTTGCCCGTTTGCGCCCAATCTGCCCGTGCTTTATGTCCTGCGGACGGTGCAGGGGCTGTTTGGCGGCTGCCTGCCGCCGATGCTGATGAGCGCCGCGCTGCGGTTTTTACCGCCGGGGATCAAGCTTTATGGTCTGGGCGCGTATGCGCTGACAGCCACGTTCGGGCCGAATCTCGGCATCCCGCTGGCGGCGTTATGGACGGAATACACCGGCTGGCAAATGGTGTTCTGGCAAATCATTCCACTTTGTCTGCTGGCGATTGCCGCCGTGCACTGGGGCATTCCGCAAGACCCGCTGCGGCTTGAACGTTTTGCGCAGTTCAACGGCGTGGGGCTGCTGCTCGGTTTACCGGCTATCACCTCGCTGGTGGTGGTGCTGGAACAGGGCACGCGGCTGGGCTGGCTGGATTCGCCGTTCATCTGCCGGATGTTGTTGCTGGGGCTGACGACCCTGACGCTGTTTATGGTCAACGAGTGGTTTCATCCGCTGCCATTTTTCAAAGTGCAGCAACTCGCGCGGCGCAATCTCACCTTCTCGCTGATTACGCTGGGCGGCGTGCTGGTGATCCTGGTGGCAGTACCGGGGGTTCCGGCCGGATATCTGGCGGAAATCCGCGGTTACCGGCCTGTGCAGACGGCTCCGCTGGCACTTTATGTCGCGCTCGGGCAACTGGCGGCGCTGCCGCTGGTCTCGGCGCTGTGCAATATCCGCCGGGTCGATTGTCGCTGGGTGCTGGCCTGCGGGCTGGGGCTGATCGCGGTGACCTGCTACCTCGGCAGTGCGATGACGTCGGACTGGATCCGCAATAATTTTTACGGCCTGCAAATGCTGCAAATCCTCGGGCAGCCGATGGCGGTGATCCCGCTGCTTCTGCTGGCCACCAACGGTTTACCGCCCGCCGAAGGGCCATTTGCCTCGGCCTGGTTTAACACCGTGAAAGGTATGGCGGCGGTGGCCGGAACCGGCGTGCTCGAAGGGCTGAGCACCGCGCGCGAGCATTTTCACTCCAACACGCTGGTGAATCAGTGGGGAAACAGCGGGCAGGGGCTGTCGTTTTCTCACTCCGGCAGCGAAAGCCTTCCAGCGCTGGCGGAGCAAATCCACGTGCAGGCCGTGGTGCTGGCGTCTGCTGATGTTTATCAGGTCATGGTCGTGCTGACCGTCATTCTGATCCTCTTTATTCCGTTAATGGCAACGCGCGTTTATCCACCGCGTCCGCTTGCCAGCCCTTCAATTTCTTAAGGTTTGAACATGAATTTGATCATGCGATTTAAAAAAAATGCCGTGGCGGTTTCCGGCGTGGTCATCCTGCTGGTGGCGGGGATGATTTACTTCTGGCTGCTGGCGGATAAGGCCGATCAGCGCACCAATGATGCGTTTATCCGGGCAGATTACACCGTGGTGACGCCGCGTATTACCGGCCAGATTGAGAAGGTGGCGGTGAAAGACAATGAGTATGTGGAGCAGGGGCAAACGCTGGTGGAAATCGATGACCGGGATCTGCGTGCGGAACTGAATGCGGCGGTGGCCAGTGTGAACGTGCAGCAGGCGGCGGTCGATAATGCCAAAGCCAGCCTGATGCAGCAGCAGTCGATGATCGCGCAGGCCGCCGCCACACTGGCGGCCAGCCAGGCCAGTTACGTTTTTGCCAAAGCGGATTTGGCGCGTTATCGCGATCTGGCCGCGCAAGGGGCTGGCAGTAAACAAAACGCGCAGCTGGCTCGTTCGCGCATCGATACCGCACAGGCGAATGTGGCGCGGGATAACGCCACGCTGAACGCCGCCAGAGCCAAAACCGTGGTGTTGCAGACGGAATGTCAGCGCGCAAAAGGAGAACTGGAACGGGCGCAGGCCGTGCAGGAGACGGCGAAGCTGAATTTATCCTATACGCACATTGTTGCTCCGGTTGCGGGCTGGGTCGGGCAGCGCGTGGCGCGGGAAGGTGCGTATGTCACGCCGGGCACGCCGCTGCTGGCTGTAGTGCCGCTCAATAACGCCTACGTGGTGGGGAATTTTCAGGAAACGCAGCTTGAACATGTCAGGCCGGGGCAGCGGGTGGATATCAGCGTGGACAGTCTGGGCGGAACCCTGCTGCACGGCGTGGTCAACAGCTTTGCACCGGCGACCGGCGTGACGTTTTCGGCGATTACGCCCGATAACGCCACCGGTAATTTTACTAAAGTGGTCCAGCGTATCCCGGTAAAAATTGAAATCGAGGCCGGGCAGAAACAGGCCGCACGGCTGCTGGTGGGCATGGCGGTAGAAGCGACCATTCACACCGGCACGCCAGGAGCGGATCAATGAAAAACGCAGGGTTAACATTGAGCGTTTTACTGCTGAGCGGCTGCATGGTGGGGCCTGATTTTAATGCGCCGGTTGTGAAAAGTCCGCCGACGTGGCCGCAGGGAAAGGCGGTAAGTCACGTCGTAGAACAGGGGCTTGATCCACACTGGTGGAATATTTTCCACGACGATACGCTGACCGCGTTAATCGCAGAATCTGCGCAGGGAAATCTGGATATTCAGGCGGCGGGCGCGCGGCTGTTGCAGGCGCAGGCGGAAAACAGCGTGGTGACGGGGGAAAGTTTGCCGTCCGTCACCGGATCGGCGTCGTATCAGCGCGCCCGAAATAGTCAGAACGGTTTGCAGGATATTTCAGGGCTGGGAGGCAAGGAAGCCTACAGCGTCTGGCAACCTGGCGTCGGGGTTTCGTGGGAGGTCGATATGTGGGGGCGGCTGCGTCGCGCGCGGGAATCCGCCGGTGCGCGCGTTGAAGTCAGTGAGGATTTACGCCGCGCGGTGCTGACCGGCATTCAGGCTGAAACAGCCAGCGATTATTTCCGGCTGCGCAGCGTGCAGTTACAGCGTGAAAACGCCTTGCAGGATCTGGATATCGCCCGTCACAGCCTGAAACTGACAGGCATCAGAATGGCAGACGGGGTGGCGACGCAGCTGGAAGTGGCGCAGGCGCAGGCGCAGGTGGCGGCTGTCGAGTCCACCCTGCCGGTACTGGAACAGCAGGAAGCACATCTTATCAACGCGCTGAGTTATCTGCTGGGTAAGGAACCGGGGGCATTAACGCAGCGGCTTCGCGGCGCCAGACCGTTGCCGCTGACGCCGCCGGAAGTGCCGGTCGGGTTGCCGTCTGAGCTGGCGCAGCGGCGGCCTGATATCCGCGCCGCTGAGGCACAGCTGCATGCCGCAACGGCAGACATTGGCGTCGCCACGGCTGATTTTTATCCGCGCATCACCCTGAGCGGCAATGTCGGGATACAGGCGATGCAGTTCAGCCAGCTGGGAAACTGGGGATCTCAGCTTTACAGTTTCGGCCCCGGCCTGACGTTGCCAATATTTGAAGGCGGGCGTCTGCGCGGTCAGTTAGCGTTGAAAAAAGCGCAGCAACAGGAAGCCAGCCTGCATTTTCAGAACACGGTATTAAAGGCCTGGCACGAAGTGGATGACGCGATGGTGGATTACGACACCGGGCAGCGGCAGCGCAGCCAGCTGAAAATTCGCGTGGATAATGACAGTGCGGCGCTGGACGCTGCATCAAAACAATATGTTGCAGGCGCGACGGACTTTCTCAATGTGCTGGTGATGCAAAAGGAACTGATCGCGGCGCGGCAGACGCTGGTGGTCAGCGATGCCAGCGTGTCGCTCGCGCTGGTCCGGTTGTATAAGGCGCTGGGGGGCGGATGGGGCGGGGAGTCGTCACAGACGATGAATTAAGCGTTATGAGTAAATAAGCATTCAGCACACAAAAAAGCCCCGGCTGTTGAGAGGGCCGGGGCTTTGCGGAACGCGAGCATGATTTTTAAGTTTTGCTAATTAAAACTTATACTCACCGCCCAGTTACGCATGAACTTCATTGCTCGCGTCACTGGCGACGAGTGTATTCACTTTAGCCGTGGCGCTCCAGTTTTTGCTCAGGGTTGCGTTCAGCCCGACAGCAAATCTGCCGCCGGGAAATAGGGTTTGGTTATTTTGTCATGGCATTAAAGGGATTCCGTGACGGCGAGCGTAGCCATGGTTTCATTCTGGTCGCCGGACGGCATAAATGACGCCTCTTAAAAAAGGCTTTATAGTATATAATGGATACTTAGTATCATTCAGGCACCTTTTATTCATCTGGTCTATATGAGGAAACCCTATGTCGGGTAATGCCGTGCCAAAGGCAGTTACGCAAGTGAGTTGTCGCAGTGCTTCAAACCGTTTACTGCTGGATCAGATCACCGATAAATGGGCTGTTCTGATCCTCACCGTGCTCTGTGCTAAGCCGCTGCGTTTCAATGAAATCAGACGTTGTCTGGACGGAATCACTCAAAAATCGTTAACGCAAAGCCTGCGCCGTCTTGAACGTAATGGCATTGTTGCCCGCCGCGTTATCCCTTCCTCACAAATAGCTGTCGAATACAGCATTACGCCGCTGGGGCGCACTCTGGAAGCGCCTTTTCAGGCATTGTATGCCTGGACGCTGAATCATTCCGCCGATGTCATTCAGGCTCAGGCTGCTTTTGATGAGCGGGAAGCAGAGTAATGCGCAAAACAGATCATCTGGGGGGTATCACGGCGTTTGTCACCACGGCGCAGTGCGGGAGTTTTACCGCGGCGGCGGAACGGCTGGGGCTGACGAAATCGGCGGTGGCGAAAAGCGTCGGGCGTCTCGAGGCACGGCTCGGGCTGCAACTTTTTCAGCGCTCGACGCGGCGGCTCAGCCTGACGCCGGACGGTGAGCGTTATCTGCAAAGCAGCCAGAACGCGATTGAAATTCTCGAACAGGCGGAAGCGGAACTGATGTCGCATACCGCGAAACCTTCCGGCCGGTTGCGGGTGGATTTACCGGCGGCATTCGGGCGGCAGCGGATCATGCCGCACCTGCTGGCCGTTATCCGGCAATACCCTGAGCTGGAAATGACAATTACGTTCAGCGAACGGTTTATCGATCCCATTGAAGAAGGCATCGATCTGGTGGTGCGTATCGGCGAACTGACCGACAGCAGCGGACTGATAGCACGCCGTCTGACTACGCAAAAACTGGTGATCTGCGCCGCGCCGGAGTATCTCGCGCAGTACGGTGAACTGCATGAACCGGAAGAACTCAGTCAGCACCGCTGTGTAGTGGGCGTGCGGCGCAACCAGCCAAAATTCTGGATCCTGCGCAACGCGCGCGGCGAAGTGAGCCGCTATACGCCGCCCGCGACGTACGAATTTGCCGACGGCGACGCGATGCTGGCAGGTGTGCTGGCCGGTTGCGGGTTGTCGCAGTTGCCGCTGTGGCTGGTGGGAAAATATCTGGCAAGCGGGGAACTGAAAGAGGTGCTGACAGGCCATTCCGGGGGCGAAATGCCTGTCAGCGCCTTGTGGCCGAAAAGCCGTCAGCTGTTACCGAAAATCCGCTTTGTGGTGGATACGCTGATCAAAGCCGCGGAGGATGGCCAGCTCGACTGACAAGGCTTACGCTTTTTCTTCATAGAACGGGTCGTTGGTGCCATCACCACGCGGTTAGATCATGTGATTTCCCCCCGCGTGTTCAGTTCTGTGTGTCCGGCAGGCGCGGTCACCGGCATCCACGCGCTGTTTGATGTAAATACTGAGCCACGCGGCGGCGGCGAAAATGATGCTGCTTAGCACCACTGAACGCGTACCGAATTCGGCGATAAACCAGCCGCCCGCCAGTGAACCGACGGTGATGCCCAGATTTGAAAATGACATGTACAGACTGTTGGCGAATTCCGGCGCCTGGCTGGCTTCGCGCATCAGCCATGTCTGGCTGACCACCAGCCCTGAAGAGTGGAATGCGCCCCAGAAAATCATCAGTGCGCACATGGCAAGCAGGGAATCACCGGCCAGCCAGACCAGGATGAAGATCAGGGCGTACACCACCGGATAAAGATGCGTGGTTTTGTTGGCGTTTTTTTGCAGGAAGCTGCTGAACACAAAGTTCCCGGCGAATCCGCAGACGCCAAAGACGATAAGCATCGCCGTGATCATGTTGCTGTTAAGGTGCGTGACGCGTGACAGGTAATCCGCCACGTAGCTGAAACTCGAGAACATCGCCGCGAAAATCATCGTGACCGTGACGATGGTCAGCCACAGTTTGCCGTTACGCAGCACGCTCACCTGACTGGCAAAGGACACTTTGGCCGTGGCAGGCATAGAAGGGACGAAGAAGAGGATCCCCACGAACGCGAGGGCACAGGAAATCGCCGCAAAGTAGAACGCATCGGCCAGCGATAAATGTTCCGCGATCAGCGAGCTTAACGGCACGCCGAGCACCAGCCCGATTGCCACACCGGCAAACACTTTGGCCGCCGCGCCGGCACTTTTTTCTTTCGGCACGGCCTGCGTGGCGACCACCAGTGCGACCGCAAAGAACACCGCATGTGTGAGTGCCGGAAGAATGCGGAAGACCAGCATCATATTGAAGACCTCTGTAGTGGCGTAAATCAGGTTGGAAACCACGAAGACGAAGAGAATCGAAAGCAGCACGGTTTTTTTGTTAAAACCCGACAGCAGCAGGGTAATAAACGGGCCGGTGACGGCGACAATTACGGCGTAAATGCTGACCAGAAAACCGACCTGCGTGGCGGTGACGTGGAGTTGTTCGATGAGTTTCGGCAACAATCCGATGATGCCAATTTCCGTGGTGATGACGCTGAAGACGGCGACGGAAAGTGTCAGCAGCAGGAGTGAATTTTTATTTTGCATTGAAAGCCTTGTAGAACCGAATGTGCAGATGAAAAGTTGAACCTGATCATCCGGCAGTTCGGATTATTCGGAAAGGCCTCTCCGGGCGCATCTTAGTAGACATAACTTCGCCAATGGAATACGGGGCGTGCCGTATCGTTTTTGTCCGATTTTTACAATGCGACTTAACCTAAACTTTGTGAATTTATAATTAATTCAATAGGTTGTTGTATCATTTTTTCAACACGCATCCTGCCGGCAGGGGATTACTTCGCCGGAAACTATGATAAAATGCGCGGCCCAGGGTTTCCCCGCACGACCATTAAAAGAAAGGTTTATCCCGAGTAATGTCTGACAATCTTATTGAGCGCATTTCGAGTGCGTTAGAATCTGAATACACGCTTGAAGGACTCGTTCGACAGCTTCTTGAAATGCTTGAGCTGGTGACCAACATGGAATCGACGTATCTCACCCGCATTGAGCCGGACGGCGATTACCAGCACATTCTGTTCTCCCGCAACTCACAAGATATGCAAATTCCTGAAGGGATTTCGGTGCCGTGGGGCGATACGCTGTGCAAGCGTGCGCTCGACGAAGGCCGCCGTTATACCTGCGATGTCGCCAGTATCTGGGGCGATTCCGAAGCGGCAAAAGCGCTGGGGATCATGACTTACGTGAGCACGCCGGTGACGCTGGTGGACGGTTCGCTTTACGGCACGCTGTGTGCCGCCAGTTCCGAAAACCGCGAACTTTCGGAACGCAGCGAACAGGTGTTGCAGCTTTTCGCGCAACTGATCGCCCAGCAGATTCAGAACGAACAGCTGCTGAAAAAGCTGCAAGAGGCGAATGCCGCGCTGACCGCCGTCAGCCTGACCGATGAACTCACCGAATTGCCCAACCGCCGCGCGGTGTTTGAAACGTTGCCCGACCTGTTCGACAGGGCCGCTGACAAGGCGAATTATGTTCTGGTGGCGTTTACCGATCTGGATAATTTCAAGCAGATCAATGATGTCTACGGCCACGAAACGGGCGATGATTTCCTGTATGCCGTCGGACAAAGGCTGAAAGCGGGCGCGGCGGAAGGTGAGATCCTCGGGCGTGTCGGCGGTGACGAATTTATCGTCGCCGGAGAAGGGCCGTCAGGATTTGATGACGCGCTGCGCGCGGCGGATGCGTTCAAAAACCGTCTGCGCAGTTTACTCATCGGCGAATACAAAATGCATTCCTGCACGCTGGATTACGCCGGCCCGAGCATCGGCGCTATCGCGATTAATCCTGCTGCTGTTAATCCGGATCAGGCGTTGCATGAAGCCGATCAGGCGATGTATCTGGATAAAAACCAGAGAAGAACCAAAGCACTGTAAAGCCGGATCCTGCGCCTTTGCGTTTTACCCAAAGGCGCGGTATTCAAAAATCAGTTGTGATGCAAATCGCTCAAAAACTTCTGAGCCCGGGCGTGCTGCGGGCGCGTGAAGAAGTTTTCGGGCGTGGATTTCTCCAGAATTTTCCCCTGATCCATAAACCAGATCGTGTCCGCCACTTCGCGGGCAAAATTCATTTCGTGCGTTACGCACATCATGGTCATGCCTTCCCGCGCCAGACCGCGCATCACGTTCAGCACTTCACCAACCATTTCCGGATCCAGCGCTGACGTCGGTTCATCAAACAACATCACCGGCGGTTTCATGGCTAACGCGCGCGCAATGGCGACGCGCTGTTGCTGTCCGCCGGAAAGCTGCGCCGGATAGGCATTGGCTTTATGCGATAAACCAACGCGTTCCAGCAGTTCACCCGCGTGCTGACGCGCTTCCTGACGCTTCACGCCGAGCACTTTCACCGGCGACATCATGATATTTTCCAGCACCGAAACGTGCGGGAAAAGGTTGAAGTTCTGAAACACAAACCCGATGCGCGTGCGCAGCTGATTCAGGCGCGTGCTGGTGCCGTGAATGTCGATGCCATCAAATAAAATCTGGCCTTCTTCAATCGGCTCCAGCCGGTTGACGGTGCGGATCAGCGTCGATTTACCCGAGCCTGACGGCCCGCATACCACCACCACTTCACCGCTTTTAATTTCTGCACTCAGATCGGTCAGCGCCTGGTATTCGCCATACCATTTATTGACCTGATTAAATAAGATCACCGGTCGCATCGTCGCTCCTTATTGTGATTGAGTCTTGGTCAGCAGCATCGCCTGCGCCACGTTGTCCGCTTCCGGCACGCGGTTCTGCCGTTTGCGCGTAATGCGCGCTTCGAGCTTATTGGCGAGCCACGTCAGGCTGAAACAGATGAGGTAATAGCCAATCGCGACAATCGCGAAAACCTGAAACGGCTTGGTCAGCAGCTGGTTGTTTACCTGATTGGCGGCAAAGGTCAGCTCCGGTACGTTAATCACGTAACCTAGCGTGCTGTCTTTAATGATGGAAACCAGCTGGCTGACCAGGCTTGGCAGCGTGTTGTACAACGCCTGCGGCAGAATAATCAGGCGCAGCGTTTTGAAATAACTCATGCCCAATGCGCGCGCCGCCTCGTACTGGCCGCCCGGCAGCGCCTGAATGCCGCCGCGCACTATCTCGGCGATATACGCACTTTCATAAATCACCAGCGTACACAGCATGGTGCTGAATCCGCTGATGTTGTGGCCGATTAACAGCGGGACGCAAAAGTACGTCCAGAACACCACCATCAGCAGCGGAATACCGCGTAAACCGTAAACCCAGCAGGCGGCGGGCCAGCTCAGCCAGCGGAACGGCGATAAACGCGCCAGCCCGAGTAAAACCCCTACCGGCAGCGCAAACAGAACGGCCAGCACGGAAATCAGCAGCGTACAGAGGATCCCGCCGAGCGGCCCCTGCGGGTATTGTCCCATCAGGAACAGCATCCCGTTGTCGTGCAAAATCGTGAACATTTCGAGCATGGGATTACCTCGCGTAGACCCGCTGGAACCGGCGGGCCAGCAACGCACCGGCACCCATCAGCAGCAGAGAGAAGAACAGATAACCGGCAGAGGCCACCAGATACGATTCGAAAGTGCGGAACGTCTGGTTTTCAATATCACGGGTCACGTAAGTCAGTTCAGCCACGCCAATGACCATCGCCAGGCTGGTGTTTTTGAACAGCAAAACGGTGTGGTTGAGCAGCGACGGCAGCGCGTTACGGATGCCCTGCGGCAGGATCACCGAGCGCAAAGAACGGGTGTAACTCATGCCCAGTGCACGTGATGCCTCGGTTTGTCCTTCAGGAATAGCGCGTAAACCGCTGCGGATGTCTTCGGAGAAATACGCCGCCTGACACAATCCGAGCGCAAACATCGAGAACAGAAATTCGGCGTTAAAATCGTTAATCCACATCTGCACGGATTCGGGCAGCAGCGTAGGAATGGCGAAATACCACATCATCAGCTGGATAAGCGTCGGCACATTGCGGTGGTACGACACATACGCACGGACAAAATATTCGGCGGCGCGTTTGTGCGTCAGCCGGATGACGACCAGCAGCAGGGCAATAAACATCGCCAGCAGCCAGGATCCCAGCGCCAGCTTGAGGGTGACAACCATACCATCGACGATCATCTGCCCGAACTGACCGGTCAGGACTTTGCTGAAATCGAGCGTCATCGTATTTTCACCCTCCTGAATGGTTGAACTGTCGGTTTATAAGGAAAACGGGTTTAGCGGGAAAATCACAGACCTTCGCCGGGGCGCATGGTGGAAAGGCCACCGGGAACCTGCAACGTCGGGGTGATCTCGATGTTGCCGATGTTCACGGCAACCGGCGCAGACAGGGCAAACGCCACGCAGTCGGCGATGTCTTTGGCTTCAGGCAGTTCAAAACCGTCAATGAAGCGGCGGCGGGCTTCTTCGTGATCGCCGGAAACGTTGCCGAAAATGTCCGTTGCCACGCGGCCGGGGCAGATTTCGGTAATGCGTACCCGCTTGCCGTAGCAGTCAACGCGCAGCTGGCGCGAGAGGGCGTGAACGCCGGCTTTGGTGGCGTGATAAATCGAGTTGCCACCGAAGTTATAAATCGCGGCAATTGAGGTGATGTTAATAACGTGGCCGCGATCACGTTCCATCATGCCCGGCACCAGCAGGCGGCAGAGATGCAAAACCGCGCGCAGATTCACGTCCACCTGCGTATCCACGGATTCTTCATCGGCGTTCAGGATAGAGCCGGGGCGCGAAACACCGGCGTTGTTCACCAGAATATCCACGCTGATTTCGCTGCACAGGCGCGTGACGGCGTCGAGGTCGCTGACGTCGAGTGCGTGCGCAATACAACCGGTGCGGGCAGCGAGGGCGGCCAGCTGATCGGCGCGGCGGGCGACGGCGTGAACCGTAATGCCTTCCTGACAAAGGCGTTCGACAATGGCTTCACCCATTCCGGCCGATGCGCCGGTCACCAGCGCGGTTTTGTAATCTGAAAATGGCATTGCGACTCTCCTGTTAAACCCCGGCTCCGTCATGTTCTGCCGGTGGGTGTTTTCTGACTGTATCCAGTAATTCTCAGGCGGTATAAGACATAAACTGTGTGAGGCGATAAGCGGGACTTATAACAGCGCGTTTTCCCTCGCCAGCTCCCGGCGTTGCCGGGCTGGCGGCATCAGCGCGATATCCATTTCGGCAATAATTTCCCGCAGCGTATGCACCATTTCAATGGATTCCGGCGTATCGCCGTGAACCAGAATCGACGTTGCAGTCACCGGCAGCGTCACGCCGTCGATGCTTTGTACCGTGCCTTCGCGCAGCAGCTGGCGGATACGCGCGCGCACCTGCTCTTTGTCATGAATGACCGCGCCCGGTTTCGCCCGGCTGACCAGCAGCCCGTTGCTTTCATACGCGCGGTCGGCGAGAAACGTGCAAATCACCGGCAACTCCAGCGCCCGCGCCATACGTTCAACGGCGTTGCCGGACATTGTGCTGATGATCATCTGTGCATCGAAATCCTTCACCGCCTGCAATAACACCCGCGCCAGCTGAGCGTCTTCGGAGACCATATTCCCCAGCGCGCCGTGAAAACTCATGTGTGTCAGCGGGTAATCCGCCGCTCTGGCAAACGCCGAAAGCGCGCCCAGCTGGTAAGTGACGTAATGCGCCATGACCTGCGGTTCGATGTGCATCCGGCGGCGGCCAAACCCGGACAAATCGGGGAACCCGACGTGCGCGCCGAGATCCACCTGATACTTTTTCGCCAGCGCGACGGTTTTCGCCATAATCACCGCGTCCCCGGCGTGAAACCCGCAGGCCACGTTGGCGGAGGTGATCAGCGGCATCAGCGCGGCGTCGTCGGCAAGGGTGTAATCGCCAAATCCTTCGCCGATATCGGCGTTTAAATCGATATATTTCATGCGGCCAGCTCCTCGCGGCGTAACGTGAAAATCTCCTCGCCGTATTCCACGCAGTCACCGTCTTTTACGGAAAGGGGTTCCACCACGCCCTGCACCGGGCTGCGCAGCGGCAGGTAAATCACGCCGACTTTCAGCAGGCCGAGCAGCGCGTCTTTCCCGACTTTTTCACCGGGCTGAGTAAACGGAATTTTGCTGAGCGGATGCTGTAGCAACACGATACCGGGGAAGGGCGCACGCACCGTGTCGGGGGCGGCCAGCGCGGGAAGCGCAGGCGTTTCGTCCGGCACGCGGCACGGCAAAAGAGCAAGGGAAACGGGCGCGTATTTTATGCTGACCCGGAAGCCGTTTCCGCGCAGTTCAATCTGGCTGAGGCCGGACTTGCGCATCTTCTGTGCGACAGAGCGCAACTCGCTGAGTGCTGGTGCTTTTTTTTCCATATCCATCCCGTCAAAGAGAGAGTGTCCCCGCGCAATAACGACGACAAAACGACCCGCTGAGCGGGCGGTAAACGCACTCTATCGTGTCACTGCGGACGTCAGGAAAGAGGATTTCGCTTTGCGGTAATAAGGTGCGCTTATTACCCCACCAGCGTCAGTGGCCGGTTATCTACCGTGCGGCTGGCCATCAGCGACAGCAAAATCGCTTTGACCGCTTCGGCGGGTTGGGAAAGCGGCAGATGGTCGGACATACAAAATGACAGCGCCGCCTGAATATTCGGTTTGTCGATTTTCGCCATCCACGAACCGGAGGCTTTGAGCATCGCACGGGCGGCGGATTCCGGCATGATCGTGCAGCCTAATCCTGCGGCCAGCGCGGCATTGAGGGTGGTTTGCGATTCGATTTCGCACTTCACGCGGTACGTCACTTCTTCGTGGATAAACGCGTCGTCGATGACTTTACGCATGATGTTATAAATACGCGGCAGGAACAGATCGTACTTTGCCACCTGCGCCAGACTGACGGTTTTCAGTGGTTTGCTGAGTGCGTGCGGGCACACGAAATACAACTCTTCTTTCATCAGCGGCATAAAGCGTAGCCCGTGAATTTCGCGGTTGCCGTAAATCACCGCCATATCCATCCGGCCATTCATGATGAGTTCGCTCAGCGTGGTGCCGAAGTTTTCATTAAAATACAACACAATACCCGGATATTGCCGGTGGACTTCTTCCATCAGCGGCAACGCCAGCTGTTGTGCGGCGGTGCCCGGCGCAAGCCCGACGGAAACGCTGCCCGAAAGCGCCAGCGCCGAGCCGTCAATCGCGCTCTGCGCCTGATCGCACTGGCGCAAAATAGCCTGTGCGTGGATATATAAAATTTTGCCCGCTTCGGTCGGCGTCACGCCGCGTTTGGTGCGGATCAGCAGTTGCTGATTCACTTCGCCTTCCAGCGTGGCGAGTTGCTGGCTGAGCGCAGGCTGCGCAATATGCAGGATATCTGCGGCCTGAGTGAGGCTGCCCACATCGACAATCTTGATAAAATATTTAAGGCGGCGGAGATTCACGATGGCATCCTCATCACGTAAACGAGTGGTGTTATAAGTAATGTGTATGAAGCAAGATGAGTGCCAACACGCACTGATGCGCTGATTTATGCCTGTGCGCCGGGTTTCCTTCTGATTTCACCGCCGGTTTGGTCATTGCGTAGCCGGATATTTTCGGCGTTTGCGCCGCCTGCCGGAAAATGACTTCCTCCGCCTGCACTGCACCGGTGCAAATTGCCTGATTTGCGCGTTCAGCCATTGCTTTGTGTTATGTCATCACAACAAAGCGCTATTGGTCGGCGCGGTCCGTTCCTCATTACTCTTCCCCCTGTAGTGCCTCATCGCTGTCCGTCTTTTTACGTTCGATAAAAACAATGGAACCCCAGGACCATGCCTGATATCGCCGACCGCTTAAAAAAAGTCTCTGTTTCTGCCTCCGTCGCCATGACGCAAAAGGCCCGTGATCTCGCCGCCGCCGGCGTGAACGTCATCGCGCTTTCTACCGGCGAACCGGATTTTCCGACGCCACGACACGCCACGGAAGCGGCCTACGCCGCCGCGCTCGGCGGTGATACCCGCTATCCGCCAACCGACGGAACCCCGGCTTTGCGGGCGGCTATCGCGCGTAAATTCCAGCGCGATAACCACCTCGATTACGATGTGAGCCAGATCCTCACCGCAGGCGGCGCGAAGCAAATTATCTTTAACGCGATGCTGGCGACGATTAATCCGGGCGATGAAGTGGTGATCCCGACGCCGTCGTGGATCAGCTATGCGGATATCGTCAAATTTGCGGGCGGTATTCCGGTGCCGGTGGCCTGCCCGGAAGAGAACAATTACAAGCCGTATCCGCAGGACATTGAAGCGGCGATCACGCCGAAAACCAAATGGCTGCTGCTGAATTATCCGGGCAATCCGACCGGTTCCGTGGCAACGCGTCCGGAATTGCAGGCGATTGGCGAAGTGATGCTGCGCCATCCGGGCGTGTGGATCCTGACCGATGATATCTACGAACACCTGATTTACGACGACGTGACGTTTTACACGCTGGCCGAAGTGGAGCCGCGTTTGCTCGATCGCGTGCTGACGGTTAACGGCGTGTCGAAAGCCTATTCCATGACCGGCTGGCGTTTAGGTTTTTGCGGCGGTCCGAAAGATCTGATTAAAGCCATGAGCAACGTGAACACGCAAAACAGCGGGGGCGTCACCACGCTTACGCAGGCGGCAGCGGTTGCTGTGCTTAACGGCCCGCAGGGTTTACTGAAAGAACGCGCCGAAATCTACCGTCAGCGCCGCGATTACGTGCTGGAGCGTTTAACGTCCGTGTATGAACTGCGTTGCCATAGACCGCAGGGCGCGTTTTATCTGTTCGTGAATATCGAAGGCTGTATCGGGAAAACCACCGCAGGCGGGCGTCACATCGATAATGATGCCGATTTTGTGATGGCGCTGATCGAAGAAAAGCACGTCGTCACCGTGCAGGGCGCAGCGTATGGCATGAGCCCGTACTTCCGTATTTCCTACGCCACCAGTATGGAAATTTTGCAGGACGGCTGCGACCGGATCGCGGAATTTTGTGCAGGTCTGAAATAAAACCCCTGAATTCCAACCATAAAAAAACGGGCCTTTTCCGGGCCCGTTTTCTGTTTCATCATGAGGGAAATTTAAAACCCCATCACCGTCTTCACCGGCATTACGTTATCGCGCAGGCGGGAGAACCACTGGTTGATCTGACGTGCCACGCCAATGGCTTCGCGTGCATCGCTTTTGACAAGCCGGATGCTCTGACCGGGCTGAACCTGCGCCAGACGCCACAAATCTTCTTCAATAATGCCGGCAATTTTCGGATAGCCTCCGGCAGTATTAGCGTCGGCCAGTTGAATGATGGGCTCGCCCGCAGGCGGAACCTGCACGATGCCGGGGATTAACCCGTAGGAACGCATTTCAATGACTTTCGACGGCGTGACCGGTTCGCCGGACAGCCGGTAACCGGTGCGGTTGCTGTGCAGGGAAACCTTCCAGGGCTGCGACCAGAAGCGGGGAAGATCGGCTTCAAACAGCGCATATTCACCGGCGGGAATGGCGCGCAGTTGCACCAGTCCCTCAGTGCTGGTCGGGAACACGTTGGCCAGCGCAATCTGCGGCGGCTCGATACCCATGCCTTGTGCAGGCAAAGGTGAGATGAAAGAATCGCCTGCCGCAAGACGATCGTTTTTCGCCAGCGGTCGCCCGTCTGTTCCGCCGAAACCGCCGCGCAGGGCGGTACTGCGCGAACCCATGACGACCGGCACGTCAATGCCTCCGGCGACGCACAAATAGCTGCGCGCGCCGGAACGCGGAAACTGCATTTCCAGCTCCTGTCCGGCGCGGACGGAACAGGCCCACCAGGGCGGAAGCTCTTCGCCGTCGAGCTTCGTGCGGCAATCCGCGCCGGTAACGGCAATGCTGGTATCGGCAAGAAACCGGACTTTAAACGGGAACATCTGCACTTCAATGCAGGCGGCGTTTTCGTCGTTGCCCAGCAGGATATTGCCCGCGCGAAACGCCAGCGGATCCATCACGCCGCTGACGGACACGCCGATATCCCGAAATCCGCTGCGGCCCGCGTCCTGAACGGTATTCAGCGGGCCGGTTTTCACAATTTCAATCACAGCTTTTGGGGTCACAGTTCTATCCTTTCTGGCAGGAACCGCACGCTGTCACCCGGTGCCATCAGCGCGGGATTCTCAGCGCACGGGTCAAACAGCGTCAGTTCGGCGAATCCGATGGCGTTCCAGCCGTTGGGCCCGGTAAGCGCGGAAACGCCGGTCTGCGCACCGCCGATGGTCACGGTGCCTTTGAGCATATTCAGCGAGGGGACTTTTTTACGCGGCGTAGCGAGAGACGGATCCAGCCCGTGGAGATAGCCAAAACCCGGCGCGCTGCCCAGTGAAAATACCGTGTAGCTGCCCTGAGAGTGGCGGCGGATGACGTCGCGGGGCGAAAGCCCGGTATGCTGACAAACCGCATCCAGATCCGTGGCATGTTCGCCGCCGTAAATCACTGGAATTTCAATCAGTTTGCCTTGCGGATGAACGGCCTGCGCCTGTTCCCACGCGCCGACCAGCAGGGCGAAAGTCGCGTCATAATCTTCCGGCGTCTGGCGAAACAGCACCAGCAGATTGGTGACGCCGGGGATCAGCGATTCGACGTCATCGCGCATGCGCAGTGTGGCCGCCAGCGACCAGATGCGGCGCTGGGCGGGCAGGTCGAAATCACCCGGTGCTTCAATCAGCCACGCACGGCTGCCGATGGTGGAGATTTTGATGTTGTCGCCCTGACTGGCAAGAATATAAGAGACGCGGGAAGGCACCTCGTGCGACACAATGGTCATCGGCTATTCCAGAGGTTCGAATTTAAGGCTGGAGAGCGGCTGAACTTTGTCTTCGCGCACCATTTTGTATTCGGTATTTGGTCCGATCCAGTTTGCCCAGATTTTATCGATGGTGCCGTCGTCATCCATCGCTTTCAGGCTGCCGTTCACTTTTGCCAGCAACGCCGGTTCGTCCTTTTTCATACCGACGCCAATCGGTTCCAGCGCCATCGGTTCTTTGATCATCCCCAGTTCGATGCCGTCTTTTCCGGCCTGAGAAATCATCTTGATAGCGGTCATGGTGTTGGTGACAAAGCCCACGGCTTTATTCTGTTCGAGTGCCAGAAACGCCGAGGCGGCATCCTGGAAGGTCACGGCTTTCGCGCCCGCCAGATAAATGGATTGCTCTGACGTCGTGCCCTTGGTGGCGCTGATGCGTTTGCCTTTAAAATCCGCACGGGTTTTATTGACGTTCGGCTTTTTCACCACCAGCACTTCTTTCGCCACGTAATACGGGTCGCTGAACTGAATCTGCTGGCCGCGCGTTTTAGTGTACGCCAGATTGGCAATCAGCACGTCGGCGCGGCCGGTTGCGATCACCGCGATGCGCGCTTCAATAGAGGTCGGCATCAGATTGAGTTTTACGCCCATCTGTTTGGCTAACGCCGTGCATAAATCGACGTCCATTCCGGCCAGCTGGCGTGTTTTCGGATCCGGCGAAGAGAAAGGCGGCACATCGGAATACACGGCACAGTTAAGCGCGCCGCGCGCCTGAATATCAGAGAGAACATCGGCTTTCGCAGAGGAAAAGGCCGCCATCAGTGGCAATGTCAGCAAAGAGCAAGACAGTAACTTCAGTTTCATCATTCATTCTCCGGGTCTTTTAATTAGCGGTGTGTGACGACAACTTCCCCTGGCTCACTGTGAGCAAAACTGGCTGCGGTTTCTTATGAGGTCAACCCGACTATATAAGCTCAATCTGGCGTTGTATAAGAAGTAAACCCTGTATGGCGATACGCTTTTTGTATGACCGCAAAAAAGGGGGCTCTGCCAGAATAGTGGTCAGTTTCAGACCGCTAATCTCAAAGAGTAAAAGGGTAAAACATGAACGCCAGAATGGGTGTTTCGCTGAAAATATTATCCGCCCTGTGCGCCACGCTCATGCTGGCCTGCGTAAAAGGGTTGGGGGGAAATATTCCTACCGGAGAAGTGATATTCTTTCGCTCTTTCGTCGCCTTATTCCCGCTGCTGATCTGGCTAAAATTGCAGGGGCCGGTTATTGCGCAAATTAAAACGAAGAATATATTCGGCCATTTAATTCGCGGATTTTCCGGCACCGGCGGCATGTATTTTAACTATCTGGCGCTGGTGTATATCTCGCTGGCAGATGCCACAGCAATCAGCTACGCCGCGCCGCTGTTTACGGTGATCATGGCCGCTATTTTGTTGCGAGAAAACGTGCATGCCGCCCGCTGGATGGCGGTGGTGGTCGGTTTCACCGGCATTCTGGTGATGCTGTGGGCGCATCTGCGTGACAGCGGTTCGCTGCTTTCGGGCGGGTTTACGCAAGTTTCAGCCGGATTTGGCGTGATTCTGGCGCTGCTGGCGGCAATGTGTACGGCGGTGTCGTCGGTGCAGATCCGTTTTCTGAACGGTATCGAAAGGCCGGGTGCGATCGTCTTCTACTTCTCGCTGATGACCATGCTGATCGGGCTGGCGACGATTTTCTTCGGCTGGAAAATCCCCGATACCCGACAGCTTTTGCTGCTGACGGGCTGCGGATTTTTCGGCGGAATGGCGCAGATCCTCATTACGCTGAGCCTGCGCTACGCCGATGCCTCGCTGCTGGCACCGTTCGATTACACCACGATGGTCTGGTCGATGATGATTGGTTTCCTGTTCCTCGACAGCCTGCCGACCGTTTCGACGCTGGTTGGCGCATCGGTGATTGCCGCCGCCGGAATACTGGCCGTATTGAGCGAAAGACGCCGGGGAAAAGCGTTGCTCATCAAACCGGTAAAAGCCGAATAGCCGCGCAACGCCCGCAGTGAGCGGCTTGCAAAGAAATTCGTGATTTACCTTTCGTGCTAAGTAATGATAAATTACCGCCATGAAAACTCAGATACACACCATGACCACATCACGTTGTTCCTGGTGGCTGCCACTCTAAAGGCGGCTGAATTCCTGTATCTGTTCACAAAGCCGCCGGAAGGCGGCTTTGTTGTTTATCAGACTCCTTTCCGGCGTAAAAAACCAAAAAGGAACTCTCATGAATAACGCAAAAACCATTCTTACCGGCGACCGTCCTACCGGTCAGCTGCATTTAGGCCACTTTGCTGGCTCCCTGCGCCAGCGGGTGGCGCTGCAACACGATAATCAGCAATACATTTTGATCGCCGATCTTCAGGGGCTGACCGACAACGGCAATTCCCCGCAAAAAGTCGCCGGTAATATTCCCGAAGTGATGGCGGATTACCTGGCGGTGGGCATCGACCCCACCAAAACGGTGGTCTGCCTGCAATCTGCATTGCCCGCGCTGGCCGAACTCACCCTGCTGTACATGAACATCGTGACCGTGGCGCGTGTCGAGCGTAACCCGACCGTGAAAAGTGAAATTACTCAGAAGGGTTTTTCCCGTTCGCTGCCGGTCGGTTTTATGACCTACCCGATCAGCCAGGCGGCGGATATCACGGCGTTTCAGGCGGATTTAATTCCCGTCGGCGATGACCAGTTACCGATGATTGAGCAGACCAATGAAATCGTCCACAAGATGAACAGCCTGACGGGTCAGCCGTTGCTGCGCCATTGTCAGGCGCTGCTGAGCAAAACGGGGCGTCTGCCGGGCATCGACGGCAAGGCCAAAATGTCGAAATCCCTTGGCAATACGCTGACGCTTTCCGCCAGCGAAGAAGACATTCATCAGGCGGTCTGTGCGATGTATACCGATCCGAATCACCTGCGGGTTAACGATCCGGGTCAGGTCGATGGCAACGTGGTGTTCAGCTATCTGGACGCATTCCACCCGGACGCAGAAAAAGTCAGCGCGATGAAAGCGCATTATTTGCGCGGAGGATTAGGCGACCGGGCTTGTAAGGACGAACTGGAAGGCTGTCTGCAAGCCCTGCTCGCGCCGATCCGCAGCCGCAGGAATGCGTTTATTCAGGACAAAGGTCAGTTGCTGGCGTTGCTGCGCCACGGCAGCGAACAGGCGCAAAACGTCACGCAGCAAACGCTGGTGCAGGTAAAACGCGGGCTCGGGTTGCCGGTGATGTTCTGATTTAGCCTTGCCCGCCGTCCGCGAACTCAGAAAATTTGAGTAAAGGTTCGGTAAAAAAAACAAACTTTTATCAAATTATGCCGTTAACCTAAAAACAGTATTTTATTTTCAGGCGTGATGGAGTTTGCTATGCGAGAGTCCGGTCAGATTTTTGAAGAGGCCTGCAGGATGGTGGGTGAATGTTGTTTGATGCTTGCTCAGAACTGTGAGGAAGTCAGCCGCAGGCGCATTGTTTTTTGTCTCGAACGTGCGCAGGAAGAGGCGTTAGATTTCCACGGTGAGCCGAACTCGGCGCTCCAGCTGGCGATCAAACACATCAAAGGCTTATGAGTTGCTAAACCACAATGTTGCAGCCTCATGCACGTAATTAACCTGAGGTGATTATGAACAATCCGTCTTTTGCGTCCCGCCAGATTGGGGATTTTACTGTTACTGCCCTGAGCGACGGAAACATGGCAGCAAGCCTGGATCTGTTGTCCGGCATTGAGACGGCAGATGCCGCGAAAATACAACGTGACGCCGGGCTGGCAGAGCCCGGCAATATTCATATCAATTGTTACCTGATCCGCGGGCCGGGGCGCACCCTTCTGGTCGATTCCGGCACCGGCGGGCTGAATAATTCCGGCGGAAAGCTCGGTGAAAATCTGCGATCTGCGGGCGTGGCTCCCGAAGATATCGATACGGTTCTGCTGACGCACGCGCACCCGGACCACATCGGCGGGCTGCTGGACGCGCAGGGGCAACCGGTTTATCCCAATGCAGAAATTCATATTCACCCGCTCGAAGCCCAATACTGGCGCGATGACAGCAAAATGATGCAGGTCGCGGAGCACCGGCAGCGTAATTTCTTGCTGGCGCGCCGGATGCTGACGGCTTACGCGGCGAAGCTGAAGTTTCTTGATGGCGCGGAGATTGTGAAAGGCATTCGTTCCGTCTGGCTGCCCGGTCATACGCCGGGGCACAGCGGATACCGCATTGATTCGGGCAATCAAAGCCTGCTGATTTGGGGCGATATCGTACATTTCCCGCACATTCAGTCCGCGCAGCCCGGCGTTTCCATCGCCTTTGACTGCGATCCCGTTCAGGCGGAAAACACCCGTAAAACCATCATGGCGCAGGTCGCCCGCGAAAAACTGCTGGTGGCAGGTATGCATTTCGGCGAACCGGGTTTTGCGCATATCGTGCCGGTGACTCCGCCGGACAACACCGACGGCTATCATGTGGCTTATCCGGAAAGCTGAGAGAGGTTAACCGCTGACGCTGAAGCACCCAAAAGCCTGATCCCCACTCAGTGAAAGGTCGGGTACCGTGAATCTTCGAATTTTGCGAAATGGACGTCGCTCTCCAGAAGGGGCGTGATTTGAAAGCAAAAAAGCACTATCAGGCTGGATGAGGATATCTGCGTTCATATTTTTAGGGTTTAGGGCGCAAGCGGCGATGATTGGCGTCTGAATTACGGTTGCCGGAATTTTTCAGATCATCACGACGTTACGAAAAGAAGGGACGCGGGGCGATGACATTCACCTGATTTCCTCTCAATGCTTGCCGGCCTCAACTCGGAACTGTCCGTAACACACCTCGGGCAGGCTGAGGTGTTCTACCCTTAATACTACGTTTTTAGTTTAAGGAGCCATCATGAGCAGTCAGAAACCCCTTCCTCCGTCCCTCAATCAGCCACATGTGGATGCGTATCCAAAGCCCCCTTTTGAAAGGCAGAAACAGCCGTTCCCGGGTCTGGCGAGCAAAATGGTCCCGGTTCCGGATCACGGTGAAACCTCTTATCAGGGGAGTTCCAGGCTTGAAGGCCGCAAGGCACTGGTGACCGGCGGTGATTCGGGTATTGGCCGCGCTGTCGCGATTGCATTTGCCCGTGAAGGCGCTGATGTCGCGATTAACTATTTGCCGGAAGAAGAACCGGATGCCCGGGAAGTCGTCGATTTACTGCGCAGTGAAGGGCGCAAGATTATTGCGATCCCGGGTGATCTCCGTGATGAGCAGTTTTGTCAGAGGCTGGTAAAAGAAGCCGCGGAACAGCTCGGCGGGCTGGATCTTCTGGTGAATAACGCCGGGCGTCAGCAGTTCTGCAATTCGATTAAAGATCTCACGACCGAGGCGTTTGACGCGACGTTTAAAACCAACGTTTACGCGATGTTCTGGATAACCAAAGCGGCGCTGGATTATCTTCCGCGCGGCAGCTCGGTGATCAACACAACCTCGGTTCAGGCATTTTTGCCGAGTGAGAATCTCCTCGACTATTCGCAAACCAAGGCTTCAATCGTGGCGTTTACGAAATCGCTCGCCAAGCAGCTTGCGCCTGACGGAATTCGTGTGAATGCTGTCGCGCCTGGCCCGTACTGGACGGTTCTGCAAACCTCGGGGGGGCAGCCCCAGGAGAAAGTTGAAAAATTTGGCGAGCAGGCACCGCTGGGGCGCCCCGGCCAGCCTGCGGAAATCGCGGCGCTGTATGTCGCGTTTGCATCGCCGGAAAGCAGCTATTCCTCCGGACAGGTCTGGTGTTCTGACGGCGGGACGGGAACACTGTAAGTAGCGCTAAAAGTAATGAGTACTAAAAAGTGACCCCGTCACGTTAGCCGTGACGGGGTCTTCAAATGGGGGATGACGCAGTGAGGGAGATTACAGGGTATAACCGGGTTTTTTCGCCATCTGATCTAATGCCGGTCTGATGACCGGATCATACACATCGCTTTTCCACGCCTCTGGCTGAACTTCCGTCAACATCACGGAGATGGCTTTGTCCGTCGTCCCCAGATGATTAATCAGCACGGCGGAAAGGTCATCGACCAGTTTTTGCGTCGCTTCTTCTGAAAGCCCGCGCGGATAAAATTTCAAATCAATATGTGGCATTACGGTGCTCCTGTCGGATTGGCTGAACCATTTCCCGTAAAGCTACCGTAATTCACGTCAGCTCAGCAAACCTAAATGCTCGACCAGAATCGACGTACCGATGCCAATCAGCACGATACCGCCCAGCACTTCGGCCCATTTACCGATGGCCGCGCCGAGAAAACGGCCCAGCAGCATGCCGGAGGTTGCCATAATGGTGGTCGCCGCGCCAATCGTCAGCGCCATCACCAGAATATTCACTTGCAGGAATGCCAGCCCGACACCGACGGCCATCGCATCCAGACTGGTGGCAATTGCGGTGGTCACCAGCAGCCAGAAACCGTGACGGCGCGGCGCTTCAACTTCTTCGGCCTTATCTTTTTTGAAGGCTTCGGAAATCATACGGATCCCCAGAACCAGCAGCAGGGTGAACGCCACCCAGTGATCCCAGCTCATAATAAACTGGCTGGCCGCCAGCCCGATAGCCCAGCCGATCACCGGCGTTATGGCTTCAATCACGCCAAAAATTAATCCGGTACGCAGTGCCTCTTTCAGCGGGGGACGGTGCAACGCGGCACCTTTGCCGATAGCCGCCGCGAAGGCATCCATAGACATACCAAAAGCCAGAATGAGGATAGTATAAAGTTGCATAAAAACGGACCGGTCATGCCTTTGGTGACAAAAAGGCGGGTTATCAACAGAAGCGCGCAGTCTGCCACAAAAAACAAAATAAAAAAACCATAATATTCAACTAGTTATAGTGTTGGTTAAGAATGTTAGCCTTGGCTATATTTGTATGAAAAGGCTTCATTTGGCCTGAAATTCATCCGCAGAGGGGCAAAAAAGCCTGTAATCCTAATCCGTTAGGTTCTGAGGGGGGATTCACTAATTCTCAGCGGGTGAGGCACAGTCTGCACGCGGTTGAATAAACACGGTGAAAGAATGAATGCCGGGACTTGCACATCACCGGCTTCCACAATCATTACGCTATGACACGTTAAACTTTACGCGATGCCGGCCCCGTCGCTTCCTCGGAAAAACGTGCGGTGATGGCGTCGCGCTCGTAGCCCTGACGCTCGGTGAGAATGGAATACAATTCCGGGCGTCGGCCGTAGATCCAGCGGCGGCCCGAACTCAGGGGGATCAGCGTTAAATCCAGTTCGGCGCTGACCATGGCGTCAGCGGCAACCCAGGTTTCGCTGATGATCCGGCCATAGGGGTCGAGGATCATCGCGTTGCCGGTGCGGACTTCATCCGCATCGGCGCCCACGCCGTTGCTGAATAAAATGAACAGTCCGTTATCATGCGCACGCGATGGCAACCAGCGCAGGATCCATCCGCGGCCACTTTCCCCTTTAAACGCGGCGGTGATTTCTTCCTTTCTTTGCGCACGTTGTTCCCACAATTCCAGCGGAATGGGTTTCATGCCGTGCGGGCTGCGCGAATGGGTGCCGCCGGTCTGATGCGGTGCCAGCAGGATATCCGCGCCAAGCAGCGTGGTCGCGCGTACGTTTTCCACCAGATTATTGTCCCAGCAAATCAGGATCCCCACCTTCACGCCCCACGGCGTATCAAAAACGGTAAAACCGTCACCGCAGCTAAACGCAGGATGTTCAAACGCGTGAAGTTTGCGGTGCGCGTGATAAGAACCGTCCGGCATGCAGGCCACGTAGGTGTTATAAATCCGGCCATCTGTCGCGCGTTCGATAAGGCCCGCGCCAATCAGCATCTGATTTTTCGCCGCCAGCGCCCTGATCAGTGCCAGCGACGGGCTGGTTTCAACCGCTTCAGCCAGCGCATTCACTTCTTCCGCCGAAAGACCCGGCACGTGCCAGTAACCGGTGATGCACATTTCCGGGAAGGCCAGGATCTTCACACCCTGCGCGGCGGCCTGTTCAATGTATTTCTCCATAATCAACAGGTTATAAGCCTTATTGCTGGCCTGATGCTGAAACTGAACCACTGCCGTTTTTATCGATTTTACTGCCGTGACTTCGCTCATCGCCGTTCTCCGTAAAGGGTCACAAAGGGTGACTTTCACTGGCATTACAGCAATCCGGCTGATAACTTTATAATGAATTGTTTTTCATTTTTGATAACCAAACGGAATGCAAAATATGAATACGCGACTGCTCAAGGCGTTCGTGGTGCTGGCAGAAAAAGGAAATTACGCCCTGGCAGCAGAGGCGCTGGCGATATCGCAACCTGCGCTCACCAAACAGATCAATCTGCTGGAATCCCGGGTAAACCTGGCGCTGTTTACGCGTGGCCGCCACGGCACCGCGCTGACGGCGGGCGGGCAGCGGCTGTTGCCGGAAGCGAAAAAAGTCGTCGCGCAGGCGGAGCTGTTTTTGCATCACGCAGAACAGGTGGCGAAAGGGCGCGAAGGTTTTCTGGCGGCAGGTTTCGGGCTGTCCAGTTTTTATTTTGCGCCGGAATGTATTGCGCAGTTCCGGGCGCAGTATCCCGGCGTTGACATCACGCTCGAAGATCTGCCCTCGGCGCAGCAATACGACATGCTGCAAAGCGGGGCGTTGCAGGTCGGGTTCGTCCGTGTGCCACCGGCGAAACCGCTCAGTTATCACAGCCTGTTTGACGATAATCTGGTGCTGGTCACGCCGGAGAATAATGGCCTGAGCATCGAAGACTGGCTGCAAAAATTCCCGTTGCTGCGTTTGTACCCGGCGCGCGGCGGCGGTCTGGATACGCAGACGACGCTGTTCCTGCACGAGCAGCACATATTTCCGGGCGCCACGCAGCAGGTGGAAGATATTCAGACGATTGTCGCGCTGATTATTGCCGGTACCGGCGTGGCCCTGTTGCCGCAAAGCGTGGTGCATATCGCGCCACCGGGGTTGAATATTGTGCCGCTTTCGGGGGGAGCAACCCGCTGGCAGGTGGGCATCGCCTGGGACCCGCGCTATGACGATTCTGTCCGCGATAATTTTATTGCGATTGCAAAAGGCTTTGTGCGTTAAATGTTTCTTTTATGTAAAGAAAATGAGGGTTGTTGAGGCGGCGAACAGGTGGCAGCAGCTATACTCTGAAAATGGGACAACAAAGGTTGTCCTGAGACATCGCGAAGCCACTTATGACACATATAAAAAAGAAATCATCCCTGCTTACTGTGACTGTGGCCTGTATTGGTGTCGTGTATGGCGACATCGGTACCAGCCCGTTATATACCCTGCGGGAATGCCTGACCGGCCAGGCGGGCATCACCCTGACACAGAGCTCTCTGTTCGGCTTTCTGTCGCTGATCTTCTGGCTGCTGATGCTGGTCGTTTCGGTCAAATACATCAGTTTTGTGATGCGCGCCGACAACGACGGCGAAGGGGGAATTCTCACCCTGATGTCGCTGGCCGTGCGCAATCTGAGCCCGCGATGGGTGCCACTTATCATGTTTCTCGGGCTGGTGGGCGGCAGTTTCTTCTACGGCGACGGCGTCATTACCCCGGCGATTTCGGTGCTTTCCGCCATTGAAGGGCTGGAAATCATCGAACCTTCCCTCGATCGTTTTATCATTCCGTTTTCCATTGCCGTTCTGACGCTGCTGTTTTTCATTCAGAAAAATGGCACCGGCAGCGTCGGGAAAATCTTTGCGCCGGTAATGGTGCTGTGGTTTGTCACGATTGGCGTGCTGGGCCTCAGCGGGATCTTGCGTAATCCGCAGGTCTTGCACGCACTGAACCCGTACTGGGCGGTGCACTTCTTTGCGGAATACAAAACCGTTTCGTTTTTCGCGCTCGGCATGGTGGTGCTGTCCGTGACCGGCGGGGAGGCGCTGTACGCCGACATGGGGCATTTCGGTAAAAAGCCGATCCGCATTGCGTGGTTTATTCTGGTCGGGCCATCGCTGGTGATGAACTATTTCGGGCAGGGTGCGCTGTTACTCAGCAAACCTGACGCCATCCAGAATCCGTTTTTCCTGCTGGCACCCGGCTGGGCGCTGATCCCGCTGCTGATACTGGCGACGCTGGCGACGGTGATTGCCTCGCAGGCGGTGATTTCGGGCGTATTCTCCCTGACGCGTCAGGCCGTGCGGATGGGGTATCTGCCGCCGATGCGCATCATCTACACCTCTGATGAAGAGTCGGGGCAGATCTATATTCCGGTCGTCAACTGGCTGCTCTATTTCGCGGTGCTGATTGCCATCCTCAGCTTCAAACACTCCAGCAATCTGGCGTCTGCTTACGGCATTGTGGTGACGGGTACGATGGTCATTACTTCACTGCTGATAGGCATTGTGATGGTGAAAAACTGGGGCTGGAAAAGCGGGGTGGGCGGCCTGATGATGGCGGTCATGCTACTGATTGATGTGCCGTTATTTGCCGCGAATCTGGTCAAACTGTTCTCCGGCGGCTGGCTGCCGGTGGTGATCGGCCTGACGATTCTGCTGATTATGCTCACCTGGAAAACTGAACGTAATCGCCTGGTGAGGCGTTTACGTCAGGATCCGGAAGCGCTCGAAGCGCTGATTGTGTCACTGGAAAAATCGCCGCCGAAACGTGTACCCGGTACCGCCGTGGTGATGTCGCGCGGGCAATATGAAGTGCCGCTGGTGCTGCTGCATAATCTTAAACATAACAAGATATTGCATGAGCGCGTGGTGTTACTGACGGTCGCCACGGAAGATGTGCCGTACGTGCACAACGTCCGGCGTGTGACGATTGAGCAGCTTTCGCCGTCATTCTGGCGTGTTATCGCCAGTTATGGCTGGCGGGAAAAACCTAATGTCACTGATATTTTGTACCGCTGCGGGCTGGAAGGGCTGAAGTGTACGATGAATGAAACGTCGTTCTTTATGTCGCGGGATACCTTTGTGCTGGGCGATCCGCGTCCTTGGTATCTCAAAGCGCGGGGGAAACTGTTCCAGGTGTTACAACGTAACTCCCTGCGTGCGCCGGAACATTATCATATTCCGCCAAACCGGGTGATTGAGCTGGGTGCGGTGGTGAAATTCTAAAAGCAAACGGCCCGTTTCCGGGGATGAAATCCGGAAACGGGCCGTGCGGAAAGCAGAACAGTTTAGCTCTGCGGATCCTGAAGTTCAGTGATGTTAGCTGCCTGAGGCGATGACGTCGTGGTGTCCGTCTGCGACTGCAACGTGGTGACAGGCACAGACTGCGTAGTGGTCTGGGTTGCCGGTGTAGTCGTGGTTTCAGTCTGCGTGGTGGTAGACGGAGTCGTGGTTGCCGCAGCCGGCGTTGTAGTGGTTTCGGTTTTGGTTGTCGTCGCCGGCGTTGTAGTGGCTGGCGTTGCTGTTGCGGTTGCTGCTACAGGTGCTGTAGTTTCTGCTGGCGTCGTTGCTGATGCCGCCGCAGGCGTTGTGGTTTGCGCCTGAACGTCCGTTGCCGGTGCCTCAATTTGCGTTGGCAGGGCCGGGATCGGTTCTAACGGCACCGACTCTGACTTAGGTTTCGGGATCGGGGTTGTCGCGCGAACCAGGAATGTCGGCTTGAGATTCGCAACGGAATAGGTCACATGGCTGATATCGTTGCGTGACGTTGTCACATCGACAGGCGCAATAGTCACGCGTCCGATCAGTGAACGGGCGTAACCGCCGACCTGATGTTTCCCTTCCGGAAGCTGCACTTCCACGCTTTCGCCAAGCCCCAGCGCCCCGGCATCTTTGCCATCAATGGTGACGTAAATCTGGGTGCCATCGTCAGTTTTGGTCGGAACGTGTGTGACGGTCAGACGCGTGGAACCGAGATCGAACGCCGGTTTTTCAGCGGTTTTGGTGTTTGCGCATCCTGTGAGTGCGAAAACGGCCGCAACGGCGGCCAGGGTGAAACGATAACTCATAGTGCGACGTCTTCCTTTAAGGGATTTTTGTGATCTGCGTACCAATATACCCGATATCAGGATTGAGATGAATGTCGCCGCGGGGAACTCGGAGGATTCTTCTTATCTGTCTGTCACCCTCACCAAATTTTCGGTTGAAGCGCTTCGTCAATTTGTGTATTTTTATGCAAATTATCTGCATAAAATAACAAACACACAGGAGTGTCCATGTTCAAGTCTTTAGTTCTCACCGGGTGCCTGCTTTCTTCCTTAATCACTTCCGCCTACGCCGCGCAGACCACATATGTGGTCGGTTCCGGCGGCACGTATCGCCCTTTCGAATATGAAAACAGCCAGAAACAGCTGGAAGGTTTTGATATCGACATCATCAAAGCTATCGCTAAAGCGGAAGATTTTGACATCAAACTGGTCAATACGCCGTGGGAAGGGATTTTCGCCACCCTGAATTCCGGTGATCGTGACATCATTATTTCCGGCATCACCATTACCGACAAACGTAAAGCGATGGTCGATTTCTCTGCGCCGTATTTCCCGGCAGAACAATCCATCGTGGTGCCTGCGGATTCCAAAGTGGATTCCGTTGCTGCGCTGAAAGGCCTGAAAGTCGGCGTAGTGAACTCCAGCACCGGCGACATCGTGGTATCTGACGCACTGGGCAAAAACAGCACGGACATCAAACGTTTTGATAACACGCCGCTGATGTTGCAGGAACTGGCGGAAGACGGCATTGGCGCAGCGGTTGGCGACGTCGGCGTGGTGAAGTACTACATCAAATCCCATCCTGAAAAAGCCCTGAAACTGGTGCCGGACAGCAAGTTCGAACGTCAGTATTTCGGCATTGCGGTCGCCAAAGACAACACGGAATTGTTGGGTAAAATCAACGCCGGTCTGAAGAAAATCGTGGCTGACGGCACCTACGCAAAAATCTACGAAACCTGGTTTGATAAGAACGTGCCAACGCTGCCAGCGCAATAAATCCCCCCAGAAAAATATTGATATGCAGGGGCGTGAAAGCGCCCCTGAACAAGGACAGGTATGACCGGATTTCGCTGGGAGATAATCTCAGAATATGCGCCGCTGTTTGTACAGGGCGCGCTGATGACCATCAAATGCACCCTCATTTGCGTCATTTTAGGCACCACCTGGGGCCTGCTGCTCGGCCTCGGACGCATGGCCCGCGCCGACGACGGCCCGTGGAAATATGTTCTGCGCTTCGCCGTGCAATGGCCGGTGCGCATTTACGTCAGCGCATTTCGCGGGACACCGCTGTTTGTGCAGATTATGGTGGTTCACTTCGCGCTGGTTCCGCTGTTCATCAATCCGCGTGACGGGATTTTAGTGACCAACGGCCTGATGTCTTCGGATTTCGCCCGTGCGTTACGCTCCGATTACGGCGCGTTTTTATCCTGTGTCGTCGCGATTACGCTGAACGCGGGCGCTTACGTTTCCGAAATTTTCCGCGCCGGGATCCAGTCGATTGATAACGGCCAGATGGAAGCGTCACGTGCATTAGGGATGGGCTGGGGCAAAACGATGCGCAAAGTGATTTTGCCGCAGGCGTTTCGTCGTATTCTGCCGCCGCTGGGCAATAACGCGATTGCGATTGTGAAAGATTCTTCGCTGGCGTCCGCCATCGGCCTGGCCGATCTGGCTTACGCGGCGCGAACTGTTTCCGGCGCTTACGCCACCTACTGGGAACCCTACCTGACGATTTCGCTGGTGTACTGGGTTCTGACTTTCCTGCTCTCGCTGCTGGTTCAACACATGGAAAAGAGGTTTGGCAAAAGTGATTCACGTTAAGGATTTACAGAAACAGTTCGGTGAAACCCACGTTTTGCGCGGCATCTCGTGTGATATCGCAGAGAAAGAAGTGGTGTGCATCATCGGCCCGTCCGGTTCGGGGAAAAGTACCTTCCTGCGTTGCCTGAACGCGCTGGAAAAACCGAACGGCGGCGAAGTAGTGGTAAACGGTTTCGCGGTTCATGACCCGAAAACCAATCTGAATACGCTGCGTTCCGGCGTCGGAATGGTGTTCCAGCGCTTTAATCTGTTTCCGCACATGACGGTGCTGGAAAACCTGATTATGGCGCCGATGTCGCTGAAAGGGTTGTCGAAAGCCGAAGCGGTTTCACGTGCTGAGAAGCTGCTGCAAAAAGTCGGGCTGATCGACAAAATCGACGCCTGGCCTTCCAGCCTTTCCGGCGGTCAGCAGCAGCGTGTGGCGATCGCCCGGGCGCTGGCGATGGAACCTTCGATCATTTTGTTCGACGAACCGACATCTGCGCTCGACCCCGAGCTGGTCGGCGAAGTGCTGGCCGTTATGAAACAGCTGGCGCTCGAAGGCATGACGATGGTGATCGTGACCCACGAAATGGGCTTTGCCCGTGAAGTGGCCGATCGCGTGGTGTTTATTGATCAGGGTGTGATCCAGGAAGAAGGGCCGCCAGCGCAGCTTTTCACCGCACCAACCAATCCGCGTACCCGCGAGTTCTTGAGTAAGGTGCTGTAATCCGTCATCCGGAGGTGACTTGCCTCCGGATACTTCCTCCTTCTAAACACTTCCCCCTCTGAGTTTTATCGGCCAAAAGTCCGCGCCCTGATTTTGTGCTAAATTACCCTCAAATTCCCCGCATCCCGAGGCACCATGATTACCCCGCAAAACCGTACAACCCGCGAAATGAAGATCAATAACGTGGTGCTGGTCACTCAGGCGTTGAAATCACTGGGCTCGGCGACCAAAGCGGAAGTGGCGGCGCAAACGGGGCTGAGTATTGCGACCTGCGGCGCGGTGCTTAATGAATTACGTCTGACGCGTGAAGTGCTGGCGCTTGAGCTGGAAGAATCCCGCGGCGGGCGGCCTGCGCAGCGTTACGCGTATAACCCCGATTATTTCTCCGTGCTGAGTCTCTATGCGCAGGGCAGCGATGCGGCGGCGCAGATTATCTGGTCGGTGAATTCGGCCACGGGCGCGAGCCTGGCGCAGGGCGAAGTGCGCTTTCTGCCGCTCAGCCTGGAAACGTTTTATCAGCAGATTGCGGGGTTGCTGGCGGATTACCCGAACATTAAAGCCCTCGGTATCGGCCTGCCGGGCGTGGTGGTGAAAGGGCGCGTGGCGACCTGTGATATCAGCGCGTTCGCCGGTGTGGATATCGAACAACAGCTGCGCGAAAAATTCGGTATCTACGTGCAGGCTGACAACGACATGAACTACACCGCCTATGGTTTTTACCGCAGCAGCTGCGCGGGAGAAACCGCGCCGGTAGCCTACATTTTCAAGCCTGACGTGCCTTGCCTCGGCTGCGGAATGGTCATCAACGGGCAGGTGTTGCAGGGTGCCAGTCAGTTTGCGGGCGAGGTGTCGAACCTGCCGTATAAAGATCTCGATAAGCTGCCTGTGGCGGAAGAAATGGCCAAGGTCATTGTCTCGCTCAGTGCCATTATCAACCCGGCGACAATTGCGCTCTCCGGCCCGAAAATCAGCGATGCGCTGATCCCCGAACTTACCGAGCGGTGTCAGGAGCATATTCCCGCGCAGCATATGCCCGCGCTGATTTATCGCCCGTCGATGCGGCAGGACTATCTGCAAGGCATCACTGAACTCACGCTGAATAACTACAACCTGCATATCGCTTTCGGAAACTAATCGCGCCTCAGGCGTTGACTTTGCGTTGTCCTGATCAATATACTGCGCACTTATTAAAAGTCTTTTAATAACTATCCAGTACGGCACAGGAGCGCACTTTGTCACTGTCACCTGAATTAGAAAAACCCGCTGAGTGGGTCGGCGCACCGGGCCGCCGTGTGGCTACGCGGATGATATTTTTTGTCACCGGCATGGCGATGGGATTGTGGGGCGCGCTGGTGCCCTACGCGCAGCTGCGAACGCATTCCGAAGCCGGTGCGCTCGGTATGCTGCTGTTGTGTCTCGGCGCAGGATCGTTGTTGTCGATGTTGGGCTCCGGCCGGATCATCGGCCGATTCGGTTGCCGCGCGGTGATCCTCGCCGCCGTGGTGATGTATTGTCTGATGATGCCGCTGCTGGCGACATTCAGCGATATCCGGCTGATGGCGCTGAGTCTGTTCATTTTCGGCATGGGCATCGGGCTGGCGGATGTGGCGGTCAATGTGCAGGGCACGATGGTTGAACAGGCCGCGGATAAACCGCTGATGTCGGGTTTTCACTGTCTGTGGAGCGTCGGCGGGATTGCGGGCGCGGGTGGCGGTGCGTTGTTGCTCAGCGCCGGTATCACGCCGGTGGGCAGCACATTTTTCGCCATCGTGCTGGTGATTTTGGGGACGGCGTTTTCGTGGCGCAGCCTGCTGCCGTTCGGGGCGCACGAGGAAAGCTCGCACGAAGGTAAAGCTAAAGCACGGCCTAATTTCCGTCTGATCCTGATGGCGGTTATGGCGATGATTTGCTTTATGGCCGAAGGCGCAGTGCTCGACTGGGGCGGCGTTTTCCTGACCCGCGAGCGCGGGCTGGCGCTTGAACATGCGGGATGGGGGTTTGCGGTGTTTGCCATTGCGATGTCCGTGATGCGTCTGACCGGCGACGCGATTGTCAGCACGCTGGGCCGTAAACGCGTTCTGGTGATGGGCGGAATCCTCGGGATTGCCGGTTATCTGATGGTGATCCTGCTGCCGGGCTGGTTCCTGCCGGTTTGCGGTTTTGCGCTGGTCGGGATTGGTGCGGCAAACATTGCGCCGGTGCTTATCACGCTGGCCGGTCAGGAAAAAGTGATGCCGGTGAACATGTCAGTGGCGTTTGTCGCAACGCTCGGGTATCTCGGAATTTTGGGTGGTCCGGCGCTGATTGGTTTTGTCGCGCACCAGTCGAGTTTGTACGTGGCGTTTTCCGCCGTCGCTGCCGCATTTCTGATCGTGACGTTCGGCGCGTACAAATTAAAATATCAGGCTGATTAATAAAAGTTTATAACTGAGTGGCATCTTGCCAGCTGGTGTGCAGAACCCCGCCAGCCTTTTTTGTTTATGATGATTGTTTCAAATCCGACCCTGTAAGGAGCTGTAATGGCCGTAAAACTTATTGCCGTCGACATGGATGGCACTTTCCTGGATCAGAATGGTGAATATAACAAAGCCCGTTTTCGCGGGCAGTATGCGCAAATGCTGGAGCGCGGGATCAAGTTTGTCGTCGCCAGCGGTAACCAGTATTACCAGCTGAAATCCTTCTTTGATGACATCGATGAAGAGATCGCTTACGTGGCGGAAGGCGGCGGTTACGTCGTCGATAAAAAGCAGGAAATCTACTGCGGCAAGCTTGAACCTGAACAGGTCACGCTGGTGCTGGACTGGATCCGCCGCACGCCGGGGATCAACACGATTGTCTGCGGCAGGCTGGGCGCGTATGTGCTGGAAGGCACGCCCGAAGCGTTTATCAGCCGGATGCGTCGCTACTATCATCGTCTGACCAAAGTGCAAAGTTATGCAGAAATCAGCGATACGATTTTCAAATTCGCGCTGAGCTACGTGGAAGACGACGTTTACCCGCTGATGGGGCAAATCACAGAACAGCTCGGCGGGATCGTCGCGCCGGTGACCAGCGGACATGGATCCGTTGACCTGATTATCGCCGGGAATCATAAAGCCAGCGGGCTGCGCAAAATCCAGCAGATTTACGGTATCCGTGATGATGAAGTGCTGGCGTTCGGTGACAGCGGTAATGACCTGGAAATGCTGAGTTACGCGGGCTACGGTTTTGCGATGGAAAATGCGTCCGCCCCGGCAAAAGCCGCAGCGAAATATCGCGCGCCTTCCCATGAAAACGAGGGGGTACTTGAGGTGATTGACGATGTATTCAATGCGCGTCCGCCGTTCGCATGACTGACGCAAACCGGCGCTAAATCCGGTTAAAACGAAAAGGCTGCCGCAGATACGGCAGCCTTTTTTATTATTGGTGTTATTGCTTAGTGTTTACTGAACGTAATCAGGCGGAACGCCGTTGTCGCCCGGCTGAGACGGATAGTAATCCGGCGGTACCGGGCTTTGCGGCGCAGAGTCCTGACGGTCGCTGTAGCTGGCGTCCACCGGCACTTTGTTGCCTTTGGCGTACATGCACTGGGTGTAAACCGTATCGTACTGATCCTGCAAATCGCCGCTGCTGGCACCGGCACTGTTGTTGCCCATCGCGCTGCCGATTAGCAGCCCGCTGCCTGCGCCAATCAGCGCGCCAGCACCCGCCTGATGTGACGCCGCGCCCAGCAAAGCACCGGCTGCGGCGCCGACCGCCGTGCCTGCCGCCGCAGTATTCACCGCAGTATTATTGGCCGTTTGCGCACCGCCGTTCACGCTGGCGTAGGCCGCATTCCGGCAGGACATTTCATCTCTCTGAAACTGCTGATAATCCTTTCCCGTACCCGGTAAAACCATTACATCCGGGCGGGTCGGGGGAGATACGCAGCCGGAAAGCGCTGCGGCCAGGGCAATAACCGCCAGCGGAGTAAACCTGTTCATGACATTATCGCCTGTTAACGTGGAGCGGAATCACCCACAACGACCTTCATCCAGCCGCGCGCACAGCGTGGAACTTGCGGGTAATATCCCGCCGGATTCTGGCAGTAGTAAGCATAATTTGGTGTTTTCTCGACGTAAGTCTGCGGTTGCGCAGGCGCAACATAGACAACCGGCGGTGGCCCGTAATACACCGGCGGCGGCGGGCCCCAGGGAATACCGACAACAACACGCGGTCCGCCATACCAGCCGCGGCCGTAATAGCCATGACCGTAATACCCATAGGCGAAAGACGCAGAGCTGGCTGACATCAGCGCGCCAGCGGTAAGCATCAACAACAACAGCCTTTTCATAACCACCTCGAAGCACATTGACCGGATGCACGGAGCGGAAAAAATGACACCACTCCTGAGGCTAAAGATACGCTTCAGGGGTGTAAAAGGTTGGCAGGAGAACTGGGGGAATGTGACAAGAGTTTGGGTGTAATTGTGTATAAAAAATTCAGGGAGATACGTTTGTTGACGAACTGCCCGCTGCCTTGCGCAGACGGGCCAAAAAGTCACTTTTTCGCGCTGATTTCCTGGCTTGCGGTAAAGCGCCGGAAAGCGGCCAGCGTTTCGTCGCTGACATGATGTTCCACCCCTTCCGCATCAAGGCGCGCCGTTTCTGCGCTGATGCCCAACGCGATGAAAAAGGCTTCAACGACGTTATGACGTTCGCGGTTTTCCGCCGCCAGTTTCTCACCTTCCGGCGTGAGGAAAGTGCCGCGATACGGCAGCTGATGAACCAGCCCGGCGTTAGCCAGACGTTTCAGCGTTTTCGCCACAGTCGGCTGCGAAACGCCCAGACGTGCGGCCAGATCGACCTGTCTTGCTTCACCAAATTCATGAATTAAGTCTGAAATCAGCTCAACGTAATCGTCCATTAATTCGCGGCGATGCGCCTCGCGCACCTGTAAAAAACCCTGAGCGTGTTCTTCCACATCCAGTAATGGATTTATTTTTTTATCTTTCACTACGCCTGCCTCTTTCTTGCTCAACGGTTTTCCACCGCAGCCGCGCTCACCGCAGCAATCCGTGCATTGTAAACCAAGTGCACACATCTACCAATTTCTGAAAACTTTGCCTTGGCTATGGAGTATAGCCTGTGCTATACCTGAATAATAAACCGCCGGTTGTTGTGGTGTTTCACAGGAGAACGTTGATGGGAAATGGACAGAGCCTCTTAAAATTATTCAGTTATTCACCGTTTCGTTTGCGTCTGATGCTGATCGGTATGATTGTTGCGCTGATCACCGGAAATGCGACGGCGGCAGAGAAAGACAAAAAAAAGTTCAAAGTGGTGACGACCTTCACGGTGATCCAGGACATCGCGCAGAACGTCGCCGGTGATGCGGCGACCGTAGAGTCGATCACCAAGCCGGGCGCGGAGATCCACGATTATCAGCCGACGCCGCGCGATATCGTCAAAACGCAGTCTGCGGATCTGATTCTGTGGAACGGTTTTAACCTCGAACGCTGGTTCGGGCGCTTTTTTGCCAATATCAAAGATGTGCCATCGGCGACGGTCACGGACGGCATTACGCCAATGCCAATTCAGGAAGGGCCGTATCTCGGTAACCCGAATCCGCACGCCTGGATGTCCGCGAAAAACGCACTGGTCTACGTCGAGAATATCCGCGCCGCGCTGGTGAAATATGATCCGGAAAACGCCGCGACCTACGACCGCAATGCCAAAGATTATTCGCAGAAAATCATGCAGCTTGATGCGCCGCTGCGCGAACGTCTGGCGAAAATCCCGGCCGGTCAGCGCTGGCTGGTGACCAGCGAGGGCGCATTCAGTTATCTGGCGAAAGATTACGATCTTAAAGAAGCGTATCTGTGGCCGATCAACGCCGAAGAGCAGGGCACGCCGCAGCAGGTGAAAAAGTTGATTGATTTGGTGCGTCAGCAAAATATCCCGGTAGTTTTCAGCGAAAGTACGATTTCGGATAAACCGGCGAAACAGGTCAGCAAGGAAACCGGCGCGAAATACGGCGGCGTGTTGTATGTCGATTCGCTGTCCGCCGCGGACGGCCCGGTGCCAACGTATATTGATTTGCTGAAAGTGACGGTCGGCACGATTGCGCAAGGGTTCGGGCAATGAATGACTCGCGGCTTCACCTCAGGGTTGATGATGTCACCGTGACCTACAACAACGGTCACACCGCCATTGAAGACGCGAGTTTTACGCTGCACGGCGGCTCGATTTGCGCGCTGCTGGGCGTTAACGGCAGCGGCAAATCCACGTTATTCAAAACCATTATGGGCATTATCCGGCCGACGCACGGCAGCGTGACGCTGGATGGCCTGAACGTCGCTAAAGCGCTGAAGCAGAATCTGATCGCTTACGTGCCGCAGTCCGAAGAAGTGGACTGGAATTTTCCGGTGCTGGTTCGCGACGTGGTGATGATGGGGCGTTACGGCAAAATGTCGTTTCTGCGTATTCCCTCGCAGGAAGATAAGGATCAGGTCGCGTCGGCGCTGGCGCGTGTCGGGCTGACCGATCTGGCGCATCGTCAGATCGGTGAGCTGTCCGGCGGCCAGAAAAAACGTGTTTTTCTCGCGCGCGCGCTGGCTCAGCAGGGGCGCGTTCTGCTGCTTGATGAGCCTTTTACCGGCGTGGATATCAAAACGGAAAATGCCATTATCGAACTTCTGCGCCAGTTGCGTGAGGAAGGGCATCTGATTCTGGTGTCCACGCACAATATCGCCAGCGTGCCGGATTTCTGCGATCGCGTGGTGCTTATCAACCGGACGGTGATGGCCGCCGGTGAGCTGGAAGCCACGTTTACGCATCAGAATCTGGAAAACACCTTTGGCGGCGCACTGCGCAATATCGGCTATTTAGTGCAGAAAGAGAGCCTGCCGGAGACAGCGGTAAGGCGGGTGGTATGACCGAACTGCTGCTTGAGCCGTTTCAGTATAATTACATGGTCAAAGCCATCTGGGTCAGCGCGGGCGTGGGCGCGGTGTGCGCATTTTTGTCGGCGTATCTGATGCTCAAAGGCTGGTCGCTGATGGGGGATGCCTTATCCCATTCGGTCGTTCCGGGCGTGGCGGGCGCGTATGCGCTTGGATTCCCTTATGCCGTCGGTGCTTTCGGCACCGGCATTCTGGCCGCGCTTTCCATGACGCTGCTGCGCCATTTCACCAAACTGCGCGAAGACGCGATTATTGGTTTCGTCTTTTCCACGTTCTTCGCACTCGGCCTGCTGCTGGTGTCGCTTAACCCGACGTCGGTCAACGTCCAGTCGATCCTGTTCGGCAATATTTTAGGCATCGATGACGCGGATATTTTGCAGGTGCAGATCATCGTTGGCATTTCGCTGGTGGTGCTGTGCGTTATCTGGCGGGATCTGCTGGCGGTCTTCTTCGATGAAGCGCACGCCGTGTCGGTCGGGCTTTCTCCGCTGAAGCTGAAAATCATTTTCTTCACTATTTTCAGCGCGTGCAGCGTGGCCGCATTGCAAACCGTCGGCGCGATTCTGGTGATCGCGATGGTGATTACCCCCGGCGCAACGGCGTATCTGCTCTCTGACCGCTTCTCACATTTGCTGATTATTTCGGTGATTATTGGCGCGGTCACCAGTGCGGCGGGCGCGTGGCTGAGTTATTACCTGGATGGCGCGACCGGGGGCGTTATCGTCTGCCTGCAAACCGTCGTCTTCCTGCTGGCGTTTCTGTTTGCGCCGAAACACGGCTGGCTGGTTAATCACTTCCGGCTCCGCAGGAGCCGCGTATGATGAGCTGGCTGGATGTTTTGCTTGAGCCGATGGGCTTCGAATTTATGCAGCGCGCGCTGCTGACCGCGGCGGCGACCAGTATCGTCTGCGCGATTTTTTCCTGTTTTCTGGTGCTGAAAGGCTGGTCGCTGATGGGCGACGCCATTTCTCACGCCGTTTTACCGGGCGTGGTGCTGGCCTATCTGGCGGGTATTCCGCTGGCCATCGGGGCGTTTGGTTCCGGGCTTTTCTGCGCCGTCGCCACCGGTTTTATTAAAGAGCATTGCCGGGTAAAAGAAGATTCAGTGATGGGCATTGTGTTTTCCGGAATGTTCGCCGCCGGGCTGGTGCTTTTCTCGCGGGTGAACACCGGGCAGCATCTCAGCCATATTTTGTTTGGCAACGTACTCGGCGTAACGGACAGCGAAATGCTGCAAACGCTGATTATCGCGGCAGTGGTGACGCTGGCTATCCTGTTCAGATTTAAGGATTTGGTGCTGTTTTGCTTTGACCCGGTTCAGGCCAAAGTCATCGGGTTACCGGTTCGTTTTTACCACTACGCGTTGCTGTGCATGCTGGCGATGACCATTGTCGCGGCGCTTCAGGCGGTCGGCGTGGTGCTGGTGGTGGCGATGCTGATCACACCGGGTATTACCGCATTTCTGCTGTGTAAAACATTGCCGAAAATGGTAATGATTGCAGTGACGGTGTCACTTTCCGCGGCAGTGTCAGGCACGTTTATCAGCTTTTATATTGATGCCGCGACGGGGCCGACAATTGTGCTGATTCAGGCGCTGTTTTTCCTGCTGGCGCTCACGGCTAATTTACTGCGAAAATCCCTAAAACCGCGACAGTCCGCACCGATTGCGTAGTGCTGGCCGGGCTGATTTGCCATGCTGTTTTCTGACATTTTTTGCTGAGAGATTCTGATGACCCCACAATTTGCGCCCGTCGAACTGGAAAAAGCCTACCGCCTGATCAACCACGGAGCCACCGCGCTGGTATCCGCCCACCACGCGGGCGTGGACAACGTGATGTCAGCGTCCTGGGTGTGCGGGCTGGATTTTAAACCAGCAAAACTGACGGTGGTGATCGATAAAATCGCCCGTACCCGCGAGCTGATTGAGCAAAGTGGTTATTTCGTGATTCAGGTGCCAACGGTGGCGCAATTGCAGATGACGTACGATCTGGGCACCAGAACGCTGCGTAACGATCCGGATAAATTACAGCATTGCGGCGCAGAGCTGTTTCGTATGGAAGGGCACGGCGACCTGCCGTTTGTCGCCGGTTGCTCTGCGTGGCTGGCGTGTAAGCTGATCCCTGAGCCGCACAACCAGCAGGCGCATGATCTGTTTATCGGTGAAATTGTCGGTGCCTGGGCGGATACCCGTGTATTCAGCAACGGTCACTGGCATTTCGAAGACGCCGATCCGTCCCTGCGCAGCTTGCATTACATCGCAGGCGGCCAGTTCTATGCCACCGGCGAAGCCCTGAACGCCAATACCGATCTGGGCTGATATTTCTGAGGGGGCATATTCTTCGCCCCGTTTTCCCTCTGCGCGCCAATCCTCCAAACCTTTGCCATAATCACACCTTAAAAAAGTCATCAACAGGAAGATGAGACGCATGCAAATTACGAAATCCGATCATCATGACATTGCTGAGATCCTCAGTATTTTAAGCGGATCCAGAGGCGATAATCTGACGGCGCAGCAGCGCGGAGAAGAAGGATTTACGCAAGGAACGATGGACGCTGAATTGCTGGCAAAATTCCAGTCAGGCAGTGGCGTGTTTGTCAGCCGTGATGAACATGAAGGACAGCCGGTGATTACCGGTGTGGCGATGACCACGCACGGCAGTCTGGCGAAACACGGCCCTGCGCAGGCAGCGTATAACGCGATACTTGCCTCCGGTGTGGCGACGGCGGAACAGATTTTTCTCTATGGGCCTGTCAGTGTCAGAAAGGCATATCGTGGTACAGGATTACTGACGAAACTCCTTTTACATATTTGCGATGCGCTGAAAGAGGACTTTGCGCTGGGTGTGGCTTTTGTTGATAAAGAAAATCATAAATCCCTGCTCATTCACCGGCATTACCCGATGACAGAAGCGGGCGAATTCTCGCTGAACGGCAGGGAATATGTCATTTTTTCTTTCGAACCGCGTCACGTGCTGGCGTGTTATCAGCATCGTGCGTGATCGGGTTTACACGCTCAGTTCACGCAACAGCAGGAAAGCCTGTTTGGTGTGTTCCTCGCTGGCGATAAACGCCCGCAGCTGATTCTGGCCGTCCCGGCCTTTCGCCATCATGCCCTGACCGTTGAACGTGATGCCCCAGCTCAGGTCGGTGCGTGTGGTTTCACCGGCAAAGAACAGGGGTAAATCTGGCGTTTTGACCTTCACCAGCATGGCGGGAAGATTCAGCGTTTCTGCGCCGCCCATCAGGTTTTTCGCCAGCGTCATTGCGCCAATTTGCGCCGGTTGCAGGAAAGGCAGAATTCGCCCTTCAATTTCTGCGCAGTCGCCAAGAGCGTAAATGGCCGGATCCGACGTTTGTAACTGACCGTTGACCACGATGCCGCGCTGCGTGTGCAAACCGGCGTCTGCGGCGAGGGCGGTTTCCGGTTTCAGGCCGATAGCGGCGATCACGGCGTCAGCACGTATTATCAGGCCATTTTTCAGCGAAACATTCAGGCCATCAGCCGTTTTAGCCACCGATTCCAGTTCGTTATTTAACGCCAGCTGAATGCCCATCTGGCTGAATTTATGCTGTAACCGGCTGCTGATTTCCGCAGGCATCACCGAAGCCAGCAGGCTGTGGGAACGATCAACCATCGTGACCTGTTTTCCGGCGCGGTGTAAATCCATCGCCAGTTCGCTGCCAATCAGACCCCCGCCCAGTACCACAATCTGTTTCGCCGACTGCAACGCGTCCTGATTCTGCCGGTACTCATTCTGGCTGTTAAACGTGAAAATCCATTCGCTGCCCGGCAACGCAGGCAATATCGCCTGCGCGCCGGTCGCCAGCACCAGTTTCTCATAATCAAAAAACCGGTCGCCGCACACCACGCGTTTATTCCTGCGATCGATAGCCGTGACCCGCGTGTTTGAAACCACCGTGAGATTATTTTCCGCGGCAAACTGCGCCGCACTCTGGCGCGTCAGGTCATCCGCGCCTTGTTTTTGCGTGAAAACATGGCTCAGATCCGGTTTGTTGTAATCGTCTGCGCTGTCTGCGGCGATCAGCGTGACCGGTACCTGTTTATCGGCGCGGCGGATGTTTTTTATCAGCTGGCGCGCGGCAAATCCGGCGCCAATAATCACAATGTTGTGTTCCATCTGGCCTCCTTTCACAGCGGATCAAAGACGGATTTACCCAGCGCACAGCCCGGGCAAAGGAAGGATTCCGGTACGTCAGACCACGCGGTTCCCGGCGCGACATCCTGCAACGGCTCACCCAGCTCCGGGTCATAAACCCACTGGCACACGGTACAAATCATTGAAACACCGGCGTCGGCTTTCGACTCAGCATTGCATCCGCAGGCAGATTCAACGGGCTGCACCGGCACGCTGGTTTCTTTGAGCGGATGCAAAGCCCATTCGCGGTCGATTTTGCGGCCATGTTCACGGCATTCTTCCAGCGCTTTGCCGTCCGGGCGCCATTTAGCTTTCAGTGACAACGCGATATCAAAACCGGCATCCATCAGCCGGGTCTGAATGCGGTCAACCGCGCCGCCGGTCCAGCCAAAGCTGCCAAACGCGGAGGCTTTTTTGTTGCGAAAACGCAGACCGGCCAGCTCTTCCAGCATGCCTGCCACTTTCGGCATCATCACGTTATTCATGGTGGATGAACCGACCAGCACGCCTTTGGAGCGGAAGATTTGCGTCAGGATCTCGTTCTTATCGTGGCGGGAAATATTGTAGATTTTCACCGCAACGGTCGGGTCTGTGTCGTGAATACCCTGTGCAATGGCGTCGGCCATCATGCGGGTGTTTGAGGACATGGTGTCGTAGAAAATAGTGATGCGGTCTTCCTGATAATCCGCCGCCCATTCAAGGTATTTCGCCACAATTTGCGTCGGATTGTCGCGCCATACCACGCCGTGCGAGGTGGCAATCATGTCCACCGGCAAATTAAAGCCGAGGATCTCGTTAATTTTTGGCGTCACCAGACGGCTGAACGGCGTCAGAATATTGGCGTAATAACGGGCGCACTGCTCGTAGAGCTCTGTCTGATCGACCTCATCGTTAAACAAATGCTCGTCGCAATAGTGCTGGCCAAAGGCATCATTGCTGAACAAAACGGCGTCTTCCGTCATATACGTCATCATGCTGTCCGGCCAGTGCAGCATTGGCGTCTCCACAAAAATCAGCGTTTTGCCGTTACCGATATCCAGCGAGTCGCCGGTTTTCACAGTGTGGAAATTCCATTCAGGGTGATGATGATGGCCGTTGATGGAATCAATCGCGTTGGTGGTGCAGTAAATCGGGGTGTCGGGAATGCGGGACATCAGTTCGGTTAGCGCACCGGCGTGGTCCTCTTCGGCATGGTTGATAATGATGTAATCGATCGCCGCAAGGTCGATTTCTTTCTCGAGATTGGCAACAAAGTCACGGCTGAATTTATGATCGACGGTGTCAATCAGGACGTTTTTGCCTTCACAGATCAGATAACTGTTATAGCTGCTGCCCTGATGAGTTTTATATTCGGTGCCGTGAAAATCGCGAACTTCCCAGTCACGTTGCCCAACCCAACTGATGTTATTTTTAACCTGAATAGCCATGATAGTTTCCTGAAAAAGTAATGGATGGTCTTCTTCAGAGAGCAATGACCGTGCCAGTGTTTATCATATTGATTTTAAATATTTAAATAATCTTATGAGTCATTTTGACAATACGCTATTATTGTCAAAATGACTTTAACTGTGTCGGAATGACATTATGAGCTTATCCATTCAGTCCCTGGCGGTTATTGCCATTGAGTTACAAAACGGTTTGTCCGGTGAGGATCGCTTTCAGCATCTGATTGCCAGCGTGCGCCAACTCCTCAAATGTGATGCGTCAGCGCTGTTGCGTTATGAAGAACAGCAGTTCAGGCCGCTGGCGATCGATGGTTTATCGCCGGATGTGCTCGGACGGCGTTTCGCGCTGGCCTCACATCCGCGTCTCGAGGCCATTGCCCGCGCGGGGAATGTGGTGCGTTTTCCGGCGGACAGCCATCTGCCTGATCCGTACGACGGGCTCATCCCCGGTCATGACGATCTGAAAGTTCACGCCTGCATCGGTTTACCGTTGTTTGCCGATCAGGCGCTGATTGGCGCGCTGACGTTTGACAGCCTGAATCCGCAACAATTTGATGCGTTCAGCGATGAGGAGTTGTGGCTCATCGGCGCGCTGGCGTCTTCCGCCCTCAATAATGCGCTGCTGGTGGATGCCCTTGAAAAGCAGGCGTTACCGGCGATGGCCGCGCCGAATGCGCGCAAACAAAACGTCCGCCGTCCGGAGGAGGAAATGATCGGGCTTTCCGACGCCATGCAGCAATTACGTCATGAAATCAGCGTGGTCGCCGGTTCGGATCTCAACGTGCTGATCACCGGTGAAACCGGCGTGGGTAAAGAGCTGGTGGCCAATGCCGTGCATCATCTTTCACCGCGAGCGGGAAAACCGCTGGTGTATCTCAACTGCGCGGCGCTGCCGGAAAGTGTGGCGGAAAGTGAACTGTTCGGTCATGTGAAAGGGGCGTTTACCGGCGCCATCCATAACCGCACGGGCAAATTTGAGATGGCGGATAACGGCACGCTGTTTCTCGATGAAATCGGCGAGTTATCGCTGGTGCTTCAGGCCAAGTTACTGCGCGTGATTCAGTACGGTGACCTGCAACGGGTCGGCGATGACAGCACCAAACGCGTGAATGTCAGGATCCTGGCCGCGACGAACTGCGACCTGAAAAAAGCGGTGGTGGACGGGACTTTCCGCGTCGATCTGTTCCACCGCCTGAGCGTGTTTCCGCTTTTCGTGCCGCCGCTGCGCGAACGAAAGGGTGACATCGTTCTGCTGGCCGGTTTTTTTGTCGAACACATCAAAAACAAGCTGGGGATTTCGCAGCTCAGGCTGCCTGCTGACACGCTTTCGATGCTGGTCAGCTATGGCTGGCCCGGCAATGTACGTGAGATGAAACACGCAATTGAACGTGCGGCAGTGCTGGCGCGGGCGTCGCAAATTCAGGGCGATGTCACGCTACATCGTGCGCTGTTTAACTTTTCAGAGGCCGGAAATCCGGAAGTCATGGCTGCGCCCGAAACCGAAGCCTCGGAGGTAACTTCACTCAATCTGCAACAGGCCACGCAGGATTTTCAGCGGCAACAAATTACCAAAATCTTGCAGGCACATCAGATGAACTGGTCTGCAACGGCGAGAGCGCTGGAAATGGACGGCGGAAATCTTCACCGGCTGGCGAAGCGGTTAGGAATGAAGGCGTAATATCAGAGGGGATTAAGGCGTGGGGCTGGCGAATAATGAGTCAAAATAGTTTGAGGCGCGAAAATAATAAATGCTACGGAAGCGAGAACTGTTGAAACGCGTCCGCTTCTGTAGCATTTTAGGTATAACTTCTTTTAAAAATTTCCCTGGTGTTGGCTAATGTTGCTACCTGACTCTACCGGTCAGGTTTTTTTTTGCTAATTAATTATTATGCGGTGATTATACGGGGGGAGACGCAACCCGATAGTTGTACTAAGGTGTAATCGTGCACTGTACTTTGTGACAGAAAGACCACGAAAATCAAAAGGGAAGCCGCGTCAGCCAGGGGGGAAGAGGAATGCATTCGCGTGTTAGAAATGATGAAAAAATTATCGATACGTTACGTGATTATCTCGAAAGGAAATTACTTCCTTACGGCAATCTGAAATACACCTATCTGGTGATCAATAAAAGAAATCCGGTCGACATCTTTGTCGTCACCAGCTATCCGGATGAATGGGCCGATATCTATAAATCGCATAATTACCAGCATATCGACCCGGTGGTTCTGACCGCGCTTAAACGTGTTTCGCCGTTCGCGTGGGATGAAAATCTTACCGTGCTTTCTGATTTAAAATCATCCAAAATTTTCTCGTTGTCGAAGAAATATAATATCGCGAACGGTTTCACTTTCGTGCTTCATGACCACATGAATAATCTGGGCATGCTGTCACTGATTATGGAAGCGGGCGCGGATAAAGGGCCGGAAAATAGGGTCGCGCAGGATATGGATAAGCTGCAATGCCTGCTGATCAAAACCCACGAGAAGATGCTGATGCTTAACCAGAGCGCGGCGCGTTCATCGCAGATTTCGCCATCGCTGGTGTCGGGCGGGAAACCGATTTTCTCACCGAGAGAAAACGAAGTGCTGCACTGGGCGAGCATGGGGAAAACCTACGATGAGATTTCGCAGATCATCAACATCACGACGCGAACCGTGAAATATCACATGGCTAACGTGGTGAAAAAGCTGGGGGTTATTAACGCCAAGCAGGCAATCCGGCTTGGCGTTGAACTGGAACTCATCAAACCTGTACTGGTGTCACAGGCAAAGACATAGGCCATTCACATAACGCTTCCAGCGAGGCTTCGGACTGATCGCTGATACGTCGGGCAAGGATGCCCTGGTTATGCAAATCAATCGGCAAACGGAGCAGGTAAATAGGCTCATTTTCGCTGACAAAACCTTCTTTGATCACTTCAATTTCCCAGCCGGAACGTTTCGCAATCGTCAGCATCGCCCGGCTGACAATGGTGTATATTCCGGTGTGTCCGTGATGGCGCGCATAATTAATCATCGAAAGAAACAGAACATGGCTGATCGGGAAACGGCTGCCGAGTAATTCTTTTGCGCGGTTCTTATCCACGAAAAATCGGCTCGATTCGATATAATCACCCTCGGGTAATTTCACGTCATCAAATAGCCGGTTAAAAGTATGGGTGATCATATTCGGCAGACGTAAATCAACGAAGCGCACGCTGCACACCAGCTGGTTGTCGTAAATGCCCAGCATGTAGCGCGTATCAGCATTATCAAATTCATCAAATTCCATGTCATTGCTGCACTGAACGGCCCAGTCAAGGCGGTCTTTAAACGTTTTTTTCCTCAGTTTGTAGAGATCATCCGAACGTTTGCCTGTCAGGTCGTTGTAACTCACATCGAAAATTTCCAGCATTTTTTTTCCTGATTTTGAATACGGTCGAAGGGTTATATTTGGCATCTGAATTGATTATTACAATATACAATCGGCAAATAAATCACCGTCTGTAGGGGGAATTTATTTATGAGGGGAGTTTGTGATGTAAAACAAAAAAAAGCCATGCCGCTAAGACATGGCCAGATGCCGATATTTATGCGCTTTCAGTGATAAACAGGTAACAGATTTACGCTGGAAAGAATATGTACAACCGCATTGAGCACACCAAATAGTAATACCAGCATAATCATTTTATTTCCGCCCCATACGCGATACAGCGGGCTGCCAAAGCGCTGACGCGATGCGCGAGCCATCAGTGCCGGAACGATGACTGCCCAGACGGTCGCCGCCAGACCTGCAAAACCGATCGCATAGATAAAGCCATCCGGATAAATCACGCCGCCAACGATGGGCGGGATGAACGTCACGAGTGCGGTTTTAAAGCGTCCGGTTCGGCTGTCATCAAACCCGAACAGATCCGCCAGATAGTCGAACAGGCCGAGCGTCACGCCGAGGAATGAACAGGCGACGGCAAAGTTGGAGAAGACCGTCAGCAGCAGATCTAGTCCTTCGCTGTTGAGGATCTGGCTCAGTGACTGTACCAGCACGTCGATGTTGCCGCCACGGGCCGCAATGCCGATGAACTCCGGGCGCGGTATGTTCCCCATCGTCCCCAGCATCCAGATGATGTAAAGCCCGAGCGCCATCAGCGTGCCCAGCAGCAGGCATTTTTTTATGATCTGCGGATTTTTGCCGTAATACTTCATCAGGCTCGGCACGTTGCCGTGATAACCAAATGATGCGAGGCAGAATGGCAGCGTCGCCAGCACGTAAGGCATATAACTTGGATTAATTTCGACGCTGTTGAGTAAATTCACCGGCTTGATGTGCCACAACAGGCTGCCGAACGTCAGGAAGAACGCGATGATTTTAGCGCCCAGCACAATTGCCGTCATGCGGCTGACCGCGCGGGTACTCAGCCAGACAATAAACGCCACGGCAAGCGCCGTTATCAGCCCGCCGAGACGCGGGGAGAAGTTCACCGACATTTCGCGCATCGTATGCTGGAGCACGGAACCGCTGGCTGAGATATAGGCATACGTCAGGATATACAGCACGAAGGCGATGGTCAGGCCGTTAATCCGGTTCCAGTTTTTGCCCAGCAGATCGCCGGTCACCGTGTTGAAACTCGATCCTACCGGATAATTCAGGTTGGCTTCGAGGATCATCAGGCCGGAATGCAGCATGCAGAACCAGGTAAAAATCAGTGCCGCAACAGACCAGAAAAACCAGGCACCGGACATCACTACCGGCAGGGAAAACATCCCGGCACCAATAATGGTTCCTCCGATAATCATTGCGCCACCCAGCACCGAGCGTTGTGGGGGGGTCACGGAAAGCGTCGCCATAGTGCGGTTCCTCGCGTGGCTTTTATCACGATTCGTTCAAGAATTGCTGTAAAAGAATTGATAGGGGAATTGACCAAAAATCGCAGTTTTATCCTGCCTTGTTAGCCTTACGCGCCGCAATATAGTGCATCTTGTGCCGGATGTACACTGTTGAACTAGTTTGCTGGTACAAAACAGCGCATTGGCGAAGATGCCGGGCAGGGCGTGAATTGAGATGTTTCTAAAATATGAAAATGTTGATTTTTTAGGTTAAAACGCTAACCCCTATATCTGGTGCAGATCACATTTTTCATTATTATTACTTATCAAAAAAGGGAGTAAAAACCTGTGCTTAAATACAGTGTTGACACACTGCTCATAACGAGTAAATTAGAAGTCAGCCCCGCAGAGAAATGAAGTGAAGATTTTATTTCCCGGTGCATTTAAAAAGTTGATAAACTTGTCAGTAATGAGATGCGATAAAGGCCACGAAGTATTTTTGTTTGGGTGATTCAATATCAGGCGATATTTGAATGTCTGTGAGATGATGCTTTAAGGCCACGCGGTAAATCTGTGCAATCGCATTATGTGGACGAAAACGCGATGATGTAACGCCTTGTAATTAAGAGTAATGTTCGCGATTTGGGTACGTAAGTCTGAAATCGAGAATATCGCGAAGAGAGTAAGGCCACGCATCAAAGAGTCTATATCGCGAGGGTGATGTACTCATTTATCCTGACATGAAAAACCAGGCTGAGTGAAATGAACAGGATAACGATGTTATTCCATAATATTATAGGAGGATAGCGTTAACCGGTTTCAAAAATATATCCTGTGAAACGATGTACATCTGTAGAAGTAAGTATCTGTAATTAAGTTGATGAATGTTAAATACTAATTTGATAGTACCTTAAAAGCCCCGGCAATAACTTGCTGGGGCTTTTTCATTCAGGGCACTGTAATATCTCGGATTATTCGTAACACTGGCCTGTCGCCTTATTTCACATTACCGAACTTACCGCTGATAGTGCCTTCCAGAACGGATTCCGCATCCAGATACACCAGAAAACACACCAGCGTTGTCTCTTTTGTGGCCGTTGCAGGCGTCAGTGCGCTGGTTTCGTCGCTGATTGCGTCACCTTTACCCAGCGTGTGACCGCCAATCGTAATTTCGCCGTCCATCACGTATAGCCACTGCGCAAATCCCGGATGCGTGGGGATTTCAATCGTCGTGTCAGTGTCCAGACGGATATCGTAAACGTAAATGGCCTGGCGGATTTCCAGCGGAGACTCAATGCCTTCCGGTGCGCCAATCAGCGTCCATGCGTTTTGTTTCGGGCCGTCCCGACGTTCCATAAACTGCACGCGGGCTTCAAGATTCGCTTTGCGCGGGCGGATAAAAATTTGCAACATCTCAGCCGAAACCAGAGGCGTGGATTCTTCATGCCAGAAACTTTCCCCGGCATTCATCATCATCAGTTTTTTCGGTGAAAGTGGAACGCGGTTGCCGGCAGAATCTTCGTGAACCATCGAACCGCGCCACATATAACTGAGGATTTCGTCGTTATTGTGCTCATGCATTTTCACCAGCGTCCCCTGTTCGAGATTCGCGTGGTCAATAACACTCAGCGGGCCGAAAGCATCGTCACCGCGCTCAGGCAGGATCTGCCCCGGACGCATACGCCGGATCCGGAAAGGGCCGTATTCGAAAGTCGTTTTGGGTTCAGCACGTAATACGTTAAACATGTTTTCTCCGGCAGCTTATTTTAGTCTCAGGCCAGTCTATCAAGGAGGCGAAGAGGGTGTGATCTTTTTGTTAAGAATGCGGATCTCCCTTACGCCGGGCTTACTTCTCAAAGAATATCCTCAGGAAAGCCGAAGGCGTGGCGCTCGCCCGTGCCGTTGAAAATATAGTTGGGCGAGGAAATCACGCTTTGCTTATTGCCTAAATAGAACGCTTTCTTCTCCGGCGTCGCTAAATCAAACCGGTAATATATTTCTGATTTTTAAGCATAACCGACGCGGGTAAAAACGACAGGCTTGCACGAAAAAAGGCCGCATTTCTGCGGCCTTAAAGGGGAAATATTTAAACGTTAGCTCAGTTCCAGTAAGGCATTCAGTTCGGCGATTTGCTGTTGCCACTGGCGTTGTAATTCCGGTTTCTGATGTCTGGGCTTTCGCGCCAGATCTTCTTCCAGTTTACTTTCCAGCTCCAGCAGCGTCGCCAGCCAGTGCTCCTCTTCGGTTTCGGGAACCGCAGATGTAGCCACCTGTGGTTTTTCCGCAGCCAGGGTATTCGCCACCGGAATATCGGCGAGGATCGCGCAGACCGGCGCGAGACTGTGCCATTCCTCCAGCCGTTGCTGATGAATAAGCCAGAAGCGGTTGCAGCTTTGCGCAATCAGCGTCCGGTCATGAGAAACCAGCAATACCGCGCCGCTGAAGTTTTTCAGCGTTTCTGCCAGCTCCTCTTTACCTTCCATGTCCAGATGGTTGGTCGGCTCATCGAGCAGCAACAGCGAGTAATTCGCCAGCATCAGACCGGTAAACAGCAACCGCGAACGCTCGCCGCCGCTCAGCGTGCTGACTTTTTGCTGATGGCGGAGATACGGAAAACCAGCACCGATCAGCGCCATTTTTCGCTGTTCTTCGGTCAGCGGCGCAAAATGTGCCAGCGCATCTGACAGCGAATCCTCATCCTGTAGTTGCCGCAGGCTCTGATCGTAATAGCCCGTACGCACTTTGGGATGAAACATCACGCCCTCAGCGGTGGTTTCCGGCTGACTGTAAGCCTGCCATAGATGGTGCAGCAGCGATGATTTTCCGCAGCCGTTGCGGCCTGCCAGCGCGATACGGTCGCCGCTTTTCACCCGCAGTTCGCCAAGTTCAAACAAGACCGGCGCATCCGCGACGGGCCGGATCTGTAAGGCAGAAAGCGCCAGTACGCGATCCGCCGGTAAGGCTTCTCCGCTCAGCCGCAACTGCCACTGATTGCCCGCGGTGACATCGGTTTGTTCTTCCCTCATCCGGTCGACCTGTTTTTCCATTTTTTTGGCCTTGCGCGCCAGACCTTCGTTGTCGTAAATACTGCCCCAGACGGCCAGCCGTTTGGCGCTTTTAGTGACACGGTCGATCTCCTTTTGCTCGGCTCTGCGTCGTAATGCGTCCGCCGCATCTTTTTCGGCCAGCGCCTGACGCGCCTGCGTACAGGGGAGACGGATAAATTGCAGCGTTTTGTCGCGCAGGATCCAGGTGCAGTTGGTTACGCTGTCCAGCAGGCTGAGGTCGTGGGAAACCAGCACAAAGCTGCCGCCCCAGTTTTGCAGGAACTGTTCAAGCCACAGCAACGTGGGCAGATCGAGATGGTTACTCGGTTCATCGAGCAGCAGTAAATCAGGTTGCCGGACCAGCGCACGTGCCAGCATAAGCCGCGTATGTTGCCCGCCGCTGAGCGTACCTGCGGCCAGACTCCAGGTTTTTTCCCAAAAGCCCAGCGTGGCGAGCAGCACTTCGGCCTGCCAGCTTTCCGGCTGATGAAGGCTGCCGGGTAAATGGTTTTGCACCGCATCAATCAGCGTCGCATCTTGCAATGCGGCCGGAAGATGTTGTTCTACCGTCGCCATAATGCACTGGGTCGCCAGCGTCAGCTGGCCGGATGTCGCCGCCAGTTCGCCGTTGAGGATTTTCAGGAGGGTACTTTTCCCGCAGCCGTTATGACCGATAAGCCCGATGCGGTCGCCTTTTTTCAGGCCGAAAGAAATTTCCGTCAGCAAAGGGCCGAAGGAATTATCGAAGGATAAGGATTGTGCAGATAATAATGTCATGGTGCTTACTCAAGTTTTACAGGCAAAAAAATGCCTCTCGTCAATAAAGCCGACGATAACCGGTAAGCCGGAGGGAAGTTCTCAGATTGTCAGTTAGCTTCGCTCAAGCAGGTTATCGCAGCACGATACCGGTAACGCCTGAGCAGTGACGATCGCTAAGGACGAGTGAAATTAAAAAAACTTCACGGGTCAGCATGGCAATCCTCCTTATGTATTCAGTTAGTGAATGAATGAACGGATTATATTGGGGATTTCCAAATTGTTCCAGTCCCGGAAACCCCGCAAAGCGTTACGGTGTCACCGTATCATTTTCCAGCTTCTGCCGTTTACGCAAGGCCGGGAACCAGGTCATCCATAATCCCACCACGATCAGCGTACCGACGCCGCCAATCGCCGCAGCGGGCACTGCACCGACCCAGGCAGCCAGTAAACCCGACTCAAACTCGCCAAGCTGATTGGAGGTATTGATGAAAATGGAATTCACGGCGCTGACGCGGCCGCGCATATCGTCCGGCGTGTCCAGCTGAACCAGCGCGCCCCGAATGACCATGCTGATCATGTCGAAACCGCCGAGTGCAAAGAGTGCGAGCATGGAAAGCCACAACGACGTTGAGAAGGCGAAAACTAACGTCGCGACGCCAAAACCGGCCACCGCCGTAAACATAGTCATCCCGACATTGCGTTTCAGTGCACGATGGCTCAGCCAGAATCCGACGATTAACCCGCCGACTGCAGGCGCGCCGCGCAGCAAGCCCAAACCCCACGGGCCGGTGTGCAGAATATCGTGAGCGAAAATCGGCAACAGGGCCGTCGCGCCGCCCAGCAGTACGGCAAACAAATCCAGCGAAATCACGCCCAGAACGTCCGGCCGGTTACGGATAAAACTGATGCCTGCAAACAGGGTTTTGAACGTGGCAGGAACACGGCGAGGAGGTGCCTGTTCATAGCGTAAACGACTGACCATCAGGATCGACAGCAGATACAGCACGGCGCAGACCGAATAAGCCACGCCCGCCCCGGCGACATACAAAAAACCGCCCAATGCCGGGCCAACCATCGCCGCCGCCTGGCCGGAAACGCTGTTTGCCGCCATCGCGCGTGCCAGTAAATGCGGCGGAACCAGGGCCGGAAGCATCGATTGCAACGACGGCGCTTCCATCGCTTTGGCGGTCGAAATAATGAAAATCAGCCCGAGCACAATCACTTCATTAACGTGATGCGTGAGCGATAACCCGGCCAGCGCGCCAATCGCCAGCCATTCGACGATTTGCCCGAGCAAGACGACGCGGCGGCGATCAAACTGGTCGGCGACGTGCCCGGCGACCAGCGCCAGTGCGACAGAGGGGAAAAACTGCACCAGCCCGATCAGCCCGAGATCAAACGCCCGGCCGGTGATGGAATAGATTTGCCAGCTCACCACAATGGAAAGCATCTGAAAACCAAAGCTGGACGCGGCGCGCGCTATCCAGAACGCCACAAATGAACGATGTTGTAACAGTGAATCTGAATCCGCTGAGGAAGCAGGAGGCATGATAAATCCCTGAAAAAAACGTTTATACGCCGCGTCTGAGCCTTATTTTGGAATAAGTTAGCCCGGCAATTATTGTGTGTACAAATTATTAACAACCAACCGACCGGCTAGTTTTACCATAAAAGAGAAACATCACAAAAGGTTCAGCAAATCTTCATATAACGGAGTCTGCCGTCATATTGTGAAGAAGGAATGGAGTTCGCGGGGAGGGGATTACGGTTGTGTTTTAGAATTAAAAACGGCCTCGGGTGAGGCCGTCAGCAAGCGCGGAACTGCAAATTTACCAGCGCAGTTTACGGCCGGAATATTCCACAAAGTGATGGCCGCCTTTGCCGCGGAATGCGTCGAACTGATCGGCAATCCCGGTGGCGCTTTCTTCTACGGTCAGCGTGGCATCTTCGCCGCCCATATCCGTTTTCACCCAACCCGGATGGACGGACAACAGCGTCAGTTCCTGTTTCTCAGTCGCTTCCTGCAACCCGCGGGTCAGCATATTCAGCGCGGCTTTACTGGCGGAATACAGCGGATAGGTGGCGACTTCATTCTCATTGAGGCTGGAAAGCTCAGAAGTCATCAGCGCCAGCACGCCGGTGCGGTGGTTGAGCAGCGGAAGGAATTCAGCCGCGGTGCGGACAGGGGAAATGGCATTAGTGAGAAGCAGCTGTAAAATTTCTTCATCGGATGCCTGATGAATGTCCTGATGGTCAGGGCCAAATACGCCCGCATTCACAAAAATCAGATCAAAACGGCTTTCGGAAAGTGCGTCTTTAACCGCTTCCCGCGCTTCGGATTTATTGATGTCCAGTTTGACCCATTCAACCGAAGACGGACTTTTGGCCGGAACGGCAGCCCGCGTTGTCGCCGTGACCTGCCAGCCACGTTTTGCCAGAACGTCCACCACACCTAAACCGATACCGCGTGAAGCGCCGATGATCAATGCTTTTTTAGAGTCAGTCATATTCATCCTTTTATTCAATGCGTAACGTTAATTTATAGTTTTCATTAAACCTGTAAAACCTCATAGCGTGAGTTTCAGTATGGGACAGCCCGCCGCTGGCAACAATGGGCTGGAGTCCGATTTTCCTGACGGGATTTTTTATCGTGAGCTTTCTCGCAAATTTGCGATGAAGCGCGGGATAATAATTTTGTAATCGATTACTTTTCCTAAAACACGTTTTGTAATCGATTACTTTTTGTGAGGCGAAAATGATGTCAGCATTAGAAAGCCATGAAAAAAGTCATATCCGGCACCGTTTTCTGGTGCCGCGTTTATCACTGATGATGTTTTTACAGTTCTTTATCTGGGGAAGCTGGTCGGTGACGCTGGGGCTGGTGATGGCGCATCACAACATGTCACTGCTGATCGGCGATGCTTTCTCGGCAGGGCCGATCGCGTCAATTTTATCGCCGTTTGTGCTCGGGATGCTTGTCGACCGTTTCTTCCCCTCACAAAAAGTGATGGCGGTAATGCATCTGGCGGGCGCGGTGATCTTGTGGTTTGTGCCGCAGGCGCTGATCGCAGAAAACGGTACGTTGCTCATCACGTTGTTGTTCGGTTACACGCTCTGCTACATGCCGACGCTGGCGCTGACCAACAACATCTCTTTCCACAGCCTGAAAAACATCGATAAAAGTTTCCCGGTGGTGCGCGTTTTCGGCACGATTGGCTGGATTGTGGCAGGGATTTTTATCGGCGTGACCGGCGTCTCGGCGAGCGTCAGTATCTTCTCGATCGCCGCGGTGTGCTCCGTGGTGCTCGCGGCTTACAGCCTGACGTTGCCACATACCCCCGCCCCCGCAAAAGGCCTCCCGTTTGCACTGCGCGATCTGTTTTGTGCTGATGCCTTTGCACTGCTGAAAACCCGTCATTTCTTTGTGTTCTCGCTCTGCGCCATGTTGATCTCTGTGCCGCTCGGGACGTACTACGCGTACACCGCGTCGTATCTGGCGGATACCGGTATAGCGGATGTCAGTACCGCAATGTCCTTCGGCCAGATGTCAGAAATCTTCTTCATGCTGGTGATCCCGCTGCTGTTCCGCCGTCTGGGCGTGAAATACATGCTGCTGATTGGCATGCTCGCCTGGTTTGTCCGTTATGCCTTCTTTGCGCTGGGCGTCAGCGAGGAAGGGCGTTTTCTGCTCTATATCGGGATTTTGCTGCACGGCGTCTGCTACGACTTCTTCTTTGTGGTCGGGTTTATTTACACCGACCGTGTGGCGGGGGAAAAAGTGAAAGGTCAGGCGCAGAGCATGATCGTCATGTTCACCTACGGCATCGGTATGTTGCTGGGGTCGCAGATTTCCGGTGCGCTTTATAACCGTCTGGTCGCCGGGCAAACCGTGCCGCAGGCGTGGGTGACGTTCTGGTGGATCCCGGCGATTTCCGCTGCGGTTATCGCATTAATTTTCCTCTTCTCGTTCAGATATGACGAGAAAGAGCGTGTTGAGTAACTCAGGAGGTGCAATGAAAACCATTAAAGGACCGGGCATTTTTTTGTCGCAGTTCATCGGGGCTGAAGCCCCGTTTAACACCTTAGAAGGCCTGGCGGAATGGGCCGCGGCGCTGGGCTATAAAGCGTTGCAGATCCCGTGCAACCATCCGCACATTTTTGATTTGCCGAAAGCGGCAACCAGTCAGGCGTATTGTGACGAAATTACCGCCACGCTGGCGCGGCACGGGCTGGTGATCAGCGAGCTTTCTACCCATCTCGAAGGACAACTGCTGGCCGTGCATCCGGCGTATGATCTGGCGTTTGATAATTTTGCACCGGAAGCGGTGCGCGGAAACCCTTCAGCGCGTCAGGCGTGGGCGACGCAGGCGTTAAAACAGGCGGCGGCAGCTTCTGAAAAACTCGGGCTGACGGCGCACGCGACGTTTTCAGGCTCGCTGGCCTGGCCGTATTTTTATCCGTGGCCGCCGCATAATGCGGTCTTGCTGGAAGAGGCGTTTACCACATTAGCGCAGCGCTGGCTGCCCGTTCTGGACTGTTTTGATCAGCACGGTGTGGATGTATGTTTTGAAATTCATCCGGGCGAAGATTTGCATGACGGCGTGACGTTCGGGCGTTTTCTGGCGCTCGTCAATCACCATCCCCGCTGCAATATTCTCTTCGACCCCAGCCATCTGCGGCTTCAGCATATGGATTATCTGGACTTCATCGACCGCTATCATGACCGTATCAAAGCCTTCCATGTGAAAGACGCGGAATTCGCCGCCAGCGGCCAGAGCGGTGTTTACGGCGGTTATCAGAACTGGGCTGACAGACCGGGGCGTTTTCGCTCGCCCGGCGATGGCGATATTGATTTCAAAAGCATTTTCAGCAAATTGTCGCAATACGATTATTCCGGCTGGGCAGTATTGGAATGGGAGTGCTGCCTGAAAAACGCTGAAACCGGCGCGCGTGAAGGCAGTGAGTTTATCCGTCGTCACATCATTCCGGTTTCAGAACGGGCGTTTGATGATTTTGCTGCTGGCCAGAATGACCGCCAGCAGGCACGCCGGATGCTCGGCCTGGGCGGAGATGTTTTTCATGATTAATGTCGGCATTATCGGCACCGGTTTTATCGGCCCTGCGCACCTCGAAGCGTTACGACGGCTGGGATTTGTCAATGTGGTCGCGTTGTGTGATACGCCTTTTGAGGCCGCGCAGAAAAAAGCCGGACAGCTGAATGTCCCGCATGCGTACAGTGATACCGACGCGTTGCTGGCACATCCCGGCCTGGACGTGGTGCATAACTGCACGCCGAACCATCTGCATGCGGAGATTAACCGCAAGATCCTTCGCGCCGGGAAACACGTCTTCAGCGAAAAACCTTTGTGCATGACGCCGGAGGAGGCGCAGGAGCTGGTGGCAATGGCAGAAAACGCGGGTGTCGTTCACGGCGTGAGTTTTGTCTACCGGCAATTCGCGATGGTTCAGCAGGCCGCGAGCATGGTGCGTCAGGGGCAACTCGGGAAGTTATTTTCGGCGCACGGCAGTTATTTGCAGGACTGGATGTTGCTGGAAACGGACTATAACTGGCGCGTTGATGCGGCTCAGGGCGGCGCTTCGCGGGCCATCGCGGATATCGGTTCGCACTGGTGTGATACGCTTCAGTTTGTCACCGGCAAACGCATCACCGAAGTGATGGCCGATCTCTCTATCGTCTGGCCCACGCGTAAAGCTACCGTGCAGGGCAATTCAACGTTTGCCGCCAAAGAGGCTGAGACGCATTATGAAGACCGGCCGGTCACAACCGAAGATATGGGATTTGTACTGCTGCGGTTTGATGACGGCAGTAAAGGCTGTTTCCATGTTTCGCAGGTCAGCGCAGGCCGTAAAAACCGGCTGAGTTTCGAAGTGAACGGCAGCGGGGCGTCAGTGGCCTGGGATCAGGAAATACCGCAGCAACTTTGGGTAGGGCAGCGCGCGCAGCCGAATCAGTTGTTAACGGACGATCCGGGTTTGATGAATGCCGATGTGGTTCACAGCGCGCAATTTCCCGGCGGGCACATTGAAGGCTGGCCGGATGCGTTCAGGAACATGATGTTGCAGTTTTATACTGCCGTCAGGGAAGGGCGTCCACCGGCCAAAGATCACAGCCCGTTTGCCACTTTTTATGAAGGCGCCCGCGTGATGTCCGTTGTCGATGCCATTTTGCAAAGTCACCGGCAGCAGCGCTGGGTAAGGGTTTAAGTCCTTTCTTCACGCCCGGCGCACAGATAACGCCGGGCTTCCATTCATGCCATCTCCGATCTGTGGTAGCCTCTGGCAAAAAAGAGCAGACCGCAGGATGTGTTGTCGTTATGTCGATTCAGAAAATTGCCAAACTGGCCGGTGTCTCGGTGGCAACGGTATCGCGTGTACTCAATAACAGCGATTCCGTCAAAAGCAAAAACCGCGAACGTGTACTGGAAGCGATCAGGGAAAGTAACTACCAGCCCAATTTAATGGCCCGCCAGTTGAGAACGTCCAGAAGCTCAATGATCCTGGTGATGGTCTCGAATATCGCCAATCCGTTTTGTGCTGATGTTGTGAAAGGCATTGAAGAAGAAGCCGAAAAGAACGGCTACCGTATTCTTTTGTGCAATTCCGGCTCCGACATCGAACGCTCTAAGTCCAGCCTCGGTCTGCTTTCCGGCAAAATGGTCGACGGCATTATCACCATGGATGCCTTTTCCAAACTCCCCGAACTGACGAGTATGATCGGTCAGACGCCGTGGGTGCAGTGCGCCGAATACGCGGATACGGGGGACGTTTCCTGCGTCGGGATCAGTGACACCGACGCCTCCGAGTTTGCCATCCGGCATCTGATTGCCCGCGGTTGTCGTCGTATTGCACTTATCAACCACGACCTGAGCTACAAATATGCCCGGCTGCGAGAACAGGGGTACAAAACGGTGATGCAGGAACAAGAGCTCGGTTATGAAGCCATTGAATATGCCAGCGAGCTGAGTTTTAGCGCGGGAAAAGCGGCGATGGAAAAATTGCTGCAAGCCGCAGAACAACCTGATGGTGTGTTTGCCGTCTCCGACACGCTGGCCGCAGGCGCGATGCGTGCTATCGGGGACACCGGGCTGAAGGTTCCGCAGGATATTGCGGTCATTGGCTTTGATGGCACCGAACTGGCCGAAATGGTTTCTCCGCAGCTCACGACCATCCAACAACCCTCGCGCGATATTGGCCGGCAGGCGGTTTCCTTACTGATTAAAAAAATCGATAACCCCGAATCTCCGGCAGAACGCCTGATGATGGACTGGCATTTTATTGTACGCGCGAGTGCCTGAGTGAAATTGCCCGCAGCGAGGCGGGCATTTCCATTATTTCTCTGTTGCTGACAGCGCTTTACTCAGGTTTTTGTAGGAAGTGGTTTATCGCAGGCCGGTTTCGCAGCGTGTACAGGCAAAGCGGCCAGAGAACACAACACTAACAATCCGCCTGAGAGGTGAGATTTTAAAAGCATACTTATTCCCTTTCTTTTTGTAATCGATTACAAAACATAGGTAGGATGATGATCAGGAGTGTGAGGGCGCTCACAAATCAGGATTCCCAAAGGGCCAGACTTTCACGTTGCCAGCCTTGTAATGAATGCGTACTGTTGTTCTTTCGAAATGGCTGACAAGAGTGAGTGAAAAAATGGCCGTTAAATGGATAATTCTATGTTTTGTAGGAATTTTGTTGCTGTCCTTTGGTTACAGTTATGCCAGGGCGTCGCACACTAAAACAGAGCCTGCCAGTCAGAACTGGGCGACGGCGCGTCGTGATTCTGCGGGTATTGCGCCGGATCCGGTCAGACTACGCAGTACTGCAATTATCCAGATATATGCCGCGCCGACCTATGGCTGGCGCGGGCTGGTGGCGGTACATCCGTGGATTATTTTTAAACGTGAAGGCGAAACGGCGTATACACGTTATGACGTCATTAGCTGGGGCAGCACGGACGTTGTTCGCCGCAATTATGCCCTCCCTGACGGTCACTGGTTTGGGTCAAAGCCCAAATTACTGGTCGATCATCGCGGGGCTCAGGCAGAAGCGATGATCCCCAATATTGTCGCGGCGATTAAACGTTATCCGTATCCGCATACCTATCACGCGTGGCCGGGGCCCAACAGCAACACATTTATGGCGCACATTGGCCGCGAAGTGCCGGATCTCCAACTTGATATGCCGTCTAACGCCATTGGCAAAGATTATCGCGGCATCACAAACCCGATCGGTTTGCCACCTTCCGGGCGTGGCGTGCAGGTTTCAGTGCTGGGGCTTTTGGGTGTCACGCTTGGCGTTGAAGAAGGTGTTGAAGTGAATGTGTTAGGGCTGAATCTGGGGATTGATTTCAAAAATCCGGCGCTGCGTTTGCCGTTTGTAGGGCGCGTTGGTTTTGATAATCCGCAAAATGCCGGGCTTTAGCGTTTATTCCCCGGATGTACTTCAGAATTAAAAATGGCCGGTATCTCTCCGGCCAGACAAAATGATCAGAACGATGAATGCTTGTAAGAACGGTATTCTGGCTTCCAAAATTCAGTATCAAGACGATTTTGCAGTGTCTCTTGCGATATTTCCGGCGCCACACCTTCCTGCTGCGCCACACGGGCGACTTCGGCGGCAATCACTTTCGACACGTGCTGAATATCGGCAATAGCCGGTAACAGCGAACCTTTACCGGTGGTTGCCAGCGGAGATAAGCTCGCCAGCGCCTGACTGGCGGCCAGTAACATTCCATCAGTAACGCGACGCGCTTTGGCGGCCAGGATCCCTAAACCTAAACCGGGAAAGATATACGCATTGTTACATTGCGGGATCGGGTAGGTGCGGTCCTGATAATGCACAGGGGCAAACGGGCTGCCGGTGGCCATCAGCGCGGCGCCTTCTGTCCACGCAATCACATCCTGCGGGCGGGCTTCAGCGCGCGATGTCGGATTCGACAGCGGCATGATGATCGGATGGTGACAATTGTGGTGCATTTCACGGATGATTTCTTCTGTGAATAGCCCCGGTTGCCCGGAAACGCCAATCAGTATTGTCGGTTTGGAGTTGTGCACAACATCCTGTAAAGAGATATTTTGTGCATCGACTTTCCAGTGGGCAATGTTGGCTTTGCGCGTGACCAGCTTGCGCTGGAAACCGAGCACGTTCGGCATGTCATCCGTCAGCAGGCCAAAGCGATCCACCATAAAGACCTGGCTGCGCGCTTCATCTTCCGTAGCGCCTTCGGCAATCATCTGCGCAACAATTTTTTCTGCGATACCGCAGCCGGCAGAACCCGCGCCAAGGAAAGTGACGCGCTGGTCGCGCAGTTGCGTTCCGGCGGCATGGCTGGCGGCAATCAGGCAGCCCAGCGTGACAGCGGCGGTGCCCTGAATATCATCATTGAAGCAGCAAAGCTCTTCGCGATAACGCTCCAGCAAGGGCATCGCGTTGGTTTGCGCGAAATCCTCGAACTGAAGTAATACGTCCGGCCAGCGTGTTTTTACCGCCTGAATGAACATATCCATGAATTCATTGTATTCACCGTCAGTAATGCGCGGGTGGCGCCAGCCCATATACAGCGGATCATCGAGGCGCTGCGCATTATTGGTGCCGACGTCGAGCATGATCGGCAACGTATTGGCCGGGTTGATCCCGCCGCAGGAGGTATATAACGACAGTTTACCGATAGGAATACCCATCCCGCCGATGCCCTGATCGCCCAGCCCCAGAATGCGTTCGCCGTCGGTGACGACGATCACCCGGATGTCATTCTTGGAGAAGTTTTGCAGCATTTCATCAATGTGGTCGCGGTCTGGGTAGGAGATAAACAACCCTCTCGCCCGGCGGTAGATATCAGAGAAATGCTCGCAGGCTTCGCCAACGGTCGGGGTGTAAATGATCGGTAGCATTTCTTCCAGATGAGAATTCACCAGGTTATAGAAGAGTGTTTCGTTGGTGTCCTGGATATTGCGCAGATAGACGTGTTTGGAGATATCACGTTTGAATTCAGAGAATTGAGTGTATGCACGGTCGGTCTGTTCGCTGATGGTTTCAACCTGATTTGGCAGCAATCCATTCAGATTAAGCGCGAGACGTTCTTCGCGGCTGAAGGCCGACCCTTTGTTCAGCAGCGGATTTTCGAGTAACAGCGAACCGGTGTAATGCGTGTAGAGTGGGCGTTTTTTTAACATCATTAAGCCTTAGAGTTTGTACTCAGTGATTTCCCCGGGCGTTATTTCTTCGCCTCAGGATCCCTCGCAGTAAAATCCTATAAACAATCGAATTGGAGTGAATGGGAAATAAAGACAATGGCGCACAGCAGCCGGAAATAGTATTTATTATTGTCTTTTTTTTATATCACGCGAGTGAGGAGGGTTCTGGTTACACAAATTACAAAAGCATTTAAATACTTACTTAGTGATGAAAGACGTCAGTGTGTTGTTGGATATTTCAGAATAATTCAACGTAAGTAATAAAATGACTCTGAACTTAAGTTAAATAATTGATATTAATGTAACGCATTGAATTTTATGCAATTTATAATTAAGTAATTATTGTTATTCTTATCCGATAAACAGATGTGAGCACTATCACAATTACCTCTAAGTGAAAATAATATAAAGGCTAGCGGTTTTATTTTTCTTCCTTCAATTAACAATAAAAAAGATAAAGGTCTGATTATGCCAACTTTACTCTTATCCTCTTTATTTCCTTTGGTTTTTGTTATGGTTTTAGGCTGGCTGAGCGGGAAGCTCGGTTATATGAAACGGGACGATGCAACGGTATTAGCCACCGTGGTGATTCGTTTTGCTTTGCCATTACATCTTTTTATCGGCGCATTACATACCGATCCTTCCAAAATACAGAATTTATCCTTTATGGCTGTGCTGGTGATTGGCCTGATGGGATCTTATCTTCTGACATTGTGCATCTCGCGGTTTCTGTTCCGGCACGACATAAAAACCAGCGCCATTCAGTCGCTGGTTTGTGCGTTTCCGGATATGGCGTATTTCGGCGCGCCGGTTCTGGCCGTGCTTATCGGGCCGGAAGGTTTTCTCGGCGTGCTGGTCGGCAACCTGATCACCAGCGTACTGATGATCCCGCTGACGATCGTTCTGATCCGCATGGGGGATAAAGACAGTGAACTGACCGGGCAGGGTAGTTTGGGCAAAATGATTCTGACCAATCTATTTAAAGCGGTGCGAAACCCGATTGTGTGGATCCCGGTTCTCGGGGTCATCATGAGTCTGGCGGGGATCAAAATCCCGGAACTGCTGTCATCTTCGGTTGAAATGATGGGGAAAACGGCAGGGGGGATTTCATTATTTGCGCTGGGGCTGTTGTTCTTCGGCGAACGTCCGACGCTAAATATCCATACGTTTACCAACATCGGGATGAAGAACTTAATTCAGCCCGCCATCATGGCCGCCGCCGGGATAGCATTTGGGCTGAGCCATACGCTGATGCAGCAGGTGGTGATTATCGGTGCCACGCCGTCGGCGATTGCCGCCGGAATGTTTGCGGTGCGCAGCGATACCTACGTGGAATCCGCGTCGTCTTCCATTCTCATCGGCACTGCACTCGGAATTGTGACCGAAGGGATCGTGATTTTTATGATGTCTTAGCGCGGGAAATGCAGTGACCTGAGCTGATAAAAAAGGCCCGCCATTTTCGGCGAGCCTTTTATTTTACTGCAATGCGATTACTTCACGCATTTAGCACATTGGTTTTGCTGAATCTGCTGGAAGAAGTCGTTGCCTTTGTCATCCACCAGGATGAACGCCGGGAAGTTTTCTACTTCAATTTTCCAGATGGCTTCCATCCCTAATTCAGGATATTCAACGCATTCCAGGCTCTTGATGCTTTGCTGAGCCAGAACCGCTGCCGGGCCGCCGATGCTGCCCAGATAGAAGCCGCCATGTTTGTGACACGCATCCGTAACTTGCTGACTGCGGTTGCCTTTTGCCAGCATGATCATGCTGCCGCCGTTTGATTGCAGAAGATCTACGTAGGAATCCATACGGCCTGCGGTGGTCGGGCCGAGGGAACCGGACGCATAACCTTCTGGCGTTTTCGCCGGGCCTGCATAGTAAATCGGGTGATCTTTAACGTACTGTGGCAAACCTTCTCCGTTATCCAGACGCTCTTTCAGTTTGGCGTGCGCAATGTCACGGCCCACGATAATCGTACCGCTCAGGGAAAGGCGGGTTGATACCGGATATTCAGATAGCTGCGCGAGGATTTCTTTCATCGGACGGTTCAGGTCAACTTTAACGGCTTCGCCTTCGCCTGCATGACGCAATGATTCAGGGATATATTTGCCCGGATTGCTTTCCAGTTTCTCAATCCAGATACCGTCTTTGTTGATTTTCGCGCGGATGTTACGGTCAGCGGAGCAGGAAACGCCCATGCCTACCGGGCAGGAAGCGCCGTGGCGTGGCAGACGGACGACGCGGATGTCGTGAGCAAAGTATTTGCCACCGAACTGTGCGCCGAGGCCCAGATTGTTCGCTTCAACCAGCAATTCCTGTTCGAGCTGTACGTCGCGGAACGCCTGACCGTGTTCGTTGCCTTCAGTTGGCAGGCCATCGTAGTAATGTGTTGACGCCAGTTTCACTGTTTTCAGCGTGGCTTCGGCAGAAGTACCGCCGATAACAAACGCGATATGGTACGGAGGGCAGGCCGCTGTACCCAGCGTGCGCATTTTCTCAACCAGATAACCTTTCAGTTTCGCCGGGGTGATCAGCGCTTTGGTTTCCTGATAAAGATAGGTTTTGTTCGCTGAACCCCCGCCCTTGGCGATGCACAGGAATTTGTACTCGTCGCCATCGACGCTGTAGAGATCGATTTGCGCTGGCAGGTTGGTGCCGGTGTTCACTTCTTTGTACATATCCAGCGCAGCATTCTGGGAATAGCGCAGGTTATCTTCAATGAACGTGTTGTACACGCCCTGGGAAAGGCTGGCTTCGTCATTGCCACCAGTCCAGACGCGCTGGCCTTTTTTGCCCATGATGATCGCGGTGCCGGTGTCCTGGCAGGTTGGCAGAATGCCTTTAGCGGCGATCTCTGAGTTTCTCAGGAACTGCAATGCCACGTATTTGTCGTTTTCGCTGGCTTCCGGATCATCCAGGATGGCGGCAACTTGTTGCTGATGTGCAGGACGCAGCATGAAAGAAGCATCGTGAAATGCGTGCTGAGCCAGCAGGGTAAGCGCTTCGGGCGCGACTTTTAAAACATCTTCACCGTCAAACTGGCTGACAGAAACGTGCTCTTTGGTCAGCAGATAGTATTCGGTTTCGTCTTTGGAAACGGGGAAGGGATTCTGATAGTAGAAAGGTTTATTCGACATTGTTTTCTCACTTAATCCGTTATGGCCGCCACGGGTACAACGATTTTCAGGAAGAGTACGGGAAAATCACGGCGACGTTTCTATTCGTTCCGTATGTTGCCAGCCAAATACACAGGCTGGCAACGTGGTTTAACTGTTTTATTTCAGTAAATGCTCTGTTAATGCTTTGTGGGTGATTTTATGCGCACCCTCAGAACATCATCACCATCCACGGGTAGCCGATAACCAGTAATGCGACCAGGAAGATTGCACCGAAGATGGTGCCCAGACGCCAGTAATCTTTGGTTGGCAGATAACCACTCCCGTAGTAAATCGGACTCGGGCCAGTGCCGTACGGTGTGATGATCCCCATAACACCCAGAGACGTCACCATCAGCAGACAGAACACCTGCATATTGATGCCCGGAATGGCAGCACCAATAGTCAGCATAGCCGGTAAAAGTGCGGTGGTGTGTGCGGTGGTGCTGGCAAAAAGATAGTGCAAGAGGTAGAACGCCAGCAGCAGGGCGATAGTCGCCGCGCCCGGAGAAATTCCGCCCATCAACGCTGCGCCCTCTTTACCCAGCCAGGCAATGAAACCAGTACGGGACAGGCCGTCGGCCAGTGCAACCAGCGTGGCGAACCAGGCAAAGGTGTTCCAGGCCGGTTTGTTGCTGGTGATATCGTTCCAGTTCAGCACGCCGGTCCACAACATCAGAACCACGACCAGCAGGGCAGCCATTGCCGGCTCAATGAAGCTGGCGGCAAAAATCCACATCGCCAGCGCACAGCATACGAAGACCAGCAGCAGAATTTCGTGGCGGGACATTCTGCCCAGTTTAGCCAGTTCAGAAGTCGCCCATTTTGGCACTTCGTCATTCACTTTGACTTCCGGCGGGTAGAACCAGTAGGCCAGCAGCGGCATAGTCAGCAGCAACAGCAAGCCGACTGGCAGGAACGCCATGAACCAGGTGCCCCAGGAAATGTTGATCCCGGTGACGCTGTTCACGATGCCCAGCGCCAGCAGGTTAGGTGCCAGTGCAGACAGGAACATCGAACTGGTGATACATGCCGCAGTGATCGCAACCCACATCAGATAAGAACCGATTTTACGCGCACTCGGGTCGTTAGGTTTTGAGCCGTACAGCGGGGGCAGGTTGGCAATGATCGGGTAGATCGTGCCGCCGCTGCGTGCGGTATTGGACGGTGTGAACGGCGCCAGCAGCAGGTCTGCGAAAGTGATGGCATAACCGAGCGTCAGGCTGCGGCGACCGAGATATTTCACCAGGATCAGCGCCAGACGGCGGCCAAACTGGGTCTTATCGTAGCCCGCGGCAAACATGAATGCCCCGAAGATTAACCAGACCGTGGAGTTACCAAAACCGCTGACTGCCCATTTAAAGGACTGTGCAGCCATTTTAAATTTCGGATCCGCCAGCTCTGCCGGGCTGAACAACAACCACTGGCTGAAGAGGGCGATAACCACGACGCCGGTCAGGCCGATAACGGCACCTGGCAACGGCTCGAAGATCAGGCCTACGATGACACCGACAAAAATGGCGAAGAAGTGCCATGCGTAGGGTTCAAGGCCATCAGGAGTAGGAACCAGCAGCAACAGAACCGCCACCAGCACGGGAAGTAACATAAAGATCCAGCGATTTTTCTTGCCGGATTCGGCTTTTTTCGCTGGCTCTTTCACCGCAGTTTTTGTTATTTCGCTCATAATATTTATCTTAGGTAGTTAGGAATATTGTGATGATGCTTAGGTAAAATGTCTTATGTGTTTTTTTAGTTATTTTGCTTTTTTTAGTTATTTAACGTTGCCCGTTTCTTATTGAAAACCTGCCCCGTTATTATTATTTGTGTTTGGTAGATGTCATTCCCCTTAAGAGGGAGGAAATGTTTATATAATGCGTTTTCCCTATTTATTACTGTTGATCTTGATCAATAAAATACGGTGGCAGTTTAATTTTTAGAATGAATAAATGCCCTGAAGAGACGCTATTAAATCAAACTGCCGGGAAGGGGGTGATGGGAGTATTTTTGCGGATGTAACCCTTGCATAAACAGAGGTATTCATAAATGAGAGTCATTCACATCTATGAGCCTGAAACTAGGGATGCCTCTGGCCTTGCGGGCAGGCGAAATCTCTGATTTCTTGCGGGAAAGCCGGCCCCGGATGTAATAGTTATCTGATTATATAAATACAAATAAGATCGTATTTTACACGAATGTGATTATTTATTTTTAGCGTTAACATATTTTTAATATAACAGGCATTAAGTTAATAGATAAATAGTTAATAAACTAATGTAAGAGGTTTTGAAACTAAAAATAAAACTATATTAAAAGCATCAGACCGGCATCGAAAAAAAACACAAATAATAATCACATATTTCGTCAAATAGCGGCCGGTAAAGAATTCAGAAAATTAATACTTAAAATTTGGAGTTATCATTATGAGCACCAACCAACCGCTATTGAGTCCGTTCACTCTGCCAAATGGTACCGTACTGAAAAACCGTTTCCTGATGGCACCCATGACCACCTGCACCGGTTTTTATGATGGTACCGTCACCAGCGAACTGGTGGAGTATTACCGTGCCCGCGCTGGCAGTATCGGCACCGTTATCGTGGAATGTTGTTTTGTTGATGATAAAGGCCTCGCATTTCCGGGCGCTATTGGTATCGACAATGACAGCAAAATTGCCGGGCTGGCGAAAATTGCCGAAGCAGTGAAATCTCAGGGTTCCAAAGCGCTGTTGCAGATTTATCACGGCGGCCGCATGAGCGAACCCAAACTGATTGGCGGACAGCAGCCGGTTGCGCCAAGCGCGCTGGCCGCTCCGCGTGACGGTGCAGCAACCCCGGCCGCGTTAACCGCCGAAGAAGTCGATGGCATGATTGCCAAATTTGGTGAAGCGACCCGCCGCGCGATTGAGGCCGGTTTCGACGGCGTGGAAATTCACGGCGCGAATACTTACCTTATCCAGCAGTTTTTCTCCCCGAACTCCAACCAGCGTAACGACAAATGGGGCGGCAGCCGCGAAAACCGCGCGCGCTTCCCGCTGGCGGTGCTGGATATCACCCATGAAATAGCGCAGAAATACGCCGATTCCTCTTTCATTATTGGCTACCGTTTCTCGCCGGAAGAACTCGAAGAACCGGGCATTCGCTTCACTGATACGATGTACCTGCTCGAACAGCTGGCGGCGCGTGGCCTGGATTATCTTCATTTCTCCCTCGGTTATTCGCTGCGTCCTTCCATCGTCGATACCACAGACCCGACGCCGCTTATCGACAAATATGTCGCGATGCGTTCTGAGGTGCTGGCGGCCATCCCGGTGATGGGCGTGGGCGGTATTGTGAATAAAGCCGACGCGGAGCTGGCGCTGGAACATGGCTACGACATGATTGCCATCGGTAAAGCCTGCATTGCTTATCCGGACTGGACCGACCGTATTGCGAATGATCAGAAACTCGAGCTGTTTATCGATAGCACACAGCGCGAAGCCCTGACCATTCCTGAACCGCTGTGGCGCTTCTCGCTGGTTGACGCGATGATCCGCGACATGAGCATGACGTCGAAAAAATTCAAAGCCGGTATTTTCCAGGAAAAAGTGCAAGACAATGCGCGTGAACTGGCGATTAACGTCAGTCTTGAAACCGACCGCATCTCTGACATCGTGCTGGAGGCCGGTGCGGATCTGGATGTGGAATTCACCACCAGCTTCGACATCATCCGTACACGTATTCTGGATGCAAACAGCCCGCATGTTGACGCCGTTACGGGGGCAACAGAACAGAGTGAAGCAGTGAAGAAAGCGGTATCCAAAGCCATAGCGAAATCCTGCAAAGCGCAATTGCTGGAAGAGGGCGGCAACCTCTCCGAACCGCAAAACTACGACGTGGTGGTGGTTGGCAGCGGCGGTGCCGGTCTGGCGGCAGCGATTCAGGCCTGTGATGAAGGCGCAAAAGTGCTGATCGTTGAGAAAATGTCTACCATCGGCGGCAACACCATCAAAGCCTCCGTGGGTATGAACGCCGCGGAAACCCGTTTCCAAAAACTTAAAGGCATTGAAGACAGCAAAGAGCTGTTCTATCAGGAAACCCTGAAAGGCGGACAGTTTAAAAACAACACCGTACTGCTGAAAGAATTCATCGAGCGCGCCCCGCAGGCCGTCGAATGGCTGGCTACACACAACATTGAACTCAGCGATATCACCATTACCGGCGGGATGAGCATCGACCGTACACACCGTCCGGCAGACCGAAGCGCAGTCGGCGGCTTCCTGATAAGCGGCCTGGTGAAAAACCTCAACAAACGCAATATCGACGTGATGCTGGATACGTCTGTGACCGAAATCCGTTACACCAACGGCGCGGTGCAGGGCGTAGAACTGCTCAACGATGAAAACGAAGTGCTGACGGTAAACGCCAGAAGCGTGATTGTTGCGACAGGTGGTTTCAGCGCCAACCGCGATATGGTCGTGAAATATCGTCCCGAGTTGGACGGTTTCGTGACCACTAACCACAAAGGCGCGACCGGTGGCGGTATTGCCATTCTGGAAAAAATCGGTGCAGGTACCGTTGATATGGGTGAAATTCAGATTCACCCCACCGTGGAACAGACAACGTCTTATCTGATTTCCGAAGCCATCCGTGGCGGCGGCGCGATTCTGGTCAGTCAGGCGGGACATCGCTTCTTCAATGAGATGGAAACACGCGACAAAGTTTCTGCAAAAATCATCGGTCTGCCAGAGAAATTTGCCTACGTGGTCTTCGACGAGCAGGTGCGTTTAAACAACAAAGCCGCGGATGAGTATATTGCGCGCGGTTTCGTTATCAGCGGAGCAACGCCACGTGAACTGGCCGCTAAGCTGGAAATGGGGTCAGACGCGTTCCTCGCTACGCTGGAAACTTACAACGTTGCGGTGGATAAACAAGACGATGCTGAATTTGGTCGTAAAACGGCGATGCGTCATCCGATCAATCAGGGGCCGTTTTACGCAATCCGTATCGCGCCGGGGGTTCACCACACCATGGGCGGCGTAACCATTAATACCGATACCTGCGTGCTGGATGCTCAGAAACAGGTGCTCAGCGGTGCATTTGCAGCCGGTGAAGTGGTCGGCGGGATCCACGGGGGCAACCGTATCGGCGGGAATGCCGTTGCAGATATCATTATCTTCGGTATTCTTGCTGGACAGAACGCAGCGAAATACGCGATGCAATAAAAAACCGTTTTCCTTCCGGTTGTACGGAGTCTGGCAACGCTAAGCCAGCGCCTGTAACCCGTAAGGTTAAGGTTTCAGTTCAACGTAAAGCCTGTCCCGCATCGCTGTGGGGCGGGCTTTTCACATTTCTTCTTTAAGGTCTTAAGGCCTGCTTTTGGGTAAATCTGATGACACCAGACGAACGTGTTTATGCTTACTCCGCCGTTTTAATGGGTTCGCCCATTCTTCTCAAGCTGTTTGAACATAATGAAACTCTGGCCTCCAACGTTTTCCGGCTCATCAAACTTCAGGAAAACAAACTGACGGTTAACCGCCAGCAATCTGAAGTGATGTCGGTTAACCATGCGGCTGGCAATCACGCCGTTGCCGTCAGCAAACCGGTGTTTGACCTGATCAGCCGGGCGAAAGCCGTGAGCGTACAGGAAAACAGCAGTTTTAATTTCACCATCGGCCCGCTGGTGAAGCGCTGGAAAATCGGTTTTAGCGGCAACACCGTGCCTGCTGCCACTGACTTACAGGCGCTGCTGAAGATAACGGATCCGCATGACGTGATCCTCGACGAAGGAACGCAGTCCGTTTTTCTGCATAAAACGGGGATGGAAATTGATCTTGGCGCGATTGCCAAAGGCTATATTGCTGACGTGGTTCGGGATTTTTTGCTTGAACAGCAGGTGACTCAGGCGCTCATCAATCTGGGTGGCAATGTGCAAACACTGGGCGCAGGGGCTGAAGGCGCCTGGGCGATTGGCCTGAAAAAGCCATTTTCTGATCCGGAGTCGCTGATTGGCGTGATAAACGTGACGAACAAATCGGTGGTGACATCGGGCATTTATGAACGGTATTTCGAGCTAGACGGCCAGCGTTACCATCATATTCTCGACCCGAAAACCGGTTATCCGCTGGATAATGAGCTTCTCAGCGTGACAATTATTTCCGATGATTCGATTGACGGTGATATCTACACCACGCTGCTTTACGGCATGGGCGTGAAAAAAAGCCTCAGGTACTTGCAAAATGTCCCGCACATTGAGGCTGTTTTTGTCACAAAAGACCAGCAGATTATCTGCTCGTCGCAGCGGCAGTTTACGTTCACGCCGCTGGACACGGAGTATCACATTACTGGCAGTATTGCTTAAGCAGCGAGTAATGATCGGCCTGTAAGCGATAGCGGTAAACTGGCCTGCCTGTCACGCCATAGTGAATGCTGGTGAAGAGGATGTTCATCTGTGCCAGCCATATCAGGTATTTACGACAAGACACCCGGGAAATATTCACTGAACTGGCGAGTTCGTCGGTGGAGAATTCTATCGTCGGATGCTCGTCAATCCACTGGCACAGCGTGCGCAGCGTTTGTGGCGTGAGGCCTTTCGGCAGCTTTTTGGATTCTACCGCCGCCGGGTTATTGCCATGAATTAACCGGTCAACGTCCGACTGCTCGTAATATTGCTGGTTATCCATCAGCGTTTTTTTCTGCTGCCAGCCCGTCAGTGCTTCCTCGAAACGGGAAAACTGGAACGGCTTGATCAGATAATCCACAACGCCGTAATTCAGCGATTTTTTGATGGTTTCAGCATCGGCGGCAGATGAAATCACGATCACGTCGATAGGGCGGCGGGCATCGCGCAGCTCAGGTAGTAAATCCAGGCCGTTGTCCTGCTGCATGTACACATCGAGTAAAATCAGGTCGATAGACAGTTCTGAATTCAAAACCAGATCTTTCGCCTGTTGTAACGTCGACGCCGTACCGCAGCACGCGAAGCCTTCAATCTGGCCCACGTAGCAGCGGTTCAATTCGGCTACCATGGCATCATCATCAACTATCAGCACATTGATCAAGAACTTGTCCTCTCACCATCCCAGGGAAGTTGTACAAAAAATTGGGTATACACATCGGGTTCGGATTCCACGTTAATGGTTCCGCCGAGGCTTTCAACTTGCTGTTTTGCAAGGAACAACCCCATACCCCGTTGATCACCCTTGGATGAAACACCTTTCTCAAATATCGCCTCGACGTTCGCCGGTGTAATCCCCGGTCCGTCGTCACTGACAACGCAGGCCAGCGAGCCATTCTGATAATGTAACAGCACGCTGACTTCGCCGTCCGGCTGGTCACCAAGCGCATCCAGCGCATTTTCGATCAGATTTCCCAGCACGGTGATCAGCGCCGCGACCTGATTTTCATTGTTGTTATCAGGCAACAGACTGTCGTCGCTGAGCGTCAGCAAATGCCGGGTATCCGAGGCACGGTTAATTTTACTCAGCAGGAATCCGGCGATGACCGGAGACTTGATTTTCAGCAGCAGTGATCCGATTTCAGCCTGATAATTATTGGCCGTTTTGAGAATGTAATCTTCCAGTTGCGCGTAACTTTTCATGTGCAGCAAACCCAGTATCACATGGAGTTTATTCATAAACTCATGCGAGCGTTCCCGCAGCGCATCGGCATAGTTTACCATGCCACTCAGGCGCTGCATCAACTGGCTGACTTCCGTCTTGTCCCTGAAGGTACAAATTGCGCCAATAATGCCGCCGTTATTGCGCACCGGCACGGTATTGCTCAGCAGCAAACGACCTTTGTAGTTAATCTCTTCGTCACGGCGCGGAACGCCGGTATTGAGCACGTCGCGCAGGTTGGCGATAAGCGGCAGGGAATCCGCATTCGGCTCCACGTCCGTGGCGGTTTCCTGAAATATCTGGCGGGCGGTCTGGTTGATGAGCGTCACATGTGCGTCCTGGTCAACGGCTATCACACCTTCTTTGATGGATTGCAGCATCGCCTGGCGCTGTTCGAACAGCGTCGAAATCTCATAAGGCTCCAGCCCGAACAGAATGCGTTTCAGCATTTTGACCAGGAACCAGGTGCCCAGTGCGCCAACCATCATGCCAAACAGCACGGTCCAGAGAATACTCCAGCGGCTTTTATTAATTTGCTCGGTGACTTTTACCAGCGAAATTCCGATGGCGACAACGCCGATTTGCTTGTGATGATCGTCATACACCGGCGTAAAGACGCGCAACGCTTTATCCAGCGTCCCTTTATTTATAGAGACATTTTCGTTGCCGAGCAGCGCGGGATTGATGTCATCCCCGATAAAATGATGACTGATCACATCTGTATTCGGGTGTGAGAAACGGATGCCGTCCATATTTGTGACAACGACAAACAGCAGGTCGTTACGCTTTTGTACGGCGCTGGCAATCGGCTGGATTATCCCGCTGTCCGGAGAAAGTGAAAGGGCGTGTTTCACTTCGGGGGAATCCGCCAGCGTTCTCGCCACAGCCAGCGCTTTATCTTTGACGCCATCACGCGTGGTATCGCTGACCTGGACAAAATAGAGCAGATGAACAACCAGCAGCACGGAAGCAATCACTGCACTGATCATCAGAATCACGGAAGTGCTGAGTTTCATGGGGTGCTTGCGCACTGATTGACGTTGCTGCGAGTCGCTCATGGGAGCCCCAAAGAGAAAAGAGCAGAATGCTCATGAATGATAATTAATAGTTCGCCTTAAACGTCCTGCGCCGATGTACTGACCCTGGCATGAACGATGAACTAACCCTGTTCAGCCATAATGATAAGTCTATTCGCTTGATCTTACCGCTATTTAATACTTTCTAAAGTGCGTTTTGCGGCGTGTCTTCCAATGCTGCAAAGAAAAAAGGCCTGAATCTCTTCAGGCCTTACAGACACGAACGTAAACGTCTTATTGGAAGTAGATATCGCCGTTTTCGGCTTTAGTGATCTTACCGTCAGTGTCGGTGATCAGCGCGTAGCTGCCGCCGATATATGTCCAGTGGGTGCCTGCATCCGGCGCAGGAAGATGACGTTCCTGCCAGCCGATGATTTCATAGGGCTTGGTGCGGTACAACGCCGGAACCTGATCGCCAATCGAGTAAAGTTTGGAATCATCGTAGAACGATTTGATTTCATGAGAGTTTGACGCAGCGAACGCTGTATTGGCCAGTGGCAACAAGGAAGAAACAACCAGAGCCGATAACATAAAAATTTTAGAATGACGCATAGATTATCCCGTTTAAAACCATCAACGTAATGCCTGCCTCGGTGATATGCCGCCAATCCATTGTGTGAGCAGTAAAGCCGAAACCTGTGCTTTTTTGTAGGACAGAATAATAACGAGAAAATCACCAAAGGACGGGGCGTTTTATTGTGTCTAAATGCAAATGAAGCGGGGTGCGGGTGCTTTTTTTTGGCTTCATTCTGAGTACGGTTTCTCAAAAACGCGGAAAATTCTTATTTTTGAGCCTGTACAGCCCGTTACGCAGCGGGTTTCAGCGGGAGAGCTATGATTGAGTTATCTGTACCTCGCTACAGATAACCACTGCATTTAATCCTTGTGTCCGAATGTGTGCTTGCCCGTGCTAATGCGGGCTTTTTTTATTTGCCAGATCGGCATAATATCCCGCCCCGCAAATCAATTTCTTTCCAAAAGCATGATAAAACGCGCTACGTTGGAGCTTCTTGATTCATGCATCTGCAATATCCACAATAAGATTGTTCTGGTTATGTTATCTTGAATGCATTCTTTTTTCTCATGCCGAGTTCATTCCATGCCGGATATCAGAATTGTTTGCGAACATTGTGGCTCAGACCGTTTTATTGCCGCGGTGAATTCTCCGTTGGCAGAAGTCGTACATTCCATCCAGTGCGCTGATTGTGCTCATCCTGTGAGAGTCGATGAAGTGGTCATCTTCAGAGACGGCACCTACATCAGCGGGACATTCGACACGTCATCAGGTACCCAGAACCGGTTGAATGATTTTGATATCTGACGCTCAATTCTTTAAGACCTGCTCTTTCATTCTTTCCGGCAGCATTCTTCAACTTTACTAATCTATTACAGGTACACCTGTTGGCTGTCGTGTCGATTTCCGGCATACACCGCTATGGATTAGTCAAAGGAGAAGGACATGCAAACCCACCCAAATTCGACGTGCCGTAAAATCGCAACGGCGCTGTACGAATTGTTAAACCCCATTCCGCTGGGATTTTTTGTCGCCGCCTGGATCTTCGATATTCTCTACATGAAAACGTTCATCAATATGTGGACCGATGCGGCCAACTGGCTGATTGTGCTGGGGCTTTTGATCGCGGTCATTCCGCGGCTGATCAATCTTATTCAGGTCTGGAGCGGCCCGAAATCCTTCGCTGACAGCGCAGTTAAGCTGCATTTTTGGCTGAATCTGGTGGCGGTCATACTGGCGATTTTCAATGCATTTATTCACAGCCGTGATGCTTATGCGGTGGTTCCTGCGGGCGTTATTCTTTCCACGGGAGTGGTGGTACTTATGCTTCTGGCGAATGTTCAGCTGGCATTACGTCTTCCTGTTGCGGGAGGGGCGATACGATGAAAATTTATCAACGCCTTTTATCCGCCTGCGTACTGGCTGCGTTGCTCAGCAGTTGTGATGACAGTTCGCAAATTGATCCCAAAAAACAGACCGGAGCAAATCCTGAACTGCCTGAGGCACAGAACTTTTTAATGCCGCCTATGAAAGTGCCGGAAGGTATTCCCTGGAAAAACGGTGAAATGCCCAAAGTCGCTGAGGGGCTGAAAATCGAGAAAATCGCCGAAGGGCTGAAACACCCCCGTCAGGTTTACGTTCTGCCCAACAATGATGTGCTGGTGGCGGAATCTAACGGTCCGGCGAAAAAACTCATCTTCCGTCCGAAAGAGCTGATTATGGGCATGGTGCAAAAGTCGTCGGGTAAAGGAGGCGAGGGCGGTAACCGTATTACCTTGCTGCGCAATACCGGCGGCAAGTGGGAAAAACATACGTTTATTGAGCATGTGAATTCACCGTTCGGCATTCAGCTGACGGGAGACACGCTCTGGATTGCCAGTGCTGACAGCCTGATCAAATATCCCTATCAGACCGGTGAAACACACATCACCGCGCCGGGGGAAGTGGTCACTGAATTGCCGGGCGGCCCGATCAATCATCACTGGACTAAATCTCTGCTGGCAAGCCCGGACGGCAGCAAACTTTACGTCGGCGTCGGTTCGAACAGTAATATCACCGAGAATGGCATCGGCGCTGAAGACCGCCGAGCGGCGATACTGGAAGTGGATGCCGCGACCGGTGCCAGCCGGATTTATGCCAGCGGATTGCGCAATCCGACCGGTCTGCAATGGGAACCTCAGAGTGGAAAACTCTGGGCGGTGGTGAATGAGCGCGATGAAATTGGATCTGATCTGGTGCCTGATTACATGACATCGGTACAGGAACACGGTTTCTACGGCTGGCCTTACAGCTATTACGGTCAGCACGTAGATAAACGGGTAAAACCGCCGCGCCCGGATCTGGTAGAGAAAGCGATCAAGCCTGATTACGCGATAAGCTCACATGTCGCGCCGCTCGGATTGCTGTTCTATACCGGTGAAAATATGCCGCAATATCGCGACGGTGCGTTTGTCAGCGAGCATGGCAGCTGGAACCGTAAACCGCTCAACGGTTATCAGGTGATGTGGGTAAAATTCGAAAACGGTAAACCGGTGGGACTGCCACAACCGGTGGTAACGGGTTTCCTGACGGACGATCAGAAACAGGTTCGCGGTCTGCCTGTCGGGCTTGCCATGGATAAGCAGGGTGGCGTGCTGATTGCAGATGATGCGGGCAACGTGGTCTGGAGGGTGAGTCAGGCTCGGTAAAAATGCAGTCACGGAATGCGGTCAGGATGCCTGCATTCCGTGATTAAAAGAGTGCCTTTCAGCATAGCATTCCCAGAGTTAGTGAGATGCTGTTTTGACAAGTACTTCATAAACTCAGCTGGTTAGCCGATGTATTTACGATAATGTCCAGACCCTCCCCAATACTGATGATATCCCGGCGATAATAATATTGAATAGTTCCTGAGGCATACAGACTTTTACTTGGTGTGAGAAGTACCATGCATGGAAATACTTCCGGCATTTCAGCCTGTAGGTCAGTTTCAATTTCATCTGGAGAGAGAATAGCAGGGTCGGACTCCTTATCCAGAGAAAGGTATTCGTTTATAAACCACGTTCTGTACTCGTATTCATTCTTTAGAAGTTTCATCAGGTGTGCCTTTTGTAAATAGTATGATCCTCTTTAAAAAGAGACCTTTATGTAATGTTGAGATTAAAGAAATTAGATAATATTACGCAGAAGTTCCGAATGCGTGGCGATCATTTTACCAGTGACCATACACTGGCCGGGACTTTATCGAAATTTCTCCCTACAGTCAGTTCGGCTAACCGGTGGTCAACGGCAGAATAAAAAGCCTCATCCTGCGAAGCTCCGGTTTCATTATACTTGTGATACTCAATGATTTTTTCCAGTGTATCAATACGTTGGCATTGCCTGAGCTTTAACAACCAATCGAGTTTATTCATTTTAAGCACCTCACTTTAATAAAGTGTCAGTTTAAGAGAAGCGTATATTAAACCTTTAATACTTTTCCTGCTATTGGTGTTAATGAGTAAAAAAAACACCACGATCCAATTTTGTACTATCGGTTCATTTATAGTCGAATAAACGATTGATGGGCGGGGGGTACCTATGGATAATGCGTCCAACAGTTAAGTAAGAGTGTTGAAAAAAACTGTTAATACGTAGAGAGCAAACTTGCTGGCTTCTGTTAACAATAGTTGGATTCATTTATATCTGTCTTCTTGCTGTAATTTAAGAAAGTCTAACCGTTATTTAGGAAACGCCGGGGAATACCATATTGCATGGTAGTGCCAAACTATTTGGTCACTGGCAAAATTAATCACAAAGGAATATATCATGAAAAAGAATCTTATTGTTGCTGCTCTCGCGTCTTTATCCGTACTGTCTGCAGCGTCTGCTTTTGCTGCTGATGGTCAGGTTAATTTTAAAGGTGAAATCATTGATTCCGCTTGCACAGTAGCCAATACCCCGGCAGCTCCGCTGGATGTGACTTTGGGCCAGGTTCCTAAGTCATCTTTTGCAGCGACCGGTGATACTGCAGCGCCAACCAAGTTCACTTTGAAGCTGACTAACTGCCCTGCAACCGTCACTAAAGCTTCTGTGAAGTTTGATGGTACTGCTGCAAACGGTGACAACAGCGTGTTGGCTCTGACCCAGGAAACTGGCGTTGCTACAGGTGTTGGCGTTCAGATTACTGATTCCAGCGATAAAGTTCTGCCACTGTATACCGCATCAGCGTCTTACCCGCTGGTAGAAACTGCTGAAAACAGCCTGGACTTCGTAGCACGTTACATTTCCACTGCCAGCACTGTAACTGCGGGTCCTGCTAACGCAGTAGCAAGCTTCACCGTGAACTACAACTAAGATTTGCCACGTTATTTAACGTGTTAAACCATAAACCGGTGCAGTAAATGCACCGGTTTAAATGACTCACTATTTTGTGGAATTAAAAAATGAAATTAATACCAAGCCTGTTGACGGCCGCTTTGCTTTTTTCCGCAGGTGTTGCCCATGCTGGTGTTCTCGTGGGCGGAACCCGTCTTATTTATAACGGAGCGAAGAAGGAGTCTTCACTGAGCGTCAGCAACCCGGACAAAGTCCCATATTTAATCCAGTCATGGATTGAAACTACGGGTAGTGGTGCTGAGAAAGCCCCCTTCATGATCACGCCTCCATTATTTCGTCTGGATGGCGGGCAGGATAATGTACTGCGCCTGGTACGTACGGGAGGGAATTTGCCAGAAAATCAGGAAACGCTGTATTGGCTCAATATCAAATCAATTCCCTCTACGGTTAAGCAGCAGGATAGAAATACCTTACAGGTGGCTGTGAAAACGAGAATAAAACTAATTTATCGCCCGCAAGGTATTAAAGGTGTACCGGAAGATATGGCGCAGAGTTTGAAATGGCAGGTGACGGGAAAACAGCTAAAAGTGACTAACTCTACGCCGTTTTATATGAATTTCCTGCAGGTAAAACTGGGCAATACGGAGGTTGATGATGCGACTTATGTCGCACCAATGAGCAGTGCGAATTTTGCACTTCCGGCAGGGGCGTCTGGCAATAATGTTCAGTGGAAAATAATCAGTGATTACGGCGGCATCGGGCCGGAGCACTCTGTTTCACTATGATAACTCTTTATATGCTTTGACATCAGGATAATTCACAGGATTTTACATTTAGGTATTGGATTGAAAATGAGTCTTCAAAATTATAAAGCAGTGAAAATAAATAGACTGGTTTTGTTAGTTTCTCTAGCTCTGGGAACATTATCGTTTAATACCTTTGCTGGTGACTATTTTAATCCTGAATTATTGCAAATAGATAATCCGCAACAAGGCGCGACCGATCTCTCTATATATGAAAGTCAGGGAGGTCAGGCTCCGGGTACTTATCACATTGATATTTTCATTAATAATGATCAGGCCGATACCCGTGATGTGGTGTTCAAACTTGTCGCTGGTGAAAATGGCAAAGAAACCTTGCAGCCTTGTCTGAGTGCGAAAGCGCTGGCGGCGATGGGCGTGAAGACGGAACTGTTTCCTGATCTGGGTGACGGAGAATGTGCGTCGCTGAGTGCCATTCCTATGGCACATGCTGAATACCGTTTCGGCCAGCAGCAGTTGTTGTTAAGTATTCCGCAGGCGGCGCGGGGGTTCGTTGCCCCTGAAATGTGGGACAACGGTATTACCGCCATGATGCTTAATTACAGCATCACAGGAGCGAATAATTATGCGCGTACCACTAATGCACAGGATAACGACAGTCAGTATGTGAACCTGCGCCCTGGGATAAACATCGGGCCATGGCGGCTGCGTAACTATTCGACTTACAGCCGCAGTTCCGACAATCAGTCGCAGTGGGATACCGTCTATACCTACGCTCAACGCAGTATTATTTCTCTTAAAAGTCAGATGTTAGTGGGGGATTCAAGTTCACCGGCAGATGTGTTTGACAGCGTGCCTTTTCGTGGCGCGCAGTTAGCCTCTGATGATGACATGATCCCGGACAGCCAGAAAGGCTATGCACCGGTAGTGCGCGGGATTGCGAGAAGCAATGCGCAGGTCATTATCCGTCAGAACGGTTATGTGATTTATCAGAGTTTCGTTGCACCGGGGGCTTTCGAAATTACCGATATGTATCCGACCGGCGGCAGCGGTGACTTATTTGTCACCATCAAAGAAGCCGACGGCAGTGAACAGACGATGGTGGTCCCCTTCGCTTCATTACCCGTTTTGCAGCGGGAAGGCCGTTTAAAGTACTCGGTCACGGGCGGTAAGTACCGTTCCTATGACAGCAGCGTTGATAAGACTCCGTTTATGCAGGGAACGGCGATTTACGGTCTGCCGCACGGTTTTACCATGTATGGCGGCAGCCAGGCTGCCAGTCATTACCAGTCTGCGGCGCTGGGTATGGGTAAAAACCTGGGTGACTATGGCGCGATTTCCGTTGATATCACTCAGGCGCTGTCAACCGTTAAGGATCAGGATAAACGCAGCGGTCAGTCCATGCGTGCGCGTTACAGCAAGGATATTTTGCAAACGGGCACCAACGTGACCATCGCCGGGTATCGTTACTCTACCTCGGGCTATTACAGCATGCAGGATGTCATGGATTCATACCGCAGCGGTCAGGATAACCCGTTGACAGAGCGGCAGAAAAACCGCACCGAACTGTCCATGAACCAGAACCTGTGGGAAAACGCCGGTACGGTGTCTGTCAGCCTGATCAACGAAGATTACTGGAACAGTGGCCGTAACATGCGCTCTGTGACGTTGGGATACAACAATTCATGGCAGGGCATCAGCTATGGTCTGAACTATAGCTATAACGAAAACTCCACGGCGCAAAACGGCAACAATAACGCCTACAGTGGCGGGAGCAGTGGACGGATTTACGACCGTGACCAGGTGTTCGCGTTCAACATCAGTATTCCGCTGTCACGCTGGATGAGCAATACCTACAGCAGTTACAGCCTGAGCTCCAGCCAGAAGGGCAACACGACGCAAAACGTCGGCCTGAACGGTACTGCGCTTGAGGACAACAATCTGAGCTGGAGTGCGCAGGAAAGTTACGGCAGCAAAGGGACGGGCAACGGCGGCAACCTGAACGCGGATTATCGCGGTACCTATGGCGAAGTGAACGGCGGCTATTCCTATGATAAAGACAGCCAGCGCCTGAATTACGGCCTGCAAGGCGGCATCCTGGTTCATGAGAATGGTATGACGTTAGGCCAGCCACTGGGTGAAACCATCGCGCTGATTAAAGCACCGGGAGCAGGCAACGTGGGTGTCAGTAACCAGACAGGTGTGAAAACCGACTGGCGTGGTTATGCCATCGTGCCTTACACATCACCTTACCGTAAAAACTCGGTTCAGCTGAATACTGAAACGCTGCCGGACGATGTCGATTTAACCCTGACGAGTCAGACGGTGATACCGACGCGTGGTGCAGTCGTTCGGGCGAACTTTAACGCCAGTGTGGGTCAGCGCGTGTTAATGACCTTAATACGTCAGGGCGGCGCACCGGTACCGTTTGGCGCGATGGTCACCGCGTCGTCTCAAAAAGATGCACCGTCATTTATTGTTGGTGACGATGGGCAGGTATATCTCACAGGGTTAGATAATAGCGGAACGTTAATTGTCAAATGGGGAAGTGATAATACTCAGCAGTGTCAAGTAGATTACAGTTTACCAACGCAGGTCAGTTTAGACTCCCGTATTCAGACATTGAATATTAAGTGTAAATAAAAAAATTGCATGATGAAAATATGAAACAAAAACTTTATTTAATACTCACCCTTATATTTATGTTTGGATTCTCACTCCAAGCAAATGCAGGTTGTGATACGTCGGCTAAAAGTAATTCTCAAGTTAGTTTTGGAACAATTACTGTACAAAAAGATTTACCCATTGGGGCTGTAATCGCTTCCGTTAGAAACGTGGTTCAAAACCATGGTCAGATAATGTATTGTTCGTCGTCTGGTTCAATTTCATTTAAAATGCTCTATGGTGGCGGGATAAAAACATCAATTTCTCATGTATACGCCACAAATATACCTGGAGTTGGCATTAGCTCATATTATTATGATAAAAGCATATATTATGACTCACCATCTCGTGATCTTAGTATGCCACAAAAAACAGTTTTTTATTTGAATGAGTCGATAGTTGAATTAGTAAAAACAGGACCAATAAGTTCTGGTGAATTAGATAGCGGAACCGTAGGTGTTAGTTACGGAAATGATGCACCAACAAATTATGCAATCTCAACATCGCTCATTAATACTCGAATAAATGCGGTCCAATGTAGCATATCTAACCCAAGCATTAATGTACATTTAGATGATGTGCTGGGAGCTGATTTAAATAACGTTGGCACAACTGTGAAAGATAAAAACTTTGATATCGGATTACAGTGTGATGCTAGTGCAAAAATAAATATTAAATTAACTGGCGTTCAAAATACGGAGACGTCTACGTTGGGAGTGTTACAGCTTAGTAATGCAGGGCGAGACGATGTAGCGAAAGGTGTCGGTATTCAGATGCTTTATGACAATACTCCAATCGAACTGAATAAGAACATGCCATTGAAAACATCCTCCGGGGGTCAAGAAACATTTACATTTACTGCACGTTATTACCAGACGAACAGTACAGTGACCACTGGTTCTGCCAATGCGACGGCAACACTTGAAATCACATATCAGTAACTTATTTTAAATAAACCTCGATAATAAAGGAAATATATATGAAATCATTATTTAAAGCTTCAGCCATCGCGTTGATGATCGCCGCTTCCGGTATGTCTGTTGCGCATGCTGAGCCTGTCAATATCAACGTAACCGGCAATGTCGTCGCATCACCTTGTGTGGTGAACAACAGCAAAACCAGCTATGACGTCGACCTGGGGCAAACGATACAGGCCGCAGATCTGGCCACTGCCGGTGCAGCAACAACGCCCGTTGCGTTTGACCTGACCATGGCTTCCTGTCCTTCAGGCACCAAGAAGGTTATCGTGACCTTTACCGGCACCGCGGACACCGATCAGACGACCATGTTTAAAAATACCGGTACCGCGACCCCGCTGGCGGTGGAACTCTCCAGCGGCGGCACCGTTCTCAGCAACAACGGTACGCTGACTAAAGATGTCGCAGCGGATAAAACGGTGACCTATAACCTGAGCGCACGCGCTGTAACCGCGACCGGTAGCGTGATGCCAGGCACCATCGTGTCAGTGATTCAGGCGAACTTCACTTATAACTAAGACCGCAATGTGGGAGGCCTGAATGCGTCATTGGATGAAACATACACTGTTAATCGTTATAGCCGGAATATGGAGCTTAGACGTTCAGGCCATGGATCTGAATATAGGTGGCACCGTGGTTGCCAGCGCCTGCCAGGTGGATAATACGTCGGTCAGTCAGGTGGTCGATTTTGGGCAACTGCGCAGCACGGATTTAAAAGAGGCTGGCTCGGCAACCGAGTGGGCCCCTTTTACCGTGAAACTGATTAATTGCCCGTCCACTACCCACAGTGCGAAGGTCACCTTAACAGGGACGCCTTATTCTGACGGTCCCGATCTGTACGGGAACAGCGAAACAGCAAAAAATATTGCCGCACAAATCGCGCTGGATAACGATAAAACGGTGGTGATAGCAAATGGCAGCAGCGTGACCGTGATGGTCGATGCGAAACATTCTGTCGTTTACAATTTTGTTGCCAGGCTATACAGCGTTAATGGTAATACTTCCAGCGGGACATTCAGCAGCATTGTGCAGATGGGTTTTACCTACAATTAATGTTTCACAATGGATGCTATAGAACGAAAAACTATAGCATCCCTTTTATCTGGTCAGCCTTATCCGCAAAGATATCAGAAGGGACTTTTAGCGAAAACATCATGCTGGCGAGCTCAGTTCTGATAAATTCAAAAGAGCACATGTTAAAATTTTTCAGGGAGATGATTAATTTTTATCAGCAAACCTCTTTTTACAATAATGTAGCCACCTTTATTAAGCTGAGCTAACATTTTCATAATCACGCTTCTTGACAAATTCGTTCTCTCTTTAATATATCTTTCCGCGGTTGTAGCCGCGCGTACTTCAAAATCTTCCTCAATTAAGCCACGGAGATAGTTACAAACAAGGGTGTAAGTCGGCACGGACGTGTTTTGCTGCAAATATTGCTGATACCGCGTAGCCATATACATCAGAAAGCGTGTGGTACTTTCCCACAGATTATTTTCGCCCACCGTATGCAGCACAGCATCGACAGGTGCAAGAATGTACCTGATAGGGCCAATCGCACGCACTGTCAGTGAACTGTCATCATGCCAGAAATCGCTTAGCCCCATGATCCCCGGCGCATTAAAGTCAGTAAACGTCAGCTCATCACTCCCGCGGTTAAGGCCACACTGTCCTTCAGCAAGCAGAAAACACATTCTCTGACCGTTGATATTGAGATTAAACCGGTCGCCATTGCGTGCCTTAAGCAAAGGAAAATCGGGTTGCAGAGCATCGATAATTGCCTGAATGTGTTCAACAGGCTTTTCAGCATTTTTATGATTTTCCAAAGGAATTTCCTCATTTCTCTCAACGCAGATGATGAGTATAGTTTAATTCGCGTTGCCGAAGGTCATGGCAACATAATTATTGTTGTTTTCCAAATCCTTATCAGTGTTCACCGGTTCCTGAAGCACACATGTCACACAATGACAGTCTTCCGTCCATCATCAGGGATGACGCTATAAAAAGTGTATTCTGCACCTAAAATACAAATTTAATTTCAGGATCCAATTTTGGATGTAAGGTATATAACTGGCACGGGAATTTATTGAAGGAGGAAAGTCGTTAGAGCATAATGCCTGTGAATTAAACGGGGTTTGTTTATTTTTAAGAAAACATAAGATACTACTCTGTGATTATTTATTTTAAATCCAATTATATCCCATAAGCCATGGGGGCCAGATATTTGTCATTTTTCTAAACGTGATACTTATGATAAAGGCAGGCGATATATAAATGGGGCGTCTCATCATAACTCGGGGTAGAATATATGTATGATTATACTAAAACATTGTACCATAATTCACATCCTCAAGAAGTTGAAGATATTTTCAATTTCATCAAGGAGATTTGTCCCGTAAAAAAAGGGCGAGCGGGGCAACGTTTTACATTGCAGCAAAATAATATAAAAATGTGCCTGATATTATATCAGGGCACATGTATTATTCGCAGAATTAAAGATTCCCTGGTGTTATCGACGATCAAAGCACCGAACATGGTAGGGTTGTATGATTTGTATCATGAGAAATCTGAGATACAGGTTATTGCAAACAGTGATATTGAATTCAGGTTGGTAAGCATCGAAGAATTATTGAAATACACCGATCAACATCATCAGTGGAAGAACTTTTGTTATTTTTTATTGCTCTCCGCTACCCGGTTTTGTGATTATCAAAAAGAAAATGCCGGGATAAGCAACTATGAGTTGATTTGCAATATGCTTACTTCGCTGGAGAATGAAAGCTTTGAGATAAGGGCCACCACCACAGCATTAGAATATATTCAGGAGCGAAGCAAGCTTTCACGAAGCGGCATAATGAAAACCCTCTCCACGCTGAGGGAAGGAGGCTATATTACGATTAAAAATGGCCTGCTTATTAATATATTGTATTTGCCCAAGAAATTCTAGGTAAAGGAATAGTTATTTTAACTAAGGGACAGGATGAAATTATACATTTTGACACAAAATCAGTACATGTTTATGGGCTTAAAACACCTGCTCTGTTTTTACCTAGATAGAGAGTGCATACAGCTTGATCCTAAAGATGAAACGAATATCGATATTTACAGATCAAGTTCGGCATCTGATATTTTCTTTGTTATACCTGATGGTGAATATCTGGATCTATTATCTTTGATCCATCTGCATCATAGTCATTCACCTGTACTTATCGCAAATAACGATATTGCCTGGAAAGTGAGCGCGGTATTTGATTTTTCACCCTTACCGCAAAAATTTATGTTAGGTGACATACTCCATGGGCTCTGTTTTTTAAAGATAAAAAAGAAATTAATCCAATTTCCGCGCATGACAGAAAGAGAGAAAAAGGTGCTGTTATTAGTGAAAAAAGGGTATGCCATCCCGAGGATCAGTAGCTTAATGAACATAAAAAGAAAAACGGCCTTACATCACCAGCTGAATGCCTTGAAAAAAGTGGGTATAAAGAAAACACACCACATTTTTAAGCTCCCGAAGAACTATATCCGTTATCTTTGTGGCCCCGTAGATACTACCGCATAAGTCGGCAGTTTGAATGTTTCATGAAAATGGTCCGGTTTTACCCTCAGTAGCAACGGTGGACATGTCACGCAGACATTCATCACTTTCGCGCCAGTGCCGGGCCTTTTCATGCTTTCGATGGAAATGGGGGTTTCCACAGGCTGCCAAACCGAGCAAAAGGGAGTGGAACGGGATTGAGTGCGCGACCTGATATTGCATTTAACATAATCATGATTATGCGCACCAAATCTGTAAGTCCCATTTTATCCAAAATCTCATCAAAATCTTTCGATCTCTTGCCCATTACGTACATGCCGGGCTTGAAAATTACATCATCTTTGATTATTTTGGCAGTGCCTTCTGAAGGTCGTAAGCGTTTACGTTAACCAACGCGCATCTCCCGCTTAACTGTGGGCAATCTGATGTGCAGGTAACGATAAATGTCTAAATTTTTTCTCCCGCTTTTTTCATTTCGACGTCCGCAAGTTCTGGGATTCATCCTCTATTTTCTCGCTGGTTTTGCAGACGGCCTGATGGTGCCATTTTTTCCGCTTTGGGCGCAACACACGGCGGCAATTCCGGTCGGGCTGATCGGCTTACTGTTTGGCTGTTATGCGGGTGGCGAACTGATTGCCGCGCCGTTTATTGGCGGCATTGCTGACCGCGTTGGCCGCAGGCCGGTGCTTATACTCTCGGCTACCGGCGTTGGTCTGGGGTTTATTGCGCTCTATTTTACGCATGGCGTCATTGAAGCCGCATTAGTTCTGGTGGTCATCGGGATTTTTGAATCTGTCTTACACCCAACGATATACACACTGATCGCTGATGTAACACCGGCTGCTGAGCATCGTCACCAATTCAGTATCGCGCGTGTTTGCTCATATGCTGGGGGGATTTCGGGTCCGCTGCTGGGTGCTGTCATCGTGCAAAGCAGTCTGGGTGACGTGTTTATGGCCAGCGGAATTGCTCTGTTGTGTGGCGCCGTTCTGCTGATTCTTTGCCTGCCAGAAACCCGGAAACATGGCGATGAACCGGATGACGAGGAAGAAGATGAAGGTTTTGCCGCTTTGTTGCCCGCTTTTCGCGACCGGCGGCTCGCCATTTTGTTGTTCTGGGCTCTGCTGCTGGGTGTTTCAGGCAGCTGGGTTGAAGCCATTTTACCGCTCTATGCCCATAATCAGCTGGGAATGAGTGACACGGATGTCGGCCTGTTGTTCACCTTTGGCGCGGTGCTCAATACTTTCGGGCAGATCACCCTGACTAAATTGTTTTCCCGACGCTCACCTCTGTTCATCGTACTCAGTGCGGGGCTGACGTTGATCCTGGCTTTCGGTGTACTTTTAACATCTCCGAATATTCTGGCTCTGGTTGTAGCCGTTTGTTTCTATTCTCTGTCACAGATGATGGTCGGCCCGCTGATGCCTGCCGCCGTCAGTCAGCTGGCACCGGTCAGATTGCGCGCGACGTATATGGCGGCGCTGTCGGTGGTCAGTGATTTACGTGATTCGGTGGGGCCAGCAACGGGAACTGCGCTGTTCGCGGTGGCTTATACCCTGCCGTGGATGCTAGGTATTCCGGTTGTGGTAGTGGCCGCGCTGGGATTAGGTATCTCATTGTCAAAACGAAGTAAATCTTCAGTTCAGAACTCTGAAAACGTGTAAACATCCTAAACTGAAGGTGACAGGAACACCCTGTCACCTTCATTCAATTGTCGCTTACGCCGACAGTTGTTTGATCAGCACTTCTGCCGTTTCCGTTGAGGACATCGGGTTTTGTCCGGTGATCAGCAGGCCGTCGCGGACGACATACGAACTCCAGTCAGCGCCTTTGGAATAGTTCCCGCCCTTCGCAATCAGCTCGTCTTCCACCAGGAAAGGCACCACGTCCGTCAGGCCGACCGCCTCTTCTTCCGTATTGGTAAAACCAGTGACTTTTTTGCCTTCCACCAGCGGCTTGCCGGCAGGTGTTTTTACATGACGCAATACGCCGGGAGCATGACAGACAAGCGCAACGTGTTTGTCCGCCGACAGGAATGCTTCGATGAGTGCAATTGAGTTTTTATCTTCGGCAAGATCCCACAAAGGACCGTGACCGCCCGGATAGAAAACGGCGTCGTAATCTGCCTGCGAAACGCTGTCGAGGCGAACCGTTGCAGCCAGTTGCGCCACGGCATCCGCATCGGCTTCGAAACGATGAGTCTGTTCGGTCTGGAAATCAGGCTCATTGCTTTTCGGATCTAACGGCGGATTCCCCCCCTTCGGCGAAGCCAGCGTGATTTCAGCGCCAGCATCCTTGAACGCATAGTATGGCGCTGCCAGCTCTTCGAGCCAGAAACCTGTTTTACGTCCGGTATCGCCCAGCTGGTCGTGTGAGGTTAAAACCATAAGAATCTTCATTGTAAATCTCCAGTGTAGTAGGTAAAAACGATCAAGTAGACCAGTCGTCTATTTATCGGGTAAATAAAAAACGGTGAACCGTTTGTGATACACCCCCGTCAGGGGGCGGTATGAATAATTTGCTGCGTCATGCTCATAGCCGAATCGAACGGGCCGGTATTGCGGACAATCTTAACCATAATGCTGGCACCGACCCAGAGCTGATAAAGGCTCTCTGCGACACGAGCGGGCTCATCATCAATGCTCAGGGAGCCTTCTGCGACGCCGGATTCTAACGCCAGCGTCAGGCGCGATATTATCCCCGACGTTCCCGCCTGTAAGGTTAAGCGCATGCTGTCGGACAAATCCGCCACTTCTGCGCCAAGTTTCACGGCAAGGCATTTCCCCTGGCAGTCAAAAAATGACTGTGACTCCTGCCATTGCTGCCAGTAATTCATCAGGCGCTGCGACATCTTCAGGCCCGGCTGGCTCAGCGTGCTGTCAAGCTGCGCCAGATAATCGTCAAAATAGCGCTCAAGCATCGCCGCGCCAAAGGCCTCTTTCGAACCGAAATAATGGTAGAAAGACCCTTTAGGCACGCCCGCGTCCTTGAGGATTTCATTGAGTCCGACCGCCGAAAACCCCTTACCGGCCATAATTCGCTGGCCAGTCTCGAGAATGTGTTCGCGGACATCATTGTTATGGTGCTGAGTTGCTGTCGTCATGGGGCTAAACTATCAGCGATTAGACCAGTCGTCTACAAGTAAATTAGATAAATTGTCTTTTGCCCAAAAAAAAGAGGCCGATCGTCAGATCCGCCTCTTTCATTTTTACGCTGTTGTTCCGCTATTTAATGAGAATAGCGTTATGCCTTATCACGCATTGGTCGCGGGTTTCGTTTGTGAATTTTCCAGCATTTTGCGCACCGGAATGATCAGAACGAACAGCACTGCGGCACAGATCAGCAGCGAAATAGAACAACGCGCGAACAAGTCTGGCAGAACGTCCAGCTGATCGGCTTTTACGTGGCCGCCAATCAGCCCAGCCGCCAGATTACCCAGCGCACTGGCACAGAACCACAGCCCCATCATCTGGCCGCGCATTCTTTCCGGCGCCAGCAGCGTCATGGTCGCCAGCCCAATCGGGCTCAGGCAGAGTTCGCCCAGCGTCAGCATCAGAATACTGCCCACCAGCCACAGCGGGGATACCCCTGCTCCGCCGTTGCTCAGCACATTCTGCGCCGCCATCATCATGATCCCAAAGCCCGCTGCGGCGCACAAAATACCGATGATGAACTTAGTGATGCTGCTCGGACGCACATTATTCTGTGCCAGTTTCGGCCATGCCCAGCTAAATACCGGGGCCAGCAAAATGATGAACAGCGCATTGACGGACTGGAACCACACGGCAGGGATTTCAAAATCGCCGATCATGCGGTTGGTGTAGTCATTAGCAAACAGGTTGAACGAGGTCGGTTTCTGCTCAAACGCAGACCAGAAGAATGCCGCTGAAACCAGCAAAATGAAGCAAACCAGCAGTCTGGCGCGTTCTTTGCGATTCAGACCGGCGAACACGAACAGATAGATGAAATAGAGTACGACCGAGGCCGCAATGACGTACACCAGCATACTGGCGAGTGCGACAGGATTAATGACGATAATGCCCTGTGCGATCAGCGTAACGACAACCGCCACACCGGCCGCCAGCGCCAGCAACCAGGCGCCGACGCCTTTCTTCTTCGCGACCGGGCTGTTCCAGGTGGAATCCAGACCGACTTCGCTGTCATAGCGTTTCATCGCAGGAACGGCGTAAACGCGGAAGATAATCAATGCTACCAGCATCCCGATACCACCGATACCAAAGCCCCAGTGCCAGCCGTGGGTTTTGATCAGCCAGCCGGAAATCAGCGGTGCGATAAATGAACCCATGTTAATGCCCATATAAAACAGTGAGAAACCGCCGTCGCGGCGCGCATCCCCTTTTTTATACAGCGTGCCCACCATGACGGAGATACACGTCTTAAACAGGCCGGAACCGAGGACGATAAACATCAGGCCGATAAAGAACAGGTTGTCGCCAAACCACGCAGACAACGCAATCGCCAGGTGGCCGAGCGCAATCAGAATTGAACCGTACCAGACCGCTTTTTGCTGCCCGAGCCAGTTATCCGCCAGCCAGCCGCCCGGTAATGCGGCGAGATACATACAACCCGCGAAAATACCGACGATTGCCGATGCATTTTCGCGCGCCAGCCCCATGCCGCCGTCGTAAACGGTCGCGGCCATGAACAGAATCAGTAAAGGGCGGATCCCGTAAAACGAAAACCGTTCCCACATTTCGGTAAAGAACAATGAACCCAGCGGATACGGATGGCCGAAGAACGTCCGGCTCTCGTTTTTGTTAACAGAGGAATGCATAAATTCTCCAGAGAAAGTCTTTAGTCGTGCTTGTGAATACCGAAATGTCCGGCGGCATCTGGACGGCCGCTCTACGACAATCAGCTATTATTATGAGTAGCAAAATACCAGTCAGGTCTGGCGCCAACCGTGGGACTTTAAGATGAAAAGTCGACAGTTGTCTACTTTTACAGATTTTAAATCGGCAAAAAGAGAGGGGTTATTGGCATGAATAGGGCGAGGGAATTTAACGCTTAAGGAAAACAACCCTATGATTTATAGATAAATCTTATTGCACAAAATGCCGGTGTTGTACTTTTAAAAAAGAACAGACGCCATGACCGCGCGTCTGTTCTGATCTGCCGGTTTCAGTGAAGTGAGCCGGAAATCTGCGTTGTCCGTTTCCCTTTACGGGAACGCCAGAGCGTAAAACTGCTCCAGATTTGCGCGATCCGGTAATGCCGTCATGGCCCCTCTGGCCGTCGTTGCCAGCGCCCCGCAAGCCAGCGCCTGACGGAGTGTCTGCTCCCAGTCGCTTTCTGAATTCAGCGGCCAGTGTTGCGCCAGTCCGGCCAGTAAACCGGCGACAAACGCATCGCCCGCACCGGTTGTATCCAGGGTTTTCACTTCAGGTGCCGGATATTGCATCAACGACGCATCTTTTTTGCGGTATACCGACACGCCATTTTTGCCCTGTGTGACCAGCAAAAGTTCAGGATTATGACGGTCGCACAAACGCAGAATTCCCTCGGAAAGTAGCGCTTCACCCGTCAGATATTCCAGCTCGTCTTCGGAAATCTTGATGATATCGGCCATCGACAGCGCCTGGTTCAGGCAATCGCGTAGCTGATTTTCATCCGGCCATAAGTCGTGGCGAATATTTGGATCAAAACAAACGACGCCGCCGGCGGCTTTCATCTGCGCCATCGCCAGCACGGCGGAAGAGCGGCTGGGTTCTGCGGATAAAGCAATGGAACACAGATGCAGAAACTGCCCGGCTTTGAAGGCCGGAATATCCGTCGGTTGGAGGAATAAGTCCGCACCCGGACGCACCATAAAGGTAAAAGACCGTTCTCCATCGGCATCGTTTTCAACCACCACGGTTGACGTGCGATGGCTGACGTCAGGCAGCATGTGCTCTGTGTCCACACCTTCAGCGCTCAGCGTTTTCTTCAGGAATTTCCCAAACGGGTCATCCCCTACCCGCCCGATAAATGCGCTTTCTCCGCCCAGACGACTGATCCCCACGGCGACGTTAGCGGGCGCGCCTCCCGGACATTTCAGTAAGCGGCCATCCTCTTCCGGAATTAAATCCACCACCGCATCGCCCAGTACCCAAATTCGACTTTTCATTTTCATTCCCTGTATTCAATCCCTGTCTGGCTACAGGGTTAGGTAAAATAGAAGAACCGGTTTAGCTAATCAAGTACAAATGAATTATCCGAGTTTAGTGATAATTTGCAAAGAGGATCACAAATACGGGAACTGACGGTAAAACATCATTGATTAAATCGGGTGCGGGTGATTATTGTGCACAGGAAAACCAGTTTAGCAATTTAGCAAAAATGGTTTTTCTCATAATAATTACACTTACCCTGAGGGATAAAAATGATGATGAAACCTCGCTATCTTGCTGTTGCTATTGGATTAATTCTTTCTGGCGCCGCGCAGGGAGCGGATACGTCGGTGAGTGCCATTGAGGCCCGCCTGAATGCTCTGGAGAAAAGACTGCAACTTGCCGAGAATCGCGCCGCCAAAGCAGAAGCCCGCGCCACTGAAGCAGAAAAACAGGTAAAAACGCTGGAAACACGCACCGCCAGCAATGAACAACAAACCCGTCAGGTGGCCAGGAATGCGGAAATAAATCAGCAAAAAACGGCTCAGGTGGCTGAACGTACAGAATCGTTAGCCAGCATTAACAACAAAACCAGCAGTGCGCCTGAAGGCTTCAAATTCTCAGGCTATGCCCGTTCCGGCGTGATCATGAATGATTCCGGCACATCAACCGAAAGTGGCCCGTACGTGACTCCGGCCGGGCAAACCGGCGGTGCGGTGGGTCGTCTGGGCAACGAAAACAACACCTACGTTGAATTAAATCTGGAACATAACCAGACCCTGGCCAGCGGCGCGACCTCCCGCTACAAAGTCATGCTGGCGGACGGCCAGCGCAGTTATAACGACTGGACCGGTGCAACCAGCGATCTGAACATCCGCCAGGCGTTTGTTGAATTAGGCTCTTTGCCGACGTTCAGTGGCCCGTGGAAAGATTCGACGCTGTGGGCGGGTAAACGATTTGACCGGGATAATTTCGACATTCACTTCCTCGATTCCGACATCATTTTCCTTGCCGGGACCGGTGGCGGTATCTATGACGTTAAATGGGGAGAAAACCTGAAAAGTAACTTCTCACTTTACGGACGTAACTTTGACGATCTCGAAAATAAGAATAAAGACGATACGCGGATTGAGAACTACATTGTCACGGCGAACAACTACGCCGGACCTTTCCAGTGGATGCTCAGCGGCCTGCGCGCCAAAAATAATCAGGATCGCGAAAATACCGGCACTCAGGGCATCACGAATGCCGCCGATACCGGCTTCCACACCCTGCTGGCGTACCACGGGGACAGCTTCTACGGGCTGCGCGACGGGACATCCACGACCGCACTGCTTTACGGTCATGGCCTGGGCGCAGAGGTTAAAGCGCTGGGTTCGGACGGTCATCTGACCGATGACGCCAATACGCTGCGTCTGGCAACTTACGGGATCACGCCGTTAAGCAAAAACTGGAGCATCGCCCCTGCCGTTCTGGCGCAGCAGAGTAAAGACCGCTATATCTCCGGCGATGATTACAAATGGGTGACGTTCAACACCCGCCTGATTCAGCAGATCACCGAAAACTTTGAACTGGCGTATGAAGGCAGCTATCAGTACATGGATCTCGATCCGCAGGGTTACAACGATTACAACAAGGTGAAAGGCGGATTCTACAAACTGACCTTTGCGCCAACCTTCAAAGTGGGTGATATCAGCGACATGCTGAGTCGCCCGGAAATTCGCTTCTTCGCCAGCTATATGGACTGGAGCAAAGATCTCGACCGTTATTCTTCCGGCGATTCGTTCGGCACGGATGGTTTTACCGCAGGCGGACAGTGGAATTTTGGTATCCAGATGGAAACCTGGTTCTAAAAAACAGGGTGTGATTCACCAGGACGCGCCCGGTTAAACCGGGCGATGTCGATAATAAAAACGGTAAGGGACAAAATGAATATCAATGCAATTGCCACGCAGTTGCTGCCATTACTTGGCGGCAAAGACAATATCGCCAGCGCGGCGCACTGCGCGACACGCCTGCGTCTGGTGCTGGCCGATGACAGCCTGATCAATAAAAGTGGCATAGAAAAAGTTGAAGGCGTGAAAGGCTGTTTCAGCAATGCGGGCCAGATACAGATTATTTTTGGTACCGGTCTGGTGAATAAGGTTTACGCCGAGTTCATCAAAGTGGCGGGCATCAGCGAGTCCAGCAAGTCTGAAGCGGCGGATATTGCGGCGCAAAAACTGAATCCGTTCCAGCGTATTGCCCGTGTGTTATCCAACATTTTTGTGCCGATTATTCCGGCGATTGTGGCTTCCGGTCTCCTGATGGGCCTGCTCGGCATGGTGAAAACCTACGGCTGGGCAAATCCTGAGAGCGCGATTTTTATCATGCTCGACATGTTCAGCTCGGCGGCATTTATCATTCTGCCGATCCTGATTGGCTTTACGGCGGCGCGTGAATTTGGCGGTAATCCGTTCCTGGGGGCCACGCTGGGCGGAATTCTGACCCACCCTGCGCTGACCAATGCCTGGGGCGTTGCCAGCGGTTTCCACACCATGAATTTCTTTGGTATTGAAATTGCGATGATCGGCTATCAGGGCACGGTATTTCCGGTGTTGCTGGCGGTCTGGTTCATGAGTTTCATTGAAAAACGCCTGCGAAAAATCATCCCTGATGCACTGGATTTAATCCTCACGCCGTTCCTGACGGTGATCATTTCGGGATTCATCGCGTTCCTGATTATCGGCCCCGCGGGTCGTGCGCTGGGTGACGGAATTTCGTTTGTGCTCAGTACGCTGATCGCGCATGCAGGCTGGTTCGCCGGGCTGGTATTTGGCGGATTATATTCCGTGATTGTGATCACCGGGATTCATCACAGCTTCCATGCGATTGAAGCCGGGCTGCTGGGGAATCCGAACATTGGCGTTAACTTCCTGCTGCCGATCTGGTCAATGGCGAACGTGGCGCAAGGCGGTGCCTGTCTGGCGGTTTATTTCAAAACGAAGGATGCCAAAATCAAAGCCATCGCCGTGCCTTCAGCCTTCTCGGCCATGCTGGGCATTACCGAAGCGGCAATTTTTGGTATTAACCTGCGATTCATGAAACCGTTCCTTGCCGCGCTGGCGGGGGGGGCGCTGGGCGGAGCCTGGGTGGTGGCGATGCACGTGAATATGACGGCCGTCGGCCTGACCGGTATTCCGGGGCTGGCGATCGTACAGGCCAGTTCGATCCTCAGCTATCTGATTGGCCTGGTGATTGCTTTTGGGAGCGCATTCCTGCTGTCATTGTTGCTGAAATACAAAACGGAGAGTGAATGATGACGGAAACGAGCTTGCTCAAACAAGCCCTGCGCAGCGTGGTTGCAGGGCAGGTCAAAGCAGCGTCGGACCCTTACCGGCCCGTCTGGCATCTTGCGCCACCGGTAGGATTACTCAACGACCCGAACGGATTTATTCAGCATAAAGGCCGTTATCATGTTTTCTATCAGTGGAATCCGCTGGCCTGTGCGCATGGCGCGAAATTCTGGGGGCACTGGAGTTCGGCGGATTTACTGAACTGGCGGCACGAACCGCTGGCGCTGGCACCGTCGGAAGCCTACGAAACCCACGGCTGTTATTCCGGTTCAGCGGTCAGCGATCACGGTCACCTGACGCTCATTTATACCGGCAACGTGAAATACCCTGATGGCAGCCGCACGGCGTTCCAGTGTCTGGCGCGTGAAAACGCAAAAGGTGAATTTGATAAAACCGGCCCGGTGCTGGATTTACCGGAAGGCTATACCGGTCATGTGCGTGACCCGAAAGTCTGGCGAAAAGGCGGCCACTGGTTCATGGTGCTGGGCGCGCAAGATCTCAGCCTTCAGGGCAAAGTCTTATTGCTCCGCTCTGACGACCTGCTCAGCTGGGAATTTCTGGGCGAAATTGCCGGATCTAATCTGAACGGATTAGGGGATTTCGGTTACATGTGGGAGTGTCCGGATTTATTCAGACTGGACGGTCAGGACGTGCTGATTTGCTGTCCGCAAGGTCTGCCTGCGCAAGCAGACCGTTATCTGAATACCTTCCAGTCGGGCTATTTTGTCGGGCATCTGGATACCGAAAAAGCGAAGTTTCCGCATGGCGAATTCACGGAGCTGGATCTGGGATTTGAGTTTTATGCGCCGCAAACGACGCAAACCGATGAGGGGCGCCGGTTGCTTATTGGCTGGATGGGTATCCCGGACGGCGATGAGTTTTATCAACCCACGGTGGAAAACGGCTGGCTGCATACCCTGACCTGCCCGCGCGAACTGACGCTTGTGGCCGGTAAAATTTTTCAGCGCCCTGCCCGTGAATTGCAGGCTCTTCGCGGCGACATGCAGCAGTGGCAAGGGCTGGCGGACGACGCACCGGTTTGGGATGTTACCCGTGCTGAAGTGGACATTGAAACCGTACAGGCTTTCAGCGCTGATTTTGGCGGAGACCTGCTGCTGAGATGGGACGGTGATTGTCTGCATCTGACGCGTAAAAACCGGCGCACCGGATTGCCGGAAGAACGTGTCTGGCACGGCTCGTTACGCAAACTGACGGTAATGTGCGACAGCTCGGGCATCGAGATTTTCATCAACGACGGGGAAGCGGTGATGACCTCACGCTATTTCCCGGTATTACCGGCCAGATTAAACTTCAGCGGCCATTACCCGATTGCGCTGCGCCACTGGCTGTTAGCCGATTGCGTGTTAGAATAAAAACCTTTCCGGACAACAGAATATGGCGCAGTGAAAAAGACCAAACGCATCACTATCAGTGGCATAGCAGAGCTGGCTGGCGTATCGAAATCGACTGCCAGCCAGGTTCTTAACGGACACAGCAAGAAGTTTCGCATCTCCGATACGACGCGCGATCGCGTGCTTGCGGTGGCCGCCGAGCAGCATTATCAGCCCAGTATCCACGCCCGTTCACTTAACGTCACCCGCAGCTTCACGCTGGGTCTGGTTGTCCCGGAAATGACCAACTACGGTTTTGCGGCCTGTTCCAACGAGCTTGAAACGCTCTGCCGCGAGAACGGCATGCAACTGCTGATTGCCTGCACGGATGAGAACACCAGTCAGGAAACCATGGTGGTGAACAACCTTATCCAGCGTCAGGTAGACGGGCTGATCGTGGCGTCCAGTATGCTCAGTGATGCGGAATACGTGAAAATCAGCCAGCAGTTACCTGTGGTTCTGTTTGACCGTCATTTGCAGGAAACGCAACTGCCACTGGTCGTGTGCGAAGCCATCGAATCCTCGGCCGAACTGGTCGCGCGGGTGGCAAAAAAGCATCCGGATGAGTTTTATTTTCTCGGCGGCCAGCCACGCATCTCTCCAACGCGCGACCGTCTGGCCGGTTATCAGCTGGGGCTTGAGCGTGCGGGTGTCAGCCTGAATCCTGAATGGATAATGTACGGAAATTATCATCCCAGCTCAGGTTATGAAATGTTTGCCAATCTTTGTGCCCGGCTCGGGCGTCCGCCTAAAGCGTTGTATGTCGCGTCCTGCGGGCTGATGGAAGGAGTATTGCGTTATATGAGCCAGCACAAACTGCTCGGGAGCGATATTCATCTGTGCAGTTTTGACGATCACTATCTTTATGACTCACTCACGGTGAAAATTGATACCGTCGCGCAGGATTGCAAGGCGCTGGCAATTCATTGTTTTGACATGATTATCAGCCTGATCAATGAACAACCGACTGAGCAGATTCAAAGCTATTTAGCGCCAAAACTTCACTGGCGGCATCCAGATTCTGCGGAAACCACAAACTGAATATCATCCTGCGCGCATGAATCTGTTGACCCGAGGAATGCGCCTGAATCCATCACTTCACATCAAGCTGGAAAATGCGTAAAAACGCCCTTTTCCCTTCTTCAGTAAACGTGACTTCGCGATAGCCCGGCGTTCTGTTCAGCCACCCTTTTCGCTCAAAAGCGGCCAGTAAAGCGGCGCCGGAATCGCCCCCGAGATGGAAACGTCGCTCGCTCCAGTCGAGACACGCGCAGCTGCTTTTGCGCCGGGGGTTCGGGTTCAGAATGGCGCCTAAATCTTCAAAATGCTGCTTTCCGGCGGGCGTCAGCGCATTACCGTCAGGTTCCAGCCAGCCTTCGTTACTCATGAATTCGTAAATCCCGACCGCGATTTTTCCTGCCAGATGGTCATAACAGGTTCGCGCGACGCGCAAATGTACCGGCGTTTTGGGCTGCGGCGATTTCATGGATTTCATGGAAATCCCCATCAGGGTTTCCAGAAGATGGGCGACATCGCTGCCAGCCAGCCGGTAATAACGGTGTCTTCCCTGCGAAAGGCAGGTAATTAATTCGCTGTTGAGGAGTTTGGTCAGGTGCGCGCTGGCGGTGGACGCCGCAATATTGGCGACCGAACTCAGCTCTGTCGCGGTCCACGCGCGGCCATCCATCAGCGCGCAAAGCATGCTGACCCGCGAAGGGTCAGCAATGGCCGAAGCAACCGCGGATAACGATAGTTCAAGCTGCAATCCGTCATCATCCGTTTTACGAACGTTGGGTAAACTCATTCAGTCGGTACGTCCCATTCTGCTGTTACCTGTGTGGCCAGTGTATTGTTATCGGTAAGCAAAATCAGCCGGTTATCGTGATCGCTGTACTGCACCAATATGTTAATCCCGTTCTGCGCGATGACTGCGGCAATGGCACCCAGTTCTCCGGGGCGTTTCTGTTTCAGCTTTCTGATGACCGGCTTTGTGACCTGCCGGACGTCCAGCCCGGCGGCCGCCAGCACCGTGCGGGCCAGCTCGCCCTCTTCAACCAGAAAATGCGCATGGCTTTCATCGCCTGCCGTAAACACACCGCCGCCTTCAAGCCCTACACCATTTTTGCCGAGGACAGAACCGAGGCGCGCCAGCTCACCGGGCGCATTGCGGAGAATAACGTGAATATCATACATGCGAATAACCTCCTTTTTCAGATGAATAGTCCCTGAGAACCTCAACAACGCGGATCCGGTAAAAAGAGAAAATAGTGTTCCGTCCCTCGGATTGTGCAGCCTGATGTTTAAGATTCTTTTTCCACGCCAGCACCGACGCTTCATTTTCCCACCATGACAGCGACAAAATTTTTCCCGGTGTACTCAGGCTCTGAAAACGTTCAATAGAAATAAAACCCGCAACGTCGTCCAGCAAAGGTTTTAGCTCTGCGGCCAGCTCAAAGTAGCGGTCCCGTTGTTCAGGAAAGGCGTCAGCCTCGAAAAGTACAGCGATCATAAAATGCTCCGGTATGAATGTCTTCGGAGCTCACTATAAGATGCAAAAATGGGTGACACTTCGGTGGCGGACGAAATGTTGATGTTCGTATCCACCCCACTTTTCAGAATAAAAGCTGACGGGTAAAGTACATGTCCTGTTTGCCTCTGTGACGGAAAACGATCCGCTGTAATTTACCGCTACCTGAAACTCCACTGCACGCTGACCACAAACACGGAAGGAATGATGATCCCGGTTTCTACGCCGAAATAGCTGGTGAAGTTGTACTGGATGGCATGGTAGATGTACGGTGAAAATCCGATGCCGGTGACTTTTTTGAAATCCTCATAGGAACCGTCATCGCCGCAGTGTTTGAAAGCGTCGAAAAAGAACTCGCCGGTATAACCGTAGACGCCTTTAAACACCCAGTTGGAATCTCCCTGGATCCAGTCCCGGCGCAGCCCGAGCGCAATACAGCGGTCGCCGAAGCTGTTGTTCATGGTACCGACCAGTGCGCTGTATTTGGAGTCTTCAGAGAATTTACGTTCTACCGACATGAATTTATTATCGAAAAACTCGTTGTATTGCCCGTAGTTACCGGTCAGGTGGTAAACAAAAGAACCGGTATTGAAGGAATATAAATTAATTTCATCGGCATGGAGACCCACGGCGACAAGGAGTAAGAAGAAACACAGAACCCGGCTTGAATTTTTTATCATTTAGATAATCTCTTTGATTATAAAGACATAATTTTATCTAAAAAATTTAAATCATTGATATGAGCGTGATCAGGCCCGTAAAAATTATTCTAAGACAGGATTTGTGTTTGTACAAAAAAGCCCCGCTAAATCCGGCAACAAGGCGGTGCCTGTTGCCGGACATTTATTCAGACCGCAGATTTATTCGTTTTTAGCCCCCCTTCCCAGTTCAACGTCAACGTGATGATCCTGCCCGTCATCGGTGAGCGGGATCTCATCATTCGCCAGCAAGTTGCCGTCCAGCGTCACGCGATATTCTTCCGTACTTTTGCGCACGGTAATCAGATAACGGCTGCTGCCTTGCTGGTATGCGACGCTGATTTCCGGCCAGTTTTCCGGAAGCTGGCTGTGAATGGAAATGGTGTCGCCTTTGCGCGTGATCCCCAGCAATGATTCGGTGATCAGGCGGTACGTCCACCCGGCGGAACCGGTATACCAGCTCCAGCCACCGCGTCCGCTGTGCGGCGCGACCGAATAGATATCAGCGGAAATAACGTAAGGCTCGGCTTTGTACCGGCCAACCGCCTCTGCGGTCAGGCTGTGATTGATCGGGTTGATCTTCGCCATCAGTTCCCAGGCACGCTCAATATTGCCCTGTTTCGCAAAGGCCATGACTGCCCAGATAGCGCCGTGCGTGTACTGGCCTCCGTTCTCGCGGACACCCGGCAGATAGCCGCGAATATAACCGGGGTTCGGGCCGTTGCCGTCGAAAGGCGGCGTCAGCAGTTTGATTAAACCAGCGTCATTGTCGACCAGGTATTTATCTACTGACTGCATGGCGCTGGCGGTGCGGTCAGGCGTTCCCGCACCGGAAAGCACCGACCAGCTTTGGGCGATGGCGTCGATCTGACATTCGTTATTCAGATGCGAACCCAGCGTTTGTCCGTCGTCAAAATAGCCGCGCAAATACCAGTCGCCGTCCCAGGCGTGATCGTTGAGATTTTGTCTGAGCCGCGCAGAGTGTTCACGGCAAAGCGTGGCGACCTCTGCGTCCTGACGCTCTTCCGCCAGCGCGCCATAACGTTGCAGAACGTCATAGAGGAAGAAGCCCAGCCAGACACTTTCGCCGCGTCCGCCCAGCCCGACCAGATTCATGCCGTCATTCCAGTCGCCTGCGCCCATCAGCGGCAGGCCGTGGTCACCCAGCTTCAGCCCGTATTTCAGCGCGCGGACGCCGTGCGCCCACAGGGTTTCCTGCGTGTTGCTGACCAAAGGTTGTTCATAGAAAGATTCCTCGCCGGGAGCCAGCAGACGCGATTCGAGGTATGGCACGATTTCTTTTGCCACCGCGCCATCATCGGTCACGGCAATATAATGACTGATTGCCAGCGGCAGCCACAGATAATCGTCCGAGCAGCGCGTGCGGACGCCATTGCCGGTCGGTGGATGCCACCAGTGCTGGACGTCGCCTTCAATAAACTGCCGCGAGGCGCACAGCAGGATCTGCTCGCGCATACGTTGTGGCGCGGCATGCGTCAGCGCCAGCGTATCCTGCAACTGATCGCGGAAACCAAACGCGCCGCCGGACTGATAATACCCGCTGCGCGCCAGTATACGGCTGGCGAGGGTCTGATAAATCAGCCAGCCGTTAGTCAGTAAATCGACGGATTTATCCGGCGTGGTGATCTGAATTTTATCCAGCACCTGATGCCAGTGATGATGAACGCGATCCAGCTCAGCCTGTGCTGCGCCTTCCTGGAAGAACTGATGGATCAGCGCTTCGGCGTCTCCGGCGTTTTGCCCCAGACCCAGCGCAAAAGTAAAGGTGCGCTGATCGCCGTCAATCAGCGTGGTCGCTGACTGTACCGCGCCGCAAGGATCAAGCATTGCGCCGGTTTTATCCGACAGGCGCTGCGTCTTCATTGCTGCGGGTGATGCGGCGGAACCTGTTCTTCCGAGGAATTCACGGCGGTCGCCGCTCACGGAACAATGTGCGCCGGTCACGGCAAAAAAGGCCGTGCGCGGTGAGCCGTTGCTGGTGTAATGATTGGTCGCCAGCACGCCGCAGCCCTGCACAACGTGTGCCGCCGAGGTGACAATATGCATGGCTGATTTCACCCGCAGATCGGCCATCACCCACTCGACGTAACCGGTCACCGAAAGCCTGCGCGGCCTGCCGGAAACGTTGGTCAGCGTCAGCATGATCAGTTTGACCGGTGCGTGCTCAGCGACCAGCACCGTCATTTCGCTGCTGATCCCCCGTTCGGTATGCTCGAAAACGCTGTAACCAAAACCGTGTCGCGTCACGTAGCCGCCGGGTCCGCGCACGGGCAATGGTGCCGGAGACCATACGCTGCCGGTCTCTTCATCGCGCAGATAAAACGCTTCGCCGGAACTGTCGCTGACCGGGTCGTTTTCCCACGGTGTCAGGCGGTATTCATGGGCATTTTCATACCAGGTATAAGCCTGACCACTTTCCGAAATCACCGAGCCAAATTCCGCATTCGCAAGCACGTTCGACCATGGCGCAGGGGTATTTGCTCCGTCGTTGAGGACTATCTGATATTCACGCCCGTCCGGTGAGAATCCACCCAGTCCGTTGAAGTAACTGAGGTCACGTGGAGGAGCCGTGACCGGCTGATTGTCGTTTAGCGTGCGTACCGGCAGCAAAGCGGGCAGTGAAACATGCGGTGGCTGCATGCGCTGATTCAGCTGATCTGCCAGCGACCCGCGGCGGTCGTCGATCACTACGCGGGCGACGCTTATCAGCAGTGTGCGGTCGTCCTGCGTCATCTGTTCGCCATTACGGACAAAAATGCCGCCCGGAATATCGGTCTGGCTGGAACCCGCGCCGGACGCGACCAGGCTGAGGATCTGGTTTTGCAACGCCTGCTGGTAGCCGCCGGAATCATTACACAGAATCACCAGATCGACTTTCAGCCCTTTCAACCGCCAGTAATGGTGCGCACGTATCAGCAACGTCACCAGCCCGATATTTTCATTGCTGGTCATTGTCAGCAGAACCACCGGCAAATCGCCGGAAAGCGATTGCCCCCACAGGCCGGATTGCCCGCGACGGTTAGCGCTGACCGCCTGCGCATCGCCGCGCATTTCCTGACTGGCGAACAGAATGGCACCGGCCAGCCGGTTAAACAGTCCTGCGTCTTCCTCGGTGGCATTCAGCTGACGCAGCACCACCTGACTGTGCGACCAGGTGATTTCAAATACCCGATCAGCAATATGGTGATCGCGGTATTTTTCCAGCAACGCCAGACTTTGCAGGCGGGTGTCGGCAATCCCGTAAACCATATCGATGATGACCGGTACACCGGGTTTCAGGCGGATGCGCTGACGGATTGCCATCACCGGATCCAGCACCGCTCCGGCGCTGTTACTGAGTGCCCCGGCACGGCGTAATGCCTGCGGATTGGAGGCCGTATTGCCGCGCCCGATAAACTGCGCGCGGTCAGTTTCAAATGACGTTTCCCGCTCGACGGAACCGTGGATCGCCATCATGTGGAACATCCACGGGCACTGTTCTTCCGGCTCGCGCGGGCGGCGATGGCACAGAATCCCTTCCTGCGCGGGCATCAGTTCAGTCTGCACAAACAGATTGCTGAATGCCGGATGCGCCGCGTCATTAGCCGCTGGTGCCAGTACGACTTCGGCATAAGTGGTAATTTCCAGCTCACGGGCATGGCGGCCATGATGCGTGACCGTCATCCGGCGGATTTCGACATCATCTTCCGGTGAAACCACGATATGCGTCTGCATTGTCAGCGAACCGTGAGTGCGGCGGAACTCGGCACCGGCATCGGTCAGTACGGCGTGATACGTGCCCTTTTGTTTGCCGAGCGGCTGCCATGTATTGCTGGTGACCGTGCCGGATTCCGGATCACTCAGATAACAGAATATCCCCCGGTCATCGCGCGTCGCATCTTCCCGCCAGCGGGTCAGCGTCAGGTCTTTCCAGCGGCTGACGCTGCCGCCCGCCTGCGTCACCATCAGATGATAATTCGTATTGGAAAGCAGCTGAACTTCCGGCGCCGGGCTGTCGGCGTTGCTGAATTCGCGCAGCTCGATATTTACTTTTTGCAGCGTGCTGTCGTGGGATTCGAAATGACGGCGCGGGCTGTAAAGCTCCACGGCGTCCGGTACGCGTTCCTGCAAAAGCAGGCGCGCAGACTGGAATGCCGCATTCGCCGCAAAGCGCGCGTTCATGGGCGCATCGAGCAGCACATTCGCCAGCGCCAGAAAACCCATGCCCTGATGGTGAGCCATGTACGAGCGCACCACGATGTAAATCTGCCCGCGGATCAGGCGAGACGGCGTGTAGTCGAGCGCGTCATAAAAACCGTATTCGCCGCGTGCGCCGCGATTTTCCAGCTCAGCCAGATTGAGGCAGGCTTCCTGTGGCCGGATCATCAGCGCCATCAGCGTGGCGTAAGGCGCGACGACCATGTCTTCGGCGAGCCCGCGTTTCAGCCCGAGGCCGGGCACGCCAAACGCGTGATACTGATAATTCTGGTTGAGATCAAACGCGGCATACGCGGACTCCGAAATCCCCCACGGAACCTTGTTCTCTCTGCCCCAGGCAATTTGCCGGTCAACGGCGGTCTGGCACATCTGCACCAGCAGCGTGTCCGGATACGCAGGCATGACCAGCTGCGGCATCAGGTATTCAAACATCGAGCCGCTCCACGACATCAGCGACGGTTGCTTGTCGATCACCGTGAATAACCGGCCCAGCGCGAACCAGCTTTTTTGCGGCAACTGATTGGTGGCAATGGTGACGTAATTGGTGAGGCGGATTTCCGACGGCAGCAGATCGTATTTCCCGCTGTCCATTTTATGCGCGTCGCAGTTATAGCCGACGGTCAGCAGATGAGTGTTTTTGTCGTAGAGGAACTGGAAATCCATGCGCGCATGGTCGTTCAGGCGTTTCTCCAGCTCACGGATGATGTCAAGCCGCTGACGCGCCAGCCCGATCGCGCGGGATAAATCCGGCTGCGTTCGTGCATCCTGTTGCGCCAGCCATTGCAATGAAGGCAGGACGCCGCTTTGCACTTCCGGCGAAAACGCACCATAAAACTCAGTCCACTCTTCCAGACCGGCGTCAATTTGTGCGGCCAGACGTTGCAGCCAGACGCCATCTGCAGGCGTGATCAGCGCGTGCATTTCCCGCAAAGGATCCAGCGCCTGCACGTTTGCCGCAGTCTGCGGCATCAGCTGGCGGAGTTTGTTCAGCACCGGCATTGGCGTCTGCTTTTCGGCCATTTGCAAGGTATCTTCCAGCCCGGTCAGCCACCGTCCGATATCCATCGCAGGCTGCGTGCGCCACAACCGTATACCGGTGCTGAGCGTCAGTAAATGCCCGGCCAGATTGCCGCTGTCCACGCTCGAAATGTAGCGCGGATTCAGCGGTTCAAGCGTGCGCGTGTCGTACCAGTTATACAGATGACCGCGATAATGCTCGAGTTTGTCGAGCGTATCCAGCGTCAGGCTGGTGCGTTCCAGCACCTCTTTTTGCGTGAGGTAGCCGAAATCCCACGCGGTAATATTGGCCAGCAAAGAAAGGCCGATATTGGTGGGTGACGTGCGGTGTGCAATGGTGGGCTGCGGGATTTCCTGGAAGTTATCCGGCGGCAGCCAGTTTTCAGTTTCCGTGACGAAATCTTCGAAGAAAGCCCAGGTCTGGCGCGCAGTCTGGCGCAGGAAAGCGTGTTGCAGAACATTGAGATCCGGCATCTCACGTTTTGCAGGCTGACTGAGCCAGCACAGAATGCGCGGCGCCAGAAACCACAGAATGCCCAGCGGCAGTGCGAATGCCAGCAGCGGCAGATGGGAATACGCCGCCACTAAAATTACCGCCACACCGGCCAGCGGGTTGGCCCACATCCGGCGATAAAAATATTCCGGAGAATGCGCCCGGCTTTGTGCGCCAATACTCACGCTCGCCCATTCGTGCAGTTTGCGATGGCTGACGTTCAGCCGCCACAGCGTCAGCAAAATTGCCTGTACGGAGTAAACCGCTTCGTGCGGCAAAGTCATCAGGTGCAGAAAAATACGCGAGACCCGGCTGACGGTGGCAGAAAATACGCTTTTCAGATGCGGGATCAGCGCGCGTCGCGGGCCTTTATTGAACAAATCCAGCACCAGCGCAACCCCTGCGGGGAACAGCAACATAAAGCTGATAAAACCGAACCAGTAAAGCTTGTTGGGCACCAGAATCAGTGTGCTGAAAATGAGGATTAATAAGGCGGGCGCGACCAGACTGCGGCGCAGGTTATCAAACAGTTTCCAGCGTGAAAGCAGGGTCAGCGGATTGCGGGCGCGCTGGCCGTCTTCCTGGGTCACCCGCAAACCCAGCCAGTTCAGAAGCTGCCAGTCACCGCGGATCCAGCGGGTTTTACGCGCCACATCCGCCAGATAATGGTCAGGATATTGCTCGTATAACACCACATCGCTGAGCATCCCGGAGCGGGCGTAACAGCCTTCCAGTAAATCATGGCTGAGCACCAGATTTTCCGGGCAGGTATTTTCCGTGGCCTGAATAAAGACATCCACGTCGTAAATGCCTTTCCCGACAAATGAGCCTTCGCCGAATAAATCCTGATAGATATCGGACGACATGGACGAGTACGGATCGTTTCCCGGCACGCTGCTGCATAACGCGGCGTAACGTCCCTGCCCGTTTTCCGGGATTTCTTCCGCCAGCCGTGGCTGGAGAATGGCGTAACCGGAAACCACCCGCTGAAGCTTTTCGTTGTAGACCGGATGATTCAGCGGATGCGCCATCGCAGCCACCAGCTGATGCGCCGTCGCGCGCGGCAGAACCGTATCGCTGTCGAGCGTAATCACGTATTTCACCTGCCGCAAATGTTCCTGCGTGCTGCCTTCAATCAGCGAGAACGGCTGGCCCTCATCGCGCAGCCAGCGGTTCAGCGCGTTCAGTTTACCGCGCTTACGCTCATACCCCATCCACACGCCCTGCGCCGTATTCAGTTCACTGTCGCGATGCAACAGCGAAAACCGTGCGCCCTGCGTGGCGGGATAACGGCGGTTCAGGGACTGGATCTGGCGGGTGGCGTAAATCAGCAGCGCGTCATTTTCAGGATTATCGCGTTGAGTGCTGTCATGGAAATCACTCAGCAGCGCGAAATTCAGGTGCGCGAGCATGTTGCCGATGTAACACACCTCGAGGCTGTTAATCAGCGCATCAATATTTTTCTGGCTGCCCAGCAGACAGGGAATGACCACCAGCGTACTGGCGTTTTCAGGAATACCCCCGGCGAATTCCAGACGCGGCAACGGTTGCGGCGTGCGGCTACGGGTGGTGATTTCACTGAGAAGATTAAGCGCAAACTGGCTGGCGACCAGCACCACCGGGATCAGCAGCGCCCACCAAAGCCAGTGCAGCGCCGGATGTGCTGAGCGGTAAAGCGCATCGGCGGTAACGGCCGTGGTCAGCAACAACAGACTGCCGAGCCACGAAAGCAGTGGCGTCTGGCTCAGTCTGGCGCGTATACGGGTGATCAGGGAAGAACGGGCGTTGAGATCTTTCTCTAACGTTTTTCTCCCGGCATCAATCAGATAGTAGCCGACGTGTTGTTGCTGATAAGAACCCGTTGCCTCGCGGGCCAGAGCTACGGCGCGGGCGGCGACAAAGGCTTCGTCATGACGGGAATTGCGTGAGAGACGTTCAATCTGATGGCGGTAATTATCGCGGGTATCAAAATGCATCAGCGGATAAATCCCGGCCGGGTCGCCGTGCAACGTCTGCTCCACCACGCTGAGATTTTCGGCAAAATCAGCCCAGTCCATTTCGGTCAGCTGGCGTAAACCCATAATGCTGTTGCTGACAGAAAGCTGATTAGCGGCCAGCTGCTGGTTAAATTTGTCGATCACTTCACGTTGCGTCAGCCCGACTTCGCTAAGGCGTTGTTCCACCCAGGTCAGCGGCAGCGCCAGCATCGAGCCATGCCCTTGTAAGCGGCGCACCAGTTCGGCGACAAACGCGCTGGTGCGCGGCGGATTGGTGCGCGCCATATCGGCGATAATAATGATCTGACCGGACGGATCGTTTTCAGCGCTGTCTTGCAATTTATTGACCCAGTAATCGGCCAGATTGCGTTCCTGCTGGGCATTCGCCACTTCAATGCTGACGCGGCGCAGATTCTCAATCAGCGCCAGCCGCAGCATGCCGGGAAATGCCCACAGCTCGCCGAGCGTCAGCGGTTTGACGCTCTGATAGGTGGTAAAAAATCGGGTGAGCGTGGTGACATCCAGAAGCCCGTCACTGTGGCTGACGACTTCCGTGGCGATGTCATATATACGCGGGCAGAAATGTGGAGCGCCGAGCGACGGCAGGCCTTTGCCGAAGTTTTTCGGCAGCAACTGACGTACCAGGCGGATTTGTTCTTCAATCAGATAAAAGTTATCGAGCAGCCATTCACCGGCCGGCGTGATGCTCGCTTTCTCTCCGTTGCTTAAAATCAGACAACTTCGGGTCAGGACTTTTTCATTATCATCGAGGCGTTTAAGCAGGTAATACGGGAGTTTTTTACCGGAGAGCTTGTGCGAGAGCGCCAGTTTCCCGCCGTAGCGTTCCATCTGATCTGCCGAAAAAAGCTCCGTGCGGATCGGCACCGGTTGCTCCAGCGCGCTGGCCCGGTGACGCCGCGTGATTGAAATAACAGGCGGTGCGCGTTTGCTTTTGAACCAGTTAATGACAGTCTTTTTCACATCTTCATACCATACGCGGACCCAAGAAGGCAGTTGCCTGAGCTGCGATTAGAGTTCACATAAAAAGGAGAGAGGGTAAAGGTCAGGGAGGCAGAACGGGTTTATCACCCGCAGCGGGCAATACTTTTCATACTAGTCTTTTTAGTGGTAGTCAGTGGGTTTATTTTCCACATCACAACATATTTACAGAGCGGACATCTCTGTGTAATATCGCCGCCAGACATCAGGGTGCCCGCCCTTTTGCGTAAGCGTTAACGTCAACCAACGCACTTTCTGCAGGATAATCCTGCTCATTGTGCGGTGTATTTATGACTCAGCCTCAGACGTCGTCGGCGCGTCCTTCGTTTATTGCCAATTCTGCTTTTTTCCTGTTTCTTATCCTGCTCACGGCAGCGAATTTACGTTCCCCGATCACCGCAACCGGTCCGGTTCTGGCAGATATTTGCGCGACGTTTGGACTGAGTGCTTCAGCCGCCGGGCTGCTCAATTTTATCCCTTTGATCCTGTTTGCGGCTATTGCGCCGCTGGCTTCCTGGTGCGGAAATAAAACCGGACTGGAGAAAAGTTTATGGGTCGCGGTTTGCCTCATCACGCTGGGCTCTGTGGTGCGCGTGATGCCGTATGCCAGCGGATTGTGGGCCGGCACCGTGATCCTCAGCACCGGGATTGCTGCGGCAAACGTGCTGCTTCCGCCGTTAATTAAGCGCGATTTTAAACTCCATACGACCAAATATATTGGCCTGTATGCCTCAACCATGGCGATTACTGCCAGTCTTGCCTCCGGCATCGCGGCTCCTTTGCAGCACACCAGTGGTTTTGGCTGGAGATTGTCGCTCGGCATCTGGATTGTTCCTGCCCTTATCGCCACCGTCGCCTGGCTGCCTCTGTTGAAAAATACGCAACCGCGTGAATTATCGCGTCAGCAGGCGGCGCCTGGCCGGTTGAAATCACCGTGGAAATCCATGCTGGGCTGGCAGGTTTCTTTGTTTATGGCGCTTCAGTCGATGGTTTTTTACACCCTGATAGACTGGTTCACGCCTTACGCCAGTTCACACGGCATCAGCCAGGAAAGCGCGGGCTGGATGTTATTTGTCTATCAGGCGGTGGCGATCGTGGCCAATCTGGTCTGCATGACGGCGCTGAAAAAATACCGGGATCAGCGCGGGATCAGTTTTATCGCCTCACTGGCCATTTTCACCGGATTAGCCGGGCTGCTGATCTTCCCTGCTTTGCCCTTGTTGTGGCTGGTTATTGCCGGTCTTGGCGCTGGCGCTTCCATGGTGATTTGCCTGTCGTTATTTAATCTGCGGGCGACAGACCACCGCCAGGCAGCGGCACTTTCCGGGATGGCGCAATGCGTGGGGTATGGCGTGGCGGCGCTGGGGCCGTTAGTTTTTGGCATGCTGCACGAAGTCAGCCACAGCTGGACGGTGCCTTTGATTGTGCTGACGGCAGTTAACGCGCTACAGCTGGTGATTGCCCCGCTTGCAGGTCGCGCTAAACATATCGGGTAAACGGACGTCACTTTTAAAATTTGTTGTTAAAAAATTCAGGCGGATTTCTCCGCCCGTTTTTTTCGTAATTTGTCACATCATCGTTTTAGCTGATATCTGCGCCGTTGGTGGCGATCACTTTCTGATACCAGTGGAAAGATTTCTTCTTGTAACGGTTGCCGGTGCCGGAGATTTTGTCATCGAGATCGACATAAATCAGGCCGTAGCGTTTGCTCATCTCGCCGGTGGACATACTCACCAAATCGATACAACCCCATGGCGTGTAACCCATCAGATCCACGCCGTCTTCAATGGCTTCTGCCATCGCAGCGATATGCTGGCGCAGGTAGTTGATACGGTAATCATCGGCGATAAAGTGGTTTTCATCCGGCTTATCGACGGCACCTAACCCATTCTCAACAATAAACAGCGGCTTTTCATAGCGGTCGTAAAGCTGGTTCAGCGCGATGCGCAGGCCCACCGGATCGATTTCCCAGCCCCAGTCGCTGGCTTCGAGGAACGGGTTACGCGCGCCACCGAGCAGGTTGCCTTGCGCGGACACCGCCTCGGGATTGGTTTTGTTGATGGTTGAAGACATGTAATAGCTAAAACCAATGTAATCCACCGTGTGCTGTTTAATCAGCGCCAGATCGTCCGGCTGAATGTCCAGCACGACGCCCTGCGATTCCCATAAACGTTTGGCGTAGTACGGATATTTACCGCCCGCCTGCACGTCCGCGCAGTAGAAGTTAAACGCCTGTGTCTCTTTCAGGGTTTCCAGCTGGTTCACCGGATTGCAGTCATAGGCGTAATGGGTGGCGAACAGGATCATGCAGCCGATCTGAATCTGAGCATTCGTTTCGCGGGCAATTTTGACCGCCAGGCTGCTGGCCACGAACTGGTTATGCCATGCCTGGAATTTGGCCTGAGCTTCCAGCGCGCCGGTTTTGACCGTCAGCCCCTGGCTCATGATCGGGAAATGCGCCGCACTGTTGATCTCGTTGAAGGTCATCCAGTATTTCACTTTATGACCAAATCGCGTCAGCACCGTGCGGGCAAAACGCTCGAAGTGGCCGATCAGTTCACGGTTTTTCCAGCCACCGAATTCGGTCGCCAGATGCAGCGGCATTTCGTAGTGGGAAAGGGTAATTACCGGCTCGATACCGTGCGTGATACAGGCGTCAATCACCTTGTCATAGTGCGCCAGACCGGCTTCGTTCGGCTGTTGTTCAATGCCATCTGGATAGATGCGTGTCCAGGCGATAGAGAAGCGGTAACATTTGAAACCCATTTCCGCAAACAGGGCAATATCTTCCTCAAAACGATGATAGTGATCGATGCCCATGTGGTTCGGATAGGTGTATTTTTCGGTATCCAGCGTGAAATCAAATTCTGCTGAAGAAACAATGCGTAACCGGTCTTTACCGCCGGGAATGGCATCAACAATCGACAGCCCTTTGCCGTCCTGATCGTACGCCCCTTCAACCTGATTGGCCGCTGTCGCGCCGCCCCACATAAAGCCTTGCGGAAACTTCTCTTTCATAAAAAACTCCCTTGAACAGTCAAAATACCAATGCATGAATAGTGCTGCGAATGAGGATGCCGATGATCGCGCCCGGTAGCGCAAAGCGGAACAGCCGGACGAAGCGGCTGGCGATCCCCAGAAAAATACCGATACCGGGTAAATCGAGCGTCTGGATCAGAAAACCACTGGAAGCATTGACCTGCTGCGGGGAAAAAAGCCCGCGATGAATCAGGTCAGACACCACGCCGTAATAGGCGGTGCCGCCCGCAAGCATTTTGGTCAGCGCGGGCAGAACGTACACGTCTGAAATACTGAAATATCCCAGCACTGGCCCGAGCAGACGGGTCAGAAACTCAATCGCCCCGGCTTCTTTTAAAATACCGACGACGGTCAGCGAGAGGATCAGCATCGGCACAGAACCCAGCGCCAGACGGATTGCATCCGACCCCGCGCCGTTAATGATGGCGATCAGCCCTTTGCCGGCCTTGTCTTCCAGCGGATTACCTTCACGTTCCGGTGCGGTGGCCGAAAGACGACGGCCAAACAGATAGTAGGTCGCACTGGCTGCGCCGAGTCCACCGACAATAGAAATGATAATCGCCGCGCCCCAGTGCAGGCCGTAAGGAATAAGCGGATAAAACACATTGCCCTGCCCCATGGCAAAAAGCATGGCCAGCGTGGCGGCGAGATGGCGGTCGGACGTCCCTCTCTTTTCCATCAGCGCCAGTGACGCCAGCGGTGCCGCGAAACTCACAAAATTCAGCTGGATCAGGGCAAATACTGCCATACCCGTGACGCCAAAAGGGCGTAAAACCGGCGTCACCAGCCGGACAATCCCGTCGAGAACGCCACGAACTTCCAGGTACTTCATGATGATCAGCATGACCACCATGATTGGGATCAGCGTGTAAAGCGCCACGTTAACTGAGGCTTTCCCCGCCGAGAGAATGATCCCGATAATGTCCATTACCCGCTCCGCAAAAATAAATTGCCAGTAACATAGCGCCAACCTGACGTGTTGTCATGCGGTTGAGCAATGATAAAAAAGCGGCTAACGTAACTGAACGCCTGTCAGCTTCTATGAAAACAGTCAACACGGTAAACCGGCTAACCCGCTCATTTGCCGGACGATCTCAGGAGATTTCCATGTCAGATAAAGTGTCCGCCCAATGTCATTGCGGTTCGGTTGTCTTCAGCGCCGTACTGACTGATGGCTATAACAACGTGCTCCGCTGCAATTGTTCGTTCTGCCGTATGCGCGGGGCGGTCGTCGTCCCGGCTCAGGAAGTGGATGTGATCAAGGGCAAGGACTTGCTTACCGAATACCGGTTCAACACCGGCGAAGCAGCCCATTTCTTCTGCTCAGTTTGCGGGATTTACACCTTCCACCAGCGCCGTTCCAATCCTGAATTCTATGGCGTTAATGTCGCCTGTATCGAAGGCGTATCGCCGTTTGATTTCCCGGTGGTCAGCGTCAGCGACGGCATTAATCATCCAAAAGACGGCGGTAAAGGCGGCGTGGCTGGATATATTCGTTACGAGCCGAAATAAATACGAGACGAAGTAATCTGGCTCTGAAAACTAACAAAAATGGCGTCCCGGTAACGCCATTTTTATTTTATCAAATAAAGTCGCGTCCCGTTTAAATGACAGCGGCCCGTTATCTTTACGGGTTTATCTTTTCTGAATTTACCCTGACATTGTTGTTTCTCTTTTTCTGTCCTAATGTTTTTCCCGAGAATAATTTCTCTCTATGGACAAATAAAATTGCAGCGTAGTTTTGCAAATTTATTCGCATTTCAATTTTGCGTGGAGAATTATTGTGACTAACACAACTGTTGCTATTTCAGAAAGTGATTCAGCGGCTTTGCATTTATTAGAGCAGGCAATGGGATATACCTTTCAGGCGTCACTGCGCGCCGTGGCGGAGTTATGCGTTGCTGATTGTCTGGTCAAAGGCCCTAAAACGCCCGATGTACTGGGCAAAGAACTGGGCGTCAACCCGCGGCAACTCTACCGTGTAATGCGGATGGTGGCGTCTAAGAATATCTTTAAGGAACATGAAAACGGTGAGTTTTCCCTGACGCCTTCCGCCGAATTCTTACGTTCAGACGTCCCCGGTTCCCTGCGTGCGGCAGTATTAATGCTGACGCATGAAACACTCTGGCTTCCGCTCGGAAATGTTATAGAAAATATTCGCGGCGAATCCGCCTTTAAAAATCGTTACGGTATGAATTTCTACGAGTATTGGGCTCAGGAAAGTGCGCATGACGGTATTAATGATTTTGACCGGGGAATGTCGTCCATGTCTTCGATTGAAAATAACTTCATCGTTCGGAGTTATCATTTCCCTGATAAATCAACCGTCGTGGATATTGCCGGTGGCATGGGCGGATTATTATTAAAAGTGTTGCAACATAATCCGACGCTGCACGGTATTTTATTCGATCAGCCGCAGGTCTTGCCTAAAAACCGTCTCAGCGAGCTGGGCGATGATTCCCGCTGGGAATTGCATCCCGGCAGTTTCTTTGAATCCTGCCCGACGGCGGATTTTTATATGTTGAAATACATCACGATGGACTGGCCGGAAGAACAGGCGCGCAAAATACTACGCACCTGCCGCAATGCCATGCACGCCGGTTCGAAGCTGCTTATCATGGAACCGGTCATTCCGCGCGGAAACGCCTGGCACGGCGGCAAGGAAGTCGATCTGCTTTTGCTGGCAAGTTTTGATGGCGGGCAAACGCGTTCCGAAGATGAAATCAAAGCGTTGCTGGCGGATGCCGATCTCAAACTGAACCGCATTATTGATACAGGTTGCTACGTCTCGATTGTTGAAGCGGAAATTCGCTGATTTCTGGCGGGAGAACGTTGCGCAAATGCAGTGATAAAGGGGCACGCGGGATATTGCCAGTGTGTGCCCCTTCTGTTTCCGTCGCTCTTTATGGCAAAAAAGTCAGGCGGCTTTCACTGCGCGGGCTTTTTTCGGTGCAGGTGCTGCTTTTTCTTCCGTTTCTGCATCCGCTTCGACGTGTTCCACGGCTACAGGCTCTGCGGTTTCTTCAGTGGTCTCGTCAGCAACGACCGCTACGGTTTCCGGTAATTTACTGGTGCGCAGGATATGCTGAACGGCATCTTTTTGCTCAGCGAGGTGCAGCGCGATATTTTCCGCCAGCACTTCGTCAATCTCAAGCCCGCTCTGCGATAACCACTCGGTGAAGGTATCTGCCATATCGAGCATCTTGTCGTAAGCGTCTGCATCTTTTTTATTGGCAAATGTCATTTTCTCTTCACCTTTTCTGACGACAACAAATTTTGTTTCAACAGCCATGACTCGCTCCTTATACTGTAATTATATACAGCATATTAATGATGAGTGCAGGATACAGCATTCAGCCAGCTTTTTACAGCCCGACTGTATGAAATCTCGACCGGCCTGCGCTACATTCGTACGGTGATCATTAAAACAACCGAAACTCGCGGAGAATACAGTGACAGCAACCGACGTATGCCAGTGGACAAAAGGCGCATTCCATATCACCACGGATAAAACCGCGCAGGATATTCCGGCGATCCATCGTTACCTGACCCGCTCAACGTGGGCTGCCGGAATTGACGAGCAAACCGTGCGCGATTCCGTTGAAAACAGTCTCAACTTTGGTCTGTTTGAAGGCGAAAAACAAATCGGTTTCGCCCGCTTTATCACTGATTACGCCACCTTTGCTTACCTGTGCGACGTCTATGTGCTGGAAGACTATCAGGGTAACAACCTCGGCGGCTGGCTGGTCGAATGCTGCCAGTCGCATCCGGTTTCCGCGCGCCTGCGCCGCATGGTGTTGTTCACCACCACCGCGCCCTGGTTGTATGAAAAATTCGGTTACGAACCGGTAAACAGGCCGGATTATGCGTGGGCGATAACCCGGCCTGATATTTATCGAAAGAAAAGTGACTTGAATGAGGACGTGTAGCGTTTTGTTTACCGGCTGGCCAGCTGCGTTGTCAGGGTTTCAATCCGCTCGGCCAGCTCTTTGGTCAGCGAGGTCAACTCTATGTTCTGCTGGACTAAAACCAGTAACTGGGCGGAATTTTCTTCAGCCACAGTCTGACGTTTTGCCATCGCATCATCCAGATCTTCACGGTGCTGAGCATCCGTCAGCGCGTGTGCCTGGTCGCGTTCGGCCTGACGGGTCTGCGCCAGTAAAATCAGCGGTGCCGCGTAAGCTGCCTGCAAACTGAAGGCCAGATTAAGAAGAATAAACGGATAGGGGTCGAATTTGGATAGCCCGGAGATGTTCAGGTAGATCCAGACTGCCACAATCACTGTCTGCGCGATGAGGAACGTCGGCGTGCCAAAGAACCGGGCGAATGCTTCGGCTTTGAGAGCGAACCATTGTTCACCAAACGTGTGACTGTGACCTTTCAGCGGGCGATAAAAACGGAATTTTTTGACGGGCTGCATCGTGTTGACTCTCATGTTTCGGTGAAAACGGCTTACGACGGGGCTTAACTCTATCGCTATTTTGCCGCTTCCCAAAGCAGTGAGAGTCCTGGCAGTATTAACATACCGTCAATGAAACGGTTGTTCCTGCACTGGCGCGTCAGACCTTTACTCGTAATTCTCGCCATACAGCCCGATCAGGCGGCGGACAACGCCGTTGGTCCAGCCGAAACCGTCCTGAAGCGGATATTCGCCGCCGCCCCCTTCGCGCGCGGCGCTGCCGGAAATGTGGTATTTCTCAATCAGCTTGTGATGTTTCTGATAAAACTGATTCACCGTTCGCAGCCAGCTGCGGGCGATTTCGTCGCCCAGCGCGTCATTGCCGTACAGCTTGAAGCCCTGGATCGCCATCCATTGCAGCGGTGCCCAGCCGTTCGGTTTGTCCCATTGTTCGCCGGTTTCAAACTCCGTGGCCAGCAAACCGCCGGAAGTCAGCAGCCGTTCGCGTACCACGGCGGCGACCCTTTCGGCCTGTCCGTGCGTCGCGAGCCCGACAAACAGCGGCACCACGCTGGCGGCAGAAAACAGCGCCAGTTGCTGACGATGCCAGTCGTAATCGCGGAAGCATCCGTCTTCGTCATCCCACAGATAGCGGGTAATGGCGTCGCGGCGGATCTCCGCTTTCTGCCGGAACAGCGCCTGCGTCTCCCGGTTGCCTTTCAGGCCGGAGATATTCGAAATTGCGTTTTCCAGTTTGTAGAGGAACGCGTTCAGGTCGACCGGAATGAATTGTGTGGTGCGGATACTCGCCAGTCTGTCCGGATCGCGCAGCCAGCGTGAGGAATAATCCCAGCCGGACGCCGCACCGGCGCGCAGATCACGGTAAACTTCATTAGCCGGGCGGCTGGAATGTTTCGCCGTCTCCACGTCTTCGCGCCACGATTCATCACGCGGCGTATCCCTGTCGTCCCAGTAGCGGTTCAGCAGCGTGCCGTCTGGCAGGCAAACCACGTGACGGTATGCCTGATTGGGCATCAGTGATTCCGCGCCGTCCATCCAGAATTCGTACTCTTTCAGCAGATGATCCAGATAACGCCGCGCACCGCGCACGCCGTCCTCCTCGAACAGTTCGACCATCAGGGCAAATACCGGCGGCTGTGAGCGGCTGAGATAATACGTCCTGTTGCCGTTGGGAATATGCCCGTACATCTCAATCATCCAGGCAAAGTTGTCTGCCATGGTGCGCAGCAGATCATTGCGGCCGCTTTCTGCCAGCCCAAGCATGGTGAAGTAAGAATCCCAGTAATAGGTTTCGCTGAAACGCCCGCCCGGCACGATATACGCCTGCGGCAGCGGCAACAGCGATGACCACGGCACATGGTCTTCCGGCTGGCGCGTCAGCACCGGCCAGAGTTTATCGATGTGCTCTTTCAGGGAGTCACCCGGATCGCTGACGTATTCATCGCCGTGATGTGCCGGTAGCGAAAAATGCGCATCAACAAAGCGTTGCAGATTAAAACCGGGATGATTTTTTATCCGGCGGTAGCGCAGCAGAATGTCCAGCGGATCCATTTTCGGCGGGCAGTCCGGGAAGGTTTTGCTGTCTTCAAACAGGTGCGAAGACTGCACGGCGGTAAACAGTTCCATGTAGCGATCCGCCGGGGTCAAAGCATCAGATGGCGGCAGGCCTTCGATCATTTCCGGTTCCGGTTCGGCATCCATCATCCGGTCCAGGATCAGCTCAATCGGTTCCAGGTCAGGGAATTCGTTGGTCTGTAATTTAGCGTTTTGCATATGCGACAAGCCTCTGCATTGCGTTAAAAATGACACAGCCCTTATTCAGGGCTGTGTTTAGAGAAGTTTTTCTCAGGCGACGGCGTTGTGCGCAACGTCATGGGGGGAAATGGCCAGCAAATCCTGCAAATAGCTTTCACCCCAGTGCGTAATATCGTTTTTACGCAGTACTTCCATCATGTCGTTGTAGCGTTCACGGCGCTCTTCCAGCGGCATTGTCAGTGCCTTATCGAGCGCGGCGGCCACGTCATCACGGTCATACGGGTTGACAATCAGTGCCGCCGTCAGTTCATTCGCCGCACCGGCAAACTGCGACAACACCAGCACGCCCGGGTCTTGCGGATCCTGCGCCGCGACATACTCTTTCGCCACCAGATTCATGCCGTCGCGCAATGGTGTGACCAGCCCGACGTCGGTCAGGCGGAACAGTTTCATCAGCAAACTGCGCTGGAAATGCTGATTGAGATAGAACAGCGGCGTCTGGTTCAGGCTGCCGTATTTCCCGTTGATGCGTCCGACTTCGGTTTCAAGCTGATGACGCAAATCCTGATACGCCTGCACATCGCCGCGCGACGTCGGTGCTATTTGGGAATACCGCACTTTGCCGCGATGCTGAGGGAATTTCTCCAGCAGTGCCTCGAACGCCAGAAAACGCTCCGGCAGCCCCTTGGTGTAATCCAGACGTTCGCAGGAAATAATGTTTTTCGCCTCGCGCAGCTCGCGTTCCATGGCGGCCATTTTCGGTGGCAGCGGCCCTTCCGCCATTTTGCGGATGCTGTCCGGCGCAATGCTGATCGGATAAACCCCGGTCTGGAAGGTGTTGCCGAACGCCTGATGCAGACAGGTATCGGAGGGCTGCAAAGTCGTCAGTTCGCCGAGATTATCCAGAAACGCCTGGCGGTCGCCTTCGGTCTGGAAGCCCAGCAAATCGAAATGCGACATCATCTCCAGCAGTTCGTTATGCGTCGGCACGGCATTAAAAATTTCGGGTGTAGGGAACGGAATATGCAGGAAAAAGCCGATGCGGTTTTTTACGCCAAGTTTGCGCAGCGCGGCGGCAAAAGGAAGCAAATGGTAGTCATGGATCCACAGAATATCGTCAGGTTTTATCAGTGGCTGCAATCTTCTCGCCAGCAGATCATTGACGCGGCAGTAGCCTTCCCAGGCTTCACGCTGGAAATCCACCAGGTCGATGCGGTAATGAAGCGCTGGCCAGAGTACGGCATTCGAAAACTGGCAGTAATACAGATCATAATCGTTTTGATTGAGCGGAACCGAGGCGTAGGTGATGCCATCCTCTTCCACCAGACTGAGATCATCTTCCTCTTCGCCGGAGATTTCACTGATTTCTCCGTTCCAGCCAAACCACAGCCCGGACGTGTTTTTCAACGCATCCATAATACCGACGGCAAGCCCACCCGCGGATTTCGACCCGTCAGGAATAGCAATACGGTTAGATACGACAACCAGGCGGCTCATAATGTTGTCTCCTTATTATTAGTGATGGTTAAGTGACGTTGTAACGCTTCCAGCCACTGATACACATCGCTGACGCGTCCCAGACGGTAGCGTGCATGGCTGGAACCCTCTCCGACTTTCACGGAAATACCCTTCATGGCATTGACGACCTGGAAGCCCTTTTCATCGGTCAGGTCATCGCCGACAAACACCGGAATACGCCCGGCGAACGGCGCCTGCTGCATAAACGTCGTGATTGCGGAGCCTTTATCGTTGCCGCGCGGCTTAATTTCCGCCACGCATTTTCCGCGCTGAAGCATCAGGTCGGGATACGCAGCGACTGCCGATTCGGCCAGTTGCAGAACCTGCTGCTGAAAAGCCGGTGCCTGACGATAATGCAGGGCAAACGCCATGCCTTTGGCTTCAAGCAGCGTTCCCGGCATTACGGCCATTCCCTTTTCAAGCTGCTTTTGCAAGGCATGCGCCACATCCTCAGGCAACGTCACGCGGTGCAGATTCCCTGCGGCGTCGCGCAGTTCGGCGCCATGCACGCCCGCAGCCGGTAACCGGAGCGGCGCGGAAAGCTGGTCAAGCTGTTCAACCGGACGCCCGGAGATCAGCGCCAGTGCGCCTGAAGTGGCCGCAGCCAGCGTTTTCAGGTTATCGCGAACGGAAGCGGGAATGGAGACGTCGTCCGGCTCGGCGCAGATTTCGGCGAGCGTGCCGTCAACATCAAAAAAGAAAGCATATTTCCCGCCACTGAGGGCGGGGATCGGGGGCGTCTCTGTGGTGGTATCCTTCAGTTCTGTGGTCAATTTTATTCTCCTGTATACGTAGCCGGTTGCGCTGAATCGTTGTCACTGTTAACAGAAACAGCGCGGCGCAACCTCTCTACAATTGAATAAATATAACCTCTTATAAAGCATTTGCCGGGACTATCAGAATAATCCAGAAACCGGTTTCCCGAACATTGGGGAAAAATTGCGCGCCTGCTCCGGTGTTTTTGACGTTACAGATACTGTTCAATTTCAATCACTTTAATTCCTTTGCTTTTCGCCAGCCCGATGCAATCGGCGGTATCCTCTCCGCCAGAAAATGCCAGCATAATATCCGGGCGGCTGTCTTCTAACATGAAAATATTCCGGCGGATTTCTGCATATTTACCGTGCGCCGCCCAGTTGGCGGGATAGCGCACGATATGAACGCCCGCATCCCGCGCCCAGCGCTCGATTGCGCCGCCGGAGGACTGATGCCCGCCGTGGATCAGTACATGGATATTTTGCGATTGCGAATATAAATCCAGCACCCGCGTTAGTGTACTGATACCCGCATAAAAACGGCCTGAACAAATAAGCACTCTCATAAAACTTTCCTGTTGTTTTTATTATGGGATTTACACGTCTGCGTTATTTTCAACCCTGGCCCGTAATTCATCTCCGCGCCGGTCAATAACCGGATAAGCCACGGCGGCAATATGATGATGTACGCGCCGGTAATCGCGTAACACACGCTGGAAAATATCGCCGGATTCCGCCCACGCATTTTTATCATCGCGCAGCTTTTTAAAATGCTCACGGCTGGCGGTGGCTTCAATCTGGCGAATCACCTCTTTTCGCGCCACCAGCTGATGCGCGGCGCCGTGGTCTTCGCCCAGAAATGCGGTCACGGCCAGACGCTGGCTGGTGAGGATTTCCGTATGCAGCAGCGCAATATTGTTGCGCTCAAACTCACTGAACGTCTCGCCGCGCCGCGTCCTGCGGGCAGCCAGTTCCGCCAGGCTGCTGGAGAGAATGTCACCCGCATGTTCGACGTTAATTACAAACATCAAAATTTCCTGAGCACGGTCGGCATCGGCGTCGCTCAGTCCGTCGTGCGCCAGATCGGCCAGATACGCCCGGATCGCCGCACTCAGCATATCCAGAGAGTGATCCAGCTGACGTATTTCCGTGCGGCTGCCCTTCTCCGGGGTCTGAAACAGTACCTGCAACCGGTCGAGCATTATGTTGAGCATGTCGGCTGCGCGCAGGGATTCACGCACGGAATTGGATAAACCGATGTACGCGATATCCAGCCCGGTTTCGTCAAGGTACACGGGCATACCCGGATCACCGGCACGCGCCTCTTCCGGGAAAAGCCGCTCAAGCAGGCGGGCGACCGGCGCGGTCAGGCCGATAAATACCAGCGCCAGCACGGCGCTGAACGCGGTATGAAACCACACCACCAGCTGCGGCAGGGGCAGCGCTAAGTGGTCTGCAAGGCGCGCCAGCAGAGGCATTAGGGCCAGTGCTGCCACGCAACCGGCGCAGCGGATCAGCAGATTGCCCACGGGCAGACGGCGGGCGACGGCTTTGCCGGCATTCAGCACCGGCGGCAGCGCACCACCGATGTTCGCGCCGAGCACCAACACCATGGCGGTTACCGGCGTCATGACGCCCGTCGCTGCCAGAGAGGCGATCAGCAAAATCACCGCCACGCTCGAATGGCAAACTAACGTGAGGATCACCGCCACGGACAGCGCGATCAGCGTATCGCCCTGTAACCCGGACATCACGGCGCGGAATACCGGCGTGGATTCGATGTGTCCGAGCGTTGCGCCCAGCAGGCTCAGCGCCAGCAGCATCAGCCCGAGGCCAATCATCGCGCAACCGGCGCTTTCAAAGCCGGTATGGTCGCGCATTTTAAAGACGATAAATCCGCTCAGCATCAGCAACGGCACCGCGATCGCGGTGTTGAAACTCATCAGCTGAACCACCAGCGTCGAACCGACGTTGGCACCGAGCATCACGGCCAGTGCAGGCGCGAGGCTCAGCGTTCCGGCGGCGGTAAACGAGGTGGCCATCAGGCTGACCGCGGTGCTGCTTTGCAACAGGCAGGTAATGCCCGCGCCGGACAGCAACGCCATCCCGCGATGTTTAAGATGACGCCCCATCCAGTGGCGTAACGGTGTCCCGAATCCGCGTTGCAGCGCGGAGGAAATCATGTGGGAACCCCACAGCAGCAGGGCAATTGCGCCTGCCAGGTTGATCAGTAAGGTGGTGCCAGATTGGGTTGTTGCAAACATAATCGCTCCCCTTTTTCAGGGTTGTCATTGTGAAGCGTGGTGCTATTTTCAGTCTTAAAACGGTGCCGCAAAACGCTGCGGCACCGGTCAGGTTTTAATGAAAAATCAGGACATCAGAACCACTGTTTAAAACGACGGATGTAGAACGTTTTCATGCCCTGTGCGACGCAGCAGTAGGCCAGCAGCGTACCGGCCAGCCACGGGAAGTATTGCCACGGCAGCGCCTGTAACCCGACGATCGGCCCCAGCGGAGAGAACGGCACGTAGATACCCACGGCCATCACCAGCCCGGTCATCAGCATCACCGGCCACGCCGCCGTGCTCTGGATGAACGGGATTTTCTGGGTACGCAGCATATGCACCACCAGCGTCTGGGACAGCAGCCCTTCCACAAACCAGCCGGACTGGAACAGCGTCTGCATATGTTCACTGTTGGCGCTGAACACGTACCACATCAGGGCAAACGTCGTCATGTCGAAAATGGACGATGTCGGGCCAATCCACACCATGAAACGGCCAATGTTTTTGGCATCCCATTTACGCGGTTTTTTCAGGAACTCCTTGTCAATTTTGTCCCACGGCAGCGCCAGCTGGGAGATGTCGTACATCAGGTTTTGCAGCAACAGCTGAATCGCCAGCATCGGCAGGAACGGGATAAACGCACTGGCAACCAGGACGGAAAACACGTTGCCGAAGTTGGAACTGGCGGTCATGTTCAGGTATTTCATGATATTCCCGAACGTCTCGCGCCCTTTCAGCACGCCCTCTTCCAGCACCATCAGGCTTTTTTCCAGCAGGATAATATCGGCAGATTCTTTGGCAATATCCGTACCGCTGTCGACGGAAATCCCGACGTCCGCGTCACGCAATGCCGGTGCATCGTTGATACCGTCACCGAGGAATCCGACCGTGTGGCCGTTGGCCTGCAACGCTTTCAGCACCCGCGATTTTTGCAGCGGCGTCAGTTTTGCAAACACCGTGCGCTCTTCCACCAGCTCACGCAGCGTGGCGTCATCGAGGCGTTCAATCTGCGGCCCGAGCAGCGGTTCACCCGGTTCTAATCCCACCTGATGACAGATGCGGCTGGTCACGACGGCGTTATCACCGGTCAGCACTTTTACGCCCACGCCGATATCACGCAGCGCCGCAATGGCCGGGCCGGCAGATTCTTTCGGCGGATCAAGGAAGGTCAGGAACCCCTGCAGGATCAGGTCGTGCTCATCGGTTGTGCCGTACTGTTTTTTCGCCTCACTTTTGCGGATGTCGCGGGTCGCCACCACCAGCACGCGGAACCCTTCCTGGTTGTAGTCATTCGCCAGCGCCAGCAGTGCCTCACGGCGTGCCGGAGTCAGTTCCACCACCGCGCCGTTTTCCTGCATGTGGGTGGAAATACTCAGCATCTCTTCTACCGCACCTTTACAGATCAGCAGATGATTTTCCTTCGCATCCTTCACCACAATCGACAGACGGCGGCGGACGAAATCGAACGGCATTTCATCCACTTTGCTGTAACCCTGAGGCCGCGTGAATGGTGAAACGCCATTCTCGGAGAAGTGCAGAACCGCCTGGTCCATCAGGTTTTTGATGCCGCTCTGGTGATAACTGTTCAGCCACGCCAGCGCCAGCACGGATTCGTCTTTTGCTCCTTTTGTGTCGATGTGGTGCTCAAGAATGATTTTGTCCTGCGTCAGCGTGCCGGTTTTATCGGTACACAGAATGTCCATCGCGCCGAGGTTCTGAATGGCGTTCAGACGTTTGACGACCACTTTGCGTTTTGCCATCGCCATCGCGCCCTTCGCCAGATTGGCGCTGACGATCATTGGCAGCATTTCCGGCGTCAGCCCGACGGCGACCGCGACAGCAAACAGCAGCGCGTCCCACCATTCGCCTTTCATGATGCCGTTGATCAGGAAGACCACCGGTACCATCACCAGCATGAAGCGGATCAGTAGCCCGCTGACGCTGTTCACGCCGCGATCAAACGCCGTCTGCACGCGGGTGCCGACAATGGCTTTCGCCAGCGAGCCAAAATACGTTCTTGCCCCGGTCGCCACGACAACGGCCTGCGCCGTGCCGCTGACTACGTTGGTGCCCATGAAACAAATGTTGGGAATATCCAGCAGGTTTTCATTTTCCGCACTCACGTCGCTGGCCGATTTTTGCGCCACGTCGCCCAGCGTGTCGTACTTTTCAACCGGCAACGCTTCACCGGTCAGCACGGCCTGGCTGATGAACAGATCCCGCGATTCAATCAGACGGACATCCGCCGGGATCATATCGCCCGCATAAAGCTGCACGATGTCGCCGACGACCAGTTCGCGCATCGGGATTTCACGCAGCGAACCGGCTTTTCCCATGCGGTCACGGCGCAGCACCGTGGCCGTGGTTCTGACCATGGCTTTCAGCGCTTCAGCCGATTTCGCCGAGCGATATTCCTGCCAGAAACGGACAAGCCCGCTCAGCACCACCATCGTGCCGATGATGTAAACCCCGGTAAGATCGGTTTCTTCTCCGGCGCGCAGCGGGAACCAGAAATCGGTGAAGAAGCTGATGACGGCCAGCACAGCTAACACATAGATGAACGGGTTGTTAAAGGCTTTCACCATCTGAATCAACGCGTGAGGCGGCTTGTCGTGGGCGACTTCGTTGTAACCTTCTTTCTCCAGACGTGTGGCGGCACTGGCTTCCGTCAGGCCGTCGCGTGTGGCGTTAACATTAATCAGCGTAACCGCGACGCCGTTTTTCGCTTCCTGCGCGGCACGCATGGAGAGCGTCTGTTGTTTCTTTTTTTCTTGTGTGGTGTTGTTTTGTACAGTCATGGTGGTGCTCCTGTCGCGCAACAATAGGGGCGTAATATCTGTAAGCCTTATTTCAGGCCGCAGAATATTGCCCGTATCGTCGAAACGATCGGTATTTTCATTTATTTTATGCAGGGCTGTTCGCTGTTTATTTTAAGATAAACAGAACAAGCCTTATTGTGTGTCTATTATTTCTGCTTCAGGTTTCGCCGGGCGGAATTATTCTCTGAAATAATTTAGTCGAACCCGTTCAACGGAATTAAATCAGCGATATTCCTGCCGGGAAACGATCAGGCAGTAATAAGGACGAGATCCAGCGCGGGATAAACCACGGGCTAAATCAGGCGGGGGAAAACCGACTTTGAGGTTCTTCGCTGTCAGCCATGATGCAACGCTGTTCGAGCTGGCCGGTCACAGGACTGACGCGCCAGGTGGTCACGCGAAGATTCATGTTACTGATTTTAGAAGAAAAAATTGAATGCGAGTCTTTGCCACGCGCAGACAGAACCCTGTCTCGGGACGGACGGACGCGCAGAAGTGATGTCAGGGTTTTGACATCGGGATAAAGGATTGATTTGAAGTTCATAACACACCCCGGGACCGTAAACACTCAGGTTGAGGTGAGGTAACACAAGAGCATCAGGCTCTGGCGAGGCGCACCCAAACGATGAAATGATCACAGTCGATTTCATGTTTAATATTCCGAAGCGCCGGTTCAGCGTCATTCGGGAAGCTACTAGATACAGTGTCCATTAGTCTCTTATGTTAAGTGAGGAAAGGCCGCAACTTCCGGCAGGTGCAATTTACGCATGCTGTATATTATTGTCAACCCGTAAACCGCTATTAAAAGTGTTCGTTTATATTTGGGCGAGGTTACGGCGAAATATAAACGAACATCAACAACCTTATTATTTCGTCGATGGCAGACTTTCTGCCAGCCTGCGGCTGATCGGTTCGAACTCCGGCGTTGCGCGGCGTTTCAGATTGTCTGGTTTATTTTGTTCAATCGCCTGCCAGTATGACCACGGGACTTTGCCTTTACCCAGTTCGTAATCCATCGCGTCCCAGCTGTCTTCGCGAAAACTGTAAAACGCCCAGTGCGCCTGATTTTTATCGAGCACGGAAAGAACGTCATTCAGATACTGACGGCAATCGTTCAGCATCCTCACGCAACCAAACTCACCGGCGACCATGCGGCTGGCAGAAATGCCCCGCTGTTTAGCCCAGTCGAAAGGTTGCTGAAGATAATCCGCCACGCGTTTTGCATCCCATCTTTCAGGCTTCCCGCTGAAAGGAACGTCGCCCGGATACGTAAAAGGCCGGTCGCGTTTGAGATTGGGTCCGCTGGTGGCTTCATAGGGTTCATACATGTGGAAACTGTACAGCACGCGCGCATCTTTGAGTGGTCCCGGCCAGTAACCGAAACTGTCGGCGGCAGCGTACCAGCCGCTGTCCACCATCACCGGTGTGACCGGATCCACCTCGCGAATGGCCTGAATCAGCAGGGTATAAAACGCCGGTAAATCACGCGCGGTGCCCTGATGCTGCTGATACCAGCGCTGCATATCGGCCTGTGACGCATGTTCCTTCACCCCGCCATTTTTCTCCGGGGCAGGTTCGTTGATGAGATTATAGGCCGCTACGCCGGGCGTATCTTTCAGCGCCCTGGCAAGGTCACGCCAGAAATCCGCGCTCTGCTGCCAGTATTTTTTATCCTGCCAAAGCCGTCCGTCAAATTTGTTGCCGTTGTTCTGCGACCAGCGCATCCCCGGCAGCGACAGCGGCGTGATCACCACTTTCAGCCCGGCGGCGTGTGCACGTTTGAGCGCAGTTTTCAACGTGGCCAGATCTTCCGGCACCAGCCCCTGATAATGGTCGGCGTCTCCCAGCAGGAAATCACGCTGTGCGGGTTTCCATTTGTCGTAAGACAGGCGCACCCAGCTTGCGCCATAGCCCCGCAACGCCGAAAAATACGCGTCGTCCGGCGGCAGGCGGTTGAAACTGTTGCCGCCATATTCAGGCGTATTCCAGAAAGCGATTTCATCGGCGGCGCGGGCTGGGGTTGAAACCAGGATGCTGAGCAACAAGGCGGCTAAGGACAGTTTTGCAGGTTTAATTTTCAGGGTCATAAATTCCGTTTCATCAGTCAGTTTTTTGATCCGTAGTGACGTCATCATCTACGTGAATGCGACACACTAGCGAAATCATGGCAAAACCGCATGCTCCCTCACCGGAAATTTGAACGGGCGCACGGAGTGAAACGAAAAATGCCGGTCAGCGCAAACTGACCGGCGGCATATTCAGGCATTAATTCCGGTATTTATCAGAATGAATATTGAATCCCTAAACGGAAACGCGTCTGACGTTCATCGGTGGTTTTTCTGACAGAAACATCACCGACCTGAACATACGGCGTCCAGTTTTTATTGATATTGTAAGCGACCTTCAGATCCTGCTCATAATCCCATTTATCGTTGTCATATAAAATCTGGTCGCTGTGCTTATAAATATAGTTATATTCAAATCGCCAGCCGGCAAGACGATATCCCAGCCAGATTTCACCGCGATTGGTTTTACGGTCTTCGGTATTTTCTTTGGTATAACGGGTATATTCGTAACGATAGCGCGCATTAAAGTAAATGCCGCTGTCGAAGGTATATCCGGCAGTTAAAAACGGTTTGTAGATGCTGCTGTCAGAGCTGGATTCGAGCGTAAATCCCGGTTGCAGGAAGAACGCTGGCGTCACTTTATACTGATAGCTGATGGTGCTTTCAGTGCCGTTATCCACCAGATTATTAAAGGGTTTGTTCGGATTGTCACCGCCGGATTTCCACTTGGCTTCCAGTGAGAAACCGAAGCCATTGGCGAACCGGTGTGAGACTAACGCCCTGTCTTTATGTTGTTTACTGTCATCGAGCCATTCATGGCGAAGGTCGATCGTCACGGCCTGGCTGCTGGCGCTGGCCAGCAGCAGACCGCAGATCAGCAGTCTGTTATTTTTCATTTTTAAAGTCCCAGAGATATTGAGTTTTTTATTTTATAAGTAATGCTTGTTATTCATTACGCCGCTTTATTTTTGTTTCAAAAAGTCAGCGTAATTAAATCCGCCGTCAGAAAAACGGGTAACCGGATCCGGCAGCCTGAGAGAAATAAACTCTCCCGGCGTAATTTCTTTACTCAGCGTATTCACGCTTTTGTTATTCAGATAAAAATAATTACTCTCATCGATATTACCGCTGACAGAATCGTCATATTTGCCCGGCCTGGTGCGCACCGATATGTTGTCTTTGAATACGCCCTGCTTATCCGCGGTGGTGTACGGCGACGGACGGAACAGGAAATTGAAGCGTTTGTTGTCCACTGCGCGGTTGCCTTCCACGTAAAGCGCGCCGGGGTTGAAGTTGTCGGTGAAGCCGTCCATTCCGTTTTCCACCGCCACGCTGTTCAGCACGCGGTGCGCCACCGGCAGGCCTTCTCCGCCGAGCTTAAATCCGTTACTGCCGTTGTGAACCGACAAGCTGTTTTCGATCGTGACGCTGCCGTTCGGGCCGTCCTCGATTTTATTGAACAGGTCGAATCCGTCATCCACGTTGTCATGTGAATAGCAGTTCACCAGCCGGTTGCCCTCGCCCACGCGCATTTTCACTGCAAAACCGTCGGCATTTTTACGCCCCGGATCCTGATTTCCCCAGGATTCAGAATTGCTGATGAGGTTATGGCTGGCCCACAACGCCCGGCCAATACCGTCCGGCGAAGCCACCCAGATGCCGGTATCGTCGGCATGATGGGCTTTAACGCGGTCAATATGATTATGACTTCCGGCAATATGAAAACTTTTCTGCGTGACCGTAATGCCCTGCACGTTCCAGAAACTGGCCTCGAGTTTTAATCCGTTAAACACCGCATTTTCGCCCAGCGGACGCAGCGTTTTCTGTTTTGCCAGAGTGCCGCTGGCGGTGGCCGGGATCACACTGGCCGGATAGTCACCGTCCGCCAGCCACAGGGTTCCGCCTGGCGCTAACAGATTCACCGCGCTGGCGAAATCCAGCGGATGCGCCTGCGAACCGTCGTTTTCAGCCGTTCCCTGCGGCGAGACATAAAGTGCATCAGGATTGCTGACCAGCGCCATACGAACCGCAAATTCCTGCGTCAGCGGTTTTCCGTTTTCCGGCGTAAACGTCACTTTCAGTGTGGTGGAAGGCTGCCCTGCGTGGAACGGCACGACAACCACTTTGCCGCCCTGAACGGTTTTCTGCCGTAACAGCGGTTTATTCGCTTCATCTATCTGCAATAGTCCGTCGCTGTTGGTGCGCAGCTGAAATACGCTGTCGCGGCGCGCGACGACCGGCGAGGACATGAATTCAATGCGCGGTTTCAGTGACGGTGTCACGTAAGCCGCCGAAGGCAAGGAATGCGCTTCGCTGAGTGTCAGCTTAGCGTGACTGACCGTGATCCTGGCATTGCGAGAAGCGAAGAAACCGACGTAATACCCGGTTTTATCGAGCTGCGTGACCCGGTCTGCGCCTTCAACGGATTTTACCGTCCACTGGTCGCTGCCCTGTGGCGCATAGGCGACATCAAAACCGCTGTCCGTTCGCGTCAGCCGCAGTGAGAAATGTGCGGGCGTGGTCAGCGGATGGTATTCCTCGCGCACAATGCCGATCCCGGTATTTCCCCACGGCTGTTTGACGCCCTGCCGTGCAATCAGTACCACGACCGGCGGTTTATCGCCCACTGCCATCACGCTGTTCATCACCATATTTGAGGCTGCCGGTAACTCCTCAATGCCCGGTTTGGTGACGGGCTCGCGCGGTGCGCCGAGAATGTCGCGCACCAGTAATCCCGCACCTTCCTGACCCGCCGGTTTTGCACCGTTTTCCGGGCCAAACTGATCGAGCGTGATATCGGCTTCCAGCTGGAAATTCGACTCGGCGGGCAGACGCGTATAAAAATAGGTCAGGCCGTCGTGGCTGTTCCCCACTTTTCCGCCGCGACTTTCCAGCGTGAACGGCGTGGTCAGCGGAACACCCGTTTCGGGAACGGGCTTGTTATCCGCCAGACGCACTTCGTTCATGCCGATTTTTTCCGGCAATACGTTGGTGGCGAAATTGACGTCTGTGGACTGACCAAAAGTGATGCTGTGCCAGCGCAGATTTCCCGGTTCAGGCAATGCGGCGGCTACGCTGTGTGCGCTGATCCCGAAGGAGAGCGCGACCACAGCCAGTTTGTATTCCCACATAGATTTTCTCATCCTTAAAAAATACGGGGTTGCTGGCCGGTTATCCCGGCCAGCCGGTGAGTTCAAAATACAGGGTGACGCTGAGATTACGGCTGTTGCGTGGTGCCGGTCAGCGGTTTAGGCACGTCCACACTGACGGCGGGCGTGTTGAAGATTTTGCGGCACACAGCGCTGTTGCCCCAGCATTCCTCATACGGATGGCCGATCAGATCTTCCATGACCGCACGTGCGTCTGGCTTGATATGGCCGATGGCGCCACCCGCTTTGATACGCGCCACTTCGCCGAGCACCACCAGATGCGTTTTACGGTTCAGTTTCATTTGTTTACTGAACACCATCGCCATCAGCGCAAGGCCAATTACGCCAATGCAGAACACCAGCGCAATCGCCATCACCGCGCTTTCGGGCTGGGTATGTGATTTGGACTGGAAGCCGTAGAAGCTCAGGATGGCGCCCATCACAAACACAATCACCGAGCGCATCAGCTTGCCGGAGAAGGTCATCGCACCCGCGTAGATCCCTTCGCGACGACGGCCGGTAAAGGCTTCATCCACATCGGCCAGGAAGGTGTATACCGTCCACGGAATGTAGTAAACGCCGCCGGTGCCGATACCGAAAATCACGGTAATGGTCAGCATCGCCACGGTTGCGTACTGCTGCGGCAGGTGCAGGAAATGCAGCAGGCTGTAGCAAAGGACGGAGAACACCACAATTCCCAGCGCCAGAATATAAGGCTTGCTGAAACCGTGTTTCACACAGATACCAATGAAAATCGCGGTAGAGAACAGTTGCAGTATAGAGTTCAGGCTGCTCAGCCCGGCGACCATGGCCGGGTCATATTGCAGCACGAAAATGATGAAGTAGGTAAAGACCGACGCGAACAGCCATTCCGCACCAAATCCGCACAGATACATGCCCAGATGTTTACGGAATACGCGCAGGTGGAACGTCGATTTCATATCACGCACCAGCGTCAGCATGGTTTTGCCGAGGCTCATTTTGGTGTCGTCAACCGGCGTAGTCTCTTCCACCGGGCGTTCCCAGGAAGACAAATACAGCAGGCCGATGGCAACGAACAGGATCACCCCATACGTCAGCGCCGTGAAGAAGAATGGCTGCGCGGAGTCTTTGCCGTAAATCAGGATGAACTGGCCGGGAATGAAAGCCGCAAGGAAGTTTGCCACTTTACCGAAAATCGCCTTGTAGCCGGTCAGTTTCGAACGGGCTGAAAAGTCGGTGGTCATTTCAGTGGCGAGCGTTTCATACGGTACCATGACCGAGGTATAAATCAGCTCGAACAGCACGTACGTAGACAGGTAATACCAGAATCCGAAGCCTTCGACCCACAGGAGCGGATAGAACATCATCAGCGGTACGCCGAGCAAAATGAAGAAACGGCGGCGGCCAAAGCGTTTGCCGAGGCGCGTTTTACCAAAGTTATCCGAGAGGTAACCCATCAGCGGGTTACTGATGGCGTCAATAATGCTGGCAACCGAGAAGATGGCTGAAGCCTGAAGCAGCGTCAGGCCGCAAAAGGTGGTGTAGAAATAAAGCAGCCAGATCCCGGCAATCGCCAGTGCCCCGCTGCCCAGCAGATTTCCACCGCCATACGCCAGCTGATGTTTAAATAAAATGGGTTTTTCTGTGTTCATGTGTCGTTCCGCCAGAGAGTTTATAAATATGAACCGCTGTTTCGTTTTTATAGAGATAGCGTTTTATATAGGCGGAATGAATGAATTGATGTGAATCAGTTCACATTTGAAAGCGCGGCGGGTGATTTGTCAGGCAATTTTGCGATACGTGTAACATTCCCGTCCATCAAAACATCACAATTCGCGAGAACGTTCATTTTGCATTAGTTTGGAGTGGAATGGTTTGCTGACTATTATTAATTAAAATCAGGCTGTTAACTGGTGAAAAATCTGAGGATTTCTTTTCACCTTAAAGTGAAAGGTCATGCATGAAAGGAATAAAACAGGCCAGTCCCTGGCCATATTGCCTGCTACAGCGGGTCATTCTGATTCATAAATCGCCTGGAAAATCAGGCTTTCAGCAGTGACGCTGTGCTTTCACCGAGTTCATCCAGCAAGGTATAGCGTTTACGGTATTCAGAACGTTTTTTGCTCGGGAGTTCTTCCATGGTTTTGCGGGGCAGTTCGAGCGGAACGTCATATAACGCGGATGAATACACCGTCGCGCTGATGGAATCCCAGAATTCGTTATAGCTGGCGACAAACACATTTTTCTTCCGGTGACGATAACGCAGGCTGCGGAAAACATGTCCGGTATCGCTGACGGCAAGAATGCGTTTCACACCGGTAATTTCTGCAATGCGTTGCAGGCTTTCGAGTAACAGACGTTTTGGAAACAGTCCGTAGCAGGATTTGGTCGCCTGTTTAATCACTTCATGCGGCGTTGAACGGTGCGCGCCCTGGAAACCTCCTACTACGATCGTCGGCCCTTCCGGGCGTTGCACCACACTGAACGTCAGTGCCGCAAGGCGGGTTTCATTCATGTACAGGAACATGTTGGCTTCACCTTCACGTTCTGATTTGCCGATGGAACCCAGCACAACACGGAAATTTTCGCCGTCTTTGCCTGTAAATTGCGTGACGGTGTAACCGCCAACGCTCAGCAAAGCATTTTTTAGCGTCGTATTGCTGAGGCTTTTAACAAATTCGTAGTGATCGACCAGCGCATCCGCACGCCCGGCGGACGGCAAACCGAGATACAGATAGGGCTTGTGAATTTTGTTGGGCAATTTTGTCTGTACGCTCAGCGCTTCCTGCCAGACCGGCTCTGCGGCCATCTTGTCGAGCACCTTCAATGTATCCAGCGGGTGCAACAAGGTTCGTACGGCGTATTTCACGCGAAACATACGGTTTTTCCACAACGCATCCGGGGTCCGCGCGCCACTCAGCAGATCCATAAACAGACTGAATCCACTGGTTTTTTTAATGTTTTTTCCAGCGGAGTAACTTCCACTGAGGGATTCTGTTTCGTTAAGGGGTGAGTGTTCCATGATTGATTTCCGGTGCCTGAAATAATCACGGTATCACCTGATTTTTAAACAATTTTACAACGTGGATTTAAAGAAGACCGGGGGTTTGGGAATATGTGCTGACCGTTTAGCTGCGGTTTACTTTACGCTTTCTTTACACAGCAACCCGCTTTTTCTGCACATTCATCGGTTAGGAAACATGACGCGATTAATCCGTCAGTTCAGCCGGTCAGTGCTGTGGACGTTTCCCCACTCGCACATCATGTCTAAAACCGGGATCAGCGACTGGCCTCTTTCAGAAAGGCTGTATTCCACTTTGGGCGGAATTTGTGGATATTCCTTTCTGATGATCAAACCGTCGCTCTCCAGCTCTTTCAGTGTGAGGCTGAGCGTTCTGAATGAGATTCTGCCCAGACGGCGTTTTAGCTCATTGAAACGCACCACAGGCGTATCCCCGGTCAGCGAGTAAAGGATGATCATTTTATATTTCCCGCTGACCAGCGAAAGCGTGTAAGCGAACCCCGTTTCTTCCTGAAGCTCGCAGGAAATAGCGACCGCTTCTTCATTCATTACGCTATCCTTTTGTATAGTACCTATCATAAGTGACAGTATTGTACTTTAAATTAAAGCTCCCTATGATGCAAACATCAAGCAGACGCTGAAATACTTCATCGAATAAAGGGAGATATTATTTGAAAACGCTCATTGTGGTTATTCATCCAAATCTGAATGAATCTGTTATCAATAAACGATGGTTCCAGGAATTAACGCAATACCCCGATCTCTATACAGTCCATAATCTTTATCAGGCTTATCCTGACGGGATTATTGATGTCCAAAAAGAACAGCAGTTAATTGAGCAGCACGGCAGTCTTGTTCTGCAATTTCCGCTGTACTGGTTTAACAGCCCGCCGCTGCTGAAACAATGGCTCGATGAAGTCTTCACCTATGGCTGGGCGTACGGGTCCACCAGCGGGCACAAGCTCAGAAACCGTAAGTTTTCTCTGGCCGTGAGCGCCGGTATTAAGGAAGAGGATTTTGCGCCTGAAGGACGTTATCAGCATTCGTTAAAAGAAATACTTTTGCCTTTCGAAATGACGGCCAGATATGTGGAGGCAAATTATCATCCCTTCTATGCTTTTTACGGCGCAGAGTATGAAGTATCGCCAGAGGAATTAGAGAATAGTGCAAAAGGTTATCGTGATTATCTTCAGTCTTTAGCATCAGTTTTATAAATTCAACCCGGCAAATGCCGGGTTTTTATTTGCGGAATAATAAGTCGCCGCCGCGCGACTTATTATCCATAAATTAAAAGTTTTCCACAAATTCAAATGCCAGACGCAGCTGTTCTGCATTCGGATTTCCCGGCAACAGATGAATAGATTCTCCAGCCTGCAAGGTGCGTTCAAGCAGCCGTGAGATCTGTGCTTCGTCAAGAATATCCACCTGCAACTGCGCCAGACTGACAGGCAGGTCCAGCACGCGGTACAGCGCCTTCAGCTGTTGTACGACTTCCGGCTGATTGAGCAGCGCGCTCTGCACCAGGATGCCGTAAGCCACTTTGGTACCGTGCAGGAAAGCATCAGTCTGTGGCAGCGCCGTCAGGCCGTTATGCACTGAGTGTGCGGCAGCAATGCGGGTATATCTGTCACCTAATCCCCCAACCAGCCCGCCACCGGCAATGATTGCGTCCAGAACGTTGAGGAAGGATTGCGTCAGCTGATTGTCGTCCTGCGCTTGCAAAGCCGCTTCACTTTCGTTGAGCAGAACGTCACGGATCGTCAGCGCCGTGTTCAGGCCGAGCCGCACCGTTAAAGGCAGAATTTCCGGTTGCGGGCTGAGCACCACCGCTTCATACCATTTCGCCAGCGTATCGCCGATACCGGCCAGCAGATATTCTTTTGGCGCACGCAGAATAATGCGCGGTTCCACCAGCACCAGATGGTTAGCGTCGTTGAAAATTTCATAGCGCAATGCCTGCCCTTCATCGTTGTACCAAACGGAAAGCGGCGTCCAGGCAGCACAGGTGGCGGCGATAGTAGGAATGGCAACAACCGGTAATCCGAGGCGACGGGCCACGACTTTCGCGGTATCCAGCACCGCGCCGCCGCCGATCCCAATCACGACCTGACGGTCTTCCCCGCCAATAGCCGCGATGCGCCGGACTTCTGTTTCGCTGCAATGGGTGCTGAACAACACACGCTTCGCCTGCGATGCGCTGAAGGCTTCGGGCAGATAGTCCTGCGCTGCCGCCAGTGCGCGTTCGCCGTAAATCCACAGCGCGTTATCCAGTTGTTGCGGCGAGTAAAACTGCGTCAGACGATCAATCGCACCGGGAAAAGAAAAGTAGTTTGCGGGGCCGGTAACCACGCGGATATCAGTATCACTCATGGGGAAATCCTTAAATTAGAAGCTGTTAACATCCTACGCCCGGACATCCGGATGGCTAATAATCTTTGGCATTAACTTATGCCTTTTAGTTCGTTGCCAATCACTACCCTGTCATCAAAACTCGGACAATCAATTCATTAACGTATTCTAAAAGTCTCCCCAAAGGCCTGCATGAATTGTCTTCCCGTTTGAATGATGATTAACCACACACAGGGTAATTGAAATGAAACTGTTCTCCTCTTCATTGCTGGCATTAAGTTTGTTGTCGGTCTTTCCTTCTTTTGCGGCAGACACCGCCGCGATACCAAAAGCCATTGCCGATCATAAAGGGCCGGTGCGCATTGCGGTGATCCGCAATCTGGGCTCGGACGATAACACTACGCAATTTGTCTCCGGTGCGATCCAGGAAGGCCGCAAGTTAGGTTTTCAGGTCAGCACGTTTCTGAGTAACGGCGATGACGCCAAATTCCAGGATTTCGTCAATCAGGCCATCAGCCAGAAATATGACGGCATTATTTTGTCTCAGGGACGCGATCCGTACTCCACCGAATTGCTCAAACGCATTACCGCCAGCGGCATCGCAGTGTCGGTTTTTGATACCGCCGTCAGCGGTGACATTCCCGGCGTAACCGTGACGCAGCAGGATGATGCGTCGTTAACCGAAATGTCCGTGGGCCAGCTGGTGAAGGATTTCAACGGCAAAGCCAATATCGTCAAACTGTGGGTCGCCGGTTTCCCGCCAATGGAACGTCGTCAGGATGCTTATAAAAAGCTGCTGAAATCCCAGCCGGGAATTCATGAACTCGAATCCGTCGGCGCGGTGTCTTCGGACGTTCAGGGCGATACGGCCAACAAAATTGGCGCGATTCTGGCTAAGTACCCGAAAGGCAAAATTGACGCCATCTGGGGGACGTGGGATGCGTTCAGTCAGGGCGCGTATAAAGCCTTGCAGGAAAATGGCCGCACGGAAATCAAACTCTACAGCATTGACATTTCCAATCAGGATATCGGCCTGATGCGTGAGGCAAACAGCCCGTGGAAACTGAGTGCGGCGGTCGATCCGAAACTGATCGGCGCGATTAACCTGCGTCTGGTTGCCAATAAAATTGCCGGCGAGAAAACGCCTGCCACCTATGATTTCAAAGCTTCTGCCATTCCGCAGGCATTGCTGACCAGCAATCCGGACGCCGTCAACGTCGCGTCGCTGGCGAAAGTCATTCCGGGCTGGGGTAAATCGGATGATTTCATCGCCCCGTGGTTCGCCACCCTCGAAGCCAAAAATAAGAAATAAGGCCGGAATATGACAACTCAATCTCTTCCGCAACCGGAATACAGCCGCAACATGCGGCTGATCGGGCACAGTGACCAGGGTGGAAAACCTGACGGCGTGCAGGTAATGGTTCACCGTGGTTATGCCTATATCGGCCATATGGTGTCGCAGGGTTTTTCTATCGTGGATGTCCGCGACCCGAAAAATCCGCGCCCTGCCGGTTTCGTCGCGGCACCGCCGGGCACCTGGAACGTACATTTACAGGCACACGACGATTTACTGCTGGTGATCAACGCCCGCGACTTGTTTGCCGACGTGCGTTTCGCCGATGAAAAAGTGTATTACACCCGTTCCGTCAGCGAGACGGTCAAAGGCACTCAGCAGCGCGGCTGGAGCGCCGGTGTGCGGATTTTTGATATTTCGACGCCCGATCAGCCAAAAGAGATAGGATTTCTCGGGCTTGAAGGCATCGGCGTTCACCGCATCTGGTATGTCGGCGGGCGCTGGGCTTACGTTTCAGCACTGATCGACGGTTACAGTGATTACATTTTCCTGACTATCGATCTGGCTGACCCGCGTCACCCGCAGGTGGCCGGACGCTGGTGGTTACCGGGGATGCATACTGCGGGCGGTGAAACGCCGGACTGGGCGGAAGGCAAACGCTACGCGCTGCATCACGCGATCATCAGCGGGGATACGGCCTATGCCAGCTGGCGCGACGGCGGCCTGACGCTGCTGGATATCAAAGACCGGGCTGCACCGCAGCTGATTTCACACCGTAACTGGAGTCCGCCATTTGGTGGCGGTACGCACACCGCGCTGCCGTTGCCGGACCGGGATTTGCTGATCGTGCTCGATGAAGCGGTGCTGGATAATCAGGAAGACGGTGAGAAGCTGATCTGGGTATTCGACGTGCGCGAGCCGTCCTGTCCGGTGAGTATTTCCACATTTCCGCAGCCGGATGAGCGGGATTATGTCAGCAAAGGCGCGCATTTTGGCCCGCACAACCTGCATGAGAACCGGCCGGGCAGCTTTGTCAGCTCGACACTGATTTTCGCCACTTACCAGAATGCCGGTGTGCGCGCGTATGACATCACCAATCCGTATCAGCCGAAAGAGACCGCTGCGCTGGTGCCGGCGGCTCCGGCCAAAATGATGGATACCCGCCCCGGCAGGCCGCAGGTCATCCAGTCCTGCGACGTGTTTGTCGATGCGCAGGGCATCATCTACAGCACCGACTACAACGGTGGCCTGTCCATCATTGAGTATCTCGGTTAATGCTGCGCCGCGTCTGAATCTGCCAGTTTAAGACGCGGCGATTTTCTTTTCCGCCACCTTCTTCCCCGGGCTGAGTACCAGCCATACCGCCAGACAAATGAGCACACCGCCCGCAAAGAACCCTTCCGACAGCGTTTCATTGAGCAACAGATAGCCCCACAAAATACCAAACGGCGGGATCAGAAACGTCACGGTCATGCTGCGCAGCGGGCCGATATCGGCAATCAGGCGGAAATACAAAATATACGCCCAGGCCGTACAGACGAAACCGACCGCCAGCACGCACAGCCAGACCACCGGTTGCGCCCAGCTGACCGGCGCACCGGTCGCGGAGGTGTACACAAAGAACGGCAGCAGGAACAGCGTTGCGCCCAGCTGACTGCCGGTCGCTACCAGTTTCGGATCCAGCCCGCCGCGCTCGGAAATCCAGCGGCGCGTCAGGAACCCGGCCACCGCATAACAGCTGGTCGCTATCAGACAGGCGATCACGCCCGCCAGCAGCGACGACACGGACTGCGCCGTGCCGGTGGCGGTCAGCAGCGTAATGCCGAATAACCCCAGCAGCACGCCGAGCGCCTTTTTGAGCGTCACGCTTTCATGGAAAAACAACCCGCCCACGACCACCCCCATCAGTGGCGTCGTGGCATTGAGAATGGCCGAATACCCGGCGGGCAGCCAGCGCGCGGCCAGGCAGTACATCAGAAACGGCAGCCCGGAGTTGATCACGCCGAGCAGCAACGCACTGCGGAATTTCCCCTGATATTCCCGTGGTGTGCGTAGCACCGCCAGAATCACCAAAAGCCCGACAAACCCGAACAGCACCCGTAAAAACGCGGTATTGATCGCCCCGAACGCCGGAGACGCCACACGCATAAACAAAAAGCTCCCGCCCCAGATAGCCGCCAGCAACAATAAACGGCAATAATCGCCACTTTTCATTCATTTCTCCTTTTAGATATGGGGTGATGTAGTTTTTTATTGCACCCTGATTCCCGTATTTGTTACGGGCGACCTGAATTATGTCAATGAGTGTAGCGAATGTGTTAACGGCCCATCCCTCTTTTTCTTGCTTTCTAATTCCGCATAAGGTGCTTTGCTACAGCAAGACCTTTCCCGCGCCGCCTCCAGATACACAGACGCCGCTTTCCTGCCGCACTTCCTGCCTAAAACCGCTCTTTTTGATCCTCCGCAGATCTATAACCGGCGCAAAGGTGTGTGATAGGTTTAATACTTATCATCTATCTTTCGCTGCGCCTTGCAGCGCCTTTGTGGTGTCCGGGACAGAATAAATGAGCCAGAGTAAATCGGGTGCGTCAGAACATCCGCAGGGAGATTCCGCGGTTAACTCAGGAATTTCCGTTATTGCTTTATTGGTTGCAGCCGCTTTCTTCATGGAGTTTATCGACGGTACGGTGATTGCCACCGCGCTACCGCAAATGGCCCTGTCGTTCGGCGTTTCGGCGGTGGATCTGAATGCAGGGATGAGCGCGTATATGCTGACGCTGGCGGTGCTGATCCCGGCCAGTGGCTGGGCGGCGGAGCGCTTCGGGGCGCGCAACGTGTTCACCTTTGCGCTGGGCGTGTTTACGCTGGCTTCCCTGTTTTGTGCGCTGGCGACTAACGTCAGTGAATTTATCATTCTGCGTATTATACAGGGAATTGGCGGGGCCCTGATGGTGCCGGTCGGGCGTCTGACGGTGCTGAAAACCACGCCGAAACCACAGCTGATTAAAGCCATCGCCACCCTCACCTGGCCTGCGCTGGTCGCGCCAATCCTCGGGCCGCCGCTCGGCGGTTTTATCACCCACTATGCTTCCTGGCACTGGATTTTCTACATCAACGTTCCGCTGGGAATTATCGCGATGATGCTTGCGTGGCGTCTTTTCCCGCAGGAAAAACCTGACCAGCCGAAGCACTTCGATAAACCGGGTTTTCTGCTGACCGGCATGGCGATGCTCTCGCTGGTGACGGGGCTTGAACTGATCAGTCAGGACCACATTTTATGGATCACCGCTATTGCGCTGCTGGTGGTGGGCGTTGTGCTGTCTGTTCTGGCGTTACGGCATCTGCAACATGACCCCGCGCCGATGGTACATCTGGGTTCGCTGGCGATCCCGACGTTTCGCATCAGCATGGGCGGCGGTTCGCTGTTTCGTGTGACGATCAGTGCCGTGCCTTTCCTGCTGCCGCTGATGTTGCAGGTGGGTTTCGGGATGGATCCTTTCCATGCCGGGCTGCTGGTTCTGGCGGTTTTTGCCGGGAATCTGGCGATGAAACCGGCGACTACGCCGCTGATCCGCCGTTTCGGATTCCGGCCTGTGCTGGTGGTGAACGGATTACTGAGCGTTTTCTCGCTGCTGTTTTGTGCATTTCTGACGCCGGGAACCCCCGACTGGCTGGTGATGTTGCTGCTGTTTCTCGGTGGCCTCAGCCGTTCGATGCAGTTTACCGGCATCAGCACGCTGGCATTTTCTGATGTTCCGGCCAGACAAATGGCCGATGCCAATACGCTGTTCAGCACGGTTTTGCAGCTTTCCGTCGGGCTGGGCATTACCGTCGGCGCGCTCGGTACGCGGCTCGGCGAACAGCTGATCGCTGCGATGCACTGGGATTCAATTCCCGGCCTGAGTTTTAAAGTCGCGTTCGTGGTGATTGCAATCCTCACACTCATTGGCTGGCTGGATATATTGCGGCTTAAACCTGACGCCGGTGTCGCGGTGTCCGGCAAAAAGTGAATGATGACGCTATGATTACCCGGGCTATTTAACTTCTTTTGGAGAGACCGATGTTCACAGGATTAAGCGCTTTTCCTCTTACGCCGCTTTCGGTAAACGGCATTGACGAGAACTCTTTTGTCCGGCTGATTAACCGGCTGGTCAGCGCAGGCGTGGATTCCATTGGTGCGCTGGGTTCGACGGGCAGTTACGCCTATCTGACCCGCGAAGAGCGCGCCCGCGTTGCGCGTCTGGCGGTTGAAAATGCGGGTGATGTGCCGGTGATGGTCAGTATCGGTTCTGTGCGGACCTCTGATGTGTTACGTCTGGCTGAAGATGCCCAGCAGGCGGGCGTGAAGTCGGTATTACTGGCACCGGTGTCGTACCAGAAACTCACCGAAGAGGAAGTGTTTACGCTGTATGAAACGGTGTCCCGTAACCTGTCGGTGCCATTGTGCGTTTACGATAATCCGAATACGACTCACTTTGAGTTCTCCGACGAGTTGTATGTACGCGTCGCGCAATTACCGCACGTTGCCAGCATCAAAATCCCCAACCTTTCGCCGGATCCGGTCGCAACCCGCCAGCGTCTGGATGCGCTGCGCGCCTTACTGCCGGCACATATCGCACTGGGCGCTGCGGGAGATCTGGCCGCAGCAACCGTGCTGACACAGGGCGGCGACGTCTGGTATTCAGTTATTGGCGGTTTGTTCCCGGAAATTCCGGTCGCCATTGCCCGCGCGGCGAAAAGTGGGAATGCGGAGCGCGCTCAGGCGTTATCGGCGCAGCTTGAGCCGTTATGGGTGTTATTCAGAAAACACGGCAGTGTCCGCGTCGTGGCCGCCGCCGCCGAATTACTGGGCATGGTTTCTGCGCCCTGCCTGCCGTTACCGCTAAAGTCTCTGGGCGGCGATGATCGTCAGCGTCTGGCGGCCGTACTCGAACAACTGGGTTTGCAGGCCTGATTTTGATGGCGGGCGTTTGTCCCGCCGTTATTCCCTTCTCTGTTCCCACGGCATAAACAGCCACCCTTTTTGTTGCTTATTCCCCCGTTTGATTTCGCTTAAATCCCCTAAAGTGTCAGCATCATGAACCTTTTCTGCCTGTTTTCTTCCGCAGCGCAAAACCAATAAAGGCTTTTCAGGCGTGGCAAAATCATTTTTACGCAGTGGCAGTCTCAACGACATCCTTGCGCTGGGCGAAAACGGGCAACCGGTTTACGCCTCAGCCCTGCAATTACGGGAAACCTTACGTCTGCGTAAACAACCCGCAATTGCCGATTGTCTGGCTATTCCGCAACTCAATGAAGCCGGTGACCGGCTTGACTGGTATTCACCGCGCGAAGGCAAAGTCGTGTCGTGGGCAGCGGCCACCGATGCGGCCCGCGCCTCCGCGCTGCGCCAGCTCGAAAACTGTCTGGATGCCGTGGCGCAAATCAGCAAAACGGCGAAAGCCTCTGAAAAATCCGCGAATCAGTTTTTCGGCTCCCTGCTGGAAAAGGCGTTTCGTTTCCCGGATCAGAACCACGTTTATCTGGTGGGCGGCCAGCCGGTACTGACGTTCTGGGGCTTTGTCAGTCTGGATAACACTCATAACGCCGACCCGTTTGCCGCTTTGCGTAATACGCTGAAAGCCGAAGAACCGCTGCCGACGCTGTCGCTCGCCGCCGAAAAACCGCGCGTGCAGGAACCGGTCATCGAACTGCCTCCGGCACCGCGCGTGATCAAAACTATTGAAGCCCGCGCCGCCGAACAGGAAAACGCAACACCTGAACCGGTCACTGCGCCGCGCCGTAAAAAATCACCGCTGATCTGGGCATTGCCGGTCGCGGCGCTGGTCTTCGCCGGTTCTGCTGCCGCCTGGTTGTATTCACGCGCACCTGAGCCAAAAGTGGAAACCGCCAAAACCGAAGCGCCAAAACCGGCGGCTGAACCGGTCGCGATTGCGCCACCACCGGTCGCAACGGAATTGAAAGCGCCGGAACCGGAGGTTGCGAAACCGGCTCCGGCCGCCCTGCCGGTGGCTCAGGCTGCGGTGGTTGTTCCTGCGCCTGAACCGGTGGCAGAAGCCGAGAAGAACCCGGTCGTTGCTGAGCCAGCGCCTGCACCGGTCAGCAAAAACTCGCTGGTGCTGCCAGCGGACGCCGTAAAAATCGGTTCAACCAAATTCCTCAACGGTAACTGGACCGCCATCGTCGATATTAAAGATCCGGTGACAGGCAAACCGCCGGTGCTGCGTTATCAGATTAAACAAGGTCAGGGAACGGTGAAAATCACCTACGGCGCGGGTGTGACTTGTCACGCTGAGACGGGCGCGGGCCTGATGCAGTCGGGCAAGCTGGTGATCAACAGCCGCTACAGAGCGAAATGCAGCGACGGTTCCCGTTATCAGATGCCGGAAATCAGCTGTACTCAGGGCGCCACGGGCGCGGCGGTGTGTCAGGGGCGTTACAACGGTGACACGGTTTACCCAATTACCATGAAGCGCGAAGGTAAATAACAGCATGCTGGCAACCATTACAGATTTTAAACAGACCATTTTTAAGCAAGCCGTGACCCTGATTCAGGACAGCGGTATTCAGTTTCTCGACTTCGCGCTCAAACCGGTGTGGGATGATGCGCTGCCTGCTAAATTCGTGCGCAAAAGCGCCAACGGCCCGCTGCTGCGCCTGGATTTCAACCCGCAAAATGGCCGTCATTTCTTACCCGGCGTGGACGGCGGTGCACCAGAAGTGGTGCGGCCTGAATTCAGTTTCCCGCTGGAACAGTCGCTCAAATTGCTCGATCAGATCTGGCTGCCGTTGCCGTTCCTGCGTTTTAATCCTCCGCGCACTTTTATGGCGGGCCCGGATAACTGGGCGCGTGTGCAAATCCGCGCGCTCGATACGCCGGAAGCCGATGGCAGTACGCACCGCGTGGTGGTGGCGTTTGATACCCGCGTGACCGAAGGCGATGAAGAACAGGCGCTGCTGGCTCCGACGCCGGACGACGTGAAAAACGGCATTAACTTTGCGCTGGCGTGGCACAACGAAGAGTTGCCCGAGTTTCTTGACCAGACCTGGGTAGACGGCTGGCTGCGTGAAGTCTTTACCGAGCAGGCGGCACTGCGCGAAGACCGTGAGGCGCGCAATATCAAAGTGGCGCTGCGCGAATTTGAATATCAGGCGCACTATCTGAACCTGCTGGAAATGCTCGGCAGCCAGCTGAGTATTCCGGAGCTGAAGATCAACGGCGCGACGCTTCAGGAACCGGCGATCAACGTGGATCTTATCCTCGACGTCGGTAACTCGCACACCTGCGGCATTCTGGTTGAAGACCATGTTGGCGAAACTGACGGGCTGAAACAGACCAGCGAACTGCAACTGCGTGACCTCTCACAGCCGCATTTTCTCTATAACGAGCTGTTTGAAAGCCGTGTGGAATTTGCTCAGGCGCGCTTTGGTAAACCGAACTTTTCCGTTGAAAGCGGCCGTGACGATGCGTTTATCTGGCCGTCAATTCTGCGTGCCGGGCGTGAAGCCAGCCGTCTGGCGCTGCTGCGCGAAGGCACGGAAGGATCGACCGGAATTTCCAGTCCGCGACGTTATTTGTGGGATGAAGACAGTTACACGCCGGGCTGGCGTTTCAGCCAGGGCGGCCACGGTACGGTGCAGGAGCCGGTGGCGGCGGCAATGCCGCTGACGTTCCTCATCAATGACGAAGGTCAGCCGCTGTCTGACCTGCCGCCGGAAGATCGCCTGCCGGTGTTTTCTGCTCATTACAGCCGCAGCTCGGTGATGACGCTGATGCTGTCCGAACTGCTGGCGCAGGCGATGATGCAAATCAACAGTCCGGCGCAGCGCATCCGCATGCTGCGCTCGTCCGCGCCCCGCCAGATCCGCAATATTATTCTGACGCTGCCGTCGGCAATGCCGAAACCTGAGCGCGAAATTTTCCGCCGCAGAATGCAGGAAGCGATTGGTCTGGTCTGGAAATCTATGGGCTGGCATCCGTCGGATGACGGTTTTAAAAATCAGACCGATAAAGCCAAAAGCCGCATGCCGGTGCCCGATGTGCAGATGGAATGGGACGAAGCGACCTGCGGCCAGATGGTGTATCTGTACAACGAAACGCAGGTGAACTTCGGCGGTCATACCGGCGAATTCTTTGCCAGCATGGCGCGTCCGGACCGGGAACTGGCCGACGATGAACCGGTGGGTAAAACCCTGCGCATCGCGTCGATTGATATTGGCGGCGGCACCACCGATCTGGCGATTACCCAATACTGGCTCGACGACGGTATGGGAAATAACGTCAAAATCACCCCGCGCCTGTTGTTCCGCGAAGGATTTAAAGTCGCGGGCGACGATATTCTGCTCGATGTGATCCAGCTTTATATTTTACCTGCGCTGCATGCCGCGCTGAAGAAAGCCGGGCTGGCGAATCCGGACAGCCTGATGACGCGCCTGTTTGGCAGTGAAGGCCGCATGGACGGGCACGCGACGCTGCGTCAGCAAAGTACGCTGCAAATTTTCATCCCGCTGGCTCATGCCGTGCTGGAAGTTTACGAACGTTTTGATCCGCTGGACACGCACGCGGAAATCGATGCGCCGTTTGGCGAACTGCTGGGGCAACATCCGACGCAAAAAGTGCTGGATTATCTGCACAGCGAAATTCAGCGCGTGCTGCCTGCCGGTTCCGCCGTTTTCGATATTTTACAGGCTCCGCTGGTGCTTAAACTCAGCAAACTGCACAACGAATTCTTATCTAACCGCATGAGCATCACGCAGAATCTGCGTTCGCTCTGTGAAGTGGTGTCGCTGCACGATTGCGACGTGCTGTTGCTGACCGGCCGCCCTTCGCGCTTCCCCGGTATTCAGGCGCTGTTCCGCCATCTCCAGCCGTTACCGATTAACCGCATGCTTTCGCTTGACGGTTATCACACCAGCGGCTGGTATCCGTTTAACAAACAGGGGCGCATTGATAACCCGAAATCGACGGCGGCGGTAGGTGCGATGCTGTGCCTGCTGGCACTGGATTTACGGCTACCGGGCTTCTATTTCAAGGCCGGTGATTTCCAGCCGTATTCCACGGTGCGTTATCTCGGCATGCTCGACGGTAATCAGGTTCTGACCGACGACAATGTTTGCTACAGCGATATTGATCTGGATGCGCATGATTACAAGCTCGACAGCGCCGCCAGTTTCCGTATCCGTGGCGCGATTTGTCTCGGTTTCCGTCAGCTGGAAAATGACCGCTGGCCTGCGTCGCCGCTGTATACCTTGTCGATTGCGGAGCCGGAACTGGCACGTAAAGTGGCTGGCGACAGCGTGCTGCGCGTAAAACTGGCCGTTAAAAAAGGCGAAGATCACCCGACACCGGAATTTTTCGACATCGCCAGCGCGGTGCTGGATAACGGCACCAAAGTGCCATCTCATCACCTGCGGCTCAGGCTGAACACACTGGGCGAAAGCCATTACTGGATCGACAGTGGGAGCGTATTCGTCTCATGACAACAAGCATGACAGTTTCAACCCCGGCACCGGCGCTGACCACCAACGAATTACAGCGTCAGTTTGCGGCCGCTGCCGCGACAATGGGCGACGCGCTGGAGTGGGTGGACACCACCCGTGAACAGGCACCGCGTCTGGATCTGGAAGCCGACCGTTTGCGTCTGCAACTCAAACGTTGCCGCGACAAAGCACAGCGTCTGGCGCTGGCGTGCGAACTGCCACCTGCGCTGGGTTTCTTCGGGCATTCTCAGGCCGGGAAATCCTATCTGATTTGTTCTCTGGCGGCCGGAAACTATGGCCGTCTTGAAACCCGCCTCGGCGGCGTGACGCTTGATTATCTGACGCAGATTAATCCGGGCAACCGCGCCGCCCGTCTGGCGACCCGCTTTACGCGCCAGGTGGATGTGAGAGACCGCGCTTTTCCGGTGCGCATGTTGCTTCTCAGTGAAGCCGACCTGGCGCGCATCGTGACCCGCGCGTTCGAGCCGGACGCCAGTTATCACGTTCCCGATACGCAGCAGATCACCGAGCATCTCAATAAGCTGATGATGCACCGCCAGCCAGAGCCGGTAGAAGGCTTTACCAGCGAGCAAATGATGGGATTATGGGATTCGATGATCCGTCTCGACGCCCGCCGTTTCCGTCATCTCAACGCACATTACTGGCCGGTGGCCGTGAAGCTTGCGCCGTATCTGAACGTTGACGACCGCGCACGCCTGTTCTCTTTGCTGTGGGGCAATACGCCCGCATTAACCGCTGCTTACCGTCATTACGCCCATACGCTGCAACATCTCGGCAGTGCGCAAAGTCTGCTGGCACCGCTGAGCATTCTGGTGGATGACGCGATGCAGCCTGCGGACGGGATCTTCAGCCCGTCGCCGACCTGGGATATTCAGGTGCCGGTCTGCCCGCAGTTTGGTGAAGAAACCGGTTCACAGGTGACGTTGTCACTGGCTGAACTGACGCTGCTGGCCTCCGAAGTGCAAATTCCGCTGCTTTCGCCGCCGCGTGAAGTGCTGTTCGAACAGACCGACCTGCTGGATTTACCGGCGCAGAGCGCGCGGGCAGAAGACGGTACAGACGACGAAAAAGACGCCCTGTTCCGCGCCAAAATGGCCTATCTGCCCGAGCGTTATACCGACCGCCACGAAATGAATATGCTGATGGTGTGTACCGCCGCGGATAAACGTGAAGACGTGGTTGCCGTTGGCCGCACGCTGGAATACTGGGTCAAAGAAATGCAGGGTGAAAACACCCAGGTTCGCGGCCGCCGCAAGCCGGGGCTGGTCTGGGTGCTGACGCCGTTTGACCGCCGCATGACTGAATCGGTGCATTTCGATGAAGCCGTGCAGCGTCATGTCGGTAATCCGGGCGATGCCTGGGGCGCATTGCTGGCGATGGACGAGCGCGGCCTGCAACGTATGGCCGATTATCTGGTAGCGGAAATTCGCCCGGAAATCCGGCTGAACCGTCTCGCAGAACTGCGTGACGAACTTTACCGCGAGCTGGCGGATAACCTGCTGGGGCGCTGGTTCCAGAAAGGCGAAGTGGCTGACCCGGCGAAAAAGCAGCATACCGTTCAGACCGTGATTAAAGCCTTACAGACGCGCACCGGCGTCCACGGCGAATTGCTGGAAAAACTGCTGCCCGGCCGCGATGAGCTGCACAGGATTTATCACGAAATTTCCGGGCAGGACGCCGGAACCGACCCGCAGGATCAGACTGCCGCCGAAAGCTTTGGTATCGGCATAGACATTGATTTGTTTGCCGAGCAACAGGATGTGCAGCCGTGGCAGGAAAAACAGGATGACGGCGCGGCGTTTGCGCGTCAGGTGCAGCGTTACTGGATAAACCATCTGCGCGGTTTACCGGAAAATGAACCGCTGATCGCTCTGCTTGGTGTGGCGAAACCGACCGTAGAGTTGCTGATGGAAGAGCTGATCACCGCCAGTTTCCGGCTGAATATGGGGGAGGCGCTGGTGCAGTCACTGGGCGGAACCTTGCCTGCCGGTGCGCGTGAACATGAACATCACGCCGACCGGCAGGTTTCCCGCGCGCTGACCGTGCTCGGTGATTTTGTTGCGTGGCTCGGCTATGAAAAACTCAGCGAAGCCGAACGCCCGGAAAGCCGCATCAATAAGGGCAATAAGATTTTCGCCAAGCCGCAGAAAAACGTCGCCAGCTGGAAATCTTCCCGCAGGCTGACCAGACTCTCCGCAACGCCGACCAATTCGACCGCGTTTTACATTTACGACTGGCTGGTCGGATTGCAGGAAAGCATCATGCGTAACGCCGGTTACGCCGCGGGCGGTGAAATTCCTGCGCAACAGCGCGAACAGTTGGAACGCCTGCTCGGAAAATTAGCCGTTCCGGCCTGAAAATAACCCGTCACAGGGGCAAAACGCCTCTGTGACGCGGGTTTGCAGTGAGATCTAAATCACAAAATTCAGTGGGTTAGCGCGACATCAAAACCGCTTACCGCCTCCAGTAACCGCTTAGCTCCCCATACAACCGCTTAACCACTCTTTCCCCCGTTTGGCGGTGAAATTCGCCATCCTGTGTCTGGCAAAAAAATAGTGCCCTTCTCTTATAAAAGCTCCTCTCAAAATCCGTGAGGGGCATTTGTTGGCTATTCTGACAACCAGGTTTCCTATGAATACAAAATCAATATTCAAGCATATACCCTGGATGATTCTGGGAATCATCGGTGCTTGCTGTCTGGCAGTCGTTGCCTTACGGCGAGGTGAACATATCAGTGCGCTGTGGATTGTGGTGGCATCGGTTTCGGTCTATCTGGTGGCCTACCGCTATTACAGCCTCTACATCGCGCAAAAAGTGATGAAGCTCGACCCGACGCGTTCAACGCCCGCGGTACTTAATAACGACGGACTGAACTATGTGCCGACGCACCGCAACGTGCTGTTCGGCCACCACTTTGCGGCCATTGCGGGCGCAGGTCCTCTTGTCGGGCCGGTTCTGGCGGCGCAAATGGGCTACCTGCCCGGCGTGCTGTGGCTGCTGGCGGGCGTGGTGCTGGCAGGGGCTGTACAGGATTTCATGGTTCTGTTTATCTCCTCGCGCCGTAACGGGGCGTCGCTCGGCGAAATGATCAAAGAGGAAATGGGGCCGGTGCCGGGCACCATCGCCCTGTTCGGCTGTTTCCTGATCATGATTATTATTCTGGCGGTGCTGGCGCTGATTGTGGTGAAAGCGCTGGCGGAAAGCCCGTGGGGGGTGTTTACGGTCTGTTCGACGGTGCCCATCGCGCTGTTTATGGGCATTTACATGCGCTTTATCCGGCCTGGACGCGTGGGTGAAATCTCGGTGATTGGCGTGATTTTGCTGATTGCTTCCATCTGGTTTGGCGGCGTGATTGCCCATGACCCGTACTGGGGCCCGGCGCTGACGTTTAAAGACACCACCATCACCTTTACCCTGATTGGTTATGCGTTTATTTCCGCGCTGCTGCCGGTCTGGCTGATTCTGGCGCCGCGCGATTATCTGGCGACATTCCTGAAAATCGGCGTGATCGTCGGGCTGGCGATCGGGATTGTGATCCTGAATCCGGAACTGAAAATGCCTGCGATTACGCAGTACATTGACGGCACGGGTCCGCTGTGGAAAGGCGCGCTGTTCCCGTTCCTGTTTATCACCATTGCCTGTGGTGCGGTGTCCGGTTTCCATGCGCTGATTGCTTCCGGCACCACGCCAAAACTGCTGGCCTGTGAAACTGACGCGCGCTTTATCGGTTACGGCGCGATGCTGATGGAATCTTTCGTGGCGGTGATGGCACTGGTTGCGGCTTCCATCATCGAACCGGGTTTGTACTTTGCGATGAACACCCCGCCAGCCGGTCTGGGCATTGTGATGCCAAACCTGCATGAGCTGGGCGGCGATAATGCGCCGATGATTTTGGCACAACTGAAAGATGTGACGGCGCACGCGGCGGCCACGGTGAGTTCCTGGGGCTTTGTGATCACTCCGGAACAAATTCTGCAAACCGCTAAAGATATCGGCGAACCTTCCGTGCTGAACCGCGCGGGTGGCGCACCGACGCTGGCGGTGGGTATCGCGCACGTCTTCAACAAGATTGTGCCGTTTGCCGATATGGGCTTCTGGTATCACTTCGGGATCCTGTTCGAAGCGCTGTTCATCCTGACTGCGCTGGATGCCGGTACGCGTTCCGGACGCTTTATGTTGCAGGATTTGCTCGGCAACTTTATTCCGTTCCTGAAAAAAACTGATTCACTGGTGGCCGGGATTGTGGGTACTGCCGGTTGCGTGGGCCTGTGGGGATATCTGTTGTATCAGGGTGTGGTCGATCCGCTGGGCGGCGTGAAAAGCTTGTGGCCGCTGTTCGGGATCTCCAACCAGATGCTGGCGGCTGTCGCCCTGGTGCTGGCAACCGTGGTGCTGATCAAAATGAAACGCACTAAATACATCTGGGTCACCGTGCTGCCTGCGGTCTGGCTGCTGATCTGCACCACCTGGGCGCTGGGTCTGAAACTGTTCAGCACCAATCCGCAGATGGAAGGCTTCTTCTTCATGGCCAGCCAGTATAAAGCCCGTATCGCCGCTGGCGGCGCGGACCTGACTGAACAGCAAATCAGCAACATGAACCATATTGTGATCAACAACTACACCAACGCCGGGCTGAGTATTCTGTTCCTGATTGTGGTGTACAGTATTATTTTCTACGGCTTCAGGGCATGGTTGCAGGCGCGTAAAACCGATCAGCGTACCGATAAAGAAACGCCGTATGTGCCGGTGCCGGAGGAAGGTATTAAACTCTCCAGCCACTGATGATGTTGTGTTACTGCCCCGCACTCGCGGGGCTTTCCCGCATATAGCATGGCGGCCAATACTCTCAAAGGAGCGGCTTGTGTTCGATAATTTAGGCGCGGCGAAGAAATACCTCGGTCAGGCGGCGCGCATGCTGGTGGGGATCCCGGATTACGATACCTACGTGCTGCACATGCAGACCAATCATCCGGATAAACCGATGATGACTTACAAAGAATTTTTCCGCGAACGCCAGCAGGCCCGCTACGGCGGCGACGGCAACGGCGGGATGCGCTGTTGTTAACAGGAATGACGTTATGACACCCATTGCGGTCACGGTTTTAACCGGTTTTCTCGGCGCAGGCAAAACTACCCTGCTGCGCCAGATGCTGCATCAGCAGCACGATTACAAAATTGCAGTCATTGAAAATGAGTTTGGCGAAGTGGCGATCGACAGCCAGCTGATTGGCGATCGCGCGACGCGGATTACCACGCTGACCAACGGGTGTATCTGTTGCAGCCGCTCGAACGAACTGGAAGACGCGTTGCTGGATTTGCTCGACGGTCTGGATGGAGGCGACGTGCAGTTCGACCGGCTGGTGATTGAATGCACCGGCATGGCGGATCCGGGGCCGATTTTGCAGGCGTTTTTCGCCCATGAAATTATCTGCGAACGCTATCTTCTCGACGGAGTCATCACGCTGGTGGACGCGGTTCACGCGCAACAACAGCTGGATCAGTTCCCGCTGGCGCAGTCGCAGATTGGTTATGCTGACCGGATTTTGCTGACGAAAACCGATGTGGCCGGTGACAGCAGCGAGCTGATTGCGCGGCTTCAGCGGATTAATGCCCGCGCACCGGTGTATCCGGTGGTGAACGGCGATATCGATCTGGCGCTGTTGTTCGACACGCGTGGTTTTATGCTGGAAGAAAACGTGGTGGTCTCAAAGCCGGTTTTCCGCCGCATTGTGAACCGGCAGGAAAATACGATTTCATCCATCGTGGTGGAACTGGATTATCCGGTGGCGTTGCAGGCGGTATCCGGCGTGATGGAAGGTTTACTTTCCGGTTTTGCAGACAGCCTTCTGCGCTATAAAGGGATGTTGTGGATTGAGGATCAGCCGTGCCGCCTGCTGTTTCAGGGCGTTCAGCGGCTGTACAGCGCCGACTGGGACCGCACGTGGGAACCGGACGAAACGCCGGTCAGCCAGCTGGTGTTTATCGGCGTGGCATTACCGGAAGCCGAAATTCGTCAGGCATTTGACGGGCTGAGACCCGTCTGAACCGCCCGCCCTGACACCTAAAGCCCGACGGCTTCTTTCAGTGTTTTCAGATAGCGGCGGCTGACCGGTACGGTCTGGCCGTCGCGCAATAACAGCTCCGCCTGATTGTTATCTTCCAGGCGGATCTCTTTAAGATAATCCATATTCACCAGATATTGCCGGTGACAACGTAACAAGGGCGTGCGGCTTTCCAGCGTGCGCAGCGTCAGTTCCGTAAACCCTTCCTTGCCGTCCTGACTGGTCACGTAAACGCCGCTCATCCGGCTGCTGACAAACGCCACCTCTTCCATCTGCAACAGCCAGATCCGGCTGTGGCCGCTGCACGGAATGAATTTCAGCGACTGCTGGCTTTCCGGCAGTTGCGAGATTTCCTGCACCTGACGTTCCTGCCGCAACCGTGCCAGCGTTTTCTGTAAACGTGGCGGCTCAATCGGTTTCAGCAGGTAATCAAACGCGCACTCTTCAAACGCCTGCACCGCGTATTCATCAAACGCGGTAAGAAAAACAATATGCGGACGATGCCGGTGGTCGAGCATTCCGGCCATTTCCAGCCCGCTGATGCGCGGCATCTGAATGTCCAGAAACAGGACGTCCGGACGCAATTTATGCACCGCGCCGATGGCTTCAATGGCGTTGGCGCATTCGCCGATGATCTCGATATCGCCTTCGTCCCGAAGCTGAATCCGCAGGTTCTCGCGTGCCAGCGGCTCATCATCAACAATCATCACTTTCAACATGCGGGTTCCTCGATCGGCAGGCGCAACGTAACGCGGGTGAAAAGATCCGGTTCGCAGCTGACGGCGATCCCATAGTCATCGCCAAAGCGGGCGCGCAGGCGTCTGTCCACCAGACTCATGCCCAGCCCGTTGCTTTCGGTGCGCGGCTGATATAAACCGGCGTTGTCCTCGACCTCAACAACGACGTTTTGCCCGTCACGACGGGCGCGGATGGTAATTATACCGTTGCCGAGCAATTGAGACGTGCCGTGCTTAATGGCGTTTTCCACAATCGGTTGCAGGGTAAATGCAGGCAGATTCTGAGCCGAGAGCTGGTCCGGCACCTGAAGTTCGACGTTCAGCCGCGAGGGAAAACGCGCCAGTTCGATTTGCAGATAGGCATTCACGTGCTCGATTTCGTTGGCAAGAGTGACAATTTCTGAAGGACGTTTGAGGTTTTTGCGAAAGAACGTCGAGAGATACTGCACCAGTTGCCCGGCTTTATCGCTGTCGTTACGGATCACCGCCATCAGCGTGTTGAGCGCGTTGAACAGGAAATGTGGGTTCACCTGTGCGTGCAGCAGTTTGATTTCCGACTGTGCGAGCAGCGCTTTTTGTTGCTCGTATTTCCCCGCCAGAATTTGCGCCGACAGCAACTGCGCAATGCCTTCGCCCAGCGTACGGTTGATCGAGCTGAACAGCCGGTTGCGCGCTTCGTACAATTTGATGGTGCCGATCACCCGCTGATTTTCGCCCCGCAGCGGGATCACCAGCGTCGAGCCCAGTTTGCAGTTCGGGTGCAGCGAGCAGCGGTAAGGCAATTCGTTGCCGTCGGCGTACACTACTTCGTCCTTTTCAATCGCGCGCCAGGTATAGGCGGAAGATATCGGTTTACCGGGCAAATGGTGGTCATCGCCCACGCCGGTAAACGCCAGCAGTTTCTCACAATCGGTAATGGCGACGGCGCTGATATCCAGTTCCTGATGCAGAACCTGCGCCACTCTCATGCTGTTTTCTTCGTTAAATCCCTGCCGCAATATCCCTTCCGTCGATGCCGCTACCCTCAGCGCGGTGGCGGAAAACGCCGACGTGTATTTTTCAAACATCGCGCGTTTATCCAGCAGGATGCGCATAAACATCGCCGCGCCCAGCGTGTTAGTCACCATCATCGGCGCGGCAATATTACTGACCAGATGCAGTGCGTCGTGAAACGGCCGGGCAATCAGCAGGATAATCAGCATCTGCACCGTTTCAGCCACGAACGTAATTGCGCCAGCGGTCAGCGGATTGAACAGCATATCGGTGCGCCCGCGACGGATCAGAATGCTGTGCAGCAAACCACCGAGCAGCCCTTCGGTAATGGTGGATACCATGCAACTGAGTGCCGTCATGCCGCCCATCGAGTAACGATGTAACCCCCCGGTCAGCCCGACCAGTCCGCCGACAACCGGACCGCCCAGCAGCCCCCCCATCACCGCGCCAATCGCACGCGTGTTGGCAATGGAATCTTCAATGTGCAGGCCGAAATAGGTGCCCATAATGCAGAATACGGAGAACGTGATGTAACAAAGCAGCTTGTGAGGCAGACGGACGGTGACCTGCATCAGTGGGATAAAAAGGCGGGTTTTACTCATCAGCCAGGCGATAACCAGAAACACACACATCTGCTGTAACAGCAGTAAAACTAAATTGAACTCGTACATGCCCGACATCCGCAATCAGTGAAGCGCATACGATAGCGCGTTCAGCGAAACGTTTCTTTGGCACGCGCCAGAAAAACGAAATCGATTTATTACTTTTTTGTATGTGGGGGCTTGCTTCAGCCTTCAGCATCTAATGTGCAAGTTGGCCGGAATCAAAACGTTAGTCTACTTTGTCTACTGTAAGGCAGGTTCATTCATCGCTCTGAACCCTGTTCAGAGCCCGAGACGGAGTTCGTTATGACTGATATCTCTAAGGTTTTAGGTAAAGAAGCCGATTCCCTGTTGCAACATCGTTGTTCCACAATTACTGCTGAGCAGCTTAATCTTCCGGGGGCTGATTTTGTCGATCGCGTAATGATTGATAATAACCGCTCGCCGCGCGTGCTGGCTGCGATGCAAAATCTGTATAACACCGGCCGTCTGGCGGGAACCGGTTATCTGTCGATTCTGCCAGTCGATCAGGGCGTCGAGCATTCCGCAGGCGCATCATTTGCGGCAAACCCGCTCTATTTTGACCCGAAGAATATTGTCGAACTGGCACTGGAAGCCGGTTGCAACTGTGTGGCCTCGACTTACGGCGTGCTGGCTTCCGTGTCCCGCCGTTATGCCCACAAAATCCCGTTCCTGGTCAAACTGAACCACAATGAAACGCTCAGTTATCCGACCCAGTACGATCAGACGCTGTACGCCAGCGTGGATCAGGCGTTTGAACTGGGCGCGCAGGCCGTCGGCGCAACCATTTATTTCGGTTCAGAACAATCCCGCCGTCAGATTGAGGAGATCTCCGCCGCGTTCGAACGGGCGCATGAGCTGGGCATGGTCACGGTGTTGTGGGCGTATCTGCGCAATCCGGCGTTTGTTAAAGACGGCGTGGATTATCACTCCAGCGCGGATTTGACCGGTCAGGCGAACCACCTTGCGGCCACCATTGGCGCAGATATCGTGAAGCAAAAGATGGCCGAAAATAACGGCGGCTACAACGCCGTGAAGTTTGGTTATACCGACGCGCGCGTCTATTCCAAACTCACCACCGATCACCCTATCGATCTGGTGCGTTATCAGCTGGCGAACTGCTACATGGGGCGCGCCGGTTTGATTAACTCCGGCGGTGCGGCAGGCGAAAACGATATTCAGGAGTCGGTACGTACGGCGGTGATTAACAAACGCGCGGGCGGAATGGGGCTGATTCTGGGGCGTAAAGCGTTCAAGAAATCCATGAAAGATGGCGTGGCGTTAATCAATGCGGTGCAGGATGTGTATCTGGATAAGAAAGTGACCATCGCTTAACCCGGACTACAAAATCCCTTAAGTATTCTGTAAATTTGGCCGATAGAGACGTTTCGTCGTCAGACGCTTCTTTCGGCCATTCTCAGTTTATTTTCGGGAGCAATACGGATGTTGATAGGGATAGATTTAGGCACGTCAAACAGCGCGGTTTCCATCTGGCAGGACGGTCAGGCCGTTCTGATACCGAACGCCTACGGGCACAATCTCACGCCTTCGGTTATCGGGCTCGATGATAACGGGCACATTCTTGTCGGCGCACCCGCTCACGCCCGCCTCTTTACTCACCCCGGTCTGACCCTCTCCAGTTTTAAACGTTTCATGGGCACCGACCATCATTTCCGGCTCGGACATCAGTCTTTTCGTGCAGAAGAGCTTTCCGCCCTGTTGTTGCGCAGCCTGAAAGCCGACGTCGAGCAACACTGCGGTTGTAAAGTCGAACGCGCCATCATTACCGTTCCCGCCTATTTCAATGACATTCAGCGTAAAGCCGTGAAAACCGCCGGTGAGCTGGCGGGTTTACACGTCGAACGCTTGCTGAACGAACCGACCGCTGCATCGCTGGCTTACGGGCTGGCGAATCAGCAGGAGCAGAAGTTTCTGGTGTTCGATCTGGGCGGCGGCACTTTTGATGTCTCGATCATCGATATGTTCGAAGGCGTCATTGAAGTGCGCGCCAGCAGCGGCGATGTATTTCTGGGTGGCGATGACTTTACGCGCAGCCTGGTCAGCTGGATGCTGGCGCAATTCCCGCAACTCGAGCAGGAAGACACCGGTTTACACGGCCGGCTCGTCACATTGGCGGAGCGGGCAAAGCGCCAGCTGACGACGCAGGACAGTACGTCCGTCAGTTATCAGCATGAAGGCGAAACGCTGAGCTGGACAATCACGACGGAGATTCTGGCGCAATGCTGTGAAAGTGCGCTGGAACGAATGAAAAAGCCGGTGATTCAGGCGCTGCGTGATGCGAAGTTTTCCGCCGATCAGGTGGATCATATTGTGCTGGTGGGCGGCGCGACGCGGATGCCACTGGTGCGACAGGCTGTCGCGCGTTTGTTTGGCCGTTTCCCGCGTTGCGATCTTCAGCCCGATGAAGCGGTTGCGCTGGGTGCGGGAATTCAGGCCGGGCTGGCGATGCAGGATCAGGCACTTGACGATATCGTGCTGACTGACGTGATGCCCTTCACGCTCGGTATTGAGATTGCGCGCCGTAAAGGCGAAGGCTATGAGACGGGGCATTTTATGCCGTTGATCGAACGCAATAGCTTTGTGCCGGTGAGCCGGGTGGAATCCGTCCGTACGATCACCGACCAGCAAAAAATGCTCGAATTTTCGATTTATCAGGGTGAAGGCCGCCGTGTTTCCGACAATATTCTGCTCGGTTCCTTATCGCTGGATGTGCCGCCACGCCCTGCCGGTGAAATCACCGCCGACGTGCGTTTTACCTATACGCTGGACGGCATTCTTGAAGTGGAATGCAAAATCGATCATAGCGGTGAGATGCAAAAACTGGTGATCGAAAAATCCCCCGGCTCGCTTACGGCGGAACAAATCTCCGCCAGCCTGATGAAACTGGAAAACATCAAACAGCACCCGCGTGAGCAACTGGTTAACCGCCAGCTGGTCGCCGAAGCCAATGCGTTTTACGAACAAAGTCTCGGAGAGCAACGTCAATATATCGCCGATCATCTTTACCGCTTCGAAAGCGTGCTGGACACGCAGGATGCCCGGCAAATCGCTGAAGCCCGCAAGGAAATCGAGGGACTGATCGCGTATCTGCGCAGGGAATGGGAGTAAACGGATGAGCATCTGGTCAGTCTTAGACATCGAACCTACTGACGATCTGAGCGTTATCAAGCGCGCGTATGCCCGGAAACTGAAAAGCACACGTCCAGATCAGGATCCGGAAGGCTATCAGCAACTGAGGGAGGCGTTCGAGCAGGCGAAGGCGATTTCCAATGTCCGCGGTTTACATGCTGCACAAGATCCTGCTTTTACAGAGCTGACGGAGCCTGAATACAGTGCGCCGTTTTCGCAACAGCAGATCCTCAGTCAGGTTGATGAAATGGTGACATTGCTGCTTGCCGATGCCACCGCCGGTTTTGAAAGGCTGTACACCTGTTTGTCTGAAGGTCCTCTGGAAAATATTCACGCCCGCGAGTTGTTCAGCCATTTTCTGGCAGAGGAATTGGGCAAACGTGAAGGTGTTACCCGTTCTGTGCTGATCAACGTGGCCGCCATGATGGGATGGGAAATCGAAAATTTCAGACCTGAAGGGATTTCCGCGGACCAGTTATGGGCGATTTACACGCAGACTGAAAACACAGAGGCTTCACAATACTGGGATTCCCTCGCAAATGAATCTGAGAAGTCCCTGCAGGAACATGAACGATTTCAGTTGCTGAGCGTTGAGGGCAAAAAGCTGCCTTTCATGGCGAGGTTACTTCCGGGTTATGTCGGCCAGCTACGTAAGACGGTAGAAGAAATCAGCACGTACCATCCTGTATTGCTGGAGCGGGTTAATCCGCAGTTGCTCAAAACGTTATCCGGGCTGCGTTTAGCTTTGGACTGGAGTACAGCTTTTTTAATCGTGTTCTGGGGAATGGTGATCGCTATTGGAATTCGCCATGACGAACATCCGCTGCGCGATGTGTCGATTATTATTTCCGTTCTACTTATCTGTACGTGGGGCAAAAGCGAGCTACAGCGTAAGTTCAGGCATTCGCAGAACGTTGTAGCGATATTCGAAACTCTGCTTTCGCTACTCATCTTTGGTGTGTTTGCTAAAATTTTCAGCGGCTTGTATGGGCAACTGCATTTCATGTACGACGACCCGGGGCGTGGTCCGGCACTTTTTGGCATGCTTGCCGCTTTCGTACTTTTCCTCATATGGGCAATTTGTCCGCGATACTGGCGCTGGTACAACCTTATCAGCAATAGCCTGACCGCATTTGTCACATTTCCATGGCAGCAGGCAAAAAAAACTGGCGTGATATGGCGCATCGTCATTTGTGCCGTGATGTTATTCCTTTATTCGTGGCTCGTGACCTGGGCGGTGGCATGAACAACCCATACATCTGGTCAGTCTTAGACATCGAACCTACTGACGATCTGAGCATCATCAAGCGCGCTTACGCGCGGAAACTGAAAACGACGCGGCCAGATCAGGATCCGGAAGGCTATCAGCGGCTGAGGGAGGCGTTTGAACAGGCGAAGGAGTACGTGGACCGTCCTTCGAAGAGTGACGTTGTCACGGAAATTCTGAATGAATCGCCCTCTTTCACTTTACGGATGCCGGTTCACATTGAACCTTTAAAAGAGCTCACGTCGGGTATCGGTGATGCGCTGGAGCAGGAGTTAGAGGCATTAAGGCAGGTGACTGCAATCATCGATGTCATGATGGAAGATGAAACCGAAGGCCTGAACCTGCTCAAATCCGTGCTATCCGGTGAGCTTTTGCAAAATCTGCGTCTGCGGGAAGTGTTCAGTCAGGAACTGGCTGCACAGCTGAGTGAGCGCGAAGGATTGTATTCGGCACTGCTTATCCGTGTTTCAGAGGTCATGGGCTGGGATATTGACCATTATCAGCCGGGCGGCATACCCGCGCATCGTCTGGCCGCGCTTTATCGTCAGATTGAAAATACGGGCGCGAAGTATTACCTGGCTCAGTTGCAAAATAAATATCAGAAATCCGCACTGGATCGGCGACGGCTGAGGTTGCTCACTGTCGAAGGCGCTACGCTTGCGTGGTGGGCAAGGTGGATGCCTGATTTTCTGAAACCCCTTTATGAGGAACTCAGCCATATCAGGATGCATTACCCTTCACTCGTGCCGCAATTAAACTCGCAACTGGTGAAAGCGCTTGATGAATCACGCACAGCGATGAGCTGGGGCACGCTATTTCTGGCTGGTTTCTGGCTTTTACTGACATTGCTTGCGACCCGCGAAGACCCTGACAAGTGGCGTGACCGGATCCTTTTGATCGCGATTATCGGCGTTTATACGCAGGGCTACAGTTTTCTGGAAAGCGTTCTGCGTGACCGGCCCCGGAGCCTGAAGGTTGCGCAAGGCGGACTTTCGCTGCTCGCCCTTCTGATTTTAGTGAAAATGCTGTTGGGCTTTTTCGACGCTTTCAAACCAGAATCTGGCCATCTTCAAATTTTGCTAACCGATTACGGCGTGATGAGCGTTGTCGGTTTCTGTGTCCTCTGGATGATGGCGCCGAAGGCCTGGAAATGGTACCAGGCTCCGCTTAACGCCATGATTATTCTCGTGGTGTTCCCGTGGCAGCTGATGAAAAAATCAGAAGGGATTGTGGGCATTGTGTCATTTGTTTTGCTGCTGGCGATGTATGCCTTTTTGATTGCTTTGGGGATCCGCTGAAAAACTAACAGGCTGGCATTGCACCAGCCTGTCTTTTCACTCCGCCAGAACCCAGACGCTGACGCTGCCTGCTTCACAGAAGAACTGCCCCGTACCGTTTTCGTCGGTTTCGATGATGTCTTCGCGGTGTTCCAGTAAATCGCGCCATTTCTTATGCGCGAAACCGTCGCCCAGTTTGATGGTCTTTTCTCCGCCTTCCCCGTTTGACATCACCACCACGCAGCCCGGATGCTCTTCGGTCCCGCTGCGGCTGAACGCGATACAGTTCGGATGATCGAGATAATCGGTCTGAACGCCCCACGCGTATGTCTGGCGGGCTTTGATCAGCGTTTCCAGTTGTGGGATCGCAGGCAGTTCGATGGTGTAATTATTGCCGTCATCCCCTTCATCTTCGTAACTTGCGCCAATCAAATCCGGGTAAAACACAATTGGCACACCCTGCTCACGCAGAAGGATTAACGTATAAGCCAGCGGTTTGAACCATGGCTCAACTGGCGCTTCCAGCGACTGTAGCGGCTGCGTGTCGTGGTTGGCGACCAGCGTGACCGCGTGTGACGCATCGGCGGCGACCAGCGTGTTGTCAAAAATGGTGGTCAGATCGAAATCCGCGCCCTGCTTCGAGGCATGATGGAAGTTCAGCTGCAACGGTGCATCGAACAGCATGGTTTTGCCTTCCACCTGATGGATGTAATTTTGCAGCGTGGGCACGTCGAACGACCAGTATTCGGCCACCAGATACATCGGCTGTTCGGATTCAGCCTGAATATGATCAATCCACTCTTTATAAAACCAGGCCGGGATATGCTTCACTGCGTCCAGCCTGAACCCCGTGCAACCGGTTTGTTCCATGATCCAGCGGCCCCAGTATTTGAGCTCTTCGCTGACCGCGTTATTGCGGAAATCAACGTTGGCACCCATCAGATAATCGTAATTCCCAAATTCGTCATCGACCTGGTCGTTCCAGCCACCGCCGGTGTAATCGTTGATGATTTTGAAAATGCCGTTTTCATCCGGGTTTTCAATATGATCGACGCCACTGAAGCAGTGGAAATCCCAGACAAACTTGGAATACTGCCCGTTTCGGGCGGCGAAGATGAATCGCGTCCAGGCATCGGCTTCGATGATGTCGTCGCTGATATCTTCACGGTCATCCATATTGACGCGGTTAACCTGCACGCGCTCTTTTTCGTCAGCGCCCATTTTATGGTTGAGCACCACATCGAGAATGACGCCAAGCTGATGGTGTTTCAGCGCCTGAACAGCCGCCAGGAATCCCTCTTTGTCGCCGTACTTGGTGGCGCGTGAGCCTTTCTGGTCAAACTCGCCCAAATCGAATAAGTCGTAAGTGTCATAACCCACTGAATATCCGCCGGAACCGCCTTTATATGCCGGGGGAAGCCAGGCAGCTGTGATTCCGATTTCGGCCAGCCACGCGGCTTTTTCTGCAACCTCAGGCCACAATTTGCCGCCATCCGGGTAATACCAGTGGAAGAACTGAAACAACGTAGGATTCTGCATACAGGATTTCCATTAAGATGACCGGGAAATGAAGTATGGAGCAGGATTAGAGAACTGCGAGGTAAAGGGCGAAAAAAAAGCCGGTCAGGAGGTGACCGGCTTGTGTTTTGCGTCAGCGCTGAATCAGTTGATTTCAGGATGCTGCGCGATCAGGTTCTTTCTTTTGGCTTCGAGTTCAGCAATCTGCGCATCAATATCTTCAATTTTATGTTCGATATTGTCGTGATGCTCCTGAAGGATTTCACGGGCTTCTGCGCGGTCAGACGCGGCTGGCGTTGCGCCTTTCAGCGGACGGTTCGCGGTTTCTTTCATGAAGATACCGGTCACCAGGCCAATGACGGAAATGACCATCAGATAGTACGCAGGCATGTACAGGTTGTTGGTCGCTTCCACCAGCCACGCCACGATGGTTGGTGTCAGGCCGGCAATCAGCACGGAGACGTTAAACGCAATGGCCAGCGCGCTGTAACGGATGTGCGTCGGGAACATCGCCGGTAAGGTGGAAGCCATCACGCCGATGAAGCAGTTCAGCAGCACCGCCAGAATGAGTAACCCGAGGAAAATCAGGCCGATCACATCACTGTTAATCAGAATGAAGCACGGAATTGCCAGAATGAACAGGCCGATGCTGCCGATAATGACGAAGGGTTTGCGCCCGAAACGGTCGCTCAACATCCCCATAAACGGCTGCACAAACAGCATACCGACCATGATGGCGATGATAATCAACACGCCGTGGTCTTCAGAATAATGCAGGCTGTGAGACAGATAACTTGGCATGTACGTCAGCAACATGTAATAGGTGACGTTGGTGGCGATCACCATGCCGACGCAGATAATTAGCGGTCTCCACTGTTTGGTGAGGATTTCGCGGAAAGAGACTTTCGGCGGCTCGGCAATATCTTTGCGTGAGTCGCTGTCGATTTTATCCACGTGCTGCTGGAATGTCGGGGTTTCTTCCAGCGCATGGCGCAGGTAAATCCCGATCAGGCCCAGTGGTGCGGCGATGAAGAACGGAATACGCCAGCCCCACTCGAGGAAGTTCGCGTCACCGACGATACTGGAGATCAACACCACGACGCCCGCACCGAGAATAAACCCGGCGATGGAACCGAAATCAAGCCAGCTGCCGAGGAAGCCACGTTTTCTGTCCGGAGAGTATTCCGCAACAAAAATCGCCGCCCCGGTGTATTCACCGCCGACGGAGAAGCCTTGTGCCAGTTTCGCCAGTAAAAGCAATATTGGCGCCCATATGCCGATGGTGGCATAGCCGGGTATCAGACCGATACAGAAGGTACTGACGGACATGATGATAATGGTGACGGATAACACTTTCTGGCGGCCAAATTTGTCGCCCAGTGCGCCGAAGAACAGACCGCCCAGAGGTCTGACGAGGAAGGGAACCGAGAAGGTTGCCAGTGCTGCAATCATCTGAATGCCGGGATCGGCACCCGGGAAAAACACCTGACCTAAAGCGAAGGCCACAAAGCCATACACACCGAAATCAAACCATTCCATCGCGTTGCCCAGCGCGGCGGCAGTAATGGCTTTCTTCAGTTTTTTGTCGTCAATGATAGTAATGTCATTGATTTGCATCGGTTTAACGCGTTTCTTTCTTAATCTCATCTTTTACATCCCTTTTCCAAAATACTCCACTGTGTCAGCGTGAGATATTTTTGTTCGTACCCTTTAACTATTTCAGGTATCAATAATTATTCAGCAAGCCATATCATTATAGAGTGGTTTTCCGCTGAGGCAAAAGGCGGCCATTTTGTGATCAGCTTTACACTTTTGTTTTCCCCTGCCCCCGTTTTACCCTGCCAGATGGTAATGTGTTTTCAAATTAATGAAACTGCATTTTAATTAATGAAAAGGAAGCCAGAACAGCGGCTAATTTCATGCTACTGATGGGGTGAATCATGGCTAAAGGTTCTCAGATTCAATTCAATTTCCACACCGTTCAGGATCCTCAGACCGGTACCCGTGTGACGCGTTTAACGCCTCACGACGTTCTGTGTCATCGCAATTATTTCTATCAAAAGTGTTTTACGCGTGATGGCAATAAGCTGCTTTTCGCCGGGGAGTTCGACGGTAACCGCAACTATTATCTGCTGGATCTCACCACACAAAAAGCGGTTCAGCTGACGGAAGGTGCAGGCGATAACACGTTCGGTGGTTTTCTTTCACCCGACGATCAGTCGCTGTATTACGTGAAGAATGAGCGCAGCCTGCAATGCGTCACGCTGAAAGATTTCAGCGAGCGGACAGTTTATCGGGTGCCTGAAGAGTGGGTGGGGTACGGAACATGGGTGGCAAACAGTGAATGTACCCGTCTGGTCGGCATTGAAATCAGCCGCAAGGACTGGACGCCGCTCACCGACTGGTCCATTTTCCAGACGTTTTATCACAGCAATCCGCATTGCCGCCTGCTGGGTGTCGATTTGCTCAGCGGAAAATCCCGTGTCATCCACGAGAGAAACGAATGGCTGGGTCACCCGATTTATCGTCCGTTTGATGATAATACCGTCGCATTCTGCCACGAAGGCCCGCACGATCTGGTCGATGCGCGCATGTGGCTGGTAAACGAAGATGGCAGCAATGTGCGTAAGGTGAAGGAACATGCGCCAGGTGAAAGCTGCACCCATGAATTCTGGGTGCCGGATGGATCGGCGCTGATGTACGTGTCCTACCTCAAAGGCCAGCACGACCGCCATATCCGCCGGTTTGATCCGCAAACCGGGGAAGATATTTCCCTGATGACGATGCCGGCCTGTTCGCATCTGATGAGTAACGAAACCGGATCGTTGCTGGTGGGCGACGGATCCGGCACGCCGGTGGATGTGCAGGATATCGCCAGCCATACGATTGATAACGACCCGTGGCTGTATATTTTTGATGCCGTGTCCCGCCGGTACGCACCCCTTGCGGCACATAACAGTTCCTGGCGAGTGCTCGATGGCGATCGTCAGGTAACGCATCCGCACCCTTCTTTCTCGCCGGACGATCGTCATGTGCTGTTTACTACCGATCACGAAGGGCTTCCGGCGCTGTATCTGGCCGAAATCCCGGCTTGCCTGCTCAGTTCATTACGCAAGGACTAAACGACGATGTTTATTTATAAGAAAGATATTCCACTCCAGGATCTGGGCGACGGCGTGGGCCGTCGCGTTCTGGCGCATGGCGGCACGATGATGGCGGTGGAAGTCTCATTTGAAACCGGAGCCATCGGCCCGATGCATAATCATGTGCATGAACAGCTGACCTACGTGCTGTCGGGGCGTTTTAAATTCACCATCGGCGAGGAAACGCACGAGGTTTCAGCAGGCGATACGCTGTATAAAAAACCGTACATAATGCACGGGTGTGTATGTCTGGAAAAAGGCGTGTTGTTAGATACCTTTACGCCGCAGCGCCAGGATTTCCTCTAAACCGCCAGCTTTTGAGCCGTCTCCAAATATTTAGGGTTAGATGACTGCTAATAAAAAACCGGTACTCACTGAGCACCGGTTTTTTATCGCCTGAAAGAAACTGAAATTACGCGAGGATTTCACGTACGAAGTTTTCGATCTCTTTGTTCTGGCAGTTTTCAAAGAAGCACTTCTGGAAACGTTCACCGGTGACGGCGGTTTTCACCAGTTCCGGATCAATGGCCCGCAGCGTATCCAGATAGTTTTCTTTCACAACGGCGGCTTTTACCTGATTCAGGATACCGGCGTTGCGCACCTGAGGTTCTTTACGATCTGCCGGATAACCCTGACCTTTCTCGCCGGTAAAAGCTTTCTCGAAGATGAAACGAACGTTAAGCTCTGCACCCCAGCCAAAACCTTTGGCAAATGGCAGGGACAGCGCGTTACCGTTGTTGATTTGCGCGAACAGGAAAGCATCCGCCGGATCAATACAGTAACCACAGTTCACACCCGGATGGATGTTCAGGGACATCAGCGCGCCCTGTCCGGTGCCGCAGCCTGCGACCACAAAATCGACCGCTTTGGAGTTGAGCAAAATGCTGGCCATGATGCCCAGATGGATGTAGGTCAGGTGATGATCCTGTTCGTCAGACATGCCGACGTTGTAGACCGGATACTCTTTTTCAGAAGCCACAGCGTTCAGTTCTTTCAAAATGATCGCGTTTTTAGCGGCCTGACTGTTTTCCATCATCAATGCAATTTTCATGAGATTTCCTCGTTGTGGCAGCGGATTTCTCCACTGCGCAAGTTGAATTGTGGCGGGATTAACGCGCCAGCCAGCCGCCATCGACGGCAATAGTGTAGCCATTAATATAGTCAGAGGCCGGAGACGACAGGAAAACGACCGGCCCCATCAGGTCTGACGGTAAACCCCAGCGACCGGCCGGAATGCGGCCCAGAATTTCTTCGCTGCGCGCTTCGTCGGCACGAAGTTGCTGGGTGTTATTGGTCGCCATATACCCCGGCGCGATGGCGTTCACGTTGATATTGTGTTTCGCCCATTCGTTTGCCAGCAGGCGGGTCACGCCCATCACGGCGCTTTTTGACGCGGTATAAGAAGGCACGCGGATGCCGCCCTGATAGGAAAGCATCGACGCGATGTTAATGATTTTCCCGCCGGTACCCTGCGCGATGAACTGTTTTGCAACGGCCTGAGACATGAAGAAGACGGATTTGATGTTCAGGTTCATGACGTCATCCCAGTTCTTTTCGCTGAACTCGATGGCGTCTTCACGACGGATAATCCCGGCGTTGTTGACCAGAATATCCAGATGCCCCATTTCGGCGACGGCACGTTCGAGCAGCGCCGGGATCACTTTAGTGTCGCTCAGATCGGCGGTCAGGCTCAGAAAGCGACGGCCGGTGGCGCCCACGCGTTCGATGGTTTCAGTCGGTTCAACAATGTTGATCCCCACGATGTCACAGCCCGCTTCTGCCAGACCTACGGCCATACCCTGACCCAATCCGGTGTCACAGCCGGTGACAACAGCCACTTTTCCCTGCAAAGAGAAATTATCCAGAATCATGATGTTTCCTTTTTTCATAAAACGGAGGCGAATACGCGATTCCGTCGGACGTCTTGAATGATGTCGGGCACGGCCCGGCGCCGAAGTAATGGAGCGAGTTTAGCGTCAAAATTCGCACAACTCAACAAATTGAAACATCATTTCATTTTATGTGAACTTTGATGTTGATTTTTGTTGGGTTGATCACGTCCTGACTATTGCAGGCACAAGAGGAGACTGGCTGATGCCCAAAACGGGTCAAGGACTCAGTGAAGGGTTCCGTTTGGGAAACGGAAAATATTGTACGTTTAGGTTAAAATTAAACCACTTTCGACCACCTTCAATGTGACTGGATATAAAGCAATTTTCACGTGATTCTTATTAAACTCGATTCAATTTTAAAGCATTCAATATCAGTTTAAATGCAGGTAATGCCTGTCTTCTGCTCGGGTAATAAAGGTGGTAGCCAGGTAATATGGGTGACCAGTCCTCAAGAACCGCCACCAGTCTCCCTTCTCTTATATCTTTCTGCACCACATCTTCCGGGGCATACGCCAGCCCATATCCCTCCAGTGCTGCAGTTAATAACTGGGGTGAGGTATTGAAAATCATCTGACCGGGAACCTGTACCCGTAATTCTTGCCCTTCTTTAGTGAACTCCCAGGCAAACAGGCCGCCGTGTGTTGAAAGCCGTAGATTAGCGCAGTTGTGTGAGGTCAAATCGTGTGGTGTTTGTGGTTTAGGGTATCGGGCAAAATAGTCAGGAGAGCCGACAACCACCATACGGAAATCAGGTGAAATTCGCATGGCAATCATGTCCTTAGCAATTTGATCGCCGATGCGCACACCCGCATCGAAACGCCCCGCGACAATATCAATTAGTCCATAGTCAACATTGATTTCAAGCGTAATATCCGGGTATTCCCTCAGCAGTTTTGAGAGTTTTGGCCAGAGGATCGTGGTTGCCGCGTGGTCATGAGAGCTGATGCGTATCGTGCCACCCGGTTTTTCCCGTAGCTCTCCCAAAGTCGCAAGCTCGGTTTCAATTCCGTCGTAGTAAGGAACCAGATTCGCAAGAAGCCGCTCTCCTGCCTCTGTTGGCACCGCACCCCGAGTTGTCCTGGTCAATAGACGGATCCCCAGCCTTTCTTCTAAACCACGAATGCTATGACTGATTGCAGATTGTGAAACGCCCAGATGTGCTGCGGCGCGGGTGAAGCTTTTTTCGCGCGCGACCGTAATGAAAACGGCAAGATGATTAAAGTCTGTATGGTTCATTATGAATTCACTTCATATCGGTTATCTAAGTATGCCACTTCTGTAATGCTGCTTCATCCCCTAAAGTAAATACACGCCACCTAATCAAGCAGTGCTTGTGAGGCGTTCAAATCCACAAACAGGAGACTCAACATGCAGAAGCGACAATTAGGTAACAGTGGTTTGGAAGTATCGGCAATCGGTCTGGGTTGTATGGGACTGACTTTTGGTTACGGCCCTGCAACTGACAAAGCTGAGGCCATCAAGCTTATCCGCGCAGCTTATGAACGTGGCGTTACGCTGTTCGATACCGCAGAGGCGTACGGTCAGGTCAATGAAGAAATGGTGGGTGAGGCAGTAGCACCTTTCCGTGACCAAATCGTTATCGCGACAAAATTTGGTTTCAAGGACGGTAACGCCGCGGCGGGCCTCGACAGCCGTCCTGAACGTATCCGCATCGTGGTTGAGCAGTCCCTTAAACGTCTGAAAACAGATTATATCGATCTCTTTTACCAGCACCGTGTTGATCCTAATGTGCCAATGGAAGATGTGGCCGGTGCCGTGCGTGACCTTATTCAAGAAGGGAAGGTGAAATACTTCGGGATGTGTGAAGCAGGGGTCAAAGCTATCCGTGACGCACACTCTGTTCAGCCACTTTCTGCACTGCAAAGTGAATATTCAATGTTCACCCGTGAGCCTGAGCAGGTCATTATCCCAACACTGGAAGAACTGGGTATTGGCTTCATTCCTTTCAGCCCGCTGGGTAAAGGCTTCCTGACAGGAAAAATTGATGGCAATACCGCCTTTGCCGAAGGTGATGTGCGAAATAGTCTTCCGCGTTTTGCTGATGAAGCCCGTCAGGCTAACCACAATCTGGTGACGCTGATTGGGGAAGTCGCCAAACGTAAACAAGCCACACCGGCACAGATCGCTCTGGCCTGGTTACTGGCCAAAAAACCATGGATTGCACCGATCCCTGGCACAACTAAACTCCATCGCCTCGAAGAAAACGTTGGCGGGGCAACGGTTGAACTCACCAGTGCCGATTTGCAGGAAATTGCTGACGTATTGGCAAAAGTTCCCGTTCAGGGCGAACGCTATACCGCTGCAATGATGAAATCCATCAACCGCTAAGCCTCGCTTTTTCACCGGCGGCAGGATGTCGCCGGTCAGATCCCATATTCATGTTTGAGAGGACAACATCATGACGACTCAATCTCTTAAAGGCCGTATCGCACTGGTCACTGGCGGAACAACCGGGCTGGGTTTCGGTGCGGCTAAACGGCTGATTGAACACGGCGCTACAGTCTATATCACTGGCCGCCGCCAAAATGTACTGGACGATGCAATAAGCAAATTGGGCACTTCAGCGAGAGCGATACGCGCTGATGTCTCGAGTAAAGAAGACATGTTGCGGGCGGCCGCAACCATTAAAACTGAGCAAGGACATCTCGACATTCTGTTTGCTAATGCGGGCGGTGGTCACGCCACGCCGCTTGAACAACTGACTGAAGAACAGATCGACAGTGAACTGAGTACCAACATTAAAGGTGTTGTACTAACTATGCAGAGCATGCTGGACGTGTTGCGTGACGGTTCTTCTGTGGTTCTAAATGCGTCGATTACAGCAGATATGGGACTACCTGGATTTGCTGTTTATGCTGCGACCAAAGCGGCCGTACGTTCTCTGGCTCGCAGCTGGACCACGGATCTTAAAGGTCGCAATATTCGGGTCAACACAATAAGCCCGGGTGTGGTGCCGACCGAAGGTTACAGCAACGAACAAAAAATGAGTGATAGCGATATTGCCTCTTACGCAGAGCGTGTTTCGACAGAAATTCCGGCCGGACGCGTGGGCACTGCGGAAGATATCGCTGATGCGCTGATCTTCCTCGTGTCCGATTCAAGCACATACATCCGCGGTATTGACCTGATTGTCGATGGTGGGATGACGCGTGTTTATGCAGGTAAAAATTGAGGATATGGGAATGCAGAAAATAAAATCAGAAGAACGTCACATCATCTGTGAACTGCGATGCAAGCCTGAGGATCGTGAACACGTTAAAGAACTTGTTCTTAAATTTGTTGAGCCAGCACGCCTGGAAGCAGGTTGCCTGTATTACGATCTCTATCAAAAAATCGATGAGCCCGACACGTTTTATATCATTGACGGTTGGGTCAACCAGGACGCGGTAACCAGCCATGCCGAAAACCCGCATGTCGCAGAAGTCATGATGGAGCTGAAGCCGCTGCTCACCTATGGACCCTCTATCAGCCTCAGTACCCGCGTCAGCGACTGATTAAAATCACCTCATCTTTATTACTGTTGATGGCATCACGTATGCCATCAATACAACGATAAACGGTACTCATATGAACGGTAAAAATCCTTATATTACGTTGAATAACGGCGTGAAAATGCCTGCACTCGGATTGGGTGTCTTCCAGTCCAAGCCTGAAGAAACCACAGAAGCGGTGAAGACGGCGTTGAATGCCGGTTACCGTTTGATCGATACAGCCGCAGCCTATTTTAATGAACGTGAAGTCGGAGAGGGGATCCGACAGTCGGACGTTAACCGCGCGGATATTTTTATCGAAACCAAGTTATGGATCACTAACTACGGTTACGAACCCGCGCTGCGCGCCTTCGATGTCAGCCTGAATAAATTGGGTATTGAGCAACTGGATCTCTGGTTACTCCATCAGCCTCTGGCGTCAGAGTTTGATAAGACCATTCAGGCTTATAAAGCGGCTGAAAAGTTGCTGACTGAAGGACGAGTGCGTGCTATTGGGGTATCAAATCTCACGCCATCTGAGCTAGACAGGCTGATTGCCGAAACCGACGTCATCCCCGCTGTTAATCAGATCCAGGTTCATCCGTATTATTCACAGGCTGAATGGCGTACGGCTAACGACCGTTACGGTATTCTCACGCAATGCTGGTCCCCGCTGGGAGGTTCTTATACCTACAACAATGCAGAGAAAAATCCTTTCGAAGATAAGGTGATCACTGACATTGCGAAGAAATATTCGAAAACGCCAGCACAGGTTATTCTTCGCTGGCATCTGGATCACGGTTTCTCCGCCATTCCAAAATCCGTTAAACCGCACCGGATTACCGAAAACTTCGACGTGTTTGATTTCAGACTCTCATCCGATGAAATCGCAGCGATTGATGCACTTGAAACTGGCGTTCGTGGTGGTCCGGACCCCGATTCATTGGATCTGGCCACCTATGGTTTCAAAATACCGGACTGATATATGTCTTCAATGACACGGGCGCGTAATTGCGCCTTTTTTATTTACTGGGAGTGACGGAGGCAGTCGACAATCACCTGAAAACCGGCGGAGAGTTGCCGTTGGCTGGGATAGTAAAGATGATATCCCGGAAATGTCGGACTCCAGTCTTCCAGTACTTTAACAAGATGCCCGTCATCTACATCCGCCTGGATAACATCCTCAGGGACAAAGCAAAGACCATGTCCTTCTTTCACCGCAGCCAACAGCTGCGGCAATGTATTAAATGTCAGTTGGCCAGGTTCATGTAGTCGTTGACTGTATTGGCAGCCGTTCTTCACGCACAGAGTCAGCTTCGCTTGTGCAGGCAAGCCAGGCTGGGGCAGTACAAACATCGGTATTAACAGTTGCTGCACAACTCGCGCCGGAATTTTCCCGCGAACCAGGCAAGACAATACTGTCCATTATTTCCGACGTTCTGAACCGGTCATAACTTACCTAAAAAACTAACGGTCAATGGAAACTCACACCGCAAGCCGTGAATTTTTACGTCAGATATAGATAATTAATAATAGTACGTATTTTCAGGAAGAAACTACTCATGCAGAATTTTGAAATTATCCTCGTTTTGTTGCTGGGAGCAGCCTTACTTTCATTAGCCGCCGGAAGGTTAAAAGTTCCCTATCCGGTTTTTCTGGCTTTATTGGGAGCCGCGATTGCTGTTATTCCCGGGATCCCCGTTTTCAGTCTTTCAAGTGAGTTAATCCTGGCTTTACTGGTAGCGCCGGTTCTGCTGGATGCCGCTCATGATATTTCGTTTCGCGACCTGCGACGAAATAAGCTCCCGATACTCTCTCTGGTCGTTGTTGCAGTAGGATTGACGTGTATTGCTGTAACATTTATCGCAAAGGCTTTTTTCCCTGACATGCCCTGGGCAGCGGCTATAGCTCTTGGAGCTTTACTTGCTCCGACTGATGCCGTAGCCGCAATCGCTGTAATGAGGCAGATTGAATTACCGCACAGAATCAAAGTCATTCTGGAGGGTGAGAGTCTCTTTAATGATGCTTCTTCGTTATTAATTTATGGACTCGCGGTACAGACCCTGGTCACCGGTTCATTTCATGTGGCGGATGCACTGACGGCCTTTCTGCTTGTAGCCGTCGGGAGTGTGTGTGCCGGTTGGATTTTAGCCAAAGTTATTGTTCGTTTACTGCAACAAATTCAAGACCCGGCTACATCGACCGTTCTGCAATTTGTCACAATTTTTGGTGTATGGGTCCTCGCTGAACACCTTCATTTGTCCGGTGTTATTACTGTGGTTTGCTACGGTCTGACTGCAGCCAGAGCGCCGTCATCTTCCATGTCAGCCCGCGTCAGGATTATTTCATTTGCGACTTGGGAAACGGTGACTTTTGTACTGAATATTTTAGCTTTTGTACTGGTGGGATTGCAGCTTCGCGATATTCTCCCTTTGATCCGGCCTGAGTGGGTTGGAATAGCATTCATCAGTCTCACTGCCGTAATACTGGTACGCGTTCTTTGGGTCTTCTTGTATCACTTTTTATATGTACGTGGCCTGATTCGCCCTGCACCCGGCGTCAGCCTGGGAAGAGATGACTTAAAAGAGGGGATTGTTGTCGGCTGGTCAGGTATGAGGGGGATTGTTACGCTGGCAGCAGCACTCGCATTGCCTGATAGATTTCCATATCGTAATTTCATCCTACTTGTCGCGTTTGTGGTGGTTCTTGGGACGTTGTTGCTTCAGGGACTAACACTCAGGCTTTTATTGCGTTTGCTAAATTTACCCTACGACGATCAATCAGAAGCGGAAACTAAACTGGCCAGAGCCTATGTATTCGGAATAATGCGCACTGATGCTCCTTCAATTTCTGATTCGAAAAGTATGACTCCTGACAAAAATATTCTGTTGGCCAGGGAGACGCTCGATGATTTACGTAAAAGTGAAAAAATTGGTGACGGGGTATACCGCAAAATAGAACAGGAAATTGACTGGCTGGATTTGAGCAATCGAAAGTGATGAGTGCGGCGCTCAGGGTAAAGATATTTCATCTTGGGCGTCTAAAAACAGGATTGCAACTCGCTAACTGGGAATTATATTATATTTTTATCCCTTGTGTGGCGTAGTCATGCAACTATTCTATTTCTGATTGGCTTTTCCGGTGCAGAGCCTGGATTCTACATATCTGAGAGGGACTGTAACCCGTTGCATCCGCAGTTTCCCTGATACTCAATTTTTTTACCTGACGGTAGTACAGCACTTTATGGTGGCGCTCCTTATCAGCCTGTTTACCACGATATTTACCCAGATTATGCGCCCGTTCAATCCCCTGTTTCTGCCGCTGGCGGCGACTCAGCCAGTCCTTATGCGACATTGCGGCCATCAGATCGATTATCATGTTATTGATGGCGGTTATTACTGCGCGGGTAATCGGGTCCGCCTGCGAAGGGTCTTTATCCGACAACGCCTGCCATGAGGTAGGAACATCCAGGCTGACAATCCGCAGCTCATATTGTTCGATCTTTTTTTTCAGCGTCATCCAGTCACTGTTGCTAAGGCGTGTCAGACGATCTATCTGCTCGATCAGCAAAATATCATTGCGGTGACTGTCCATAAGTAAGCGCCCCAGCTCCGGGCGGTCGAGTTTTGTACCGCTGATATTCTCCCGGTAGTAACTGGCTATTTTATGTCCCCGCTCCAAGACGAACTGCTCCAGCATCTCTTTTGCCCGATCAGCGAACTGATCTTCGGTCGATGCCCTCAAATAAGCTCTGATGAACATTTTTTCACCGTGTTGTCGCATTTAGGTTATTGCATTAATAGTATCGCATATAGGTTATGTCATTCATCGCGTACCGTCACGTCTTGGTTATGGTGTCAGGGTGTACCCTTATGCGATAACTCTCTTTGTTAAAAATACCGCATGGAATAATTTACGAGGAAAACTATATGGCAAGGAGGCAGATTCTTTCTCTGTCGGAAAGAGAATCATTACTGGCATTACCGAACGATGAGTTAACGCTGACACGGATGGCGTATTTCAGTGAGCAGGATCTGGCATTTATTAATGCTCACCGTAAACCCGCCAGCCGGTTTGGTTTTGCCGTTCTTCTCTGTTATCTGAAAAATATCGGGTTTGCTCCGGATAAAAAATCGCCCCCATCGGCAGAATTAGTCAGAGTCATCGGTACCCGCCTTAAACTTTCAGCAGAACTTTGGCAGGAATATATTTCCGGCCGAGATACAACCCGGCGTGAGCACCTGGGAGAACTTTATCGTTATCTGGAACTGAAGGCCTTTAATGGGGAGCTTCAGAAAGAATGTGTCCAGTATCTGCTCCCTAAGGCCACCAGGACAGATCGGGGCATGCTTATCGCAGAGGAATTACTGAAGTACCTGCATCAGCGGCGAATTATTGTTCCTGGTATTGATGTTGTGGAACGCACCTGTGCTGAAGCGATGACTCTGGGTGATAAAGTGGTTTATATCACGCTGAATGAGCACCTTAACGCCACGCATAAATCAGCCCTTGATGCGCTACTAGTAACAGCCGAAAAACAAATTTCTCGTTTGACGTGGTTGCTTCAGCCTCCGGGGAAGATCAATGGAAAGAATGTCCTGCAACATATAGACCGCCTTAACGCCATTGAAGCATTGGCGCTACCGGAAGGCGTGGAGAGAACCGTTCACCAGAATCGACTGCTGAAACTGGCGCGGGAAGGCCGCAAAATGAGCAGCCGGGATTTAGCTGATTTTTCCCCTGTTCGTCGATATTCAACGATGGTCTGTGTACTGACTGAGGCCAGAGCCACAATCATTGATGAAATTATAGAACTGCATGAACGTATACTGCGCAGTATGTTCAGCCGGGCAAAACGTCAGCAAGCCGAACGCCTCCAGAAAACAGGTAAGCTGATACAGCAGAAATTACGCCAGTATGTTTCCGTCGGACAGTCGATCCTTGATGCACGCAACGCAGGCGAAGATCCTCTGTATGCTGTTGAACAGATATTATCGTGGGAAGATTTTGCCGCCAGCCTGGAGGAAACCCGGCTCCTTGCACGTAAGGATAATTTCGAACCGCTTCATCTTATTACCGAAAAATTCAGCACGCTGCGTAAATATTCGTCCCGATTATTATCGGCACTGCAACTGAGGGCCACTCCGGCCGCCTTATCTCTTAATGATGCCCTCGATACTATCCGTGAAATGTATCGTAAGCAGCTAAGAAAGATTCCCTCATCAGCGTCACTGGATTTCATTCCTGAGAGCTGGAAAAAGATGGTGATCACCCCTCAGGTATTGACCGGCAATACTATGAAATTTGCGCAATGAACGAGCTGAAGGGAGCGCTACGGGCCGGTGATATCTGGGTCCGGGGTTCCCGGCGCTACAAAAACTTCGATGACTATCTTATGCCAGGATTCGATTTCGAAAAGTTATTAAATAATAATCAGTTAAATATATCTGTCGAAACCGATTGCGAAGCTTACCTTAAGGCAAGGCTGACGCTGCTGGCCTCCCGCCTGGAGGAAGTTAACGCAATGGCCGTTACCGGGGATCTTCCCGATGTGGGTATTTCAGATAAAGGTCTGAAGATCACCCCGCTGGATAACAGCGTTCCTTCCACAATATCACCACTGGCCGACCTGATTTACAACATGTTGCCACACCCAAAAATTACAGAAATACTGGATGAAGTTGAGCAATGGACAACCTTTACGCGACATTTTACCCATCTAAAGAACCCGCTTACCCGCCCGCAGGATAACCGTTTGCTACTTACCACCATCCTGGCCGACGGCATCAATCTGGGGCTGACCAAAATGGCAGAGTCCTGTCCGGGAACCACGCGAGCTTCGCTGGAAAACATGCAGGCATGGTATATCCGCGATGAAACGTACTCTGCTGCACTGGCTGAACTGGTTAATGCCCAGAAGTCACGCCCGCTGGCGGCATTATGGGGAGACGGTTCAACTTCATCTTCTGACGGCCAGAATTTTCGGGTTGGCAGCCATGGTCGCTATGCCGGTCAGGTCAATCTGAAGTACGGTCAGGAGCCGGGAGTACAGTTTTATACGCACATTTCTGACCAGTACAGTCCGTTTTACACCAAAGTCATCAGCCGTGTTCGTGACTCCACCCACGTACTTGATGGCCTGCTATATCACGAAAGTGATCTTGAAATCACGGAGCATTACACCGATACGGCAGGTTTCACGGAACATGTTTTTGCGCTGATGCATCTGCTGGGATTCGCTTTTGCACCAAGGATCCGGGATCTTCATGACAAGCGGTTGTTTATTCAGGGGAAGGCTGATAAATATCCTGCTCTTCAGTCAATTATTTCCACAACTCCGCTGAATATCAGAGAGATAGAAACCCATTGGAATGAAATTCTGAGGCTGGCGACCTCAATAAAGCAGGGAACGGTGACCGCTTCTCTGATGCTGAAAAAGCTGGCCAGCTATCCTAAGCAGAATGGGCTTGCTAAAGCGCTGAGGGAAGTCGGCCGCATTGAGCGAACACTGTTTATGCTGGACTGGTTCCGTGATCCTGCATTGCGACGCCGGGTTCAGGCCGGTCTGAACAAAGGAGAAGCCCGCAATGCCCTTGCCAGAGCCATCTTCATGCATCGTCTGGGTGAAATAAGGGATCGTGGTCTGGAAAACCAGAGTTACCGCGCCAGTGGCCTTACGCTGATCACCGCCGCGATCACATTGTGGAATACCGTATATATGGAAAACGCCATTAACCAGCTGAAAAAGAAGGGGCTACAACTCAATGGCCAATTGCTGTCACACTTGTCTCCGCTGGGCTGGGAGCACATTAATCTGACGGGAGATTACATCTGGCGAAACAATAAAAAACTGGCTGAAGGGAAGTATCGTCCTTTGCGACCAGTTGATGTCAGTCAGTACAAAAAACAACCTTAACGTACAATATTTTCCGTTTCCCAAACGGAGCCCGTGAAGAATGTGCAGCAGAAAGCCTGCCGGATCGGTGAGCGTGGAGTTTTAATGGGATTGGAATAAAAGATTGGGTAGAAAATTCACTGCCCGACGAAAGCCGGGCCAGTGGTACACGCCGTCTCAGGGAGAAGAGAAAGCGGAGAGGAAACTCAGTGCAGACATCCCTGACATTCTGTTGCCAGACTCAGGCCCCGGCGCCAGTCGCCCGGTGTTTGTCCAAACTGGCGCTTGAAACTGCGCGTAAACGACTGTTGCGAATCAAAGCCCAGCGAAATCGCCACGCTGACAATAGGTTCGCCACTGCTTGCCAGCATATCGGCGGACTTCTTCAGTTTTTTCTCACGAATATATTCACCCATCGGCAAACCGGTGTGTTCTTTGAACATCCGTTGCAGATACCAGCGTGAATACCCTGCCCGCTTGGCGACGGTTTTAATATCCAGACGCTCTTCCAGGTTGTGATCGATCCAGTCGATCAGGTCGTGAATGAAATCCTCGGTTCTCATGGACTTTCTCTCCGGCTTTTTTATTGTTCGGCGCCCCCCGGGGCAGCTCGTCTTTTTATAAAGTGACGCAGTTTTGACTTAAATGCAAGTTTTACTATTGCATTTAATTCCTCGTTACGGGATAGTCCACTTCCCCGAAGTAAACGTTCTGTAAAATAGCACAGAAAGTGTAACAGTATTTCTTGCACTTTAGTAGCGGCATCCCTACAATCCCCTCGAACTAACTGTATCTGACATTGATACATAATTGTGCTGATGAACGGCATAAGCCCCAAAAAAGTCAGATCAGGCAAAGGACGTTACCCGGAGGACAGGCCGGTGTATTGCCTGGCAGCACTTACTTCACTGGAAATAAAAATAATGATGAACCTGCAAAAATCACAGGTTAATGCACGCGGCCGCTCCGGCGGCATGCCTTTGACGTTGCGTCTTTCCGGGATTGCGCTGGTTGTTGCCCTGCTTGCCGGGTGCGATAACAGTGTGGCGCAAAATGCCGCTCCGCCTGCCCCGCAGGTCAGCGCGGCAGATGTTTTAATCAGGCAAATCAGCGAATGGGATGCCTTTAATGGCCGCGTCGAAGCCGTTCAGAGCGTTCAGCTGCGTCCGCGCGTGTCGGGTTACATCGACAAAGTGAATTATCAGGAAGGACAGGAAGTCAAAAAAGGTCAGGTGTTATTCACCATCGATGACCGGACTTATCGCGCTGCACAGGAACAGGCTCAGGCCGAACTCGTACGCGCCCGCAATCAGGCCGGTCTGGCCCGAAGCGAGTCCGCGCGCACCGAAGCGCTGATCGGCACGCAGGCAGTTTCTAAAGAAATCGCTGAGCAGCGCCGTTCAGCCGCGTCGCAGGCGCAGTCAGATGTTCTGGCCGCGCAGGCGCAGCTTGATATGGCGCAGCTCAATCTTGATTTCACCCGCGTAACCTCGCCGATTGACGGGCGCGCCAGCCGCGCCATGATCACTACCGGTAATCTGGTGACAGCCGGTGATACCGCGAGCGTACTGACGACGCTGGTTTCCCTCGATACCGTGTATGTCTATTTTGACGTTGATGAAGGCACGTTCCTGCGTTATCAGGCGATGGCGCGAGACGGCCAGCGCAGCAATAACCCGCAAAACCGCCTGCCGGTTCACGTTGGTCTGGTTGGCGAAAATGGCTATCCCCATCAGGGCGTGGTCGATTTCACCGATAACCAGCTTAATTCCGGAACCGGCACTATCCGTATGCGCGCCCTGCTTGATAACCGCGACCGCACGTTTACGCCGGGCCTGTTTGCCCGCGTACAACTGCCGGGCAGCGCGCAGTTCAACGCCATGCTGGTGGACGATAAAGCCGTGCTGACCGATCAGGATCGCAAGTTTGTTTACGTGGTGGATAAAGACGGCAAGGCGCAGCGTCGTGATGTGGAACCCGGGCGGATGTCCGGCGGACTTCGCATCATTCAGAAAGGCCTTGAAGCCGGTGATCGCGTGATTATCGACGGCGTGCAAAAAGTCTTTATGCCGGGAATGCCGGTAAACGCGAAAACCGTCGCTATGGCGGCCAACAGCGTGACGCCTACTCCCGCTGCAGTTCAATAAAAGAGAATCCTGACTCATGGACTTTTCCCGCTTTTTCATCGACCGGCCAATATTTGCGGCTGTTTTGTCGATTTTAATTCTGGTCACCGGGGCGATTGCCATTCCCCTGCTGCCGGTCAGCGAATACCCGAATGTGGTGCCGCCGAGTGTGCAGGTTCGCGCTGAATATCCGGGCGCCAACCCGAAAGTGATTGCTGAAACCGTGGCGACGCCATTGGAAGAAGCTATCAACGGCGTTGAAAACATGGTGTACATGAAATCTGTCGCCGGTTCAGACGGCGTGCTGGTGACGACTGTGACCTTCCGTCCGGGCACTGATCCGGATCAGGCCCAGGTTCAGGTGCAGAACCGCGTGGCGCAGGCCGAAGCGCGTCTGCCGGAGGATGTGCGCCGTCAGGGCGTGACCACGCAGAAGCAGTCGCCGACGTTAACGCTGGTGGTGCATCTGGTGTCGCCGAACGGTAAATACGACTCGTTGTATCTGAGCAACTACGCCACGCTGAAAGTGAAAGATGAGCTTGCACGCCTGCCGGGTGTCGGTCAGATTCAGATTTTCGGTGCGGGTGAATACGCGATGCGCGTGTGGCTCGATCCGAACAAAGTCGCGGCGCGTGGTCTGACGGCATCTGACGTCGTGAAAGCGATGCAGGAGCAAAACGTGCAGGTTTCTGCTGGCCAGTTGGGCGCAGAACCTATGCCGAAAGATAGCGATTATTTGCTGTCTATCAATGCGCAGGGCCGTCTGAAAGATGAAGACGAATTCGGCAAAATCATCCTGAAAAGTGGTGACAATGGCGAAATCGTCCGTCTTCGTGACGTCGCACGTATCGAAATGGGTTCCGGCAGTTACGCCCTGCGCTCGCAGCTCAATAATAAGGATGCGGTCGGGATTGGTATCTTCCAGTCGCCGGGCGCGAATGCGATTGATTTGTCCGACGCCGTGCGTGCAAAAATGGCCGAGCTGTCGACGCGTTTCCCGGAAGGTATGACATGGCGCGCGCCGTATGACCCGACCGTGTTTGTCCGGGATTCCATCAGTGCCGTGGTTCATACGCTGCTGGAAGCCGTGGTGCTGGTCGTGCTGGTGGTGATTCTGTTCCTGCAAACCTGGCGTGCGTCGATCATTCCGTTGCTGGCCGTACCGATTTCGGTGATCGGGACATTCAGCATTTTGTATCTGCTCGGCTTCTCGCTTAACACGCTCAGTTTGTTCGGGCTGGTTCTGGCGATAGGGATAGTGGTCGACGATGCCATCGTGGTGGTGGAAAACGTCGAACGTAATATTGAGGAAGGTTTAGCGCCACGCGAGGCCGCGCATCAGGCCATGCGGGAAGTTTCCGGGCCAATTGTGGCGATTGCGCTGGTGCTGTGCGCGGTGTTCGTACCGATGGCATTCCTTTCCGGCGTGACCGGTCAGTTCTATAAACAGTTTGCGGTGACGATTGCAATTTCTACCGTGATTTCAGCCATCAACTCACTGACGCTTTCCCCTGCTCTGGCGGCGTTATTGCTGAAAGCGCACGGTGCGCCGAAGGATATGCCCTCGCGTCTGATTGACCGGTTATTTGGGTGGATCTTCCGGCCGTTCAACCGCTTCTTTAATGCCAGTTCGCATAAGTATCAGAATGCGGTATCGAAAACGTTGGGTCGCCGCGGCGCGGTATTTGGTGTTTACGTTCTGCTGCTTTGCGCCGCGGCATTTATGTTTAAAGCGGTGCCCGGCGGGTTTATTCCGACGCAGGACAAACTGTATCTGATTGCCGGTGTGAAAATGCCGGAAGGGTCTTCCTTGTCGCGCACTGATGCGGTGATCCGCAAAATCAGCGCTATGGGGTTAAGTACGGACGGCGTAATTGACGCGGTGGCCTTCCCCGGCCTGAATGCGCTGCAGTTTACCAATACGCCAAATACCGGGACGGTATTCTTCGCCCTGAAACCGCTGAGCGAACGTACCCGTACGGCGGCGCAGATTAACGCGGAAATCAATGCCAAAATCTCGCAGATTCAGGAAGGGTTTGCCTTCTCGATTATGCCACCGCCGATCCTCGGATTAGGCCAGGGGTCGGGTTATTCGCTCTACGTGCAGGATCGCGCGGGGCTGGGTTACGGTGCGTTGCAAACGGCGATCAATACGATGTCCGGTGCCATCATGCAAACGCCGGGAATGGGCTACCCGATTTCCTCTTATCAGGCCAACGTGCCGCAGCTTGATGCACATATCGACCGTGATAAAGCCAAGGCTCAGGGCGTTTCACTGGATGAGTTATTCAGTACGTTGCAGGTTTATCTCGGTTCGTCGTACATCAATGACTTCAACCGTTTTGGCCGTACCTGGAAAGTGATGGCACAGGCCGATGGCCAGTTCCGTGACAGCGTGGAAGATATCGGCAATCTGCGTACACGTAATGATAAAGGTGAAATGGTGCCAATTGGCAGCATGCTCAACATCACTACCACCTACGGACCTGACCCGGTAATCCGTTATAACGGTTATCCGGCGGCAGATCTGATTGGCGATGCTGACCCGCGCATTCTCTCTTCGGCGCAGGCAATGACCGAGCTGACCGCGATGTCGAAAAATCTGCTGCCAAACGGGATGAATATCGAATGGACGGATCTGAGTTACCAGCAATCTACTCAGGGCAATGCGGCGCTGATCGTCTTCCCGATGTCTGTTCTGCTGGCGTTCCTGGTGCTCGCTGCGTTGTACGAAAGCTGGACGCTGCCACTGGCGGTGATCCTGATTGTGCCAATGACGATGCTTTCCGCGCTGTTTGGCGTCTGGCTGACCGGCGGCGATAATAACGTCTTCGTGCAGGTCGGGCTGGTGGTTCTGATGGGACTGGCCTGTAAGAACGCTATCCTGATTGTCGAGTTCGCCCGCGAACTGGAAATGCAGGGCAAAGGGATTATCGAGTCCGCCCTCGAAGCGTGCCGCCTGCGTCTGCGCCCTATCGTCATGACGTCGATTGCGTTCATCGCGGGGACCATTCCGCTGATTCTCGGCCACGGTGCCGGTGCGGAAGTGCGTGGCGTGACCGGGATTACCGTGTTCTCCGGTATGTTAGGTGTGACTCTATTCGGGCTGTTTCTGACGCCGGTGTTTTATGTCGCACTGCGCAAGCTGGTGACGCGTAAGAAAGTGGTGCTGGAAACGCAGACGGTCTGATAACACTGGACTAAATCCAGACAGCAAAAAGCCGGGAAATCTCCCGGCTTTTTTATATTTGAAATTCACGCTACGAGTAAAAATGCTTTCTGCGGTTTACTTGGAGCAGGAAACATTCTCTGCGTGTTCTGCGACCAGATCTTTGGTGCATCTGTACTTGCCGCCGCGTTCGAACTCCGCCAGCGCATCCGCCACGGTATGGTGGGCTAAAACCTGAAGCGAGGCTTCTTCGGCTTCGTTGACGATATTTTTGAAATATGTACAGGCATTGGCGCTGACCACGCAGCGGGCCGGAACATCAGGCCGCGCAGCCCAGAGGCGCTTATCTTCAATGACCGCGCAGTAAATATCGCGCAGGGAGATTTCTTCCGCCGGACGTCCGAGATTAATAGAGCCGGTACGACCAAGAGTGGAAACAATAATGCCGTGCTGAGTCAGCGGCACCATCAGTTTGCGGATAAAACTGGAGTTGGCTTCCAGACCCGTTGCTAAAATCGCACTGGTGCAGCGCTGTCCAGCCTTTTGGGACTGAGCGATACAAAACACCATCTGCATAGCTGTCGGAAAGCGATAATCTAACATGTCATTGTCCTGAGAAACCAAGTCTTAGGTAAAACACCGTATCACAGAGAAATAGCCCTGTACGTGATCTGGTCAATAATATACCAAATACTCCATCGGTTGTACATGCGATTTATCAATAGATTTCAATCATGTAGAGCACAAATCGCTTAATAATCAACCCTGGTTATTTATGGTTTTCACCTCTTAAAATTCAAGCGCTTGAGAGATTTTTCAGTAGGATCAGGCAAGGATTTGTCGTCTTTTTATACGAATCTTAACCAAAATTTTACGCGGGCAGGAAAATGGTTAAAGCACCTCATTTACACACGTCATTAATGGTTAAATATCAGGATTGCATCGCTGTAAACGGAGAGTACGCTTTGCGCACACTTTCTTATCACCGGATGATAACAACATCATGCGATTATTCGCTTGTTTAATAATCACTGGCATTCTGCTTTTTCAGCCCGCACTGGCAAAACAAACTAATTCACAGGATAGCGAACTTATAGAACAAGGAGATTATATTAATTCTGACGGGCAAAGCGTCCATAAACCGGCACACAGTAAATCTGGGAATGTCCCAGAAGGCGCGTCTGCGCAATGTCGTGACGGAACTTATAGTTTCAGTACACATCATCGCGGAACCTGTTCGCGCCATGGCGGTGTTGCGCAGTGGTTAGAATAATAAATATTCCTATGGATTTAAATGTAAAAAAACCCATCCGGAGATGGGTTTTTATTGCTCCTAATATTCAGGTTAACGCTGAATAATTAGAACTGGTAGACCATGCCTACACCAACAACGTCATCGGTAGAGATGCCCTGGTTTGTATAGAAGTCATCATCGTTGTCCAGCAGGTTGATTTTATAATCAACATACGCAGACATATTTTTGTTGAAGTAGTAGTAAGAACCGACAGAAACGTATTTAACTAGATCTTTATCGTTGTCTTTACCGCCGTTGCCGTTTTTAAGATCTTTACCTTTAGATTGCAGGTAGGAAACTTCCGGGCGCAGACCGAAGTCAAACTGATATTGTGCGGTTACTTCAAAGTTCTGAGTTTTATTTGCAATATCGCTGTCACCATATGGCGTCATATTCCGTGTTTCGGAATACATGGTGGCCAGATAAACGCTGTTAGCATCGTATTTCGCGCCAATCGTCCAGACGTCAGCTTTATCCCCACGGTTGTCAGCAGACTGATCATTGGTACGGTCAGAAGAGGCATACGCTGCACCAACGCTGATGCCCATACCGAAATCATAAGTCGTGGATAACCCGTAACCGTCACCATTTTGATGTTGTACATCGCGATGGTTGTTTGTACCTTCTGAATCATTGGTGCCGTCGTTTGCGCCCTGATATTGCACTGCGAAATTCAGGCCATTCACTGCGCCAAAGAAGTTAGAGTTACGGTAAGTTGCAACGCCATTAGCACGGCCGACCATGAAGTTGTCGGTGTTGGTGTAAGAGTCACCGCCGAACACTGGCAGCATATCGGTCCAGGCTTCAACGTCGTATACTACGCCGTAATTGCGGCCGTAATCGAATGAACCGTAGTCACCGAATTTCAGACCCGCAAAACCCAGACGGGTTGCGTTACCTGAAGTGCCGTTATTTTCAGTGTTGTTCGCCTGAACGTTATATTCCCACTGGCCGTAACCTGTCAGTTGGTCAGAAATCTGAGTTTCACCTTTAAAGCCTACGCGGACGTAAGTTTCGTCACCGTCGTCGCCAACGTTGTCGGAGAATTGATGACGCGCATCGACTTTACCGTACAGGTCAAGTTTATTGCCGTCTTTGTTATAAATCTCAGCTGAATGCGCTGCGCCTGCCACCAGTAATGCTGGAATAATAAGAGCCAGTGCTTTTAATTTCATGACGTCATTCCTTTATCATTTAATTGAATACTTAAATTTATTATATGTACTTTATTAATGAGTTGGTGCTCGCACTAATACTACCTATATAGTTCCCTTGTTTTGTAGGAGAATTATTGTTTTTGGCTTTATTATTTATTGCTAAATATTTCAAAGACATTTAATTATATGTTCTGTGAATATTAAAAACCAAACCATATAAATAATATATTTAAAATAAATAATAACTTCGTGGTAAATTAATTCCCGAGTTGCAGAATCATCACTGCAATTCAATTTCCCCTTCCTTGGTTTTAATTATTCGCATTAACTTGCCGTGATCCCTGTCAACGGCCTTATTATTGCCCCGCCTGACTGCGGGGCTTTTTTTTTGCATAAAAAAACCCATAACCGGCGAAAGTTATGGGCTCAACAAATGAGAGAGAACTAAAATTTCTACGACGAGGTCAGAGAGACTTTCCACAACAACCTTCATACCTGATGCTACAGCTACGCTGTCCACACAACGCAACGGCAACACCAACTATTCAGGGTACAGCTTTGCACTATCAGGAGAAGATTCGCCCGTTGCACAGTTCATTCCAATAACTGAAGCGCAATAAGCGAATATAACGGTCACGAGCGGCGAAACCACGCCGGGTCTGTGTTCCCCACATCAATGCCGTAAAGGCAGCCTGTAGCCAGAAAACTCTCCAGCAGACGCGATGTGTCCTGCGTCTTTTCTTCAGTCTGATCCTTCACCTTGCGATGAGTGATGCGCTGCCATAACGAGCGTTGCTCAGTAGTTTGTGCAGTCGTTGACATACAGGCCTCCGGTTGAACATTACGTCTGTTTAAAAAATCAGACAGACATTGTCTGCCGCTGGAATGACTTCAGTTAACCGTTTCTGCAGTGCGATTTGAACCAACGATTTATGCTTTGCTTTCTCATTAATAGAATAAAGCAGAATCCCTTCCCTATTCCCTCAGCCAGACACCTTCACAGAACAGTTTTGCACAAGCGAGGCTGTTTTGGTGGCGCTGCGCCGGGCTGGCCGCCTGATGTGCGAGCTGTACCAGCATGCCGGTGAAACACTGTGCCAGAAGTTCAGCCGGAATATCGTTACGAAAGAGTTTGTCCTGCTGGCTGAACGCCAGATTTTTTGAAATGACAGCGGTGAGCATCGCCTGAGTTTCCGGCCCTTCCGGGGGTAACAAAAAAACGCTCTGTGTCAGATTGTTATCTTCAGCCAGAAAGTTCAGCAATTTGCGAAAACTCAGCGCCATGCGATCCAAAACCTGATTCTCAGCTACCTGGGGTGCTAACTGTAGCGATTGCGCCAATACGGTCAGGCGTTCCCGGAAAGTTGCACTGTTTGACTCTGTCATTCCAACATCCTTTATTGCGTTCGGTTCATGCATTCTACCCGACTCCGTTCGAAATTCTGACGCTCACTGACTATTAGTGTGAGTACAGTTAATTACGGTGGCTAACATTTGCACATGCAGACTCAGAGGCGTAAACCAGTACGGAGCTCACGCAAAGGTACCGGGCTGGTCTGGCCGTGCCTTGCGCGCAGCACCTGAAAAGAAACCGAATACATAGAGGATAGTGGTATGTCTAAAAATGGAAAAGTGGCTTTAGTAACAGGTGGCGGTCAGGGGATTGGCCGTGCAATTGCGCTTCGTCTGGCGAAAGATGGATTTGCTGTTGCGGTTGTGGATTACAACGGGGAAACAGCGAAGAAAGTTGCCGAAGAAATTAATCATGCCGGCGGTAAAGCAATTGCTCAGCTGGCAGATGTTTCAAACCGCGAACAGGTTTTTGCCGCCGTTGAGGCTGCAACAAAACAGCTCGGCGGTTTTGACGTCATCGTGAATAATGCCGGGATCGCGCCGACAACGTTGATCGAAGACATCACGCCGGAAATTGTCGATAAAGTCTATAACATCAATGTGAAAGGCGTTATCTGGGGGATCCAGGCGGCGGTGAAAGCGTTCAAATCCCTGGGGCATGGCGGCAAAATCATTAATGCTTCTTCTCAGGCGGGCCATGTCGGTAACCCAGAACTGGCTATCTACAGTTCCAGCAAATTTGCCGTGCGCGGGTTGACACAAACCGCAGCGCGCGATCTGGCTTCTCTGGGAATTACCGTAAACGCCTATTGCCCGGGCATCGTGAAAACGCCGATGTGGGAAGAAATTGACCGCCAGGTTTCTGCGGCCGCAGGTCAGCCTGTTGGCTACGGTACGAAGGAGTTTGCGAAAAACATCACCCTGAAACGTCTTTCAGAGCCAGAAGATGTCGCCGCCTGCGTCTCCTACCTTGCAGGCCCGGACTCCGATTATATGACCGGTCAGGCGTTACTGATTGACGGTGGTATGGTCTTTAATTAACGGGATGTATTTTCCTTGCAAGCCTCTCATTCGGGAGGCTTTTGTGTTTTTGCAAGTGAAGAAATCAGTGTCGGGCCAGCGGAATGTAATATTCGCAAGTCACACCGTTTAGTGCAGATTCGCGGGAGTATTTTTCCAGATCCGGCTGCATGATGAATTCCAGACCAAGCGTCGGCAAAAATACTGAATACAAATACAGTATGAAATCATTCAGGCGGCTGAGATCATAAGGATAACGGATCTTCAGATAACGGCTGGAGGGCACCATAATGTCATGGTTATCGCTGATCTTCACTTCATGAGCGACCGTATAATCCATCTGTAATGCATTGGCGACTTCATCATTCGTATCAGGACGACAATCGGATAAGCCCCAGACCGGCGCGAGGAGTGATTCCGGCGTTTCCAGATAGCGTAACAGTTCGGCACGATGTACGTGATTTTTGGCGTTAAACAGCGCTTCAATCGGATAAGAATGCGTTGAAGTCTGGCCCTCGAATGCCATTTCCGGCAATTCTACAATTTCATATTCAGGCGGTGGAAACTCATCCACGGTCAGCGGTGCCGTGATGCCACTCATGGTCCACGATGCATTCCGGCGGTACATTCCCGGCGTTTCAGCAAAGTTCTTTTTGAACGAACGGGTGAACGTCTGCTGAGAATCGTAAGAGTAATACAGCGAAATATCGAGGATCGGCATATTGGTCAGCCGCAAAGCAATCGCGGCCATCGTCAGACGACGGTCACGAATGTATTTGCCCAGCGCGAAACCTGTTTTACTTTTAAACAGACGCTGAAGATACCAGGGAGAATAACCGGTTTTCTTCGAGGCTTTTTCCATGGTCAGACGATCACTTAAGTTGACTTCGATCCAATAGAGTAACTCTTTGATCAAGTCATCATGGAAATCAGGTTTTTGTTCGCTCTGCAAAATGAACTCCCTGTGCTGCGATAAAGTCGCCATAGTTAGTGCGCGACCGATTTTGAAAACACGTTCACGACAATCACGCCCGCGATGATAAGCCCGAGGCCAATCATTGCCGGGGTGTCCAGCTTTTGCCCGTAACCAAACCAGCCAATGGCGGAGACCAGGACAATACCAACGCCGGACCAGATCGCGTATGCAATACCGGTCGGCAGGGTTTTCAGGGTCAGAGACAATAAAAAGATGGCAATCGTGTAGCCCAGCAATGTGACAACGCTTGGCCACAAACGGGTAAATCCTTCAGAACTTTTCAGGCTGCTGGTCGCAATAACCTCGGCAATAATCGCCAGGCCGAGCAGCAAATAAGTTTTAAACATCAGAGGTTTCCTTACATCCAGCTTCACTGACATACAACTCATTCTGGATGGCGCGGTGTAAATTGTATTCCGCACACTGACTGGTTAACCCGAGCGTTTCTAGACGCGACATGGCATCCATGCTGCTGCTCAGACCAATCAGCCTCCAGGATATATGCTCCGGGGATTCGCCTTTGGAAAATTCCCCTTTCTGGCGACCGAATTCAATCGCATCAGATACCAGTTCGTGCCAGTCGGCCACAGACAGCGCAAAAGCTGCTTTCATCAGCGGCTCTTGTTCAGTCAGCAACATGGCCTCATGCCAGAGCGGAATAGCCATCAGCGACTGATCATCCTGGGGATCAATCAACAGCAGGTTGAGCCGTTCCCGGGCGGTCATCTGCTGACTTCTTTCCAGTAACTGTTCTTTCAGGATCTTCATCACCTGCGTATAGGCTTGCGCGCGAAGTTCTCCTGCGCTGGAAAAATGATGATGAACCTGACCGGTTGCGGCCCCCGCTTCCTGAGCAACACGGCGCACCGTGGTGGCAGCCAATCCTTCATAGCGCGCAACCCGTGCGGCGGCTTCAAGAATGGTTGTCTTGCGCGCTTCTTTACAGAGATAGGCCACTTGAAAAATCCGAAGGTGAAGAGACAGCAGAGGATAATGCCAAGAGTTGGACGGATGTTCAAGTTTTTTGAGAACGTTCATTCACCTGTGATTATATATAGGTAAATTAGCTTGCATTGGATCAGAAAGGAGTACCCGCTATATGGTGAATATTCATACAGTGGCCGGTGTACTTAGTCAGTTGTACACACGAAACTCGAAGCAGATTTTATGTCTCCCTGCCCTTTATATTTGGGAAACTGCGGATATTCGCACAGCGGCATTTCACGACCGGCAGTGGCTTTATTGGTATCAATCATAATCTGCTGGCCAGGATCGATGCCGTGATCCACCCACTTATCGAGCGTGCCGAGGGAATCCCAGCTCACGCGGAACGGGCCGCTGCTATGGGTAAATCCGGGGGCAAGATAGAATCGCGCAAACTGATGCAATTCTTTTTCCCCAAACCGCGCTTTAAGCTTCTCGTAATAAGCCAGCGTATTTCCCGGTGGCACCGCCATGTCTGCCGTGCCGTGCATCAGCAGCAATTTTCCACCGTGCTGAACGAATGCGCTGATATCTGCATTGTCATTATCGACCTGAGACGCCAGTTCTTTCAGCCGTGTTGAATGTTGCGCGGGATTAAATTGCAGGGAATCATAATCCGGCGAACGCATGACTTCATACCGCACTGCCTGATCGCCCATCATATATGGAAAGGAAATGATGATGTTCGATGAGGCCGGTTTTGGCTTATCAGCGCCCGAGCCGAACACGCTGACCAGCGCAGGGGCATCAGCGCCCAGCAAAATCGGCCAGGGCGCAAAGTGATCGCCGGTGGGTAAATTCACACCCAAGGACACCGGTTTACTCAGCATTTCCACCAAAGGTAATTGCGCATCCGAAAGGCAAAGGTCACCGTTATCCTTGCCATCGTGACAACGTAACCTTTCCGGTTTAAAGGCTGCCCTGCACGCGTCCACATTGGCGACAATGCCGTCGGTCAGCCCGTCCAGTTTGTCACAGGCACTTAAAACGGAATTGGATATCAGCGCGGCTTTTGCCGGTGAAATCCAGGCTCCCGGCGTGTTGTAAACAGCCTGTCCGATACGAATTCCCGCCATATGCAGTTCGACAACGTTGTAAACCGGATGGATCGCAATAGCGCCGTCGTAATCGAGCGGATACCGCTGAATGGCGGCCAGCGCCTCATGGCCGCCCTGAGAGTTGCCCTGAAAATAGAGACGCGACGGTTTTCGGCCATAAGCCTGTTCAATAAGTGCCACCGCCACGTCGTGCGTTTTTTTAATCTGTGCCCCGGCAAAATTATTCCAGGCTTCCTCATTCAGCGTAAATGATGCGTCGGACACCCCACCCTGATGGCCGGAATCGCTGCCAAAGGTGGCATATCCTTGTTTCAGAGCGCCGGGTACGGACGCGGGCGCGAGCCGTGCGGTATCTGCCCCTTTTATGGCACCATCGAATCCCCCGCCGCCAAGTTGAAGCGCCTTGCCATTCCAGACGAGTGGCAGATAAAGCTGGAACTGGATATCTGGCGCTTTCGGATCAACCGGTTTGATTTGCCCTTCGAGCTTGCAATGAGTTTCCACGGGCTGACCGGCAATCGCGACGGTCGTTATGACGGCCCCCCGCGTCGGAAGCCCAATGCGCAAAGCCGGAATATGCGTATTTTTCATGGCAACACATTGTGCTTCGGTCAATCCTGAAACGGATGCGGCGGAAACAGTACCGGCGATAAGCATTAAAAACAAACCAGGCAGAATCAATTTCATCAGAAGACGTATGTCCTTAAGTCGCAGTAACGGCAGTGTGTCACTAAATCAGTGGCGATTGAAGCCCTGTTATTCCGTGAAATGTAGCTGGATTTGAAATTATTATTCCACCTAAACAATATTAATTATCTATGCGCCAATATGCAAATATACAGAAGAGTAATAACAAACTGATTTAATTGAATAATCTCATTAAATAAAATGAATAAACGAGATGTTTTATTTGTATGCGCAGACTTTTCCGGCGTATATTGCTGTCGTCGTCAGGTTCCTGAACGGCACTAATTACACTATTATTTTTAAAGGGATTTACATGAAAAATGTCATCAAGTTCGCACTTCTTTCTGCCTTAGTTGCCACTCTTTCTGGTTGTACCGGTAGCGTTTATAATAAAGAGAAAAACTGCGACTACACTTACTTACTTCACCCGGCCATTTCAATTTCTAAAATGATTGGCGGCTGTGGCCCGACGGATAAATAATCACACTTCGTCACTTTTACGCTGACCGCCCTTTTCAGGGCGGTTTTTAAAACCTAAATTTAGTTACAACATTCTTAAAGTTCATCAAATAAAAACAGTGGAAACTTCAATTCCTGCGTCAGATGCATTCTTGCAGGATAAATGTCCAGATAAAAAAACGGCCAATTTTCGTGACCGTTTGATATTTGTTGACTGAAATCAGCAAGGTTTTATCGCTTACGCCACAACGTAAGTTCTGCCAACGTGTGTTGGAATTTGCGGGCTGTTTCGCGGATAACAAACGGAATATCCTGCGGTGCCTGAATTTCTTCAAAGTCGCTGGCCAGCAGACGACGCAAAGCCTGATGCGTTGTCACCGCTTCTCCGTTCTCGCGGAAACCGCCAAGCCAGTTTTGCTTCGGCGTGAATTCTTCCAACCAGGTATACGGCGAGGACAACATCAGCACCCCGCCACTGCGGATCATCGGCGTGATATCTTTCAGAAAACACGCGGGTTCACGCAAACGGTCCAGTAAATTCGCGGCCAGAACCAGATCATACAGTTCGCCCTGCGGCTTCAGGTTACAGGCATCCCCCTGCACAAAACTCACGCGCCCGGTTTGCTCTGCATCGATATTCACTTCAGACAATGAGGCCTGACAATAATCGACCAGCTCACCCTCTTCCGGAATAACATAACGACAGGCTTCGCCACGAGCCAGCGCTAAAGCAACATCAATAAATCGGGCCGAATAATCCATTCCGACAACAGAATCAAAATGTCGTGCCAGCTCGAAACTCGCGCGTCCGGTCGCACAACCTATGTCCAGCGCCCTTCCGCGTAAACCGACATTTTTCACTGCAATATCAACCAGTTGCTCAGCATAATTAGGCACATCGAAATGACGCGGCCCGTACTGAAAATCCAGATACTGCGCGATCAGGCCGTCCGTTTCGTAAGGATTCACCGTCTGTATTTCCTGATGACCGGATATCACATACCGGAAACCGGCGTGCTGGAAAAAGTGACGACGAAACGCATAACGCGAGGATTTCAGGGCTTCATTACCGGTAGAAATCCAGCTTCCGCCTTTAATCATCGAATGTTTGCCGTCAAACGTTGGCGTGGAAAAGTCATCATAAAGCGGATGCACGCGGAAACCTTCAAAGCCGCTGATCGGCGTGGACGCCCATTGCCACACATTCCCCACGATGTCGAAGAAATGCCCCTGCGCAAAATGGTCGACCGGGCATGACGACGCCCACCAGGCGAGGTTGATATTCCCCGGTGCAGTTTCCCAATCAGGCTGGTCCCCTTGTACCTGATTTCGCAAAATCATCCATTCCGCTTCCGTCGGCAACTGCACAGATTCGCCCGTTTGTGCCGCCTTCCAGCGACAAAATGCTGCCGCTTCCAGCTGATTCACTTCAACCGGCCAGTCCCACGGCATTGCCACTTCTTCGGTCATTAACCGAAGTTTCAGTTGCTCCGGTTCGGTTGCCGAACCGACCCAAAAAGTCGGCATTTCGGCCTGAGCAAAGTCCCGCCATCCGGCGCCTTCTTCATCCCACCATTTTGTGTCCTGATAACCGCCGCTTTCTACAAATGAGAAATACTCTGCGTTACTGACCAGCATTCTACTGGCGCTAAATGCCTGAATTTTATGTGTTACAGAACCGTATTCATTATCCCAGCCGAAAGTGTCGTCCTGCTTACCTAGCGTGACAACGTCACCTTTTATCGCCAGCGTTTCGTTTTCTGGTACGGTCTGACGGTCATGCCGGGCAATGTCGCATGCGGGCCAGTGCGGCTGCGGGGTGACCCAGCTCACCGGCAACTGACGGATCAGCACGCTGGAGGTTTCCAGATGAATACGTTCATGCTCGATGCCCATCAGAATCACCCATGCCGGGCTGTCCCAGCCAACGGGAAGCGTCAGCGGCATCGACTCAATAATGCCGAGAACTTCTTCGCGAACTTTATCGCGGTATGCCCGTAAATTGCTGACAGTGGGCCAGTTATAATTCTGATCATCGAGATCGTCCCAGCTCATTTCGTCAACGCCGATTGCCAGCATCGCCTCGATATGGGAATCGATACGTTGCGGGATCAGCCCCGCCGCCATGAGTTTATTGATGTAAAAAGTAGCGGTATGGCCGAAATAGAAAATGAGGGGATGCCGCAGTGAAATCGCTTTAGTGAAATATGCACGTTCGTCGGTCAGGCAATCAAACAGGCTTTCATAGAGCTCCCATGTCTGAATAAAGTAAGCGCGAATTTCCTGACGCTTTTGTTCCGCGGTTCCGGTACTCAGCAGGATTGTCCGGGTCGGTTCGGGTAAACCGGCTAAGTTCGATTGTGGTGAATGCATCATAATTTCCTTAATCTTCTGGCAACGACGAACAATATCCAAGTGTAGCAGTTCAGCTTTGCAAACCGTGCCAGCGAAGGTTTGGGGCGTTGCCCGGCACGTTTACAGATGAAGATGAATGAGCCTGAAATTCATTTAAGTGACGTTATCTTTCCATATAAAGCAGCGAAATTTCCGGAAGTTCCAGAGACTCGCCTTCATATTTGTGGCGTAAATCGAAGTAATCCGGGGCGTCAATAATGCCCTTTATATTGTCAGAAAATGCTTCGAGCGCTTGTTTCATCTGCGGTAAATAGTCGTGAGTGTCGTAAACCCTGTCGATGCCTTCCAGCGAGTGATTCATAATTTTGCGGGCAACATCGTTGGGGACATTGAGGGACGATAATTTGGAACGTGCAGTTCTGCGTAAATCGCGGGTCGAAAAAGCATCGATGCCCAGGCCACGCTCGGCGCGCAACATCCGACGGATCACCTGCGTAATTGCGCCTCTGGATAACGGTTTCTGTTCATCTTTCGGGGAAGGAACCAGCCAGACACTGTCTTTCGGGCTGGCATCTAATAAGGCATTGATGCAAATAATCGCCAGCGGCGGCAGAGGCAGACTGTGATCGCGAGCTGATTTGTTTCGTGTGCCCTGCCGCCAGACGCCAATTCGCAAATTAAACTCGTCTTTCCGCGCGCGGATCACTTCATCCGGCCGTCTTGCGGTCAGCAAACACAGACGTAATGCCCACCGACATTGTTCTGAAATATCCCATAAATCAAGACCATGCCAGAACACCCATATCTCAGCATCGGTCAGCGCCCGTTCGCGCGGCGGTGTGTTACGGCCACCGACATCACGGCGTTTCATGGAACTCAGCGGCGAATGTGCCAGATAACCCTGTGTTTCTGCCCAACCAAAGAATTGCTTACACAGCGCAAAAACCCGTTTGGCTTCCGAAATTTTCCCTTCGGCCAGCAAAATATTGAACAACCGGTTCAGACGGAGGCGCGAAATTTTGTTTAGCGGAACATCCCCGATCACCGGCAGCACATGTTTCATCAAAGAAGAGACGGCGATTTCCGGACGACGTCGGGTCAGCATCAGCGAAAGTCGGATCCAGATATTGATCACCTGCCGGACCGTCGCATTACCCTCTTCGTCAAAATCGTCCAGTTTCGCCAGCGGTGTCATTTTGACCTGCTGAAGATAGGCCAGAACGTGGCGGCCTACATTTTCGGCGGCAAAATCCGCTTCGACTTCTGTTCCTGAAACCACATTGCCCGCCCGCTGAATTCCATCAGAAAAATCACAGTGCGCAGTTATAGCAAGCCTGCGAAACAGAGGCAAAATGTTTGTGACTCCAGACCTATTAAGTCTGGAGTCACAGAAAGAATGAATAAAGAAAAATGAAGGAGTTATGACGGAGATTGGCGCCTGAAGCATTGGTTATAAAAACAGCACACATAATGATATAGCGCATATTTTCGACTGAACACATCGTTGTAGCTTATAAATTGGCGAAAATATCTCCCGTTTTGCCACCTGAATACATTAATTTCAATAACGTGCTTTCAGCCCTAAAGAAAATTTTGGTTATGCCGACATCTAAAGAGTTAAACCTCTTTTATCTCCTCCAAATCGCAGTCTGGCCATGGAAATGTCACTATGCGCAATAATCAACCTGTATCACAGCGGGAATATCAGTACCCGGACGACGCTACATTGATGTCAACGACTGACGCCGACAGCCATATTACCTATGCCAATGATGCTTTTATTGAAGTCAGCGGTTTTGCCAGTGAAGATATTATCGGTCAGCCCCACAATATTGTCCGGCATCCCGACATGCCGCCGTCGGCTTTCAAAGATATGTGGGCCACATTGCAGCAAGGTTTTCCCTGGACGGCGCTGGTAAAAAACCGCCGCAGAAACGGCGACCATTACTGGGTTCGGGCAAACGTGGTGCCGATTATTCGTGGCGGAAAAACCAAAGGCTATCTTTCTGTCCGGACCAAACCTACCGCGACCGAAATTTCTGACACTCAGGCGCTGTATGAGAAAATGAATCGTGGTGAACTGAACAACCGCCGGTTGTTCAGGGGCCTATTGATCCGCACCGGCATCACCCGTCCGTTCTCAATTTTAAAAACACTTTCTGTTCGCGGACGGATCCGCAGCGGGCTCTTTGCTTTATTCCTGCTTAACTCTCTGGCAGTTTCCACACTCACTGCGTTGCCATCGGCACAGTTGTATTCGGCGTATGCGCTCAGCACTTTTTTTGTTTTGCTTTTAGGCTTCTGGCTTGAATGGCAAATCACGCGCCCGGTCGAACAACTTTGTCATCAGACATTGCGGGTTGCCAGCGGGGCGAGTCATACGATCACGCCGATGGAACGCGTCGATGAAATTGGGATGACGCTGCGCTCGGTTGGCCAGCTCGGCTTGATCTGCCGGTGGATGGTGGACGACGTTAACGATCAGGCACACAAAGTTCGCACCGCCAGTGAATCTCTGGCAAACGGAAACGAAGCGCTGAGTCAGCGGACTGAACAGACCGCCGCGAATGTTGGCGAGACTGCCGCCGCGATGAATGAAATGAGTGCGACCGTTGAAAGCAATACGCAAACGGCCGCCGAAGCCGATAAACTTTCGCTGACTGCCAGCGCCGCAGCTGAAAAAGGCAGTAACGCAATGCAGGGAGTTGTCGGCACAATGCAGGAAATCACTGACAGCTCGCAACAGATTGCGACCATCACCAATGTGATTGACGGCATTGCATTCCAGACCAATATTCTGGCGCTGAATGCGGCAGTCGAAGCTGCCCGCGCCGGAGAACAGGGAAAAGGATTTGCGGTGGTGGCCGGTGAAGTTCGCAGTCTGGCGCAACGAAGTGCAAGCGCCGCCAGCGAAATCAAAAGACTGATCGACACCAGTGTGGAGACTGTTGTATCGGGATCAAAGCAAGTCGATCAGGCCGGTAAAACGATGGCGGAAATTGTTTCTCAGGTGAGAAATGTCTCGTCGCTGATCGGGCAAATCCGTAACGCTACCAGCGAACAAAATCTGGGATTACTGGATATCGCCAAAGCCATCGAGGAACTCGACCGGATCACTCATCAGAATTCCCTTCAGGTTCAGGAAGGCGCACACGCTTCCACCGGTCTGAAACGACAGGCCGACCGGCTGGTGGAAGCCGTCGGCGTCTTCAGATAATTTGTTGAAATTCGATCACGTTCAGCACCAGATACGGAGATTTCGCCGAATTTGGTGCTGGGTTATTTCCCGACTATGTTTCTGACCTCCCACTCTGACGCCAGCAAAGCATACAAATATTCACTGCACCATTCCCCTTTCAGAAAGCAGTTTTCCAGGAAACATCCTTCCCGCCGAAATCCTGCTGACTCGAATAACCGGTAACTGCCGTGATTGCGGATATCGGTAACGGCGTACACGCGGTGCTTTTTAAGATGGTCAAAAAGATATGTCAGCAACAGATTTAATGCGCTCTTTGCAATCCCTTTTCCCTGCCATTTCGGATCAAGCGTTATGCCCAGTTCCACCTGGTAGTCGTCGACAAAATGCAGCCCGAAATCACCCACCATGCCGGATTCAGCGTGTTCGATCGCAATCTGAAACCAGTTATCCGGCGTACCAAAAGGAATTTCATTCATCTGTTCAAACAACAATTCCGCCTGCGGACGGGTGAAATATTCCCAACTTTGATAACGGGCAACAGCGGGATCCTGGCGATAACGGGTGAAAGCGTCGAGGTCGTCATGTTCAAAGTGACGCAGACTGAGTAAAGGTGAGGCCAGTAAAATCATAGCGTTTGCTCGTGAATATATAGGATAATTAATCCGTTATATCAAAGTGTTATTCATTGTGAAACAGTTTCCGTATCAATAAAAAAGCCGGACAAGATTTTCCCTGTTCGGCCTGATTTATCATAATTCCCGATCAGTCCGCTGCCGGGCTCAGGCGTTCGTCAGCCTGAATGCAGAAACCGAACGGGTCAGATGAAGCACCTGCTCTTCCAGTGAAGCCGCCGCCGCCGCCGATTCCTGCACCAGCGCCGCATTCTGCTGAGTCACGCCGTCAATTTCTGTCACGGCCTGCTCAATCTGACTGATCCCCCGGCTTTGCTCATCGGACGCCGTCGAAATATGTTCCATCAGAACATCAACCTGCGTAACCGACGAAATGATTGCCGAAATAGATTCGCCGGTACGGGACACCTGATCCGACCCTTCCTTTATATTGGCAACCGATTCAGAAATCAGACTTTCGATTTCTTTTGCCGCCACCGCACTTCGCTGCGCGAGACTGCGCACTTCGCTGGCGACCACTGCAAATCCGCGACCCTGTTCGCCAGCGCGTGCGGCTTCAACCGCGGCATTCAGCGCCAGAATATTGGTCTGGAAAGCGATGCTGTTGATGACGCCTGTAATGTCTTCGATCTTTTTAGAGCTGCTGTTAATGCGCCCCATAGTTCCGATCACGTCCTGCGCCACCTTCTCACCCGCGCGGGCATTTTTTACCGCTTCGCGCGTCAGACCGCTGGCCCGGCTGACGTTTTCGGTATTTTGTTTTACCGTCGCGCCCAGCTCTTCCATGCTGGAGGCAGTTTGTGTCAGCGCCGCGGCCTGTTGTTCGGTACGCGAAGCCAGATCGATATTGCCTGCGGAAATTTCTTGCGACGCATGCGCGACGGTATGGCTGGTGTCACGTACCTGCCCGATAATTTGGGTCAGGGACTGGCGCATATGTTCCATCGACTGCATCAGTTCTTCAATTTCACTGCGGGAACTGTTTTTAAACGGTACCGGCGTATCGAGATAACCTTCTGCAATTTTGCGGCAATGATCGCGCGAGCTCAGCAGCGGAGTCAGAACAAAGCGCTTGAGTAATAACAACACACTAATAATGATGATCAGGAACAGCAAACCAAACGCAATCGTCAGCCCGATACCGAACTTGAAATTGCCCTGCGCGTCGCTGTTAAGATTTCTGGCGTACTGCTCATGCAGCGCCAGCACTTTATCCAGCACCACTTCGTACTGATGGTCCAGCTGTACCACCGCCGGGATCCGCGCTTTGAACTGCGCCTGATCGCCCGCTTTCGCCGCGTCAATCAACGGTTCGATCCCGTTCTGACGATAGTCCTGATAAGCCGTGCGGTAAGCCTCCGCCAGTGCATTTTCGCCCGGTAGTTTTGGTGCATTTATGTAAGCCTGAAATGCGGCGTCCGCTTTTCCCATCACTTCACTGACGCCGTCCAGAGAAGTAGCAGACGGCTGGCCGCCGTTGTTTTCAATCTCCTTCATATATTCCATCACGCGAACACGCGAGGTACGGCTGTGGTTGATCGGGTCAATGATGGAAAGCACCACGCGGATTTCTTTATTCACGTCATCCAGAGACTGATTGCTCTGCGTCAGCAACCAGACGTTTGAAATCATGCTGGTAAAAAAGAGAGCAAAAAGAACAACTAAAACAAGCAAAGAAGACTTTTTAAGCGACATCAATACATTCTCAAAATGGGGCTGGAGTCTGTTTATCGGCAATTTGCACCAGATGTTTAACATTCTCATCGCCCTATCTGAAATTTGCGGCAGGATGATCGGTGTCTGCAATGGCTTCAGCGGGGTACACGACAGACTAAATCTGACTATTCAGAACAAGGCGTTTTCCCTATTTTTGAAATGATCTTTCACGCCCCGATTAAGAAATATGTGATCAACCTCTTTTAAACGCGCTTTAACAGTCAATTTTTCTGACGGCCAGAAATCCGTAAATTACTGGGGGGGGTAAATATAATCACACCGATGAACAATAAATTCATACGGCATGAATAATTCACCACGCGAATATTCTTAGGAGAATAGGAGGAAAAATCTTATATTTGTTCTCTTTTCTCACCCTGTGCCAAATAAAAATTCATTGCGAAACGTTATATATTTTTTGAGGGTGGGTTACCCATTCTTAAGAAATTTCTTACGCCCCTCAACTTGTAAAGAAAATTACTAAAGTCCGAAAGCCTTAGCGCATGCGGCCCGCGGGGTTACATGAAGAAAATTCCTATATATCAATAAAATGATCTGTATCTTGCCATATCAAAATTTGTAACATTTATTTACATATTTAGTTTTACTTAAAACACCTAATGTTTCTAAAATGCCGTCAACAGGTACTTATCTGAAATTTTCTTTCCAGATAAATTCAAAAACACACTGCAAGATGTTCCCAAAAATATTTTGTCTCGCTTGTGACCCTGATTTAGTTGCACACCGACGTGCATAAAAAGGATGTTTTTTTTGGCAGGGTTGCCAACCTTTCATTTATTTATGGATTCATTGGCAGCGTTTATCACTCCACAGTAAGGGATAGGCATGTCTAATAGCTTTCAGGAAGAAATACCCAAGGCTCGCGTCAATATTAAACTTGATTTACATACTGGCGGTGCCCAGAAGAAAGTCGAATTACCTTTAAAATTAATGGTAATGGGCGACTACAGCAATGGCAAAGAGACCCGTCCATTGTCAGAGCGTGAAAAAGTTAATATCAACAAAAATAACTTTAACAGTGTTCTGGCCGACTTTGGCCCGTCGCTCAACCTGACCGTTGAAAACACCCTGGCCGGCGATCGCAGCGAAGAAAGCGTCAGTCTCAACTTCAGAGAGATGAAAGATTTCGAGCCTGAACAGGTTGCACGCCAGATCCCACAACTGCGCGCGATGCTCGCTATGCGTAATTTATTACGTGACCTCAAATCCAACTTATTAGACAACGCCACTTTCCGCAAAGAACTCGAAGCCATCCTGAAAGATGACAATTTGAGCGATGACCTGCGTGCTGAACTGGCTGCTCTGGCTCCCCAGAATTCTTAACCCTTCCTGAACGGATTAACCCGAGACTATGCTGATGTCTGCTACTGAAAACAGTCAAGAAAGCCGCACAACCGTGCTGGAACGTACCGACGCAGGAAGTGTTTATGCGTCATTGTTTGAAAAAATCAATCTGACTCCAGTTTCTGCACTGGGTGATGTTAATGCCTTCCAGGATGATCAGGCGCTGTCTGATGTCTCTACGGATGAACGTGTCACAGCGGCAGTTCAGGTCTTCCTCGAACGCCTGAAACAGTCCGGTCAGAAAGTTGAACGTCTGGACAAAACCTTGCTGGACGGCCACATCGCGATGCTCGACGAGCAAATCAGCCGCCAGCTGGACGAAGTTATGCACCACCCTGAATTCCAGCGTATGGAATCCGGCTGGCGTGGTCTGAAGTTCCTGGTAGACCGTACTGATTTCCGTCAGAACGTAAAAATTGAACTGCTGGACGTTTCTAAAGGCGACCTGCGTCAGGACTTCGAAGATTGCCCGGAGATCATTCAAAGTGGCCTCTACCGCCATACCTACATCCAGGAATATGACACACCGGGCGGCGAGCCAATCGGTTCTGTGATCTCCAACTACGAGTTTGACGCCAGCCCGCAAGACGTCGCGCTGCTGCGCAATATCTCCAAAGTGTCTGCTGCGGCACATATGCCGTTTGTCGGTGCTGTCGGCCCTAAATTCTTCCTGAAAGATTCCATGGAAGAAGTGGCCGCCATCAAGGATATCGGCAACTACTTTGACCGTGCTGAATACATCAAATGGAAATCTTTCCGTGACTCCGATGACTCCCGCTATATCGGTCTGACCATGCCGCGCGTGCTGGGTCGTCTGCCATACGGGCCGGACACCGTGCCAGTTCGCAGCTTCAACTACGTTGAAGAAGTGAAAGGCCCGGATCACGAGAAATACCTGTGGACCAATGCATCTTTCGCGTTTGCAGCGAACATGGTGAAAAGCTTCATCAAAAACGGCTGGTGCGTACAGATCCGCGGCCCGCAGGCTGGCGGTGCAGTCACTGATCTGCCAATCCACTTGTATGATCTGGGCACCGGCAATCAGGTGAAAATCCCGTCTGAAGTAATGATCCCGGAAACCCGCGAATTTGAATTCGCCAATCTCGGCTTCATCCCGCTGTCTTACTACAAAAACCGTGATTACTCCTGCTTCTTCTCCGCGAACTCCGCACAGAAACCGGCACTGTATGACACGGCTGATGCTACCGCGAACAGCCGTATTAACGCGCGTCTGCCGTACATCTTCCTGCTGTCACGCATCGCCCATTACCTGAAACTGATTCAGCGTGAAAACATCGGCACCACCAAAGACCGCCGTTTGCTTGAGCTTGAGCTCAACACCTGGGTGCGCTCACTGGTGACTGAAATGACCGATCCTGGCGACGACCTTCAGGCTTCTCACCCGCTGCGCGACGCCAAAGTGACCGTAGAAGATATCGAAGATAACCCGGGCTTCTTCCGCGTGAAACTGTACGCCGTACCGCACTTCCAGGTGGAAGGTATGGACGTCAACCTGTCATTGGTTTCTCAGATGCCGAAGGCGAAAGCGTAAAAGGCCGGAGTGGTAATGAAAATTGAACGTCCCCTGTGGACACGCGGCGTGCTGGTTTCGCCGCAGCAGTTTCAGCAACAGGCATCTCTCGAGGCCTGGACCAACGAATGCATAGCGCAAATGGGCACCCTCCATCCGTGGGGGGTGCTCCATGCCACATTTGAGCAGAATGCCCTCGCACAAGGCCGCCTGAAGGCGGAACGTTTGTGCGTACGTTTTCAGGACGGGACGTTAACTGACACTGATTGTGCCGATTTACTGCCGCCGACCTTAACGCTCGCGGCGAGTTTGCCTGCGGAAATCTCTGAGGCTGTTGTCATGCTAGCCATGCCGCAGGTTTACGCTAACGGCGGCAACTGCCTGCAACCTGATGAACGCGCCGAACGTCCAGTGCGTTACCGTCAGGCATGGCGTGATGTGCAAAATCATTACGGCGATGACAAGAAACAGGTCGCAGTGATGACGCATGAACTCACTTTGCGCCTGGACACACAGGAAAATGGGGATTATCAGGTCTGCCCGGTGGCCCGATTAGTGCGTGACGCCCAGGGACACTGGACGCAGGATATGCGATTTATTCCTCCTCTGCTTAGCCTGCAAGCCAGCCACTGGTGCAGTGAGCAACTGGAACTGCTGATGGTGCAGTTGCGCGCGCGTCTGGTTCGTCTGATGGGCATGCGCCGTGAAAGTAACGCCCGTATGGCCGATTTTGCCGTCGCAGACGTTTCACTGTTCTGGCTGCTGAACGCGCTTAACGGCGCGGAGCCGGTGTTGAGCAATTTTCAACGTTATCCGCAGGTCCATCCCGAGCGTCTGTATCAGGAACTGGCCCGTCTGGCGGGTAACTTGCTGACCTTCTCGCTTGAACATGATGTCACCGCTATTCCGGTGTATCAGCATGATCGCCTGACGGCCGTCTTCCCGCCACTTTTTGCCTTGCTCAATATTCTGCTGGAAGCCAGCCTGCCTTCACGCGTTGTCGCGATTGAACTGGTTCACGAACCGCGTGTGAATCAGTGGCGCGGTGATCTGCACGATCCGCGTTTGCGCGAAGAAGTTGATTTTTACCTGTCGGTGCGCTCTACCCTTTCTTCTGCTCAGTTGCAAATCCAGTTCCCGCAACTATGTAAAGCCGGTGCACCAGATGACGTTGGTAACGTGGTGAACGTCGCATTAAGCGGCATTCCGCTACAGCCGCTGAGCCATGTGCCCGCAGCAATTCCTCTGCGTCTGGAAAACCAGTACTTCTCCCTCGATCTCAACCACCCTGCAGCTAAGCAAATGATGGACGCAGGTGCCTGCGTATTCTACGTACCGGGCACACTGGGCGACATCCAGCTTGAACTGTTTGCGGTACTGCGCGCATGAGCCCATCCATGAAAAGAGAAACCACGACGGTCGATATCGACGCGTTGCTTGCTGACACCTGGCTTCAGGTCATCAGCCTGCGTCAGGGCATGATCAGCGCAGAAGGTGAAGGCCGGATTTTCTGGCAGCGCTGCGTGGCCGATATCGAACGCGTCCAGCAGGCGTTGCACGACGCCGACGTCAGCGAGCAAAGTTGTCAGCACATAAAGTACGCCCAGTGCGCCATCCTCGATGAAACCGTCAAGGGCCGCAGCGTCCAGGACGATACCTATTACGTGTGGTGTAACACCCCGCTGCAGGCGCATTTTTTCAATACACTGGATGCGGGAAATCAGCTGTATGAACAAATGCGTACCGTCCTGCGCGAGCCTGCGCCGGACACTGCCGTACTGACCTGTTTTCACCGGGTGCTCATGCTCGGATTCCTCGGCGGTTACAAGAGGGCTGAAGTCACTGAACGCGAACAACTGGTTGATGAACTTTCGGCCCGTGTGCCTCCGTTCAGTTTCACGCCGTCGCGCCCGGTGCTGGCTGTCGGAGCATCACGCAATCGCCTGAGCGTCTGGTTGCGCTACTGGCCGGTGCGCCTGGGTCTTGCCACCTGCGTGGTAGCCCTGTTGTGGTGGGGACTTGATCACTGGCTGTCCGGCCTGTTGTCTACCCTGCTACCGGGAGCGGTGCAATGAGTCCGAGGTGGCAACGCAGTTTATGGCTGTGGTTCGGCATTCTGGTGGGAATACTGTGTCTGGTATTCCTGCCTTTCTCACCCGTAATCCGCTGGCTGGCCACCGGGATGGTTATCATCGTCTGTGTGATCGGAATGTGGCGTGCTGGACGTCAGCCTGCTACTGAACTCACCAATTTGTTGTCCGACGGGCTGCCGCCCGAAAAATACCGCCTGCCGGTAGTGCTGGTATGCGGTAACGCACTGCCGGCACTGTTTGGTACCGGTACCGTTCAGCAGACAGCACAGGGTTGCTGGCTGCGGGTTGATGATATCAGCACGCTTCGTCAGTTTACGCGGCAACTGCTGTGGCAGCGGCCAGAGTGGGCAAAGCAACTGGCTGTGATGGTGTCGGTAGATCCGCAGGCACATGCGGATGAGAAAGCGCTGGCCACGATCTTGTATGAACTGCGCTGGCAAATGGTGCAACTGCGCCGGGACACGCGCCGCGCCGTCCCGTTGTTGTTAGCCAGTACGGTCGCAACCAGCCTGACGGACAGCCCGCTCTGGCTATCACAACAGCATACTCAGGCAGTCACACTTTGGCCCGCGGTCACCCAACCTGAAACGCTGGCCAACTGGCAGCGGATGGAAGGCAACGCCGGGCAACCTGCGCGGATAAAACAGACGCTGCTGTTCAGCCAGATCAACAACTGGGTGGCAGCGCTGGTCTTGCCCGCGCTGCAGGCCCGTAACGATGACGTTGCCTGCGTCTCCCCGCAGCAGGTGATCCTGCTTCAGGTGCCTGGGCTGAGTTCTCTGAAACCTGCATCACTGTGGCAACACTGGCTGTCCGCGCATACCGCGCTGACGCACGCCAGCGGCTGGCATCCGGCGGCGCATGCTGACGGCGCCACCCTGCCCTTCCCTGACTTTGTTCTTGTGGATTTACCCACCGGGAATGGCGTGTCTTCACGTCGCCGGGCACTGCGTCACGGTGTGACGTTACTGACACTGGCCGCCGTGGTTGCTCTGTGCTGCAGCGCCTGGCACAACCGCCAGCTTCTACATCGTGTGGCCTTCGATATCCGCCATTACTACGACATCGCAATGGACGATTACGTACCCAAAGCAAATGCCGTTGACGTTCTGCGTCAGGATGCAGCTCAGCTTGATGACTGGTTCCGCAACGGCGAGCCGCTGCGTCTCGGTCTGGGGCTGTATCAGGGAGAACGCCTGCGTCTGCCACTGCTGGCAGCGATTAAAAGCTACGTTCCCCCGCCACCCCCTCCACCACCCGTTGAGAAAGACACACCGAAAACTGTGCGTCTTGATGCCTTGTCACTGTTTGAGACCGGCAAATCCGACCTCAAACCGGGTTCCCTCAAAATGCTGGTGAACGCGCTGGTCGACATCAAAGCCAAGCCGGGCTGGCTGATCGTCGTCGCCGGACACACCGACATTACCGGAGACGCGAAGGCCAATCAGGTTTTATCCCAGAAGCGTGCGGAATCATTGCGCGACTGGATGCTCTCCACCAGCGATGTTTCCCCGACCTGCTTTGCGGTTCAGGGCTACGGCGCAACACGCCCGATTGCAACAAATGATACCCCGGAAGGCCGTGCAGCTAACCGTCGTGTCGAAATCAGTCTGGTGCCGCAGGCAGACGCCTGCAAGGCAACAGCAACCCCCGATTCATCAAATGATTGATGGATGCTCAACCTAGAAATGGAGAACTACCCATGGCAATTCCTGTTTATCTGTGGCTGAAAGACGACGGCGGCGCGGACATTAAAGGCTCCGTAGACGTAAAAGATCGCGAAGGCAGCATCGAAGTGGTTGCGCAGGAACATAACCTGTACATCCCGACCGATAACAACACCGGCAAACTGACGGGTACCCGTATTCACACCCCGTTCCTGTTTACTAAAGAAATCGACTCATCCAGCCCGTATTTGTACAAAGCAGTGACCACCGGTCAGACCCTGAAATCTGCTGAGTTCAAATGGTACCGCATCAACGACGCTGGCCAGGAAGTGGAATATTTCAACACCAAGCTTGAGAACGTCAAACTGGTGAAAGTCGCACCAAAAATGCACGACATCAAAGACCCGGCTAAAGAGAAACACAATCACCTCGAAGCGATTGAGCTGCGTTACGAAAAAATCACCTGGACTTACAAAGACGGCAACATCATTCATTCCGATTCATGGAACGAACGTACCACCGCGTAATCCCCTACAGCAGACGGTTCGCCGTCTGCTGTTTTTGTTGTTTCCAAAACTGCCCTGCTTCCCGGACGGTTTCGTAAACACCAAATAATTCGGACATCGACCTTATGGGCCTGGGTTCCTGCAAA